>CAWAAD010000004.1:0-541412 GCA_963779895.1 uncultured Actinomycetes bacterium | reverse complement strand
GGCGAGCTCCAGCTCCTTGGCGAAGACCGGCAGGAACGACTTCGGGAACGTCTCGGCGAATGAGAACCAGTTCGCGATCGCCACGTCGTAGGCCGCGGTGGCCTCGAACGTCTCTGCCGCGAGGCTGCGCCGCGTCTCGAGCGAGACCTCGCCGCCGGCCCGCAGCTCCTGCAGGACCTCCGGGTAGCGCTCGGCCGGCACACCGTCGCCACGTGCGCGAAGTTCTTCGCCGCCGCCCGCAGCATCGCCGGCCCGCCGACGTCGATCATCTCGACCGCCTCCTCCTCGCTCACGCCTCGCCGCGAGACGACCTCGCGGAAGGGATAGAGGTTGACGCAGACGAGGTCGAGCGGCTCGATCCCGTGCTCCTCCAGGGAGGCACTGTCGTCCGGCCGGTCGCGGCGCGCGAGGATGGCGGCGTGGATCCGCGGGTGCAGCGTCTTGACGCGCCCGCCGAGGAGCTCCGGCGTCCCGGTCACGTCCTCGACCGGCGTGACGCGGATCCCGACCCGGTGCAGATACTCCGCCGTGCCGCCGCTCGCGACGAGCTCCACCCCGAGGTCGGTGAGCCCGCGCGCGAAATCTGCCAGACCGGACTTGTCGTAGACGGAGATGAGCGCGCGCCGGATCACGTGGTCAGCTCCCGCACGACCTGCGGGAGCAGCCGGTGCTCGACCGCCTGAACGCGGGCGCGGAGGCTCGCCTCGTCGTCTCCGGGCAGCACCGGCACCGGCTCGGCCGCGATCACCGGCCCGCTGTCGATGCCGCCGTCGACGTAGTGGACGGTCGCGGCCGTCTCGGGCACGCCGGCGGCGAGGACGTCGTGGATCGGGTGCGGTCCCGGGAACTGCGGGAGTGGGGCGGAGTGCGTGTTGATCACGCGGCCGGGGAAGCGCTCGAGGAAGCAGGGGCGCAGGAGGTGCATGTACCCGGCGCAGACGACGAGGTCGACCCCGCGCCCGGCGATCCACTCGCCCATCGCGTCGTCGCGGGCCTCGCGGCCCGGGTAGTCGTCGAGGTCGAAGGCGGCCGTCGCGATCCCGGCGGCGGCCGCCCGTTCGAGAGCGCGCACGCCGGGCTTGTTGCTCGCGACCGCAACGATCGGAAGCGCGGCGTCGATCAGCGCCTGCAGGTTCGTTCCCTCACCGCTGACGAGAACTCCGATCACGTCAAGCGTCCGATCACGAGTCCCCCGGGCGGCGCCTCCGCGACGACGGCGCACATCCCGATCCCGCAGTTGAAGACCCGCCGCTGCTCGGCCTCGTCGACGCCCTGCTCGTCGAGCCACGCGTAGACGGGCGGGCGCTCCCAGGCCTCCCAGTCGAGCTCGACGCCGACACCCTCCGGGAGCACGCGCGTCAGGTTGCCGAGGATCCCGCCGCCGGTGACATGCGCGAGCGCCCTGACGTCGGCTCGGCGGCGGAGGTCGCGCACCTCGTCGAGGTAGAGCCGGTGCGGCGCGAGCAGGAGGTCGGCGTCGAAGTCGCTCTCACCGACGAGCTGCCGGACGAGCGAGAACCCGTTCGTGTGCAGCCCCGACGAGGCCAGGCCGAGGACGACATCGCCCGGCTCGCAGCGGGAGCCGTCGATCAGCGAGCCCCGCTCCACGATCCCGACGCACGTGCCGGCGAAGTCGAGCTCCGCCTCCCGGTAGACGCCCGGCAGCTCGGCCGTCTCGCCGCCGAGCAGCGCGCAGCCGGCCTCGCGGCAGACGTCGGCGGCGCCCTCGACGAGCTCGGCAACCTGCTCGAGGTCGAGCCGGTGGGCGGCCACGTAGTCGAGGAAGAAGAGCGGGTCCGCGCCGGACGTGAGCACGTCGTCGATGCAGTGGGCGGCGAGGTCGCGCCCCGCGTCGCGCAGCCGCCCGGCCCGCCGCGAGAGCACGAGCTTCGAGCCGACACTGTCGGTCGAGGCCGCGAGCAGCCGCCGCTCGTCAAGCGCGAAGAGGCCCGCGAACCCGCCGAAGGAGCCCTCGACCCCAGGCGTCCGCGTCGACTCGGCCGCGGCCCGGAGCCGCTCGACCACGTCCTCGGCGGCCGCGAGCGAGACCCCCGCCTCCTCGTAGGTCCTGCCCCTCACGTGCGCGAGTCTAAAGCGCTAGGGAAGAAGCTCAGGCGAACACCTCCCCGTAGAGCTCCGGCCGCCCGCGCGGGCCGCCGTCGAGGAAGCGGACCGTCGTCTCGCCGATCTCGACCTCGCCGTCGGCGGCCTCGAGCTCCAGCAGCTGCGAGAGCGCGCCCGCCTTCGCCGCGGGATCGTCGGCCCGGAGCTGGAGCTCCGACAGGCGCAGCTCCTCCGCGTTCCCGAGCACCTCGTCGATCCAGTCCCGCTGCGGGTGGATCTCCACCCGGTAGCCGGCGTCGGTCGCGATGAACGTCCGCCGGCCGGGGTACTCCTGGACGCGGAAGCGAAGCTCCTCCGAGCGGGCGAGCACGTCGAGGAACTCGTCGTCGTCGAGCGCCAGCCCAAGGTGGTCGACGCGCGGGAGCGGCCACTGGCCCGGCTGGACGACGACGTTCACCGCCCCGCGCTCGAGCTCGCTCAGCCGGTGCCTGAACCCCGCCCGCTCGAGCTCCTCCCACCCGACGCCGGCTTCGTAGTGGACCTGGTCCTCGCCGATCCGCCCGTAACGGGCGACGAGGTGAAAGCCGAGCTTGCCGAGGTAACGGGCCTCGACGCCACGAACGTGGCTCGTGACCAGGTGGTAGTGGAACACGAACATCTATGAACGCAGCACCCCCGCCCGGATTGTGCAGGAAGAGCCGCCGCGGCGCGGAAATCTGCCGCGATCACAGCATGCGCTCAGCGGGCGTCCATCACGTCGATCTCGTCGTCTCTTCGATCGAGCGCAGCCTGCCCTTCTACCGGGATCTGCTCGGTCCGCTCGGCTGGCACGGCGTCAGCGAAGTGCAGGGCGAGCGCGGCGAGACGATCTGGTATCTCTGGGGCCCGGGCTGCTCGATCGGACTGCGCGAGGCGCAGACCGAGAGCGCGGAGCCGTACGATCGCTACCGGGTCGGTCTGCACCACCTCGCGCTCGAGGCGGTCTCGCGTTCCGTCGTCAACGAGCGGGCCGAGTGGCTCCGTGCCCAGGCCGCCGAGATCGAGAGCGGGCCCGAGGAGTACTGGTATCAGCCCGGCTACTACGCCGTGTTCTTCTACGATCCCGACGGCGTCAAGCTGGAGATCGTGCACGTCCCCGGCCTAGCGGCCTGACGAAAGGAGAAACAGGCATGTCCACGACCCCCCCGGAGCAGCCGACCGGAGGTACGACCCGCCCGTCGATAGGGATGCCCAGCATCCCGTCCGGCGCGCGGATGCCGATCCCGGGCAACGCCGAGTTCCTGTTCGTGATCGCGCTCGAGATCTTCCTCGCGATCCTGCTTCTGGACGACGCCTGGAACGCGAACGACTGGGCGTTCGCGTCGACGATCGTCGGCGCCGCGTACCTCCTCAGCCGCGGCATCGCGAAGGCGAGCCGCGTGCTCGAGCAGTAACCGAACACGGCTGGGCCGGCTCGGCCGGCCCAGCCCTCCTTCCGGAACGCCGCGGCGGCTTCCGGTGTAGAAGTGCGTATGGGTCGCGCCGCGTCGCTCGCGGTCATCTGCCTTGCCTGCCTGGCCGTCGGGGGCGGCCGGTCCTCGACGAGCGCCGGGCTCGCGGACATCGACGTCTCCTCGGCGGCGGGCGCGCAGGCCGAGGTGCGGATCGCCGCCGATGCGCGGCGGCCTTCGCACCTTCTGGCTGCATCGAACTCGGACGGCGACCCGGGCATGCGCGTCTACCGCTCGCAGGACGGCGGTGCCACGTGGAGCTCGGACGTTCTCCCGAGCCCGCCCGGCAGCGTGAGCGCGCCCTGCCACGCCGATCCCGCGCCTGCCTTCGACGCGGCCGGCAACGAGTACGTCGCGTTCATCCAGGCGGCGCAGTCCTGCGAGGAGGGCGGCGAGCACGTGACGATCCGCCTCGCGGTCCGCGACGCGGGCTCGTCCGCCTGGCACTACTGGTCGCCGAGCGTCTTCGCCGAGGACCCTCGCGGCTCGTTCGACGACAACCCCTGGCTGGCGGCGGACACCGAGCCGGCGAGCCCGTACCGCGGGCGCCTCTACCTGGCGTGGTTCCGCTCGGTCGCCGGCAGCCGGCTCGGCTTCGAGCTCAGCCACAGCGACGACCGCGGGGCGCACTGGTCGGAGCCGCGGCTCGTCAGCGACCGCGTCGTCGACGCCGGCTACCCGAGCCTCTCGGTCGGAACAGACGGGACGCTCTACGCCGCCTGGCACGACTTCGGCCGCGGCGCGCTCTTCCTCGACCGCTCCACGGACGGCGGTGAGACGTTCGCGGCGGACGTTCGCCGCCCGGTGCGGGAGCGGGACGCGCCGCAGTGCCCGAACGGGCGCCCGGTTCCGGCGCAGCGGCTCCGCTGCATCCGCTCCGATCCGACGGTGGTCGCCGACACGGCGCGCAACCGCGTGTACCTGAGCTACTCCGACCGCGCGCGGAACGGGAGCGAGGACGTCTACGTCGCCGCCTACGACGCGAGCCTGCGGCCTGCAGGGGCACCGCAGAGGCTCGGTGCGCGGGAGCGGCACGCATCCGGCCAGTTCTGGCCGGCTGCCGCGCTCGAGCGGGTGAGCGGCCGGCTCGTCGTCTGCTTCTACTCGAGCGGCACAGGCACGCGGCGCAGAGTGGTGACGTTCTCGTGCAGCGTCTCCGGCGCCCGAGGCCACAGCTGGTCGCGAGCCAGGGCGGTGGCGAGGGTCCCCTCCGACGAGACGAGGGCGGGCGCGGACGACTTCGCCTACGGCGACTACGAGGGTCTCGCGGTCGCGGGTGGGATCGCGCACCCGATGTGGACGGACTCCCGGGACCTCCCCCTGCGCGGCGAAGAGATCTACACGGCGTCGGTCCCGGTCGCCGCTGTCTCGCCCGGCCCTCGCCGGCAGGTCGACGTCTCCCGCGCCAGAGGACCGCAGAACGAGGCCGCGATCGCCGTCGATCCGAGCGACCCGAGCGTCCTCGTCGCGAGCTCGAACTCGGCCGTCGCTCCGATGTCCGCATACACGTCCACGGACGGCGGCGCCTCGTGGTCGAGGCAGGCTGTGCCGTCGGACCGTCCCGACGGCAGGTGCCTCGGCGACCCCGCACTGGCGATCGACTCCCGCGGGCGCGAATACTTCGCCTTCCTCCGCGATGCCCCCTGCGGGCCGGCGGCCGCAGCGACAGGCCTCTTCGTCGCCACGCGGGCTGGGCCGGCAGGCCGCTGGGAGGTGCCGGAGCAGCCGGTGGGCGGCCCGCTCGAGCAGGGCGAGTCGAACGACAAGCCGGCTCTCGCGACCTACCGGGGACGGGTCTACGCCGCCTGGGCGCGCGCCGTCGGCTCGGACGTCCACGCGATCGTCGTCAGCCACAGCGACGACGGCGGCCGCAGCTGGTCGGCTCCCGGCCGGGTGGACGCGGGGACGGTCGACAGCGGCTACCCGAGCATCGCCACGGGCCCCGGAGGAGAGGTCTACGTCGCCTGGCACCCGTTCGAGGAGGACCGGCTCCTGATCGCAGGGTCCTACGACGGCGCCACGACGTTCGGGAAGGCGCGCCTCGTGGACGTCAAGCGCAACCGCTCCTCCTGCCCCGCAAGCTGGCCGATCCCCGCGCAGGCGCGCCGCTGCGTGCGGCCGAACCCGATCGTGAGCGTCGACCGAAGCGGCGGGCCGTTCCGTGGACGCGTCTACGTCACGTACGGGAACCAGGCCGGAGACGGAACGCAGGACGTCTACGTCGCCGCCTTCGACCGCTCGCTGGCCCCTCTCGTCGGCGCGCCGGTCGGGCGGCGCGCCGTGATCGGCTCACGCCGCCACCGCCTGTCGCACCGAGCCGACCAGTTCTGGCCCGCCTCGGCCGTCGACCAGGCGACCGGCACGCTCTGGGCCTGCTTCTACGACACCGCCGGCGACCGCAGCCGCAGGCGCGCCTGGTTCTCCTGCACGAGCTCGAGGACCGGCGGCGCGACCTGGGCTCGGATCCGGCGCGTCGCCACGGTTGCCTCGAACGAGACGCAGGCCTGGGCCTCGCCCCTCCAGTACGGCGACTACGAGGGGCTCGCCGCGAGCGCCGGCACGGCGCATCCGGCCTGGACGGATACGCGCCGGGGCCGGTCGGCTCTGCGCGAGGAGATCTTTACGACCGCTACCCGCTAGCGCCGGCGAGCTTCTCGAACTTGAGCTTCGCCGCCTCACGCGGGATTGCCGTCGGGTAGTCCCGTGTGAGGCAGGCGCGGCAGAGCTCCGATTCCGGTCGCCGCGTCGATTCCTGCAGGCCCTCGAGCGACAGGTAGGCGAGCGAGGTCGCGCCGATGTGCTCGCGCACCTCCTCGACCGAGCGGGAGAAGGCGATCAGCTCGTCCTCCTCCGGCAGGTCGATGCCGTAGAAGCACTGCCCGATCACGGGCGGCGAGGAGACCCGCACGTGCACCTCGGCCGCTCCGGCCTCGAACAGCATCCGGACGATCTTGCGGGTGGTCGTGCCGCGGATGATCGAGTCGTCGACGACCACGAGCCGTTTGCCGGCGACCTCGGCCAGCGGGTTGAACTTCAGCCTCACTCCCTGCTCGCGCAGGCCCTGGTCGGGCTGGATGAACGTGCGGCCGACGTACCGGTTCTTGATCAGGCCCTCCGAGAACGGGATCCCGCTCCCGCGCGAGAAGCCGATTGCGGCGGGCGTGCCCGAGTCCGGAATCGGGAGCACGAGGTCGGCCTCGGCGGGCGCCTCCTGCGCGAGCCGCTCGCCCATGCGCAGGCGCGCTCCGTGCACCTCGACGCCGGAAAGCCTCGAGTCGGGGCGGGCGAGGTAGAAGAACTCGAAGATGCAGAGCGCCCCGCCCTCGGCCGGCGGCTCGACCGCCTGGCGCGCGTGCACGCCCTCGTCGTCGATCACGACCAGCTCGCCGGGCGCGAGCTCCCGCTCGAACTCGGCGCCGACGAGATCGAGCGCGCAGCTCTCCGAGGCGACGATCCAGTGGCCGTCCTCGCGGCCGAGGCAGAGCGGGCGGAAGCCGTGCCGGTCGCGGAAGCCGACCAGCTTGCCCTCGGAGAGTGCGACCACCGAGAACGCTCCCTCGAGCCGGGCCATCGCGTTGGCGACCGCCTCCTCGAGCGGCGCGGGGTCGTTCGCGATCAGCGCCGCGATCAGCTCGGTGTCCGAGGTCGTGCCGAGCGTGACGCCCTCGGCGGCAAGCTCCTCGCGCAGCTCGGAAGCGTTGACGAGGTTCCCGTTGTGCCCGAGCGCGACCGTGCGCCCCCGGCCGCGCTGGATCAGCGGTTGCGCGTTCGACCACTGGGTCGAGCCCGTGGTCGAGTAGCGCGTGTGCCCGATCGCCGTGTCGCCGCGCAGGCCGCGCAGCTTCTGCTCGTCGAACACCTGGGTGACGAGACCCATGTCGCGCAGCACCGTCAGCCGGCCGCGGTCGGAGACGGCGATTCCGGCCGACTCCTGGCCCCGGTGCTGGAGCGCGAACAGCCCGAAGAAGGTGACGCGGGCGACGTCGCGGCCGGGGGCGCGGATCCCGAACACGCCGCACATCAGACGACCGTCCCGAGCTCGCGAAGCTGCGGCCAGTCGACGCTCGCGCCGGCGAGGACGACCGAGCCGTACGGCGCCTCGGCCTCGGCGCTGAACTCGTGGCCGCTGAAGGCGGACGCCTCCGCGAGCGCGGCCCGCAGCCCGCCGTCGCTCACGTCGTGCGCCAGCGAGAGGTGCGGCGCGGCCCGCCAGAGCCACCCGATCAGCTCCACGGCATCGCCCTCGGCCAGCCAGACGCGGTCGCCCGGCCGCCAGCCGCGCGGGACGGCCCGCACGTCGTGCACGAGCCCGACGCAGCCGACGACCGGCGTCGGCGGAATCGCCCGCCCGTCGGTCTCGTTGTAGAGCGAGACGTTGCCGGAGACGACCGGGATCCCGAGCGCCTGAGCCGCCTCCGCGATGCCGTCGATCGCCTCCGCCAGCTCCCAGCCGATCTCCGCCTTCTCCGGGTTGCCGAAGTTGAGACAGTCGGTCAGCGCCAGCGGCTCACCGCCCGCGCAGGCGACATTACGCGCCGCGTCGAGGACAGCCTCGCGCCCGGCCGCCCGCGGGTCGCGCTCGCCGAGCGGAGGCCCGTCGAGCGAGACGGCGAGGCCGCGCCACGAGGGGCGCAGCCGCAGCACCGCCGCGTCGAGCCCGGGGCGGCGCACCGTTCGGGACTGGACGAGCTGGTCGTACTGCTCGTAGACGTCTGCGGCTCTCGGCTGCGGGCTCGTAGCCGCCGACGGAGAGACCCGTCGTGGTCTCCGCTCGACGTCGTAGCGCGGGCAGTCGTCGGTGAGGAACGACGCCGTGACCTCGCCGACGAGCTCGTCCTCGAAGAAGGCGGTGAGCTCGCCGCTGCCGGTGACCTCTCCGATCACCGCCTGGTGCAGCTCCCAGCGCTCGAGCACGGCTTCGACGCGCTCGAGAAGCTCTGGGCGGCAGACGGCGACCATCCGCTCCTGGCTCTCGGAGATCATGATCTCCCACGGCTCCATCCCCTCCTCGCGCAGCGGGACGCGGTCGAGGTGGACCTCGACCCCCGCGCCGTCGCGGGCCATCTCCGCGAGCGCGGAGGCGAGCCCGGCGGCGCCGCAGTCCTGGAGCGACTCGACGAGCCCGCCTTCGACGAGCTCGAGCGAGGCCTCGATCAGCTTCTTCCCGGTGAACGGGTCGCCGACCTGCACCGACGGCCGCTTCTCCTCCGAGCCCTCCCCGAGCTCCTGGCTCGCGAGCACCGAGGCGCCGCCGATCCCGTCCCGGCCGGTGGTGGCGCCGAAGAGGACGACCGCGTTCCCGGTCCCCTGCGCCCGGGCCCGCGTGACCCGCTCGGCGGGCAGCAGCCCGACGCACATCGCGTTGACGAGGCAGTTGCCTCCGTACGCCTCGTCGAAGACCGCCTCGCCGCCGACGGTCGGAACGCCGACGCAGTTGCCGTAGTGGCCGATCCCCGCGACCGCGCGGCGGAAGCCCCAGCCGTCCGCGCCGAAGCGCAGTCCGTCGAGCAGCGCGACCGGCCGCGCGCCCATCGCGACGATGTCGCGCAGGATCCCGCCGACCCCCGTCGCCGCGCCCTGGAACGGCTCGACCGCGGAGGGATGGTTGTGCGACTCCACCTTGAACGCGACCGCGTCGCCCTCGCCGAGGTCGATCACCCCCGCGTTCTCACCCGGTCCCTGGAGCACACGCGGGCCTGCGCTCGGCAGCCGGCGCAAGAGCGGCGCCGAGTGCTTGTAGCCGCAGTGCTCGGACCAGAGCAGCGAGAAAACGGCGAGCTCGAAGTGGTTCGGGTCACGCTCCAGCAGCTCGCAGATTCGGTCGTACTCCGCGTCGGTGAGGCCGAGCGCCCGATGCAGCGGCTTGTCGTAGACCCTCGTCAGAGAGACGAGTCTAGCGTCGGCGGTGGATGCGTCCGCCGTGGCTAGCCTGCGACCCATGGGTCGTAGGCACCTCGCCATGCTGCTCGCCCTCGCAGCGATCTGGGGCGCGTCCTTCATGTTCATCAAGGTCGCGGTCCGGGAGATCTCGCCGGCGACGCTGATCGCGGGCCGGCTGGGGCTGGCGGCCCTGACGCTTGGGCTCCTGCTTCCCTTTGTCGTCGGCACGCGCGAGACGGCGCGGCAGCTCCGCGCCGGCGCCGGCTGGCTCGTGGTGGTCGCGCTCGTCAACACCGCGATCCCCTTCTGGCTCCTCTCCTGGGGCGAGACGCGGATCGACTCCGGGCTCGCGTCGATCCTCCAGGCCGCGGTGCCGATCTTCAACGCGGTGCTCGCGTTCGTCGCCTTCCGCGAGGTGCGGGTCACCGGCACGCGGCTGATCGGCGTCGGGGTCGGCTTCGTGGGCGTCGCGCTGCTCGTCGGAGCGCAGCCGGAGGGCAAGGTGCTCGGCGCGCTCGCCGTCGTCGGGATGGCGTTCTGCTACGGGCTCGGCGGGCTGCTGGCCGGGCACCACCTGAAGCCTGCGCAACCGACCGTCGTCGCGTTCGCGTCGTGTGCGATCGCGACGCTGGTCTGGCTGCCGGTCGCCGTCGTCCAGGCGCCGTCGCACACGCCCGGCTGGAAGACGATCGCCTCCGTGGTCGCGCTCGGCATCCCCGGGACGGCCCTCGCCTACCTGCTCTTCTTCGGCCTGATCACCGGTGCCGGCGCGGCCTACGCGTCGCTCGTGACCTACCTGATCCCGCCGCTGGCGCTGGCCTACGGCGCGATCTTCCTCGGCGAGCGCTTCGGCGCCTCGGCCTTCGGCGGCCTGGCGCTGATCCTCGCCGGCGTCGCCCTCGGGACAGGCGGCTTGCAGCTCCAGAGATACTTCGCGCGCGGCGAGCGAGCGAAGCCGGCAGCTGGAAGACCTCGCCCAACGGATCGCTGAGCCGGCAGACGCGCGTCGTCTCGTTGGGCCGTTCCGGAATGATGCTAGAGGTTCGGTTGTGGGCAGCCGGTCAGCTCGGCGTTCGAGCGCCACCGTCATGGAAGCTCAAGTCGAGCGCAGCACACTGCTGATCGCCCACAACCCAGGCATCGTGTCCGGGCGGGATCAAGTAGACATCGCCGGCAGCAGCTTCGGCCTCGGTGCCATCCTCCATCCGAAAGCGCATCCGCCCGGAGATGAGATAGCCGAGGTGCCGCTGCGAGCACAGCTGGCCTTCGTCGATGCCCTCCTGATGCTCTGACCAGCGCCAGCCCGGCTGAAAGGTGGCTCGGTCGAACGCTATGCCGCCCAGCTCGACGAGATCGACGCGGCCAAAGGGCACGATCCGGCTCGTATCCGCGGCATCGAGGCGATGGATCTGCGGCTGTTCGCTCATAAGGGGATGGTAGGTGCGGTTCACCTGGCGGCTGGCGGGTATCACGATCGTCATGCCGTGGATCGTCAAAGGGCTCTTCGTCCTGGCCAAGACCAGGAAAGGACGCGAGCTTCTATTCGCCGGCGGTCTCGCGGCGATCGAGCTGGCTCGAGGCAATCGGGCTCGGAAGCTGTATGCGATGGCGCGAACAAGCGTCACTGATCCGGCGATCACGGAGGCACTGACGCGAAGCGCGCGCAGAGCTGTGCAGGCGATCCGGCCGTAGACCGTACGGGGCGGAATGCCAGGTACCGCCGTAGCGCGTGCATGCGGCGTGGTCCCTTTTGCCAGATCCGCGGACGGGTAGCCTCGGGACGTGTCGCGCTCGTACGTGATCTACCTCGCGCTGCTCGCGGCGTTCTGGGGAGCGTCCTACATGTTCATCAAGGTCGCGGACCGCGAGTTCGAGCCCGCGACCATGATCATGCTGCGGCTTGCGATCGCGGTCTCGGTCCTGGTCGGCGTGCTCGCGGCGCAGCAGGGCTGGCGGGCAACCGCCGTCGAGATGCGCAGCGCGGGGTGGGAGGGGTTCTGCGTCGGGATCGTCAACGGCGCGATTCCGTTCACCCTGATCGCGTGGGGCGAGAAGCACATCGACTCGGGAGTCGCAGCGATCGCGAACGCGACGGTGCCGATCTTCGTCGTCCTGCTCGCGATCCGCTGGAAGCCGAGCGAGCGCGTGCGCGGCCTGCGGCTCGTCGGCTTCCTCGTCGGGCTCGTCGGCGTCGGCGTGCTCGCGGGAGTGCACCCGAAGGGAGGCTGGTGGGGCGCGGCCGGGACGCTCGCGGTGGTCGTCGCCTCGGTCTGCTACGCGATCGGCGGCCTCTGGGGCCAGCGGCTGGTGGCGCGCACGCGCGGCCTGACGCTCGCTGCGACGTCGATGCTGGGCGGTCTCGTCGTCCTCCTTCCCCTCGGGCTGTGGCAGCTGCCGGCGCACGTGCCGGGGTGGAAGGCCAGCGGCTCGGTAGTCGCTCTGGCGGTGCTCGGTACGGCGATCGCGCAGATCATCGTCTACCGGGTGCTGCGCACGGACGGCGCCGCGCGAATGAGCCTCGTGACCTATCTGCTGCCGGTGACGGCGCTCTTCTACGGGGCGCTGCTCCTCGGCGAGCCGCTCACCTGGGAGGAGCTCGCCGGGCTCGTTCTGATCCTCGGCGGCGTCGCGCTCGGCTCCGGTGCGCTCCGTCTATCCCGCCGCGCGCCAGTCGCGGCTCCCTCGCCGTGATCGAGGAGGGCGACCTCCGCCTGCGCCGCGCCGAGCCGCGCGACGTGGGATTTCTCGCCGAACTGATGACCGACGAGGAGGTCGAGCCGTTCATGGCCGTCGTTCGGCCGCGCGACCGCGAAGGGCTGCTGGCCGAGATCGAGCGCTCGCAGGCCGAGCCGCAGGAGTTCGGCCGCTTCGTGATCGAGGTCGACGGCCGCCCGGCGGGACTGATGGGGTTCGAGGTCGCGAACCGCCGCAGCAGGATCGCGAACCTGGGCTCGCTCGCGGTCCATCCCGACTTCCGCGGGCGGCGGCTCGCCGACCGCGCTGCGCGCCTCTTCCAGCGGCACCTGCTCTTCGACCTCGGCTACCACCGCCTCCAGCTCGAGATCTACGGCTTCAACGAGCGCGCCCAGCGCCACGCCGAGCGCGCCGGCTTCGTCCGCGAGGGCGTACGCCGGAAAGCGTACGACCGCCACGGCGAGTGGGTCGACGGCGTCATCTACGGCCTGGTGCGAGAAGATCTGGAGCCGTAAAGAAACCGGCGGCCTCGTGCGTCGTACGTTTGATGATCGCGGATCTCGAGGAGCTCTATCGCGCCCGAGGCCTGAGTTCTGCCGGGCGGCCGCGGCGATCGCTGGCGACCGTGGTCTCGGAGAGGACGTCGTTCAGGACGCGTTCGCAAAGGCGGTGCGGAAGCGCCGCACCTATCGAGGCCGAGGCTCGCTCGAGGCCTGGGTCTGGCGGATCGTCGTCAATGCCGCGCGGGACGCCCGCCGCCGACAACCGTCCTCCTCGGGCTTACCCGAAGTGCCCGAGCAGGCATGGCTCAGGGAAACGGGCGCGGCGACGGGCTTCCGCTCGAGCTGCTGACCGAGCGGCAACGCGAGGTGTTGTTCCTTCACTACTTCGCCGACCTCGACTACGCGACCATTGCCGACGCACTCGGGATCAGCCCGGGCACGGTCGGCGCGACTCTGTCCACCGCCCGCGGCGCCATGCGGCGGGCTCTCTCATCGGAGGTCAGGAAATGAGCATCGACGACCTGCTCGACGGGCTCGTCGATCCCTTCGAGGCTCGGCGCAGACGGCTGGGACGACGTGCTCGCCGCGTGCACACCGGACGCGCCGACGCTATGCGCTGCTCGTCGCCGCGCTCGCTCGCGCTTCTGGTCGTGCCCACGGCGGTCGCCCTCCACGGCCGGATCGCCGATCTCTTCCAGGGAACGCCCGCTCCGCCCGCCGTCTCGAGCAGTTTCGGGGGCATGAACAAGACGCACGACTTGGCGGCACGGAAGGGCTTTGGAGCGAAGTTCCCGCAGGCCGAGGTTGCCAAGGCGCATGGCGTGCTGGAGGTGCAGACCAGCGATGGGCCACTGGACCTGTGGGCCGCACCGAGCGATCAGGGTGGCCAATGCTGGTGGATCGACTTCGCGAACGATCCTGTTCTGCCGGGCGGCCGGTTCGGCTTCGGTGGCTGCGATCGCGGGTCCACGCTTGGGTCTGACATCGCGCCGGGCGACATTTGGGTCGAGCCGCATCCCACGCTGATGACGTTGTACGGCCAGGTCACGCCGCCGGCGGCTCGGGTCGAGGCAGAGCTCACGGACGGCTCGATGCTGCGCCTGCCGGTGGTCGAAGGCTTCTTCCTCGGCACGCACGACAGGAGCGCTCGGCTCACCCGGGTCACGGCGTACGACGACGCCGGCCACGTGGTGGCGACCTTCGCGAGACCCTCGTAAGCTAGGTGCGTGGGCGGCACGACGTTCGGGAAGCGCTGGGCCGAGGGATATCGACGCGCCTGGGAGGCGGGCGACCCGGACGCGGCGGCCGCGCTCTACGCGCCGGACTGCGTCTTCCGCTCCGCGCCCTTCAGGGAGCCGGAGCCGCCGATCTCCTACACGCGGCGCGTCTTCCCTGAGGCGCGGGCGGAGGACGTCCGCTTCGGCGAGCCTGTCGAGGAGGGCGACCGGGCTGCGGTCGAGTGGTGGGCGATCCTCGTGACCCCGGACGGTGAGGAACAGACGCTCGCCGGCTGCTCGGTCCTGCGCTTCGACGACGAGGGCCTGGTCGTCGAGTCGCGCGACTACTGGCACATGGAGCCGGGCCGCCGCGACCCGCCGCCAGGCTGGGGCCGTTAGCTCTGCAGGTGCGCCTCGACGAACCAGAGGTGCTTGTCGATCGCGCGCGAGATCTCGGTGAACAGATCGGCAGTGTCCTGATCGTCCTGCTCGGTGGCGGTCTCGATCGCGGCCCGCACGGACGCGCCGTAGGCGGCGAGCCGGTCGGCGACCGCGGCGACCGTGTCCATGCCGTCGACCGCGTCGAGCGGGTACTCGTCGAGCGACGAGGCCTCTGCCGCCAGCCGTACGGTTCCGAGTGCGAGGCCCCCCAGCGCCGTCGCGCGCTCGGCGATCTCGTCGACGTACTCGAGCACGCTCTCCGCGACCTGGTCATAGAGCAAGTGGAGCTGGATGAAGTCGCTGCCCTTGACGTTCCAGTGCGCCTGCTTGAGCTGTGAGTAGAGGTCGAACGTGTCCGCGAGCCGCGCGTTCAAAAGCTGCACGAGCCGGTCGCGCGACTCCTCTGCGAGGTCGATCCGAGTCTCGAACTTCCGTTCCGTCTGCGTCGCCATCTCTCTCCCTCGTTGGTGGTTCCCTGGAACAATGCTTCCGCATATGGAGTTGATCCACACCTGCTACCGCATCACCGATCCGGAGCGGTCGGTCGCCTTCTACGAGGCGCTCGGGCTCGAGAAGCGCCGCGAGCTGCCGATCCGGGACGAGGCGGTCAACTACTTCCTCGGTGTTCCGGGGCAGGACTCGCCGGAGCTCGAGCTGACCCACAACTTCGGCGTCGAGGAGTACGAGCTGGGCACCGGGTACGGGCACGTCGCGCTCACGGTCGAGGACCTGGACGGGACGCTGGAGCGCCTCGCGGGCCAGGGGATCGAGCCCGAGCGCCCGCCGTACAGCATCCGCGAGGGCGGCTCGCGCCTCTGCTTCGTCCGCGATCCCGACGGCTACCGGGTCGAGCTGATCGAGCGCCGCTAGCGGGTCCGGACGAGACGCGCGACGCGGCCGCCGGCGCCGGAGGCCCAGCACGCGGTCGGGCTCGCGCAGTCGACCGTGTCGAGGCTGCCGTCGTCGAAGCGCTGCCAGCTCGCGCCGAAGTTCGTGCTGACGTCGCTGCCGGAGAGCCCGACGGCGATCGCTGTGTGGCCGTCGACCCAGGTCACGCCGGAGCGGTACTCCGCCGGCGCGAAGGGCGGCAGGGCCCAGCTCAGGCCGCCGTCGAAAGTGCGCGCGAAGCTGTCGGGTGAGGCGGTCGGAGCCGCGAAGTCGCCGCCGACGGCGAGGCCGCGCTGCTGCCCGTTGAAGGCCAGGCCGTTGATCCCGGCGGTGGGCCCGAACTCGATCGGGGTCGGCGCGACGGTCCAGCTGACGCCGCGATCGTCCGAGCGGAATACGCGCGCAGCCGCGCCGCCGCTGCCGAACCAGGCGCGGTGGCCGTGGTCGGTGGTGAGGCACTCGCCGCTCGCCGCGAAGCCGTACTCGCCGGGCGCCTCCGGCATCTGCAGCCCGGTGACGTGCCAGCTCATCCCGCCGTCGTTCGTTGCGATCACGCGGAAGTGGACGCCGTCCGGCGGGTCGGAGACCGCCAGGCCGCTCTTCCGATTGAAGAAGCTCATGCAGTCGTAGAACGCGGTCGGCTCGGAGTTCACGAAGGTGATCGCCCACGTCTGCCCGCCGTCGTGCGTGACGTACATCCGGAAGTCGCCGGGGTTGTCGCCGATCGACATCGCGACCGCGTGGCTGGCGTCGAACGCCTCGATGTCGCGGAACTGCAGTCCGGCCGTACCGGGCGGGCTGACGTCCTGCCAGGTCGCGCCGCCGTTCACGGTGCGGTAGACGACGCCGTCGGTCGCGGTGTAGCCGCTGACCCAGGCGGTCGCCGCGCTGACGGCGGAGAGCCCGCGGAAGTGAGCGGTCGTGCCCGTCGGCGTGTCGTGCCAGGCATATCCGGGCCGGCCGGCCGAGGCAGGCGCCGCCAGCAGCAGGCAGAACACCGTCAGGAGCAAAGCTCGCCTCAGCACGGGGCGGAACCGTAACGCGTCGCGGAGCCGCTTGCAAGCGGGATGCGTATCATTTAGCGGGCCCTATGACGATCACGGTGATGGTCCGTGTCCGAGCGACGCGCGCGAGCTGCGCGTCCGCCGGGCACCCCGCGTAGCCAGCACTTCCTCCGCACGCAGGCGCTGGCCGAGGAGCTCGTCCTCGCTGCCGGCGTGAGCTCCGGTGACCTGGTGCTCGATCTTGGCGCGGGCAGCGGGCGGTTGACCGCCGAGCTTGCCCGCCGGGCGCGACAGGTGGTCGCGGTCGAGCTCGATCCGCGCTGGGCCGAGCACCTCCGCGGCCGCTGGCAGGAGGTCGAGGTCGTGCGGGCCGACGCGGCGACCGTGCCGCTCCCGCGCGAGCCCTTCCGGGTCGTCGCCAACCTTCCGTTCGACCGGACGACGGCGATCTTCCGGCACCTGCTCGACGATCCGCGTACACCGCTCGCGCGGGCCGACCTGATCGTCGAGTGGGGGGTGGCTGTCAAGCGCTCGCTTCCCTGGCCGAGCACGCTGAACGACGTTGTCTGGGGCGCCTGGTACTCGACCTCGCTGGCACGGCGGCTGCCGCGGAGCCTCTTCGAGCCGCCGCCTTCGACCGACGCGGGAGTGCTGGTGCTCGATCGGCGCGCCCGGCCCCTCGTCCCGGACGCCTGCTGGCAGAGTTATCGCCGCTTCGTGGCCGCAGGCTTTCGGCGCGGCGTTCGCTCGGTCGCGCCGGCGCGGACGCTCCGGAGGCTCGGCCTGACCGGCCTGGCCCCGCGCGAGCTCGACGCGCACCAGTGGGCGGCGGTCTTCGCGGCTAGCCGAACTCGATCGTGAGCCGCGCCGGCGAGCCGGAGCTCGTGACCGTGAAGGGCCGCTCTTCCGAAAGGCCGATCGTCCACCTGAGCACGGCCTCGAAGTCGCCGGTCTTCGCGATCTCTTGCACCCAGTTCATCCCGGCGGGCGTGATCTTGCGAGGGCCGGTGTAGGTCTTTTCGAGCGTGGCTCCGGAGATGTCGGCGGTCGCCGCGGGCTCGAACCGCACGACCAGGAAGGCGTCGCCGGCAATCGAGATGTGGCGGCCCGAGGCATCCTCGGTCTGGGCCTCGTCCGCGGGCTTGTACTCGACCGTGTAGCCCGGCTCTTCGCCCGAGCCCGGCCGGAAGTCGAAGACGAGGCGGTCGGTGCAGCTGTCCGAGTCGACCAGCACCGCCGACAGGAGAAGCGTCTCCGCGGGCTTTGCGGAGCTGCTCCGGGGCTCGGTTCCGCCTCCGTGGTGCTCGCACGTCGAGGTGCTCGTCGTCGCTCTCGGCGACTGCGCCGCCGTGGTCGTCGTGCTTCCACCACAGGCGGCCAGGAGGAACGGGAGAAGGAGGAAGCTGACCCGTTTCACAGGCTCAATCTAGCTGGGGGCTCGGCTCGCGTTTGTCACAGTCTTGACACAAGTGTGTTTCACACCCGTGACGTTTCCCCCGCTACCGTCGGTGTGATGGCAAAGGCGGCGACACCCTGGGGCCCGGCCGAGCTCGTCGAGGAGCTGGCTGTCGCCCAGCGCGCTGGAGGCAAGCGCTTCTCCTCACTCGTTCAGCTGCTCGAGGCGCCGGGCGGCGAGCAGCTCGTGCGCTTCGCCTACGCGACGACGGGCACGGCGCGGCGGGGGCCGGTGACGTTGCGTGCGCGCGATCTCGAGCGGCTCCGGGCGGGCCTCGTCGGACGGCCGCGCCTGGCGGAAGCGCTGGGCCTGAAGCCCCCGTAGGAGACGGCGGCTAGGCCGCGGCGAGCACGCGCTCGCGGGCGGCGTCGACGAGGGAGCCGAGCACGAGCGCTCCGTCTGTCGAGCCGAGCAGCGGGTCGACGGCGTGCTCCGGGTGAGGCATCAGACCGAAGACGTTTCCCGCGTCGTTGACGACCGCGGCCACGTCGGCGACCGAACCGTTCGGGTTCTCGACGTAGCGGAGGACGACCTGCCCGTTCGCCTCGAGGTCGGCGAGCAGCTCTGCGTCGGCGAAGTAGCAGCCCTCCCCGTGCTTGACCGGCATCGAGAGACGCTGCCCGTGCTCACAGCGGGTCGTGAACGGCGTGTCGGCATGCTCGACGGCGAGCGGAACGTCGCGGCAGACGAACGACAACGACGCGTTCGGCCGCAGGGCACCCGGGAGCAGTCGCGCCTCGCAGAGGACCTGGAAGCCGTTGCAGATCCCGAGCACGTAGCCGCCCTCGGCGGCGAATCTCGTGACGGCACGCATCACAGGGGCGAAGCGCGCGATCGCGCCGCAGCGAAGGTAGTCGCCGTACGAGAAGCCGCCGGGGAGCACGACCGCGCCCACGCCGGGAAGGTCGCGCTCGGCGTGCCAGACGAGCACCGGCTCGGCGCCGAGGGATTCCAGCGCGAGCGCCGCGTCGCGGTCGTCGTTCGAGCCCGGGAAGACGACGACCGCGATCTTCGGCCGCGGGCTCTCGCTCACCCGTCCGTCACCGAGATCTCGTAGGACTCGATCAGCGGGTTCGCGAGGAGCTGTTCGCACATCCGCTCGAGCTCCGCGTGCGCGCGCTCGGGGTCGTCGCCGTCCAGCTCGAGGTCGACCACGCGGCCCACGCGCGCCTCCTCGACCGCGAAGCCAAGGTGTCGCAGCGAGCTCTGCACCGCTTCGCCTTGCGGGTCGAGGATCCCGTGCTTGGGCCGGACGAGCACGGTGGCCTTCACGAAAGCACCACCTCGGGGTCGTTGAGGTAGTCCTCGAAGTCGATCTCCGTCAGCCGCTCGAACGCCTCGACATAGCGAGCCCGCGTCCCGGCGACGATCTCCTCCGGCAACTCGGGGCCGGGGTAGTTCTTGTCCCAGCCGATCGACTCGCAGTAGTCGCGGGCGAACTGCTTGTCGAAGGAGGGCTGTGGCTTGCCCGCTTCGTACTCGTCGGCCGGCCAGAAGCGGGACGAATCGGGCGTGAACGCCTCGTCGGCGAGGAGGAGCCTGCCGTTCCGGTCGACCCCGAGCTCGAACTTCGTGTCGGCGATCAGGATCCCGCGCGCAGCGGCGTGGTCGGAGGCGAAGCGGTAGAGCTCGAGCGAGACACGTTCGACCTCCGCGAAGCGCTCCGCGCCGACGAGCTCCTCGGCCTGCGCCCGGTCGATGTTCTGGTCGTGCCCCTCGAGCGCCTTCGTCGACGGCGTGAAGAGCGGCTCCGGCAGCTTGTCGGACTCCAGCAACCCCTCCGGGAGCTCGTGCCCGCAGACGACTCCGGTCGCCCGGTAGTCCTTCCAGCCCGAGCCCGCGAGGTAGCCGCGCACGACGCACTCGAGCGGTAGCATCTCGAGCCGCCGGCACTCGCTCGAGCGCCCGTCGGGACGGAGAGCGAGCAGGTGGTTCGCGACGATCTCCCGCGTCCGCGCGAACCAGAATCCGGAGAGGCCGGTCAGCACGCGGCCCTTGTCCGGGATCTCGGTCGGGAGGACGACGTCGAACGTCGAGATCCGGTCGCTCGCGACGAGTAGCAGCCGCTCCGCGTCGAGCTCGAACAGCTCGCGCACCTTCCCGCTCCCGACATGGACCGCTGCCTCAGACATGGACGGGCTCCTCCTTCCCGGCCAGAGCGGCGAGCCGCTCGAAGACCGTGTCGACATGACGTGTGTACCAGCCGAGATCGAAAGCGGCGTCGAGGTCGACGCGACCGGCGATCTCCTTGTCCGCGCGCACGAGCTCGCGGAAGTCCTGTTCCTCCTCCTGCGCTCGCAGGGCGTGACGCTGCACGAGCCGGTAGGCGGCGTCGCGCTCGAGCCCCGACTCGACGAGCCCGAGCAGGAGCCGCTGGCTGAAGACGAGGCCGTGACCGGCTTCCAGGTTGCGCAGCATCCGCTCCGGCCTCACCTCGAGCCCCTCGACGAGCCACGCGAAGCGGTCGAGCATGTAGTCGAGCAGCAGGAACGAGTCGGGGATGACGACGCGCTCGGCCGAGGAGTGCGAGATGTCGCGCTCGTGCCAGAGCGCGACGTTCTCGAGGCCGACGAGCGCGTTCGCGCGCAGGACGCGCGCCAGCCCGCACAGCCGCTCGGCGACGACGGGGTTTCGCTTGTGGGGCATCGCGGACGAGCCCTTCTGGCCGGCGCCGAACGGCTCGGCGACCTCCGCGACCTCCGTGCGCGCCAGATGACGGATCTCGAGGGCGAAGCGCTCGAGCGAGGCGGCCAGCAGGGCGAGCGTCGCGAGCAGCTCGGCGTGGCGGTCGCGCTGAAGCACCTGCGTCGAGACGGGCTCGGGCTCGAGCCCGAGGCGTTCGCAGGCGAGCCGCTCGAGCTCCGGGTCGGTCGCCGCATAGGTCCCGACGGCCCCCGAAAGCTTGCCGACGCGCATCCCCTCGAGCGCGCTCCTCAGCCGCTCGCGTCCGCGCTCGAGCTCGAACGCCCAGCCCGCGAGCTTGAGCCCGAAGGTCGTCGGCTCAGCGTGCACGCCGTGCGTCCGCCCGATGCAAACCGTCTGCCTGTGCTCCTCCGCCCGCCGCACGACCGCCTGCTGCGCCCGCGCAAGGCCCTCGAGCAGGAGCGCGCCGCCCGCGCGTGCCTGCAGCGCGAGGCCGGTGTCGACGACGTCGGAGGACGTGAGGCCGTGGTGGAACCAGCGCCCGTTCGCGCCCAGGGTCTCGGCGACTGCGTCCACGAATGCGGCGGTGTCGTGGTGGAGAGTCGCCTCGAGCTCCGCCACGCGCTCGGGGCTCGCCGGCTGCGCGCGCTCGCGAATCGCCTGCGCCGCCTCCGCCGGGACGGCGCCGAGCTCCGCGCCGGCTTCCAGCGCGGCGAGCTCCACCTCCAGCCAGCGCGCGAGCTTCTCCTCGTCCGACCAGATCGCCTGCATGGCCGGTCGGGAGTAGCGCGGGATCACTGTCGCGATTCTAGCCGCCCGCCCAGCTAGCGAACCGACAGGATCCGGACCGCGAGGATCGCGGCGTTCCTGGCGTTGTCGACGCCGACGGCCGCCACCGGAACGCCGGGCGGTAGCTGGACGATCGAGAGCAGCGCGTCGAGGCCGTCGAGCACGCTCTTCTCGGAGCGCAGCGGGACGCCGATCACGGGCAGGTCGGTCTGCGCGGCAACCGCACCGGGCAGCGCGGCCGCCAGGCCGGCGCCGGCGATCAGGACGCGGAGACCCCGCTCGCGCGCGGTTCGTGCATACTCGGCGACCGCGTCCGGGTTGCGGTGGGCCGAGCGAACCTCCAGCTCGTGCGGGATCCCGTGCGAGGCGAGCTCGTCGAGGGCGGGTTGCATCCTCTCGCGGTCGGAGTCCGAGCCGACCAGGATCCCGACGATCGGGCTAGCTGTGGACATGACCCTCCGCGGCCGCGAGTGCGATGTCCCGCCGGAAGTGCATGCCGTCGAACGAGATGCGGTCGACCGCCTCGTAGGCGGCGGTGCGGGCGGCGACGAGATCGTCCCCGAGAGCCGTCACGTTCAGAATGCGGCCCCCGTTCGTGACGAGCTGCCCGCCGTGACGTGCGGTTCCGGCGTGGAAGACGAGCGCGCCCGTCGCTTCCGCCTCCTCGACGCCCTCGATCGGCGTTCCGCGGTCGTCGCTGCGCTCCGGGTAGTCGCGCGCCGCCAGCGCGATCGTCACCGCTGCTGCATCGCCGACTCGGACCGCGCCCTCGAGCCGGCCGAGGGCGGTGTCCTCCAGCATGCCGAGCAGATCGCCTTCGACCCGCGGGATGATCGATTGCGCCTCGGGGTCGCCGAAGCGGCAGTTGAACTCGAGCACGTGCGGCCCGTCCGCCGTCAGCATCAGCCCCGCGTAGAGCACGCCGGTAAACGGAGCGCCTCGCCGGGCGAGCTCGGCCAGCACGGGCCGGTGAATCGTGTCGACGAGCTCCTCGAGCTCGTTTTCGTGCAGGCGCGGCACCGGCGAATAGGAGCCCATGCCGCCCGTGTTGGGGCCCGCATCCCCGTCCGCGACCCGCTTGAAGTCCTGTGCGGGAGCGAGGGTGACCGTCTCGCGCCCGTCGGTCAGGACGAGCAGCGAGAGCTCCTCGCCTTCCAGGAGCTCCTCGATCACGACGTCGCCGCCGATGGCGGCCGCGCCGCGCAGGCCGGCGTCGAGCTCCTCCTGCGTGTGGCAGACGAAGACGCCCTTGCCGGCGGCGAGCCCGTCGGCCTTGACGACGCACGGCGGCCGCGCGACCGGCAGCTTCCGGGCGGTCGGCACGCCGGCCGAGTCCATCACGTCCTTGGCGAACGCCTTTGAGCCCTCGATCCGCGCCGCCGCTCTGCTCGGCCCCAGGGCGGTGACGCCGGCGTGGCGCAGTGTGTCGGCGACGCCCGCCACGAGTGGCACCTCCGGACCGATTACGACCAGGTCGATGTCCAGCTCGCGGCAGAGGGCGAGCAGGCCCTCGGCGTCCTCGGCGCGGACCGGGTGGCACTCGCCGAGCCGGGCGATCCCCGGGTTCCCGGGGGCGGCATGGAGCGATTCGAGCCGCGGGCTCTGCGCGATCTTCCAGGCAAGCGCGTGCTCGCGCCCCCCCGATCCGACAACCAGGACCCTCACGAGCCGAGTCTACTCATCGGCTCCGGCGGCAAGATCCTTCGCGAACCGGCGGCCGGTCTGCTCGTAACCCACCGCGCGGTAGAAGGCGTGCGCGTCGGCGCGGTGGTCAGCCGAGGTGAGCACGATCCGGAAGCAGCCGAGCGCGCCTCCCGCGACCTCGGCCGCCTCGACCAGGCGGCGCGCGATGCCTCTGCGCCGGTGACTCTCGGCGACGACGAGAGCAAGCAGACGTGCCGCCGGAGGATCCTGCTCGAGCAGCGTCTCGGCCCTGACGCCGGCCAGCCCGACGACCTCGCCCGAGGGTGCGCTCTCGGCAACGAGCACCTCTGTCGCCGGCTCGGGCCCGCAGCCGCTCGAGCCGAGCTCGGGCCTGGTGCGCCTCCGTCGGATAGCCGAGCCCGGTCAGGAGGCGAGCGATCGAGGGGCATCGTCAAGACTCGCCGCGCGGATCGTGACGTCCACGGGGCCGATACTAGTCCCGAACCTCTACGGGCCTCTGATTCGATTCCCGCCCGGGTACGCTAGGGACGCGATGGGCGGCGAGAACGAAGCTCTCGACGTGCCGCCTTACTCGGCTGCGCCCGTCGAGGTCGTCCGGATGCCGGGCGGCCGCGAGGAGCGCGACCAGGTGGCCGTCGAGGAGCCGCTCGAGATCCGGATCAACGGCGAGCCGGTCGCCGTGACGATGCGCACGCCCGGCCACGACGAGGAGCTCGCGCTCGGCTTTTGCCTGACGGAGGGCCTGAGCCCGACCGCCGCGGCCCCGCCCGCCGACCTCGCTGCGAACACGGTCGAGGTCGAGGCGCCGGCGTTCGACGTCAACCGCGTCCGGCGGAGCTTCTACACGAGCTCCTCCTGCGGCGTCTGCGGCAAAGGCGCGCTCGAGGCGGTCGCGGTCGAGGCCCCCCGGGTCGAGAGCGGCCTTCGTCTCGCCTCCGAGCTGCTCGCCGACCTGCCCGAGCGCCTGCGCGCGGCCCAGGCCGCCTTCGCCGCGACCGGCGGCCTGCATGCGACGGGGCTCTTCGATCCGGACGGCGAGCTCCGCTGCGTGCGCGAGGACGTCGGCCGCCACAACGCCATGGACAAGGTGATCGGCCGGGCGTTCCTCGAGGGCCGGCTCCCGCTCGCCGAAGCGGTGCTCTGCGTCAGCGGGCGGCTCTCGTTCGAGCTCGTCCAGAAGGCGGCCGTTGCCGGCTGCCCGATCCTGGTCGCGGTCGGCGCTCCGTCGAGCCTCGCGGTCGAGCTCGGCCGCGACCGCGGGATCACGCTCGCCGGCTTCGCCCGCGGCGGCCGCCTGAACGTCTACACCGAGCCGTGGCGCGTCCTGACCTGACGGGCGTCCTGCTCGTCGGCGGCGCGAGCAGCCGCTTCGGCTCGCCCAAGGCGCTCGCACGTCTGGACGGCGAGACCCTGGCCGAGCGGGCCTGGCGCGTCCTCGGCGAGGCGTGTGGCGAGCGGCTGGCGGTCGGCAAGGAGGAAGACGGCTTGCACCTACCCTTTCCCATCCTCGACGACGGAACGCCGACGCGCGCGGCGATCGCGGGGGTGGTGGCGGGACTGCGCGCGGCCGAGACGGACGTCTGTCTCGTCGCGCCCGTGGACACGCCGCTCGTCACGGCCGCCGCCCTGCTCGAGCTCGCCGAAGCGTGCGCGGACGCGGCCGTCACGCAGACGGGCCCGCTCCCCGGCGCCTACGCGAAGAGTGCGCTCCCGGTGCTGGAACGGCGGCTCCGGGACCGGCAGCTGAGGCTCCGCGACGCGCTCGAGGAGCTCGATGTGCGGCGAGTCGAGCTTGACCCCGCGCTGCTCGTGAACGTGAATACGCCGGATGAGCTTCGCCGTCTCGGCTGACGCCTACGACCGGTACGTCGGCCGCTACTCGCGCGAGCTCGCGCCGCGGCTGGCCGACTTCGCGGGAGTCGAGCCCGGCGTGCGGGCGCTCGACGTCGGCTGCGGCCCCGGTGCTCTGACGAATGAGCTTGCCCGGAGACTGGGTCCCGAAGCCGTCGCCGCAGCCGATCCTTCCGAGGAGCTCGCGAGCGCGTGCGCGAAACGGATCGCCGGGACAGACGTGCGCGTCGCGCCCGCCGAGCGCTTGCCCTGGCCCGACGAGACGTTCGACATCGCCCTTGCGCAGCTCGTCGTCAACTTCATGGCCGATGCCCCGGCAGGCGTCTCCGAGATGGCTCGGGTCGTCCGTAGGGGAGGCACGGTCGCCGCGTGCACCTGGGACTACGCCGAGGGCATGACGCTGCTACGGACCTTCTGGGACGCGGCGCTCGCGCTCGATCCCGAAGCACCCGACGAGAGCCAGATGCCGTTTACCCAGCCCGGCGAGCTCGCGGGTCTCTGGCGCGAGGCGGGCCTCGCCGACGTGACGAGCTCGGCTCTCGAAGTCGAAGCTGCCTATTCGGACTTCGACGACTGCTGGAAGCCGTTCCTGAGCGGGATCGGGCCGGCCGGGGCCTACTGCGCCTCGCTCGATCCGGAGCGCCGCGCCGCTCTGGAGCGGGAGTGCCGAAGCCGTCTCGGCGATCCCGCCGGCAGCTTCGAGCTCTCCGCGCGAGCCTGGGCCGTGCGCGGCCGGGCCTAGGCAACCTCCTCGAACTTCGGGAAGAGACGACTGCCCTCCCCGGCATCGAGCCCGTCGACGACGCGGACGATCCGCCGCGCCGCGTCCGGGAGAAACGGCGTCAGCTCGAGCGCAATTGCGCGGATCGCCTCGACGACGGCACCGAGAACGCTCGCGCGCTCGGTGCCCGGCAGCTCCCACGGCCGGGTCGCCGAAACGAACCGGTTCGCGGCTCCGACCCGCTCCCAGAGCGCCTCCGTCGCGGCGCGGAAGTCGAAGCCGGCAAGCGCGGCGTCGATCTCTCCGGGCAGCGAGGCGACCCCGAGCGTCCCAGGAGGACTCTCCCGGCTGGGCGCCTCCCGCAGGAAGCGACACGGTGCGGTTGACCAGGTTTCCGAGCCCGTCGGCGAGCTCGTTGGCACGCGCCGCGACCCGCTCCTCACGGAACTCGGCGTCGCCGCTGCTCGGGACGTCGCGCAGGAACCACCGCCGCAGCGCCTCGGGGCCGAAGCGCTCGAGCGTCGCGAACGCATCGCCCGCCCCGCGCGACTTCGAGAGCTTGCCGACCGCCGCTCGTGTGTAGTCGTGCGACGTAGATCGTCGAAGGCGGCGGCTCCCCGGCCGAGAGCAGGATCGCCGGCCAGTAGACCGCGTGGAAGCGGATGATCCCCTTGCCGATCACGTGCAGGCGCTCGTCCGCGCTCCGCCACCATTCCCGGTCTGCGGCCCCGCCGGTTCCGTAGTCGAGCGAGTTGACGTAGTTGGCCAGCGCGTCGAACCAGACGTAGACCACCTGGCCCGGATCGCCCGGGACGGGGATCCCCCAGCCGTGCGCCCGCGCCCGGGGGCGCGAGACGCTGAAGTCGCAAAGGCCGCTCTCGACGAGCGCGAGCACCTCGTTGCGGCGCTGGGCGGGCTCGATCCGCAGCTCTCCCCGCCGGATCAGGTCGAGCAGCGCCTCCTGGTAGCGCGAGAGGCGGAAGAACCAGTTGCGCTCGCTGACGTGCTCGACGGCATCGTCGTGCTCCGGGCACGGGGATCGGTCGACGAAGGCTTCGCAGCCCTGGCAGTAAAGGCCCTCGTAGTCGCGTCGATAGAGGTCGCCTGCCTCCGCGCAGGCGCGCCAGAGCCGCTCGACGCCGGGGCGGTGGCGCAGGTCGGTGCTCGTGCGGATGAAGTCGTCGTTCGAGATCCGCAGCTGCGCGGCCAGCTCGAGAAAGCGATCGCCCTTGCTCGCGACGAACTTCGCCACGGGGACGCCGGCGGCAAGCGCGGCGCCGACGTTCTTGAGCGCGTTGTCGTCCGTGCCGCTCGTGAATCGAACCACGTGGCCGCGCAGGCGCCGGTGGCGGGCGAGCACGTCCGCCTGCACGAGCTCGAGCGCGTGCCCGAGGTGCGGGTCGCCGTTGACGTACGGGATCGCGGTGGTGACGTAGAGCTTGCTCATCGGTTCCTCCTCTCCGGCCCCGCGGAGCCGGCCACCCGATGAGCGTCACGACCCTGCGAGGGCCGCGATCGACGTGTGGAAGCTAGAGCGCGCCGAGAGGCCCTGGAAGCAGGGCCATCATCAGGCTCGTGGCGGCGCGCGTGTTCATGCTCCGACGATAGCGGAGTCGGCACGGCTGAGCACGCTCCCGCGCTCGCGGCCGGTGCCGATCAGGCAGACGTCGACGCCGAGCCGCTCCTCGATCAGTTCGACGTACGCCCGGGCCGCGGGCGGAAGCTCGGAGGCCTCCGTCAGCGAATCGAGCGGCTGCTCCCAGCCGGGCAGGGTCTCGTAGACCGGCTCGCAGTGGTGGAAGTCGCTCTGGTGCGCCGGAAAATCCTCGGTCTCCGAGCCGTCTCGCAGCCGGTAGCGGACGCAGACCGGCAGCTCGGCGAACGCCGAGAGGACGTCGAGCTTCGTCAACGCGAGCGACGTCATCCCGTTCAGCCGCACGGCGTAGCGGAGGGCGACGAGGTCGAGCCAGCCGCAGCGGCGCTCCCTGCCGGTGACCGTGCCGAACTCGCCGCCGAGCTCGCGCAGGCGCTCCTGGTCCGGCCCTTCGATCTCGGTCGGGAACGGTCCCTCGCCGACGCGCGTGACGTAGGCCTTGGCGACGCCTACGACCCGGTCGATTCTCGTCGGGCCGATCCCGGTCCCGACCGCGGCGCCGCCCGCGACCGTCGGCGAGGAGGTGACGAACGGGTACGTGCCGTGGTCGAGATCCAGCAGCGTCCCGTGCGCGCCGTCGAAGAGGACGCGCTTGCCGGCGTCGAGCGCCCGGTCGACCAGCAGCGACGTGTCCGCGATCATCGGTCGCAGCCGCTCCGCGTAGCCTTCGTAGCGTTCGACGAGGCCCTCCGGTTCGACCCGCTCGGTGCCGTAGACGCGCTCCAGCCAAACGTTCTTCTCGGCGAGCGCGACCTCGATCTTCTGGCGCAGGATCTTCTCGTCGAGCAGGTCCTGGACGCGGATCCCGAGCCGGTAGGCCTTGTCCGCGTAGGTCGGCCCGATCCCGCGCCGGGTCGTCCCGATCTTGAGCCTGCCGAGCCGCCGTTCGCTGCCGCGGTCGATTGCCTGGTGCCACGGCATCACGAGGTGCGCGTTTCCGGAGAGGCGCACGAGGCCGGTCGAGACGCCACGCGCCTCGAGGCCGTCGAGCTCCTCGATCAGCACCTCCGGATCGACCACGCAGCCGGCGCCGATCACGCACTCCTTGCCCTGGAGTATCCCGGACGGGATGTGCTTCAGCTTGTAGGTCTCGCCGTCGACCACGATCGTATGGCCGGCGTTCGGCCCGCCGTTGTAGCGGCAGACGAGGTCGGAGTCCCGGGCGAGCAGGTCGACGATCTTGCCCTTGCCCTCGTCGCCCCACTGGGCGCCCACGATCACGGTGGCAGACACGAGCCGGAGTTTGCCTGATTCGATCGGCTGTCAGAATCCGGGCGCCGGGTCTAGGAAGATGCCCCTGCGGGTGGGATACTCGGCGACAGTGCCCCATAGAGGGTCGTGGGGTATGGGAGCCACCCCAGAGGGAGGAAATACCATGAACAAGTTCCTTGCAGGCTGCCTCGTCGTGCTGGTCGCGGCGATCGCGGTCCAGTTCGCGTCGAGCGCGACCTCGAGCTCCAGCGCCAGCATTCCGGCGCGCGTGAAGGCGCTGGAAAAGAAGGTGAAGGTCTTGACAGCGAGCGTGAAGACGCTGCGGGCCAAGACCAACTGCCTCGGCGCGCAGGGTGTCACGCAATACGGCAACCCGGCCGCGGGCCAGGGCTACGTCTACACCGAGGACGGCGGCGTCACGCTCGTCCTGACGACCGGCTTCGACGGGCCGATCGCCGGACAGGCGCCCTCGTTCTACGCCGCGACGGTCGATTCGAGCTGCGTGTCGACGCCGGGCGCCGCATACAAGCTCGGCCACTCGGTCCCTGCTCACCGGAGCGTCCGCGTCCCCAAATAGCAACCCAACGGCCATGACTAAGGGGCCGCGGCCGGGCCCCTTAGTTGCGCCGAGCCGCTACCAGAGAGGCGAGGTCGCCTCGGCCGCGACGGCGCTGCCGGCGCGGATCACGCGGATGCGGTGGCCGCGCGGGCAGGTCGCCCAGCCGAGGTCGTCGCCTAGCCGCAGCGACCCCTGCGCCGTCAGACCCGTGTACTCGGCACGCGGATCGAGCTCCGCGCACGCCTGGCAGACGACCGTGAACGCGGTCGCGCGCGCGAGGACGACGACGGTCTGCTCGAAGGCGCTCATCCGGCCGCGGCGAGGTCGGCGAACTTCGCGTAGCGCTTCAGGAAGGAAAGCTTGACCGTGTCGGTCGGCCCGTTGCGGTGCTTGGCGAGGTGCACCTCGGCGATCCCCTGCTGGTCGGACTCGTCGTTGTAGTACTCGTCGCGGTAGATGAACATCACGAGGTCGGCGTCCTGCTCGATACTGTTGTGGGCGATGCAATCTGCTGTGACGAAGTTGTGGAGCTCGTCCACCGTAAGGTCGAATACTTCCTCGACACCGTCCTCCTCCACCGAGACCACGCGGTCCCAGTAGACATCGCTCGTGGCCAGGCTCCGCAGCTCGTCGGAATCCACGAGCTCGGCGACTCGCGCCGCGCGCTCGCGGCTCAGGCCCGAGCGATAGAGGGTCGAGCCGCAGTACGCGTTGCCGATTCCTGCGTGAAGCGTTCGCGTCGTCACGCCGGCGACAGCCATCGCCGGTCGCACGATTATGCTCCAGGCTTCCTTCGGCAGGCTGTCGCGGTTCGTGTTTGCGCGCATTGTGCCGAGTCGCTCCCGGATCGCGCGGGCGAGCTCGGTTCGCCGCTCCCCCAGCGCGCCGACCTGGTCGAGGAAGGCCAGCATGTCGTCTTGGCCCTGGATGTCGAGGCGCCAGCTCGCGCGGCCCTTGCCCGGCATCGGAACCTCGTAGACCCGCGCCGAAATCCCGAGGCGGAGCAGGAGTGAGGCGACATCGCGGCTCAGGCGCTCGCTGGTCGAGTCGTAGCGGATGACCGGATAGTTCCGGTCGGTCCCGGCCCAGAGACACCCGTCGGTCGCCCAGAGGTGCCGGAGGAAGATCGCGATGCCGCGTCGGCCCTGGCGAAACACGTGCTCCGGCACACGCTTTTCCCAGGCCCGGAGGCCGAAGGCTCCGAGTGAGTCGAGCCAGGCCGCGACCGGGTTGCGCTTGCGATGCGTGAGGCGGTCGGTCGCCGAGAGGTAGACCTGGTACCAGCTGCGCTCGCGCCGGATTCGAGGCGTCACCGATTCGCCGAAAACCTCGCTTGTCAGCGCCGAGACGAGGTCGGCCAGGTCGGAATCACGCGTCGTGTACTGGATTGCGTGTCGCGGGAGCGTGCATCCGTCGCCGATCAAATGCCCGAGCAGTGCGAGCTCGGCGTCGCCCATCGTCTCCGCCTCTGGCCCCTCGAGCCTCCGGGGAAGCGCGATCCGCATGCCCGGTGGGAGGTCGTCGAGCCGGCGCCAGCCGTCGAAGGCGAGGAACTTGTGGTTTCCCGTTGCGCGAATCTCGCGTCCGAGGGCCGTCCGCAGCCGGTAGACGGGTTTGCGGCCGGTCGCGAACGCGCGCGTGACAGGGCGGCGCTCGAGCTTCCACGTCTCCGTGTCGAGGGCGACCACGTCGAAGCCGCTCCTGCCGACGAGCTCGCGGATCGGTCGCGAGACACCCTCGTCCGGCAGGTAGACCGGCGTCTCGCCCGTGAGGCAGCCCGACTCGCGCAGGTCGGACAGGATCGGCCGCTTGTCGTGGCGCTGCTCGACCGCGCGGGAGAGCTGGGACATCGCGACGATCGGGACGTCCAGGTCCCGCGCCAGCACCTTCAGGTTGCGCGAGATCTGCGAGACCTCCTGCACGCGGTTCTCGACGCTCGCGCCCGAGGTCATCAGCTGCAGGTAGTCGATGACGAGCAGGCCGAGGTCGGGCTCGCGCGACTTCAGCCGGCGCGCCTTCGAACGGATCTCCATCATCGTGATCGAGCCCGTGTCGTCGACGTGGATCGGCGCCTTCGCGAGCCGGTCGCAGGCCGCGGTCAGGCGAGGCCAGTCGTCGGCGCCCAGTTTGCCGGTGCGCAGCCGCTGCGACTCGACCTTCGCCTCGCTGCACATCAGGCGCTGCGTCACCTCCGACTTCGACATCTCGAGCGTGAAGATCCCGACCGGGCGCTGCTCCCGCACGGCGAGGTTCGCGGCCATGCAGAGCCCGAGGCCGGACTTGCCCATGCTCGGGCGGGCGGCCACGATGATCAGGTTCCCGGGCTGGAAACCGGACGTGAGCTTGTCGAGGTCGCGGAACCCCGATGCCGTGCCGGTCACGTCGGCCCCGGCCTCGTAGAGCGCGGTGATGCGCTCGAAGCTCTCCTTCAAGAGCTCCTCGATGTGGGCGAAGTCGCTCGTGACGCGCGCCTGCGAAAGGTCGAAGATGATCTGCTCGGCCCGGTCGACGAGCTCGACCGCCTCTCCCGGACGGTCCCAGCCGAGGCCGGCGATCGCGCCGCCCGCACGGATCAGCCCGCGAAGAGTCGCCATCTCGCGCACGATGCGCGCGTAATGGCCGGCGTTCGCGCTCGCGGGGACGAGGCGGGCCAGCTCGTGGATCCGGACCCGGCCGCCGGCAGCCTCGAGCTCGCCGCGCTCCTCGAGCTCGTCGACGAGCGTGATCGCGTCGACGGGCTCTCCCTTTGCGTACAGCGCGAGCGCGGCCCGGTAGATGACGGCGTGGCTCTCGCGGTAGAAGTCGCTTGCGTCCAGCGCCTCGCTGACCGCCCCGATGGCGCCTGGGGAGAGCATCATCGCGCCGAGGACAGATTCCTCCGCTTCGAGATTCTGCGGCGGCACCGGGGCGGTCGACGAGGCCTGGGCGAGCTGGACCACCGGGTTACGAAACCACTCTCGTGGCCCTCGCGGAAGGCCTGGACGACCGACCTTTCGACAGGCCGATCATTGCCGTGTCCCTGGGTTTGCAGGCATAAGGGAACGCATGTTCCCACAGCCTCCGGACAACCCTGTGGGCGGATTTCCCGCTCGTAGCGGGAAGTTCGTCTCTCATTCCACAGACCGGCGGGTGCCTGTGGAAAAGGTTGTGCGCTTTCTCTACGTTTCGGGCGCTGCTGCCGGCGGTTCTTCCGACGGTTCGGCCGACATGTTCTCGTCTCGAGGCGGCGGCTCCTCGCCTGCGGCCTCGAGCTCTTCCTCCTCCTCCGCGACCACGGCCTCGATCTTCGCCTCGGCCTGTTCGTGCTCTGCCTCCGCCTGCGCCTGCGCTTCGGCCTCCGCCCGAGCTTCGGCCTCGGCCAGCGCCTCGAGCTCCTCCTCCGGCGGCAGCTCGCCGCCCTCGGGCACGATCGCGAGCCGCAAGGTGGCGGTCACGTCGGGGAAGAGCTCGACGGCGACCCGGTAGCGGCCGATCCGCTTGATCGATTCCGGCAGGTCGAGCTTTCGCCGGTCGACGCGGACGCGCTTGTCCTGCCAGACCTTCTCGGCGATATCGGTGGCCGTCACCGAGCCGAACAAGGTTCCGGTCTCTCCGGCCGGGACGTCGAAGCGGAGCTCGGTCGACTCGAGGCCGGCCACGATCTCCTGGGCCTGGTCGAAGCTCTGGGCCTCCTGGCGTGCGCGCCGGTCCACGTGCTTCCGCAGCTCCGCGACCTTGCCCGCAGTGGCCGTCTCGGCGAGCCGGCGCGGGAGCAGGAAGTTCCGGGCGTAGCCCGGCGCGACGTCCACGATCTCGCCGCGCAGACCAAGCTTCTCGACGTCTTGCCGGAGGATGACCTGCATCAGTTGGTGGAGTAGGGGAGGAGCGCAACCTCGCGGGCCCGTTTGACGGCGAGCGCGACCTGGCGCTGATGCCGCCGGCAGGCGCCGGTGATCCGCCGCGAGCGGATCTTGCCCTTCTCGGAGACGTAGCGCCGAAGCTGGTTGATGTTCTTGTAGTCGACCTCCTCGACCTTCTCGCGGCAGAAGTAGCAGTTGCGCTTGCGGATCGGCCCGCCGGGCGCCGGGCGGCCCTTGCGCTGCTGCTGTCGCTGGTCTCGCTGGGCCATCAGAAGGGGATGTCGTCGTCGCTCGCGGCGCTGAAGTCGGCGTTCTCGGCCGACGCGCCGCTCGGCACGAACTGCGGCTGGCCGCCCTCGCCGTCCTGCCGGCCGCCGAGGAACTGGACGGTGCTGGCGATGATCTGAACGGCCTGGCGCTTCGTGCCGTCCTGGGCCTCCCACTCGCGCCAGTCGAGCCGGCCGTCCACGGCCACCGGCCGGCCCTTGGAGAGGTACTGCGCGCAGTTCTCTCCCTGCCGGTCCCAGACGGTGACGTCGAAGAAGTTCGGCTTCTCGGTCCACTCGCCGCTGCTCGCGTCCTTCTGGCGCGAGTTCACGGCGAGCCTGAGGCTGCAGACGGCAGTCCCGCTCGGCGTGTGACGAAGCTCTGGGTCCTTCGTCAGGTTGCCGACGAGGACGACGCGGTTGATGTTGGCCATTCGGCTCCTCTCCTCTCAGGCTCTCAGGCGGTGCTTTCCGTGTCCGAATCCTGACTGCTCGGAGCCGCTGCCGCTACGGGCTCTTGCGGACTCGGCTCGGGCGGGCGGGTCGTGGCGCCCTTGACGCGGCGGACCGCAAGGTGGCGCATCACGCCGTCGGTGATCTTGAGGACGCGGGAGACCTCGTCGAGCGTCTCCGGCCCCGTCGCGAACAGGAGGAGGTGGTACGCGCCCTCGGGTTTGTGGTCGATCTCGTAGGAGAGGCGCCGTCGGCCCCACGGCTCGTGCCCGTGCCAGGCGCCGTCGCGCTCGACCGCCTCGCGCACGCGGGAGACGATCTCGGTCTGGCGCTCCTCGGGGAGCTCAGGGTCGAGCAGCAGCAGGATCTCGTAGTCGTTCACGCTCCCGAGCCCTCCCTTCCTTCGGTCTCAGTCGGCCTCACCGGCGAGCGCCGCTCGGGAACGGACGGCGCGAGGGTGAGGCAGGAAGGCGGCCAGTGTAGCATCGGCCCCGTGAGAGCCAGGACCGCGTGGCTGGCCGGCGCTGCGGGCGCGGCGATCGCCGTCTACCGGAAGCTGCGCCGACCCGTTGCGCCGCCCGCGGCGGACCCGCGGGCCGACGAACTACGCCGCAAGCTCGACGAATCGCGCCCGCTCGTGGACGAACGTGAGGAGTTCGAGGGGGCCGAGATTCCCATCGATCGGGCGGAGCCGTCAGACGTCGCCGGCCGCCGCGACGCCGTGCACGAACGCGGCCGGGCCGCGGCCGAGCAGATGCGTCAAAGGCGCGAGCAGTAGGTTCAGCGCCGCGGGCGGCCGACGAACGCGGTCACCCCTGCCGCCAGGCCGCGGGCGACTCGCTGCTGGTAGGCGCCGGTGTGCAGGAGCCGCCAGTCGGTCGGATTCGAGAGGAACCCGGTCTCCACGAGGGTCACCGGCACGTCGGCCCAGTTGAAGCCGGTCAGGTCGGAGCGCTTGACGAGCCCCCGGTCGGCCGCGCCGGTCGCGGAGACCACGGCCTTCTGCAGCGCCCGCCCGGCCCTGACGCTCCGCCCGTAGACGTCGTCGGTCCAGCCGCGGTGCCACGCGGGCACGAGCGTCGAGACGCCGCGCAGCGAGCGGTCGGTCGAGCCGTCGGCGTGGATCCGGATCATCAGCGCCGCATGCCGCCGGTTGCAGAACTTCGCCCGCGCGATGTTGCCGTCGCCGTCCCCGAGGCGGATAGTCGGGCCGGTGCGGGTCATCGAGACGCGGTAGCCTCGGGCGAGCAGGAGTGCCCGGGCCCGCTTCGCGATCGCCAGCGCCACGGCCGCCTCTCCGCCGGCGCCGCCGCCGTCCTTGATCTTCAGGACGTGCGAGCCCGGCCCGATCGGCTCTGTCTGGCGGCCGATCGCGGGCGGCGTCCCGTGCCCCGGGTCGAGGCAGATCAGAGCGGCCACGGCGACCCCTGCCGCGGCGATCACGACAACCGTTCCGCCAGGTACTTGATCGCCAGCGGGTAGCGGTACTCGATCGCGGCGTGGGTCGCGTCGAAGAGCTCGAAGAAGACGTCGGTGACGCCGATCGCCTCGAGCTCCCGCCGGAACGCCTCGGCCCCCAGGTCGAGGTAGAACTGGTCCCGCGTGCCGGCGTCGATGTAGATCGCCTTCAGCGAGCGGCAGGCATCGGCGTGACCCGACACCATCCGCACCGGATCCCAGGCGAGCCAGCGCTCCCAGATCTCCGGCCGGAGCTCGCCTGTCACCGTGTCGTACGGCAGATGCACCGTCCCGTCCTCGTCGGCCGAGTAGCAGGCGGCCATGCACCAGTCGTTCAGGAGCGTGTGGTCGGTGTCCTTCGAAAACGCCGGGCGGCTGCGGAAGTCCTCCCAGAACCTGTCGATCGAGCCCTCGTAGTGGTCGCGGAGCGTGCGGACGGACTTGCGGAACTCCGGCAGGTAGCACATCTCGAAGAGCGCATCGCCCGCGTGCGTGGCGAGGCCGCCGAAGACGTCCGGCCGGAGCATCGGGTTCACCATCGCGCCGTAGCCGCCGCTCGACTTGCCGGCGATGCCGCGGTGCTCTGGCGCGGCCTGGGTCCGGTAGTTGGCGTCGACCCACGGGACGAGCTCGTCGCAGATGTAGGTGTGGTAGCGGCCGGTGCCGGGGGAGTCGACGAACTGGCTTCCGCCGAACGAGGTCCACGCGTCGACGTAGACGAGCACGCACGGCGGCGAGTCGCCGTCGGCAAAGAGCCGGTCGGCGAGCTCAGGGAAGTTGCGCCGGAAGGGCGTCCGGTTCCGCCACATGTCGATCTGGCCGGTGAGACCCTGGATCACGTAGACGCTCGGGTAGCGCCGGTCAGGCTCGTCGTCGTAGCCGGGCGGAAGGTAGACCCAGACGGGTCGCACGTGCGGGTCGCCGAGCGGGTTGTCCTTCAGGGCCCCGCTCTCGAAGGCGTGCTCGTCGTAGCGGCCGGCGGGCTCGAAAGACCAGGGCTCCATTTCCCGGATGGTACGCGCTAGCGAAGCCAGGGAGTGAGCAGCCGTTCGATCGCCGCGCACCCGCTGGGCGCGGCGAGCCGTGCCTGCAGCTGCCGGCCCTCGATCACGATCAGCGTCGGCAGCACGTCGATCCCGAACCGTTCGTGGAGGTCCGGGCGCTCGCTCTCCTCGATCCGCTCGAGCAGGAACGTCTCGTGGTTCCCGCGCCGTTGCAGCACCTGGGCCAGGAACCCGTCGACCCGTCTGCAGGCGCCCGACGCGCGGGAGTAGAAGAGCACGAGGCGCGGCCGCGACCTCTCGGTGGCGGCCTCCGCAAGAGCTTTCTCCGGCACCCCTATCCCGCCTGGAGCTCGGCCGGCCATGTGGCCTGCTCCACGACCTCGCCGAGCAGCTCCACGAGCGCGGCGTCGAGGGAGTCGAACCACCGCAGGCCGGCCAGGGACGAGTCGCCGACGAACGGATCGACTGTCGCGTTGTCGCCGCTGACCACGACGAGCTCGCCCCCGGCGTCCTTGAAGCGCTGCATCTCGTCGGCAAGCAGCGAGAAGGGCCAGGAGTCGTAGAGGATCGCCTCCGTCAGGTCGATGACGACGCGCTTCGAGGCGAGCTCCGGCGGGGCGAGGCTGGCGTGGAGCTTGTCCTGCGCGCCGTTCTCGACCGGCCCGGAAAGTGTGAGCACGGTGACGAACGGCCCGGCCGGGCCGCTACGGATTGCGAAGACCCCGCTGTCTGTTTGCACCCGTCCGCAAGTATCGCTCCGGGCCCCGGGCGAAGCCATAAAGGTTCGACGGCCCTACTGTTTGAGGACGCTCACACTCGGCAGGAGCGTGTATCCCATGCCCCTCACCGTCATCAGCCGCTCCGGGCTACGGGGGTCGCGCTCGATCTTGCGGCGCAGGTTGGAGACGTGGATGTCGCAGGCGCGCTCGTCGCCGAAATAGGGGCTCTGCCAGAGGCGATCCATGATCTCGCGCCGGCTGAAGACCCGTTCGGGCTCCTCGGAGAGCAGGGTCAGCAGCCGCTGCTCCGACCGCGTCAGGTGAACGGGCTCGCCGTCGACCATGACCTGGTGGCGGCTGAAGTCGATCCGGATGTCGCCGACCTGCCGGACCCGGCCGTCGGCCGTCCGGTCGAGCTCGCGCCGGCGCAGCAGCGCACGTATCCGGCTGACCAGCTCCGCCATCGAGAACGGCTTCGTGACGTAGTCGTCGGCGCCGAGCTCGAGGCCGAGCACGCGGTCGATCTCCGCGTCGCGTGCGCTCAGGAGGATTATCGGCACGTCGCCCTCGGCTCGTAACGTCCGGCAGACGTCCGTTCCGAAGAGCCGCGGCATCATCACGTTGAGGACCACGACGTCGAACTGCGAAGCGCGCGCCTTCTCGAGTGCCTCCTCGCCGTCCTGCGCGGTTTCCACCTCGAACTGCTCGTGCTCGAAGCTGTGCACGACCGCCTCGAGCACGGCCGGGTCATCGTCCGCGATCAGGATGCGGGCGCCGTCCGGCACGAGCTACGCTCCTCCTCCGGCCGACCCACTGTACGGGTCCCCTTCGAACTGCGGCTCCGCGGCCGGCAGGACGACACGCGCGCTCGTTCCCCCTCCGGTGCGCGGGCCGATCTCGACCTCGCCGCCGACGGCGTGCACGGCCTCGCGGACGATCGTCAGCCCGACTCCCAGCCCCTCGAGCTCCGGCGAGGTGCGCCGCGCAAGGTCGCGCTCGATCCGCCTTTGGTCGCCCGGCTCGAGCCCGTGCCCGGTGTCCCGGACGTCGATCGTGACGTGGCCGTCCTGCCGGGTGGCGATCAGGCGGATGCTTCCGGAGTCGGTGTGCTTCGCCGCGTTCGCGACCAGGTTGGCGAGCAGCTGCTCCAGCAGGCGCGGGTTGGTCTCGACGGCGAGATTGGCCGGCGAGTCCGTCTCGAGCGCGACGCCCAGGTGGGGCGTGACGTCTTCGAGCACCCGCTGGAGGATCGGTTCGAGCGAGACCCGGGTGACGTCGGGCCCCTCGCCCGACTGGGCGCGTGCGAGCACGAGCAGTGCGTCGAGCAGCCGTCCCAGGCGATCGGTCGCGCGCTCGATGTGTCCCAGGAAGCGGTCACGCTCCTCCGGCTCCTCCTTCGCGCCGCTCTGAAGCGCCTCGATCGAGCTCGAGATCCCGGAGACCGGCGTCCGCAGCTCGTGCGCGGCATTCTTCACGAAATCCGCATACGACCTCTCCCAGCCCTCGCGCTGCTTGCCCCTCGGCAAGACGAGCCTCCTTCAGATGACCCGGGCCGGATGACCCAGGGGGTCCCAGTCCCACAGCGAGGGTAGCACCGCGTGAGTGCAGGATGAGCAAAACGTGAAGGTCCGCCAGCAGTAGAGCGGCGCAGCGCGGGGACGCCTAGGCTCCGAGGGGTGGCTGAGCCGCAGCCCGAACGCCTGACCATTACTCCCGAGATGCGGCAGTGCATCGAGGCCACGTCGGCGTGCTACTCGGCCTGCGCTGAGGCACTGGGCAATTCGCTCGACGGCGGCGGGCTCGCCGATCGCCGGCACGTGCGCACGCTGGTCGACTGCTGCGAAGTGCTCCAGGCGACGCAGAACGCGCTCCTCCGGGGGTCGAAGCTCTCGATCCTGCTCGCGACCGTCTGTGTGGAGGCCTGCGAAGGGGTTTCCGAGAGCTATCGCCGGCTCGACCGGACGGACGAGCTGCTTGCCGGCAGCGCCGAGGCCTGCGACGAGACCGCGGAGTGCTGCCGGCGGATCATGCTCTAGGGCGTGAGGACCGGGAGCTTCGCCTCCTGCAGCAGAGCGCGCAGCATCTGCGCGTTGACGGGGGCTTGGGCGACGACCTCGCCCTCCGCGTGCTCGCCGAGGCCGGGGGAGGGGATGGTCGAGCGGCCGTTGTTGTTGAACATCGCGTAGACCGTCTCCGCGGCGCCCGAGAGGCGGCTCAGCGGCTCGACCCACTCCTGCAGCTCGTCCTCGGAATAGAGGTGGTCGAAGCGCTCCGCCGCGCTGCGGACGCGCTTGTTCCACGTCTCGGCGTTGCGGCCGTGGAAACGGACGTACGCCGTCGGGCTCGTCGTCGCGACGACGGTGGGGAGGACGTTCCGCCCCGGCAGCCGCGGCGCGTCGACGATCACGTAGGTCATCCCGCGGCGCTCGAGAAAGCCGAGCGTCTCGTCCCGGTGCTCGTCGTCCAGCCAGGCGGCGTGGCGGAACTCGACGAGCGCCTCGTCTCCCCGGAGCTGTTCCACGGCCCACTCGAGGTAGTCGAGCGACGCCGGCTTCGGGACGACGTACGGGGGGAACTGGAGCAGGATCCCCCCGAGCTTGCCGGTCTCTCGCAGCGGCTCGAGCGCCTCGTGGAAACGGCTGAAGATCTCGGCGCGGAAGTCACGCGGCGGGCGGTCGACGCGGCCGCGCTCGTCCACCGGCGCGCCGTCGCGGAGGTCGGCCGGCAGCTGCTCGACCTTGACCGGATGGCGCGTCATCACGCCGAAGGCCTTGACGTGCATGACGAAGCCTTCGGACGTCCGCTCGGCCCAGCGCTCGACCAGCTCGCGATCGGGTAGCCGGTAGTAGGTCGAGTTCGCCTCGACCGTGTCGAAGCGGTCGGTGTAGTAGCGCAGCCGCTCCTCGGCGCCCTTGACGCCCGGCGGGTAGAAGTAGCGCGTCAGCGACTCGTCGGCCCAGGAGCAGGTCCCGATCCGGATCGGTGCAGCCACGCTCCGATGCTACTCGGCTCAGCGCACGAGGATCTCGATCGTGTCGTCGTCTGCAACCGTGTGCGAGCGGCCGACGCGTTGACCCGGGAACTGGGCGGAATCGCCCCAGACGCGTGCCCCGGTGCACTCCTCTCCGAGCTCCTGGTGGATCGCGCGGGCCACGTCCTCGATCGAGGCCGGCGGGCGCAGCGCCAGCGGCTCGGACTCCTGGTCGCCCGGCCGCCGCACGAAGACTCGCATCAGGCCGGTCAGCTCCCAGAGCTCGGCGCGGAACCGAACGAGGCTCGCATCGTCGAGCACCGAGACGCCCACCGTCCCCGGCGGCGCCGGAGCCTCGTCGGTCTTCGTCGCGGCAACGAGCGACGGCAGCTCGATCCCCGTCGCCGCGAGCTCGCGCTTGATCACGTCGAGCTCCTCCAACGGTGCGGTCGCGTCGTGGCAGAGCACCATCGCGTCGGCCCCACGGAGAACGCCGAGCAGCGCGCGGCCGCCCCCGCGATCCTCGTGCGCGCCCTCGATCAGGCCGGGGATCTCGACCAGCTGCACGAGGATGCCGCGTATGCGCGTGAGCGCCGGCACCGGCCGCGTGGTCGTGAACGCGTAGTCGCCGGTCTTGATCTGTACGTTCGACAGCGCCTGCAGCAGCGACGACTTACCGGCGTTCGGCGCTCCCACGAACGCGATCTGAGCAGCTCCTTCGCGCCGCACGGAGATGGAATCGCGATGGAGGACCCGCTTGCGCACACGCGTTTCCTCCAGCTCGCCTTCGACCCACTTGCGCAGGTCGGCGTACGGGCCGCTCTTGTAGCCGGGCAGCTCGAGGAGGATCGTCCGCAGCTCGCGGATCCGCTCGGCGCCTTCCTTGCCGACGAGGCGCCGCTTGATCACCTGCTTGTACGTGCGATGCGGCATCGGCATCGCGCACCTCCCTTTGTGTCACAGCGAGAGAGTGCGCGAGCAGCGACCGTCAAGGCCGCGGAGCGCGCCCTTGTCCCGCCACTTCCTCGGACGCTCGTTGCGGAAGCGGCGGATCAGCCGGTTTGGCTGCGGATCTTCGCGAGCCAGGAGGTCATCGCGGCGACCCTAGCACGGCCACGGCCCGGTGATGCTCGGGCCGTGGCCCGCCGGGTCTTACGTGTTTCGGTTTCCGCCGACCCCGATCCGTGTTCCGAGGCCGAGCTCCTCGACGAGCAGGGCGGCGGCGGCGGCCGCGAGCCCCCACGCCAGCAGGTCTGGATAGCTGCTGTCGGAGAAGACGGCGATCACGAACAGCACGATCGCGACGGCGAGCAGGATGGCTCGGAGTCCTAGGTTCATGCGGGCCCTTTCGCCCTCGGAGCCGAGACCCCTCTACCGGGTGAGAGCGGGCTGCTCGGCCCTCGCGACTGCCTGCGCGAGCGGGAGGTCGACGAAGAACGTAGAGCCCTCGCCCTCGGCGGAGTCGAGCCAGAGGCGGCCCTGCATCCTGCGGACGAGCTCCTTGCAGATGTAGAGCCCGAGCCCGCTTCCTCCGACACCGCGGCTCAGGTGCGGGTCGACGCGGTAGAACTTGCCGAACACGCGCTGCTGCTCGCTCTGGGGGATCCCGATGCCCTCGTCGCGGATCGAGAGGCGGACGGTGCTCGCGAGCGGCTTGATCTCGACCTTGACGTGCCCGCCGTCGGGCGAGTACTTGACCGCGTTCTCGATCAGGTTGATCAGTACCTGGCGGAGCCGGTCCCCGTCCGCGAACACGGGCTCGCGGAAGTCCGCACCCGAGAGCTCGATCGCGATGTCGTGGCGATCGGTGAAGGCCGCGCGCATCTCGCCCACGACGTCGCGCGCCAGCGTGCCGATCTCGATCTGCCGCTTCTCGAGCCGCAGACGCCCCGAGTCGAGCGTGTTCGCCAGCAGGATGTCGCCGGCGATTCGTGTCAGGCGCTCGCACTCGGTGGCGATGATCTCGAGCAGCCCCGCTCGCGTCGGCTCGTCGAGGTCGAGCTCTTCCCGCCGGAGCGTCTGGGCCGAGCCGTAGATCGCCGCGAGCGGCGTCCGCAGCTCATGGGAGATCGTCGCGATGATCTCGCCTCTCAGCTCCTCGAGCGCCCGGTCCTCCGTGACGTCACGGAAGGCGTAGACGACGCCGTCCCGGAACCGGACTCCCGAGATCGAGAGCCAGAGCTCCTTACCGTCGAGCTCGAGCGGCAGCGTCTTCACCGCGCCGCCTCGCGGGCCGGGCACGTCCGCGACCGGGATCATCGGCCCGACCTCGGCCCAACCCGGGATCACCTCCACCGACGGCCGGCCGACGATCGCCTCCGTGGCCAGCCCCGTGGTCGCCTCCGCGGCCGGGTTCCAGTGCTGCACGAGCCCCTCGTCGTCGACGAGGAAGATGCCGCGGTCGACGTGCTCGAGCACGCGCGCGTGCCGCTCGAGCGCGAGCCGCTGCTCCTCGACCTGCCGCTCGAGCCGGCGCAGCGCGATCGCGCGCTCGAGCGACGCGACGAAGTAGTCGCGGTCGATCGGCTTCTGCACGAAGTCGTAGGCGCCTCCGCGCAGCGCCCGCACGGCGAGGTCGTGCTCGCCGTGACCCGTGATCAGCAGCGTCGGCGTCTTCGGCCGCAGCTGCTTGATCTCGTCGAGGACGGCGAGGCCGTCCATCCCGGGCATCTTGATGTCGGTCACGATTGCGTCGTAGTCGGTGCGGGCGATGCGCTCCAGCGCGTCGGCGGCGTTCTCGCACGTGTCGATCCGAATCCCGTCCATCCGTAGGCGCAGCATCTTCGGCAGCGCCTCGAGCAGTGCGCGGTCGTCGTCCACGATCAGGATGTAGCCCCGCGCGCTCACAGCAGGGGCGCCTCGCGCGGCGGATCTTTCAGCTCGGGGAGCTCGATCACGAAGGTCGCTCCCCGGCGGCGGGCAGATGAGTCGACGAAGATCTGGCCGCCGTGCTCGGTGACGATGCTGTACGTGATCGAGAGCCCGAGGCCGGTGCCGGTTCCGACCTCCTTCGTCGTGAAGAACGGATCGAAGATTCTCTGCTCGAGCTCGGGCGGGATGCCGGAGCCGGTGTCGGAGAAGCGGATCTCGATGCGTTCCCGGTCGCGGCTCGTCTTGATGCGGATCGTCTTCCCGCGGGAGGTCTCGAGGGCGTCCCGTGCATTGGTTAGGAGGTTGATGAACACCTGCTCGAGCTGGATCGCGTTTCCGAGCACGACCAGCTCTTCGGCGCAGAGGTCCAGCTCGACCTCGATCCCGCGCAGGCGAAGCTGCTCCTGCATCAGGAGGAGCGAGCGCTCGATCATCTCGTCGACGTCGACGGGCTCGAGCCGCACGGGCGCCGCGCGGCCGAAGGTCCGGAGGTGCGAGATGATCTCCGTCGCCTTGCGCACCTGCTCCATCGCGCTTTCAAGCTCGCGCCCGGCCTCCTCTGGGTCGAGGCAGTCGAGCCGGAGCTGGTCGAGGACGTTCCCGACGAAGAGGCCGATGTTGTTCAGCGGGTTGTTCAGCTCGTGGGCGACGCCCGTCGTCAGCTCGCCGAGCGTGGCCAGCTTCCCGGCCTGGACGAGCTGCTCCTGCTTCTCCCGCAGCTCCTGCTCGCGGCCCTCCATCTCCTGGGTCGTCTCGCGCAGGTCGCCCATGATGTGGATCATCGCCTTGCGGCTGTCGCCCAGCCTGAGGTTGGACTCGTGCGAGTCCTTGAGGATGTGGAGCAGGGCGCGGCGGGAGTTGTCGAGCCGCTCCGTCTGGCGGGCGAGCCGGCTGCGGTCGTCCTCGTAGTCGCCGAGGATGTGCAGCATCGCTTTGCGCTGGTCCTCGAGCCTGCGGTTGGACTCGTTCAGGTCGCCCATCAGGTGGAGGAGGGCGCGCCGTCGCTCCTCTGCCCGGGCGACGCGCTGCTCGAGGTCGACGACCTTCCGGTGGAGCGCGCCGCTGTCGAGCTCGGCCTCGCCGCCGTCGTTCTGCGCCGGTGGATCCGGGAGCGGGTCCGGCCTCGCAGCCATCAGCCCGTGCGGCGCTCGCTCTTCAGCTTCTCGGTCTCGCGCTGGAGCGTCTCGAGCTCCTTCTCGAGCGCGATCATCTTCAGCTCCCGGCCGACGACCACTTCCTCGAACTTCTCGAGGTCGAGGATCTTCTCCTGCAGCTCGGTCTTCGACTGTTCCAGGTCCCGCACGACCGCTTCGTAGGCGCGCATGTCGCGGAGGACGCCGATCGCGCCGATCACGTTGCCGTCGGCGTCGCGCAGGGCGGAGGCGTTGAGGCTGGTCGGGATCACCTCGCCGGTCGCCGAGCGGGGGGTGAGGCGGGCGTTGCGGGTCACCCCGCGCTCGACCACCTCACGCAGCGCGGCGGTGAACTCGCGCGTCTCCTCCTCGCTGATGAAGCGCGAGAGCGACTGCTCGACCACTTCGTCCCGGCGGAAGCCGAGCAGCTCCGAGACGGCGTCGTTGGCCTCGAGGATCTTGCCCTCGAGGTCGGAGACGAACACCGGGTCGGGCGCGTTCTTGATCAGGCTCTCCGCGTAGGCGCGCGCCTTGTCGAGCTCGCGCATGTCTCGGAGCACGCCGATCGCGCCGATCACCCGGCCGTCGGAGTCCCTGAGCGCGGAAGCGTTGAGCGTCGTCGGGATCACCTCGCCCGAGGCGCTGCGCGGGTTGAGCACGGCGTTGCGGGTCACTCCGCGCTCGACCACCTCGCGCAGCGCGGCGGTGAACTCGCGCGTCTCCTCGGGACTGATGAAGCGCGAGAGCGATTGCTCGACCACCTCGTCCTGGCGGAAGCCGAGCAGCTGCGAGACGGCGTCGTTCGCCTGGAGGATCTTGCCCTCGAGGTCGGAGACGAACACCGGGTCGGGGGCGTTCTTGATGATGATGTCGGCGGCGAGAGCGCCGCGTGAGGCGGCCCCGTCGGTCTCGACGGCCGTGTCCGCGGCTGCTCCGTCGCGCCGTTGCCGGCCGGGGTCAGAACCTTCTTGGCCATCGACGTTCCTCCAGGTGTCGTGGGGCGATGCGGAAGATGCGCTGCATTGTGCGCATTCCCGCGTGGGACGGCAAGTGGGGCGACGGAGCGGCGCAGGAGTCGAACCTACCGAGCCGTGGGTTACACGACCGCACCGGTTTTGAAGACCGGCTGGGCCACCGGGCCCGTGCCGCTCCGCCACCGAGGGTAGCGGGAGGGCCGAAGCTGCGTGAACCTGCCTCTTTCTACTGAAGCGATTTCAGGCGCGCCACGGATGCGGCGGCGGCGGCCCTCCGCGAAGGTCGGCCCAGACACCTAGGAGGTGATTGGAATGAAGTGGCAGTGGGCACTCGCGGTGGTCGCAGCGGCGGCATTTACGGCGACCCCCGTCTTCGCTCAGCCTGCACCGAGCGGAGCCACGAGCCCAACTCGCGGCAAGATCGTCTACACGAGCAAGATGGACGGTCAGGCGGACATCTACACGATCGACGCCTTCGGCAAGAACATCTTCAACCTCACGCACGACAAGACGATTGGCGCCAGAGCCGACGTCGAGCCGGTGTGGTCTCCGACCGGCCAGTTCGTCGTGTTCGAGCGACAGTACGCCATGGTGGGCACGACCGACCCGATGAAGATGGCCGGCGCCGACCTGATGATCGTCGACGCGCAGGGCACCAACCTGCACGCGCTTACGCCCTCCCTGACCGGGGGGACGTGGAGCTGCCATCCGAGCTGGTCGAAGGGCGACGTCGTCTTCTTCACCAGCAACCGTGACGGCAACTTCGACCTCTACGCCGTCAACGCGGACGGCACGGGCCTGAGGCAGCTGACGAAGACCCAGGCCCCGGTTCAGAACCTGGCGCCGGCGGTCTCGCCGGACGGCACCACCGTCGTCTTCACCCGCAGCGGTGGAGGGCCCCTGGGGATGACGGGGCTCTACCTGCTCAACCTGAAGACCGGCGTCGTCAGTGGGCTGACCTGGACCTTCCAGGGTCACAGCGACTTCGATCCCGCCTGGTCACCCGATGGAACGCGAATCGCGTTCGCGAGCGACCGGATGGGCTCGAACGACATCTGGATGGTCTCGGCCGTTCCGACGGCCGGCAACGGGACGACGCTGGTGCGGCTGACCTCGAGCAAGTACAGCGAGGTGCACCCGGCGTTCTCGCCCGACGGAGGCCGGCTCGCACTCGTGAGCAACCGGACGGGCGCGACTGAGATCTACACGCTCGATCTCCGCAGCACCGCACTGACCCCACCGCTGACGCAGGTGACGTTCGACGGAGCGTTCAAGGCGAACCCGAGCTGGACCGCCTTCTCGGGTCTGCCGATGGCAGCTCAATAGGGCAGAACTGCAGAACTGCAAATCGCGGCCGCGAGGGTCCGCTTCGGCGGGCCCTCGCGCTTACCTGCGTGCCGCCGAGCGCAGCACCCGCTCGTCGCCGACGCGGCGGGTGAGGCCGTCCGCGTCGAAACGCTCGAGCAGGAGCTGGGCCGTCCGGCGGGAGACTCCGAGCACGTCGCGGATGCCGGCGAGCGTGATCGGCGAGACCAGGTGCAGGGCCTCGCGACCGCGCTCGTACAGCTCGGTTCGAGACCGCGAACCCGTCGCCGACCCGCTTCAGCCGTCCCTCGGTCTCGAGGTAGGCGGCGAGCTCCCGGTCGTCGAGCTTGACGACGTCGTTGCCGGCGAGCCTGGCCTGCAGCTCCGCCGCCTCGGCCGTCCGACCGCCGAGGCTCGGCGCAGCGCCCGGCAGGTACGCCTTCCCGCCGCGGCGCTCGACATGGAGGAGCGAAGCCACCGGCTGCGCCCACGGCTCCGGCGGCAGCAGCTCGCCGAGCGGTAGTCCCGGGTCGAGCGGAGACTCCTCGGCGCGCCGCGCCAGCCGCTCGCGGGCCGAGGCGCGCAGCTCGTCCAGCCACTCGGGCGCGAAGAACCAGTCCCCGGCCTGCTGCAGGGACGCGAGGCCCCGGGCGAGCTCGCCGGGCGAGAGGATCCCGCGCGCCTGCAGGCTCGTGCCGGTGACCGGCTCGCGGACGAGCGCGCGCACGATCTCCTCGGGATCGCCGCGTTCGAGCAGCTCGAGCCGGCCGGGCTCGAGGCCGCGCGGCGGAGCAGGGTCGAGCACGGTGCCGCCGCCGACGGTCGTCTGCGTCGCGCAGCACGACGCGGTCGCCGCGGGCGGCGACCACCGGCGCCGCGCAGCCGCAGCTGTGCGTAGCGCCCTTCGCGCGACCACGCGGGCCGGCACGTCGGCTGGTGCCGAGGTGGACGGTGACCGCGGCGCGGAACCGGCTCCAGCTCCTCGAGCGCGACGTCGAGCCGGCACGTCGACCGGGTAGTCGCCCGGCTGCGACGAGCGCGTCGCCGCGCCGCAGCCGCGTCGCGCTCGATCCCGGGCAGGCTGACCGCGACGCGCTGGCCCGCCTCGGCGCGCACGCACCGTCGCCGTCGTGCACCTGGACGCTCCGCGACCCGCGCCGTCGAAGCCCGGCCGGCTCGACGCGGAGCGCGTCGCCCTGCGCCGATCGAGCCCGACCAGAGCGTCCCGGTGACGACGGTCCCGATTCCGCGCGAGCGTGAACGCGCGGTCGATGTAGAGCCGCGTCGCGCCGGTGCCGTGCGGGCGCTCGACTCCGGCGGCGGCGCGCGCCAGCGCTGCCCGGAGCTCGTCGAGGCCGGCGCCGGTCTTCGCGCTGACGGCGACGGCCTCGGCGCCGGGGACGAGCTCGTGCGCCTCCTCGAGCGCGAGCTCGAGCGTCTCGGCGTCGACCGCGTCGGCCTTCGTGACCGCGACGACGCCTCGCTCGATCCCGAGCAGCCGCAGGATCGCCAGGTGCTCGTGCGTCTGCGGGCGTGCGCCCTCGGCCGCGTCGATCACGAGCAGGAAGAGGTCGATGCCGGTCGCGCCCGCGACCATGTTGCGCACGAAGCGCTCGTGGCCGGGGACGTCGACGAGCGAGAGCCGCGCGCCGTCCGGCAGCTCGAGCGGCGCGTAGCCGAGGTCGATCGAGATCCCGCGCTCGCTGCTCCTCGGGCAGCCGGTCGGTGTCCTTTCCGGTCAGCGCCGCGCACGAGCCACGTCTTGCCGTGGTCGATGTGCCCGGCGGTGCCGACGGTCAGCGGCACGGAACCGCCTCGATCAGCGCCGCCGCCGATCCGAACCGGCTCGAAGCCCGCCGTCTCGAGCAGCGCGCGCCACTGCGCCTCGGTGCGCTCCCGCCCGGCGAAGAGCGCGAGCATCAGCAGGTCGAGCCACTTGGCGCCGTCGCGGCTCGTTGCCGGGCTCGACCATCGCCTCGAGCAGCACGAGCCGCGCTCCGTGCCGGCGCCGCGGCGCGGACGTCGCGCAGGATCGCCGGGCCCACTCGTCGTCCCAGTCGTGCAGGATCGGTCGAGAGGACGAAGACGTCGCCGCTCGGGAACGCGCTCGAAGAAGCTGCCGCCGACGAACTCATCCGGTCGCCGAAGCGCGCCTCGTCGCGGACGGTCTCCGGGCAGGTCGAAGACGATCCCGCGCAGGCCGGGTTCCGTTCGAGCAGCGCGACGAGCAGCGAGCCGTTGCCGCCGCCGACGTCGACGACGGTCTCGTCGCCGCGCCAGCTCGACCGACGTCGAGCCGCTCGAGCCGGCTCCTGCCAGCCCTGCTCCATCGCGCGGTCGAACGCGGCCCGCTCCTCCGGGTGGCGGCGAGCCACGCCCAGAAGCCGGTTCCGATGCAGCGCGGGAACGACGGCTCGCCGCTCGCGTCGAGGCCCGCCGACGGCCCGGAGCCAGACGCCCGCCGAAGAGGTGCGCGAAGTCGTCCCAGCCGTCCCGTGCGCAGCAGCTCCGACGCGGCGGTGTTCCCGAAGACGCCCGGCTCCGTCCTCGGCGAAGACGCCGTCGCTCGCGAGCGCGCGCAGGATGCGGTCGAGCGTGTCCGCGTCGGCGCCGGCCTCGCGCGCGAGCTCGTCGACGCGGCCGCGGCCCGCCGCGAGCGCGTCGGCGACGCCGAGGTCGGCCGACGATCGCGAGCGCCCGCGTCGCGAGCGCGCCGCGCAGCAGGTCCCAGAGACCGCTTCGGGCGAGCGCTCGCTCACTCCGCGCGCGCGGCGCGACCGCCGCGGCGACCTCTTCGGCCTCGGCGTCGGTCAGCGTGCGGCAGTCGAGCAGGCAGCGCCCGTCGCTCACGACGCCGACCACCGGTGGCTCGCCGGCCGCGCAGCGGCCCGGCGAGCTCCTCCTCGACCGCGCAGGCGAAGCTCGGCAGCTCCGCGAGGGGCAGCGCGCCGCCGCCGACGCGTGCGACGGTCTCCTCGACTTCCCCGCCGGCCGCCTCGGCCAGCCGCTCGGCGCGAGCCCGGACGGCCTCGGCCGGCTCGTGCAGCATCCGCAGCACCGGGATCTCGCGCGCGGCTCGTTCCGGATCCAGGTAGAGCGCCAGCGTGCCCTCGAGCGCGGCGAGCGTCAGCTTGTCGACCCGCAGCGCGCGCTGGAGCGGGTGGCGGCGGAGCCGTTCGACGAGCTCGGCGCTCCCGACGACGATGCCGGCCTGCGGTCCGCCGAGCAGCTTGTCGCCGGAGAAGCAGACGAGGTCGGCGCCCGCGGCGAGGCTCTCCTGCGCGGACGGCTCGTCCTCGAGGTGAAGGAGCGCGCCCGAGCCGAGGTCGTCGACGAGCGGCAGCTCGTGGCGGCTCGCGACTGCGGCGAGCTCGGGCACGGCGGCTGCTCGGTGAACCCGACCACGCGGAAGTTCGACTGGTGCACGCGCAGGAGCAGTGCCGTCTCGGGGCCGATCGCCCGCTCGTAGTCGGCGGCGCGCGTGCGGTTGGTCGTCCCGACCTCGCGTAGGCGCGCGCCCGAGCGGGCGAGCACGTCCGGGATGCGGAAGCCGTCGCCGATCTCGATCAGCTCGCCGCTGGAGACGAGCACCTCGCGGCCCTCGGCGAGCGCGGCCAGCGCGAGCAGCACCGCAGCGGCGTTGTTGTTGACGACGAGGGCGGCCTCGGCGCCGGTCAGCCGTCGCAGGATCGCCGCGACGTGGTCCTGCCGCGAGCCGCGTGCGCCGCGCGTCGAGGTCGTACTCGAGGTTCGAGTAGCCGCGGCCGACCTCGCCGCCCGCTCGAGCGCGGCCTCCGGAAGCGGCGCGCGGCCGAGGTTCGTGTGCACGATCACGCCGGTCGCGTTCAGGGCGCGGCGGAGGCTCGGCGCCCGCGCCGCCGCGAGCTCCTGCAGCGCGCGCTCGGCCAGATCGCCGGGAGAGTGGCCGGCCATGATCTCCTCTCGCGCTCGCGCCAGCGCGGCCCGCGCCGCCGCCAGCGCGAGCACGGACGGCTCGCCCGCCAGGCGCTCGTCTCGCACCAGCTCGTCGACGGAGGGAAGGTCGCGGAGCTCCATTTCGCCCAGTGTAGGCGGCAGGACCCACGAGTACACTCGAACGCCGTGCACCGCTCCGTGCTCACGCCGGTTCGCCGCCGTCGCAAGCGCCGGGCCACGCGCGCCGGCGCTGCTCCTGCTCGCCGCAGCCCTCGGCGGCGGAGCGTTCCTGCTCGTGGGGGCGTACGCCGGCGGTCACACCGCACCGCCCGCCGCCGCCTCGCCTCGACGCCCCGCCCCGGCCCCGGCGTCCAGGCCCGAGAAGCTGCTCTCCGCGCCGAGGCCTCCGCTCCACGGCTCCCCGAGGGTGACCGCGCGCTCGGCGATCCTCGTCGACGCGACGACCGGTGCCGTCCTCTGGGAGAAGCGCCCGCACGCCAGGCGTCCGATCGCCTCGACGACGAAGATCATGACCGGGACGCTCGTGCTGGAACGGCTTCCGCTCCGCTCGATCGTCCGGGTGCCCAGGTCGGCGACCCGGACGCCGCTCGTCCGAGAGGGCCTTCGCACGGGAGAGCGCGTGGCCGCGTGGAAGCTCCTCGACGGCCTCCTGATCTTCTCGGGGAACGACGACGCCTATGCGCTGGCCGCCGCGACGTCCGGCTCCCGCCGGCGATTTGTCGTCCTGATGAACGCGAAGGCGCGCGAGCTCGGCCTGAGCGACACGCACTTCACGTCCGTCAGCGGGGTGATCGACAAGGGCAACCGCTCGAGCGCCTGGGACCTGGCCGCCCTGAGCAGATATGCGATGGCCGATCCCCGCTTCCGCCGGATCGTCGCCACCCGGATCGCGCGTGTCCGCTGGGCTGCGCCGACGTTCGGCAAGGTCTACGTGAACAAGAACCTGCTGCTCGGCACCTACCGGGGCGCGGACGGCGTCAAGACCGGCTGGACGACGCTCGCCGGCCACTGCCTCGTCGCCTCGGCGCACCGGGGCCGCCGACGCCTGATCGTCGTCGTGCTGCACTCGCTCGACCCATACCGCGACGCCCGTCGCCTGCTTAACTTCGGGTTCGCGCTCAGGCGCCGGGGGGTCGAATAATGAGGACGACACACGTGATCACGCTTGCGCTCGCCGCTTCCGCCGGCATTCTCGCCGCCGGCGCATCCGCGTCGATCCGCCCCAGCGGGATCGGAAGGATGACGGTCACGCCGAATATCCTCACCGCGGGCTCTACCGGGAACGAGCTCACCTTCACCTTCGTCGCCGACAGGTCGTCGCTCCGGGGCCGGACGATCGTCGATGTGCCGCGTGGCTGGACCCCGCCCCAGCGCAGCGACCCCTCCGCGCCCGGCTACGTCGAGCTCAAGCCGGGGACGTGCGACCCCTCGACGGCAATCTCCTCCATCGCGGCACGCAGGCTGAGGATCGCAACCTCATGCAGGCTCCGGAGGAGCTACCAGCTCCTCTACCACCGTGCGACGGCGCCGACCATCGCCGCCGACGGCTACACGTTCCTCACCCAGACGCGCTCGACGGCCGCACGCCGGAAGGCGAAGTACCGCCCGCTCGGGGTGAAGAAGCAGCCGATCGTGAAGGTGCGCGGAGGTCCGGCAGTCTCGCTGTTCGTCGGCGCGACGAGCTTCGCCGCTGCCGGGACGGGCTTCGGCGTCACGGTGCGCGCGCTCGACGCCTACGGGAACAACGCGAACCCGTACCTCACCACCGTCCGGCTCTCGAGCAGCGACGCGTCGGCCACGCTGCCGGGCCCGTATGCGTACGTGTCGACGGACGTCGCCCAGCACGTCTTCGCGGGAGCGATCCTGCGCACTCTCGGGACCCAGTCGATCACGGCCACCGACTCGAACGGCCTGACCGGGCAGAGCGCGCCGATCACCGTCTTCCAACCGTAGGTCTACTGCGCGTCGGCCTTCTCGGGCTCCGCAGGCATCGCGGCGCAGCGCCGCCGGTAGCAGTCGGCGATCGTCTCGACGGCCTCGCCGGGGTCGTCGGTGAGGGCGAGCAGCTCGACATCGTCGGGCGAGACCATGCTCTCGGCGAGCGGGCGTTCCCGGATCCAGTCCAGGAGCGGGCCCCAGTAGGCGGTGCCGAAGAGGACGACGGGGAAGTGCAGCACCTTGCCCGTCTGGATCAGCGTCAGCGACTCGAACAGCTCGTCCAGGGTGCCGAAGCCGCCCGGGAAGATCACGAACCCCTCCGCGGCCTTCACGAACATCGTCTTGCGCGCGTAGAAGTGGTTGAAGGTGACCGAGATGTCGAGAAACGGGTTCTCGTGCTGCTCGTGCGGCAGCTCGATGTTGAACCCGACCGAGACGCCGCCGGACTCGTGCGCGCCGCGGTTCGCCGCCTCCATCACGCCGGGACCGCCGCCGGTGACGATCGCGAAGCCCGCCTCCGAGAGCCGCCGGGCGAGCTCCCGCGCCTGATTGTAGGCAGGATGAGCCTCGTCCACCCGCGCCGAGCCGAAGACGGAGACCGCCGGACGTCCGATGCGCTCGACCGCGACGAACCCTTCGAGGAACTCGTCCGCGATCCGCCGCACGTGTCCCGCGAGGTCGCCGTCCTCACCCCGCTCGAGCAGCCTCCGGTCGTCCATGGCTAGGAGCTACAGCCGGTGCTGGGGCACGTGCGCGCCCCACATTCCGAGCACGAGGAGACCCGCGAGCCCGAGGTAGAGGGTCAGGATCAGCGCCGCGCGCCCACGGCCCGCGCCCGGCAGCAGGACAGCCGTCCCGCCCAGCGCCTCGACCGGCACCATCGGCTCCGCCTTGGCGAGCCGGTACGCCCGCAGAACCGCGCCTCCGTCCAGGATGCCCACCGGGATCAGGTTGAAGAGGTTCAGGAAGAAGCCGGCGTAGGCGAGCGCGTGGAAGAGCGACGAGCCGGTCTCCGCGCCGATCCCCCAGCAGACCGCCGAGGCGATCCCGCCGGCGACGGGGCCGGCGAGCGCCACCAGCGAGTTGCGCATCGGGTTCAGCGGCGAGTTCTTGATCAGCACGTAGGCGCCGAGGAACGGGATGAACCGCGGTAGCGAGACCTCGAGTCCCTGCCGGCGGGCCTCGGCGAAATGCCCGAGCTCGTGCACGAGGATGATGAGGACGAAGCCGGCGCCGAACTTCCAGCCCCAGATCAGCGCGTAGGCGCCGATCGAGATGAAGAGGCCGAAGAACTTGAAGGTGAACGCGCCGAACTTGATCGCCAGCCCGACGGTGGCGGCGACGGGCGCCCAGATGCGGCGCGCGACCGCCTTCCATCCCGGCTCGGGGTGGATCGGCTCGTAGTCGCGGAAACCTGGCTCGAGCTCGGGCCCGGGCGAGAGCTGGCTCACGGGCTCATCGTAGCGGGGGAAGAAGTCCGCGCTCGTTGACGTCCTGTGGTCCACAGAGGAGGCTCTACCTGGCGACAACCAGTAAGAGGAGGGTCAGATGGCCAAAGGTTTCGGGCGCTTCCTGCGTCAAAACACGATCGCCCTGCTCGCGCTCTTCATCGCGCTGGGCGGGACCACGTTCGCCGCGGCGAACGCGCTGCCGCGGAACAGCGTCGGCACGAAGCAGCTCAAGAAGAACGCTGTCACGAGAGTGAAGATCAAGAAGAACGCTGTCACGAGCGTGAAGATCAAGAACAACCAGGTGACGGGCGCCGACGTGAGGGAGTCCAGCCTGGCGAAGGTGCCGTCGGCCGCGAACGCCGATCACGCGACCAGCGCCGATAGCGCGACCAACGCCACCAATGCGACCAACGCCACGAACGCGACCCACGCCACCACCGCTGGCAGCGCGGCACCGAGTGGCGCGGCCGGGGTGACCTGACCGGGTCGTACCCGAACCCGACCGTCGGCAACGGCGTGATCACAAACGCCAACATCGCCGCCGGCGCTGTCGCCGCGGCGCAGCTCACGACCATCATCGAGGTCGCGGCAACCTCGGCAACCGTTGCGAACGGGGCCATCGTTGGTGTCACCGCCACCTGCCCGGCGGGGACTCGGGTGATTGCCGGTGGCTTCGATCCTGGGAACAACGCCCTGGCCTGGCGGGTCCAGCGAAGCCATCGAGACGGCAACGGCTGGCGTGCGTTCGGAACGAACCAGACCGGCGGAGACAGCTTCATGGTCGCGAAGGCTTACTGCCTGCAGTCGTAGGCGGCGCCTGTTCGAACGCAGAAAGGCGATCGGGAGCGGGGCCCCAGCGGCCCCGTTCCCGGGGGCGCTGACGGTCTCGTATGCAAGCCTGGGCTAGGTCCGGGGATGCTTCTATGAGTGTCAAGCCGCCATCGGACCTGCCTCGAGCAGGCGGAAGAGGTGAGGTTCGGGGTCAAATCTTGCAGCGATGTATCAGCGCAAGACCTGACCCCGCCTGATTAGGGGACCTGGGCGGTGACGGGCTGGAGAGGCGGGCGAGCCAACGATCTCACCTTGGAGGGCTTTTCGCCTCGATCAGGAACCGCGCCCGATCCACTCCTCGCCGCCCTCGTAGACCTCCTTCTTCCAGAGCGGCACCGTCTCCTTGAGCGTGTCGATCGCCTCGCCGCACGCGGCCAGCGCGGCCTGGCGGTGGGGAGCGGAGACCGCGATCACGACGCTCGCCTCGCCGATCTCGAGCCGCCCGACGCGGTGGTGGATGGCGACCGCGCAGAGGTCGTAGCGCTCCTGCAGGTCGTCCGCGAGCTTCACCATCACCTCCTCGGCCATCTCGGCGTAGGCCTCGTACTCGAGGTGCGTGACCTCGCGGCCGCGTGACTGCCGCCGCACGGTGCCCGTGAAGGTCGCGATTCCCCCGGCGCGCTCGTCGGCGACCTCGGCCACGACCGCCTCGAGGGACAGCGGCTCCTCTCTCACGCGGAACGCTCCGCCCGATACCGGTGGAATCAATGCCACCTCGTCGCCGTCGCGTAGGTCCCGGTCTCGGTCGGCGTACTCGCGGTTGACTGCGTAAAGGAGGCCCGCCGGCTCCTCTCCGAGCCCGAGCGCAGGCCAAACGTCCGCGAGCGTCGCCGCCTCGACCTCGCGGCTCGACCAGCCTGCCTGCTCCCGCAGGCCGGCGAAGACACGGACTGTAATCATTACAGCGCGTCACGCTATCATGGTGGCATGCTCAGAACACAGATTCAGCTCACCGACGAGCAGGCGCAGCGGCTCAAGCGTCTTGCGTCCGAGCGAGGCGTCTCGATGGCCGCGCTGATCCGCGACGGCGTCGAGCGGGTCCTGGCAGACGACGACCGCAAGGAGAGCTGGCAGCGCGCCCTTTCCGTAGTGGGCAAGTACCGCGACCTCGAAGGGGCGAGTGACGTTGCCGAGAACCACGACCACTATCTTGAGGACGCGTACCTCGACTGGCGACGCTAGTCGATACCTCGGCCCTGTTTGCGCTACTCGCAGCCGGCGACGACTACCACGCTCGCGCCTCGATCGCCTTCGCGGAGCTCGAAGGGCGAGACGACCTTGTAACCCACAACTACATCGTGGTGGAAGCAACGACCCTCGTGCAGAGGCGGCTCGAGCCGGCCGCCGTTCGCCAACTGCACGACGCCCTACTCCCACCGTTGACTCCGATCTGGGTTGACGAGTCTCTACATCGTGCCGCCGTGACCTCGTTGCTCGCCTCGGGCCGCAGAGGTGTCTCGCTCGTCGATTGGGTGAGCTTCGAGCTGATGCGGCGCGAAGGCATCTCCACGGCGTTCGCCTTCGACCGCGATTTCGCCGCGCAGGGTTTCTCGCTGATCCCGTAGGATTCGTCCGGTCTCCGTCCGCGCGCCCGATGCGCGCCGGGAGGTGGTGTGTATGTCCGACAACCGCATGTCGCAGTAGCACCCACCTAGTCAGGAGGACATCAGATGCACGGAATCGAGCTCTCGCAGCTCGCGCTCGCGCCTGTCGAGACGGACGCCGATCTCGAGGCGATGATCCACGTCCGCGGCCTCGTCTCGCCCGAGGCGCATCCCACCGTCGAGAACCTGCGCCACAACCTCGACTCGAAGCCGCAGCTCCACTACGTCGTCGCGCGCTCGCGCGGCGAGCCCGTCGCCTGCGGCTACGTCGAACCGTGGGGAGCCGTGGCGGGCGCCGACATCGCGGTCGTGCCGGCGGCGCGGCGGCGCGGGACCGGCTCGGCGATGCTGGCCGAGCTCTCGCGCCTGGCGCGCGGCGTTCGGCCAGGAGGAGCTCCAGGGGGAGGTGAAGGAGAGCGATGCCGACTCCCGCGCGTTCCTCGAACGGAGGGGCTTCGTCAGGGTCGGCGCCGAGAAGGCGCTCGTGCTCGACCTGGAGCGGTTCGAGGCGCCGGACCCCGCGCCGCCGCCTGGTGTGCGCATCGTCACCCGCGTCGAGGAGCCGGACCGCCTGGAGGGCATGTACGCGATCTCCCGCGAGGCCGACGAGGACATCCCCGGCTCGACCGGCGTGCAACCCTTCGAGGACTGGAAGGCGCAGGAGATCGACAAGCCGAGCAAGCGGCCCGAGCTCTGCTTCCTCGCGCTCGCGGGTGACGAGGTCGTCGGCTACGCGACCCTGCACGTCTTCGGCGACGAGTGTTTCCACGGACTGACCGCCACCCGGCGGGACTGGAGGCGGCGCGGGGTCGCCTCGGCGCTCAAGCGCGCGGAGATCGCCGCGGCCCTCCGCGCGGGCTTCAGGCGCCTGCTCACCGAGAGCGAGGAGCGGAACGAGCCGATGCGGCGGCTGAACGAGAAGCTCGGCTTCGTCCCGGCGCCGCAGTGGAGCACGGTCGTGATGCGGGGTCCCTGTATGTAGCCCGGCGCGCGTACGATTGCCGCATGGCGACCACCGACCGGCGAGAGACCGATGCCGGGATCGAGATCAAGCCGGTCTACTCAGCCGACGACGCCGGGGGCGGGCTCGAGGCCCCGGGCGAGTTCCCGTTCACCCGCGGTCCCTACCCGGACATGTACCGCGGGCGGCCGTGGACGATCCGTCAATACGCGGGCTTCGCCTCGGCGGAGGAGACGAACACGCGCTTCCGCTACCTGCTCGAGCGCGGCCAGACCGGGCTCTCGGTCGCGTTCGACCTGCCGACACAGCTCGGCTACGACTCGGACGACGCGCGCGCCGCCGGCGAGGTGGGGCGGACCGGTGTCGCGATCGACTCGCTGGCGGACATGGAGATCCTCCTCGACGGGATCCCGCTCGACCGCGTCTCGACCTCGATGACGATCAACGCGCCGGCCGCGCTGCTGCTGCTCCTCTACGAGCTGGTCGCCGAGGGGCAGGGCGTGGCGGGCGAACAGCTCCGCGGCACCGTCCAGAACGACATCCTCAAGGAGTACATCGCCCGCGGGAACTACATCTTCCCGCCGCGGCCGTCGATGCGGCTCACGACCGACCTGTTCGCCTACTGCGCGGAGCGGCTGCCGAGCTGGAACACGATCTCGATCTCGGGCTACCACATCCGCGAGGCGGGCTCGACCGCGGTTCAGGAGCTGGCGTTCACGCTCGCGAACGGGATCGCCTACTGCGAGGCGGCGATCGCGGCGGGGCTCTCTCCCGACGACTTCGGCGAGCGGCTCTCGTTCTTCTTCAACGCGCACAACCACTTCTTCCAGGAGGTGGCGAAGTTCCGGGCGGCGCGGCGGCTCTGGGCCGGGATCATGCGCGACCGCTTCGGGGCCACGAACCCGCGCGCCCAGGCGCTCCGCTTCCACGCTCAGACCGGGGGCTCGACGCTGACGGCGCAGCAGCCCGAGAACAACGTCGTGCGCGTGGCGGTGCAGGCGCTCTCCGCGGTCTGCGGCGGCGCGCAGTCGATCCACACGAATTCGTTCGACGAGGCTCTGGCCCTGCCGAGCGAGCGCGCCGTGCGGATCGCCCTGCGGACGCAGCAGCTTCTCGCCCACGAGGCCGGGGGGACGGACACGGCCGACCCGCTCGGCGGCGGGTACTTCCTGGAGTCCCTCACGGACGAGCTCGAGGCGCGGGCCCGGGAGCTCATCGAGCAGGTGGACGAGCTCGGCGGGGCGGTTGCCGCGGTCGAGCAGGGGTTCGTCCAGGGCGAGATCGAAGAGGCGGCCTTCCGCTACTCGCAACAGGTCGAGTCGGGCGAGCGCGTGATCGTCGGCGTCAACCGCTACCAGGAGGCCGAGCCCGAGCCGATCGAGCTGCTCCGGATCGACCCCGAGGCCGAGCGGCGCCAGCTCGAGCGGACGGCGCGGGTGCGAGCCGAGCGCGATGGGGCCCGCGCCGAGAGTGCTCTCGCGCGGGTGCGCGAGGCGGCCCGCGGTACCGAGAACCTGCTCCCGCCGCTCCGCTCGGCGCTGGCGGCGAGCTGCACGGTGGGCGAGATCTGCGAGCTCCTGCGCGAGGAGTTCGGGATGTACGACGCCCAGCGCGCGCCCGGATGAGCAGGACCGTCGCCCGGATCTCGATCTCGCCGGTGAAAGGCTTCCGGCTGGCCCATCCGCAGGAGGTCGAGCTAGGGCTCGACGGCGTAGCCGGCAACCGGCGCTTCTTCCTCGTCGGCCCGGACGGGCAGAGGCTCCGGAGCTCCCGGACGCCGTGGCCGGTGCGCGTCCGGGCGGACCACGACCCCGAGCGCGAGCGGTTGCGGATGAAGCTGCCGGACGGCCAGGAGATCGAAGGAGACGCTACCGCGCTCGGCGAGCCGGTCCACTCGCGGGCCGGCACGCTCGACCAGAAGGGTCGGGTCGTCGAGGGCCCGTGGGAGGAGCCGCTCTCGGAGCTCGCCGGCCATCCCGTGCGACTCGTGCGCGAGGACGTCGCGGGCTCGGGTCTCAACGGGCCGGTGACGCTCGTCTCCGACGCCTCGCTCGCCCGTCTTGCGGACGCGGCCGGCCGCTCGGAGATCGACTCACGGCGCTTCCGGATGCTGTTCGAGCTCGCCGGCTGCGAGGAGCACGAGGAGGACGCGTGGGAGGGCAGGCTGCTGGGGATCGGCGAGGCGGTCGTGCGCGTCGGCGGCCCCGTCGAGCGTTGCGCGGTCACGACCCGGGACCCCGACACGGGCGACCCCGACCTCGACACGCTGCGCGCGATCAAGAGCTACCGCGGACAGCGCGCGGGCGGAGCGATCGTCTTCGGCGTCTACGGAGAGGTCGTCGAGCCGGGCCGGGTGCGAAGCGGCGATGCGCTCGAGCCGCTCCGGTAAGCCGCCGGAAGCGTCAAGGTTGATCGCGTGCGAATCCTGCTCGTCTCGCAGATGTACCCCGGTCCGGACGATCCCGACCTCGGTGTCTTCGTGGCGCAGATCGAGGACGCTCTGCGGGCCCGCGGGCACGAGCTCGAGCTCGCTGTGCTCGACCGGCGCGCGGGCGGGAAGCGGCGGTACGCGACGCTCGCCGCACGGGCGTTTCGCGCCGCGCGGCGCTTCCGGCCGGATGTCGTCTACGCGCACTTTCTCGTCCCCGCGGGGCTGATCGCCGCCCTCGCCTCGCGCGCGCCGCTCGTCGTCACCGCCCACGGCCGCGACGTTCGCAACGTCGGCGCGCTCCCGGGCATCCGCACGCTCACCCGCCTGACGATCAGGCGCGCCGCGGCGGTGGTCGCCGTCTCCGGCTACCTCCGGCGCGAGCTCGAGACGAAGGTTCCGGAGGCGCGCGGCAAGACCGAGGTGATCGACTCCGGGGTCGACCTGCGGCGGTTCAAGGTCGAGCCGGCGCCCGGCGGCGGGCCGGCCTTCCTCTGCCTCGGAGCCCTCAGCGAGCGGAAGAACGTTCTGCGCCTGGCGGATGCCTTCGAGCGCCTCGGCGAGGGCAGGCTCACGTTCGTCGGCGACGGGCCGTTGCGCTCCCGGCTCGTCGGCAGGCCTGGGATCGAGGTCGTTCCCCGCGTCGTGCACGCCGAGATCCCGGCCCGGATCGCGGAGGCCCGGGTCGTCTGCCAGCCGAGCCTGGTCGAGCCGTTCGGCCAGGCGCTGCTCGAGGCGATGGCGTGCGGCCGTCCGGTCGTCGCCACCCGGATCGGCGGGCCGCCCGAGTTCGTGACTCCGGAGGCCGGTGTGCTCGTCGACCCACTCGACGTCGACGCGCTCGCCGAGGCGCTCGCCGCCGCCGCCGCGTTGCCGTGCCCGAACCCGGCGGCCCGTGCGGAGGCGGAGCGCCACGACGTCGCCGAGCAGGCGCGGCGGATCGAGGCCGTCCTGGAACGCGCCGCCCACACGTCCTAGCCCTTCCTCGAAGCGAAAGATCGCGCAGGATCGTTGTAGAAGAGATGGAAGCCGCGGCCGTACACCCCAGCATCCGCGTCCTGATCGCCGACGACCACCGGCTCTTCGCCGATGCGCTCGAATCGATCCTCGCGATCGACCCGCGGATCGAGGTCGTCGGCAAGGCATACGACGGCGAGGAGGCGGTCAGGCTCGCCGCGGCCGAGAAGCCCGACGTGGTGCTGATGGACATCGCGATGCCGCGCCTGGACGGCATCGAGGCTACCAAGCGAATCCGCCACGAGCGGAAGGGAGCCTGCGTGCTCATGCTGACCGGTTCGAACTCCCGCAGCGACATCGATCGAGCGCGCGAGGCCGGCGCCGCCGGCTACGTGACGAAGGACCGGATCGCCTCCGAGCTGATCGAGGCGATCGTCGAGGTCGCGGGCCGGTAGTTCCCGGAAGACCGCTGGTATCCTGGCTCGCCGTGCTAGCCGTTCTCGCAGTCCTGCAGGTCCTGATCTCGGCCGCCCTGATCGTGCTGATCCTGATGCACTCCGGTCGTGACACCGGCTTCGGCGGGATGGGCTTCACACCCGCCTCGCAGGGCGGCACGCACATCGTCGAGAAGAACCTGACGCGCCTCACCGTCGTCGTCGGGATCCTCTTCCTCGCGAACACGGTCGGGCTCTTCCACGCCCTCAAGTAATCCGGTGCGGGCGCGCCGTGCCGCGGCCCTCGCCGCGCTCGCGCTCACGGCGGTTGCGTGCGGTTCGAGGACCGCGCCGCGCTCGCAAGGGCTTCCGACCGCCCGCGGGACCGTAGTCCGGATCGCCGTGACGCGGCTGCCCTCAGCCGGGTCGCTCCGGCCGTTCAAAGTCGTCATGGCCGACCGGGAACGCCTGGAGGCCCGGCGCGGCCGGCTGCGGCTCGTCTTCCGGAAGCTCGAGCCGCACCGCGCGCTGGCGATGTTCCGGCGCGGGAAGCTGGACGAGGCGCCGGTGCCGCTCGGCGACATCCAGGCGGCCCGGCGAGACCCGGCGCTGCGCGCGGCCGTGCGGATCCGCCGCCTCGACGCCGTGGACGTCGTCGTCTGCGAGGCCGGCGGCGCCCTCGCCCGCCTGCCGGAGCTGCGGCGCGTCTACGACGAGACCGCGGAGCGCGCGGACTACCAGGCGCTCGTGCCCGAGCTGGAGGCGCCCGCCGCGACGACACTCGGCGAGCGGCCGGACCGGAGCGCGCGCGCGGCCGCCGTCGCCTCCGGACGGGCACGCAAGCGAATCGCGTCGATGCCGCGCGTCGCCGTCCGCTTCGCGCTGCCTGCAGACCCGGATCTGGCCTACGGCGCGGAGCTGCTGGTCGCCGCGTGGCGCGACGTCGGCCTGGGCGCGTACTTCGGGCGGGGCCGTCCCGACGCCAGGTTCCGGCGCGTGTTTCATCCGGTTCGCCTGACCGGCAGGCACGTGATCCCGATCGCCTGGGCCGTCGACGCGAGGCTCGTCACGCCGCGCCTGGAGGGCTGGCACGAGAACGCGCTCGGGGTCGTCGACTACTCGCGACTCAGATTCCGGGCGCCGAGCCGGTCCCGGTGATGTCGAAGCGCGCGGTCGCGATCGCGGGCGCGAGCACGCCGTTCGGGAAGCGCTCGTCGTAGAACGAGGTCTCGTTCACGAGCACCGGGTCGCGCGTCAGGCCATGCAGGTCCGCCAGCAGCTCCGGCACCGAGACGGTGAAGCGCAGGTTCACGAGCGGGTCGGCGACCCGGCCGCCGCGGATCCGGAAGGTCCCATCGCGCGTCATCCCGGTGACCACGCCCTCGCGCGGATTGACGACGCTCAGGTAATGGAGCCGCGTGACGTAGATCCCGTCGCCGACGAGCTCCGCGAGCTCCTCCGCCGAGCCTGCCTCGCCGCCCGCGACCGAGAGGTTGAAGCCGAAGGGCCCCCAGTGCCGCGAGGACGAGGGCGGCGCGTTGCCGGTCGTCTCCTGGCCGCCGCCCGCCTCCCGGGCCGTCCGCCGGTCCCAGAGGACGCCGCGCAGGACGCCGTCCTCGACGAGCTGCACCTGCCGCTTGGGGCTGCCCTCGAAGTCGAACGCCTTCGGCAGGCCGCGCGGGTCGAGCGGGTCGTCGGCGAGCGAGAAGCGTTCGTCGAAGACCTGCTCGCCGAGCTTCCCGGCGGCGAAGCTCCGCTCCTCGATCAGCCCGCGGCCGTTGAACGCGTCGTAGGCGAAGTAGAGGAGCAGCTCGGCGAGCGCGTACGGCTCGAGCACGGCCGCATACGACCCGGGCTCGAGGTCGATCGCGCCGCGGGTGCGCTCGGCCTTGGCGACCGCGGTTCGGGCCGTCCCGGCGGGGTCGATCTCGCCGATCCGCCAGGACGTCTGCTCTGCGTAGCCGGAAGCGCCGTCCGTGGCGGCCAGGGCGAGGACGCCGGCGTCGGTCAGCGACTGCGAGAGGGCGAGGCCGGTCGTCGAGGCGATCGCGATCTCGGTCAGGCCGCTCGTGAAGAACCCGTAGAGATCGAGCTCCGAGGCGTCGATCGCCGCGGCGGCGAGGCGCGCCTGCTCCTCCGGGGGCAGGGACGCGGTCGCCTCGTCGTAGCCGTCCACCGCCGGCGTCTCCGCCCTGGCGGCGAATCCGGGAAAGTCGGGGTCTGCCGGGGCGCTGTCGGCGGCCTCGGCGGCGCGCGCGGCGAGCGTCTTCAGGGCGTCGTCGTCCGAGCGATTGGCGACGGCGAGACCGACCCGTCCGTCGCGGACGACCTCGAGCTCGACCACCTCGTTGGAGATCAGCGTCGGCTGGTGGACCTCCGAGCCCGCGAACCGCGCCAGCCCGGAGCGCTCTCGATGGACGAGCGCCTGCGCCTCGTCGCCCTCGGCGGCGCGCAGCACGCGCTCGGCGAGCTCGAGCGCCTCCATCAGCTTCGGAAGCCGACCTGGACGTTGCGGAAGCGCGCCGGCGACGCGCCGTGGGAAACGTGCGCGTACTGACCGGGCTGGCCCTTGCCGCAGTTGGTCAGCCCCCGCAGCACCCACTCGTCGGGGCCGGCGACCGCGTCGAGCGAGCCCCAGAAGACCGGGGTCCGACCCGTGTAGGTCGCGTCGCGGAGCATCCGGCCGAGCTTGCCGGCCTTGATCTCCCACGCGATCTGCGTCCCGAACTGGAAATTGAGCCGCTTGTCGTCGATCGACCAGCTCTTGTTCGTCTCGAGGTAGATCCCGTCGTCCACGCCGGCTATCAGCTCTTCGAGCGAGCCCTCGCCCGGCTCGAGGTTGAGGTTCGTCATCCGCACGAGCGGCATCCGGCTCCAGCCGTCGGCGCGCATCGAGCCGCCGGACCCCTGGCCGATCCGCGCCGCGGTCTCGCGGGAGGTGAGGAACCCGCAGAGGACGCCCTCGGCGACGATCGGCTCGCGCTGGGCCGGGACGCCCTCGTCGTCGAAAGCGAAGGTGCCTAGCCCGCCGGGCGTCGTCGGGTCGGCGGTCACGTTCATATGCTCCGAGCCGTAACGGAGCGAGCCGAGGTCGTCGGGCTTGAGGAAGCTCGTGCCGGCGTAGGCGGCCTCGGTCCCGTAGATGCGGTCGAGCTCGGTTGGATGCCCGACCGACTCGTGCACCTGCAGCTCGATCTGCTCGGAGTCGATCACCACCGTCGTCATGCCCGCCGGACACGGGTCGGCGCGGAGGAGCGCGGCGGCCTGCTCGCCGACGCGCGGCGCCTCCCGCTCGAGCGCGAGCGAATCCACGTACTCCCAGCCGGCCTGTGCGCTCGAGCCGCCGTGGGCGCTCGGATGGCTCCGGATCTGCGTGATCCCCTCGCGCGCGGACATCGCGTCGATGCCTCCGCCGCACTCGACGAGCTCCTGCTCGATCGCGGCGCCCTCGGAAGAGACGAAGAGCCGCTGCTCGCGGCGGGCGCGCACGGACGCGGCCGTGACCTTGACGTCCTCGTGCTCCATCGCGCGCTCGGCCCGCAGGCAGTGCTCGACCTTGTCCGCGAGCGAGATCTCGAACGGGTCCCGCTCGAGCTTCGTCCGGTACTCGCCCTGGGCGGGCTCCAGCGGAGCGAGGGCGCGGTCGTGGCCTCCGGTAGCAGCCTTCGCGAATGCGGACGCTCTCGCCGCCGCGTCGCGGGCGCTCTCGGTGCTCAGCCGGTTGTCGCAGGCGAAGCCCCAGGCGCCGCCGACCAGGACGCGGACGCCGAGCCCCTCGCTCTCGACGTCGTCCAGCCGGTCGACGCGCTGGTTCCGCGTCGCGACGGTCTGGCTCCTGCGCAGGACGACACGCGCGTCCGCATAGGAAGCGCCGGCGGCGAGAGCCGCGGAGATCGCCTCGTCGCAGAGCTCCCGCACGGCCGGAAGACTAGACGGCGCGAGGCTGGGAACGGAAGTCGTGGCTAGAATGGCCGTCTCGCGCTGGTGGCGGAATTGGTAGACGCGCAAGGTTGAGGGCCTTGTGGAGAAACGTCGCGAAGTCCGCCCGCTCCGCGGGCATGACGACTTCGCGCCGAGCTATAGAACCTCCCTCCGTGGAGCGATTGTGAGCTGAGCCGAGCGAAGCCCGGCTCAGCGGCGAGTTCGGCGGCCAGACGTCGTCGCTAGAATGGCCGCCGCGCGCTGGTGGCGGAATTGGTAGACGCGCAAGGTTGAGGGCCTTGTGGGGTTAAGACCCCGTGGAGGTTCAAGTCCTCTCCAGCGCACTTCGTGGTGCGGCCGTGGAAGCGGCCGCTTCGCGTTTCGGGCTTTGACAAACATAGCGGCGAGATATATCGTTCAGATAGATGAGCGACCCCAAGCCAACCTCGGTCACGCACGTCGTCCTCGGAATCCTGGCTCACAAGCCGTGCTCGGGGTACGACATCAAGGCGATCGTCGACCGCTCGACGCGGTTCTTCTGGGCGGCGAGCTACGGTCAGATCTACCCCGAGCTGCGCCGGCTCGAAGATGGGGGCCTGATCGAGGGCGAGGACGCGTCGAACGGCGCGCGCGGGCGGCGGGTCTACCAGCTGACGGGCGCCGGCCGGGAGGCACTCACCGAGTGGCTGCTCGGCCCGACCGCGACGATCGAGCTCCGCGACGAGTCGTTGCTACGGCTCTTCTTCGCGGACGCGCTGCCGCACGAGCAGGCGCTGATGCTGCTCGAGGGCCGCAAGCGCGGCCACGAGCACTATCTCGAGGTGCTGCACGCGATCGATGCGCGTCCGGGCACGGACCCGACCTTCACCGACCTCGTCCTGCGCTGGGGGATCGCGTTCAACGAATGGGGAGCCAGCTGGTGCGAGGAAGAGCTCAAACGGCTACGGAAAGCACCCAAGGCAGCCTGACCAGGCCGACCTTCCGCGGCATCCTCCAGGCGGGGCTGCCGGGATTCCTCCGCGAGGGCTTTCTGCCGCTCGGCGCGTTCTACGCCGGCCTGCGCCTCGACGGCCTGACGGCCGGGATTGCCGCCGCGGCTGTCGCGTCGCTCCTCGTCTACCTGTACGAGCGGCGGGCCGGGCGCGACGCCCTGCTCGTGCGGATCTCGCTCGGGTTCGTGGTCGTGCAGTCCGCGGTCGGGCTGGCCTCGAACAGCACGACCGTCTATCTCGCGCAACCGGTGCTGATCACGGCGGCCTGGGGGATCGCCTTCTTCGTCTCGGTTGCGCTCGGCCGGCCGCTCGCGGGCGCGCTCGCCTGCGCGTGGCACCCCTTCCCGCGCTGGTTCCGGCAGACGGAGCCGTACAAGCGGGTCTTCGGCATCGAGTCGTTCGTCTGGGGCTCGTACTTCCTCGGACGAAGCGCCCTCCGGCTGGCCTTCCTGCTGAACGGCAGCCTCGAGAGCTTCCTGCTGGTCACGTTCGTGACCGGCACGCCGGCAATGGTCGCGCTCCTGATCTGGTCGATCCGCTACGCGATTCGCCGTCTCGACGACGACGACCCCGAGCTGGATGAGGCGCTCCGGGCCGCTGCTTGACCGGATCGCGCTGCGCGCCATGCGCCTGGGCGTGGTCGCGTGGGGAGCCGCCGAACGGCTGGGCCTCGACGTCGCAGGTGCGACCGACGGCCCGCCTGTCGTCGCGGACGATGCGCGGCGGGCGGCCTTCGACGAGCTGATCGAGGCCGCGCGGGCCGGCGACGGGACGATCGCTGCCGGCGACTCCCCGTATCCGCTGCACGAGCTGTTGACCCATCTCGCGCACGAGCGCGGATTCCTGCTGCACGGCTCCAACGATCCGTCGCTCGAGCGGCTCGAGGCCCGCCCGGCCCGCGACTTCCGCACCGAGCTGCAGGCGGTCGTCGCCTGCGACGACGGCATCTGGCCCATCTTCTACGCCGTCGTCGCGCGGGCCCGCGTGGCCGGGGTCTTCACCGCCTGCCTGCACGTCGGCCGCCGCCGTCTCTACCTGTTCGCGATCGGCGCCGATCCCGGGATTGCCGCTTCCTGGACCGACGGTGCCGTCTACGTGCTACCGCGTCAGGGCTTCAGGCGGGAGTGGGGGCACGAGTGGGTGAGCCCGGGGCCGGTCGAGCCGGTTCTGCGCGTGCTCGTTGGGCCCGAGGACTTCCCGCTCCTCGAGTCGGTGGTTCCGGCACCGCCCCAGTTCAAGGGCCTCGGCGCGACCTTCCGTGCGGCCAAGCGCGCACGCACCGCTTGACGCTGTCCGGAAGGAGGGCTACTCTCTCTGGCGAACGTATGTTCGTTCTCACTCCCGACCCCGAGGTGTCTCGATGCTGACCGCCAGACAGCAGGAGATCTGGACCTTCCTGACCGACTACGTCGACGAGCACGGCTACCCGCCGACGGTGCGCGAGATCGGCGAGCACGTCGGGCTCGCGTCCCCCAGCACCGTGCATGCGCACCTGGCCAATCTCGAACGTGCCGGCCTGATCAAGCGCGACCCGACGAAACCGCGTGCACTCGAGCTGCGCCGCGACCCGAGGCCGGAGCCGGCCCGCACCGCGGACGTCCACCGGCTCCCGCTCGTGGGCGAGATCGCCGCCGGCGGGCCACTGCTCGCCGACCAGAACGTCGAGGACTACGTGGCCGTCCCCGAGCCGCTCGCGCACGGCGGGGAGGAGTTCCTCCTCCGCGTGAAGGGCGACTCGATGATCAACGCGGGCATCCTCGAAGGCGACCTCGTGGTCGTGCGCCGTGAGCAGACCGCCCGCGACGGTGAGATCGTGGTCGCGCTCGCGGGCGAGGACGACACCGCGGACGAGGCGACCGTCAAGCGCTTCTTCCGGGAGAACGGCCGCGTGCGACTCCAGCCCGAGAACGACGCGATGGAGCCCATCTACGCCGACCACGTCCAGATCCTCGGCGTCGTGACGGGGGTGTTCCGGACGCTGTGAGCGCAGGCTTGACGGAGCTCACCAAGGAGCGGAGGTGCTGGCTTGGCCGGCACCGGGGGCGGGATCTGTGAACGTCGCGCCGCTCAACCGGACGCTCGAGCAGGAGCTGACCGCGATCCTGCGCGGCGCGAGCCTCGAGTGCCTCGTCTGCGGGGAGTTCGTGCTCCACCGCGTGGACGGGATCGTGTGCCCTGAGTGCGGGGCCGCGTACGGTGACGCGGCCGAGCCGCGGCTACAATTGAGCTCGCAGGCCGGGTGACCGCGGAGCGCCGCGAGGTGCTTCGAGGAAAGTCCGGACACCGAAGGGCAGGACGCTGGGGCGACCCAGGCGGCGAAAGCCGACGGAAAGTGGCACAGAAAGGAGACCGCCGACAGCGAAAGCATCTCTCCGGAGACGCTGGAGGTAAGGGTGAAACGGTGGGGTAAGAGCCCACCAGCGCCGTGGCGACACGGTGGCTAGCCAAACCCCGTCCGGTGCAAGGCGAACAGGCTCCACCGAGGCGGCCCGCCGAGGAGCCGGGTAAGCCGCACAGAAGGATGGTCACCCAAGACAGAATCCGGCTTACAGGCCTGCTACGGAAAAGCTCCGCTCAGGCGGGGCTTTTCTATTGGTCGTCCGTCGGGCTCTACGCACGCAGCACGATCTCAAGGGCGGTTCCGCGCCCAGGGGCGGAGACGAGGCGGAAAGCTCCGCCGATTGCGGCCGCGCGGGCCTGCATGTTCTTCAGTCCCTGGCCGGCGGCGATCTCGGCCTCGTCGAAGCCGGCGCCGTCGTCGACCACGCTGACGAAGCGCTCGCCTCCCCGCTGCTCGATCCGAACCTCGGCCCGCCGAGCTCCGGCGTGCTTGCGTGCGTTCGCCAGGCCCTCCTGGACGATCCGGAAGAGCTCGATCTGCTCGTCGGGAGCGAGCCGGATTGCGTTCTCGATCTCGAGGTCGACTTCGAGCCGCCCGTCGGCGGTGAGGAAGTCCACGTAGCGGCGCAGCGCGGCGTCGAACGGCGCCGATCCCGCCGGCCGACGAGAGGGCAAGCACCGCGAAGCGGGCCTCCTGCTGCGCGGCCGCGGCCGCCTCCTTGAGCTGCGTCGAGCGTTTCGCTCCGGGGTCGGCGCCGTTCTCGAGCATGCTCGCGTGGGTCGAGATCGCGAACAGGTACTGCGCAAGCCCGTCGTGGATCTCGCGGGCCACACGCGCCCGCTCCTCCGCCACGGCGCGGCTCAACTCCGCGAAGCGGATCGCCCGCCAGACGCCGACCAGCAGGACGGCGTACGAGAGCAGCCGCAGGAAGTCACCCTGCGAGACGTAGCGGGTCGAGAGGAGCGGCGTGAACACGTAGTGCAGCTCGGCGAAGAGCGCGAGCGTCGCGGCAAGGCAGAGCCAGCGGTCGAGGTCGTTCCGCCGCGCCCGGAAACGGAGCCCCCAACCGACCATCGCAACCAGCGAGAGCAGGGCCTGCGCTACGAGCAGCCCGACCAGCTCGAACGGCTGCTGCGCGTGCCCGCCGGCCGCGACCGGAGGCAGGAAGGGACCGCCCCCGCCTGGCGATGCCCCAGACGAGCGCGAGCACGACCGTGACGCCGAGCAGCATCTCGCCGAGCTCCCTGCCGCGCGTGCTCACGCGCCGGCGCGAGAAGGGGGCCGCCGCGATCAGCACCGCCGCGAACAGGCGGCCGCCGAGGCCGGCCCAGAACTCGGTCCGGTTGACCGGCTCGCCACCGAGAACGGGGAGAATCGAGAACGCAAGCGTCGCCAGCGAGGCGGCGGCGAAGCCTCCGCAGAGCAGCAGGTCCAGCCGGCGCCCCTCGACGGAGAACCGAATGGCCGCCAGGACGGCCACGATCGCGGCCGCCAGGGTCACGGCCGTGTCGAGGACGAGTCGCGCCTGCGGCAGCGAATAGGTGTTCCGTAGGCTCGGCTGGGCCAGGAACAGCGCCAGGATCGCCCCGAGCAGGCCGATCAGCAGCACCTCGCTCCAGAGCCAGGCGTCGTAGTCGTCACGGTGATCGTGCCGCACGAGACCCTTTTCGGCAGAAGCAAGGCTGCCGATAAGGACCGCATGCGCATCCTGATCGCCGACGACCACCCGATCACGCGGAACGCTCTCGCCGCGCTCCTCACGGGGCACGACTTCACGGTCGTGGGCGAGGCCGCGGAGGGGGAGGAGGCGATCGAGCTCGCCGGGCGGCTCCTGCCGCAGCTCGTCCTGCTCGACCTCTCGATGCCGGGCCTCGGCGGCCTCGAGGCGCTCCCCCGGATCCGCGAGGCGGCGCCCGACTGCGAGGTCGTCGTCCTGACCGCGTCGGGGACCGAGGAGAATCTGCTGGCGGCCATCCGCGGCGGCGCGGCCGGCTACCTGCTGAAGAGCGAGCCGCCGGATCGGATCGCCCAGTTTCTCCGCGGAGTCGGGCACGGCGAGGCAGCTCTCTCCGGCGAGGTCGCCCGGCGCCTGCTCGAGCAGGTCCGCGAGGGCGGAGACCGTGGCGTTCCCGACCGGATCGCGCGCGCACTCAGCGCGCGCGAGCTCGAGGTGCTGCTCCTCCTCGACGAGCACCTCGGCACGGACGAGATCGCAGCGCGCCTGTATATCTCCGAGCACACGGTGCGGTCGCACGTGAAGAGCCTCCTGCGCAAGCTCGGCGTCTCCTCCCGCCGCGACGCGCTCGAGGCGCTGAGCGCCGCCCGCGCGGCGTGAAGATCACCCTTCCGAGAACCCCTCGAGCGCCGACCGGACCAGGACCGGCAGCGTGCGTGGGTCATAGCCGCCTTCGAGGACGGCGGCGACACGCGGGCCGAGCTCTGCCGAACGGCGGGCAAGCTCGCGGAAGCCGTCGGCGGTGACGCGCATCCCGGCGAGCGGGTCGTCGACGTGGGCGTCGAAGCCGGCCGAGACGAGCACGAGCTCCGGCTCGAACGCCCGCACGGCCGGCCCGACCAGCTCGTCGAACACGCGCAGGTAGTCCTCGTCGCCCGAGCCGCCGGGAGTGGGACGTTCAGCGTCGTCTCGTCCCCTTCGCCCGGGCCCCCGCTGCCGGGATAGAACGGCCACTGGTGCAGCGAGACGAAGAAGACCGAGTCGTCGCCGCGGAAGATCTCCTCGGTTCCGTTGCCGTGATGGACGTCCCAGTCGACGATCGCGACCCGCTCGAGCCCGAGCTCGTCCTGCGCGTGGCGCGCGGCGATCGCGACGTTGTCGAGCAGGCAGAAGCCCATCGCGCGGCCCGACAGCGCGTGGTGGCCGGGCGGCCGGACGAGGGCGAAACCGCCCCGCTCGGCCGCCTCGAGCGCGCAGCCCGCGGCGAGCAGCGCGGCCTCCCAGCTCGTCTTCGAGGCGACCGTGTCGGGATCGAGCAGTGTCGTCGTCTCGATCGCCTGCAGCCGGTCGAGGTAGGCCGGATCGTGGCAGCGCTCGGCCTGCTCGCGCGTGGCCGCATGGCCCTCCAGGACGTCGAAGGTCTCGAGCAGGACGGCCAGCCGTTCCCGCGTCTCGACGTGCGGCTCGGTCGGATGGAGCTCCGCCAGCGAGCTGTGGCTTATGAGCTCGATCGGACCGCGTCCGCGAGGGTGTCGAGCGCGGCCGAGCCCTGTGCGCGGCCGACGAGGTAGCAGAGCAGCGGCGCGTTCGTCCGTTCGCCGGACTCGTGCGCGGCGATCCGGGCGAGGTCGAGCACGGTGCGAACGTCGTCGTCGGAGAGCTCGAGCTCCGATGCGGGGACTCCCGCAGCCGCCGCGACCGCGTCCCGCGCCTCCGTCAGCCAGGCATCCATGAGCGCGATCTTAGGCGACCATTCCCGCCAGGCGATCGGCAAGCTGGTTCAGGCCCCAGCCGCGCGCGAGCTCTGAGGCTTCCGCCCAGGTCGGGGTCTGATCCTCGAGCGGCGGGAGCGGCGCCGTGGGGTCGAGTGTGGCGATGCGGAGGTAGAGCCGCAGGTCGTCCGCCTCCGCCGAGAACCGGCCGGCCGCCAGGGCGGCCTCGAGGGTCCCATGCTCGCGAAGCACGTCGGCGGCCTTCTTCGGCCCGACGCCCGAGGCCCCAGGGAGCTTGTCGGAGGGATCGCCGCGGAGCGCGATGAAGTCCGGCACCTGCTCGGGCTCGACGGCGTAGCGCTCCCGCACCTCGACGGGGCCGATCCGCGCCAGCTCGGACACGCCGCGCACCGGCTGGAGGATCGTCGTACGGTCGCTCGCGAGCTGGAAGGCGTCACGGTCGGACGTGGCCACGAGCGCCTCGCCGCCGCGGGCCTCCTCGAAAGCGACTGCGGCGGCCAGGAAGTCGTCTGCCTCGTAGCCGGGCGCCTTCGCGTACGCGAATCCGAGTGCAGTGACGAGCTTTGGCAGCATGTCGAGCTGCTCCAGAAGCGCTTCGTCGAACTCGCGCCCGCCCTGGTAGGCCTCGAACGCCTCGTTGCGGTAGGTCGGCTCGCCGAGCGAGTCCCAGCCGACGAGCACGGCCCGCGGCTGCTCGGCCTGCCAGAGACGCAGCACCATGTTCGAGAAGCCGACGACGCAGCCGAGGCGCACCGTCTTCGGCATCGCGTGGTAGGCGCGGTGGGCGAACGAGTCGCCGTCGACGACGAGGAGCGGCTTCAAGGGCGCGGCTCGCAGCTCCTCGATCCGCGCCATCAGGCGTTCGGTGGCGGCTTCGGCCGCGGTCTTGTGGTCGAGCCCGTCGAGGTCCGAGAGGTCGAGCGGCTCGCCGTAGACGACCCGCAGCGGTCCGAGACGGCTCAGCCGATCGGTGCCGATGATCGCCGCCGGGACGAGGGGCGCATCGGCCCCGAGCGCGATCCGCGCGGCGCCGGTGTGCGGCCGGGCCGCGTATTTCTTACGCAGACCCTTCTTGCGCCTGGTTCCTTCCGGGAACATGACCACCACCTCGCCCGAGCGGACGAGGTCGATCGCCGTCCTCATCGCCTCGACGTCACCCTCGCCGCGCCGCACCTTGAACGCGCCCGCCGCCCGTAGGAACGGCGTGAGCAAAGGGTTGAAGAGCTCCGACTTGGCCATGAAGCGCAGTTGGCGCCGGGGCCAGAGCGGCAGCCCGAGCGGCCAGGGGTCGAAGTTGGACGTGTGGTTCGCCGCCAGCACGAAGCCCTGGTCGCGCGGCAGGTCCTCCTGGCCCTGGGCGCGCAGGCGGAACAGCCCGTATACGGCGGGATACGAGAGCAACGCGGTCAGGCTGTAGAGCGCTGGAGGTCGGATGCGGCCCAGTAAACAGGGACAAACGCATGCGTGCCGAACCTCGGGCGGCGCCCGGTGTCCAGAAGAACCCTCGCTAAGGTGAAAACGCAGTGGCAGCGAAAGCGAAAGGAAAGCGTGTCGTAATCGTCGAGTCGCCCGCGAAGGCGCGGACGATCGCCGGCTACCTGGACGACGGCTACGTAGTCGAGTCGAGCGTCGGCCACATCCGCGACCTGCCGCAGAGCTCTGCGGAGATCCCTTCCAAGCACAAGAAGGAGCCGTGGGCGCGGCTTGGGGTCGACGTGGAGAACGACTTCGAGCCGCTCTACGTGGTCGACTCCGACAAGAAGAAGACCGTCGAGGCGCTGAAGAAGCGGGTCGCCGAGGCCGACGAGGTGCTGCTCGCGACGGACGAAGACCGCGAGGGCGAGGCGATCGCATGGCACCTGCTCGAGGTGCTGAAGCCGAAGGTGCCCGTGCGCCGGATGGTCTTTCATGAGATCACGCGAGACGCGATCCGGCGCGCGCTCGAGGAGACACGTGAGATCGACGAGCGCCTCGTCGACGCGCAGGAGACGCGCCGCATCCTCGACCGGCTCTACGGCTACGAGGTCTCGCCGGTGCTGTGGAAGAAGATCATGCGCGGCCTCTCCGCCGGGCGCGTCCAGTCGGTTGCGACCAGGCTCGTCGTCGAGCGCGAACGCGAGCGGATCGCGTTCGTCCGAGCGTTCTGGTGGGGCATCAGGGCGACCTTCGCTCCGGATCCGTTCGAGGCGGAGCTCTCCGCGCTGGACGGCCGCCGGATCGCGACCGGGCGGGACCTTGGGCCTGACGGGAAGCTTCGCGACGAGTCGCTGCTCATCCTCGACGAGGAGGGCGCACGCGGCCTCGCCGAGCGGCTCGAAGGCGTGCCGTTCACCGTCCGCAGCGTCGAGCGCAAGCCGTACTCGCGCCGCCCGAGCCCGCCCTTCATGACGTCGACGTTGCAGCAGGAGGCGAGCCGCAAGCTCCGCTACACGGCGCAGACCACGATGCGGATCGCGCAGCGGCTCTACGAAAACGGCTACATCACCTACATGCGCACCGACTCGACGACGCTGTCGGAGTCGGCGCTGACCGCGGCACGCACGCAGGCGCGCGAGCTGTTCGGCGCCGAGTCGGTCCCCAGTGAGCCGCGCCGCTACGAGCGCAAGGTCAAGAACGCGCAGGAGGCCCACGAGGCGATCCGGCCCGCCGGCGACGCGTTCCGCACGCCTCAGCAGGTCACGCGAGAGCTGTCGCGCGACGAGCTCGCGCTCTACGAGCTGATCTGGATCCGCACGATCGCCTCGCAGATGGCCGACGCAAAGGGCGAGACGGTCTCGGTCCGCATCGTCGGAACATCCAAGCCCACCGATGCCGCCGCCTCTGCGGAAGCAGTGTTCGCCGCGGCCGGCACCGTGATCACGTTCCGCGGCTTCCTGGCGGCGTACGAGGAGGGACGCGACGAGACGGTCGCCGCCAGCCCTGGCCGCGAGGACGACGAGCGTCGCCTGCCGCTGCTCAAGGAGGGGCAGGGCCTGGAGGCAGCCAGGCTCGAGCCCGAGGGACACGAGACCAATCCGCCGGCGCGCTACACGGAGGCGACGCTCGTGCGCGCGCTCGAGCAGCGCGGCATCGGCCGCCCGTCGACCTACGCCTCGATCATCGCCACGATTCTCGACCGCGGATACGTCTTCAAGAAGGACAGCGCCCTCGTTCCCACCTTCCTCGCGTTCGCCGTCGTCGGCCTGCTCGAACAGCACTTCGCCCAGCTCGTCGACTACGACTTCACGGCCCGGATGGAGGACGCGCTCGACCGGATCGCGGCCGGGGACGAGGAGCGCGTCGGCTGGCTGCGGCGGTTCTACTTCGGGGACGGCGAGCCCGGCCTGAAGGACCTCGTCGAGGATCTCGGCGGCATCGACGCGCGTGAGGTCAGCTCCGTCGCGATCGGCGACGGGATCGTGCTTCGGGTCGGCCGCTACGGCGCGTACCTGGAGCGCGACGGCAGCCGCGCGAACGTTCCCGAAGACATCGTCCCGGACGAGCTGACCGTCGACAAGGCCGAAGAGCTCCTCGCGCAACCCTCGGGCGACCGCCTGCTCGGAGTCGATCCGGAGTCGGGTCGCGAGATCGTCGTGCGGAGCGGCCGCTACGGCCCGTTCGTCTCCGAGGCCGAGCAGGAGGGGTCGAGCGAGAAACCGCGCACAGCGTCGCTCTTCAAGGACATGTCGCCGGAGACGATCACCTTCGAGGACGCGCTTCGGCTGCTGTCGCTACCGCGGGTGGTGGGAGCGGCGCCCGACGGCGAGGAGGTCGTCGCGCGGAACGGCCGTTACGGGCCGTACGTCCAGAAGGGGAAGGAGACGCGTTCGCTGGAGCGTGAGGAGCAGCTGTTCGACGTCACCCTCGACGACGCGCTGGCGCTCCTCGCCCAGCCGAAGGGACGGGGCCGAGGCGCCGCGAAGCCGCCGCTCAGGGAGATCGGCGCCGATCCGACGACCGGCAAGCCGATCGTGGTGAAGGACGGCCGGTTCGGCCCGTACGTCACCGACGGGGAGACGAATGCCAGCCTGCGGGCCGGCGACTCGGTCGAGTCGGTCACGTCCGAGCGAGCGTCGGAGCTGCTCGCCGAGCGACGCTCGAAGGGGCCGGCGAAGAAGCGCCCGGCGAGGCGGCGGTCGTGATCGCAGTTCGCGACAAACCTTTTCGCGCGCGTCTCGTCTTGAAGGATGACGGGAAGGTCGGGTTCGACTTCCTGCGCGTACGCAAACCGAAGAGGCCGCAATCGCGGAATAACCACCCTGGGTACAAAGTTTTACTCCTCGAGCCCTTAAGGGAAGGTCGTTTCCCTCTGGCCAGTCGAGGAGAATGCTCGTACAGTGCGAAAGATCGAGGCACCGACGACGTCTAAGACAGAAGAGGAGAAAGTGACACCAAGCCAGTTCCAGGAACTGCTCGAGAGTGAGCCTGCGCGCGTCCTGCTCGAAGGAGCGGAGGAGCGCGGCTACCTCGAGCCGGCAGAGCTCGAGGCTCTCGCGCTCGAGCACGACCTCGCCGAGGACGACGTCGAGGTGCTGACCCGCGAGCTCGAGGCCACCGGCCTCGAGGTGCGCGAGCCTCCCGAGGAACCGGCGAAGGCCCCCGCCCCGGCCGCCGGAGAGCGCGAGCGGGAGCGCGAGCCCCAGGCGCAGGTGCTCGTCGGCGCGGCGGACAGCCTGCAGCTCTTCCTGGCCGACATCGGCCGGCACAAGCTGCTGACCGCGGCCGAGGAAGTCATGCTCGCGAAGGCGATCGAGCGTGGCGACCTGACCGCCAAGCGGCGGATGATCGAGTCGAACCTGCGCCTGGTCGTCTCGATCGCGAAGGGCTACCGCGGGCTCGGCGTTCCCTTCCTCGACCTGATCCAGGAGGGCACGCTCGGCCTCAACCGCGCGGTCGAGAAGTTCGACTGGCGCCGCGGCTACAAGTTCTCGACCTACGCGACCTGGTGGATCCGCCAGTCCGTGCAGCGCGCGGTCGCGAACCACGCGCGCACGATCCGCGTGCCGGTGCACGTCGTCGAGCGGCAGCAGAAGCTCAGCCGGGCCGCCCGGCGGCTCGAGGTCGAGCTCGGCCGCGAGGCGACGAAGAACGAGCTCGCGGAGGCGACTGGCCTGCCGATCCAGCACGTCGACGAGGCCCTGGGAGCGGCCCAGGCTTCGGTCTCGCTGAACCAGACCGTCGGCGCCGACGACGAGGGCGAGCTCGGCGACCTGTTCGCGGATCGCGAGGCCGCCGATCCGTTCGACGAGGCCGAGGAATCGCTCCGGCGCCAGGGCGTGCGGCGGGCGCTCGATGCGCTGCCCGAGCGCGAGCGGCGGATTCTCGAGCTTCGCTTCGGCTTCGAGGGCGAGCCCTGGACACTCGAGGCGATCGGGCACGAGCTCGACCTGACGCGCGAGCGTGTCCGCCAGCTCGAGGGCCAGGCCCTGGCTCGCCTGGCGGCCCTGCGCGAGCTCCAGACCGCCGCGGCCTGAGCGACCTCCGCATCTGCGTCCTTGACGCCGCGCCGCTGCGTGCGGAGCCCGACGACGAGTCCGAGCAGGTCACGCAGGCGCTTCGCCGCGAGCCTCTGACAATCGAGGAGACGCGTGGCGACTGGGCCAGGGTTCGGACGGCATACGACTATCCCGGCTGGATCCGCACCGTCCATCTGGGCCAAGTCCCAGGGACAGTCCCTGGGACCTGGCTGCCGGAGACACGTCTGGACGGAGATCCGGTAGCCGAGGCCCGCCGCTACCTCGGAGCGCCGTACGAGTGGGGCGGGATGACCGGGCGCGGGATCGACTGCTCGGGCCTGGTCCACATGGCCTACCGCCGCCTCGGCAGGCTCGTCCCGCGCGACGCCGGCCAGCAGGAGGAGGCCGGCGAGCCGGTCGCCGAGCGAGACCTGCGTCGGGGCGATCTGATCACCTACGGCGAAGAGAGCGCGGTCCACGTCGCCTTCTGGCTCGGCGAGGGCCGGATCCTCCACTCGACCGAGCGTGAGGACGCGAACGGCGTCTTGGAAGAGCTAGAGCCGGAGGACCTACGAGCGCGTCGCCGTAGGTGCCTCCGGCTCTAGCCGGTTCGTTACGACTTCGAGATCAGCCAGAAGCGCATGATGAACGTCGGATCGAGCGTCTCGTCGATCCCGTTCACGTTGTCGCGTGAGACCGCGACCATCGCGCCCTGCCAGTACGGGATGATCGGCACGTCCTTGGCCGACAGCATCTGCGCCTGCTTGATGAGGTCCTCGCGGGCCGATTCGTCCTTCGTGCCCTGCTCCTTCTTGAGCAGCGAGTCCATCGCCGGGTTCTTGTAGTTGTTCTCGGTGAAGTTGCTGTTGGAGTCGAAGAACGGCAGCAGGTAGTTCTCGCCGTCCACGTAATCCGGGAACCAGCCGAGCTGGAAGGCTCCGTAGGTCTTTCCGAGCGCATCGCTGTACGTCGCCCACTCGGCCGACTGGAGCGTCACCTTGAAGACGCCGTCGGTCTCGAGCGCGCGCTTGATCTCGGCGAACTCGTCGGCCGACGCGTCGCCGTAGTGGGTCGGCGTGTACCAGAGCGTCAGGTTCACCGGCGTGCTGATGCCGGCGGTCTGAAGCATGGACTTCGCCTTCGTCGCGTCAGGCGACTTTCCGTACTGCGTCGCGAAGGCGTCGACGTGCCCCGGGAGGCCGGCCGGCACCTGCGAGTAGAGAGGCACAACCGTCCCGCGGTAGACGCGACTTGCGATCGACGCGCGCGGCATCATGTAGGCGATCGCCTGCCGCACAGCGAGCTTGTCCGTCGGCGGCCGCGTCACGTTGAGGACGAGGTAGCGGATCGACGACCCCTTGCCCTTGTGCACCACGAGCCCGCTGTCGTTCTGGAGCGAGCCGAGCTCGGTCGGGGTGAAGGACTGGAAGGCCATGTCGATGTTCTTGTTCTCGAGCGCGAGCTTCATCGTCGACGACTTCGTGTAGTAGCGGATGATCAGCCTGTCGCTCTTGGGTGCGTCACCCCAGTAATCCTTGAAGCGCTCGAGGACCGCCTGCTGCCCGGGCGTGAACTTGGTCAGCATGTAGGGGCCTGTCCCGTACTGCGGGCTCGTGTTCGACACGAGCTTGTCCGCGGGATAGGTCTTCGGAACGATCTGGGCGGCGCCGGTCGTTAAGATCAGCGGCCACGTCGCCTGCGGAGCCTTCAGGTGGAAGGTGACCGCGTACTGGCCCGTCGCCTCGACGCTGTCCAGGTTCGAGAGGAGCGTGTAGATGCCCGACTCGTCCTTGATCTTGTTCACCCTGTTGAACGAGGCGACCACGTCCGCCGCAGTCATCTTCTGGCCGTTGTGGAACTTGACATCCGTCCGGAGATCGCACCCGTACGTCTTGAGGTCGCCCTGGAACTCGCAGTCCTTCGCGAGCACCGGGTGAGGCTTGATGCCGCCGGGACCAGCCTCGAGCAGATGCTGGAAGATCGGAGCGTCGAGCGTGGCCGAGCCGTAGTCGTAGTTCCCGGCCGGGTCGACGTTCGTGACGCTGTCCGTCGTCCCGTCGACGAGGGTGCCGCCTCCGCCGCCTCCTTTCCCGCCGGAGTTTCCGCCGCAGCCGGCGGCCAGCGTCACCGCGGCCACGAGCAAGAGTGCGGCCAGCGCCGCGAGGCGCCTTCTTGAGCTCTGGTTCATACGTGCCTCCCCGTCGAAGAGAAAAGCTCTGTCACTCACGTGCCGCCCACCCGACACGCGTCGATGTTAACCCTCAAGGGCGAAGAGCCGCCGGTTGAGGCGGCCCGTCTCCAGGAAAAATCTCACGCGCGGCTTTCAGATCCCTTGCGCCGTTCGGCCTCGGCAAGCGCCTCCTCATCGTAGAGGTGACACTCGACCTCCACCGCCCCGCTCGGGAGGAGCCGCGGGTCGACCGGCTCCCACCATTCGATCTCGACGTGATGGTCGCCGGCGCTCAGGTCGCGTACTCCTGACCAGAGCGGCTCGTCCGAGTCGTCCCGGCGTACGCGCTCGAGCAGGCCGAGCAGGTCCGCGCCGCTCGCCCCGCCGCGCGCCGGGATGCTGACGCGCTGCGTCTCTTGCTCGAGCGCGTCGAGGTCGCCCACGATCGCGCGCTCGGCCTCGTACTGCTCCGGGCCCATCTGTGCCCAGCGGCTCTCCAGCAGGTCGCGCAGGTCACGCGACTCCCAGCCGCAGACCTCGAACGCCTTCGGGCAGCGCGGGTGGAACGAGCACCCGAGCGGCGGCTGGGCCGCGTCCGGGACCTCGCCGCGGGGTAGGTCGCGCGGGACCGCGCGCATCGGGTCGGGCTCGGGAATCGCGCGCAGGAGCGCCTGCGTGTACGGGTGCTTCGGGTCCTCGTAGATCGCCTCCGAGGGGCCGATCTCGACGATCCGGCCGAGGTACATGATCGCGATTCGGTCGCAGAAGAACTTCGCCGTCGCCAGGTCGTGAGTGATGTAGAGGTAGGTCAGGTCGAAGTCGCGCTTGAGCGAGAGCATCAGCTCGAGGATCTTCGCCCGCACGCTCATGTCGAGCATCGAGACCGGCTCGTCCGCCACGAGCAGGACGGGGTTGAGGATGATCGCCCGCGCGATCACCGCGCGCTGCTTCTGTCCTCCGGAGAGGTCGCTCGGGTACTTGTCGAGGAACTGCTCCGCCGGCGCCAGCCCGACGTGCTCGAGCACGTCCGCGACGCGGCGCCGAATCTGGCCGCGGTCGGTCGCGATCCCGTGGATCGAGAGGGGGTGCCCGACCGACTGGGCGAGCGTCATCGCCGGGTTCAGCGAGGCGTGCGGGTCCTGGAAGACGATCTGCATCCGGCGACGGTGCGTGCGCAGGTCGCGCTCGCCGAGCTTCGTGATGTCTCGGTCCTCGAAGATCACGCTTCCGCCCGTCGCCTTGACGAGCCCGAGGAGCGTCCGTCCGAGCGTCGTCTTGCCGCTCCCGGACTCCCCGACGAGGCCGAGCACCTCCCCCTGCCGCAGATCGAAGGAGACGTCGTCGACCGCGCGCACCGACCCTGCTTCACGCCCGATCAGACGCTCCGCGAAGTTGCCGCGGATCGAGTAGTAGGTCTTGAGCCCGCGCACGGAGACGAGCGGCGTGCCGTTCTGTTCAGGCTTCTTCTGCAACCGCGATCTCCTCGCGCTCGAGCGGCTCCCCGGCGCCCGGTGGAATCTGCTCCTGCGGCCCGTGCAGCCAGCACTCGACACGGCGCCCGCCTCCGATCTGGACGGGGATCGGGAACTTGCGCGGGCAGACGCGCATCACGCTGGGGCAGCGCGGGTGGAAGCGGCAGCCGCTCGGCGGGTCGATCAGGTTCGGCGGCGCTCCCGGGATCGAGTGGAGGGCAGTCGTCTCGAGCGAGATCGTCGAGCGCAGCAGCTCGCGCGTGTACGGGTGCGCCGGCTCCGCGAACAACTCGCGGGCGGGACCCTCCTCGACGATCCGCCCGGCGTACATCACCGCGACGCGGTCGCAGGCCTCGGCGATGATCCCGAGGTTGTGCGTGATCAGCAGAAGCGCCGTCTGGAACTCCTGCTTCAGGTCGGCGAGGATCCCGAGAATCTGCGCCTCGACGATCACGTCCAGGGAGGTGGTCGGCTCGTCGGCGACGAGCAGCTTCGGGCGCAGGACGAGCGCGAGCGCGATCATGATCCGCTGCCGCATCCCTCCGGAGAACTCGTACGGGTACTGGCGGAAACGCGTGGGCGGGATGCCCATCTTCCCGAGCGTCTCCAGCGAGCGGGCGCGGATCTCGCCGCGATCGAGGTCCGGCTCGTGGCGCTGCAGCGATTCGGAGAAATGGTCCTCGATCCGCATCAGCGGGTTCAGGCGCGTCATCGGCTCCTGGAAGATCAGCCCGAGATCCGGCCCCCGCAGGCCGCGCATCTCCTTCGGCGAGAGCCCGACGATGTTGCGGCCGTCATAGACCGCCTCGCCGTCCGAGGAGGCGCCCTCCGGAAGCAACCCGAGGATCCCGCGTCCGAGCGTCGACTTCCCGCAGCCCGACTCGCCGACGAGCCCGAGCACCTCGCCTGCGCCGATCTCGAACGAGACGCCGTCGACGGCGCGGACCGGCCCTCGCTTCGTTCCGTAGTAGACCCGGAGATCCCGGACGGAGAGAACCGCCTCGCGATCCGTCATTCCGAGCCGATCTCGGCCTCGACGATCGTCGACCCGAACTCGACCTTCTCGATCCGCCGCCGTCGCAGCACCGGGTTGATCGTCTCGTTCAACCCCTCACCGAGCAGGGTGAGCCCGGTCACGAGCAGCACGATCGCCAGACCCGGGAAGAGGCCGGTCCACCAGATCCCGGAGCTCGCGTCCGAGGTCGCGCGCGAGATGTCGTAGCCCCATTCGGCGGCCTGTGTCGGCTGGATCCCGTAGCCGAGGAACCCGAGGGCTGCGAGGGTCAGGATCGCGTCGGCCGCGTTCAGCGTCGCGATCACCGGCACGTTCTGGACGACGTTGAAGAAGACGTACCGGCGCATGATCGTGAACGGCTTCGCTCCGAGGGCCCGCGCCGCCTCCACGAACGTCTCCTCTCGGACGGCGATCACATGGTTGCGCACGACGCGGAAGTACTGCGGGATGTACACGGCGGTGATCGCGATCGCGGCCGTGAAGACACCCTTGCCGATGCTTCCGCTGAGCAGGAACGCGATCACGATCGCGAGCAGGAGATACGGGAAGGCGAAGAGCGCGTCCATGATCAGCACGAGCACCCGGTCGAGCCAGCCCGCGAAGTAGCCGGAGATGACGCCGAGCGGGACCCCGATCGCGAGGCCGAAGACGAGCGCGAGCGCCACCACCTCGAGCTCGGTCTGGGCGCCCCAGATCACGCGCGCCAGCACGTCGGTCGACTGCACCGTCGTTCCCATCACGTGGCTCCCGGAGGGATGGTCGAGCTGGTCGAACCGCTTCCCGTGGGCCTGGTACTGGTCGAAGGCGTAGGGCGAGACCGCCCACGCAAACGCCGCGAGGAAGATGAAGAAGCCGGTGATCAGCGCGCCGGTCCAGAACATCGCCCGGGCGAGCCCGCGGGCCTCCAGGATCGGCTGGAAGACGCGGCGCAGGCGGAGGAGCCTCGGCCCTGCTCGTCCTGCGGTCGCGACGGCCATCAGTAGCGGATCCTTGGATCGATCGCCGCGCTGACGAGGTCGATCAGGAGGCTGAACACGACCACCACGAGCGCGAAGACGACGATGATCCCCTGCACTCCCGCGTAGTCGCGGTTGGCGAGGTAGACGATCAGCTCGTGGCCGATGCCGGGCCAGTTGAAGGTCGTCTCGGTCAGGACCGCGCCCGAGAGCAGCAGCGCCATCTGCAGCCCTACGACCGTGATCACGGGCACGAGTGCGTTCCGGAACGCATGCCGGTAGACGACCGAGCGCTCGGGGATCCCGCGTGCCCGCGCCGCCTCGATGTAGTCGTCTTTCATCGTCCTGATCACGTTCACGCGGATCAGGCGAATGAAGATCCCGCCGATCACGAGGCCGAGCGTCGTCGCCGGCAGGATCAAGTGCTTGACCACGTCCCAGAACGCGCTCCCGTTGCCGTCGATGAGCGCGTCGAGGAGGTAGATGTTGGTGTGCGTGGTGAGCGTCGCCTGAGTGATCGGGTCGGCCTGGTCGGACGTCGGTAAGACCCCGAGGAACGAGCCGAAGACGAGCTGGGCGAGGAAGCCCAGGAAGAAGACGGGCATCGCATAGATCACGATCCCGAAGAGGCGGCCGCCCACGTCGAGCGGTGTGTCCCGGAAGCGCCCGGCCATCAACCCGATGCCGACGCCGACGACGATCGCGACGATCATCGCGAAGAAGGTCAGCTCGAGCGTGGCGGCTCCGTTCACCGCGATGATGTCCCGCACGTTGCGGCGGTCCGTGATCGTCGTGCCGAAGTCGCCGCGGGCGATGTCCCAGAGGTAGTCCTTGTACTGGGTTGCGAGCGGCTTGTCGAAACCGAGCTGGTGCCTGGTCTGATTCACGACCGCCCGCGGCACGTGTCCGCCGAGGGAAGCCGAGACGGGGTCGCCCGGCGCGACCCTCATCAGCAGGAACACCATCGTCAGCAGGATGAACACCATCGGCAAGACGAGCGCGAGGCGCGTCAGCACGTATGTTTTGAGCGAGGTTCCCTGTCCCTGTGCAGCCATCGGCCGCTGGTAGTAAAGCGCGGACGGGCCGGTTCGGAGCGGGCCATCCCTGGAAGAGGGTAGGTCTTGCCTCTAAAGCGTCGCTGACTCTAGGCCGATAGGTCGGATACCGTGGACGCTGCCGAGCGCAAGGAGATCCTGTCCCGATACGTCGACCACACTCGTCGCTTCGACGCGGTGGCGAAACGTCGTGGGGCGAACGGCGCCGACGTGATTCCGTTCGGCGGGCCCCTTCAGGAGCTCGAGCAGGAGCCGACTGCCCGCGAGACCGAGGTGCTCCAGCTGATCTCGGACGGCCTCGTGAACCGCGAGATCGGCGTCCGACTCTTCCTCTCGGAGGAGACGGTGAAGTCACACGTACGGCACCTGCTCGCCAAGCTGCAGGCGCGATCCCGCGCCCACGCAGTCGCGGTGGGCTTCAGGCGCGGGCTGATCGCCTAGCGACCTGAGTCGAACCTGGCCGGTTCGACGTGTGTTTCAACATCCCTGTGCGTGGGTTTCCACATTCTGTGGAAATCCCTCAACAGGGTGATGTCACCGACGCGCAGAAACCGGATGCTACGACGCGTCGTGTGGAAGAGCACCTACCAGAGCTTTACGTTGCCGCTGACGGCAGCGATGGAACCCAGAGCACCCAAGACGCTGAGGATGCGTGGACGCATTGGTCCTCCCTAGAGACTGACGACACGATGGAAGCTATCACCCTAAAGGGGGAATTTCAAGGAGTGTCGCGGGAGCCTCTAGGAGCTTTGAGTAGTTTTCTTGGCTGGTTTCTCGGGACGAGAGCAGTGCTGCGGCGTCGGGACTGGTACCTCCTCGCATACATCGGCTTGCTCACAAGTTCTCTGATCGTCTTCGTTGGGGTCTTGGTTGACCACATCGGCAGCGGAATCGCTCCCACGTGGCCGATTGCCGCACTAGCTGCGTCGGCGATCGTCGCAGACAGCCAGAGCGTGCGCCTCAGTTCTCGCGCAGAGATTTCCGTGACCGCTCTTCCAATCGTCCTTGCGGCGGTGCTTTACGGGCCGTTTGCCGCGGTCTGCGTGAGCGTTGCGAGCCTGATTCCCAGCTTCCAGCCACCCTACGCGCGATGGTTGAGCTGGACGTCAACTCGCTCGCTCGCGGCCGGAGCCGCCGGTCTCGTCGCGCTGAGTCTCGATAACTCGCCGCATCATGTGTTCGGCCGCGTGCTCGCTGCGGTCGCTGCGGCAACGGTCGTGGAGCAAGTCGGCGACCTACTCCTTGGATCGATCACGGGAGTGCTGAGGAAGATCTCTATGAGGGACATCATCCAGGCGGCGAGCACGATGATTCTCGCGATGCCGCTCTACATTCCTGTTGCTGCGCTTCTTGTATACGCATATCGCGAGATCTCTCCGTGGAGCGTTGCCCTGTTCCTCTTCCCAGCTCTCGTGGCGCAGAAATTGTTCCTGCTCTATAACGAGCAAAGAGCCACGGCAGACAAGCTCACCGGTGCCCTGGCGAGGCAGGAGAGAGCCCACCTCCAATTCGCTGCGACTCTTGTGGCCGCGCTCGACGCAGATGACCAGTACACCGCTGGCCATTCAACCGCTGTCGCGATCTATGCCCGGGACATCGCCGCGGGGATCGGGCTGAGTCCGGAGGAGCAGCGACTCGCTCACCTGGCCGGCCTTGTGCATGACATCGGCAAGATCGGTCTTCCGGATGGTCTTCTCGAGAAACCGGGCCCGCTGGACAGACTAGAGCGCGTGGAGATGGAGAGGCACTCGGTTATCGGCGAGCGAATCCTTGCAAATGTCGAGGACTACGCCGAAGTCGCCACGATCGTTCGGCATCACCACGAGCGGGTGGACGGGCAGGGCTATCCGGATGGCCTCGTCGGCGATGAGATCCCACTGCTCGCGCGGATCGTCGCGGTTGCAGACGCCTACAATGCGATGACCTCAGAGCGCTCATACCGTGACGCAGTCCCTCCAAGCGTGGCCAGGATGCGATTGGCGAGCGCCGTCGATAGCCAGTTCGACACAGGAGTCGTGACCATATTCGAGGCACTCCTGGCGAATGCCACCGACCCGTATAGGTGCGGGAAGGGACCGGAGTTCATCCTTGGAGATCAGGAACCCCTCGAGAGGGTAGAGCGCCCTACTCTGGAGGTTCTTCAGGCTGTCGCGTCCTAGCCGCGCGGACGGCTGCTTCTGTGCGACTACGGACGCCGAGCTTTCGCAGGATGTTTCGGACGTGCACCTTCGCCGTTCCCTCGCTGATGAAGAGCGCGCGACCGATTTCCCGATTCGACTTGCCCTCCGCGAGAAGCGAGTAGACCTCAAGTTCGCGTTTCGTAAGCGCGTGATGCTCTGTAGCTCGCTGCGGACCGATGTTGAGGCCGAGAGCGCGAACTCGCCTTTCTTCATTGGATCGAATGAGGAGAGCTGCGAGTTCGTCATGGACATTGCCCTCGGTTGCAAGCTCGGTGAGAATCGCCGGGTGAAGTCTGTTCGCAAAGATGAATACGTCGTAAGCGCCCGCCGCTGCAGTAGCGGCGTACGCGCGTGTCGCCTCCTCTAAGGCGCCTTTCTCTTCCAGCAACACGGAGCAAATGACTTTCGTCCACCGGAGAAGGAGTCGGGGCTCCAGCCAGCGACTGAGATCCTTGATCTTCCTCAACACTCCAAGCGCCTCTCTAGGCTCGCCGGCGCAGGCCATAGCCGCAGCCTTAGTCACAGCAAATTCCATCTGGCGGGAGGGGGTCGGCCCGCGCGACCAGGCACCGGAAGTCGCGTCTAAAGCCGCCTGCGGCGATCCCTCGCTGAGCAGGAGCCGACACTGCAGGATGTCCGCATTCGCGGCAAGATAGGGGTCACTCATGCGGTGACCCGCGGCCCGGATCTCCCGGAGCACAGCGCTCGCGTCGCCGAATTGCCGTAGGCCGATATGTGCAGCGGCACGGCTGACCAGAGTGTGAGGGCGAACAAACTCGAGATTAGAGCGCTCCGCGTCGTGGAGCGCACGATCTACGACCTCGAAGGCTAAGCCATATTCCGCCCCGAGAACGAGGAGGCCCGCTACGGCTCTCAGGAGTGCCGATCTGATCAGCGGATCCGTCGCCTCGCGCGCTAAATCGGTAGCGGACGACAACTCAGATGCCGGAGGGACGACTCCTCCTTCGCAGAAGGCGAGCAGAAGGCGGCCGCAGGCGTTTCTTGCGATTGAGTCACGACCCTTGACACCTAGACGTTCGAGCGCATCGACAAGGTTGGGTGCTTCTCCACTCTCAAGCTCGAACGCGACAATGAGCTGCCCCCACAGTGCGTTCGCCGCGTCCAATTCAGTCCTGGCGCTGAGGTGTGCGGCCTGGAAATGCTCAAGTGCGCCGAGGCTATCGTCAACGAGGTGTCGGCTTTGTCCCGCACGATAATGCGCGAGAGATTGGAGGAGGTCATCGGAGTCAAGAGACGAGGCAGCAGCTCGAGCTAACACGCCTCCGGTTTCGAGATGCCCCTGGCGGAGGGTCACCTCGGCCTCTGCTAGGTCCAAATAGGGAGAGACCAGTCGCTCCCTCTCTGCAAACTCGAGCCATTCGCGGAGTGTGGCGAGGCGGCCCTCCCTCGTGAGAGGCACGATGGCCTCGGCGATCAACCCGTCCAGTAGATCTTGCCGGTCGAAGTCGGAGATCAGCGAGAATGCGTCACCCCAGGCGCCGGCCTGAATCAGAAGCTCGACCGCGTCGTCCACGGCCTCCCGTGATGTTCCGTTCGGCAGGTCGCGTAGCTTTTGGAGCAAGAAGGTCCGGAGGAGCGGATGAAAGATCGGTTCTTCGGCTCCGTCCGTTGTGAACATGCCGGCGTCCCGCGCGACCGTGAGTACCCGGCCCGCTTCTGGCCCGAGCATTGCTTCGGCTGCGGCTCGCGTCGGCGTTGGCACGAGGGCCAAGCGGCAAAGAGCATCGCGGCTTTCCTCCGGCAGCGACGCGAAGAGCTCTTCGGCGAAGTAGTCGTGAAGCCGCTCCGGGAGCCGCGCCCCCCTGGTGATGGCGCCCGGCGCGAGGGCAGCCAATCCGATCACGGCCGGCCAACCGTCTGCCAGGGCGACGAGGCCTCCGGCCGCCTCGGCGTCTCCGTTCGCCAGGACCTCGTTGGCCTCATCCGCGGTCATCGCCAAAGAGCTCTGGCCGAGCTCGAAGAAATCGCCGTAGAGCAATTCGCGTGCGGAAGACCACTCGGGTCGTTGCCGGCTCGTCAGCAGGAGGCGGCGTGGCCCCGTCGCAAAGAGCCTCCGGATCAGGTCCTCCGCTGCCTTTGACGAGAGCAGGTGGTAGTCGTCGATCGCGAACCAGACATCGGCGGGCCAGGCGGCGAGGTCCTCCGTCAGGAAGCGCTCGATCACGTCGACTTCCTGCTCCGGCTCCCGGCTCGTCGGCAACCACTCGCGCAGGCGGCGGCCCACGTCCGGGAGCAACTTCCCTGCAGCACCGGTGAGGCCGAGGGCGAGGGCAGCGACGTCCGAGGACGAGGCGTCGCCCTGATACCAGGCGTAAGAGCGGCCCGCCAACCACTGCCGCGCCAGCGTCGTCTTGCCGTATCCCGCGGGAGCGACCAGCATGAGGACACGGGCCGACGTCTCGTCGAGAAGACGCGTCAGTCGAGGGCGCTCGATGATGCGGCTGCGCCCGGCCCCGATCGTTGGATCTCTCGTCGTTGCCATCCTGCCCCGGGCGCCGCACGACCCGTGGCCGTAGGTTAGACGTGACGCCGTCTCGAGCGAAGTTGTCCAAGGGAGACTCCGCGCCTGCGACCCCGAGAGGCCGCAGGCGCGGGCCGTCAGTCCCTCGAGCCGGCAGAAGCCGCCCCGAGGCTTGGTGGGAGGGGGTCTTTGCCGGTCAGCGCGCGATACGCGCTTGGGATCTGGCGGCGTCTGGAACAGCCGAGCTTCTGGCGGAGCACGTCCGAGTGGGCCTTCGCCGTGCGCGGCGAGATGCCGAGGCGGCGAGCGACTTCCTCGTTCGAGTACCCGTCAGCGATCAGCTCGATCACTTGACGCTGCCGATCTGTGATGACCGGCGGGCCCTCGTGCAGTAGTTCGACCATGGCGTCGAAGCTAACAACGAGCGTGTCCCGTGCCTATTGGCCGCTCGGCGTATCTTTTTCCGCTACGCCGAATGGAGTAGGCGTGCAGTGCCGTCCGGCGTGTTGGCTAGTCTGCCAACATGGGTGTTGTTCTCGAAAGGAACGGTGTCCCCGCCGAGCTCGAGTTCGCCGAGCTCGTGGACGAGCTGGCGGCGCTTGCGGCGCACCTTTCTGCGGGGATCTGCCGCTGGCTCGAGCTGGTTGCCGAGATCGACCGGCGGGGCAAGCTGGCCGGCTGCAGCACCGCCGAATGGCTTGCCTGGCGCTGCGGGCTGACGCCGCGGACGGCGCGCGAGCACGTGCGGGTCGCGCGCGGGCTGCGCGAGCTGCCGAAGATCAGGGACGCCTTCGCGCGCGGCGAGCTCTCCTTCGCCAAGGTGCGGGCGCTGACGCGTGTCGCCGAACCCGTGAACGAACAGGAGCTGCTGCGGCTCGCCCTGGAGATGACGGCGTCGCAGCTCGAGCGCGCGGTGAGGGCCTACCGGCGAGTCACGAGCGAGCAGGCGGCGGCCGTCCAGGAGAGCGCCTTCCTCGACTGGTACTGGGACGAGGACGGCTCGCTTGTACTGAGTGGGCGGCTCGCTCCGGAGGATGGGGCGGTCTTCGCGCAGGCGCTCCAGGCGGCGCGCTCGGCGCTGCGCGAGGGCGGTTCCGCGGAACCGCGGCCGACGAATGCCGACGCGCTTGCGGCGCTGGCCGAGCTTGCGCTTTCGGGCCGCGCAGCGACGGGTGGCGAGCGGCATCAAGTGGTCGTGCACGTCGACGAGTCAGCTCTTGCAGGCGGCGATGAAGGAGGCTGCGAGCTGGCCGAAGGCCCGGCGCTCGCTCCAGAGACCGCGCGCAGGCTTTCCTGCGATGCCTCGCTGGTCGAGCTCAGAGAGCGCGGGGGCGAGCCGCTCTCGGTCGGACGCAGGACCCGTTCGGTGCCGCCTGCCCTACGCAGGGCGCTCAAGCGGCGCGATCGCGGCTGCCGCTTCCCCGGCTGCGAGCACCACCTCTTCGTGGACGCCCACCACGTCCGCCATTGGGCGCAGGGCGGAGAGACGAGCCTCGACAACCTCGTGCTGCTCTGTCGCAGGCACCATCGGCTCGTGCACGAGGGCGGCTACTCGGTTGAGCGTCTCTCGGGCGGGAGGCTCCGCTTCCGTTATCCCTGGGGTGGGCCGATCCCGGACGCGCCCCGGCCCCCTTCGGGCTCGCTCGAGTGCCTGCTCGAACGCAACCGCTCGCTCGCGATCGATTCCACCACCTGTCGGAACGGGGCGGGAGACAGGATGGACCTCGGTCTGGCCGTGGATGCGCTGCTCGTGGCCGGCGGCCGCTAGCCGGCGACGCGCTGCCCGACGGGTGTGATGAAGCTCGCCTCGTGTCCGCGGCGGTTCGCCTCGGCTAGCTCGTCGCCGTCGAGTGCGCCTATCCGCTGCAGGAGCTCGAGCTCGTCGCGAAGGTGCGTCCGCATCATCTCCGGCCCGTCGGTGGCGATCGTGAACGGCACACCGTGCTCGACGAAGGCGCGGAAGGTGTCGCGCACGGCCTCCTCGCCCGGGAGGGCGCGGGTGAGCAGATTCGAGGTCGGGCAGATCTCGAGCACGATCTCACCCTCGCGCAAGGCGGCCATCAGCTCCGGGTCGCGGGCGGCGAGGATGCCGTGGCCGATCCGATCCGGGCGGAGAACCTCGATCACCTCTGCCAGCTCGACAGCCGCGTGCTCCTCGCCCTCCTCGCCGACGTGGATCGTGACCCCGAGCCCGGCGGAGCGGGCTTCCTCCACGAGTGGCTCGAGCTCGCGGTAGGAGTAGCGCTCGCCGCGAGGCCGAGGGCCGGCGATGTCGACGCCGACGATCCCGCGTGAGGCGTAGCGGATCGCCTTCTCGACGATGATCCCGTTCTGGCGCTCGTCGAACGTTCGGTCCATCATCAGGATCAGCCCGGAACGCACCTGCGGGTATTCGAGGCTCGCGCGGTCGAGACCGCGAATCGCCGCCATGATGATGTGGTCGAGGTCGCGCTCGCCGCCGCGGTTGCGCTTCATCGGGTTGAACCGCAGCTCGAGCGTGGTGATTCCCTGCGAGCGGTAGGCGCCGCCGATCGCCGCGTGCACCGAGCGCTCGACCGCCAGCGGGCTCGACTGGATCACCTCTGTCCAGTGGTAGATCTGGTCGAGGGCGTCCAGGGAATCGACGCGCCGCGGGTCGGCGATCGTCACCAGGCGGTCGAACTCCCAGAAGTCCTTGACCGGGAGCGCGATTCCCTGCTCGTGCGCGAGGCTCCAGAGGATGTCCGAGGCGACGGACGCGCCGAGGTGGGTGTGGAGCTCCGCGAGACCCCCCTCGAACATGCCCCGAGTCTACGGATGCACGACGACCAGCGTGCCGAGCGGCACGACGCGCATCAGGTAGCGCAGGTCGGCCGTCGCCGCATGCATGCAGCCGGTGCTGATAGCGCCGGCGGTCGAGCCGCCGTGGATCGCGATCCGGTTGCCCCCCGTCCAGCCGGCCGGCAGGTGGGTCTGGTGCGCGGAGAGCGCGAGAATGCAGCAGCCGTAGACGGGGGAGTAGGCGGCGCCGTTGAGCTTGTCGGTGACTGAGAAGCGCCCGACCGGCGTGGGCGTCGCCGCGGCTCCGGTGCCGAGGCGCATGACGCGCGTGACGGGCGCGCCGCGGTGCACGCGAAGCACCCGGGCGGAGAGATCGACCTCGAGGCGGACGCGCGCGCGGCTGAGCGTGAAGGTGCCCGGCGCGGCGTGGATCCAGGCGGAGCGGCCGTCCGCCGACAGCACGCGGTAGTGCCGGCCTGGGAGGAGCCGCGTGACTGCGAAGGCCCGCGGCGAGCCGAACTCGGTGCGCGAGGGGACACGGGTGACGCTGCCGCCGCTGCGGACGAGCACGTCCCGGCCCGCGCGGACGCGCGCGACGAGCGTTCCCGGAAGGGCGCGGTGGACGTGGTGCACGCGCGGCGGCTTCGCGGCTCGGGCAGGCGGCCGCGCCGGAGGCGCGCTCTCGGCAGCCATCGAGCCGCCGAGCGGCATGGCGAGAAAGAGGACGAACAGAAGTGCGAAGCGGCGGCCCATGTGCTGGGGATCGGCTCGCCGGGCGGGCCTGCTGTCCCTCGAAAGGGGGATGCGACCGTGCTTGCCGCACGGGATAGTGGTTGCCGGGAGGAACGAGGTGTCGACACTGCAGATCGCGCTCGACGAGCCGCTCTCGCCGGAGTTGGCGCTGGTCTGCCCTGAGCTCGCCGAGCGGTCTCGGCTTCTGCTGCCGGATCCGGGGTGGCTCGTCCCCTACGTGCGAGCCGAGACGGCCCCACGGAGAACGCCGTTCGAGACAATTGGGCCCGTGGTTGCCGCGCTTCTGTTCACCCTCACGCCGCTACTGCTCCTGCTGCTGGCGGCGCCGCACCACTGAACCGCCGAATCAGCTCTGTCGCAGTCTCACTGAGCATGAGGAGAAGTCTTCATGGACTTGTCTTCGTGGTTCTCGCGGTCGCTGCGGCCGGCTGCGGTGGACACTCAACCGTGACCCGGCTGACGATCGAGGTCGGTCACGGCGGGGCGGTCAGCGCCTACGACCTGAAGTGCGGCCCACCGGGAGGGAGCGCTCCTGATCCGGCCGGGATCTGCAAAGCGCTCGCGCGACGACCCGAGCTGCTCGTCGGTGGACCGGGCATCTGGCATTCGTGTCCGCCCGGGACGGGCGGCACGCGGGTCTGGGTGCGCGGCACCTATCGGGGGTACGCCGTCGACGCCCCGTTCGCCGACACCACGTGTGGCTGGATCCCGGGCCAGGACGACGGACTCGGGGAGTGGCTGAGCTACATGGTCGGCGCCGGGCCAGGTCGTCGCGAGAGCCGCTTCGCCCCCCTCCGTCCGCGACGTAAGTCCACCCGCGAGGAATTGCGGACGGCAGAGCACCTTCGGCGCGAGGCGAGAAGACTGATTCGTCGCCGCCAGCGCGCTCGGCAGATCGGCATGGATGCCGCAGCGTTGAGGGTCATTCGCGACCTCGCGCAGTCCGGGGCGCTATTCGACGGTCCGCCGCTGGCCGAAGTGGACGTCTACGCCACGACGCGGAAGCGGGGAGCACGTGCTTTGGGTGAAGTCCCATTCGGCCCCGACGGCCCGGTGTTCGTTGTCGTGTACCACTACGCCTATCTTGATTACGCCGGCCGCAGGCATCGCGCGCACGATGGTGGATCGGTCGCGATGCTGGATGCGCGGACGCTCGAGACGATGGAGTGGGGCGCCGGTGCGCCGAATCTTCGCGCGCTCGGGTCTCCCGTCACGCTGACGTTCTAGCCCCGTCAGAATCGGCATGCGATGAAGGTCGGCATCGTCGTCCCGTACTCCTGGTCCTACTGGGGCGGTGTCAACGAGCACGTCGAGCTCAAGGTCGAGGCGCTGCGAAGGCTCGGCGTCGAGACGCGGACGATCATCGGGCACGACCCCCCTGGGAGCTTCACGCGCGTCCTGCACCCTCGCCACGGCCGGCACGGGCGGCCGCCGCCGACGTGATCCCGGTCGGGCGCTCGGTGATCGTGCCCGCCAACGGCGCGCTGCCGAACATCGTCCTCAGCCCGGCCGCGGTGCCGCGGATCAAGCGCGTGCTGCGACGGGAGCGCTTCGACGTGCTCCACCTGCACGAGCCGATGACGCCGGTGATCTGCACCGCGACGCTCGCCTGGGCCGACTGCCCCGTCGTCGCGACCTTCCATGCTTCCGGCGACCTCGGCTGGAATACGTACGGAAAGCCGGTCTGGGGGTTCCTGATGGACCGGATCGACCACCGGATCGCAGTCACGGAGGCCGCGCGGGAGTCGGCGGCACGTTGGTTCCCGGGCGAGTACGAGCTGATCCCGAACGGCACGCTCATCCCGCCTCACGCGGACGCCGGCGCGCGCGAGCACCGGATCGTGTTCGTCGGCCGGCACGATCCGCGCAAGGGGATGCCGGTCCTGCTGCGGGCCTGGCCGGAGATCTACCGGCGGACCGGGGCGCGGCTGCGGATCGTCGGGGCCGACCCGTTGATGGTCCGCCTCGCGCTCGCGCGGGGCCGGGAAACCGACGCCGAGGGCATCGACGCGCTCGGCTTCCTCAGCCAGGAGGCGCTGACGGAAGAGCTGCTCGCCGCCAAGGCTCTCATCGCGCCGTCGCTCGGCGGCGAGAGCTTCGGGATGGTGCTGACGCGCGCGTTCGGGTGTGCGACCCCGGTGGTCGCATCCGACATCACCGGCTACCGTGACGTCATGACCGACGAGACGGGCATGCTCGTCCCGCCGGGGGACGCGGGAGCTCTGGCCGACGCCGCCGAGTCGCTGCTCGCCGACGAGGCGCGGCGACGGCGGCTCGGCGAGGCCGCGCGCAGGCTGGCGCAGGAGCGCTACGGCTGGGGCGGCATCGCGCAGCGGCTCGCGGCGGTCTACGCGGGGCTCGGGTGAAAGCCCCGATCCCGAAGGGACCCGTCGTGCGGGCGATCCTCGTCGCCGCGGTCGCGGCCGGCCTGGTCGCGCTCGTCTGGTGGCGCGGGCCCGACTGGGGCCTCATCAAGGACTCCTTCGACGCGGTCCGCTGGGAGTGGGTCGTTCTTGCGATCGCCCTCAATCTCGCCTCGGTCGTCGTGCGCGCATTCGCCTGGCGGACCGTGATCGGACAGGCGATGGCGCCGCCGCATCCCCGGTTTCCGCTCGTCTTCTCGGCGTTCTCGGTCGGCCTGTTCGCGAACGCCGTCCTGCCGGGACGCATCGGCGAGCTTGCGCGCGTGGCTGTGCTGACCCGAAAGCTGCGCCTGCAGGGGCGCGCCGACGGCACCTGGGCCGCCCTGGTCGGGAGCGTGTTCGCGCATCGCCTCTTCGACCTCGTGCCGACGCTCGGCCTCATCTCGTACGTGCTGCTTACCGCGAAGATCCCGCACTGGGCGATCTCGAGCCTCGTCGTCGTGGGCGTGATCGGCCTCGGTCTGTTCGCCTTCGCCTTCGCCAGCGCACGGCATCATCGCCAGTCGGTGCTCGAGGGCGTGGGGCCGCTGCGCCGCCTCGTGACGATGAGCCGGCACGGCCTCGGGGTCCTGCACCGGCCCGGGCCGGCGGCGGTCGCGGCGTTCTTCCAATGTTCGGGGTGGCTCTGCCAGTTCTTCGCCGTCTACACGGCGATGCGCGCCTTCGACATCCACGCGCCGCTGCCAGCGGCCGCGCTCGTGCTCTTGCTGATGAACGTCGCGACGCTCTTCCCGCTCTGGCCCGGGAACATCGGGCTCCTGCAGGCGGCGATCGCGCTCCCGCTCGGTTCGTACGGCGTCGCGGCCGGGACGGCGATCGCCTACGGGTTCGGCCTGCAGGCGATCGAAGCGTCGGTCGGCGTCGGTGCCGGCATGATCTTCCTCGCGCGCGAGGGGCTGTCGTTCGCGATGCTGCGGCGGATGCCCGATGCGGGCGAGGCCGAGGTGCCGGACGGCCGGCCCGAGGACGAGGTCTCCGGCGAGGCCGAAGAGGCCCGTGCGCGCGCTCGCGTCCCCGGCTAGCCTCAAGGGCGTCCTCGGGGCGGCCGAGGCGGCGGCGACGCTCGTGGCCGGCTTCGCCCGGGCCGGCGCGGACGCCGAGCCGGCGCCGATCGCCGACGGCGGGGAGGGAACGGCCGAGGTGCTCGGCGCACGCCTGCTGCGGCGCTGCGGAGTCCACGACGCGTTCGGGCGGCCGCGCGAGGCGCCGCTTCGGTCGCTCTCGGACGGAACTGTCGTCGTCGAGAGCGCCGACGCGATCCCCCTCGACCCGTCTCGGCTCGCCGTGCTCGCCGCCTCGAGCCGCGGCTTCGGCGAGCTTGTCGCCGCGGTCGGCGAGTGTCCGCGGCTTCTCGTCTGTCTCGGCGGGACCGCGACGATGGACGCCGGCTCAGGGCTCCTGGAGGTGCTCGGCGAGCTCCCGGCTCCCACCACCGTGCTGTGCGACACGCGCGCGACCCTCGTCGAGGCTCCACGGAAGTTCGGGCCGCAGAAGGGCGCGTCCGCAGCCGAGATCACCGAGCTGGAACGTCGGTTCCGCGGCCGGCCCTACGCGGAGCTGCCGGGCTCGGGCGCCGCCGGCGGCCTCGGAGCCGCGCTTGCGTCGATCGGGGCCGAGCTCGTCTCCGGCGCCGCCTTCGTGCTCGACGCGATCGGTTTCCGGGAGCGGGCCGCCCGCGCGGATCTCGTCGTCACCGGCGAGGGCACGGTCGACCGTACGACCTTCGAGGGCAAGGCTCCGGGCGAGGCGTCGCGCGCGTGCGGCGAGCTCGGAGTGCGCTGTGTCCTCTTCGGCGGTCTCGTCGAGGAGGGAATCGAGGCGGTCGCGCTGAGCGGCGATCCGGCCCGCGCCCGCGCTGATCTCGAGGAGCTAGGTCTGCGCCTCGGCGGCCTCGGCCTCGCGTAGGCGCTTCGCCATCGCTTGCAGCAGCGGCCACGCGATGCGGGCATCGCTCTCGACGAGCGGCCGGAAGTCCCAGAACGTGAGGCCGTAGCAGTGGAGGTCGCTCTCGGCGGTGATCGAGGCGGTCCGCCCGCCCATGTCGATCAGCGCGATGTCGCCGAAGTAGTCGCCCGGGCCGAGCCGGCGAACCTCCTCGCCGCCGACCCCGACCGTCGCCTCGCCGCTCTCGATCACGAAGAAGCCTGCCCCCGTCTCGCCCTCGGCGGCAACCGTGTCGCCCGCGTTGAAGGTCCGTTCCTTGAACGAGCCGCTCAGGCGCTCGAGCTCGCGTGGCTCGAGCCCCGCGAAGAGCGGGATCTTCTGGAGCAGCTCCACCGACGGGCCGGGCACGAGCCGATTCTAGACTGGAGAGACCCCGAGGCGTGCGCCGACCACCGCTTCGGCGGCCTCGGCGCTGGCGGCGTGGCCGGTGACGGCGCTGACGAAGTCGTCGCGCCCGAGCGCGAGCAGCTCGGCGTCCGTGCGCGCCGTGACCGTGGCCGTGCGCGGAACATCGCGCAGGAGCGCGATCTCGCCGAAGTGGTCGCCGCGCCCCTGCGCAGCCTGGGGCCGCCCGTCGACGGAGACCTCGACCTCCCCCGAGGCGATCACGTAGAAGCGGTCGCCGGGCTCTCCCTGGCGGACGATCGTCTCGCCCGCGGCCGCGCGAACCGTCTCGAGCCGGGAGGCCAGGCCCTCGAGGACGGGCGGCGAGAGCGGTGTGAAGATCGGGATCGCCTCGAGCAGCTCGACCTCTCCCGTCCGGTCGACCGTGGACTCGTCGAGCCGCACGAGTGGGATCCGCGTGGCGATGGTCAGAACCGGCAGGAACGCGCCCACGCTCACCAGAGCCCAGCGGACGCCCATCACGTCGATCAGCCGCGGCGCCACGATCGCGCCGATGGCGAAGGTGGCGAAGAAGAGGCTGTGCAAGACGCCGAAGACGCGGGCGAGCACCTCGGCGGGCGTCGTCCGCTGCAGAATCGTGCAGCCCGCGACGTCGACGACGATGTTCGAGACCCCGATCAGTGCGAAGGCGACCAGCGCGACAGCCGTCGCCGGGTGCGGTGCGATGAACACCATCGGCGCGCCGACGCCGGCAACCGCGAGCCCGAACGTGCCGGCGAGCCGGTGCTGGCCGACCAGCATCAGCGAGAGCACGGATCCGAGCAGTCCACCGACCCCGACCGCCGCGGTGAGGTAGCCCACGCCCCCGGAGCCGAGCTTCAAGAGCTCCAGCGCCGAGACCGCGAGCAGGACGCTCATCGCCCCCACCACCAGCGTCTGGGCGGAGTAGAGGCCGATCACGAGCTGCAATCGCCTGTCGCGCGCGATCGTCCGAAAGCCGAGCACCGCCTCGTGAGCCAGCGACCGGTGCTCCGTCCGAAGCGGAGGCTCGTCGCTTCTGAGCAACCCGGTGAGCTGCAGCGCCGACCAGACGAACGTTCCCGCGGTGACGGCGAAGACGACCCACGTGCTGGAGACGGCGAGGAGCACACCTCCCAGAGCAGGCCCGGCGCAATAGCCGAGCGCTTCGATCGTGCTCGAGCTGACGTTTGCCGCCGTCAGCTCCTCCGGCGTCTCGGCGAGCGCGGGAAGCAGCGCGGCCTGCGCGGGCTGGAACGCGGTCGAGATCACGCCGACCGCAGCGGCAAGCGCGTACACCGCGCCGACGGGTGCGTCGAGAAGCACACACGCGGTCATCCCCCCGAGAGCGGCCGCACGGGTTGCGTCCGTCGCGAGCATCACTGCGACCCGCGGGTAGCGATCGCCGAGCACCGACGTCAGGGGCGACGCGAACGCCGCGGGCAGCCAGCGGATGAGGTTGACGAGCCCGACCGCCGAGGCGCCGCCGGCGTGGTAGGCGAAGACGACCAGCGCCACGCTGTACGCCCACGTGCCGATGATCGATCCCGCCCAGGCGAGCTGAAGGCGCCGTAGCGAGCGGTTGCGGTAGACCTCCCGCATCGCTCGAGAGGATTCGCGCAGCTGCTTCCTGAGCCGTTTCACGGGTAGAGAATCGCGCACATTGCGCTTTGAGTGCAAGAGAGGGAAGATTCCGGGTGACACGACCGTCTAGTGATCAAGTTCCAGGACCCCGAAAAGGAGGACCACCGTGTCGGAGAAGGACAGGATGGAGCCGGACAGGTTCAGCGAGCCGGACGAGGAGAAGGACGTCGAGGGCCATCAGCTCGGTAACCCCGAGCAGCTCGGCCAGCTCGGCCGCGAGGATCAGCTCGGCCAGCTCGGCCGCGAGGATCAGCTCGGCCAGCTCGGCCAGCTCGGGCGCGAAGACGACGTCGAGGGCCACCAGATGGGCAACCCCGAGCAGCTCGGCCAGCTCGGCAACAAGGACGACGACGACGACGACGTCGAGGGCCACCAGATGTCCTCGCAGTTCACGCCATAGCTTCGGCGGCCCGCCGGACCTGGCTAGCTAGAGCAGGTCACTCCGCCTAGAGGGAGCCGCAAGGCTCCCTCGGCGTTTCCGGGAAGGATTTCTCACGAGAGGGAAGATTTCGGGGACGACCACCGTCTAGTGATCAAGTTCCAGGACCCGAGTAAGGAGGACCACCGTGTCGGAGAAGGACAGGATGGAGCCGGACAGGTTCAGTGAGCCGGACGAGGAGAAGGACAAGGACGTCGAGGGCCACCAGCTCGGTAACCCCGAGCAGCTCGGCCAGCTCGGCCGCGAGGATCAGCTCGGCCAGCTCGGCCGCGAAGACGACGTCGAGGGCCACCAGATGGGCAACCCCGAGCAGCTCGGCCAGCTCGGCAACAAGGACGACGACGACGACGTCGAAGGCCACCAGATGTCCTCGCAGTTCACGCCCTAGCTTCGGCCCCGCCAGACCTGGCTAGCTAGCAGGTCACTCCACCCAGAGGGAGCCGCAAGGCTCCCTCTGGGCGTTTCTAGAAGCCCTCGTCCGTGGTGTCGAGCAGCTCGTCCAGCGCCTCGAGCAGCCGCTCCGCGGCCTCGCGGCGCTCGGGCGGCGCTTCTGCGAGGCGCGCGGAGAAGCGGGCGAACGCGGCGGTCTCGCCGCCTTCTCCTTGCAACAGCGACTGCACGCGGCGGGCGCGCTGGAGGAGGTCGAGCGCGATTGCGGCCTCGCTTGCGAACAGGCCGAGCAGCTCCATCTCCTTGAGAGAGAACGCCGCCGCTTCCGGACGGTCGAGTACCTCGAGCACGCCGAGCGCGCGCTCCTCGTGCAGGAGCGGAACCGCCATCAGGCCCTTCGGGACGAAGCCCGTCGACTCGGCCGCCTCGCGCGCGTGGCGCGGGTCCTGCTCGAGGTCCTCGACCACGAGCGGTTGGCGGGTGACGAGAACCCAGCCGGCGACGCCGGTGCTGGAAGGGAAGCGCTTGCCCACGAGCTCGCCGGCGCCCTCGCCGGCCACGGCCTCGAAGACGAGCTCGTCCGTTTCCTCGTCGTGCAGGAAGATCGAGGAAGCCTTGGCGCCGAAGATCGCGCGGGCGCACTCGACGATCGCCTGCAGGAGCTCGCGGTAGCTCTCCTCCGAGCCGAGCGCGCCTGCCGCGACGGCTGCCCTAAGGTCGCTCATGCCTCCCGCCCGACGTTGTTCGCTGTCAGGTAGAGGACGCTCTTGAGCTGGAACGGCGTCAGCTCCGGGTGCTTGGCGAGGACGAGCGCGCAGAGGCCGGCCATGTGCGGCGTCGCGAAGCTGTTCCCGCTCGAGCGGATGGTCCCGCCGCCGAGCCAGGCGATCTCGACGCCGACCCCGCGGGCGAAAACCTCGGGCGGGGGAGAGGGGTTGTAGAAGTACGCATAGGGGTCGCTCTCCTCGTGGCTGCCGACCGAGATCACCGAGGAGAAGCGCCAGGGGTAGCTCTCGACAGGCATGTTGTGGGCGGAGGCTACGAGAACCGTCCGACGGAAGTAGGCGGTGTCGGCGAGCTCGTGCAGGAGCGACGCGAACTGACGCTTGGTGGTGGAGAGGCTCATGTTGATCACGTCGAAGCCCTGCTCGACCGCCCAGCGCAGGCCGCCCAGAAGCACCGGGCCGCTGCCCTTGAAGCCGGCGCCGAGGACGCGCACGCTGTAGATGCTGCATTCGGGTGCGAGCGAGCGCACGATCCCGGCGCAGGCGGTGCCGTGGCCGCAGAGATCGCCCTCGCCGTCCTCGGTGACGCTGATCTCTTCGCCTTCGTCGCGGCTGACGGCGACCGCTCCGTCGAGCCCCCCGACGAGCGGGTGGTCGCCCTCGACGCCGCTGTCGAGGATGCAGACACGGACGCCCTTGCCCGTCGAGTCGCCCCAGGCCCACTCGCGGGTGACGCGTTCGGGCCAGTCGACGCCGATCGAGATCCGCTCAGCCGCATCGGCGGGCAGGCTCCAGGCGGGAAGGCTCTCTCCCATGGGGGAGACGTTACTCGGAGACGCGGCGGCGGAGCTCGTCGAGCAGCGGGCGCGTGGGCTCGACGCCCTCGGCGCGGAGCGCTGTCTCGAGATCCGCGATCAGCGCGCGGCGGAACTCGGCGTCGGCCTCGGCGCGCTGGACGATGGTCTCGAGCTCGCGGCGCGCGTCCGGCAGCTCCTGCGCGGCGCGCACCCAGGCCTCGGGGGCCGGCGGGAGCATCCCGATCAGGCGCGAAAGCCGTTCGATGTCGTACGTGTTCATCCTGTTCTCAAGACGGTGGGGAGGGCTCGTTTCTTCCCTCCAAGGCGTCACGGAGTTTCTCCAGGCAGCGGGAGATGCGGCTCGCGATCGTGCCGGCGGGCAACTCGAGCGCCTCGCCGATGGTGCGGTAGCTCTCGTCCCTGGCGAAGAAGCGGTCGACGATCTCGCGGCAGTGCCCCGGGAGCGCGGCCACGGCCGCCTGGACGTCGAACGCCTCTTCGAGCTGCGTGAGGACGTCGTCGGCGGCCGCCTCCGGCAGCTCGTCGCTGTCCAGGCTGGCCTCCTCACGTGACCCGGAGCGGAGGCGGTCGATGCAGAGCCGGCGCGTGAGCTGTCCGATCCAGGGTCGCACGGCGTCGTCGTCGCGGAGCGTCTGCAGCCGCTCGTACGCACGCGCGAAGACCTCCTGGAAGACGTCCTCGGCGTCCGGCTGGGGAAGCCGGAAGGCCTGCACGGCGATCGCGTAGACATAGCGGGAAAAGCGCTCGACGAGCGCACGCCAGGCATCCTCGTCGCCTGTGCGGCAGCGCGCTACGAGGCCGGCGTCGCTGAGCTCCGTGCTCAGCGCTGCTGTGCCGCGCGCAGCCGCTTCGCCATCGTCTCGAGGAGTTTCCATGCCATCGAGGCGTTGGATTCGACGAGCGGACGGAACTCCCAGGAGGTGAGCCCGTAGCAATGAAGGCTGCTGTCGGCCGTGATGGTCGCGCTGCGGGCGCCCTCGTCGATCAGCGCGATTTCGCCGAAGTAGTCGCCGGGGCCGAGCTTGCGCCGCTCGTCTCCGCCCCTCGAGACCGTCGCCTCGCCGCTCTCGATCACGAAGAAGCCGGCGCCGGCCTTGCCCTCGCCCACGACGGTGCTGCCGGCGTCGAACGTGCGCTCCTTGAACGATCGCGCAAGCCGCTCGAGGTCGCCACGCTCGAAGTCGGCGAACAGCGGTATGCGCTGCAGGAGCTCAGTGGGTGGTCCGGCCACGCCTGGATACTAAATGGCGCGGCCGGACCAACGCTTTGCCATCAGGTCAGAATCGGCTTGCTGACTGCCGGGCCGAACATCGCCGGCCCTGCCTGAGCGCGAGTCAGCCGCCTTTTACAAGGTCTTTACGGTTGTGCTGCGTCGGCACGGCGGGCGAGCTCCTCGATCCTGCCTTCGGCGGCGTCGAGCCGCTCGCGGCAGAGCCGGTAGAGCTCCTCGCCTCGCTGCCAGAGCTCGAGAGCCTCGTCGAGCGGGGTCTCGCCCGTCTCGAGGCGGTGGACGATGCCCTCCAGCTCGCGCTGGGCCTCCTCGAAAGTCGGCTTGTCGGTCAGCGCGTTTCCTCCACCCGGGCGCCGAAGCCGCCCTCGGCGAGCTCGACGTCGACGCGCTCGCCTTCCTCGAGGGCGCTTCCCGAGCGCACGATCTCGCCGCCGGTGCGGACGATCGCGTAGCCGCGGGCGAGCGTTGCGGGCGGGGACAGCGCGCGGAGCCGGCCGTGCGCGTGCTCGAGGCGGGAGCGGCCGCGCTCGAGCAGGAGCCTCGGCGCGCGGCCGAGCCGCTCGTGGGCGCGCTGCAGCCGGTCGCGCTCGCGCTCGAGCGCCCTCCGCGCGCCGCGCTCGAGCCCGCTGCGTGTCCGGTCGAGGCGTTCGACCAGCTCGGCGAGGTCCGGGACGACGAGCCTCCCGGCCACGCTCGGCGTCGAGGCGCGCACGTCGGCCGCGAGGTCGCACAGCGGCGTGTCCTGCTCGTGCCCGACGGCCGTGACGACCGGGATCGGGCACGCGGCGATCGCGCGCACGAGCCGCTCGTCGCTGAACGGGAGCAGGTCCTCGAAGCTGCCGCCGCCCCGGGCGACGACGATCACGTCCACTTCGGGCTCGCCGCAGAGGGCGCGCAGCGTCTCCATCACGGCGCCGGCCGCGCGTGGCCCCTGGACGTAGGTCTCGCCGACGAGCACGGACGCCGGCGGGAACCGCATCTGAATCGCCGTCAGGACGTCGCGCTTGGCCGCCGCGTCGTTGCCGGTCACGAGGCCGATACGACGCGGCAGGAAGGGAAGCGGGCGCTTGCGCTCCGGAGCGAACAGCCCCTCCGCCGCGAGCTTCTGCTTGAGGCGTTCGAGAGCCGCGAGGTGGTCGCCGAGCCCGAAGCGCTCCAGCGAGAAAGCGCGGAACCGGAACTGGCCCTTCGCCTCGAACAGCTCGGGCCGGCCGTAGACGTGCACGCGGTCGCCGTCGCCGACGTCGAGCCTGAGCGCGTCGAACTGGCCGCGGGGCATCGAGACGGACAGGCACGCACCGTCGGCAGGGTCCTTGAGCGTGAAGAAGACGCTGGCCCAGCGCTGCTGGCGGCGAAGCTCGGTGACTTCGCCCTCGACCCACACCGTCGGCAGGCGCCCGAGCCAGGCCGCGACACCGCGGTTGAACGCGCCGACGGAGTAGACCCGGCGGTCGCCGTACTCGATCGCCTCGACCTTCAGGCGAAAGACTTTAGAGGAGGATCTCTGCGGCCGTCTCGGCAGAGCAGCCGCGCGCGATCAGGTCGACCGCGTAATGGAGGTCGGCGTTCGAGTGCGCGATCTTCTCGGCCAGCGGAAGCGGGTAGCCGCCCTCCATCAGGACGTGCAGCCGCCAGCTCTCGACTTTCGCCTGTTCGTCCCGGGGTGTCTCGGCAATCTGTGTCATCGGCGTGGGAAAGTTCGCCAGGTCCTAGACGAACCCTTCCGTCGGAAGTTTGCTGTTGCCGGACTTAACCGGCTCGAAACGTCGGGGCCGTGCGCGACTCGGCCTCGCCGAGCAGGGCTTCGACTCGCCGCTGCAGCTCGTTGAGCCGGGCGCTGAGAATCATCCGCTCCCCCTCGGTCGCCGCCGCGACCCCCTGCACCTGCGAGCGCAGGTCGCCCTCGGCGTCGAGGATCCGGCGCTGTAGCTCCGCCGTGAGCTCCTCCTGCTGCCGCTCGAGCGCGGTCCCGATCGCCGAGAGCTTCCGCTCGAGCCGCTGGCCGCCCGCGTCGGCGACGTGCGCAAGGCGCTCGGCCAGAACCGTCTGAGCCTCGCGGGCGAAATGGGCGACGGCGCGGTCGAGCTCGCGGCCGAGACGTTGCGCGGCGTCCTCCCGGCCGCGCTTGATCTCCTCCGAGAACTGCCTCGTCAGCGCCTCGGAGAAGGAGCCCGAGGTCCGCTCGACGACCCGCTTGAGCTCGTCGACCTTCCTCCGCTCGACGTCGGCGAAGGCGGACTGGATGCGCTGGACCGCCTCGGCCTCCTCGGTCGTGACCCGCTCACGCAGCTCGCGCTCTCGTTCGCGCAGCCGTTCGGCGACCTCCTGCAGGGCCCGGCGGCGCTCGCTCTCGTGCGCCTCGACCTGCGCATGCGTGCGCTCCGCCGTCTCGCGGGCAAGGCGCTCGATCTGCGTCGCGAACTCGGCCAGGCGCTGCCGCTGCTCCTCGCCGGCCGTGTCCAGCCGCTCGGTCTCGAGCGCGAGGCGCGAGGCCGCTTCGGAGATCAGGTGCTCCTGCCGCTGGGCGAGGCCGGCGAGCTGTGCAGAGAGCTCCTGCTCGGTGCGCTCCAGGTCGGCGGTCAGCTCGGCCAGGCGCCGGCCGATCTGCTGCTCGGCCCTGGCGAGCGCCTCGCTCAGCTCCGCGCCCGCGCGCCGCTCCCGGTCGTGGACGGCAGCTCGTCGGTCCTCGGCGATTCGCCGCTCCTCCTCGACGAGCCGCGAGAGCGACTCCGCCCGCGCCAGGGTGAGCGTCCGCTCGAGCTCCGCCGCCCGCGCTTCCGTCTCGCGCTGGACGAGGGTCTTCAATCGTTGTTCGGCTTCGGTGAGCTGGTTCTCCACGTCGCGACCGTGCGCGAGCAGCCGTTCGAGCCCGAGCAGGCCGAATTGAGCGGCCGCGCAGACCGTGAGGCCTCCGGCGGCCGCCCCCAGCGCCTGACCGGGGTCGAGCGCGAACAGGGCCCAGGCGGCCGCTGCCGCGGCGGTGAGGAGGGCGCCCAGCGCGAGCATCGCCGTGCGCGAAAGGCGCCCGAGCACGAGGGCGGCCGCGGAGCCGAACAAGACCAGGACGGCCACCGCGAAGACGACTTCCATGACCTCGGCGCGCACGGCGCTCATGCTACGTAAGTCTCAGCAGCAGGAACGCTCCCGCGAGGGAGATGTGCGCCGCGGCCAGCAGCTTCAACGCTCGCTCCTGCGCGCCGTACAGATGCTCCGCGGTGAGTGCCTCGGTGGCGCCCTCGCGCAGCTCCAGCGTCCCGGCGAGAGCGACGACGCGGCGGCGCAGGTGCCGGACCGGTGTCGAGAGCACGCGCTGGACGTAGCTCGTCAGCCCCGCGTACCCCGCCGCGAGAAGGGCGACCCAGGTGATCGTGCCGGCACAGGCGAAGTAGCCGGTGAGCAGGGGAAACGCTCCCCACGCGAAGGCGAAGCCAGCGTTGTTGTGGATCGCCCCGCCGAGCAGCTCGAGGTTGTAGAGCGGCACCAGCAGCGCCCCGACCGCGACGAAGACGAGCAGCCAGCGGTCGAACGAGAACGCGCCCGCGACCCCGATCGCGATCGCGCCGGCCAGCGAGAGGAGGGTGAGCGCAACGAGGACGGGCTCGGGGATCCGCGTCGCGAGCGGCCGTCCCTGGAGCTCGTCCAGCGCGTGCGCGCCGATCCCGAGCGCGAGGAAGAACGCCGCGGCCGCCGCGCCGAGCCGGTCGGCGTGGAAGTGCGGCGCGAGCCCGGCGCCGATCGCGACGTAGCTCAGGTGCCAGGCCGTGTACGGCGGGTGCAGCAGCGTGACGTAGTCGCGCCAGCCGCCCGGCGCGAGCGCGTAGAAGGCGGGTCTCGCTTCCGTCACTGGCGACGCCCCCACACGACGAGGCAGCCGCCGAGGCTGAGCCGGCGCACGTGCAGCTCGTCGAAGCCGGCGTCGCGGAAGGCGGCGAGCAGCCGCTCCAGGGGCCAGCGGGCGTCGAACTCGCGGATGCTGTCGCCGAGGAAGCGACCGACGTCCCGCCAGCCCGGCGAGATCGCGCGGCCGAGGAGGGGCAGCCCGACGTCCACGTACAGGTCCCACGCCCGCCTGGGCAGATCCGCCTGCGGCACGCCGAAGTCGAGGAGCGCCGCCGTCGCGCCCGGACGCAGCACGCGCGCGAGTTCCGCGAGGCCGGCGGGAAGATCGTCCAGGTAGCGCAGCAGGTACGCCGCAGTCAGCCCGTCGAAGGACGCATCGTCGAAGGGCAGGTCCCCGGCCGGGGCCTCGACCAGGCGGACGTGCGGCGTCTCGGCGGCCAGGCGCCGGCGGGCCTCGGCGAGCATCTCCGGGCTCTGGTCGACCCCGACGACGGCGCAGCCCCGCTGGCGTACGAGCTCGACCGCGACCGCGGCGGTCCCGCAGGCGACGTCGATCACGACATCGTCGGCCCGGACGGGGAGCCGGGAGACGAGAAACCGTCGCCAGCGCGGGTCCTGCCCGAACGAGAGCAGCCGCGCGTAGCGGTCGTAGGTCGGGCCGAGCGGCGCGAAGAGCTCGCGCGCCCCTCCGGAGAACGTCTCTGGCACGAGGCTGAGTCTAAGCTCAGCGAATGGCACTCAACCGAGATCTGAGGCGGATCGCGGAGGCCGCCGTCGTCCACTGCCGCGAGGGGGAGGAGCTGACCGGGATCGTGCCCGCGGAGCCTGGAAGCGGCTTTCGCGTCTACGTCTGCGCCTACCGCGCGGGGGCCGAGACGAGCTGGCTCCTGCTCGACGCCGGGGGAGCTCCCGTGGAGGAGCGCTCGCTCGTCCGCGACGCGGTCTCGATCGCCGCGCTCTACGAGCTCGCCTCGGAGGCCGTGGGCGCGGAGGACGGCGAGCCGCGTGTCGCGACGCCTGCTGAGCTGGACTTGCTCGCCGCCGCCGCCCCAGACCGCGCGGCCTTCGTCGAGGCGATGAAGGCCGCGACCGGGACGGTCGAGGAGCTCGTGCGCGACGTCGAGCGCGGCTACAAGCGGCAGCTTCGTTAGGCTGGCGGCATGGAAGGAAGCGGGTTCGGCTTTCCGCTCGGCGGCGATCCGGAGGATCTGATGCGGAGCCTCCGCGAGTTCGCCGAGCAGCAGGCGGAGTCGGTGCAGGAGGCGCAGCGCGAGCAGTTCGCGACGCTGACGCTGAACACCGCCGTCGAGCTGACCGCGGCAGCCTTGCAGCAGGTCAACGCGAACGGCAGCTCCGACGAGCAGGCGGTTGCCCTGCGCGACGCCATGCGCGTCCTCTTCCCGGAAGCGGTCGCGCTGGTCAGTGCCGCGCGGCAGGGCTTCATGCGCGAGAGCTAGCACCGCGTGGCCCTGCTCGACCGCGCGATCGTCCGGCTGCTCCCGGCGGTTCCGAAGCCGGTCGTGCGGCGGGTCTCGGCACGCTACATCGCCGGCGAGGAGCTCGAGGACGCGCTCGAGGTCGTTCGCGGCCTCAACGCCGAGGGCAAGCTGGCGACGATCGACGTCCTCGGCGAGGAGATCACGAGCCCCGAGGAGGCCGGCGCGATTGCGGCCGCCTACCGCGAGACGTTCGAGGCGCTCGAGCGGGAGCGGCTCGACTCGAACGTCAGCGTCAAGCTGACGGCGCTCGGGCTCGACCTCCGCTACGAGCTGTGCCGCGAGAACCTGGAGGCCGTCGTCGCCCACGCCGCCGAGCGCGGCAACTTCGTGCGGATCGACATGGAGGACTCCTCGACCACGGACGCGACGCTCCGGCTCTACCGCGAGCTGCGTTCCGCCGGCCACGAGAACGTCGGGATCGTGCTCCAGTCACGGCTGAAGCGGACGGTCGGCGATGTCCGGGCGCTCGCCGAGCTGCGGCCGAACGTCCGCCTCTGCAAGGGGATCTACCTGGAGCCGGCCGCGATTGCGTTCCGCGACTTCGACTCGGTCCGGGCGAACTTCGTCCAGGCGCTCGAGGCGCTCTGGGAGGCGGGCTGCTACGTCGGAGTGGCGACCCACGACGAGTGGCTGCTCGAGGAGGCGCGCCGGGGGGTCGCCGAGCGCGGGCTCGGCCGGGACGACTACGAGTTCCAGATGCTGCTCGGGGTGCGTCCGGCGCTCGCGGACGAGCTGGTTCGCGAAGGGCGCCGCCTCCGGATCTACACGCCGTACGGGCGTCACTGGTACGCCTATTCGCTCCGCCGCCTGCAGGAGAACCCGAAGATCGCCGGCTACATCGCGGCGGACACGTTCAACCGGCTGCTTCCGGGTCGCAACGGCTCTGCCTGACCTGACCGGGCGAAACGCTCTCGTCACCGGCGTCAGCCGGCGGGCGGGGATCGGCTTTGCAATCGCCAGGCGCCTCCTCGCCGCGGGCGCCGGGGTCTTCGTCCAGGGCTGGACGCCGCACGACGACGAGCAGCCGTGGGGTGCCGAGCCGGGCGGAACGGAGGGGGTCGCGCGCGAGCTCGGAATCCACTTCCTCGAGGCGGACTTCGCCGATCCTGCCGCGCCTGAGCGGGTCGTGGCAGCCGCGTGCGACGCTCTCGGGTCGCTCGACATCCTCGTTGCGAACCACGCGCGGAGCGGGCACGGCCGGCTCGGCGAGCTGACGGCCGTCGAGATCGATGCCTTCCTGTACGAGAACGTCCGCGAGTCCCTGCTGCTGGTGCGCGAGTTCGCCGCCGGCCACAACGACTCGCGCGGCCACGGGCGGGTCGTGCTCCTCACCTCCGGCCAGCACCTCGCGCCGATGGCCGGGGAGGTGGCCTACGCGGTCTCGAAGGGCGCGCTCCAGCAGGCGACGCTGACGCTGGCGGACGAGCTCGCCGACCGTGGGATCACCGTCAACGCGGTCAATCCCGGCCCGACCGACACCGGCTGGGGCCTTGCGGAGCGGGAGCCCGGCCGCGCGATGCCCTTCGGGCGCTGGGGCGAGCCCGACGACGCCGCCCGGCTCGTCGCGTGGCTCTGCAGCGACGACGCTCGCTGGATCACCGGGCAGACGATCGATTCGGAGGGCGGCTTCAGGCGCTGGGTCGAACCCGGGGTCTGACCCCGGGGTCAGACCCCGGGGTCAGGGCTTGCGGGCGACGACGATCAGGTCGCCTGGGACGCGCACCTCGCGGCGGCCCCAGCGGTTCGGGTCGGGAAGCTCCTCGAGCCGCTCGAGCTGGAGGCCCGCTCCGACGAGCGCCTCGGCAACCGCGCCGACGGGCCAGGTCTCGAAGTAGCTCTCGTGCCAGTGGAGCATCTGGTCGAGGCAGGCGGCGACCGGATGCTCGTCGTAGGCGAGCAGCACGCCGCCCGGGCGCAGCGCCGCCGAGACGCCGGCCGCGAAGCTCGGGAGGCTCGAGACCAGCCCGAGCGTTCCCCAGGACGCGTAGACCAGATCGAAGCGGCCGCGGCGAAGCTCGACCGGGAGCTCCTGCACGTCTGCGGTGACGAGCGCGGCGTCCGGGAGCCGCTTCCGCGCGGCGCGGACCGTCTCCTCCGAGGCGTCGACTCCGGTGACGAGCGCCCCGAGCCCGATCAGCGCCGCGGTCTCGCGCCCCGCACCGCAGGAGAGATGGAGGACGTGGCGCCCGTCGAGCTCCGGCAGCCGCTCGCGCACGGGCTTCGGCAGGCCGCGCCGGCCGCCGCCCCGGCGCAGCTTGCGATGAGCCTCGTCCCAGGCCCGGAGATTGCTGTCGGTGGGCTCCATCAGGCCAGGAGCGAGAAGCCGCCGTCGACGATCAGGGTCTGACCCCGAACCATGTCGGCGCTTTCCGAGCAGAGGAAGCACACGGCCTCCGCGACGTCGCTCGGCTCGACGAGCCGGCCGGCCGGTGTGCGGGCAAGGCTCTCGGCGAGCATCTGCTCGCGGTTCGGGAAGTGGTCGAGCGCGCCGGTCTCGACGACTCCGGCCGAGACGGCGTTCACGCGGATCCCGCTCGGGGCGAGCTCCACCGCGAGGTAGCGCACGACCGCCTCGAGCGCCGCCTTCGAGACGCCGACGAGGACGTAGTTCTCGAGCACCCTCGTCGAGCCGAGGCTGGAGATCCCGACGAACGACGACCCCGCTTTCATCCCGGGGGCCAGCGCCCGCGCGAGCGCGAGCAGGGCGCGCGCGTTCGCGGAGAGCGTCCAGTCCCAGTGCTTGTCTTCGGTCTCGAGCGCCGGCCTGATCACGCCGGTGGCGGCGTTGTGGACGACCGCGTCGAACGGACCGAGCGACGCGGCCTCCGCGACGACCCGCTCCGAGGCGACGTTGCCGCGCAGGAGCAGCGGCTCGGCTCCGGCGGCGCGCAGCTCCTCGGCAACCTCTTCGGCCGCCCGGTCGTTGCGCAGGTAGCCGATCGCGACCCGCGCGGCGCCCAGCTCGGCGAAGCGAAGCGCGATCGCCCTGCCGATCCCCCGCGAGCCGCCCGTCACGAGGACGGAGGCGCCCTCGAAGCTCATTGCCGCCGCGGGAGCGGCTCGTCCGCGGGCGCGGAGCTCGGGATCTCGCGCCAGCCGGGCCGGTCGCGCGGCACTCGCGGTCCCTCCTCGGCGCGCGAGGAGGCATGCCCCAACCGGTCGAGCAGCTCGATCTTCTCCTCGGCGTAGCGGCGAACTTCGTGGTCCTCGGGCAGCTCGTCCACGAGCTCGCGCACACGCGCGCGCAGCTGGTAGGCGAAGTGGGGGGTCGCCGGGCCGGCGAGCGCGTCGACGTCGTCGCGGGTCGGCTCACGCATGGGCAAAAGCCTAATGGGTAGCGTCAAAGGAATGAGGCGACCGGAGCTAGCAGACCTGATGCTGCTGGCGACGGTCACGCTCTGGGGGCTCAACTTCACGGTCACGAAGTACGTGATCTCGCACGGGTTCCAGCCGCTCGCCTACGGCTCCCTGCGCTTCGCCGCCGCTGCAGCCGTCCTCGGCGGGGTCGCCTACGGGCGCGAGCGCTCGCTTTCGCTCCGCCGCCGCGACCTGTTGACGCTCGGCGCCGCGGCCCTGATCGGGATCTTCCTCAACCAGCTCACCTTCGTCTACGCGATCAAGCTGACGACCGCCACGACGGTCGCCCTCCTCTTCGGGACGCTGCCGGTGCTCGCAGGGCTGTTCGCCTTCGTTCTCGGAATCGAGCGTCTCGGCAGGCGCTTCTGGCTTGCCGGGCTGCTCGCCTTCGGCGGTGCGGCGCTGGTCGCGCTCGGTTCCGGCGGCGGGCTCTCGGGCCACCTCTGGGGAGACCTGCTCGCGCTTGGAGCAACGGTGACCTGGGCGTGGTACACGGTGGCGGCTGCGCCGCTGCTCGCGCGCTACTCGCCGCTGCGCATGAGCTCGCTCGCGTTCCTGATCGGGACGCTGCCGCTCCTCGCGGCCGCCGCGCCGCAGCTCGCGAGCCAGGACTACGGGTTCAGCGCGTCGATCTGGCTCATGTACGTGTTCGCGGTGGTCGGGCCGCTCGTGGTCGCGAACCTGCTCTGGTTCGGCGCGATCAGCCGTGTCGGGCCCTCGCGGGCGTCGGTCTTCGCGAACCTGCAGCCGTTCCTCGCCGCGATCTTCGCGCTGCTGATCCTGTCGGAGTCGCTGACACGGCTGCAGATCGCGGGCGGCCTGGCGATCGCCGCGGGGATCGTGCTTTCGCGAGACCGGCTGGGCGGCGCACCGGCGGCGACCGCGGAGGCCGCGGCCGTGGAGACCGTTCGCAAGTGAGCGCGCTCAGGCAGCGGCTCGAACGCACGCCGCCGGGCTACCGCTACTCGATCGGCCGGGTCCTCGCCATCTACTCCGGGCTGATGGTGACCCTGCTGCTCGCGGCGCTCGACCAGACGATCGTCGCGACCGCGCTGCCCGCGGATCGTCTCCGAGCTCGGCGGGCTGTCGCAGCTACTCCTGGGTCTTCACCGCCTACATGCTCGCGCTCGACGGTGACCGTGCCGCTCTACGGGAAGCTCGGCGACGTCCACGGCCGCACAGCCGCTCTTCCTGGTCGCGATCTCGATCTTCCTCGTCGGCTCCGCGCTCTGCGGCGCTCGCGCAGACGATGGTCGAGCTGGTCGTCTTCCGCGCGGTCCAGGGGCTCGGCGCCGGCGGGCTGTTCCCGCTGGCGCTCGCGATGGTCGGAACGATCGTGCCGCCGCGCGACCGCGGCCGCTACCAGGGCCTGATCGGGCCGGTCTTCGCGGCAGCTTCGATCATCGGGCCGCTCGTCGGCGGCTTCATCGTCGACAACCTCAGCTGGCGCTGGATCTTCTACGTCAACCTGCCCGTCGGCGGGATCGCGCTCGTGGTGATCCTGGCGACGATGCCGGGGCGGCCCGCCAGACGGGAGCACTCGATCGACTGGCTGGGCGCCGGCGTCCTCGCGCTCGGCACGACGTCGCTTCTGCTCGGGCTCGTCTGGGGCGGGCAGGACTACCCGTGGGTCTCGGCCCAGGTGCTCGGCGCGCTCGCGGCGGCCGGACTGCTGCTCGTACTGTTCGGCGTCGGTGGAGCGGCGCGTTCGCGAGCCGATCCTGCCCTTCGACCTGCTGCGGAACCCGACCGTCGCCTCGAGCGTCGTCTGCATGGCGCTCGTCGGCGACGGCGATGTTCGGGACGATCACCTTCGTGCCGCTGTTCGTGCAGGGCGTGATCGGCACCTCGGCCACGTCCTCGGGCGTCGTGCTGACGCCGCTCATGCTCGGCGCCGTGGTCGACGAGCGTCGTCTCCGGCCAGCTCGTCTCCCGGACCGGCCGCTACCGCGCCGAACGCGCTCTTCGGGCCCGCTCGTGCTCGGCGCCGGGATGCTGCTGCTCTGGCGGATGGGTGTCAACACGACGAACGGCGAGGCGGCTCGGAACATGGTGATCGCCGGGATCGGCCTCGGCGCGATGATGCAGATCTTCGTCCTCTCGGTGCAGAACTCGGTGCCGCGGCGGGCGATGGGCTCCGCGACCGCCCTCACGCAGTTCTCCCGGTCGATCGGCGCCACGCTCGGCGTGACCCTGATGGGCGTGATCGTCAACCAGCAGCTGCCGCCCAGCGTGCGCGCGCACGGGACGGCCATCCACCGGCTTCCGCCCGCGGGCCGGGCCGCGCTCGCCCACGCGCTCCACCCGGCGTTCCTCGCCGCGGCGTTCCTGTGCGCACTCGTCCTCGTGGTCTCCATCTTGTGGGTGCGCGAGGTCCCGCTGCGCAAAGGCGTCGACGAAGAGCCGATCGTCGGCGACGAGGCCTCGCCGCAGCCGGCGGGAGTAAGATCCGGCTCGTGAGCACGAACGACTTCATGCCGCTCGAGGGCTGGGATCACGTCGAGCTCTGGGTCGGCAACGCAAAGCAGGCCGCCTACTACTACGAGCACGCGTTCGGCTTCACGCCGACGGCGTACTCCGGCCCCGAGACGGGCGTCCGCGACCGCGCCTGCTACGTGCTGGAGCAGGGCGAGATCCGGCTGGTGCTGACGAGCGGCCTCCGGGCCGACAACGAGATCGTGACGCACTTCGCCTGCCGCCACGGCGACGGCGCCAAGACATCGCGCTCCAGTCCCGAGCGCCGACGAGGCCTACCGGCAGGCCGTGCAGCGCGGGGCACGCGGGATCGCCGAGCCGCACTGGGCGGAGGACGAGTTCGGCCGTGTCGAGCTCGCCTCGATCGGCACCTACGGCGACACGATCCACACCTTCGTCAACCGGCACGACTACGCGGGCCCGTTCCTGCCCGGCTATCGCTCGACCGTCGAGAACGGTCAGGCCGCGGGCGGCGTCGGGCTGAAGGCGCTCGACCACGTCGTCGGCAACGTCGAGCTCGGACGCATGAACCACTGGGTCGAGTTCTACGAGCGCGTCTTCGGGATGACGAACATCGTCCACTTCGGCGACGACCAGATCCAGACCGAGTACTCGGCGCTGATGTCGAAGGTGATCGCGGACGGCAGCGGCAAGATCAAGTTCCCGATCAACGAGCCCGCCGAGGGCAAGCGCAAGAGCCAGATCGAGGAGTACCTCGAGTTCTACGACGGCCCGGGCGTCCAGCACATCGCGCTGCAGAGCGAGGACATCGTCGGGACGGTTCAGGCGCTGAAGGACCGCGGCGTGCGCTTCCTCGACACGCCGGACGCCTACTACGAGGAGGTCGAAGGACGCGTCGGCAAGATCTACGGAGGACTACGAGGAGCTGAAGAGGCTGAAGATCCTGGCCGACCGCGACGAGGACGGCTACCTGCTGCAGATCTTCACCAAGACCGCGCAGGACCGGCCGACGGTCTTCTTCGAGGTGATCGAGCGCCACGGCGCGACGACCTTCGGCGAGGGCAACTTCAAGGCGCTGTTCGAGTCGATCGAGCGCGAACAGGCCCTGCGCGGAAACCTCTAGCCCGAGCGGCGTGAGCTCGCTCGAGTTCTTCGAGGCGCCGGTCCGGCAGCGGGCGGGGCTCGCGCAGACCGACCACCGTCCGTGGCCGCTTCCCGAAGATTCGTGGACGATCGCGCAGTCGTGGGAGGAGCTGCTCTTCGCCCACTGGCGCGTCGACGCGGAAGCCCTGCGCGAGCTCGTCCCGTCCGAGCTCTCCCTCGACGAGCACGACGGGAGCGCCTGGCTCGGGGTCGTGCCGTTCCGGATCAAGGGCTTCCGGCTGCGTGGAACGCTCCCCGTCCCGTTCGTCTCGAGCTTCCCCGAGCTGAACGTGAGGACCTGCGTGAGCTTCGAGAAGAAGCCCGGTATCTGGTTCTTCAGCCTCGACACCTCCAGCCTGTTCGCGGTCGAGGCGGCGCGCGTCGCGTACCGCCTGCCGTACTTCCACGCGACCGCGGCGCTCGAGCGGAGGGGCGGGTGGGTCGAATACTCGAGCTCTCGCCGGAGCGGTGAGCGCCCGTTCGTCTTCGAAGCGTCCTACGGGCCGGACGGCGGCGAAGCTTTCGAGCCGCAGGCGGGCACGCTGGAGCACTTCCTGACGGAGCGCTACTGCCTCTATGCCCGGGACGAGCGCGGCCTCCACCGGGCGGAGATCCACCACCCGCCGTGGCGGCTGCGGCCTGCCGAGGCGGAGATCGGGCTGAACACGATGCCGCCGGACGGGATCGAGCTCGGCGGAGAACCGCCCTTCTGGCACCTCGCCGAGCGCCAGGACGTCGTGATCTGGCCGCTGCGACAAGCGGGCCGCAAGGGCGGCCGCGCCGCGGCATCTACTTACGGACAGCGAAAACAAGCCCAGGAGGAACGATGCGTAAGCGATGGATCATCCCCGGCTTGCTTGCGGCAGCCTTCGCCCTTGCAACGTCGGGCCTTGCGAGCAACGGCGGGCACGGAAACCCGCACAACGGCAAGTTCGGCCCGTACAACATCGTCACCGACGACCACGGCTCCTGCGGGAACGCGTGGGCGGTCGACACGGAGAGAGCGAATCTTCAAGATCAAGCGGAACGCCGACGGCAGTTACCGCCTCACCCGCTATGACCGCGGGCGATTCCTGACGAACGAGGGCCCGAGCCCCGGCGCGTGTGAGACAAGGCGCCCGCACGGCCACACGGTCATGGCAGGCAAGCACGGCAGGTTCCACGGTTTCCTGCGCGGGAGGATCACGGGCGGGACGTTCGACCCGAACGCCGTCTGCCCGGCCGACTGCGGTTTCACCGACGTGTGGATCGCGACGTTCTTCGGCCCGGACGCGACGTTCTCGTGCTTCGTGGACTCCCGCGCCTGCGCGTTCGACTACGAGTACAGCGCGGCGTACCAGCACCTGCGCCTGCACCACTGGTCGGACAAGGGCACGGGCGCCGGGACGTTCCTGCACGAGCGCTTCCACGGCGACATCGCAACCAACTAACCAAGGACGACCTCTCCACGGTCAGCCGAAGGGCCCGCCGCGAGGCGGGCCCTTCGTCTTGCGCCGGGCGTGCGATCCTTCGCCGATGAGCATGAGCCCGCAGCGGCGCACGGCTCTCGTCTCCGTGCTCGCCGCCTGCGCGCTGATCGCGCTCAAGCTCGGCACGGCGATCGCGACGCACAGCCTCGGCCTGCTCTCGGAGGCCGCCCACTCGGGCACCGATCTGATCGCCGCTCTGCTCACGTTCGTGGCGGTGGGGGTCGCCGTACGGCCTGCGGACCCGGGCCACGCTTACGGCCACGGCAAGGCGGAGCATCTCGCGGCGCTGGCGGAGGCTGCGCTCCTCGTCGCCGCCAGCCTCGTGATCGCCTGGCGAGCGCTCTGGCGCCTGACCGGTCTCGCCCACGGTCAGGTCGATCCGAGGTGGTACGCGCTGGTGGTCGTCGGCGGGGTGATGCTCGTGGATGCGAGCCGTGCCCTCGTCTCCTACCGCACGGCGAAGAGCGTCGGCAGCCCAGCCCTGCAGGCGAACGCCCTGCACTTCGCGAGCGACCTCGTGGGCTCGGCAGCGGTGCTCGTCGGGTTGGTCGCGGCGCGTGCGGGCTACCGGTGGGCCGACTCCGCGGCGGCGCTGTTCGTCGCGGCGCTCGTACTGCTCGCCGCGGGCCGTCTGATGCGGCTGAACGTCGACGTCTTGATGGACCGGGTGCCGCCCGAGGCGGAGGCGGCCGCACTGCGGGCGATCGCCGGGCTCGAGCCGCCGGTCGAGCTGCGGCGGCTTCGGATGCGACACGCGGCGGGCCGCCAGTTCGCGGACGTCGTGATCGGCGTTCCGCCGGGCGCTGCGGTCGCACAGGGACACGCGGCGGCCGACGCGGTCGAGTCCGCCGTCCACGACGCTCTTCCCGGCAGTGACGTGGTTGTCCACGTCGAGCCGCGCCTCGACGAGGCGGTTCTCCGCGAACGCGCCCTCGCCGCGGCCCAGCGGGTCCCGCGCGTGCGCGAGATCCACAACCTGAGCGTCCTGCGGGTGGGCCGCAGGACGCACGTCTCCCTGCACCTCAAGCTTCCCGGCGACCTGCCGCTCGACGACGCGCACGAGGTTGCGAGCGAGGTCGAGCGCGAGATTGTCGAGTCGGTGCCGGAAGTGGACGCCGTGCAGACGCATCTGGAGCCGCTCGCGGAGGCCGGGTTCGGCCGGGAGGGAGACGCCGCCGCCGACCGGGCTCTCGTCGAGCGGATCGTGCGGGAAGTCACCGGCGCAGGGCCGCGGGCGCTGCGCTTCCTCCACACCGACGACGGGCTCCTCGCCTACCTGACGCTCGGGCTCGACCCGCACACGCGGCTCGCGGAGGCACACGCGCGCGCGAGCGAGATCGAGGAGCGGATCCGGCGCGAGCGTCCGGAGATCGCCGACGTCATCGTTCACACCGAGCCATGAAGCTCTGCATGTTCACGCCGCTCGAGCACGAGATCCGGGGCTGGCCGGGCCGGATCGAGGGCGACCGTGTGATCCAGCTCGCGGCGCAGACGCTCGAGTCGTTCTTCACCGGCGGCGGTCAGGCGCGCGAGCACGCCGAGTACCCACTCGACGACGTGCGGCTGCTGGCCCCGGTCCGCCGGCCGCCCTCGGTGCGCGACTTCTACACGTTCGAGCAGCACGTCGAGAACGCACGGCGGGTGACCGGCCGCGGCGAGGTGCCGGCCGAGTGGTACGAGATCCCGGGCTTCTACTTCTCGAATCCCGCGGCGATCTACGGGCCCGGCGACGAGATTCCGTATCCGGACGGCTCCGAGGCGCTCGACTACGAGCTCGAGGTGGCGGCCGTGATCGGGGCCGGCGGCGAGATCGGCGGGTTCACCGTGATGAACGACTGGTCGGCGCGGGACCTGCAACGGCGGGAGCTGAAGATCGGGCTCGGCCCGGCGAAGGGAAAGGACTTCGCCACCTCACTCGGCCCGATTCTCGTCACGCCGGACGAGCTCGGCGACCTGCGCCTGGAGATGGTCGGGCGGGTGAACGGCGAGGAGCGCTCGCGCGGAAACCTCGGCGACATGTATCACTCGTGGGAGGCGATCCTCGCGCACGCGGCGCGCAACACCGAGTTGCGAGCAGGCGACCTCCTCGGCTCGGGCACGGTCGGGACGGGTTGCATCCTCGAGCACGGCGACGAGCGCTGGCTTCAGCCGGGCGACGAGGTCGAGCTCGAGGTCGAAGGCATCGGGCTGTTGCGAAACCGGATAGGGGCCCGACCATGAAGGTCGCGGTGATCGGCGCGGGGGTGATGGGCCTCGCCACGGGCTGGGCGCTGCGACGGCGCGGGCTCGAGCCGGTCGTCTACGAGCAGTTCGAGATCGGGAACGCGCGCGGGTCGAGCCACGGCCGTTCGCGCATCTTCCGGCTTGCATATGCGGAGGACGAGTACGTGCGTCTGGCGCAGGAGGCGCTCGGGCTCTGGCGCGAGCTCGAGGCCGAGAGCGGCGAGACGCTGCTCGAGCTGCACGGCCTCGTCGAGGTCGTGCGCACGCTCGAGGAGAGCACGGCGCCCACGCTCGAGCGCTGCGGCGTGGCCTGGGAGCGGCTCGAGCGCGAGGAAGCGGAGCGGCGCTATCCGATCCGCGTGCCCGAGAGATCGTTCGCGGTCGTGCAGCCCGAGGCGGGGATCGTCCGCGCCGACAAGGCGCTCGCCGCCTTTGCGGGAGGGCTCGAGGTCCGCGAGGGCACGCGCGCCCACCCGGACGAGCTCGACGCCGATGCGGTCGTCGTCACCGCCGGCCCCTGGGTGAACGAAGTGCTCGACGAGCCGCTCCCGGTGAAGGTCACGCGCGAGACGCTCTGCTACTTCCGCCCCGACGCCGACGGCCGCCCGATCCCGTCGCTCGTCTCGTTCAAGCCGGACCGGCACACGCACGAGATGTACTCACTCCACGACCCGGTCTACGGGCTGAAGGTCGGCGCCCACCACGCGGGCCCGGAGGCCGATCCGAACGTGCCGGGCGAGCCCGAGCCGGAGCTCGTCGACCGGATCGCCGCCTGGGCGAACGAGACCTACCGGCTCGCGGACCCGGAGCCCGCCGCCGCCGAGACCTGCATGTACACGACGACGGCGGACGAGACGTTCATCCTCGAGCGCCGCGGCCGGATCGTCGTCGGCTCGCCCTGCTCGGGCCACGGCTTCAAGTTCGCGCCGGCGATCGGCGAGCGCCTCGCGGCGCTCGCGGCAGGAGGCGCTACTTCCTGAGGACTCGCATGCCCGCGATGCGAGCGTGGCGGGCGATGTACTACCTGCCTCCGCAGATCGAGAGGTCGAAGCTGCTCTCGGATCGGATGAGTTGCGCGGCGGAGCCTCGCGGCTCTCCGCAGAACGTGGCGCTGCGGCTCTAAGACGCGGGGCGGCGCTGCTCGCCTCGCCGTACGTCGGTCGTCCAGAGCTCATGATTCCGGCATCGAGACGATACGATGCGCTACGTCACCGGGACCGACGCAGCTGGCGCGTTCGTCCATGCCGTCGATCGCCCGTCCTGCGTGCAGCGTTCGCGCGCGGAGCCGCTCGGCGGAGGTGCAGCAACCGTCGGTCCTGCAGCGAAGCCCTCGCCGGCGGCGCGTCGACGAGCTCCATGCCGCCGGCTGGCCGAAGGGATCCCACGACGTGCCGTCGGCGCACCGAGATCACGCTTAGCGTGCGGCAGGTGGATGCCGGGTCGAGGTTGAGTCCAGACGCGACGTCGATCGTCTCGACCAAGCGCGTGCCCCCCTCAGGCGCCGCGCTGCGTCGAGCACCCAGCCGATCGCTCCCGTCTACGCGGCGCGACTTCGAGCGGTATCGTCCGTCGGGCCCGAATGGAGGGGCTTGATGGAGAAAGGCAAGCCATTGGCCGTCGGGCGAGAAGCGCAGTAGCGCCGGAGCCGATCAGCCGGTCGCCGGTCCCATCGGCGTCTCATGATGTGGACGGCGTCACGGGTGCCGGTGTCGTACGCGAGCTTCGTCCCGTCCGGCGACCACGAGGACGTGGCCCGTTGAGCCGGACTTCAAGAGTCGTCACGTTCCGGCCATCCGGGCGGCGAGCCAGATGCCGGGTTCGCCGGTCGAGCGAACCTGCGACCGTCCGGCGACCAGGCGGGTCTATCGTCGCCGGCAACTCCTGGCCCGCACACGCGTAACTCCGGGCGGGTCCGCTCACGCGCTGCGAGCACGCCTGCCCGTCGAAAGGGCGAGGGCGAGACCGGCAAGAGTGACGAGCGGAGCACTCTCGGATCGTGCCGAAGATGTAACACGCCGTAGGAACGCGCTGATATCCTGTCGCCCGTGCCCACCTACCAGGTCCGAGGCGAGGTTCCGCGCAAGCGGCACATCCAGTTCCGCGACAACGGGACCTTGCTGACCGAGGAGGTCATGGGGCTCGAGGGGTTCGACGGGAACGAGTCGATCCTCTACCACCTCACCTCGCCCTGCCGCGTGACCGACGTCGCCGACTTCGAGCCGATCGAGCGCGACGAGTGGGTGCCCGGACGGCCACGCGCACCGGCATTTCGCGACGATGGACGTCGAGCCCGAGGGCGACGCGGTCAACGGCCGGCGCCTGCTGATGTGGAACGACGACGTCGAGATCTCGCTCTGCAGGCCGGAGGCGGAGATGGACTACCACTTCCGAAACGGCGAGGGCGACGAGGTGATCTTCGTCCACGAGGGCAGCGGGACGCTGGAGACGATCTTCGGCGAGCTGCCGTACAAGGAGGGCGACTACGTGGTCGTGCCCCGCGGCACGACCTACCGCTTCCGGCCCGAGGGCGACCAGCGCTACCTCGTCTTCGAGTCGCCCGGTCTGATCGAGATCCCGCGCCGCTACCGCAACGAGTACGGGCAGCTCCTCGAGCACGCGCCGTTCTACCACCGCGACATCCACCCGCCGACCGAGCTGCGGACGCACCGCGACACGGGCGAGTTCCGGGTCAAGGTGCGCGTGCGGGACGGCTACCAGACCTACGTCCTCGACTACCACCCCTTCGACGTCGTCGGCTGGGACGGCTACGTCTACCCGTGGACGTTCTCGATCCACGACTTCGAGCCGATCACCGGCCGGATCCACATGCCGCCGCCCTCGCACCAGACCTTCCAGGGGCGGAACTTCGTGATCTGCTCGTTCTGCCCGCGCAAGCTCGACTTCGACCCGCTGGCGATCCCGATCCCGTACCACCACTCGAACCTGAACTCGGAGGAGATGATCTATTACGTCTCGGGCAACTTCTCCTCCCGGCGCGGGATCGACGTGGGGTCGGTGACGCTCCATCCCTCCGGGATCCCGCACGGGCCGCATCCCGGCCTCGCGGAGAAGTCGATCGGGCAGACGGAGACGCACGAGCTCGCGGTGATGTGCGACACCTTCCATCCGCTCCGGCTGACGAAGCTCGCCAAGAAGCTGGACGACGGCGAATACGCCTACTCGTGGCTCGAGGAGCGGACGCCGGCGGCGGCTAGCGCGGACGAAGACCCGGCCGGCGTCACCTCGCACTTCTAGATCGTCCAGTCCTCCTGGGGCGCTGCAGTCAAGCGCGGCAGTCAAGCCCCAAAGGGGGATAGCGGGAACCCGCTTTCGCTGACGACAGTGGGCTTGAGGCGAAGAACCTCAAACCCTGCGAACACCCTTTGGAGGCAAGCACTGATGCGCTACAAGCGACTCGTACTCGTACTGGCGGTATTCGTGGCGGCCCTCGCGGCCGGCCCAGGCGTCGCCTCGGCGGCGACGTCCGTCTCGAAGCTTCGGCTCGGGGGCTCATTCGGCGCCGAGGACTACCTGTATACGGCCGGTAACACCATCTACGCGGTCGGCAGCGCCGACGCGGGCTCGTACTACCGCTTCGTCGTCAGCGATCCGGGCGGAGTCGCCCGTAGCACGTCAGCCTGCGCCCTCGCGCACGGAAATGGCAAAAGGAAGTCCACATACGCCGTGCAGGCGTCGGACCCGGTCTCGACCGGGACCGCGTGGCGGTTTGAGCTCCAGCAGTTCAGCTCGGCCGGTTGCGCGGGGTCGCCCGCAAAGACAGCCTCCCTCTATTTCGACGTCGCCTCCGCGACGGCCTACTCGACCTCTGCCCTGACCACGCCGAAGGCGTTCTTCACGTTGAGCCAGTCGTCGTATGTGAACGTGCTCGGCGTCGGCAAGGTCAAGACGAGCGCGACCAACAGCGCTACGAACGACTGGTCCACGACGTGGCTTCCTCCTTCGTCCGCCACGGGCTGCGCCAACACGGCCGGAAACGACCGGCCGGACTCCACCGGCGGCGGTTTCTTCCCTGCGGGCTCGGGCCCGCTCGGGACCGGCGGTTACCTCCAGTTTCGCCCGAACCTCACGGCTACCGGCGACGCCTGGAACCGGGAGTCGAACTACGAGACGCGCCCCTGCCCCGACTTCGGCGCCGCCAACGAGGGGCTCTGGCAGCTCAAGGTCAAGCGCGACAACACGCATTTCGTCACGCTCCCCGTCTTCACGGTCGACGTCACGCCGCCGCACTCGAGCATCACGGGCGGTCCGGCGGGGGCGACGAACGTCAACCACGCCACCTTCCGTTTCAGCTCCTCCGAGACAGGCTCCACCTTCCAGTGCAAGCTCGACGGCGCCTCGTGGGGCGCCTGCTCCTCGCCGGTGAGCTACAGCGATCTGGCCGAGGGGGCGCACAGCTTCTCCGTCCGCGCTACCGACCGGGCCGGCAACGTCGAGTCGCCCCCCGCGGTGCGGTCGTGGACGATCGACCTGACCCTGCCCGGGGTGACGCTCGCGGCTCCTGCCGACGGCGTCTGGTCGAACGTCTCGACCACGCATTTCAGTGGAGCGGCCGGCACCAACTCCGGCGATTCCGCGACCGTTGAGGTCAGGGTCTTCAGCGGGCCTGACGTGAACGGCTCGCCGTACGAGGTCCTGGACGCGACGCGCCAGGGCGGCTCGTGGGCGATCGACGCCTCGCCGGCGCTGCCGGACGGCACGTACACGGCCTACGCGCAGCAGTCGGACCAGGCCGGGAACAACGGCTACAGCGAGGAGGCGACATTCGTCGTCGACACGCGGTCGCCGCAGGTGAGGCTCTCGCTGCCCGTCAACGGCGGCGCGACCAACGAGCCCGCGGTCCAGGTCGCCGGATCGGCCGGCACGCTGCCCGGCGACGACGACCATGTCTCGGTTGAGATCTACACCGGCACGAGCGCCAGCGGGCCGCCGCTCCAGACGCTGGACGTGACGCCCGCCGGCGACGGCACCTGGACGTCGGCCGCGTCGCCCGAGCTGGACGAAGGCACGTACACCGTGCGGGCGGTGCAGGTCGACCTCGCCGGCAACACCGGCCACAGCCCCGCACACGTCTTCTCCGTCGACACGACGGCGCCGTCCACCTGGATCACCTCCGGGCCCGCGGGGCCGACGGCTTCGACCACCGCCACCTTCCGCTTCGCCTCCAGCGAGTCCGGTGCGGGCTTCCAGTGCAGCCTCGACTCGAGCGCCTGGGGCAACTGCTCCTCGCCGAAGAGCTACTTCGGCGTCGCCTCGGGAACGCACACGTTCGAAGTCAGGTCGGTCGACCGCGCCGGGAACGTGGATCCGGACCCGGCCGGCCGGGCCTGGACGGTCAATCTCGACCTTCCCGGCGTCGAGCTCCTCGTGCCCGCGGACGGCAGCTCGACGAACGACACGACCCCGACTCTCAGTGGCACCGCCGGGACCGCCGCGGGCGACGCGGGCACCGTGACGGTGAAGATCTACCGGCTCGTCGACGGGAGTCCACAGCTCGTCGAGACGCGCACCGCAACCCGCTCGCAGGGCGGCTCCTGGTCCGTCGAGGCTCTGACGATACTCAGCGAGGGCGATTACGTGGCCCACGCAGAGCAGGACGGGACCGCGGGAACCGGCTACAGCGTCGAGCACCTGTTCGCGGTCGACACGACGCCGCCGCAGACGTTCATCACCAGCGGCCCATGGGGCGGTACTCCTTCCGGCTCGGCCAGTTTCAGCTTCGCCTCCTCCGAGCCGGGCTCGACCTTCCAGTGCCGCCTCGACGGTGGCTCCTGGTCGTCCTGCACCTCGCCCAGCGACTACACCGGCCTCGGCGCCGGGTCGCACACCTTCCAGGTCCGGGCGATCGACGCCGCAGGCAACGTCGATCCCGATCCGGCGTCGCGCACGTGGACGGTCGATTCGACCCTCCCCCTCGTGGTCATCGACGCGCCGGCTGAGGGCAGCTTCACGAACGACGGCTCGCTCGTCTTCAGCGGCATCGCCGGCACGGCGCCGGGCGACGAGAACACTGTCTCCGTCGAGGTCTTCCGGACCGCGGCCGGGGCTCCTGACGAGCTCGTCGAGACGCTGAGCGCCCCGCGGGCCGGGGACGGCACCTGGTCGGTTACCGCGTCGCCCGGACTGGACGAGGGCACCTATCTCGTTCGCGCGGGCCAGGCCGGGGTGTCCGGCACCGGCTACAGCGCTCCACGCAGCTTCACCGTGGACGAGACCGCACCGACGACGACGATCACGGCCGGGCCGAGCGGGACGACCGCCTCGACCGAGGCGACGTTCCGCTTCGTCTCCTCGGAGCCGGGCTCGACGTTCCGGTGCCGGCTCGACGGCGGGGCGTGGGCCTCGTGCTCCTCGCCTCACACCTACACCGCCCTCTCGGCCGACTCCCACACCTTCGAGGTCCGGGCAGTCGACCGGGCGGGCAACGTCGACCCGTTCGGCGCCACGTGGACCTGGATCGTCGATCCGGACGCGCCGCCGGTGACGCTGGCGTCGCCTGCCGACGGGAGCACGACGACCGACCCGACTCCGACCTTCGACGGCACCGCGGGGACTCGTGCGGGCGACCTGAGCGAGGTCACCGTCGAGGTGCTCACGAGTCTCTCCGGCGATCTCGTCGAGGAGCTCACGACCACCCGCTCGGCGGACGGCTCCTGGACGGTCGACGCCTCCCCGGCGCTGGCCGACGGGACGTATGTCGCCTTCGCGGAGCAGTCCGACGTGAACGGCGGTACCGGAGTGAGTGCATCCCACACCTTCACGGTCGAAGCGACCCCGCCTCCGCCACCGCCGCCGCCTCCGCCACCTCCGCCACCTCCGCCGCCACCGCCACCTCCGCCACCTCCGCCACCGCCACCACCGCCTCCGCCGCCACCACCGCCTCCGCCACCACCACCGCCTCCGCCGCCACCACCGCCTCCGCCACCACCGCCACCTCCGCCGCCACCTCCGCCACCTCCGCCACCGCTCCGCCACCCCCGCCTCCGCCTCCGCCTCCGCCTCCGCCACCCCCGCCTCCGCCTCCGCCTCCGCCGCCTCCGCCACCCCCTCCACCGCCTCCGTCGTCGCTATCGCTCACGCTGAAGCACCCGAAGGCGCGACACCTGCTCTCGAAGGGCAAGCTCGTGGTCCGTGCGACGTGCGACCAGCAGTGCACCCTGACGCTGAAGGGCAAGCTGTCGATCCGCACCGGTCACCGCTCGCGCTTCTACGGGGTCCGCAAGCTCGTAGTGCACCTCGCGGCCGGCAAGCCGACGAAGTTGAATCTGAGGCTGCCGAAGAAGTCCAGGCGGGCTGTCCTCGCCGCCCTCCGCAAGCACCAGAGAGTGACCGTGAACGTACGCGGGCTCGCGGCAGGCTCGAGCGTGAGCACGACGGCGCGCCTCAGGTTCGGCGCGAGGCGCTAGCCGAGACCATCACCAGTCGGGAACCGGCCGCTAGCGTGCGCGCGTGCGGCTGGTTCTCGACTGGGACGGGACGGTGACCGAGCGGGACACGCTCGTTCTCGTGCTGGAGCGCTTCGGTGACGCGAAGGTCTTCGAGCGGGCCGAGGACGAGCTCGAGCGCGGCAAGATGACGCTGAACGAGGTGATCGCGGCCGAGTTCGCAACCGTGACCGCGCCGCTCGACGAGGTCGTTCCATGGCTGCTCGAGCACGCGCGCGTGCGGCCGGGGTTCGCAGAGCTCGCGCGCGCTCGGCGCCCGCTGCTCGTCTCGTCGGGCTTTCACGAGCTGATCGAGCCACTGCTTGAGCGGGAGGGCGTCCTCGGTGCGGTCGAGCTGCGCGCGAACCGGCTCGACGCGCGGCCCGACGGCTGGCGTGTGCGCTTCCGGGTCGAGCGCGAGTGTCCGCACTGCGGCGAGGCTTGCAAGCGAGGCGATCTTCCCGACGGCGACGTCGTGTATGCGGGAGACGGCTACTCCGACCGCTGTGCGGCCCTCGCCGCGGCCCGCGTGTTCGCCACCGGAAGCCTCGCCGGGTGGCTCGACGAGCAGGGCGTCCCGTACGAGCGGCTGACGGACTTCGACGCCCTCGCCGCAGCCTTGTAGTGGGCGGCCTTCTGCGCCTCCCCGAGCCGTTCGACTTCGAGCTCTCGACCGAGCGCTTCCGTGCCTTCGGCCCGGACCTCGCGAACCTCTGGGTCGACGGCGCGCTCCACCGCGTCGTCGGCCGCCGCGAGGTGCGGATCGAGCCTGTCCGTGGCGGAGTGCGCGTGAGTCCCTTGGATGCGCAGACAAGTCCGGTCGTGCGCAAGCTCGTCGGCGCCGAGTTCGACCTCGAGGGGTTCTACGCCTGGGCGCGGCGAGATCCGGTGCTGCGGCGCCTGACGAACGCGCTCGCAGGGTTCAGGCCGCCGCTTGCCCCGGACCCGTTCGAGACGCTCGTCACGTCGATCACCGCGCAGCAGGTCTCGCTGCACGCCGCGTTCGCGATCCGAAACCGGCTGATCGAGCGTTTCGGCCGCCGTGTCGGGCAGGCGTACTCGTTTCCGACGGCTCGGCGGCTGCGCACCGCGACCGAGGACGAGCTCGTTGCGGTCGGCTTCTCGCGCCGAAAGGCCGAGTACGTCGTCGGCGTGGCGTCGGCCCCGTCGAAGTTCGTCGAGTTGACCGCTCTTCCGGACGAGGAGATCAAGGCCCGCCTCGTCTCGATCCGCGGGCTCGGCGAATGGACGGCCGACTGGTTCCTAGCCCGGCACCTCGCCCGTCCGCGCGCCTGGCCCGCCGGCGACCTCGCCCTGCGCAAGGCGGTCGTGGCGTTCTATCCCGAGGCCGGCGACGTGCGCGCGTTCGGCGAGCGCTTCGAGCCGTTCCAGAACCTCACCGCCCATTACCTGCTGACAGGGCTTAGGGTTGCGCAGCCGTGAATGTGCGCGAGGCAACCGCCGCCGACCGGCCGGCCGTGCTGGCCCTGTTCGAGGCGATGGACTGGGATCGCCCCTGGCCGAGGCCGGAGCTCGGCCCGGAGCTGCTCGAGGGCAAGCTCGTCCTCGTCGCCGAGGACGACGGTGAGGTCGCCGGCTTCGTCTTCGGCGAGACGGCCCATCACGGCCGCGCGCACCTGAACGTCGCGTGCGTGCGGCCGGAGAGCCGCCGTCAGGGTGTCATGAAGGCGCTGCTGGCCGAGTTCGCCGCTCGCGCCCGGGCGGCCGGGTCCGAGCACGTCACGCTCGACGTCGACACGAGCAACGGGGTCGGCCGTGCGGTCTGGCAGCGCCTCGGCTTCGCCCAGTTCTCGCAGCGGCTCGTGGCCTCCGTCGACGAGATCGAGAGCCGGCTCGGCGCGGCTGCGGGCGGCGAGTCGTACGCGGCCGTGTACGTGCAGACCGACGATCGCGACGGGGTCGAGGCGGCGGTCGCCAAGTACCTCCCGCGGCTCGGCGGTACCGGAGGGACCGTGGGGGCGCCGCGCGAGGGCTGGACGGCCGTCCGCGCGGAGCTGCTCGACCGTGACCGGCGTGCGCTCGAGCGGTTCGCCTCCGAGCTCTCGAACGCGACCGCCGCGGTCGTGTGCACGCTTGCGCTCGAGGACGGCCGGCTCGCCCGCTACGTCCTCTACGAGCGCGGCCGAGTCGTCGACGAGTACCAGTCGGTGCCGGAGTACTACGGGCCCGTGCCGCCGGGGGACGTGGTCGCACTGGGGGCGAACCCGACCGTCGTCGCCCGCCTCACCGGCGCCCAGCCCGCCCGGGTGCGCGCGGTCGCCCGCACCGCCGCCTCAGCGGACGAGCTGCCGCCCGCGCCGGAGCTGCTGCGGCAGATCGCCGGGCTGATGGGGCTCGATCCTCCGGGTCGCGGCTAGGCTCTCGCCGTGCCCACGCTCTACACGGCCGAGCGCTGCCCGTACGCGGCGCGAGCGCGGATCGTCCTCGCCGAGAAGGGGCTGCCGTACGAGGCCGTCGAGATCGACCTCGACGACCGGCCCGCCTGGCTCTACGAGAAGAACCCGCTCGGGCGGGTCCCGGTCTACGAGGAGGACGGCGGTCTCGTCCTGCCCGAGTCGCGCGTGATCATGGAGTACCTCGACGAGCGCTACCCCGAGCCGCCGCTGTGGCCGGCCGACGCGGCCGAGCGCGCGCTCGCGCGACTCTGGCTTGAGCGCTTCGACGACCGGCTCGGCAACGCGTACTACGCGCTACGGCGCGGAGGGGCGCGCGAGGAGCTCGAGGCGAAGCTCGTCGAGCTCGATCGCGCACTGGAGGCGCGGCCGTACCTGTCGGGGCGCGACTACGGCCTCGCCGATGCGGGCTACGTTCCCTGGATCCTGCGCGCGGTCGAGCGCTTCGAGGTCGAGCTCGCTCCGGCCCTCGCGGACTGGCTCGGGCGCTTGTGCGAGCGGCCCGCGGTGGCCGCCGAGCGCGAAGTCGCCGCGGCGCGGTGAGGATTGATGCCGAGCTCTGACCTTCCACCGCTCGTCGACGCGGCCTGGGTGCAGGAGCGCCTCGGCGAGGACGACCTCCTCCTCGGCGACTGCCGCGGGCCGAACGCCCACCAGCGCGGCCATCTGCCGCGCTCGATCCCGCTCGTGCTCGGCTCGCCGCCGCCGCTGGCCGATCCCGAGACGATTCGTGACTTCGCCGTCGAGGTGCAGCGCCGCCTGGGCCGTCACGGGGTCACGGGCGGCGAGCGGCTCGTTCTCTACGACCGCGGCGACTGCGTCGGCGCCTCCTCGTCCGCCCAGGCCGCTCTGCTCGCCGGCCACCCGCACGTCTCGGTCCTCGCGGGCGGCTTTGCCGGCTGGTCCGGCGAGATCGAGGCCGGCGCGGTCGAGCTGCAGAAGACGAAGACGAGCCTCGAGCCGCGGCCCGAGTCGGTGCCGACCTGGCAGGAGCTGCGCGACCGCCTGGACGACCCTGAGCTGACGATCCTCGACGTGCGGACGCCCGAGGAGTTCAGCGGCCGCGCCGGCGCCCCCTGCGATCCGCGCCAGGGCCACATCCCCGGCGCGCGCCTGCTCGACTACCAGCTTCTGTTCGGAGGTCCGGGACAGCCGCTCGACCCCGAACGCGTACGCGAGCTCGCCGGGCTTCCGGAAGGCGCCGAGATCGTCGCCTACTGCCACTCGGGATCACGCTCCGCCCTCGCCGCTCTCGCCCTCCGCGCCGCCGGATATGACGCCCGCAACTACCCCGGCTCCTGGCACGAGTGGTCGCGCCACGCCGAGTTGCCGATGGAGCGCTGAGGGGCTCCCGCAAAGGAAGCCCCTCAGCGCGAGCTCGTTACCTGTGCCTGCGCTTCTTCGGCGGGAGGACCTTGACCTGGTTGCTGGTCAGCGGCGCGAGGTCGGTCCCGTTGCAGGGGATGGGCAGCCCGCTCGGCGAGGGGCCGTTGCACGGAGGCTGCGCGAAGATGTTCTCGAAGCGCGCCTGGAAGAAGGTCTTCTTCTTCACCTTCTTGCGGGTGAAGGCGAACGTGCCGTTGGCCTTGATCAGCTTCGACTTGGCGACCCGTTTTCCGGTTCCGGCTCTCGTCGCGTTCGGGGCGGGCGCCGGCTTGAGCCCGGCGTAGAGGTAGTCCCAGAGGGGCGTGGGGTTGAGCCCCTGTATCGAGAGCTTGCCGGTGAACTTCACGACGGCGGGCTTGCTCTTGACGCGCTTGAGCCTGAGCGAGGACGGCAGGCCGACGTACGTCCGCCACTCGATCGTGGCCGCGGGGTTCGGCGTCCCCGTGCCGGGGATGTAGGGCGTGAAGTCGCCGGCCCACTGGTAGCCCGCGGCGGCCGGCGCGTTCGTGAACACGCCCTGGACGGAGTAATCCGCGGCGATCAGCTGCGCGTTGTTGGGCGCGGTCTGCGGCGGCAGCAGGCAGATCTGCTGGACGGTGTACGGGCCCGAGGTGTCGACGAAGGCGGGGACGCGCACGCTCTGTCCCGCGAGGCTCGTGTCGAGGACCCAGATCTCCTGGTGGGCGGCTCTTCCCGTGCAGGACTGGGCGGCGGCCCGAAGACTCGCGTCGTTGGGGTCGCCCACGACCACGTCACCGGAGAGCGGCAGTTCGACTCCGCCCAGGGCCTTCACGAGCGCGAAGGCCTTGCCCAGCTTCGTGCCCGGAGCGTGTGACAGATCGGCGCTGTACCCGGACGGCGAGAAGATCGTCATCTTCGCGGTCGGATCGTCGTCGCGCGGCGCGAGAATGAAGAAGTCGACCGTGGCCGTGCCGCCGACCCGGTAGCTCGATTGCTCGACTGTCAGCGACGGGGTGTAGGTGGCGAGCGCCGGCGCTGCAAAGCCGAGGCCGAGCGCCCCGGCGGTTGCGGCGAGTAGGAAACGGAATTTCTTCTTCATTGCCCCTTCCTTCGTAGATGAGGGCTCTAGTTAAGCACCGTGCCGGCGCGGAGTCACTAGCCGCGAAGGGCTTTTACCCCGAGACGGGCGCGCGCAGCACCGGCAGTCCGAGTCGGGCTGGGCCCAGTGCGACCTTTGCGCGCGACGGCATCGGCAGGTTGAGGTAGAGCAGGTTGCCCGGGTTCTGCGCCAGCGAGCTCGAGGCCAGAGTCAGCGTCAGCTTCGAGCCGCGGGGGATGAGCGTGGCGTCGTCCAGCAGCCGGATCGTGAACGTGTGCTTCCCGCTCAACCCGGCCGTGTTGACGCCTCCCTCGCTGATGATCGTGACCTTGCCGCGCCGGCTCGCGGTGAGGACGGCGACGAGCCGGGACCAGCCGCCCGAGACCTTCGCGGTCACGCGCACCCGGCCCGAGCCGAACGTCTCGACGGGCGCGCGGAGGGCCCGGCTCGTGCGGACGGCCTTGGCGGCGCCGGTGAGCGTGTTTCGCCCGGCGAAGGAGAGCCGCGCGGTCCGGGTCGCGGGCAGGCTCTTGAAGGTGCGAGCCTTCCCGTGCCACGGGTTCGGCGCGAGCATGACGGCTGGGTACGGGCCCCCGGGGGCGTGGCTCAGCCAGCGGGTGAACCACGCCTCGCCGCGGCTCAGCACCTCGGCAAGGTCCGGTCCGGGGAAGGTCGACGGCGAATGTCCGAAGTCGCCGATGTAGAGCTGCTTCGGGCCCTTCAGCAGCCGGAAGCCGGCCTTCGCCTGCGCGAGGTCGAACGCGAAGTCGCGGCGGCCCTGCATCAGCAGCACCGGCGTCCTGACCTGCGAGAGCAGCGGAAGGCTCGAACGCTCGGCGGCGAACCGGCGCAGGGCCGGGAGGTTCCTGCTCGCGATCGCGTCGTCTCTGATCGCGGTCACCGACGGGTCGAGCCGCTCCGGCGGCACCGAGCTCAGGAGCTGGAAGACCATCCCTGACTTGGACAGGTTCTGCGGCGCGAGGGCGCTGTAGAGGTCGGTCCAGGTCTCGGCCGTCTCGACTGCGGCCCAGGGGACGCCCTCGACGAGCGAGCGCAGCACCGCGCCGCCTCCGAGCGAGAGCCCCCAGGCGCCGATCGCGGCCGGATCGATCCCCGGGCGGGCGGCGAGCCAGTTGAACACCGCGCGCGTGTCCGCGATCTCGCGTGGCCCGTCGATCGACACGAGCCCGCCCGAGGCGCCGTGTCCACGCGCGTCGAAGGAGAGGACGGCGAAGCTGCCCGCGAAGCGCTCCGCGATCGGGTCGAGGTCCTGGCGCTTGCCGCCGAGGCCGTGGAAGAGGACGACCGCCGGGTAGCCCTGTGGCGGTGGGGTGGAATCCGGCAGGTAGAGCGTCGCCGCGAGCTGGACGCCGTCGTCCATCGTCAGCGTGAGGTCCTGCTTCGAGGACGCCGAGGCCTGCCCGGCGCCGGCGAGTGCCAGCAGGCCCGCGCAGAGAGCGACGACCACGGCCCGACCCACCGGCCAAGGGTAGCCGCTTTCCTCGCACACCTAGAATCGTCCCGTGGACTCGCGGCCGGTCGGCGTCTTCGACTCGGGTGTGGGCGGCCTGACCGTCCTGCACGAGTGCCTCGTGACGATGCCTCACGAGGACTTCGTCTACCTCGGCGACCATGCGCGGCTGCCGTACGGGCCCCGGCCGCTCGACGAGATCCGCCGCTTCGCGCGCGAGATCGGGACCTACCTCGAGGGCCAGGACGTCAAGCTCGTCCTCGTCGCGTGCAACGCCGCCACCTCGGCCGCGCTCCCGCGGCTCCAGGAGGAGCTCGCCGTTCCGGTAGTCGGCGTGATCACGCCCGAGGCGCACGCGGCGGTGCAGGCGACGCGCAATCGCCGGATCGGGCTCCTCGCGACCGAGGCGACGGTGGAGGCGGGCCGCTACGCCGAGCTCGTCCACGCGCTCGACGCCGGAGTCGAGCTCGTCTCGGTGGCCTGTCCTCGCCTCGTGCCGCTGATCGAGAGCGCCGACCCCTTCTCGGCCGCGACGACCGAGGCCGTGCGCGAGTACGCGGCGCCGCTGAAGGAGGCCGGCGCGGACACGGTCATCCTCGGCTGCACCCACTACCCGCTGATCCGGCCGATCTTCCAGCGCGTCTTCGGCCGTGACGTGACCCTCGTCTTCTCCGCCGAGGAGACCGCCCGCGAGGTCGCGGAGACGCTCGAGCGGAAGGGGATCGAGAACGGGGCCGAGGGCGAGGGCGCATGCCGCTTCCTGACGACCGGCGAGCCGTCCCTCTTCCGGGAGCTCGGCGAGCGTTTCCTCCAGCTGCCGCTCGGAGAGATCGAGCAGGTGGCCGTCGCCGATCTCGAGCTCGTGCGATGAGCAGGGCCGAGGGCCGCCGCCCCGACGAGCTGCGCCCGCTGGAGATCGAGGTCGACTACCTGGAGCAGCCGCTCGGCGCCGTTCTCTACGCGCAGGGCAAGACGCGCGTTCTCTGCACGGCCTCGCTGGACGAGCGGGTGCCGCCCTGGCTGCGCGGCGGCGGGCGGGGCTGGCTGACTGCCGAGTACTCGCTCCTGCCGGCATCGACGGGTGAGCGCACGCAGCGCGAGGCGAGCTCCGGCAAGCAGAAGGGGCGAACGGTCGAGATCCAGCGGTTGATCGGACGTGCCCTGCGGGCCGCGGCCGATCTCGAGGCTCTCGGCGAGCGCACGCTCTGGCTCGACTGCGACGTCCTGCAGGCGGACGGCGGCACGCGCTGCGCCGCTATCTCGGGCGCGTACGTCGCCGCCGCGCGGGCACTCGACCGGGCGGGGCTCTCGCGGGCCCTGACGGACTCGGTTGCCGCCGTGTCCCTCGGGATCGTCGGCGGGGAGCCGCTGCTCGACCTCGACTACGAAGAGGACTCGGGCGCCGAGGTCGACCTCAACGTCGTCCAGACCGGAAGCGGGACCCTCGTCGAGGTGCAGGCGACGGCCGAGCGGGCGCCTTTCAGCCGCGAGGAGCTCGCGGTGCTCCTCGACCTCGCCGCGGCGGGGATCGCGCAGATCGGGGAGGCTCAGCGAGAAGCTCTCGATGCCGCTCGCGTCTAGCATCCCGTCGCTCTCCTGGGAGGAGGTGCTCCTGCGGCTCGCGCTCGCAGCGCTGCTCGGCGGCGCGGTCGGGATCGAGCGGGAGCTGCGCGAGCGGGAGGCCGGCTTCCGGACGCACATGCTCGTCGCGGTGGGCTCGGCCCTCTTCACGATCGCCTCCGCCTACGGGTTCCGCGACTTCCTCGTCCACGGCGGCGCCCTCGTCCGCACCGATCCCACCCGGATCGCCGCCCAGATCGTGACCGGGATCGGCTTCCTCGGCGCCGGGGCGATCATCCGGCAGGGGCTGTCCGTGCGAGGGCTGACGACGGCGGCGACGCTCTGGGTGGTCGCCGCGATCGGCCTGACGGCCGGCGCGGGCTACTACTCGGCGGCGGTGATCACGACCGCGATCGCGCTCATCTCGCTCTGGCCGTTGCGAATCCTGGCGTTCCGGGTGATGACGCGGTTCCGGCCGGAGACCGACCGGCTGCTGGTGCAGCTTCCGTCGGGTGAGAGCCCGGGCCCGCTGATCGCGAAGCTCGAGGCGCTTGGCGCCCGGTTGCAGTCGCTCGAGGTAAGCCACGAGGCCGACCGCAGGACCGTGCTCCTGGACGTCACGCTGCCGGCGCAGGCCGACGCGCCGGCGATCGTCGCGGAGCTCTCCGACCTCGAGCACGTGCTGGAGATCCGCTGGACGGATTGATCGTCCGGCTCTGCTCGCAGAACCCCAACAAGCTGCGCGAGCTCTCGCCGCTGCTGCCGGGTTGGGAGCTTCGGCCGCTCGAGGCGGGCGGCTATCCGGAGGAGGGGGACGACAGCTACTACGAGAACGCCCGCGCGAAGGCGCTGTACGGCCGCTCGGTCGGGCCGGCGGACGCGTGGATGCTCGGCGAGGACTCCGGGCTGGAGGTCGAGGCGCTGGGCGGCGCGCCGGGGATCCGCTCGGCGCGATTCGGAGGCGACGGAACCGGCAACGTTCGGCTGCTCGGGGAGCTTCAGGGAGTCGCGGATCGACAGGCGCGCTACGTCTGCGAGCTCGTCCTGGTCGGCCCGGACGGCTCCGAGCTGCGCGGCACCGGCACGCTCGAGGGCCGGATCGGCGAGGAGCAGCGGGGCTCGGAGGGGTTCGGGTACGACCCGGTCTTCGTCCCCGACGGCGAGGAGCGAACCGTCGCCGAGCTCGGCAACGACTGGAAGCGGCGAAACTCCCACCGCGCACGAGCGGCTCGTGCTCTACGCGAGACCGGCAGCCTCCTCCGCCTCCCGCACGACGCGGCGGGATAGCCACCAGTTCACCTCAGCGCCGAACACGATCACGTTCGCCATCACGTAGAGCCAGACGAGCAGGAGCGCCGGGCCGCCGAAGGCCTTGAGCGCGACCACGTTGCTCGAGAAGCGGACGTAGAGCGGCAGCACCTGGAAGCTCGCCTCGAGGGCGACCGCCGCCAGGACTGCGCCGGGCAGGACGTCCGCGAGCGAGTGCGCGACGTTCGTCAGGAAGTAGTAGACGGCGACCAGGAAGAGGAAGACCGCGACCAGCGAGACCGCGACCGAGAGCCCGTAGGCGACGTACGAGTTCGCGGCGAAGCCGGCCGCGTAGCGCTTCAGCAGGTCGAAGCCGAACGAGCCGATCAGGAGCCCGACGAACATCGCCACCAGCGAGAGCAGCATCAGCCCGACGGCGAGCAGCTTCCCGCGCAGGAAGGAGCGGTTCGGTTGTCCGTAGACGATGTTCACGGCCGACTCGAGGACGCTGAAGAGGGAGAGCGAGGTCCAGAGCAGCCCCGCCCCGCCGACGATCCCGAGCGCCGTCGCGTGCTCCTGGATCCCGGTGATCGTGTCGACGATGCTCGAGACCGAGCTGCCGGGGAAGGCCCGCTTCAGCTCCGTCACCAGGTAGCTCGACTCGTCCGGCCGCCCGGCAAGGGCGAGCAGCGAGATCGTCAGGAAGAGAAGCGGCACGAACGAGAGCAGCGCGAAGTAGGCGATCATCGCCGCGAGGTGGGGGCCGCGGTCGGCGAAGAACTTCCGGAACGGCTCTGACGGGCGCCGCATGGCATGGAGTATGCGAGGTGTTAACGTCAGACTCGTGTCGCAGGCCGCTCACGCACTCGCCGACCTGACCGAGATCTCGACCCAGATCGAGGCCGCCGTCGTCCTCGACCGCGAAGGCACGGTCGTCGGCTCGACGCTCGACGACGAGCGCGCGGGCCGCCTGGCGGGCCCCGCACTCGAGCTGCTCCAGGCCGCCGAGGCGGCTCGCCCCGGCGAGGCCGGGGAGCTCGTCCAGCTCGACGTCGCGCTTCGCGACGGGAGCGTCTTCCTGGTCGTGGCCGGCGACCGCGTGATTGCGGCGACGACCCGCCCCGAGCCGACCGTCGGCCTCGTCTTCTACGACCTCAAGAGCTGCCTGCGGGCTCTCGGCGAGGAGGAGAAGCCGGCGAAACCGAAGCGCGCTCCCGCCAGGCGTACCACCCGGAAGAAGGACGATGAGAGGTCGTAGCTTCCTGACCGGGTTCCTGCTCACCGCGGGATCGGCCGCCGGCGCCGTCCTCTACCGCCGCCGGGCCGGGCGCCGCCGCGAGCGGGCGGAGCTCTACTTCGGGGACGGCACGATGGTCTCGCTCGCCGACGGCTCTCCCGGCGCAGACCGGTTGCTCACACACGCCCGCGAGCTCCTCGCAAGCGCCCGCTAGTGGACCGTCGGGCGCTCGGTGCAGCCCTGAGGGAGCACGGCTACCTCGAGGGCGACTTCGTCCTGCGCTCCGGGCGCCGTTCGAGCTACTACCTCGACAAGTTCCGCTTCGAGACGCAGCCCGACGTGCTGCGTGCCCTCGGTGAGTCGCTCGCGCGGGAGGTCGCGGAGCTCGAGCCCGGGGCCGTCCGGCTCGCGAGCCCGGTCCTCGGGGCCGTCGTGCTCGCGGCGTCGGCCTCGCTCGAGTCGGGCCTGCCGTTCGTGATCGTCCGCGACGAGGCGAAGGAGTACGGGACCGCCAACCGCATCGAAGGCGCGTTCGAGCCGGGTGAGCTCGTCTGCGTGATCGAGGACGTCGTCACCTCGGGCGGCGCATTGGTCGGTGCGGTGGAGGCGCTCCGCGAGGCGGGCCTGGTCGTGCGCCAGGCCGTTTGCGTCGTCGACCGGGAGGAGGGCGGAGGCGATGCTCTGGCCCGGATCGGTGTGGGGCTGCGCTCGCTCTTTCGGGCCTCCGAGCTGGCCGAGCCGGGGAAAACTGCCGCAAAACCGCATGGTTGAGCCGAATGAGAAACCCTGTTAGGGTCCCAGCGCTGGTTAAATCGGTACGAGAGGAGCGGACGTGACGAAGCAAGAGTTCGTAGATCGCGTAGCGTCGAAGGGCAGCATGTCGAGGAGGGAAGCGGGCGACGCAGTCGACGCCGTGCTCGAGACGATCACGGAAACCCTCACGCAGGGCGGCGAGATCAACTTCACCGGCTTCGGGAAGTTCTCGACGCAGTACCGGAAGGAGCGCCAGGGAGTCAACCCGCGCAACCCGAGCGAGAAGGTGACGATCCCGGCGGCCACGGTCCCCAAGTTCTCCGCGGGCAGCTCGCTCAAGAAGGCCGTCAAGGGCGGAAGCGGCGCCTCGAGCGGCGGCGACGGCGGGATGGGCGGCGGCTACTAGAGCGCCCAGGTGGATCCAGCTTTCAGAGGGCCGCGCGAGCGGCCCTCTCTTTTTGCCCCGTTGCCCGGCCGCGGCTGGCGCTAGCCTCCCTCTCGTGAGCGCCGAGCCCGCCGTCGCTACCTCGCTCTTCGCCGACCGGTTGGCCGAGGCAGTCGAGCGCAAGCGCTCGCAGCTGCTCGTCGGGCTCGACCCCCGCCCGGACCTGCTTCCCGTGGAGCTCGTCGGGGACGCGCAGTTCGACCGGGCCGAGGCCGCGGAGGGCTGCGCCCGCTTCTGCCGGGGGATCATCGATTCGGTCGCCCCGCACGTCGTCGGCATCAAGCCCCAGCTCGCGTTCTTCGAGGCGCTCGGCTCCGACGGCTTCCGGGCTTTCGAGGAGGTCTGCGCCTATGCGCGCGCGGCGGGCCTGCTCGTCCTCGCCGACGCCAAGCGTGGGGACATCGGTTCGACCTCGCGCGCCTACGCAGCCGCTTTCCTGGAGCCGCGGGCGGACGGGCCGCCGCTCGCCGACTCGATGACCGTGAACATCTATCTCGGCCGGGATTCGCTCGAGCCGTTCCTGGCCGCCTGCAGGCGTCACGGCGCCGGGCTGTTCTGCGTCGTCAAGACCTCGAACGAGGGCGGCGCCGACGTGCAGGACCTCGTGCTCTCGGACGGGCGGGTTCTCTGGCAGCACCTCGCGCGGCTCGTGCACGAGCTCGGGGAAGAGTTCGTGGGCAGCCGCGGCCTCTCCAGTATCGGCGCGGTCGTGGGGGCGACCCACCCGCGCGCGGTCGGGGAGGCGAGGCGGTTGATGCCGCAGGCGGTTCTGCTGCTGCCCGGCGTCGGGGCCCAGGGCGGCACGCCGGCCGACCTGGCGCGCGCCTTCACGAGCGGGCCGGCCAGCGCCCTCGTGAACGCGTCCCGGAGCATCCTCTACGCCTTCCGCTCGACCTCGGAGGACTGGCGGACGGCGGCGGCCCTCGAGGCCGCGCGGCTCCGGCGCGAGGTCTGGGCCGTTTCCGGCTGGTAGGAGCGGATTTGAGACGCGGCTGGCGGGCCGAGCTGAAGCGGTACGGGGCGCCGGTCGCCTTCCTGACGGCCGTCACGATCGCTGTGCTGCTCGTCCGGGCCGGCCTGCAGAGCAAGCCGGCGGCGGCGCCGACGACGATCGCCACGACCTCGGCGAGCACGACACCGAAGCGGCACGGCCCGCGGTTCTACCGGCTGCGGGCGGGCGAGACGCTGAGCGACGTCGCCGTGCGCTTCGACACCACTGTCAAGAAGCTGCGCAAGCTGAACTCGCACGTGAACCCCAATGCCCTTCGGGTCGGCCAGCGGATCCGCCTTCGCTGACTCCTGACTAGACTCGGATCCCTGTGAAGCGGTCCCTCGTCGTTGCCGTCGCGGCGCTCTCCATCGCGGTCCCGGCCCTCGGCGCGGGCCCGCAGGTGACGGGCCGCGCGTGGCTGGTCGAGAACGGCACGACGGGCGAGGCGCTGCTCGCGCACGGCGCCCGCGCGCGCGTACCCGTCGCGAGCATCACGAAGCTGATGACCGTCCTGCTCACGCTCGAGCACACGCGCCCCGGTGCGGTCGTCACCGTCAGCCCGGAGGCCGCCGCGGTCGGCGAGTCGTCCGCCGGTCTCGTCCCCGGGGAGCGGCTCACGGTCCGCGAGCTGCTGGAGGCGGCGCTCGTCGCGAGCGCGAACGATGCCGCCGACGCGCTCGCCTCGTACGTCGGCCACGGCAGCCAGGCGCGCTTCGTCGCGATGATGAACGCGCGCGCGCGGCAGCTCGGCCTGCACGACACGCACTTCGTCCGCCCCGACGGCCTCGACGCGGCGGGGCACGTCTCGAGCGCGCACGACGTCACCTTTCTCGCGCGGCTGGTCATGCACCGTCCGCTCGTACGGCGGATCGTCCGCCAGCGGGTGGCCGCGATCTCCGGCGGTCGCACCCTTCGCACCTGGAACGACCTGCTCTACACGTACCCGGGGATCTTCGGGGTCAAGACCGGCCACACCTCGGCCGCCGGCTGGAACGAGATCGCGGCGGCTCGTCGCGGCGGCGTCTCGATCTACGCGACGCTGCTCGGCAGCTCGGACCGCTCGATCCGGAACCGCGACCTCGCTCGGCTCCTCGACTGGGGCTTCTCCCGCTACGTGCATGTGCGGCCGGTCGTGAAAGGGCGCGCCTACGGGGAGGCGGCGGTCGGCTACGGGCGCCGCCCCGTCGCGCTTGTAGCAGCAGCGTCGCCCGCGCTCGTGTTACGGGTCGGCCGGCCGGTCGTCCGCCGGGTCGTCTTTCCGGCCGCGGTCTCTCTGCCCGTGTCGCAGGGACAGTCCCTCGGACAGGTCCGGATCTACCAGCGCGGCAAGGTGGTCGCGGCGGTTCCGCTCGTCGCCTCGCGGTCGGTCTCCCGGCCCGGCGTCACAGGGCGCACGGGCTGGTACGCGAGGCGTACCCTGCACCACATGTGGGGCTGGTTCTCCTGATCGTCACGGTGACCATGAACGCGGCGATCGACCGGACGCTGACCGTCCCGAACTTCCAGCGCGGCCAGCGGCACCGCGCCAGCCGCGGCCTGACGCTCGCCGGCGGGAAGGGGATCAACATCGCGCGGGCGCTCAAGCGCCTCGGGGTGCCGGTCGTCGCCACGGGGCTCGCGGGCGGCCGCACCGGCACCCGCATCGTCGAGGAGCTGACCTCGGAGGCGATCCTGAACGACTTCGTCCGCATCGAGGACGAGTCGCGTACGTCGACCGCGATCGTCGACCCGACGAGCTCCGGCTACACCGAGGTGAACGAGTGGGGGCCGCACGTCGAGCCCGAGGAGCTCGAGATCCTGCTCGAGAAGCTCGCCTACCTCTCGCGCGGCGCCGACTTCGTGATCTTCTCCGGTTCCCTGCCGCGCGGGATCGACGAGGGCTTCTACGCGGAGGCGATCCGCGAGCTCAACCGCCGCGGCGCAATGACCGTGCTCGACTCCGAGGGCGAGCCGCTTCGCCTCGGGACGCAGGCCGAGCCGTTCCTCGTCACGCCGAACGACCGCGAGGCGGAGGGTCTCGTCGGCCAGGAGTTCCACGACGACGACGACTTCCTCGCCGGCCTCGAGGCGATCGCCGATCTCGGCGCCCGCAACGTGCTGATCACCCAGGAGTCCGGCTGCTGGGCGCTGCTGCGCTCCGAGCGCGAGCCGCGCCGCTACCGCGCGCTGGCGCCGCGTGTCGACCCGGTCTCGGCGGTCGGCTCCGGGGATGCGCTCCTGGCGGGGTTCGTCGCCGCGCGGCTCGAGCAGCGCTCCGACGAAGAGGCGCTGCGCTCGGCGGTCGCCGCCGGGGCCGCCTCGACCCTCGAGCTCGGCGCCGGCCGCTTCGAGGAGCGCGAGGCCGGGCGCCTGGTCGGCGGAGTCGAGGTCGCGGAGCTGGAGCCGGTCGGCGGCCGATAGCTCCCGTCCAGAGGCGCTGCTACGATCGACTTCCACTTTGAGATGCGGCAGCGAAAACGGTTTTTCGGCCCAGGCGACCCGGAGCGGCGCCCGGGCTTTTCTGCATAGAGGGGGGAAATGGCCGAGATAGAGATCGGGCGCGGCAAGAAGGCGCGCCAGGCGTACGGGTTCGACGACATCGCGATCGTGCCCTCGCGGCGCACGCGCGACCCGCAGGACGTCGACATCGGCTGGAAGCTCGGCCCGCACCTGCTGGAGCTGCCGCTGCTCGCCTCGGCGATGGACGGCGTCGTCTCGCCGCGGATCGCGATCGAGCTCGGCAAGCTCGGCGGGCTCGCCGTGCTCAATCTCGAGGGGATCTTCACCCGCTACGAGAATGCCGATCGCGAGCTCGAGAAGATCGCGAAGCTCACCAAGGAGCGCGCCACCGCGGGGATGCAGAAGATCTACTCGCAACCCGTCGACCCGGAGCTGATCGCCAAGCGGATCCGCGAGATCAAGGAGGCGGGCGTGCTCGCGGCCGGCTCGCTGACGCCTCAGCGCGTTCGCGAGCACTACCAGGTCGCACTCGACGCGGGCCTCGACGTGCTCGTCGTCCAGGGCACCGTCGTCTCGGCCGAGCATGTCTCCTCGAACGGCCAGGCGCTGAACCTGAAGGAGTTCATCGCGAGCCTGCCGATCCCGGCGATCGTCGGCGGCTGCGCCTCGTACCAGACGGCGCTCCACCTGATGCGGACCGGGGCCGAAGGAGTGCTCGTCGGCGTCGGCCCCGGGCAGGCCTGCACGACGCGCGGTGTCCTCGGCGTCGGCGTCCCGCAGGCGACTGCGATCTCGGACGCCGCGGCGGCGCGTGTCCAGCACCTGCTCGAGACCGGCAAGTACGTGAACGTGATCGCCGACGGCGGCATGCGCACCGGCGGCGATATTGCGAAGGCGATCGCCTGCGGCGCGGACGCGGTCATGATCGGCTCGCCGCTCGCCCGCGCGAAGGAGGCACCCGGCCGCGGGTACCACTGGGGGATGGCGACGTTCCACCCGACGCTTCCGCGCGGGGCGCGGGTCGCCGTCGACCAGAGCGCGACTCTCGAGGAGATCGTGATCGGCCCCGCCCGCGAGAACAACGGGACGCTGAACCTGATGGGCGCGCTGCGGACGTCGATGGCGACCTGCGGCTACGAGTCGATCCACGACTTCCAGAAGGCCGAGGTGATGCTCGCGCCGGCGATCAAGACCGAGGGCAAGTCCTTGCAGCAGGCCCAGCACGTGGGCATGGGGTAGTGCCCCATCCGGCAATACATGCCGGCCTCTCGCCCGCGACCACGCGGCGCCAGAGCCCACCCTTGCCCTTAGCAAGGCAGCCCAGCCTTGCTGCGGTCAAGTGCGAACTCTGGCTTGGTGTTCGCAACCGAGAGACTCGGCGGCATTACCGGACGGGGCACTAGTGGGCGAGGTCGTCCCGCTTCCTCTCGCCGAGCCCGGGCCGGAGGAGCGGCCGGTGCTCGTCCTCGACCTCGGCGGCCAGTACGCGCAGCTGATCGCCCGCCGGGTGCGGGAGGCTCGGGTGTACTCCGAGCTCGTTCCCTACGGGATCTCGGCCGCGGAGGCGCAGGCCCGCAACCCGCGCGCTCTCGTGCTTTCGGGCGGGCCGGCGTCGGTGTACGCCGAGGGAGCGCCGCGCGTCGACCCGGGGCTCTTCTCGCTGGGCGTTCCGGCGCTCGGGATCTGCTACGGGATGCAGCTGATGGCGCAGGAGCTCGGGGGCTCGGTCGAACGAACCGGCGTCTCGGAGTTCGGGAAGACGCAGGTCCGGGCGGAAGGCGCGAGCGCGCTCTTCGAAGGTCTCCCCGCTGAGCAGACGGGCTGGATGAGCCACCGCGACTCGGTCGCCGCCCCGCCGGCCGGCGCGCGCGTGATCGCCGGCTCGCCGAACGCGCCGATCGCCGCCTTCGAGGACTCCGAGCGGCGGCTCTACGGCGTGCAGTTCCACCCCGAGGTCGTGCACACGCCGCACGGGCAGGAGCTGCTGAAGAACTTCCTCTACGGCGTCGCCGACGCGCCGCCGACCTGGACGGCCGCTGCCGTGATCGAGGAGCAGGTCGAGCGGATCCGCGCACAGGTCGGCTCGGAGCGCGTCCTGTGCGCGCTCTCGGGCGGCGTCGACTCGGCCGTCGCCGCACTGCTCGTGCACAAGGCCGTCGGGGACCAGCTCGTCTGCGTGTTCGTCGACCACGGCTTCCTGCGCAAGAACGAGGCCGCTCAGGTGGTCGAAACCTTCGAGGGCCACTTCCACGTGCCGCTCGTGCACGTCTCGGCGGAGGAGCGCTTCCTGGCGCGCCTCGAGGGTGTTTCCGACCCGGAGGAGAAGCGCAAGGCGGTCGGCGAGGAGTTCATCCGCGTCTTCGAGGACGAGTCGCAGCGGCTGGGAAAGATCCGGTACCTCGTTCAGGGGACGCTCTACTCGGACGTGATCGAGTCCGGCGGCGACGCGTCGGTCGCGGCGACGATCAAGTCGCACCACAACGTCGGCGGGCTGCCCGAGGAGATGGAGATGGAGCTCGTCGAGCCGCTCCGGCTGCTCTTCAAGGACGAGGTGCGGCGGGTCGGCGAGGAGCTCGGCCTGCCGGAGGCGATGGTCTGGCGCCAGCCGTTCCCGGGGCCCGGCCTCGCGATCCGGATCATCGGCGAGGTGACGCGCGAGCGGCTCGAGATCCTGCGCGAGGCCGACGCAATCCTGCAGGAGGAGGTGCGCCGGGCCGGGCTCTACCGCGAGCTCTGGCAGTCGTTCACGGTGCTGCCGGCGATCCGCTCGGTCGGGGTGCAGGGCGACGAGCGGACGTACGGTTACCCCGTCGTCGTGCGGGCGGTGACGAGCGACGACGCGATGACCGCCGACTGGGCTCGGCTGCCCTACGACCTGCTGGAGACGATCTCGTCCAGGATCGTGAACGAGGTCCCCGGCCGTGAACCGGGTCGTGCTGGACATCACGTCGAAGCCGCCTTCGACGATCGAGTGGGAGTAGCCCCGGCCGGCGGGTAGCGCCGGCGCACGTCGTCGACGTACGCGCCCAACTGCCTTGCGAGCTCCGCGTCGTTGATCTCGATCACGTTCTCCGCGTTCTGCTCCCCCGAGTGCGAGAGGTTGAACGATCCGACGAAGACGACGTCGTCCGCGACCACCACCTTCGCGTGCATGAAGTTGTGGATGCTGCCGAGCTCCCACGGCTCGGAGCGCTTGCCCGAGAACTCGCCGCCGAGCACGCGCTCCAGCAGCGGCAGCTTCCAGGCCACGTTCCCGTTGGCGCGCCACTGGCGGATCACCTCGTCGACCTGTGTTCCGTCGACGCAGCCCGCGATGTCCGCATGCCCGTCCGCGACCGCCTGGGCCAGGGTCCCGAGCACCGGCGCCGACGTGATCACCGGCGAGCAGATCCGCACCCGCTCCGCGTGCCCGATCTTCTTCGCGATCCGGTGCGTGAGCGCGTCCGCGAACCCGGGGGTGAACCACGGCCGCACGCGCGTCCCGTCGACCTCGGCCGGCCGCGGCTCGGCGGCGAAGCCGCTGCGCTCGACGTCGCCGTCCCGCCAGAGCTCATCGAAGTCGAGCGCGAACGCCCGCGCCACGGCCGGCGAGTCGACGGTCACGATCACGTTCTCCTGCCGCGACCAGGAGTCGTCCGTCCAGTTCGTCGAGCCGCTCCAGACCGACTCGCCGTCCCGGACGACGTACTTGTGGTGCATCAGGTCGGGCACGCCCGCAATTGCCTTGGCCGGCAGGCCGAGAGCGGCGATCAGCTGGACGTCCGGCTCCGGGGGCGGCGGCACCGGGATCGGCCCCGCATGGTCGACGTTGTAGATGATCCGCACCGCCACGCCGCGGGCGGCCGCCTCCCGTAGCGCGCCTGCGACGACCTCGCGCGTCTCGGGACCGAGGTTGAAGTCGTACTGGGCGAGGTCGAGCGAGCGTCGGGCCGCGCCGAGGAAGTCCGCGACCTCGCGCGCAACCTCCGGCGCCGGCTGGCCGCCGTCCGTCAGAGTGCGGATGCGGATGGAGGAGCTCATCGAGCGGCTCGTGCGCGCCAGGATCGGCGCGACGTTCAACTTCTATCGTGACGGCATCGGAGCCGACACGCGGCGTGAGCGGCTTCGCGACTACCTCGAGGCGAGGGAGGACGCGCCGCTGCTCCTGGTCGGCGAGGCCGCCGGTTACCGCGGTGCGCGCGTGTCCGGGATCCCGTTCACGTCCGAGCGCCAGCTCACGGGCCGCGCTCCTTCGGAGGCGAGCGCGACGATCGTCCACCGCGTCCTCGCCGAGCTCGGGCTCGAGGAGAGCGTGCTGCTCTGGAACGTCGTCCCCACGCATCCGGGAACCGCGGCGTCGAACCGGAGGCCGAGCCGGGCCGAAGTGGCGGCGGGGCTTCCCTTCGCGCTCGAGCTCGCACGGGGCCGCCGGGTGCTGGCCGTGGGCCGGTGCGCGGAAGCGGCGCTCGACGCTCCCTACGTGCGCCACCCGAGCCACGGCGGCGCGGCGGAATTCCGGGCCGGGCTGCTAGGATTCCGCTCCGGCGGGCGCTGAGTCCGCCGCTTCTATGCAAAAGACCTGGAATGCAAAGCCGGGCGAGGTCGAGCGCCGCTGGTACCTCGTCGATGCCGAAGGCAAGACGCTCGGGCGTCTGGCTACGCAGATCGCGGACACGCTTCGGGGCAAGGGCAAGCCCGAGTACACCCCGCATGTCGACACGGGCGACTTCATCGTCGTCGTGAACGCGGAGAAGATCGCCGTCACGGGCAAGAAGCTCGACGACAAGCTCTACCACCGCCATTCCGGCTACCCGGGAGGGCTGCGGACCCGGACCCTCCGCGAGCAGCTCGAGCGCAGGCCGACCGAGGTCCTGCGCAAGGCGGTCAAGGGCATGCTCCCGCGGAACCGCCTCGCGCGCGTTCAGATCAAGAAGCTGAAGATCTACGCCGGCCCCGAGCATCCGCACGAGGCTCAGGCGCCGACCGAGCTGGAGCTCCGCACATGAGCGAGCTCGCCCAGTACCGCGGCACCGGGAAGCGCAAGACGTCGGTCGCGCGCGTGCTCCTGCGCCCGGGCGACGGCACGACCTGGTTCAACGGCCGCACGATCGAGAACTACTTTCCACGGGCGGCGCACCGCGAGCTCGTGCTCGCCCCACTCAAGCTGGCCGGCGTCGAGGGGACGTTCGACCTTCGCGTGCGGGTGCACGGCGGCGGTCCGAGTGGCCAGGCGGGCGCCGTCCGCCACGGAATCGCCCGCGCGCTCGTCGAGGCCGATCCGGAGCTCCGCGTGCCGCTCAAGCGGGCGGGCTTCCTGACGCGCGACGCCCGGATCGTCGAGCGCAAGAAGGCCGGGCTCCACAAGGCTCGCAAGGCACCGCAGTTCAGCAAGCGCTAGTGCCGCGCCAGTTCTTCGGGACCGACGGGGTCCGAGGCGTGGTCGGAGACGGGCTGACCGTCGATCTCGTCGAGCGGCTGGGAAAGGCGGCGACGTTCTGGTCGGAGGGCGGGCGTGTCTTCGTCGGACGCGACACCCGCGCCTCCGGCCCGGAGCTCGAGGAGGCCTTCGGCCGGGGGATCGTCGCGGCGGGCGGGAACGCTGTTCTCGCCGGGGTGCTGCCCACGCCCGCCGTCGCCCTGCTCGCCCTCGATCTCGGCGCGGTCATCTCGGCCTCGCACAACCCGCCCGAGTACAACGGCGTCAAGCTCTTCGACCGCGACGGGCGGAAGCTGACCGATGTCGCCGAGGAGGAGATCGAGGCGCTGCTCGACGCGCCGGCGGCCGCAACGCCGGGCGCCGTCGACCACGTCGGCGTCGCCACCGACAGCTACCTCGAGCACATCCTCGAGCGCTTCGGTACCGACCTGTCGGGCCTCCGCCTGGTCGTGGACTGCGCGAACGGCGCGTATTCCGGGATCGCCCCGAAGGCCTTCGAGCAGCTCGGCGCCGAGGTGACCGCGATCGGCTCGGAGCCGGACGGCGCGAACATCAACGTCGGCTGCGGGGCGACCGACCTCGGGGCTTTGCAACAGACCGTCACCGGCTCGCGGGCGGACCTCGGCATCGCGTTCGACGGGGACGGCGACCGGATGCTCGCGGTCGACGCGCGCGGGGAGATCGTCGACGGCGACCAGGTCCTGGCGATCCTGATGCTCCACCTCGGCGTCGAGCTCGTCGCCGTGACGGTGATGACGAACCTCGGCTTCCACCGCCTCTCGGCCGAACGAGGCGTCCGGGTCGTCACGACCGACGTCGGCGACCGCTACGTGCTCGAGGCTCTGCGGCGAGAGGGCGGTGTCCTGGGCGGCGAGCAGTCGGGCCATCTGATCTACCTCGACGGCCACGTCACCGGCGACGGCCTGGTCGCCGGGCTGCTCCTCTGCGCGTCGCTCGAGGGCCGGACGCTCGAGGAGGCCGCCGCGGTGATGCCGCATTACCCGCAGGCGAAGGCGAACGTCCGCGTGGCGCGGCGAGACCTGCCGAAGAGCGTGCTCGACGAGGTGGGACGGTTGAACGCGCACCTCGACGGAAGCGGCCGTGTGCTGGTGCGGCCTTCGGGCACCGAGCCCGTGATCAGGATCCTCGCGGAGGCCGAAACCGAAGCGGCCGCGCAGGAAGCCTGTGGTACCATCCGCGCTCTCGTAACGAGAGCTCGGCTGACCTACCCCGACGGTGGGGTGGGAGGAGCAGCCGGGCATTTCGCGTTTTGAAGGGGGTGGCCGGGCGTGTGCGGGATCATCGGATACGTCGGACGGAGACCTTGTAAGGACCTTCTCCTCTACGGCCTCGAACGGCTCGAGTACCGCGGCTACGACTCGGCGGGGATTGCGCTACGCGAGGACGGGCGCCTGGACTACGTGCGCGCGGTCGGCAACCTGCAGTTCCTGAAGGACGCGGCGGGGCCGAACGGCTCCCGCGCCACGACCGGTCTCGGCCACACGCGCTGGGCGACCCACGGCGCTGTCACGGAGCAGAACGCACATCCCCTCAGCGGCTGCGACAAAGGCCGGCTCGCGATCGTCCTCAACGGGATCGTCGAGAACTTCCGCGAGCTGAAGGCCTCTCTCGAGGCCGACGGGCACACGTTCCGCTCCGAGACGGACGCCGAGGTGGTCGTTCACCTGATCGAGCGCCACTACCACGGCAATCTCACCGAGGCCGTCCGCGGCGCCTACGGGGAGCTCGAGGGTCACTTCGCCTTCGTCGTCGTCCACCACGACCATCCCGAGGAGCTCGTCGGCGCGCGCATCCAGTGCCCGCTGCTCGTCGGCGTCGGCGAGGACGAAACGTTCTTCGCCTCGGCGTCGACGCCGCGTTCCTCCGCGATACGCGCCGGATCCAGCTGATCGAGGACGGCGAGATCGTCTCGATCACCCCCGACGGCGCGACTTTCACGAGCGTCGAGAACGGCCCGGTCGAGCGTGACGTGATCGAGGTCGACTGGGACGACGAGGCGGCCGAGAAGTCCGGCTACGAGACGTTCATGCTGAAGGAGATCTACGAGCAGCCCGAGGGAGTGCGGGAGACGATCGGCGACCGCGTCCGGCACGGCAGGCTCGTGCTCGACAGCCTCGGCCTGACCGACGAGCAGATCGGCAACCTGCGGCGGATCGTGATCCTCGCCTGCGGCACCTCGTACCACGCCGGCGTCGTCGGGCGCTACGTGATCGAGGAGTGGGCGCGGATCCCGGTCGAGCCGGACATCGCGAGCGAGTGGCGCTACCGCAACCCTGTGCTTTCGCGGGACACGCTCGTGATCGGGATCTCCCAGTCGGGCGAGACGCGCCGACCTGATCGCCGCCATGCGGCTCGCGCGCGAGAAGGGCGCGCGCACGGTCGCGATCACGAACCACATGGGCTCGCAGATCACGCGCGAGGTCGACTCCGTCCTCTTCACGCGCACCGGGCTCGAGGTCGGCGTCGCGGCATCGAAGACGTTCACCGCGCAGGTGGCGCTGCTCAGCCTGCTCGCGCTCAAGCTCGCGCAGGTGAAGCGGACGCTGCCCGACGACGAGGTCGAGTTCATCCTCGACGAGCTCTACGACCTGCCCGCGCGGATGGCGGATTTCCTCGACGGCGACCACCCGATCGAAGAGATCGCGCAGCGCTACTACGACAAGCCGTTCTTCCTCTACCTCGGCCGCCACATCGGCCTCCCGGTCTGCCTCGAGGGCGCGCTGAAGCTGAAGGAGATCGCCTACGTCCCGACCGAGGCGTACTCGGCCGGCGAGATGAAGCACGGTCCGATCGCGCTTCTCGACGAGGACACGCCGGTGGTCTGCGTGGCCACGGACTCGCACGTCTACGACAAGGTCGTCTCGAACATCCAGGAGACCCGGGCGCGGGGCGCGCACGTGATCGCGATCGCGACCGACGGCAACGAGGACATCCAGCACCACGCCGACGACGTCATCTACGTGCCGAGGACGCCGGCGTTCCTGCAGGCGATTCTGGCGGTGCTGCCGCTGCAGCTGCTCGCCTACCGCATCGCCCGGCTGCGGGGCTTCAACGTCGACCAGCCGCGGAACCTGGCGAAGACGGTCACGGTCGAGTAGCGGCCTCGAGGATCCGGAGCAGGACGGCCGAGTAGTCCTGGTCCCCGTCTCCCGCCTCGGCGAGCCAGGAGCGGGCGGCTTCGACGAGGCGCAGGTCGAGGCCCTGGTCGGCGATCAGGTCGGCGTCCTTGCGGGCGAGGCGGAGCGGGAAGCGCGGCGGGAACTCGCCTGACTCGAGCGCGGGCCGGCGGCGCTCGGCCTGGCCGGAGAGCGGGGTGGCTGCCAGGACGTCGAACGCGCTCTCGCGTGAGAGGCCGAGCGCCTGGGCCAGCGCGAGCGCTTCGCCGAGGACGCCGATCACACCGAACAGCGTCGTGTTCGCGACGAGCTTCGCCGCCGCGCCGGAGCCGGAAGGGCCGACGTGGAGCGGCGTCCCGAGCACGGCGAGCAGCTCTCTGTGGCGGTCGAACAGCTCCGGCTCGCCGCCGACGAAGATCGCGAGCGTCCCCGCTTCGGCCTCGCTGAGGCTGCCGAGAACGGGCGCGTCGAGCAGCTCCACTTCCGGCGGGAGTGTGGAGGCCAGGCGCGTCACGGCGGCGGGGCCGACGGTCGACATCTCGACGAGCGTCGCGCCGGGCACGAGGCCCGTGCAGACGCCGTGCGGCCCTTCCGTGACCGTCCGGAGCGCGTCCGGATCGGTGACCATCGTGACCACGACCTCCGAGGCGGCCGCGGCTTCCGCCGGGGTCGCGGCGGCAGTCGCGCCCAGCGCGACGAGCGGCTCGGCCTTGGCCGCGGTCCGGTTCCAGAGACTCAGCTCGTGCCCGGCTTCGAGCAGACGCTTCGCCATGCGGCTGCCCATCCCGCCGAGCCCGACGACCGCGACGTTCGCCACGGTGCGATCATCTCCGATTGCATGGGCGTTGGGCACGTAGCTGCATTCCTCGGTGTGTCGCTCGTCGTGATCGTCACCGCGCCTCGCGGCGGAACGCTAGGTCAGCCGGATCCGGCCGAGCGACTCCGGCACGTGCGCGGAGCGGTGCCTCTTGCCGCCGGAGGCGTCGAGGCCGAGCAGCGTGCGCAAAGCGAGCAGCGGCGCTCCGGCCGCCCAGGCCTGGGGCTTGAGCGCGTTCGGGTACTCGACCGGGGCGTTCGTCTCGTCGCGGGCGAAGCCGGCGAAGACCTCGGGGAGCTGGTACCCGAACGCCTCGGCCGCCTGGAGTAGCGCCTCGCAGAGGCGGCCGGCCTCGTCGCGGAATCCGTACCGGCGCATGCCCTCGGCGACGATCGCGGTGTCGTGCGGCCAGACGGTGCCGCAGTGATATTCGAGCGGGTTGTAGGCGACGTCGTTCGCCGACATGCTGCGCACTCCCCAGCCGGTGAACATGTCCTCGCGCAGGAGCCGCTTCACCACCCGCGCGCCGCGGCGCTCGTCGACGATCCCGCTCCAGAGGAGATGGCCGACGTTGGAGGTCATCGAGTCGACCTGCTGCTTGTCCCGGTCGAGCGCGAAGGCGTAGTGGCCTCGCCGCGCGATCCAGAAGTCGCGGTTGAAGCGGCGCTTCAGGTCCGAAGCGCCGCGCTCCAGCCGCTCTGCCGTCTCCTCGTCGTGCCAGACCTCGCGCAGCAGCCGCGCCGTCCGGCGCCGTGCGTCGTACGCGTAGCCCTGCACTTCGCAGGTCGCGATCGGCGGCTCCGCCCAGCGCCCGTCGGCGAAGCGGATCGAGTCGTCCGAGTCCTTCCAGCAGTGGTTGTCGAGCGCGCTGGGCGCGTCTGAGCGCTTGACGTACTCGAGGTAGCCGTCCCCGTCGAGGTCGGCGGGGCCCTCGAGCCAGGCGAGTGCGGCCCTGGCGCTCGGCTCGAGCTCCCGGACGAACGCGCGGTCGCCGCTCCAGCGCTCGTACTCGTCCAGCAGGATCAGGAAGAGCATCGTGGCGTCGTGAGTGCCGTAGTAGACGCGTGGGATCTCGCCGGTGTTTGCGAGCGCGCCGCGCCGGAGCTCGTGCGCGATCTTCCCGGGCTGGGCATCGGCGAAGTCGTCCCACCCGGTCGCCTGCAGGTCGGCGAGGGCCTGAAGCGTCGCCTGTGCCGGCTCGGGGTGGAAGGGCAGCGCCTCGTAGGCGGCGATGATGCTGTCTCGCCCGAAGACCGTCATGAACCACGGCAGCCCGCCGGCCGGGAGCGCGAAGCGCAGGTGCTCCTCCTCCGGGCGGATCCGCAGCGCAGCGAGGTCCTGCAGGCTCTGCCGGTAGATGTGGGTCAGCGGGTCCCAGTCGGCCTCGACGGAGGGCGCCTCCTCGAACCACTCGCGAGATGCTGAGCGGTAGCCCTGGAGCGGGCTTGCCGAGGACCCGCAGCGAAGCAGCGGGCGGCGCAGGCGGCCGGGCGCGATCGGCGTCACGTCCACGCAGGTCTTCCAGCTCTCGCCGGGACGCAGGCTCAAGTCGAAGACGACGCGGTCGCGCTGGAGGCGTCCTCGCCGGCGGAACCGGATCGAGGTTCCCCGCCGGTAGCCGTTCCGCTCCTGCCAGAGCGTGACGACGTGGGCGCCGACATCCGCCGAGTAGCGCCCGCGCTCGACCGTGCCCTCCTGCTGCGCCTCCATCACGTCCGCGAAGTCGCAGGCGAATGCGAGCTCGAGCCGGAGCCGGCGCTCCTCCTCGCCGTGGTTGGTGACGACGATGTCCTCGTGCACGCCGTCGGCGACGAAACGGTCGCGCTGGACGGACACGGCCGGCTCGGCGTCACCCTCCGGAGCTCCGACGAAGCGCGCGGAGAAGTGGTCGACGACCCGGCTCGTGAGCGCGGTCAGCGGCTTCCCGTCGAGGGTCAGGTACCAGCGCGACAGATGGCGCACGTCCTCGAAGAAGTACCCCTCCGGGCGGTCTGCCTCCACGTCTCCGTTGCGGTCGGAGAAGAGGAAGGTTCCTCCGTCGACGATGATCAGCCAGTCGTCCACGACGGTCTCCCGTACCCCCTGGAGGCCCGCGGTACGCTCCGTGCATGGAGGTTCTGGACCAGATCGGGCAGGGGCTCTGGAACGCGTTCCAGATGGGGTGGGAGGTCTGGTGGGCGCTCGTGCTCGGCTTCCTGCTCTCCGGGGTGGTGCAGGCCTGGGTGCCGCGCCCGCGGATGGAGCGGGCGCTCGGCGGGCGCGGGCCGCGGACGGCGGCGCTCGCAACCGGCCTCGGCGCGGCCTCCTCGTCGTGCAGTTACGCCGCGGTGGCGATCGCGAAGTCGATCTTCCAGAAGGGCGGAAGCTTCGCCGCTGCGATGGTCTTCCAGTTCGCCTCCACGAACCTCGTCTTCGAGATCGGGATCGTGATGTGGATCTTCATCGGCTGGCGCTTCACGCTCGCCGAGTTCGTCGGCGGGCTGTTCCTGATCGTGCTGATGTGGGTCGGCATCCGCTTGCTCGTCTCGCGGGAGGCGGAGGAGCGGGCGCGCGCACGGGCGATCGCCGCCGAGACGGGCCACGAGCACCACTCGGCCGGAGGCTCGCCGCGCCTGCTCTCGCTCGAGGCCTGGTCGGACGTCGCGCACAACTTCCGCGGAGACGCCGAGATGCTCTGGAAGGAGATCACCGCCGGCTTCCTGATCGCGGGCTTCGTGGCGCTGCTGCCGCGGGATTTCTTCAACAGTCTCTTCCTGACCGATACCGGCGGCGGCTGGCAGCTGCTCGAGAACGTGGTCGTCGGCCCGCTCGTGGCGGTGCTCTCCTTCGTCTGCTCGGTCGGGAACGTGCCGCTGGCGGCCGTGCTCTGGGCCGGCGGGATCTCGTTCTCCGGCGTGATCGCGTTCATCTACGCCGACCTGATCATCATCCCGCTCGTGCTCGTCTACGGCCGGTACTACGGCTGGCGGCTGACCGCGCTCGCCGTCGGGATCATGTTCGCGGCGATGGCGGCCGCAGCGCTCGCCGTGGACGGGATCTTCAGCGCCGCCGGGCTCGTGCCGGAGAAGCGGCCCTCGATCGAGTCGATCACCGAGCGCGGGATCACGTGGAACTACACGACCGCGCTGAACATCATCTTCACGCTCGTCGCGGCGGGCCTCGTGGCGCTGACGCTGCGGCGAGGCGCCCACGACCCGGTCTGCGGGATGACCGTCGACCGGCGCAAGGCCCTGGCGAGCGAGCGTGGCGGCACGACGTACTACTTCTGCGGCCCCGGCTGCCGCGCGAAGTTCGAGGCCGGCCGGACACCGGCCGCGTAGTACCCTTCGCGCCGAAAGGAGGAGGCAGGGTGCGCGTCTGCGCCGAGTGTGGAGGGGAGCTCGTGTCGGCGTTCCGCTTCTGCCCGTGGTGCGCGGCGCCGCAGCGCAGCAAGCTGGTCGAGTTCTTCCGAGCTCATCCCCGCGACGAGGGAAAGGCGCTGCGAGTGTCGCGGTACCTGACCGGTGATCCGCACGTCCGTTTCAGCATCTGGCGGGCCGAGGGCGTGGCCGAGGCGGCTGTCTCGCTGGAAGAGGAGGAGGCGGAGCGGCTGTCGCTCTACCTGGCCGCGCCGCAGGCCCCGCGCTCTCGGACGATCGAGCGCTTGCGAAGTCTCCTGCGCTAGCGGCGGGCGCGGCGCTGGGCCTTCGCGGCCCGTTCGAGAGTCTCGAGCTCGTCCAGGCTTCGGCCGGCGCCGAGGGCGACACAGGTGAGCGGCGATTCGACTCGCTGGACGGGGAGGCCCACCTCGTACCGCAGCCGCTCGTCCAGCCCGCGCAGAAGCGACCCGCCCCCGGCCAGGACGATTCCCCGTTCGCCGAGGTCGGCGGCGAGCTCGGGCGGCGTCCGCTCGAGTGTCTCCTTGACGGCGGCGACGATGCGCGCGACCGGCTGCTCGAGTGCGCGCCGCACGTCCTCGGCGCCCAGCGTTGCGCGCCGCAGCAGCCCGGTTACGAGGTCGCGCCCCGCAACCTGCGCGTCGGGCAGCTCCTCCTCGACCGGCCAGGCCGAGCCGACGGCGATCTTCGCCGACTCGGCCGTCTCCTGGCCGATCAGCAGCTTGTGCACGTTCTTGAGGTGGTCGACGAGCGCGTCGTCCATCTCGTAGCCGCCGACTCGGATCGACTCCCAGACGACCATCCCCCCGAGCGCGATCACCGCGACCTCGGTGGTGCCGCCGCCGATGTCGATCACCATGCTCGCGACGGCGTCGGCGACGGGCAGGTTCGCCCCGATAGCGGCCGCGAGCGGCTCCTCGATCAGGTAGACCGACCGCGCCCCGGCGCCGCGGGTCGCCTCGTCGACCGCCCGCCGCTCGACGTCCGTGATCCCGCTCGGTACGCAGAGCACCACCCTGGCGAAGCAAAGCGGCCCCCGGCGGCCTTGCGGATGAAATGCCGGAGCATCTGCTCGGTGATCTCGAAGTCCGCGATCACCCCATGGCGCAGCGGCCGCGTCGCGCGGATCGAGGCCGGCGTGCGACCGATCATCCGCCGCGCCTCCGCGCCGACCGCCTGCACCTCGCCGGTCTCCTCCGAGAACGCGACCACCGAGGGCTCGAACAGGACGATCCCGCGGCCGCGGATGAAGACGAGCGTGTTCGCCGTGCCGAGGTCGACCGCGAGGTCGCGTCCGCCGAAAGACCCCCGCAGTCGCATCGCGGGACCCTAGCCGCTCGGGTGACGAGAGAGGCCGAGGGGACGGCCTCTCTCGTCGTGGGAGGAGATCCCTTCGTCTTACGGAGTTACGTCGTGCCCGGTTCGTGGTCGCCGACGTGATTCGCCGGCACCGATTCGACCTGGGCGAGCGAGAACCGCTGCGGGGCGCGAATCCGGACCGAGATCCGGTCGCCGACCACCAGCTGGCTCGGCGAGATCACCGTCGGGATCCCGTGCTGCCAGAGCACGAAGATCGTGTCGCCGTCGTAGCTGAACGTCTGGTCGAGCGGCTTGCCGAGCATCGCACGTAGCGCGCGCAGGTTGCCGTCCCCGATCTTGAGCGTGAAGTGGCCACCCGCGGCCGGAGCGTCGAGCCGTCCGCTGAAGAGCCAGAGCGGCCGGAGAGGAAAGCGCGCCCGTGCTCCGCGATCGGCGACGCGCCGGGCGGGGGTCGCCTCGATCTCCGCCAACGAGCTCGAGCGTGCGGCGGAGACGAAGATGCTGACGCGGTCGCCCGCGACGAGGTTCGACTCGTCCACGACGGACGGCACGCCGTGCGTCCAGCGAATGTACGTCGTGTTCTCGCCGACCCTGAACTGTTGAGTGCGCCCCTGGCCGATCAGCTTCCTGAGCGCGGCGCGGTTGCCGCCCTTGACGTCGGCGAAGAGCGTCGAGGAATGGCCCGCATCTGCGAGCAACCGTCCGTTGAACTGATACCTGACCGTGCCGCTACCACGCGCGGCGAGGGTGCTCGAGGCGCCGACGGTGAGCACCGCCAGGGCGACGAGCCCGAGGTACAAGAGTTGCCGTCTCATCTGCGACTCCTTTCGAAGGGACGCCGCAGATCGTCGCTCGGCGATGTCAGGCGGCGATGAACCGCTCGTAAGGCCGCCGTAAAGGTCTTGGCAAGAACTCGGTCCTAGTCCAGGTCCCGGCGCAGGCGCTTGACCTGACCCCGGCGGCGCTTCGACTCCAGGCGCCGCTCGACCGCGGCCTTCGTCGGCTTCGTCGCCCGCCGCCGGCGCGGAACCCGGAGCGCCTCGCGCAGCGCCTCGACGAGGCGCTCGGTCGCGAGCTCACGGTTTCGCCACTGGCTGCGCTCGTCCTGGGCGACCGCACGCAGCACTGCGCCGGCGCGCCCGATCACCCGCCGCTTCTGCGCCTCTGACAGCGCGGACGAGGCCTCGACGTCGAAGGTCGCCTCGACCCGTGTGTCGCTCTTCTGCGCGTGCTGGCCGCCCGGACCGCTCGAGCGCGAGAAGCGCAGCCCGATCTCGGAACGAGGGATGGAGACGGAGCGGGTGACACGAATAGACTCGCCGGCCATGGCAGCAATTCTCCTTGACGTCGACGGGGTGCTGCACGTCTCCGGCCATCCGATCCTCGGTGGTGCAAAGGCGGTCGCCCGGCTGCGGCAAGCGGGGCATCACTTGCGGTTCGTCACCAACAACACGACCCACTCGCGGGCCGCGCTCGCCGCCGAGATTCGCTCCTTCGGCGTGGAGCTCGCAGACGAGGAGCTGCAGACGACCCCGCTCGCGGCCGCCCACGCGCTCGAGGGGAAGCGCGTCCTCGCCCTGACGATGCCGGACATCGTCGAGGATCTCGACGGCCTGGATCTGGTCGGCGAGGGCGCCGAAGCCGTTCTGCTCGGAGGAGCCGACGAGAGCCTCGAGACGAATCGCGTCTTCAGCTACTACAACCTCGCGCGCGCGTTCGCGGAGCTGCAGGACGGTGCCGAGCTCTATTGCCTGCACAAGAACCGCTGGTGGCAGACCTCGCGGGGCGCGATGCTCGACGCAGGGGCGTTTGTCGCGGGCCTCGAGTACGCGGCCGAGGCCGAGGCGACCGTCCTCGGGCAAGCCGAGCGCCGCCTACTTCGCCGCCGCTCTCGACGCGCTCGAGTACGAGCCGGAGCAGACGTGGATGGTCGGCGACGACGTGGAAGCCGACATCGGCGGCGCGACGGCGTTCGGCCTGCGCACGATCCTCGTCCGCACCGGGATGTTCCGCGAGAAGGCGCTCGAGGACGCGACGGTCATGCCGGACGGCGTGGTCGACTCGATCGCCGGGCTGCCCGACTGGCTCGCCGCGGCTTCGTAGGCTTCGCTCGTGCGCGTCGGCGTCGACCTGATCGAGATCGCACGCATCCGCGCGGGCCCTCGAACGCTACCCCGGCTTTCGGGAGCGCTGCTTCACCGAGGCCGAGCGCGACTACTGCGAGTCGCGCCCGAATCCCGCGCAGCACTACGCCGCCCGCTTCGCCGGCAAGGAGGCGGTGGGTAAGGCGCTCGGCTTCGGCGTCGCCGCGCGTTCGCCTGGAAGGAGTCGAGATCACCGGCCGCCCGAAGCCCGGGGTCCGCTCTCGGGGCGCGTCGCGGCTGGGCGGAGCGCCTCGGCACCGGCGCGATCGACCTCTCGATGACCCATGCGCGCGAGCTCGCCGCCGCCGTTTGCGTCGTCGCCGAATGACTGAGCCGCTCTACACCGCCGAGGAGATGGGCGCCGCCGAGGCGGGGCACGACGTCCCGACGCTGATGCAGCGCGCCGGCCGCGCGGTCGCGGACGCCGTGCTCGAGCGCTTTCCCGCCGCGGAGCACATCGTGGGCGTCTGCGGCGGCGGCGCCAACGGCGGCGACGGGCGGATCGCGCTGACCTGCTGAAGGAGGCCGGCCGCGACGCGGTCGAGTCGCCACGACGTCGAGGGCGCGCCGACATCGTCCTCGACGCACTCTTCGGGACGGGGTTCCACGGCGCGCCGCGCGAGGAGGCGGCAGGGCTCATCGAGCGGATCAACGCGTCGGGTGCGAGCGTGGTCTCAGTCGACATCCCCTCCGGCGTCGACGCGTCCACCGGCGAGGTGCCCGGCGCGGCCGTCGAGGCGAGGCTGACCGTCACCTTCCACGGCCGGAAGGTCGGGCTCGCCGTCGCGCCGGGGCGCTGGCTCGCCGGCGACGTGGTCGTCGCGGACATCGGGCTCGCGCCGGCGCAGACCGGGCACGCGCTCGTCACGCGCGACGTCGCTCGGGCTCGTGCCGGCGCAAGGGGCCGCGCGACAACAAGTACTCGGCGGGGAGCGTGCTCGTCGTCGGCGGCGCGCCGGGGATGACCGGCGCGCGCGTGCCTCGTGGCCGAGGCGGCGTTCCGCGCGGACGCGGGCTATGTCGATGGTGGCCGTGCCGGAGCGTCGCTCCCGGTGGTCGAGACAGCCCTGCTCGAGCCGGTCAAGCGCACGTGGCCCGAGGACGACGGTGGCATCTCGCCGCGGGCGATCGACCCGATCGTCGGCTCGCCGAGAAGGCGCGCGCCGTCGCGCTCGGGCCGGGGCTGGGCGCGCGGAGGAGCGCAGGACTCGTCGCGCGGCTGCTCCGCGACCTCGATGCCGGTGGTCGTGGATGCGGACGGGCTCTTCGACCTCGAGCCGTTCGATCGTCCGCGCCGACGGTGCTCACGCCGCACGCGGGCGAGCTCGCGCGGCCTGATCGAGGAGGAGTCGCCTGGGTGGCCGCCCACCGGCTCGAAGCGCCCGGCGCGGGGCCGACCGCTTCGGCTGCATGTGCTGCTGAAAGGAGCAGACACGCTGATCGCCGCGCCGGCGAGGAGACCTGGTTGAGCGCGCTCGGCACCCCGGCGCTCGCAACCGCCGGGAGCGGCGACGTCCTGACCGGCATCGTCGCCGCGTTCCTCGCGAAGGGCCTCGAGGCGCGAGTGGCCGCAGCCGGCGCAGCGGCGGCCTGTCAGCTCGCCTCGAGGCTGATCCCCGACACGGGCGCGGTCGCGAGCGACGTGATCGGCGCGCTTCCGCTCGTCCGGTCTCAGACTAAGCTAGACTAAGTCCATGGTCAACATCCACGAAGCGAAGACGCACCTCTCGCGCCTCCTGCAACGCGTCGCGGGCGGCGAGGAGATCGTGATCGCGAAAGCCGGCACGCCCGTCGCGAAGCTCGTGCCCTACGAGGAAGAGCGCAAGCCGCGTGAGCTGGGCTTCCTCAGGGGCCAGATCTGGATGGCGCCCGACTGGGATTCCCCGGAGGTCAACGAGGCCATCGCCCGCGACTTCTACGATTGGGACGAGGAGGCCTGAACCTCCTCCCTCGATACGCACGCAACACTCTGGGTGATTGCCGAACCGGAGCTGCTCCGTAGCGAGGCCCGAGCAGCGATCGCGGAGAGAGAGAACCGCGTCTTCGTCAGCCCCGTCGCGGTCTGGGAGATCTCGATCAAGCAGGCGGCCGGCAAGCTCAGGGCCCCGCCCGAGCTGCTCGAGCGAATCGCGGAGAAGGGCTATGCGTCCCTCCCGATCGCTCTGGAGCACGCTCTCGAGGCCGGGATGCTGCCGCGTCACCACGGGGATCCCTTCGACCGGATGTTCGTCGCACAGTCGCGGCTGGAGGGATTGACCCTCGTCACACGTGATCCCATCTTCGGCCGCTACGACGTTCCGGTCCTCGTCGCCTGATGCACCGATCGGAGGTGACCGTGAACCTCGGCGCCGTCCGGCGGAACGCACGGACGCTGCTTCGGGCGCTCGACGGAGCGGAGCTCTGGGGCGTCGTCAAGGCGGACGCCTACGGGCACGGGGGGCTCGACGTCGCGCGGGTGCTCGTCGAGGAAGGGGCCGGCGCGCTGTGTGTGGCGACCGTTCACGAGGGGCTCGAGCTGCGCGCCGAGCTTCCCGTCGCTCGCATCCTCGTCATGGGGCCAAGCGACGAGTTCGCGCAGGCGCGCGAGGCCGGACTGGAGCTCGCGGTCTGGGCCGGCGAGATCCCGGAGGGCGTGCCCGTACACCTGAAGCTCGACACCGGCATGGGCCGCTGGGGGCTCTCGGAGCTACCGAAGCCGCCGGCACAGGTTGTCGGCCTGATGACGCATCTGGCCACCGCCGACACCGATCCGGCCTTCGCGGAGCGGCAGCTCGAGCGCTTCCGCGAGGCCACCGAGCCGTACCGGGGTCTGACCCGGCACGCGGCGAACAGCGCCGCGGCGCTGCGGCTGCCGTCCGCGCACCTCGACGCCGCTCGTTGCGGGGTCGCGCTCTACGGGCTGTCGCCGTTCGGGGAGGACCCGGCCGCGGACGGGCTCGAGCCCGTCCTCTCGTGGCACAGCCACCTGGCGCAGGTGAAGCGGCTCGAGCCGGGGGAGAGCACGGGGTACGGGCGCCGCTTCGTCGCCGAGCGCCCGACCTGGATCGGGATCGTCCCGGTCGGCTACGCGGACGGCTTCCGGCGCGACCTGACCGGGACGCAGGTGCTGGTGGACGGTGAGCCGCGCCGGGTCGTGGGAACGGTCTCGATGGACGCCTTCGCCGTCGAGCTCGAGCGCGAGGAGCCGGCCGGGACGCCGGTGACGATCATCGGGGACGGCGTCCTCGCCGAGGCCCACGCGCGCGTGGCCGGGACGATCAACTACGAGCTCCTCTGCGGCATCCGAACCGACCCGCGCCGCGCCCGTCGAGCGGTCGTCGATGCTTGAGCGCGCCCGCGAGGTGCTGGCCGGGCAGGAGGCCTGGGTCGTCGGCGGAGCCGTACGCGACGAGCTGCTCGGCCGCGAGCTGGTCGATCTCGACATCGCCGTGCTCGAGCCGAAGAAGGCGGCGCGCGCCTACGCGAAACGCTCGGGCGGCGCGCCCTTCCCGCTCTCCGAGCGCCACGGCGCCTGGCGGGTGGCGCTCAAAGGCGGGCGCACGGTCGACTTCACCCCCCTGCCGGGTGCGATCGAGGACGATCTCGCGACTCGCGACTTCACGATCAACGCGATCGCGCGCCCGCTCGCCGGCGGCGAGGCGGTCGACCCTTTCGGCGGCGGCGATGACCTCGAAGCGGGCCGCCTGCGGGCGGTCCGGCAATCCGTCTTCGAAGACGACCCACTGCGGCTGCTGCGCGCCGTGCGCCTCGAGGACGAGCTCGACGTGCGTCTCGACGAGGAGACCGAGCGGCTGGTGCGCGAACAGGCCGGTCTCGTCACCGGGCCGGCAGGCGAGCGGATCCTCTCGGAGCTGCGCCGTCTCTCCCCGGCCGGCTACCGGCGTCTCCACGAGCTGGGCCTCCTCGACCCGCTCGGGGGCGAGATCACGGACCGGCTCGACCGCGTCGACTCGCCCGACTACCGCCTGGTCGCGGTCTTCGGCGAGAGCCTCGGCCGGCTTCCGGTCTCGAACGAGCTTCGGCGCTACGCCCGGGCGCTGCTCCGCGGCGAGCGGCCGGACGCGGACCCGCGCTCGATCCACCGCTTCCGGCGGGCGACCGAGCCCTGGGCGCTCGACGCGCTCGCGTTCGCCGGCGCGTCCGACCTTGCCGGGGCCGTCGAGGAGGCGCGCAGCCGCGATCCCGCCGAGCCGCTCGTCCGGGGCGTCGAGCTCGGGCTCCCTGCAGGCCCGGAGATCGGCCGGCTCCTGGCCGAGATCGAGGAGGAGCGGGCGGCGGGTACGATCGCCACGAGGGAGGAGGCGCTCGAGTATGCAAGACGCCACGCGCGAGCGGTTCGCGAGGACGGCTGAACGCGTCGCCGCGCACCAGGATGCGCAGGCGGCGGAGCTCGAGCAGAAAGTCGTCCGCTTCGTCGCGCCGAGCGGCGACGAGCGGGCGCTCGACTCCGGGAGTGGCGCAGGAGCGCTCGCCTTCGCCCTCGCGCCTCACGTCCGGGAGGTCGTCGCGGTCGATCTCGTCCCGGAGCTGCTCGAGCAGGGCCGCAAGCGGGCCGGGCGCTTCCCGAACGTCACCTTCGTCGAGGGCGACGCCACCAGGCTGCCGTTCGACCACGGCTCGTTCGACCTCACCGCCTCGCTCCGCACGCTTCATCACATCCCGCGTCCGGAGCTCGCCGTCGCCGAGCTCGCGCGCGTCACTCGCCTGCGCGGGCGGGTGCTCGTCGTCGACCAGATCGCCCCGGTCGACCCGCTCGCGGCTCTCGAGCTGAACGCCTTCGAGCGGGCGCGTGACCCGTCCCATGCCAGGGCGCTGGCCGACATCGACCTGTGCCACCTCTTCGAGTCGAACGGGCTCGTGCTCCTACGGGGCGAGTACGAGCGGGAGCCGCGCGACCTCGACGCCTACCTCCACCTCGCCGGCTGCGAAGGCGAAGCGCGCGAGCGCGCGACCACGCTGGCCCCGCCGGGCTACGCCGCCGAGCTCGGCTGGTACCTACTGGAGAAGCGCTAGAACTTCCCCGTCCTCGGGGAAGCGCCCGGTCTCGCGCTTCGAGAAGACCAAGCGCCCGTCTGCGAGGACGTCGAACTGGCCCTTGCCGCCGGGGATCGCCTCTGCGTCGAAACCGTGTCCGCCCAGCTCGGCCGCGAGACTCGCGGCCCGCGTGTCGTAGCCGCTTCAGGTCGGGCAGTAGTGGATCTCGATGCGCACGAGCTCGATCCTAAGCGGTCGGCACCGTGCCCTCGAGGTGCTCGAAGGCCTCGCGCAGCGCGCGGCGCTCGTTCTCGTTGCTCGTGAAGGAGTCCGCCAGGCGCCGCTCGCCCTCGGCGCTGAGCCGCAGGTATGCGACCCGCCCGTCCTCGCGCGAGGCCTCGCGCTCGATCAGGCCGATCTCCTCGGCCCGCCGAACCAGCTCGGTGACGGTGCTCTGCGCGAGCTGGAGCCTCTTCGCGAGCTCGGTCACGGTCGAGCGCTCGCTCCCGTCGGCCGCGCCCTTGATCATCAGCAGGAGCAGGTAGCGCTGCGGCGTCAGGCCCGCCTCCCGCGCGTTGCGCTCGGTCGTCCGCAGGAAGACGCGCAGGGCGCCGCGGAACTCGGCGACCCTGGCGGCATCCTCGGCACTTGGCGCCGCACGCATGGACGGATTCTAATCTCCCGCCGGCCGGATTCCGCGCGCGCCGGCCCAGGCGACGAGGCCCGGCAGGAGCGCTTGCGCGATCGGCGCGACACGGTAGATGCGCGGGACGACGATCTCGCCGCGATCGTCCTCGACCGCCGAGACGATGCGCGCCGCGACGAGCTCGGGCTCGGCCACCAGTCGCTCCAGCAGGCGGTTGGAGAAGCGCCCGCGCTGCGGGAAGCCCGGCGTCTCGACGAAACCCGGCAGGACCGTGTGCACGTGGATTCCGCGGGGCCGAAGCTCCCCTCGAACCCCGCGCGAGAAAGCGAGCTGGGCGTGCTTGGAGGCCGTGTAGGGGCCGGCACTGCCCGCGGCGACGGTCCCGGCGACCGAGACGACGTTCACGACGTGGGAGGGAGCGGCGGCCTCCAGCGCCGGCAGGAAGGCACGTAGGCACCAGAGCCCGCCGAGGTAGTTCGTCCGTGTCACCCGCTCGATCTCCTCGGGGTCCGCGCGCAGGAAGCCGCCGCGCCCGGCGATGCCCGCGTTGTTGACGAGGAGGCCGATCCGGGGGTGCCGCTCGCAGATCGCCGCGGCCGTCCGCTCCACCGCCGGACGGTCGGCGACGTCGCAGAGCTCCCACTCCGCTCCGAGCTCCCCGGCGACGGCCCGCAGGCGCTCCTCGTTGCGCGCGACCAGGACACAGCTCCAGCCGCGCTCGGCCAGTTCTCGGGCGACCGCGGCGCCGATTCCGCTCGAGCCGCCGGTGACGATTGCTACCTGCGGCACGCTCCCATCGTAGACTCGGCTCCCCGTGGAAGGCACATTCACCGGCAAGCGCGGTCTCGTCCTCGGCGTCGCGAACCGCCGCTCGATCGCGTGGGCGATCTCGAGCCGGCTCGCCCAGGGCGGAGCCGAGCTCGCGTTCACCTACCAGGGCGAGCGGATCGAGAAGAACGTCCGCGAGCTGGCGGAGTCGGTGGGCTCGCCGCTCGTGACCGCCTGCGACGTCCGCTCGGACGGCGACCTCGAGCGGGTCTTCGCCGAGGTGGGGGAGAGCTTCGGCGGCGAGCTCGACCTGCTCGTCCACTCGGTCGCCTTCGCCGCCGCCGAGGATCTCGAGGGCCGCTTCACGGACACGCCGCGCGACCGCTTCTGGATGGCGCTCGACGTCTCGGCCTACTCGCTCGTCGCCTGCGCGCGGCTGGCCGAGCCGCTGATGGAGTCGGCGGGCGGCGGCTCGATCCTGACGATGACCTACCTCGGCGGCGAGCGCGCGGTGCCGCACTACAACGTGATGGGCGTCGCCAAGGCGACGCTCGACTCCTCGGTGCGCTACCTCGCCTGGGACCTGGGCCAGAAGAACATCCGCGTCAACGCGGTCTCCGCCGGGCCGGTGCGGACCCTGGCCGCCCGCTCGATCGCGGGCTTCCCGACGATGGAGGCGATCGTCGAGGAGCGCTCGCCGCTCCACCGGCCGATCGAAGCCGACGACGTCGGCGCGGCGGCGGCGTACCTGCTCTCCGAGGACGCCCGCAACGTCACCGGGACGACGCTCTACGTCGACTCGGGGTACCACTCGATGGGTATGTAGAGGACCACGAGAGCGTTCCGGAAGTCCTGTGCGTGAATGTCCCTGACGCGCCGAGTAGCCTAAGCCCGCCCGCGAGCAAACGGTTTAAATCGCGGCGGGCAGCTTGTAGGCCGCCCGCCGCTGGCGAGCGTCGCAGCTCCCTGCGGTGGGAATCGGGAAAGCCGCGGTCAATCCCGTGACGCTGCGACACGAACCGATGGTTCCTGACGACGGCCGAGGTCGCATAGCCCATCTGCGCTAACCTGAACGCTGCGGTGGGTGCACCATGGTTCGGCGCGGACATAGGCGACGCGCTCGCGCACATCAACGCACCCGCATACATTCTGGACGCCGCCGGGACGATCCGCTGGTTGAACCCGAAGGCGATCGAGCTCCTCGGAGACCACCGCGGTAGCCACTTCACCGCAACGGTCGCTCCCGAGACACAACATATCTCCCGGCTGGAGTTCGCGAGGAAGGTTGTCGGCGGGTCGATGACATCCGACTACGAGACCGTGCTCCGTCTCCGATCGGGCGCGCACGTACCCGTCGAGATCCACGCTGTCACGCTCAAGGATGGCCGTCGGATCGTCGGGGTGTTCGGAATCGTGAACGTCGACGTAGACCTGGCGGGTAAGAGTTCATCACCGCCAGACGTCACGCCGCGCCAGCTCGAAGTCCTACGCGCACTCGCGAGCGGTGCCTCGACCGTGCAAATCGCAGAGTCATTGAGCATCTCGCGGGAAACCGTTCGCAACCATGTCCGCGGACTCCTGCGTGCGCTTGGTGTCAATTCGCGAATCGCGGCGCTAATCGAAGCTCGACGCCGCGGCATCATCGATTGACGCGTATGTGTGGATGACTCGGTGTCGGCACCTGCATCGTGAGCGTCGCCTCCGCGGTCTCACAGTCCCTTGACGGGAGCGGACCCGGCCCGGTCGCGATCACGCGCGCGCGCCGAGCCGCGGCGAGCTGGACGAGCAGGCCACCCGTGACTCCGCCGGCTCCGTTCACGATGACCCAGCCGCCGCTCTCGATCCCGAGATGCCGGCATGCGAGCCGGTCGGCGTCGTTTCGCAGCCGCAACTGACGCCTCGCCAACGCGAGATCCTCGACCTGAGTCCGGCTCCGCCGCTTGGGCCGCGGTCGCCCGACGCGGGTTCCCACACGCACGACAAATGACCAATACGGATCAGGCGCGGGACGAGCTGGCCAGGAACGATCTCGGCGAGGGACTCTGCAGTCCGATCGCTCGCGCTTGGCGTCCGGTGATCCCCCGGGCGATCAGCTGGAGCACATGCTTGGAGAGGTGGTGGGAGTGACGGGCGATGTTCTGCCGGAGCGCAGGCTGAGCGAGCGCCGGTTTCGGGCAATCGTCGAACAGGCCTTCGAGATGCTCGTGATCGTCGACGGAGAACGGATCGTCCAGTGGGCGAACGCGGCTTGCGAGCGTGTGCTCGGATACACGCCGAGATCGCTCGTCGGAAGAGACATCAGTCGGCTGGTGCACGAAGAGGACGTTCCGCCGTTGGTCGAGACGATTGGACGGTTGAGCGCGGCGGCTGGAGCGGCGGGAACCGCCAACTTCCGGATGCGCGCGATGGACGGTTCGTGGCATTGGATGGAAACGTCGGCGACGAACCTGTCGCATGAGCCGTCCGTCGGGGGCTTGGTCGTGGTGCTGCGCGATGTGACCGAGCAACGGCAGGTGGACGGCTTACTTCGGGCGAGCGAGGCGCGCTACAGCGATCTCGTCGAGCACGCGCTCGACGCCATCTATACCGCAACCCCAGATGGCAATTTCACGCGGGTCAATCGGGCGGCCGAGCAACTCTCCGGCTTCAGCCGGGCCGAGCTGCTCCGGATGAACTTCTTCGACCTGATCGCGCCCGAGGAACGCGAGCAGGTACGCGGCGTTCTCGCACGCAGGTTTGCCGGTGGCCGCGATGAGACCGTCAAGGTGCAACTGGTCGCCAAGGACGGTCGGCGGGTATTCGTCGAGGTGGTCGGGCGTCTTGTCGAGGAGGACGGCAAACCCGGGCATCTCGAGGGGATCGCGAGGGACGCGACCGAGCGGCACCTCCTGGAGGACAGGCTGCGGCACCAGGTCCTCCACGATGAGCTCACGGGGCTGCCGAACCGTACGCTGCTGCTCGATCGCCTCGGGCAGGCGCTCGCCCGAGGAACACGAAGTGGGTTCGAGATCGCCGTGATGTTGCTCGATGTGGACGACTTCAAGCTCGTCAATGACAGCCTCGGCCATGCAGTCGGCGACCAACTGCTCGTCGAGTTGGCGAGAAGACTCGATGTCCTCCGGGGAGGCGAGACCGTTGCTCGTCTGGGCGGGGATGAGTTTGCCTTCGTAGCCGAAGGTCTTCGATCCGAGCATGACGTGGTCGGGTTCGCAGAACGACTCCAGTCGGTCTTCGTGGAACCATTCGCGGTAGCCGGCACCACGCGGCACATGACGGGAAGCCTTGGCATCGCGCTCACAGGCGGTGGAGCGTCGTCGGACGACCTGTTGCGCGACGCCGACATGGCGATGTACCGGGTCAAAGCGACGGGCAAGAACGGGTTCGAGTTCTTCGATGATGCGCTGAGAGCTCAGCTCTTGCGGCAAGTCGCGCTCAGGAGCGCACTGGAGAGCGTGCTCCGCGAGCGTTCGCTCGAGCTGTTCTACCAACCGATCGTGTCGCTCGCGGACGGCCGGATACTCGCCGTCGAGGCCCTCGTTCGTTGGCAGGATCCGCAGTGGGGATGGGTGCAACCCGGCGAGTTCATCCCTCTCGCCGAGGCGAACGGGCTGATCGTCCCACTCGGCCGCTACGTCCTCGACGAGGCCGTTCGGCAGACCGCGCAGTGGCGGAAGCAGAACCCCGAAACGCTGCCACTTGGCGTTTTCGTCAACGTCTCACCGCGCGAGCTCTCCGAGCCCAGTTTCGTCAGCTTCGTCACCGAGACGCTCGTCGAGCACGGGCTGACGGCATCAGACATCGCGTTCGAGCTGACCGAACGGGTCTTCATCGACGAGCGCAATCACACGCTCAACAAGAACCTCGCCGACCTCGCCAAGGCCGGCATTCGCATCGTCCTCGACGACTTCGGCACCGGCTACTCCGCGCTTGCCTCGTTGAACCGCTTCCCACTCGCCGCGCTCAAGATCGACCGCTTCTTCATCCGCACCATTCGCACCGGCGGCGACGACGACCCGATCACCCGAGCGATCATCAGCCTCGGCAAGACCCTGCACATGGCGGTGATCGCCGAGGGCGTCGAGACCGAGGTTCAACTCGACTGCCTCCGGCGCCTCGGCTGCGACGCAGCCCAAGGCTTCCTGCTCGCACGTCCGCAACCGCCAGATCGGATCTCCTATCTCCTGTTCGAGGACACTCGGTTGCTTGGAGGCTTCGACGCCGGGCTCGATCCTGGCGGAGGGAGATGCTCTGCCGATGGCAGCACCGAGGAAGTATCTGCGTAACGAGGCGCGACTCGCGCAGGGCGCAGCGACCCTGGTCGGCCCCGGCCCGGTCGCGCTGGAGACGTGGGGAGAGGCGGAAGAGACGCTCTCGGCCTACGCTGAGCACGGGTTCGTGCTCGTCGACTACGTGCCGGTGGGAACTGCTTCTCTGAACCGGGCTGAGGGGGCCGCACCCGGCGAGCTGCGGCAGAGCTCCCGCGGTGCCCTGGGGGGGGAGACGGGCAACAGCCGGCGAGCCTCGAACAGGTCGCGACCGGCTGTGTGCGGCCCCGCCGGATGCTCGCCGAGGGCGGCCCTTCTGTCATGACCCGCGCGGGTCAAGTCGGCCCTCAGGCGGTGGGAGAAGCGCTGGTCGCCGAGGTCTGTCCAGGTGTTGTCGTGACGCGAGCCACACCGTGACGCGAAGTCCCTGCTCAGAGCCGTTTCTTGTCATGCGATGGGCATGTAGAGCCCGCGGCGGGCGTGCAGCCGCGCCTCTGAAGCCGTTTGTTCAAGCCGTTGTTGGCGATCTGAGATCGGCTTGGACGCTCATTCCTCATGCGTGGTCTAGCCAGTCGGACTGTCGCGGTGATGGCGCGCACGTGACCTGCCTGCGCATGGGTCGAGCGGCGGAAGCCTGCGACCGCGCCGATCCCGGTTGCCTTCGCGGCCGCCTGTGGTCACGATCTTCCGAGGATGGGGTTCGAGATCGTCGGCAGGGAGGAAGAGCTCGCCTCGGTCCGCGCTTTCATCGGCGAGGCTGCAGGCGGGGCCGCTGGGCTCGTGCTCGAAGGCGAGCCGGGGATCGGGAAGTCGACGCTCTGGCTCGCGGCGTCGCAGCATGCGCGCGAGCGGGGATTTCTCGTCCTCGTCTCGCGGCCGGCCGAGGCCGAGCGCGGCCTCGCCCACGTCGGGCTTGGCGACCTCTTCGACGGTGTCTCGACGAGGTGCTGCCCCGCGCTGTCCGCCGCCGAGGCGACACGCGCTCGAGGTCGCACTACTCCTGCGAGGAGAGCGCCCGCGAGAGCGCCGTGGACCCGCGCGCGCTGGGCGATCGCCGTTCGCGATGTCGCTGCAGCTGCTCGCGCGATGACGGGCCGCTCGCTTGTCGCGATCGACGATGTCCAGTGGCTCGACGCCTCGTCGGCGTTCGCGCTCGCGTTCGCGCTCCGTCGGCTCGACGGCGACCCGTCGTGCTCGCTTCTTCTCACCGGCGGCTCGTTGAACCAGACGCGAGCCGTCGGAGATGGAGCACGCGCTCGGCCCGGATCACGTCCGGCGGGTACGCGTGGGGCCGCTGAGCGTCGGCGCGCTCCATCGGCTCCTCCAGGACCGCCTGGACAGGCTCTTCGCTCGTCAGACGTTGCTCCGCATCCACGAGCGGTCCGGCGGCAATCCGTTCTTCGCGCTCGAACTCGCCCGGTCGCTGGACGCGGACCTCGATCCACTCGAGCCGCTCCCGGTCCCGGAGACGCTCGACGAGCTCGTGCGCGGGAGGCTTGCCGGGCTTCCCGCCGACACGCGCGAGGCGCTCGCGCTTGCGTCCGCGCTCGGGCACGCCTTCCGAGTCGCTGCTCGAGCGCGCCGGCGTCGACGGCAGACGCGCTCGCGCCGGCGCTCGAGGCGCACGTGATCGAGCGCGAGAACGGGTCGATCCGCTTCACCCACCCGCTGCTCGCATCTGTCCTCTACCAGGACCTCGGAGCCGGCGGCGGACCGTCCACGCGCGGCTCGCCGGGATCCTCGACGGACCCGCTCCTGCGCGCCCGGCACCTCGCGCTCGCGACCGACGCGCCCGAGCCGCCGTCGCCGGCCTGCTCGACGAGGCCGTGGCGACCGCGGCGGAGCGCGGCGCGTCGGCGGTCGCGGCCGAGCTCGCCGAGCAGGCGCTGCGGCTGACGCCGGCGGACGACGCCGGCGACCGCCATCGGCGCGCGCTGGCGGCAGCTCGGGCGCATCGCGCTGCGGGAGAATGGACGCGCGCCCGGACGATCGCGACGCAGCTGCTCGCCGAGGGAGCGAGGTCGGCCCGCTCCGTGCCGAGGCGCTCGTCCTCCTCGCCGAGCTCGAGGGGCTCGACCGGGCGGTGGCGCTGCTCGAAGAGGCCCTGCGCGAGGCGACCGCGCGACCGGCGCTGCAGGCGGTCATCCACTGCCGGCTCGCCTGGGTCGACGCGCTTCAAGGAGGGATTCGCGCGAGCGCTCGACCATGCGCGCGCGGCGCTCGCGCTCGCCGAACGAGCTGGATGACGACGCGCTCCGGGTCGACGCGCTCGTGATGCTCGCGTTTCTCGGCGGTGCCGTCGGCGACCGCGGACGCGCCGGCACACGCAGCGCGGGCGCACGAGCTCGCGCTCGCGATCGGCGGGCCGTGAAGTTGAGCACGCGCCGGTCGACGCTGTTCGAGAGCGGCGACGTCGACAGCCGCGCGGGCGCTGCCTCGAGCGCGGAGCACCGACGCGTGGCGCGAGCGCGACGAGCCAGTCAGCGGCAGGGCACCCTGTTCAGCCTTGCCTTGGCTCGAGCTCTGGGGCGGCCGCTGGCAGCTCGCGGCGGAGTACGCCGAGCGTGCATACGAGCTCAAGGCGCAGTACGGGCTCGAGGCGCCCTGGGACCATCTGCCGATCGCCGCGATCGCCGCTCATCGCGGTCAGCTCGAGCTCGCACGCGCGCACTCGGAGCGCGGGCTTGCGGCTCGGCGAGGAGCAGTTCGGGCTCGCACACGCCCGTCCACCTCGGCACGCTGGGCGTCGTCGCTCTGCAGGACGGCGACCCGCACGGGGCCGCACGTGGTTTGCAGAGGCCGAGGCGGTCACCACGAGGCTCGGCTGGCGCGAGCCGGGCCACCGCTGGTGGACCGCCGACCATGTCGAGGCGCTGCTCGGCTCGACCGCTTCGACGAGGCGCGTACGAGTCCTCGACGCTTGGGAGGCGGATGCGCGGCGGCCGGCCGCACGCGCAGTGCTCGCGCACGTGACGCGCTGCCGCGGCCTGTCGCCGCCGCCCGCGGCGACGTCGCCGACGCCGCCTCGTCTCCTCGAGGACGCGGTTGCACAGCACGAGGGCGTCGGAGACCGCTTCGGCCGTGCCCGCGCGCTGCTCGCGCTCGGCGTCGTCCGCAGCCGGCGGGCGGCAGAAGCGCGCCGCCCGCGACGCGATCGAGGAAGCGCTCGCCGGATTCGAGGAGCTCGGAGCGGCAACCTGGATCGAGAAGGCCCGCGCCGAGCTCGGCCGGATCGGCGGGCGCACGCGCGAGGAGGGACTGACCGCCGCGGAGCGCCGTGTCGCCGCGCTCGTCGCCGAGGGCCGCACGAACAAGGAGGTGGCCGCGGCCGCTCTTCCTGGGCGAGCGGACGGTCGAGACGCACCTCTCGCACGTGTACGCGAAGCTCGGCGTGCGCTCGCGCGCCGAACTCGCACGCGTGTACCGGCCGGACTCGGAGGGGCCGAGCAAAGTTCAGGGGGACTCACGATTTCAAGCTGAGCGCGGCCGCCTACCGTCGGTCGGGTGCCGAGCTACCTCGTCGAGACGTTCCTCGCCCGCGGCGCCGCAGGTGAGCGTCAGGCGCGGGAGCGGCGGGCGCGCTCGGCCGCCGAGGCGATGACGCGGGAGGGGACGCGCGTCGGCTTCGAGGGATCGATCCACGTCCCCGAGGACGAGATCTGCTTCTTCACGTTCGCGGCCCCATCGGTCCGCGAGGCCGCCCTGGCCGCTCAGCGGGCGGGGCTCGAGCCGCTTCGTGTCGTCGAGGCGATCCCGTCAGGAAAGGAGGAACCGTGAAACTTCGAAACTGGCTCTTCTGGCCCTGGTGGGTCCGTCGGCGTTCGTCGGCGCCGGGCCGAGTGTCGGTGCAACACCGCCGGCCACGCAGTGCGCGCCCGCCGCCGCATACGCCGCAGCGACGACACCGGTCGCCTTCTGGAGCACGGAGGCCCGTGCGCGATCGTGCCGGCCGGCCCGGCAGGGTCTTCGGCTCGGAGAACTTCGGCAACAAGTTCCCGGGCGAGGCGGCCGTCTACATGGGCATCGTCCACGTCGCCATCTACGACGCGGCGGTGGCGATCGAGGGCGGCTACCGGCCGTACGCGCCCACGCCCGCCGCTCCGCGCCGCGACACGTCGGCCGGCGGCCGCGATCGCCACCGCAGCCTACGACACGCTCACCGGGCCTGCAGCCCGCAGCTCGGCGCCGAACCAGACGATCCTCGACGCCGACCACGCCGCCTACATGGCCGCCATCCCCGACGGTGCAGGCGAAGACGAATGGGATCGCGATCGGCGAGCAGGTCGCACAGGCCGTGCTCGCCCTGCGCACGAACGACGGCCGCGGCTGCACCGACCACGCTCACGGATCTGGGCCCGCCGCCACCCGGGCCTGGCGTCTGGCAGCCGCCCCGCCGGCACGGTGCTCGGCCTCTGCCTCCCGGGGATGCGGCCGCTCGCGCTCACCAGCGCCTCGCAGTTCCGGCCCGACGGCCCGAACGCCCTCGACCGAGCCAGGAGTACGCCGACGACCTCAACCAAGTCCAGCAACTCGGGCCGCTTCGACAGCACGATCAGGACGCCGGAGCAGACGAACGAGGCGCTCTTCTGGACCGACCACGACATCCGGCAGTGGAACGACGGCCTGCTCCGCCTTGCTGCCGCCCGCGGGCTCGACCTCGTGCAGACGGCCCGGATGCTGGCGATGGCGCACGTCGCGGGCGGCGACGCGATGATCGCCTGCTTCGACGCGAAGTACCACTTCTGGTTCTGGCGCCCGTACCAAGCGATCCCGCTCGCGGACACCGACGGCAACCCGGGACGGTGGCCGACCCGACCTGGCTGCCGCTGCGCACGACGCCGAACTTCCCCGAGTACCCGTCGGCGCACGCCTGCCACAGCACCGGCGTCGTCGAGGCCCTCGGACGCGTTCTTCGGCACCGACAAGGTCGCGTTCTCGCTCGACAGCCGCGTCACCGGCACGACGCGACGAGTACGACCGCCTCCACGACGTCGTCAAGGACGTCGACTGGGCCCGCGTCCTTGTCGGCTTCCACTTCCGCAACTCCGACCTGCAGGGCTCGCGCCCGGGCGGAAGGTCGGCCGCTACGTCGCCGACCACTCTTCCAGCCGCCCGGCTGAGACAACGGACTCATTGGACGGGAGGCGGTCGAAGAGGCCGTCTCCCGCCGCGTTGCTTGCCGGACCCGGTGCCGCGGCTCAGGTGGCGATGTCCCGTGATGACTCGACCAGCCGCGGGGCCGAGAAAATCCGCTCAGCCATGCGTTTTCCTCGTCTGGTTGCGCACTGGGTGCAGCGTCCTTGCCAAGATCGACTCGTGCATGTCCGAGCGGTAGCCACTCACGCGATGGGCGTGTAGACCTGCCCGCGTTCCCGAAGATCGAGCTGCACGTCCATCTCGAGGCGACCGTCCGGCCGGAGACGCTGCTCGAGATCGCCGCGCGCAACGGCTACCCGCTGCCGGTCGCGAGCGTCCCCGAGCTGGCCGAGCTCTACCGCTTCCGCGACTTCGATCACTTCATCGAGGTGTGGATCCTGACGACCAACGTCCTGCGCCGCTACGAAGACTTCCGCCAGATCGTCGTCGACTATGCGGGGGACGCCGCGCAGCACGGCGCGGTCTACATCGAGGGCATCTTTTCGCCGATCGAACGCGCCTGGCGTGGGGTCGACTGGGACGAGATCTTCGCCGGGTACTGCGACGGCGCTCAGGAGGCGCTCGATGTCCACGGCGTCGAGGTCCGGCTGACGCCGGACATCACCCGCGGGGCGCCGCTCGAAGACGCTTTCGAGGCCGTCCGGTACGCGGCGAAGTACCGTGAGCGCGGCATCGTCGGGATCGGCCTGGGCGGCGAGGAGAACCTCTTCCCGCCCGAGCCGTTCGCGCCGGCCTTCCGCGCCGCGAAGGACGCCGGTCTGGCGTCGGTGCCGCACGCCGGCGAGGTGGCCGGGGCCGAGTCCGTGCGCGGCGCGCTCGAGGCGCTCGACGCCGACCGCATCCGCCACGGCATCCGCGCGCTCGACGATCCGGGCCTCGTGCGCGAGATCGCCGGACGGGAGCTCGTGCTCGACGTGTGCCCGATCTCGAACCTGAGGACGGGCGCCGTCCGCTCGCTCGCGGAGCACCCTTTGCCGAAGCTCGTGGAGGCAGGTGTCCGGTGCTCGATCTCGACCGACGACCCGCAGATGTTCGACACGGATCTCAGCCGCGACTACGAGGCCGCGATGTCGCTGGGCCTCTCGCCGAAGCTCTTCTACGACGCCGGCGTTGCCGGAGCGCTCTGCGAGCCGCAGACGAGGGAACGGCTGCAAGCGATCGGCGAGGCCCACGACTGGAACGGGACGCGATGACCTCTCTCCAGGACCTGCTCGAGACGGCCGTCGCAGGCGTCGTTCCGGGTGCGGCGGCGCTGGTCGCGCGCGGTGAACACGTAGAGATCGCGGGCGCCGGCGAGGTCGAGCCTGATTCGATCGTCCGGATCGCCTCGCTGACGAAGCCGATCACCGCCGCGGCGGTCATGCTCCTCGTCGACGAGGGGCTCGTCGCGCTCGACGACCCGATCGCGCGGTGGCTGCCGGAGGTCGCCTCGCCCGTGGTCGTGCGCACGCCGGAGAGCCCGGTCGACGACGTCGTGCCGGCCGCACGGCCGATCAGCGTCGAGGACCTCCTCACCTCCCGCGCCGGCTGGGGCTTTCCGTCCGACTTCTCGCTGCCGGCGGTCACCGAGCTCTTCCAGAAGGTGCCCGTGTTCGGGCCGCGGGAGGGACCCGACGAGTGGCTCACGACGCTCGCGGGAGTCCCGATGCTCCGCCAGCCCGGCGAGGCGTGGCTCTACAACACCTGCTCCGACATCCAGGGCGTTCTGATCGCGCGGGCGGCCGGGCGGCCGCTGCCGGAGTTCCTGGCCGAGCGCATCTTCGAGCCGCTCGCCATGAGCGACACCGGCTTCCACGTCCCCGCGGACAAGCTCGACCGGCTGCCCGCGTACCACCGTGCGGATGACGCGTCGCCCGACGACAGCCTGTGGAGGCAGCCGCCGATCTTCCCGTCGGGCGCCGGCGGTCTCGTCTCGACGCTCGCGGACTGGCACGGGTTCGGGCGGATGCTGCTCGCGGACGGCGGCGGCGTCCTCTCGCCGGAGTCGGTGCGCCTGCTGATGACCGACCACCTGACGCAAGAGCAACGGGAGGCCTCGACGCTCTTCCTCGAGGGAGCAGGCTGGGGCTTCGGCGGCTCCGTCGCGGCCGACGGCCGTTACGGCTGGATCGGAGGCAGCGGGACGACGGGCCACATCGCGCCGTCCACCGGCGCGGTCGGCATCTTGTTCACGCAGGTGCAGATGACGGGGCCGACCTCGACGCCGCTCATGCGCGAGTTCTGGCAGTACGCGTTCGGCCGGCCGACCAGCTCGGCAGGTAGCTTCCCCCGGTGATCGTCTCGCTGCACGTGGCGACCGGCGCTGCCGGCGGCTCGTTGGTCGGGTCGAGACGGCTCTCGGTGCCGTTGGGGCTCCTCCTGCACCTGCTGGGCGACCTGATGCCGCACGAGGACCTTCCCGACCGCGACTTCGAGATCCGCTCGGGCATCGCCGCCGTCCTCCTGCTCGCCGCCTCGCGCGGCCCGCTCGATCCGGCTGTCACCGGTGCGCTCGCAGCCTCGTCGCCCGACCTGGAGCATGTCTTTCGCATCCTGCGGCCGGGCGGGCGCAAGCATTTTCCGAGCCACCGTCTGCGCGGCTGGCACCGGAGCGGAGGAATGTCCGCGCCGGTGCAGCTCCTCCTCGCGGGGTTCCTGATCGGCCTCCTTCTGCGCCCTCGCTAGCGGCGGCCCGGGCGCGTACCCTGGCCGGGATGGGCATGTTCTTCCACTCGTCCGAGGCGCCGCCGGAGCGGCCGGCGGATCCGCTCGTGCGCCGGGCCAACCTGCGCCGCATCGGCCCGCTCTTCGCCCCGTACAAGCGGCGCCTCGGCGCGGTCCTGCTCCTGATCGTCGTCTCGGCGGCGCTCGGCGTCATCCCCGCGTTCCTCCTCAAGCACGTGCTGGAGGCGATTGCCCGGAACGACACGACCGCCCTTTCCTGGAACGCGGGCGGGATGATCGCGATCGCGGTCGCGACGGGCGTGCTCGGGGTCCTGCAGACGCTGCTCTCGAACCAGGTCGGCCAGCGCGTGATGCACGACCTGCGGGCGGCGGTCTTCCGGCACCTGCAGCGGCTGTCGCTCGCGTTCTTCACGCGCACGCGAACGGGTGAGGTGCAGTCGCGGATCTCGAACGACATCGGCGGCGTGCAGAACGTCGTCACGAATACCGCCACGTCGATCGCCTCGAACTCGACGACGGTCGTCGCGACCATGATCGGCATGCTGGTGCTGAGCTGGCGGCTCGCGCTGTTCGCGTTCGCGCTGATCCCGCTGTTCGCGTTCCTCACGCGCCGCGTCGGGCAGGAGCGGCGGCGGATCGCGAAGACGACGCAGGAGACGCTCGCCGACATCTCGAGCCTCGTGCAGGAGTCGCTCTCGGTCTCCGGGATCCTGCTCGGGAAGACGATGGGCCGCGGCAACGAGCTCGCGGACCGCTTCGAGGCGGACTCGCTGCGCCTCGCGCAGCTCGAGGTGCGCCAGCGGATGGCCGGCCGCTGGGTGATGGCCTCGATCCAGACGAGCTTCGCGGTGATGCCGGCGGCGGTCTACTGGTTCGGCGGGCTCGCCCTTGCGAACGGGTCGCACTCGATCTCGATCGCGACGCTCGTCTCGTTCACCACGCTGCAGACGCGCCTGTTCTTCCCGGTCGGCTCGCTGCTCGGAGTCGGGCTCGACGTGCAGACGTCGCTCGCGCTCTTCGACCGGATCTTCGAGTACCTCGACCAGCGGGTCGACATCGAGGAGAAGCCCGACGCCCTCGAGGAGGGGCGGGCGGGCGACGTGGTCTTCGACCACGTCTGGTTCCGCTACGGCGACGACTGGACGCTGCAGGACGTCTCGTTCACCGTTCCCAACGGCTCCACGATCGCGCTCGTCGGGGAGACGGGCTCCGGCAAGACGACGCTCGGATACCTGGCGGCGCGTCTCTACGATGTCAGCCGCGGGAGCGTCACGATCGACGGCGTCGACATCCGCGACCTCAGCTTCAAGGCGCTGAGCGACCTCGTCGGGGTCGTCTCGCAGGAGACGTACCTCTTTCACGAGTCGATCCGCGAGAACCTCCGCTTCGCGAAGCCGGACGCGACCGACGAGGAGATCGAGGCCGCGGCCAAGGCAGCCCGTATCCACGGCGTGATCGCGGGCCTTGCGGACGGGTACGACACCGTCGTCGGCGAGCGCGGCTACCGCTTCTCGGGCGGCGAGAAGCAGCGGATCGCGATCGCGCGGACGATCCTGCGCAATCCGCCGATCCTCGTCCTCGATGAGGCGACGAGCTCGCTCGACACCGGGACGGAACGGCTCGTGCAGGAGGCGCTCGACCGGCTCTCGCAGGGACGGACGACGATCGCGATCGCCCATCGGCTCTCGACGGTGCGCGACGCCGACCGGATCATCGTGCTCGACCAGGGCCGGATCGTCGAGACCGGCACCCACGAGAAGCTGCTCGCGGCGGGCGGGCGGTATTCGGCGCTCGTGGCGCGGGACGCCGACCTAGCCGCGCGTGGCGCGGACGGAGACCAGGCGGACGTTCCGGTCCGCCCGGGCGACCTCCACCCGGACCAGGTGCCAGCCCCCACGACGTAGCGGCACGCTCAGGGAAGAGGGTTGGACGACTCGGACCGAGCGGCTGGTTCCGTCGGCGGTGATCGTCGTCCGGTCCGGCCCCTGGCTCTCGAGGCGCACAACCAGCTCGCCGGCGCCGTGTGCCCAGAACGCCCCGTGCCGGTAGCGCGGCGAGCGATCGTGCCACTGCGGGCAGAAGACGACCGCCCGGCGGGGCTCCGGGAGCGGGTTTGACCCGGCCGCGGGGCCTTTCACGAGCATCGTGACCGCGCGGTCGCGGGCCAGTGGGCGCCAGCCGTGGGCGGAGACGCCGCGCCAGGCGAACCAGCCGCGCTCGCCCGAGAAGAGCGCCGCATGGAAGGCGAGGTAGCGCACGCCGAGCCGGTCGAGGAGGCGATCTGTGCCGGGCGGCCAGTCGCCGCAGTTCAGGCTCTGGAGGCGCAGCGCCAGCTCGGCCGCCCGTTTCGGCGCGACGGTCGAGTAGCCTCCCGGCCGTTCCCGCGCGGCCTGCATGTCGTAGTAGAAGTAGGCGCTCCCGCGGGCGACGTTGGGGTGCATGACCGGGATCTCGAGCAGGCGGCCGGCCGGCTCCGAACGCAGGGCCGCGTAGGCCCGGTTCGCCGGATCGGCTTCGGCGGTTCGGTAGGCCTCCACGCGCAGGTCGGCGCCGACCGCCAGCACCACGACGACGAAACAGACCGTTACCAGCCGGGCGGGGACGGCTCGGGCGAGCCTGGCGACCGCGACCGCCGCCAGCGCGGCGATCGCGAGGCAGGCCACGGGCATGAAGCGCTCCGGCACCCGCGGGTAGCGAAGCGGCGGGAAGTGGTGCCAGAGCCAGCTGTAGAGCGGGAAGCCCGTTCCGAAGGCGAGCATGACCGGCACCGCTGCGCCGACGAGGAGCGCTGCCGCCAGTTGCAGGCGGCGGGCGCGCACGAGGAAGACCAGCCCAGCGAGCGCCAGCAGCGGTGTCAACCAGCCGAGGAAGACGAAGCTCTCGGGCCCGTGGCGCTGGTGCCTCGTCAGGAAGTCGAGCCCGTTGGCCGAGTAGCCGGACACCTCGTGCAGCGAGCGTCCACCCGAGCCGATCGAGCCGGGCACCCCCGTCCCGGCGACGAGCAGCCCCGCACCCGCGGCGGTGAGTGTGGCGAAGGCGCCGCCGGCGAGCATCCACGGGTCCCGCGCACGCAGAAGCGCATAGACGGCGAAGAAGCCCGTCGCGCCGAGCCCGAGGTGCAGGTCGGAGAACGGGATCGAGGCGAGCGCCGCCGCGGCGAGGAGAAGCCACCAGCGGCTGCGCCGCCGGGAGCGCTCGAAGGCGAAGAGCGCCAGCGGGAGCAGGATCGAGATCGGCCCGCGGAAGTGCCCGGCGCTCTGCGCGACGCGGTAGGGAGCGAGCGCGAACGCAAGCCCGCCCACGAGCGCCGGCCCGCGCGGCAGCCCCAGCTCCCGCAGCCAGAGGAGGGCGAAGCCTCCTGCGCCCAGGTAGGTCAGCAGCAGGAACAGGTTCCAGGCGGTGACCGTCCCGAAGACGGCCTCGAGCGGCCAGAAGGGGAGGCCGAACGGCCAGCCGCCGAAGTTGACGCGCGTCGAGCTCTCCGGCTGGAAGGTGTAGGGATCGCGCCACGGGGCGTGACCGTGCCCGAGCTGGTGGCCGACGAGCCAGAGGTGGTAGACGGCCTGGAGATGGTCGCCCGGGGCGGCCTCGCCGACTGACCGTGTGCCCTCTCGCGGCGAAGCGCGACCCGAAATGCTCGGGGGCGGGCCACATCGCGGCGAGCCCTGCCGCGAGGTACAGGCCGCACGCGAGGGCTACAAAGCCCGGGCGGCCGAGAGCAGCTCGTCGAAGTCCGGCACCTCGGCCGTCTGGTAGCGCCATGCGCCGCGGACGGTACCGCTCCGGTCGACGAGGAACGCCGTTCGCTCGGCCACGTCGTGGAAGCCGTGGTAGTCGTGCGTGACTCCGAAGCCCCGCGCTGCCTCCGCGTTCCAGTCCGAGAGCAGCGGGAAGTTCAGGTCGAGCGCCTGCATCCAGGCGACGTGCGACCAGGGCGAGTCGCGGGAGATCCCGACCGCCCGGACATCCGCCTGCTCGAACTCCGCGCTCCTGTCACGCAGGAGCTCCATCTCGCTCGTTCAGGTGGCCGACCAGTCGAAGAGGTAGAAGAGGAGCAGGAGGGGTTTCTCGGCGGCGAGCTCGCGCAGCGCGACGGGCTCACGCGGGCCCATCCACACGCGAACATCCGGGATCTGCTCACCGACCGCGAGCACGCGGCGAGCTTAGCGAGGCGCCAGGGCGAGAACCGCGGCTGCGTGGCGGCGGGCGGTCACGCGGGTGATCCGGCCTGCCGGGAACTCGACCACGAAGTGCGAGCCCCGCCGAAAGAGCTTTCGCTCCCAGCGGGTCGCGGCGCCGGGCGGGACCGCCAGGTGGCGATAGGGCAAGCCGCTCAGCCGCGCGTAGCGCTTCAGCAGCGCGACGTGCGGATCGGAGCCGTAGACGACGTCGAGGGGCTGGTGGTACCAGATCGTCAGCGTGGGGCGGACGCGAAGGATGAACGCCAGCATCGCGCGGTTCTCCGGCTCGGAGAGCGGGCGCGGCCCGGAGTAGTAGCCGTCCCACGGCCGGCCGTTCGGCTTCCAGCCCACCGGCCAGTTGCGGTTCAGGTCGACGCCGTGCGCGTTCTGGCGCGTGCCGGCGGCGAGACCGTCGGGGTTGACCGTCGGGACGAGCCAGAGGTGGACGCGCGGCGGAAGCGGCATCGTGCGCAGGCGGCGAATCACGGCCAGGCCCGCCGGCTCGCTCCCGTGGATGACGCCGACGACGAGAGTCACCGGTGCGGACCGGTCGCCGCGCTCGTAGGCCACGATCGCGCGGCCGCGCACGGAGTGGCCGATCGTCAGCCCGCCCGCACGGTTCGCGATCCGGACGTGCATGTGGTTGTCGTGCAGCGCGAGCACCTGGACGATCCGGCGAGCGCCGACGAGGTGGGTGTTCGGGCCGACGAAGATCCGGGTCGCTCCGGCGCGAACGAATCGGTTCAGCAGGTCCTGCGAGAGCCGCCGGTCGATCTGCCCGGCGCGGTCCGGCGGCCGCTCGCGGCGGTCGAGCCTCGGGTAGTAGACGTCGACGTCGAGCCCGTTCTGGTGTGAGACGTGCTTGGGGCCGAACGGCCCGCCGTGCGGCAGGCTCAGGTCGCCGATCCCGACCCGAGGCGCGCCGGGGTGCGCGGCGGCGTACTCGCGGACGACGCGCAGGACGATCCGCACGAGCCGGTCGCTTCCGTAGCGGCGCCAGGGGCGGTCGGGCGAGCGGTGCCGGAGCGGGTCCCAGGTGAAGAAGGCCGGGCCCGATCTCGGAAAGCGCACCCCGCGTACGAGTGAGCCGCGATCGGGCCGCCCCAGCGAGGTCGAGTCGCGCCAGTGGACGACCGGCCGGGGCTCCGGCCGCGCCTGAGGCGCCTGCCCGGCGACGAGCGCGAGCAGGATGATCAGCGACCGCAGCACCAGCCGCCCACGCGAGGGAAGCCGCCGAACTGCGCCGAGATCCGCGATGCGCCGACGATCTTCCTCGGGTGCAGCCGCAAGAACACCCACTGGTCCGCGGTCGGCCAGGTCACGAGGAGCCAGCGTCCATCCGGAGAGGGGACGACCTGTCCGAACACGCCGGTGCCACGGAAGACGACGCGGCCGCGGCTGACAACTTCGCTTTGCCCCTTGCTTCGGCGGATCTTCGGACTTTCGCGACGCGCGACAGCGTGGCGGAGGATGGACCGGGATTTCGTGTCGTAAGCGATCATGCGACGCCCGTTCGAATAGGCGACCACCCGGTCCGGCAGCCAGAACGGCCGGACCAGGGCCGCCCGCCCGACAGCGTGGTCGCCCGTGCCGTCTCCGGCGACGATCCGGAGCTTGCCGGCCGAGAGATAGGCGATTCGCGTGTCCCGGCGCGTTCCGGTCCAGGCCGGGAATCTCGCCGAGCGCCGCGGCAGCGTCCAGCGCACGTCTCCCTTTGGATCGAGCGCGACCAGCTCGTTGCCGCGGGTCGCTGCGACGAAGAGGGCGTGCGGCGAGAAGGTGGCGTCGCGGTAGGGGCCGAGCCGGCGGCGGGAGCCGTCGGCGTTCACGATCCAGGTTCCACCCGGGCCCGAGACGAGCAGGCGGCCCGACGCCGGGAGAGAGAAGAGCTCGGTCTGCGCGTTCTCGACCCCGACCGCCTTGCGCAGGGAGTGGACGACCGACCGCCCGGGCGGGCTCAGCACGGCGGCGACGGCGGCCGCCACGAGGGCGCCGGCGACGAGCGGTCGCGCGTGGCGGCGCGGCCAGGCCACCGGCACACGCGACTCGTACGCGGCGCTCACGACCGCCCAGGCCCGCCCGCAGGCCTCCTGCTCGTTCGGCGCCCGGAACCGGCTCACCCGAGCATCTCCTTCAGATGGTCGAGGCCGCGGCGGAGGCGCGAGTTGACCGTCCCGCGCGGCAGCTCGAGCAGCTCCGCGATCTCGCCCGGCGTGTAGTCGAGCAGGTAGCGGAGGACGATCACGGCGCGGTGCTCCGGCGTGAGTCGGTCGAGCTCGCGGAGCAGCGCCTCGTCGCGCTCCGGCCGCTCGGGCGCCGGGGCGTCGACTGCCTCCGCCTCGGGCCGCAGCGCGCGGGCGCGCGCCCAGTCGATCGCGCGGTTGACGACGATCCGGTGCAGCCACGGCCCGAACGGCCGGCGGCGGTCGAAGCGGTCGAGGGCGCGCACCGCGGAGAGGAATGCCTCCTGCGCGATGTCCTCGGCGGCGGCCGCGTCGCGGACGACCAGGTAGGCGGCCCGGTACGCAGGGCCCCAGTGCGCGCGAAAGAGCGCCTCGAAGTCTGGTTGAGACCCGGCCTGGGCCCGCCGCACCCAGGCCCGCTCGTCGCGGCCGGAGCCCCCCATCGCGTGCCGACTATACGACCGTGCTTGTGCAGCAGGTCCATCGCCGCAGATACGGATGGACCCCGGCGCGAGGTCCAGGCGTACTAGCAGCGTCGACCAGGAGGGAATCATGAGACGCGCACTCGCACTCGCGACGATCCTCGGAGCGGCCTGGGCGGCGGTCGCCGCCGCCGCTGGAGGCGGCCCCTCGCCGGGCCCGCTGTTCGGAGGTCCGGGCAAGCTGGATGCGACCGGGACGGTCCGCTACGTGGCGCTGCCCGCCGGCCGCGGCACCGTGATCGAGTCGATCGGCGCCCGGGACGGGAGGGTCATCCTCTGGACCTATCGTCCGCGGGACGCTCGGCATCCCGATGGTCGCCTGGGACGGCTCGGTCGGCGGCCTCTCGCGCGAGGGCAACAACCTCGTGCTCGCCTCGCCGCTGAACCCCCGCTCGCCCTCGACCCGCTTCGCCTTGCTCGACCCCTCGTCGCTGAAGGTCCGGGAGACGGTGAAGCTCCCCGGGGCCTTCGCCTTCGACGCGCTCTCGCCGGACGGCTCGCTGATGTACCTGATCCAGTACCTCGGCAAGCCCGGCGCGGCCAGTCAGCCGTATGCGGTGCGCGCTTTCAGCTGGACGACGCGCAAGCTCTATCCCGGCGCGATCGTCGACAAGCGCGAGGCGGACGAGAAGATGACCGGCCTCCCGATGACGCGCGCCGGCACCCCCGGCGGCTGGGCGTACACGCTCTACCAGCGCCCCGGGAAGCGGCCGTTCGTGCACGCCCTCGACACGGTCCACCGGCGGGCTTTCTGCGTCGACCTAGCCGTGGCGGCACTCGGCGAGGTGGATCGGCTCGGTCAAGCTGCGAGTGCGCGGAGGGATGCTCGAGCTGCGGCGCGACGGCCGGACGATCACCCGCATCGACCGGAAGACGCTCGAGGTCAAGCGCTAGCCGGAGCCGCCGCGAGCTCGGTTGCGTTCGCGATCTCGCGGACGACCTCGACGACGTCGCGGTTCGCGTTCCAGGCCCGCCGCTGGCGGTCGGCGCCGTTGCCTTTCGCGAGGATCTCCCGGATCCCCTCGAGCTCGCGCTCGCAGCCGAGGTCGCGGGCGTGCGGCACGAGGTCGCGGAGCATCCGGCGCACGAGCTGCGCGACCGGCACCCGGTTGCGGCGTCCGGCCGCGAGATCCATCACCGGCGCCTGGAGCCCGTAACGGGCCGCGAGCCACTTGTTCTCGGTCGTCAGGATGCGGTGGTAGGAGGGGATCTCCGAGCCGGAGTCGTAGCGCTCCGAGTAGAGCTTGACGAGGCACTGGCAGTAGGCGGCGAGCGCGACGGCGTCCTCGACGCGCGTGACCGCGTCGCAGACGCGGATCTCGACCGTGCCGAAGCGCGGGTGCAGGCGGATGTCCCACCAGATGTGCGTGTAGTCCGCGATGCAGCCGGTCTTCTCGAGCTGCCCGACGACCTCGGCGTAGTCGGCGTAGTCGCGGAAGCGCGGCGGCGGGCCCGAGCGCGGGAACGCGGCGAAGACCATCTGCCGGCTGGAGGCGAGGCCCGTCGGCTCGCCGCGCCAGAACGGCGAGTTGGCGGTGAGGGCGAGGAAGGAAGAGAGGTGTGCGAGCAGGCCGTTCACGACCTGGACCGCCTTCTCGCAGTCGTCGACGGCGACGTGGATGTGCAGGCCGAAGATCAGCTCGCGCCGGGCGACGTACTGGAGCTGGTCGACGAGGTGCCGGTAGCGGTCGCGCGCCGTGATCCGCTGGCGCTCGAAGAGGCTGAACGGGTGCGTTCCGGCCGAGCCGACCCGCATCCCGCCCTCCCCGGCGAGCCCGATCACGTAGGTGCGCAGCTTGCGCAGCTCCGTCTCCACCTCGGCCGGAGTGCGGCAGACGGGCGTCGCGATCTCGAGCACCGACTGCATCAGCTCGGGGTTGACCTGCTCCCCGAGCTCGTGGCCCGCCGCCGCGGCCAGCACCGACTCGACGTGCTGGACGAGGTCGAGCGTCTCGCCGTCGAGCAGCATGTACTCCTCCTCGACCCCGAGCGTGTACGGATCGCCCTTGCCGAAGTTGTGATCGAGCACGCTTCCGCCGGCGGCGAAGTCGGTGCCGGTGATCGTCGAGGGGTAGATCTGCCGCTCCACGCGGCTAGTATCGCGCGCCGTGGACGAGCTGCGGCAGGTCGAGGAGTGGCCGGCCGAGACGGTCGCAGTCGGTGTCCTCCGTGGTGGCGAGTTCCTGGCCGCACACGGGCCGCGCGACCGGGTCTTCCGTTGGGCCTCTGTGACCAAGCCTGCGACCGCCCTCGCCGTGCTGGTGGCGGCGGAGGAGGGCGTGATCGACCTCGACGAGCCGGCGGGTCCGCCCGGCTCGACGATCCGGCACCTGCTCGCACACGCGTCCGGCCTCCCGTTCGAGGGCCGCGTCCCGATCTCGAAGCCGGGGCAGCGGCGGATCTACTCGAACGGCGGCTTCGAAGTGCTGGGGGAGATCCTCGCGCGGGCGGCGGAGATGCCGTTCGGGGACTACCTCGACGCTGCGGTGCTGCGGCCGCTCGGGATGCGGGCAGAGCTCCACGGATCGCCAGGCGCCGGGCTCTACGGGACGCTCGACGACCTGATCCGGCTGGGCGCAGAGCTTCAGCGACCGGCGCTCGTCGCGCCCGAGACGCTCGCCGAGGCGACGAGCGTGCAGTTCCCAGGGCTCGGCGGTGTCCTCCCGGACCTCGGCCGGATGGAGCCGAACGACTGGGGCCTCGGGTTCGAGCTGCGGGACGAGAAGTCGCCGCACTGGACGGGCTCGCGCAACTCGCCGCGCACCTTCGGCCACTTCGGCGGCAGCGGCACGTTCCTCTGGGTCGATCCCGAGCCGGACCTGGCGCTCGGGTGCCTGACCGACCTCGACTTCGGCGAGTGGGCGCTCGAAGCCTGGCCGCCGTTCTCCGACGGCGTGCTGGCGGGCTTTACGTAGCCTGCGCCGTGTGCGGCTCGGCGTTCCCGCTCTCGCGCTCGTGCTCCTCCTCGCCGGTTGCTCGGGTGGCAGCCGTCGCAGCGAGACCGCGACGGTGCGGACGAAATCCCCGCAACCACAGCCCTCCCGCCGCGGGAGCCACCGGCGCGAAACCGTCGCGGAGCGGTCGCTCGGGCTGCCGGCCGTGCGTTCGCGCGTCGTTCCAGGCTACGTGCTGATCGCCGACCGGAACAACAACCGGGTGCTGATCGTCTCGCCCTCGAAGCAGGTCGTCTGGCAGGCCGCGAACCTGCGCGGGCCCGACGACGCCTTCTTCACGCCGGGCTACCGCTCGGTGCTCACGAACGAGGAGTTCAACGACACGCTGACCGAGCTGAGCGTCCGCGGCAAGCGCGTGATCTGGCGCTACGGCCATGCCGGCGTCGCCGGCTCGAGCCCGGGCTACCTGAACACGCCCGACGACGCCTACCGGCTTCGGAGCGGGCTGACGGCCGTCGCCGACATCCGCAACTGCCGGATCGTCTTCCTGCGACCCGGCGGCGCGGTGGCGCGCGTTCTCGGCGGGAGCTGCGTCCATGACCCGCCGCGCGGCTTCGACAGCCCGAACGGCGACACCCCTCTCCCGGACGGCGGCCTGCTCGTGACCGAGATCGGCGGCTGGATCGACCGCCTGGCTGCGGACGGCCGCCTGCTGTGGTCGATCCGCTCGCCGGTCGCCTATCCATCCGACGCGCAGCTCCTCCACGGCGGGCGCGTGCTGGTCGCGAGCTTCACCTCGCCGGGCCGGATCGTGATCGTCGACCGGCAAGGCCGGGTGGACTGGTCGTTCGGCGCCGCGTCCGGGCCGAACCGTCTCGACAAGCCCTCCCTCGCCGTCCGCTGGCCGAACGGCCTGATCGCGGCGAACGACGACTACAACCACCGCGTGATCGTCATCGACCCGCGCACGAAGAAGATCGTCTGGCAGTACGGCCACACCGGCGTCTCCGGCACCGCGCCCGGCTACCTGAACAAGCCGGACGGGCTCGACCTGCTTCCGGGCTCCGTCCGTACGCGGCAGAAGCCTCGTCCCGCGCGGCCGTCCGCGCGGCCGCGCCTGCACGTGCGGAGAGTGGGGAGCCTGCCGCAGCCGGTCTCGAAGCTCGCCGCCGTCGCTCTCCCCGGGGGCAGGATCATGGCTCTCGGCGGGCTCGTCGGGGGAAGCTCCTCGGCCCAGGTCGTGCTCGGCCCTCCGGCTCGCCTTCGCACGGCCGGCCGCCTACCGGTGGCCACGCACGACGCAGCCGCGGCGCTCGCGGACGGGGCCGTCTACCTGTTCGGCGGCGGCGAGGAGGTCTCGACCCCCGCCGTCGTTCGTGTCGACCCGTCGACCGGCGCAGCGCTCGCGGCGGGAACCCTCGGCGAGCCGCTCTCCGATCTCGGCGCGGCGACGGTGGGCGGAGCCACTTACCTCGTCGGCGGCTACACGGGCACGCGCTTCGCAACCGCGGTCCTGCGCTTCCGCCCCGGCCGCGCGCCCACTCTGGTCGGCAGGCTGCCGGCCGGCCTTCGCTACGCGGGCGTCGCAGCGCTCGGCGGGAAGATCTACGTCGCCGGGGGCCTGACGACCGCCGGGCCCTCGCGGGCGGTGCTGGCGGTCGACCCGTCGGCGGGAACGGTCACGCGCATCGCAACGCTGCCGGCGGCGTTGGACCACGTCGCGCTGGCCGCGCTCGGGTCGCAGCTCCTGCTCGCCGGCGGCGGCTCGAAGACTGTCCTCGCAATCGACCCCGCGAGGCGGACGGTCCGCGTGGCCGCCACCTTGCCGCAGGCCCTGACCGACCCGGCGGCGGTCTCGCTGGCCGGCAGCGTCTACGTCCTCGGCGGCGGCACGAACGGGGTCTGGCGAATCGGCTAGTCAGTCGTCGGCGAAGAGCGGGCGCAGGAGCTCGTCGAACGTCTCGCGGTCGCAGCTCGCGACGACGGCCGGCGTGAGCGCGCGCACCGAAGCCGTTCGGGGGACGTGCATCGCCAGCGCGACCTCGCCGAAGTAGCCCCCCGGTTGCAGCACGCGGCGCGGGCCGATGTCCTCCTGGCTGACGGTGAAGAGCCCCGAGAGGACGAGGTAGAAGCGCTCGCCGCGGTCGCCCTCCTGGACGACCTGCTTTCCGGGCGGCACGTCCTCGCGCTCCATCCGTGCGGCGATGCGGCCGATCGCCTCGCCGGGCAGGCCCGCGAGGAGCTCCACGCGGGCGAGCTCGGAGACGGTCGCGGGAACGAAGCGCGGGCTCACGCGCTCTATTGTTGCGCCTGTGGCGGAGCTGCAGGGGTGGCGTTGGTGCCCGCGCTGCCGCGCGGAGCTGCGCGGTGACGCTTCCCGCGTCGAATGTCCGGCCTGCGGTTTCGTCTGCTACGCGGCCTCGAAGCCGACCGCGGGAGCCCTCGTGGTGGACAGCGACGGCCGCGTCCTCCTCGCCCGGCGCGCGGTCGAGCCCTTCAAGGGGCGCTGGGACATTCCGGGTGGGTTCCTCGAGGAGGGCGAGCCACCGCTCGAGGGGCTCCGCCGCGAGCTGCGCGAGGAGACCGGGCTGGATGTCGAGCCGCTCGACTTCCTCGGCGCCTGGATCGACCGCTATGGAGGAGAGTCGACTGCCGAGGCGACGCTGAACCTCTACTGGACCGCCCGCACCACCGGCGGGGAGCCGGCGCCGGCCGACGACGTCGACGACCTGCGCTGGTTCGCCCCGGACGATCTGCCGCCTCCCGCGGAGCTGGCCTTCGAGAACGTGCCGCTCGTGCTCTCAGCCTGGCGCGCGCGGCACGAGGACGCGTAGGGCTCGCGGCTCGATCGTGAACTCGAGCGGCGGCTCGAGCACGTCCGGCTCCCCGTCGATCGCGACCTCGAGCGGCCGAGGCGCCTCGATCGTGAACCGCTCGCCCGACCGTTCCGCCCAGCGGCGCGGGAGCCAGCCGGCCGCCGTGTACAGGTGCAGCTTGCCGTCGTCCAGCCGCTCACGCTCGCCGATCGAGAACAGGCTCAGCTCGTAGGCGTTGCTCGCGACGAGCACGACCCGCGCGCTGACGGGTCGTCCGTCGAGCTGTGCCCAGACGCCGCGCCGCTCGCGCAGTCCGAGCCAGAGCGCGCGGGCGCCGGCCAGCACCTCGCCCCGCCGCCTACGGCGTTCCCGGCGGTGGACGAGCCCGGCATAGAGCCCGAGCGAGACGTTGTTCAGGAAGCGCCGCTCGCCGACCCGTCCGACATCGACCTGCCGCTCCTCGCCCGCGAACGCCGCGAGCGTCGCGACCGGGTCGTTGCGGTCGAGCCCGAGGTCGCGGGCGAAGTGGTTTCGGGTCCCGAAGGGAACGCAGACGAACGGGAGCCCACGCTCGACCGCCACGGAGGCGACGCTCGCGACCGAGCCGTCGCCGCCCGCGGCGCCCAGAACCTCAGCATCCGCCTCCCGCGCCGCCTCCGCCGGGTCGTCTCCCTTGCGGAGGACATGCGCCTCGATCCCGCGCCGCTCGGCCTCCTCGCGGAGCTCCTCGGCGTCGACGCCAAGCCGGTGCCCCGCGCGTGGGTTGATCAGAAGGAGCGCCCGCACCCGCCGCACGCTATAGGCGCCGCCGTCCGCGAAGTTAGGCCGTTCGGCCCATTGCGCCGGCCCGATCTCGTCCCGATCATTCAGTTATGGCTCCCGGCGACCTGCACCGAATCGAGGACGAGCTCGGCGAGGGCTGGCTCGAGCGTTGGCTCGAGACCGGGCTGGAGAAGATCGAGGCGTATCTGGCGAAGCACGCGGCCTTTCTCGCCTACCTCGAAGCAGCCGGCCAGAACTAACGCAAACCGACACGGCGCGGAAGTCGTAAGATCCGGCGCCGGTGAAACTGAGCTACCTCTGGAAGGGCCTGCCGGGCCACCCGATTCACCCGCCGCTGACGGACGCGACGATCGGCGCCTACACGGCGGCCACGGTGATGGCGGTCGCGAGCGTCGTCGGCGTCGCCGAGACGGGAGCGGCGCACGGCTGGTGGCTCGCGCTCGTCGTCGGCCTGATCGTGACCGCGCTGACCGCCCTGACCGGCTTCGCCGACTGGCTCACGATCGAGTGGGGATCGCCGATCTGGTGGACGGCGACCTGGCACATGCTCTCGATGCTGACCGCGACGGGCTTCTTCCTCGTCGCCGCGCTCGTCGGGCACGCCGGCTACACCCACGGCGCAGTGCGCACGGGCCCGTTCATCCTCACTCTGGTCGGGTTCGCCTTCCTGACGATCGGCGGCTGGCTCGGCGGCGCGGTCGTGTTCGTCCACGGAATGCGCGTCCTCAGCCTGACGGGCGAGCCTCCGGGGCGCGCGGTCTCTCCGGTTCCGCACGCCGAGAAGGAAGAGGCTGAGGGAGGCTAGGCGGCGGCCTCGGTAAGGCCGAGGCGCTCTTCCAGCATCGTCTTCGGCATCGCGCCGACGGCGGCCGCAGCAGGCTCGCCGTCCTTGAACAGGATCAGCGTCGGGATCGACATCACGCCGTAACGCTGCGCGACGGCGGGCTCCTCGTCGATGTTCAGCTTGACGACCTTGAGCTCGCTCCGCTCGGCAGCGATCTGGTCGAGCACGGGAGCGATCGCGTGGCACGGGCCGCACCACTCGGCCCAGAAGTCGACGAGCACCTGCCCGTCGCTCTGCAGCACCTCGTCGTCGAAGGTCGCTTCGGTCACCTGGTCTGCCATCTCGTCCTTTCTTCTTCCTCGGGATACCAATGGTTCAAACGCGCGCGCAAAGCCGGTTGTTCCCGCCCGGTACGATCGCCCGATGGAGCAGGTCTTCGTCCCGCTGGCCAACGTACCGGACCATCCGGCGCTCGAACGTGAGGTACTGGAACGCTGGGAGAGGGAGCGGACCTTCGAGAGGCTGCGCGAGCAGAACGCCGGCCACGACCGCTTCAGCTTCATCGACGGGCCGAAGACCGCCAATCTGCCGACGGGGATGGGAGTACACCATCTCTGGGGCCGGACGTTGAAAGACGTCTTCCAGCGCTACAAGGCGCTGCGCGGCTTCGACCAGCGCTACCAGAACGGCTTCGACACGCAGGGCTTGTGGGTCGAGGTCAGGGTCGAGCGCGACCTCGGGCTCAACTCCAAGCGTGAGATCGAGGAGTACGGCCTCGCCGAGTTCGCTTACCGCTGCCGCGAGCTCGTGGCGGAGTCGGCGCGCGCGATCACCGCGCAGTCGATCCGCCTCGGGCAATGGATGGACTGGGGTAACGACTACTACACCTTCAGCGACACCAACATCGAGTACATCTGGCGCTTCCTGAAGACGATCCACGAGCGCGGCTGGCTCTATCAGGGCAATCGCTCGACCGAATGGTGCCCGCGGTGCGGGACCTCGCTCTCACAGCACGAGCTGTCGGTCTCGGACGTCTACCAGGACCGTTCCGATCCCTCGCTCTTCGTCAGGCTGCCGTTGAAGGGCCGCGACAAGGAGGAGCTGGTCGTCTGGACGACGACGCCGTGGACCTTGCCGGCGAACGTCGCCGCCGCCGTTAACCCGACGGCCGAGTACGGCCGGCGCGACACGGGCGAGTGGGTTGCCGCCGCGCGCTATCCCGATGACGAGTTCGTCGAGCGCGTGCCCGGCTCCGAGCTCGTCGGCCTCGAGTACGAGGGCCCGTACGATCACCTGCCGGCAGCGCGGGAGGTCGTGCACCGCGTCATCGCCTGGGACGACGTCTCCCTCGAAGAGGGCACTGGGATCGTCCACATCGCGCCGGGCTGCGGTGGTGAGGACTTCGAGCTCTCGCGCGAGCACGATCTGCCGGTGCTCTCGCCGGTCGACGAGAGCGGCCGTTTCTACGAGGACTACGGCTGGCTGCACGGGCTCTCGACGATCGAGACCGCCGACCAGATCGTGGGCGACCTCCGCGAGCGCGGTCTGCTCGAACACGCCACTACGACGGTTCACCGCTACGCCCATTGCTGGCGCTGCGGCACGGCGGTGATCTTCCGCGTCGTCGATGACTGGTTCATCGCGGTCGACGAGCTGCGGCCGAAGCTGATGGCCGCCAACGAATCGGTCGAGTGGACACCCGAGTTCTACGGCAGGCGCATGGAGGACTGGCTGCGCAACATGAGCGACTGGAACATCTCGCGCAAGCGCTACTTCGGCCTGCCGCTGCCCTTCTACCCTTGCGCATGCGGGCACCTGACCGTGATTGGCTCGAAGGCCGAGCTGGAGGAGCGCGCGGTCTCGGGGCTGGAGGGCCTCGACGAGCTGCACCGGCCCTGGATCGACGAAGTCGTGGTCTCCTGCGAGGAGTGCGGGGAGGGGGTGCGTCGCATCCCCGAGGTCGGCGACGTCTGGCTCGACGCGGGCATCGTCTCCTTCTCGACCCTCGGCTGGCGCAACGACACCTGGATCGAGGGCGGTTACGGCACGGGCGCCGCCCGCGGGCTCACGAACGCCGACCTGCCGGATCACGCCTACTGGGAGAAGTGGTTTCCGGCCGACTGGGTCACCGAGATGCGCGAGCAGATCCGCCTCTGGTTCTACTCGCTCCTCTTCATGTCGGTCGTGCTCGACGGTCGTGCGCCCTTCGAGAAGGTGCTCGGCCATGAAGACGTGCGTGACGAGCATGGGCACGAGATGCACGGGTCGAAGGGGAACACGATCGAGGCGGGCGAGGCGCTGGAGCGGATGGGCGCGGATGTCATGCGCTGGATGTACTGCGAGCAGGCGCCGACGCAGCACGTCAAGTTCGGCTACGCGCCGGCCGGGGAGATCAAGCGGCGGCTGCTGACGCTCTGGAACTCGATCTCGTTCCTGGTCATGTACGCGAACATCGAGGGCTTCCGCCCTCTCTTAGAGGATCTCGACTCGGCCCCGGTGCCCGATCACGCGCTCGACCGGTGGTTGGCCGCGAGAACCGACCGGCTCGTGCGAGAAGCGACCGAGGGGTACGAGCGTTACTGGACGCCTGCGGTCATCCGCGCTTTCGACGCGTTCGTGGACGATGTCTCGAACTGGTATATCCGCCGCTCGCGGAGGCGGTTCTACTCGCTCGACGAGCAGGCCTTCACCACACTCTGGCGTGCGCTGGTCCAGAGCCTGCGGGTGATCGCGCCCGTGATGCCCTTCCTGGCCGACCATCTTTGGCGGAACCTCGTCGCCGGCGCCTGCGAGGGCGCGCCCGACTCCGTTCACCTCGCCGGCTGGCCCGAGACGGCGGAGCCGGGACGAAAGGCTTCTGGCCGAGGTCGGCGAGGTCCGCAGGGTCGTCGAGCTCGGCCGCCAGGCCCGCTCGCAATCCGGGATCAAGCTCCGCCAGCCGCTGCGCCGGCTCGTCGTCCAGGGGGCCGACGCGGCTGCCGCGCACGCGCCCGAGATCGCGGAGGAGCTGAGCGTGAAAGAGGTCGAGTTCGGCCCGGTCGACGCGAGCGAGCTGCGAGTGAAGCCGAACCTGCCGGTTCTGGGCCCGAAGCTCGGCAAGGAGCTGGGCCCTGTGCGGGCCGCGCTCGAGGCGGGCGAGTTCGAGGAGCTGGACGGCGGCCGCTACGCCTCGCAAGCGGCCACGAGCTCGGCCCGGACGAGGTGCTCGTCGAACGACACGGGAAGGAAGGGTGGGCGGTCGCGGGCGAGGGCGGCCTCACCGTCGCTCTCGACCTGGCCCTCGATCCCGAGCTCGAGCTCGAAGGCCGGGTCCGCGACCTGATCCACGAGATCAACCGCCTGCGCCGAGAGCAGGGCCTGGAGCTGACAGACCGGATCGCGCTCACGATCCCCCGCGGCCAGGAGGTGCTCCTTCAGCACGAAGGCTGGATCAAGGAGGAGACGCTCGCCGTCGAGCTCGAAGCCGACGGCGCGGAGCTGAGGATCGAGAAGCGCTGAAAAAACGGAAAGAGCCCGTCGCACGGGGGTGATGGCGACAGGCTCTCCCCTTATGCTCGCCGCGGGGCTCAAGTGCCAGGTACAGGCGCCCGCAGCTCGCATCGCCCAGTGGGAAGAAGGTATCCCGCTCCGGACGGTATTCCAATAGGCCGACCGGCCTATCTTTGGAAATCGCAAAAAGCTCATTTGCCCACCGGAAACGCATGAAGATGAGCATGCGGATCGGCTCGACGTCCGCAACCCCCCTCCGTATGATCCGTCGGGCCCAGTGAGCCCGGAAAGCCAGGCCGTCTACCTCAACGCCGTCCCGCTATTCGTACTCGCGGGGGCATATCTCCTCGTGGCAGTGACGCTGGCGCCGACCCTGTGGCGTGAGCACGGCAGGACGAACATCACAGCCCTGGCCCTCGTCTCCGTCTTCCCCGGGATCGCGATCTCGACCGCGATCTTCGGCGCCGTCGTTCTCATCGACCGGACACCGGTCGGCGGGCACGTCTGGCCGCCGTTCGCTGCGTGCGTGATCGGGCTCGTTCCACCGTTGCTCATCCTGACGCGACGGAAGGAGCGGGCGAATGTGCTCCTCAGCTCCGCGCGGGCCCGGGAGGCCGAGCAGCTCGTATCTCTGCGCGACCGCGAGCTCGACACGGTTGCCGGCCTCGCGAACTCGCTGGCGCGCACGCAGGACCCCGCCAGCGCCGGCCGGGCGCTCCTCGATGAGGTCATCGACCTGCTCGGGGTCGAGTTCGCCGCGCTCGCGCTCGTGGACGAGCAGGGCCGGGAGGCGCACGGCCTCGTCGCGCGCACGGGCGGGGAGGACCTCGGCTGGTGGGCCGACATGAGGGTCGACCTCCACAACGAGCCCTCAGGCATCGCCAGTGCGTACTTCGACGCCGCGCCGGTCGCCGTCTACGACCTCGGGTCATCGCCCCTGGTCAGCCGGCGGCTGACCGAGGCCGTGGGCGCGAAGAGCGCCGCGTTCGTCCCGCTGATCGTGGACGAGCGCGTGATCGGCGTCCTCGTAGCGGCGCCCACGACCGAGCGGCGCGCGTTCTCGCACGAGGAGTTGCGGCTGATGCAGGCAATTGCAGGCGAGGCCGCGATCGCGCTCGACCGCACGCGCTCGGCCGTTGCGCTCGACGAGGCGCTCGCGCGCGAGCGGTTGGTTGCGGCGATCTCCCGCCGCGCCCGCTCGGCGCACGATCTCGACGCGCTCACGAGCGTGGCGGTCACCGAGACCGGCCGGGCCCTCGGGGCTTCACGCTGCTTCATCCGCCTGGGCGAGCCCGGCGAGAGCCTGCCGATGCGGGCGGAGTGGTGGGCGGAAGGTCTCGCGCCGATCGGCGATCGCGACGCCGAGCTGCTGCCCGTCTCCAACCTGGCCGCGCGCGAGCGGCGCACCGTGAGCGTGAATGACATCAACCAGATGCCGGAGCTCGACGAGCCCGGCCTCGGCGCCCGGGCGAGTCTGGAGGGGCTCGGTACCCGCGCTGTCCTGGCGACGCCGGTCGTCGTCTTCGACCGGATGATCGGCGTGCTCGGGCTCCACCGTCCCGAGCCCGGCCCGTGGACTCCGGGAGACGTCTCGCTGGCCGAGTCGGTCGCGCGCGAGCTCGGCCTGGCGATCCATGTCGCCGGGCTGCTGGAGGAGAACGAACGCCGGCTCGGAGAGCAGAGCGCGCTGCTCGAGGCCGCGCAGGTCGTGACGAGCGAGCTCGAGCTGGATGCGGTCCTGCAGCGGCTCGTGGACGAGGTCGCCGGCCTGCTGCAGGCGGAAGCGGTCGATTGCTACCTGCTCGACAGCGAGCGGGGAATACTCCGCTGCGCCGCTGTTCACGGCCTCCCCGAGGAGGTTCTCGGCTTCGAGTTCCCTGCGGGGCTTGGGCTCGCCGGCCGCGCGATCGCCCGGGGCCGCTCCGCCCTCGCCAGCGACGGGCAGCCGCCCGAGACCGTTCCGCACCCGGCGTACGAGGGCTTCCGCAGCGCGATCGTCACGCCGATGCGCTGGGCCGGCGAGGTCATGGGCGTGCTCGGCGTCGGAACGCGTGACGCCGACCGGAGCCTGACGCGCGCGGAGGCCGAGCTGCTCGAGGCGTTCGCCAACCTCGCCGCGCTCGCGCTCAGGAATGCGGAGAGCTTCGAGGAGCACTCGCGCCAGGCCCGCGTGCAGCGCGGCTTTTACCGGATCGCCTCCGCTCTCGGCGAACCGGTCTCGCTCGAGGAGACGCTCGATGCTCTGGCGCAGGCGGCGGCTGAGGCGCTCGGGGGCTCGAGCGCGGCCGTGTTGATGCCCGGCGCCGGCGATCTGCGGCTGGCGGGCCTGTACCGCCTCCCGGCTCCGCTCATCCACTTTCTCGAGAACGGGCTCGGCGACCCGGCCGGCCCACTGCGCTCGTCGGCGCGCCGACGGCGCGTGCTCGCCGCGCCGAGCCTCGCCGACGACGAGCGCTTCGACGAGGAGTGGGGGCGGGTCGCGGAGGAGTGCGGCTACCGCTCCCTGCTGGCCGCCCCGGTCGAGACCTCGAAGGGCGAGGAGGGTGCGCTCGTGCTCGTCTTCTTCGCCGACAAGCGGCGGTTCGCCGACGACGATCTCGAGCTCGCACGCAACCTCACCGGCGCCGCGCGTGGCGCGCTCGAGCGAAGTGAGCTCTTCGAAGCCGAGCGGCGTTCCCGTGCACTTGCGCAGCAGCTCGCACAGACGAGCAGCCTGCTCGCCCCCGATCTCGACCCCGCAGCGGTGCTCGAGGAGGTTGTGCGGCGGGCCCCGGAGCTCCTTTCGGTCGACGCGGCCGTGCTGCGGCTGCTCGAGGGAGACGAGCTCGCGGTCGGCGCCGTCGGCGGCGATCCGGGGGTCAGCGTCGTCGAGAGCCGGCTTCCTTCGACCGCTCGGCTCGCCGGAGACGCAGTCCAGTCCCGCGCGCCGGTCGCCGTCTCCGATGCCCGGGACGACCAGCGTCTGCTCCAGGCCGACCCGCTGCTCGCGGCGGGCTACGCCGGCTACCTCGGGGTCCCGCTCGTCGGCCCGGAAGGGACAGTGCACGGCGTGCTTTCGGTCTACAGCCGGGAGCCGAGGGACTGGGCCGAGGAGGAGATCGAGGCGCTCGCCGCCTTCGCCGCGAACGCGTCCGCGGCACTCTCGGGCGCCGAGCTCCACCAGAGCGTCACGCTGGAGAAGGAGCAGACGGTCGCGATCCTCTCGAATATCGCCGACGGGATCGTCGCGGTCGACCGGGACGGGAAGGTCGTCCTCTGGAACTCGGCCGCGGAGCGGATCACGGGGGTCCCGGCCGAGGAGGCTCTGCACCGTGCACCTGGCGAGGCTCTCCAGCGTGATCTCGGGTCGCAGGGGGACGCACCGCCCGGCGAGCGCTTCCTCGCGATCAGGCGCGGCACCGAGGACGTCTGGCTGTCGCTGACCGAAGCGGTCATGCGCGACCCCGCCGGCGCGGTCGCCGGCCGCATCTTCGCCTTCCGCGACATCTCGGCCGAGCGGGTGGTCGAGCAGATGAAGTCGGAGTTCGTCGCCAACGTCTCCCGCGAGCTGCGCTCGCCGCTGACCTCGATCTACGGGTTCGCCGAGACGCTGCTTCGCGACGACGTCCTCTTCGGCGAGGAGGAGCGGGCGACGTTCCTCGGCTACATCGCCTCCGAGGCCGGACGCCTGACCGCGATCGTCGACCGGTTGCTCTCGGTCGCTCGGCTCGAGGCCGGTGACCTCCAGGTCCAGCTCGCGCCGACGGACGTGGGTGCGCTCGTGAGAGAGGTCGTGAGCGCGGCCGAGCCCGCGCTCCCCAGGGGCGGCCACCGCTTCGTGCTCGACCTGCCCCCGGAGCCGCTCGAGGCCCAAGCCGACCGCGAGAAGCTCCGCCAGATCCTCACCGATCTGGTCGAGAACGCGGTCAAATACTCGCCCGAGGGCAGCACGGTGACGATTCGCCGTACGGAGGTGCGAGGACACAGTCGAAGTCAGCGTCGAGGACGAGGGGATCGGCGTCCCCGAGTCCGAGCGCACGCTGATCTTCCGCAAGTTCTACCGCGCCGATTCGGGAGGCCGCGACCTCGCGGGCGGCGGCACGGGGCTCGGGCTCTTCCTCGCGCAGGAGCTCCTGCGGGCGATGCGCGGCCGGATCTCGCTGGCACCTCGAACCGAGGGCGGCTCGACCTTCGTGTTCACTCTTCCGCCGGCCGGGAAGGCTGTAGGGGACCGGGCAGGAATGAGTGGCCCATGAGCGGGACGGCGAGGAGGTGGGAGCGACTGTGCTGAAAGTGCTGGTGATCGACGACGAGCCGCCGATTCGGCTTCTCTGCCGAGTCAACCTCGAGGCGGAGCAGATGGAGGTTCTGGAGGCGCCCGACGGCCCGACAGGGCTCGAGAAGGCGCGCAACGAAGAGCCCGACGTCGTCCTCCTCGACGTGATGATGCCGGGGCTCGACGGCTGGCAGGTCGCCGAGGAGCTCCTCTCCGACGAGCGCACCCGCTCGATCCCGATCGTCTTCCTCACCGCCCGCGCGGAAGTGCGCGACCGGGCGCGCGGTCTCGACCTCGGCGGGATCGACTACGTGACGAAGCCGTTCAACCCGACCGAGCTGGCGCCGCTCGTGCGCGAGCTCGTCCATCGGGTCGACCAGGGCGAGCGCGAGGACGTAAGGCGCGAGAAGATCGCGGAGCTGCGAGACCTGATCGAGCCCGTGTGAGGCGGCTTCAGCTGCCGGCGAAGTCGGTCGTGACGACCATTGCGCCCGAGTAGCCTTCGAAGCGGCCCTTGAGGGCGCCTACTCCCACCGTCCGGTAGCCGGGGCGAAGCAGGTTGGCGCGGTGCTCTGGGCTCGCGAGCCACATGTTCACGATCACGCGCGCCCGCGTGAAGGCGCCGGCGCTCCAGCCCAGGTTCTCGCCGATGAGCGGGGCCCGGACTCCGGTGCGGCGAATGCGCGTCGTGTAGGCGCCGTGGGAGAAGGTCTGCGTGCGGATCATGGCGCTCGAGTGCGAGCGCGCGGCCCTCTGAAGGCGCGCGTCGAGCCGCAGGGGCCGCAAGCCATGCGAGGCACGGGCCCCGTTCATGACTCTCAGGAGGGCCGACTCCGACCGGGTCGGAGTCGCCGCCTCTGCTATCCCCCCGAGCGTCCCTGCGGTGGCGGCGGCCGCCACCAGGGTCAGTACTCGTCTGGGCACGAGTGCGCGCATGTAAACAAATACTTCGGACGGAAAGCGGCAGGAACTGAGGGTTTTTTCGATATTGCAACTACGAATCCTCCGCTAAGAGCGGGAAATTCTCACCTTGCGAACCGGCGCTAGACTGCGGGCTCCACGGGACGTAGCGCAGCCTGGTTAGCGCGCCTGCTTTGGGAGCAGGAGGCCGGCGGTTCGAATCCGCCCGTCCCGATCTAGCGCCTGCGACGCCGGATGGAGTGCTCCTTGCGCGGCCGCCCGCCGTCGCGCGGACGAGCACGTCGTCGAGTCGGAGCGACCGACCTCGCTGCGGCCGGCGCCGTCGACGACGCTCCAGCTCGTCTCTCCGCGAGCGAGCGCGACTGTCCCGGCCGAGAGGAGCTTCGTCAGGTGCCACGACTCCATCCAGGGATACAACGACGGACCGGCACATTCAGGATACGGCCTTGGCGCTCGGGCGCTGCCGACGAGAATGTCGGCATGACGACTGAGCCGCGCGGGCGCCGACCAGCTCGCCTCGTTCGTTCCCGCGCCTGACGATCGAATGGCTACGCGACGAGCCCGCGCGGACCTGGCGCGAGGTCGAGGGCACGCTCGCGTTCGTCGACATCTCCGGCTTCACGGCGATGTCCGAGCGGCTGTCGGGCATGGGCAAGCTCGGGCGCGGAGGAAGTCAGCGACGTGATGAACGCGACCTTCGCCGCCCTGCTCGACGTCGCCTACAGCCACGGCGGTGGCCTGCTCAAGTTCGGCGGCGACGCGCTGCTCCTCCTCTTCGCCGGCGACGACCACGCCGCCCGCGGCGCCCTCGCCGCCTTCGAGATGCGCCGCACGCTGCGGCGATCGGCCGCCCGAGACCTCGGCGGGGCGGTCCAGCTCCAGATGCACGTCGGCCTGCACAGCGGCCGTTCCACTTCTTCCTCGTCGGCGAGTCGCCACCGCGAGCTTCTCGTCGCGGGCCCGGCGGCGACGCGACGGTCGAGATGGAGGCGGCCGTCGGAGGCCGGCGAGATCCTCCTCAGCCCGGCGCCCGCCGCGCTGCTCGCGCCGGCGATCGTCGGCGACCCGAAGGGGCCGGGCCTGCTGCTCGCCGGCAGGCCCGAGGCCGAGGGAGTCCTCGAGCCGCTGCCCGACGTCTCCGGCGTGGCGCTCGAGCAGGCCGTGCCCGCGCCGCTGCGCACCCAGCTCCTCGAGGTCGGCCCGCTCGAGGGCGAGCACCGCCAGGCCGCGATCGCCTTCCTCCGCTACGAGGGGGTCGACGCGCTGATCGAGCGCGAGGGCGCCGAGGCCGCCGCGGAGGCGCTCGACGCGCTCGTCGCGACCGTCCAGGCCGCGGCCGACGAGCACGGCGTCACGTTCCTCGAGAGCGACGTCGACCGCGACGGCGGGCGAATCATCCTCATCGGCGGCGCGCCGCAGACCTCCGGCGACGACGAGGAGCGGCTCCTCCGCACCGTGCGCGCCGCCGTCGACGCGGGCCTGCCGCTGCCCGTCCACGTCGGCGTCAGCCAGGGGCCGCGTCTTCGCCGGCCAGGTCGGCGCGCCGTTCCGGCGGACCTACACCGTCCTCGGCGACACCGCGGCGCTCGCCGCCCGCCTGATGGCACGCGCCGGCGCCGGACGAGATCTGCGTCTCGGCCGAGGCGTTCGCGCGCGACGCTCGGCCGTCTTCGCAGGCGACCGAGCTCGAGCCCTTCACGGTCAAGGGCAAGAGCGAGCCCGTCCACGCGGTCGCGCTCGGGGCGCTCCTGCGCGAGGCGCCGGAGTCCGCGAGGCCCGCCCGCGACGCTGCCCTTCGTCGACCGCGAGCGGGAGCGCGCGGTGCTGGCGGCGTCGGTCGCCCCGGTGCGGATGGGCTACGGGACGCTCGTCGAGCTCGTCGGCGAGCCCGGGATCGGCAAGTCGCGGCTCGCGGAGGAGCTCCGCGGCCATGTGCCGGACATGACCTCGCTCACGCCGCGCTGCGACCAGTACGAGTCCTCGACGCCGTACCACCCGTTCCGGCCGCTGCTCCGCTCGCTGCTCGACGTCGAGCTCAACGGCGGCGGCGCCCACAACCTCGAGGTGCTCGCGGAGCGGCTCGCCGCGCTCGACCCGAGCTCGTGCCGTGGGCGCCGCTCCTCGCCGCGCCGCTCGACGTCGAGGTCGACACGACTCCCGAGGTCGACGATCTCGACCCGTCGTTCCGGCGCGCGCGCCTGCACGGCTTCGTCGGCTCGCTGCTCGGCCGGCTGCTCGACTCGCCGACGCTGCTGCTCTTCGAGGACGTGCACTGGATGGACGACGCTCGTCGGAGCTGCTGCGCCACCTCGGCACGCAGCTCCCGAGCAAGCCCTGGCTGTCGTGCACGACGCGCCGCCCGCGGCGACGGCGGCTTCACCGCGGCGGAGGGGACTGCCGCCGCTGCCGGCGATGACGCTCCGGCTCGAGCCGCTCCCGGACGACGACGCGAAGACGCTCGTCGCGGCGGCCTTCGGCGACGGAGCAGCTGAGCGACGAGGAGCTCGCGGCGATCGCCGAGCGCGGCGCCGGCAACCCGCTCTTCCTGCAGGAGCTCGCCTCGACCGAGCCGACCTCGAGTCCGGCGAGCAGCTGCCCGAGACGGTCGAGGCGCTCCTGGCGACCCGGATCGACCGGCTCGCCCCGGCCGACCGCGCGCTGCTCCGCTGGGCCTCGGTGCTCGGCGTCGCGCTTCTCCGGCGCGCTGATCACGGACGTGCTCGCCGGTGACCCCTCGGCGGCGTGCGACTCGGAGGCGTGGGACCGCCTGGCGGAGTTCGTCGAGCGCGACCCGAAGGTCGCCGGCGCCTTCCGCTTCCGGCACGCCCTGATCCGCGACGCGCGCCTACGAGGGGCTCTCCTACCGCCGCCGGCGCGAGCTGCACGGCCGCGTCGCCGAGGTCATCGAGCGGCGCGAGGGCGAGCCGCGCGGACGAGTCGGCGGAGCTCCTCTCGCTCCACTTCCACCACGCCGAGCGCTGCGCCCGAGATCTGGCGCTACTCGCTCGAGGCCGGCCGCGCGCGCGCAGGAGAAGTGGGCGAACGTCGAGGCCGTCGAGTTCTACCGGCGCGCGCTCGACGGCGGCAGCGGTCCCCGCCCTCGAGCTCCGCCGGCGAGGTCGCCGCCGTCTGGGAGTCGCTCGCCGACTGCGCTGCGCCTGGTGGGCGAGCTCGAGGAGCCCCGCCGCGGCCTACGCCTCGGCCCGCGGCTGCTGCCGACGGAAGCGCACGACCAGATCGCGCTCATGCGCAAGGAAGGGCTGCTCCGCGAGGACATGGGCCGCTACGCCGACGCGATCCGCTGGTACAGCCGCGGCCTACGGCGACCGAGCTCTCCCCGACGAGCACGAGCGGACGCGCGCCGCCGGTCGAGTTCCAGCATCGCCTCGGCGCAGGCCCGCTTCCGGCAGGGCGCCTTCGCGCGACTGCATCCGCCGCTGCGACGCAGGTCGTCGGGTGGCGCTGCGATGCCGACAACCGGCCGCCCTCGCGCGGGCGTACGCGCTTCTGCACCTCGTCGCACACGCATGCTCGGCTCGCCCGACCGCGCCGCCTTCAGGGGCCTGGCGCTGCCGCTGCACGAGGAGCTGGGCGACCTGAACGCCCAGGCGACCGACCTCAACAACCTCGGCATCGACGCGTACTACGAGGGCGACTGGACGAAGGCGCTCGACCTCTACGAGCGCAGCCGGGGGCTGCACGAGCGGATCGGAGACGTCACGCACACGGCGCATGACGTCGATCAACATCGGCGAGATCCTCTCCGACCAGGGCCACTTCTGGAGGAGGCCGAGGAGCTCTTCGGGCAGGTCGTCCGGGACTCTCCGACGCGATCGGACACCGGCTCTTCTCGGCGCTCGCGCGGGCCAACCTCGGCCGCGCGGCCGCGCGCGTCGGGCGCTTCGACGACGCGCGCCTCGCTGCTCGACGGCGCGCTCGCGAGCCGCGCTCGAGATGGCGCCGACGGCTTCGCCCCGGAGGTCGACCTTCGGCTCGCCGAGCTGGAGGCGCTCCGCGGCGACAGTCCGGCAGGTGCTGCTCGAGCAGATCGACGCGCCGGCCCGAGCGCGACGCGAGGCGCCGGCCGACGCCGCGCCGCTCCACGCCTTCGCCCACCGCGTCCGCGCGGCCGCGCTGCTCCAGCTCGGCCGCCGCGCCGCGGCGATCGAGCCGAGTCGAGGAGAGCATCCCGCTCGCGCGCGCCGGCAACGTGCCGTTCGAGCTCGCGCAGTCGCTCGACCTCTCGGCGCGCTCGGGCGATCGCGGCTGCCGCAGCCGAGAGCGCGGCGCTGTTCGGGCGGCTCGGCGTCGAGCGCGTCGCGCGCCCGCCGCTGCCCGGCTTCTAGTGGTAGCCGCCGCCGACCGGGTCGGTCGACGAGAACAGGAAGGCGACGACGAGATCGCCTTTGCCGTTCCGCCTGCGGTCGGAGATGCACTTCTCCGACGGCTGCCCGTGCCGGGGGCAGGCCGGAATCTCGACGAACGGCGTGTTGCCGCCGTGGTTCTCGCAGAAGACGAAGTTCGCGACGCCCGTCCCCGGCGCGATCGTCTTGTCGTAGCGGACGACGACGGGAATCGACGGCGTGTCGTAGCCTGCCGGGGGCACGATCGTCTGCAGCGAGCCCAGCACGGGCTGGTTGATGACCGTGCCGTCGAGCTTCGTGCACGGCACCGATCCGCCGGGGTCGTTGAGGCTGAGCGCGAGGAACCCTTGCGTGCCGTGCCTGCCCGGGACGTTCACCGAGAGAGTGTTGAGCCCGTTGTCGAACGAGCCGCTGCAGCCGGAGTCCCCGCACCCGACGAGCACGTTGACGATGTCGAAGTGGGCGCTGTCCTGCGTGAGCGTGCCGTACGAGGCCTGCAGGAGGTACCTGTTGCTCGACTTGCTCACGGTCAGGTTGCCGAAGGTCGCGACGCCACTCGAGGGAGCTTGCGACGTCGTGCCGCCGAGCACGCCGTCGCCGGCGGTCTTGTCGGAGGCATCGTGGGCCAGCGTCAGCGACACGGCGCCGGTCGCGTTCGTCGCGACGTTGCCGAACTGGTCGTAGAGCGTGACCGCGACCGCCGGGCTGATCGCTACGGCCACCTTCGTCAGCGAAGGCTGCTGCGTGAAGGAGAGGCCGGCGGGGGGCCCGGGCTGGACGTCGAAGGCGGCGCTGGTGCCCGTGAGCGAGCCGGCCGTCGCCGTCAACGTCCGCGAGGTCTCGGCCTTGACGGCCGTCACGCTCGCCGTCGCCACGCCGGAAGAGAAGCTGCTCACGCTGCCGTACGTCGGCGTGGCGCCGTTCGGCGCGTTGCTCAGCGTGCCGCTCAACGTCGCGCTGCCGCTGTAGCCGCCTGCCGTGTTCCCGCAGACGTCCGTCGCCGTGATCGTGGCAGTGAGGGGAGTCCCCGCGGTCGCCGGTGAGCTCGACAGGGTCACGTCGAAGTGGTCGGCGCTGCTCCCGCCGCCGGCCGTGACCATCGTCGTCGGATACGAGGCGTCGGGCTCGAGCTGGAAGGCATTCCCGGAGAAGCCGGTGCCCGTCATGCCCGCCGTGGTCCACGTCGCTGTTCCGACGGTGCACGAGACTGTGGCGGTGACCGGAGTGGAGACCGACTCGCCGGCACCGAGCGTGTCGCTGTTACGCGCGGCACGAAGCTGGATCACGCCGGAGACGTTGGCGGCAGTCCAGGTCTTCGCGGCCGTAGCCGAGGCCGGCCCCACGGCTGTCACCGTGAAGCCCGCGGGGACGGTCACGTTGGCCGACCCGAGCGACTGCGTGCTCTGGGTGCTGTTCGTGACGACGAACGTGGCGCTGTACGTCGACCCGGCGGGCGCCGAGGCGGGGTTGATCGTCGCCGTGAGGTACCTGACGGGCGAGGCTGCTGATACCGGCTGCGTCGCGCCCGCGATGCCCGCGAGCAGCCCCAACACGAACAGGGTCCTACCGAATCGCCGCAAAGTCTTCATATCCTCCCCTTCGATCCTTCGATGAATCCCCCCGCCCATAAATCTCGCACTTCTCCACTCTAGGGTCAAGGTTGAGTAACAAACCGGTAGAAAGATCGGGAGAATCCAGGCTCGGCGCCGCGCGACGAGCGCTGCCGCGGAACGTCCGAGCCCTCAGCTGGGTCTCGTTCGCGAACGACGCGGCGAGTGAGTTGGCCTATCCCGTCATTCCGCTCTTCCTGACGGTGACGCTGGGAGCACCCGTCGCCGCGGTCGGAGTGATCGAGGGTCTCGCCGAAGGTATCGCGGTCGGCCTGCGCGGCGTCTCCGGCTGGCTCTCCGACCGCTGGGGAGAGAGACGCCTGCCCTGGTCGCCGGTGGCTACGCGGGCTCGGCCGCGGGCCGCGTGTTGCTGGCCGCGGCTCCGGCGTGGGGGTGGGTACTGGGGGGCCGCGTGGTCGACCGCCTCGGGAAGGGAGCGCGGACGCCTCCTCGCGACGCGTTGATCCGCGACTCGACGCCCGCCCCGCTGCTCGGCGCCGCCTTCGGCTACCACCGCGCGCTCGACACGGCGGGGGCGGTCGTCGGGCCGCTGGCGGCCGTCGCGCTCCTCGCCGCAGGCGTCTCGTTCCGCAACGTCCTCTGGATCGCGATCGCGCCCGGGTTTGTCGCGGTCCTGCTGCTTCGCGCCGTCCGCGAGGCGCCTGCGACCCGGAAAGAGGTCACGGCGGAGCCCGCTCCCCACGCCGCCTTGCCCCGAAGCTTCTGGGTCGTCCTCTCGATCTGGGTCGTCTTCTCGCTCGGCAACTCGAGCGATGTCTTCCTCCTCCTTCGGGCGAAGGAGCTCGGGCTCGGAACGACCCTCGTGGTGCTCGCCTACTCCCTCTACAACCTCGTCTATGCGTCGCTGTCGTGGCCCCTCGGCGCCCTCTCCGACCGGCGGCGGCGTGAAAGCGTTCTCGTCGCCGGCCTGGTGGTCTTCGCGCTCGTCTACCTCGGGTTCGCGCTCGCGCCCGGCGCGTGGGCGGTCTGGCCGCTACTCGGGCTCTACGGCGCGTACGTCGCCGCGACCGAGGGGGTTGCGAAGGCCTGGGTCGCCGATCAGGTTCCGGGGCGGGCGATCGGGACCGCGTTCGGGATCTTCTCCGCCGCCAGCGGCGCCGCCCTGCTGTTGGCGAGCGTGGCGGCGGGGCTCCTCTGGTCGCGGGTCTCGCCGGCTGCGCCTTTCGTGCTGGGCGCCTCCGCGGCCGGGCTCGCCGTGGTGCTCCTGGCGCTCAGTCTGGCCAGCTCGGCTCGCGCGCCCAGCTCTCGAGCAGCTCCACCGCCTGCGTGAGCTGCGCGGCATCGAGTGGGAACGGCTCCGCGTAGGGAACCTGCTCGACGGCGGGGACCGGAGCGCGCCCGGCCGCGGCGTCGAGGACGTACCGGATCGGGAGGCTGTGGGCGACGACGAGGATCGTCGATTCCGGCCGGGCGAGGACCGCGCGGAAGCCTTCGACGTAGCGCCCGACGGTGGCCGCGCGGCTCTCGCCCCCGCCCGGCGTCTCGTCCTCAGGGCCGTGGGCGCGGGCCCAGGCCCGGTAGTCGGCGAGGAGCCGGCCGTCGAACTCGCCGAAGCGAACGTCGTTCAGCTCCGGCAGGACGAGCCGTGGTACCTGCCGCCCGGCAAGGGCCAGGTCGGCGGTCTCGCCGACTCGCTGAAACTCGCTCACCACGCAGAGGTCGAGCGGGGTGGACGCGAGCCGCTCGCCGAGACGGCGTGCCTGGGCCCGGCCTTGCTCGGTGAGGGCGCCTTGGAGGCGCGGATCGCCGTTGGTCAGCCCGCGCACGGAGAACTCGCTCTCGGCATGGCGCACAAGGAGGACGCGTTCCATCACGCCATTTTCCTGTCTGGATCACCTGGACGGGGGATCGTCGCCAGGTGCCCGCGAACCGACAACGACAACTACAGACAATCACGAGGCCATCCCGAAGTCTCGCCGCAGGGTCTTTCGGAATGCTCGCCGCAACGGCCTCGCGCTTATAGTCGAACGGCCTTCCTTCGGGGAGGCCGTTCTCTTTCTTGGCGCTAGTCTTAGCCCTGCCGCGCGGGCGTAGCTCAGTGGTAGAGCACGAGGTTTCCAACCTCGGTGCCGCGGGTTCGATCCCCGCCGCCCGCTTCCGCCGGACAAGCCGGACGTGGCTGGACCGCTAGCGCGGCTCGTCGGCGAGGGGCTCGATCGCGGCGGCCGTCGGCTCCAGCTCGCCCGACTCGAGGCCGGCGACGATCTCGCGCGCGAGCTGCAGGGCCTCGCTCTCCTGCTCGGGCTCCAGCACGGTGTTCACCGCGGCGACGGGGCGGTCGTCCACGAAGAGCTCGACGTCGACCGTGTCCAGCTCCCGCTGCGGAATGTAGGAGTCCTCCGGCACGCCGATTCGAACGCGGATCTGGCGGCCGTCCGGAATGGAGGCGACCCGCTCGATTGACCGGCCGCGCAGGCTCACAGCCGGAGCTTACTCCCGCGCGCCCGACCGTAAACGTCCGGCCGGTGCGCGATCCTGACGGGCGTGATCCCGGAGCGCCTCGTCCGCCTCCGAGCCCGGACGATCCTGTCCGTGCTCGCGATCGTGATCTCCGTGGCGATCGCGCTCGAAGTGATCTGGATCGCCCGCCACGTACTCGTCTGGATCGTCATCTCGGTCTTCCTCGCCCTCGCGCTCAACCCGGCTGTCGAATGGTTCCAGCGCCACGGCGTCGCGCGGCGCGGGTGGGCGGCCGCTCTGACCTACGTCCTTTCGATCGCCGTCCTCGTCGCGATCGGCTTCACCTTCGTCCCGACTCTCGTCGATCAGCTGAACGAGCTCGTGCACAAGCTCCCGGACTACGTCCACGACGTCACGCACGGCCGCGGCCGGCTCGGCTTCCTCGAGACGAAGTACCACCTCCAGGAGCGGGTCGACCAGGCGGTCAAGTCGGGCGGCGCCGGCAAGGCGTTCGGTCTCACCGGGGCCGCGCTCTCGGTGGCGAAAGGCGTGATCACGATCGTCGTCGCGTCGATCACGATCGTCTTCATGACGTTCTTCATGCTGCTGGAGGGGCCGGCGTGGGTCGAGCGCTTCTACGGTCTGCTCCCGGAGCAGTCGCGCCCGCGCTGGCGAAAGGTCGGTTACGACGTTTACCGGACGGTCGGCGGGTACGTCACCGGGAACCTTCTGATCAGCCTGATCGCGGGCGTGACCACGACCGTTGTCCTGCTGATCATGGGCGTGCCGTATGCGGTCGCTCTCGGCCTGATCGTCGCGATCCTCGACCTGATTCCCCTCGCCGGCGCGACGATCGCCGCGATCCTGATCGGGATCGTCGCCTTCCTGCACTCGATCCCCGCGGGGATCGTGGTGGTCGTCTTCTTCGTCGTCTACCAGCAGATCGAGAACCACGTCCTCCAGCCGGTGATCTACGGGCGGACGGTGCAGCTCTCGCCGCTCGCGGTGCTGATCTCGATCCTGATCGGCGCCGAGCTCGCCGGCATCCTCGGCGCGCTGGCAGCGATCCCCGTCGCGGGCTCGCTGCAGGTGCTCCTGCTCGACTGGCGCCACCACCGGGCCGAGCACAGACCCGCGCCGCTCTAGAAGTAGTAACAGAGTGTTACTTGCGCCCTTTGGCGCCGACCCGCAGGCCATCGCAGATGGATCTCTGCCGGAGCGCCGCGACGGTCCGGATCACGTTTGCGGACGCCGCACGGGAGTGCTGAGCTTCCCTTGACCGAACGGCTATGCCGCGATCACGCCGGATGCGCCGCGGGCCAGAGGGTTGGCCTGAAACATCTGGCTCGTTTCCGTTGCCCGTGCAGACGTCAAAGCTGGGGGCGCAGGATCAGTGGCTCCTGGAGAATATTGGTGCCGGCACTGGTACGAAGAAATCGAAAAGATCGCTAGCGATAGTCGGCTCACCTTCTACGTCATCCATGGGCACGAGGGCAAGATGTGCATCGCGTCGGGTTCAAGCGACGGTCGCCCGGCCATCGGCAGCTCAGCTTGCGGGGCGGCGAGCGATCTCCGCAACGAACTGCCCACTCGGGAACATCCCCTCTACGTAGAGACCGGAGGCGCGGTTGACCCGGGCACGCGCAAGACGACGATCCAGAAGATCGTCGGGCTCGCCGACACGGCCGTCGTCCGCGTGGAACTCTTTGCCCCGGACGGGCATCTCATTGCTTCGGCACCCGTTAGCGACCATGTATTTGAGCTTCTTGGCGTTTCAGTTGCTCCGCCGGTCTCTCTACGCGCGATTGGAAAGGAGGGGAACCGGCTCTACGACAAACGGATTCCCTGACCGGCCCGAGATCGCGATTGCGGCGCAGGCCCAGGCTCGTTCGCTCGGACCGCGTCCTGACATGGTGCGCGAGCAACTCCCGGTCCGCAGCGGTCGCACTGTCTGGAGCTACTGGCGCCCTTGGCGTCAGCGCCGGGTCTACTAGGACCATTCTCAGACCGGCCCAGACCGGGGAGGCCTCCTCAGACCGGGGACTCCTGGTGTCTGATGGCTACCGGCGGGGGTTCCCGGATGCCGACGGCGAGAAGGCCAGATCGGCCGAGCAGCCAATCAGCCTGAAATCGGCTCCGTTACATACGATGCGCCTGGCAGGATTCGAACCTGCGACCAACGGCTTAGAAGGCCGTCGCTCTGTCCACTGAGCTACAGGCGCTCGCGGGAAGCGTAGCGCCGCCACTTAAGCGCATCCGCCGCCGCAGCCGACATGGGCGGCTGCGGCTCACTCACGTTGGCAGAGGAGGGATGCACCGTCGAAAGTCGTCATGGCCGCGAAGCGGCCGGACTTTCGACGGCTAGGGCGTCGCTCTGTCCACTGAGCTACAGGCGCTTGGTAGGAAGAGGGTACCTCGGGAAGGTTCGATTCCTGCCGTGGCGGGAAGCAACCGGCCGATGGGAATTGTGATCAGCCTGATCCTGGTTGCCTTCGGGGCAATCCTCACGTGGGCGGTCAACTCGGACGGCGGCAGCGTGGATCCTCAGGTCGTCGGCGTGATCCTGATGGTCATCGGGATCGTCGTCTTCATGATCTCGCTCGTGCTCTGGCGCACCTGGTGGGGCGCCGGGTTCTGGGGCGGGATGTACGACGAGGGAGCACCGGTGGCGCGGCGCCGCGTCTACCGGCCGTACGCCAGGCGGCGGACGACCACCTACGTCGAGGACGACGAGCCGCCCCCGCCTGCGCCGTAGGGATCGAGGAGACGAGGAGGTCTACCGTGGCGAACAAGCTTCAAGGCAAGCGCGTGGCGTTTCTCGCGACCGACATGGTCGAGCAGGTCGAGCTGACCGAGCCGTGGAAGGCAGTCGAGGGCGAGGGCGCCAAGCCCGAGTTGGTCTCACTCCGCGAGGGCGAGATCCAGGGCTTCGAGCACTACGACAAAGCCGACACGTTCAAGGTCGATCGCACGGTCGAGGAGGCGAGCGCCGGCGACTACGACGGACTCGTGATCCCGGGCGGAGTCGGCAACCCGGATGAGATGCGCACCGACGAGAACGCGATCGCCTTCGTCCGCGAGTTCTTCGAGCAGGGCAAGCCGGTCGGCGCCATCTGCCACGGGCCCTGGATGCTCGTCGAGTCCGGCGTCGTCCGCGGCCGGCGGGTGACGTCGTGGCCCAGCCTGCGGACGGACATCCGCAACGCGGGCGGCGACTGGGTCGACGAGGAGGTCGTCGTCGACCAGGGCCTCGTGACGAGCCGCAAGCCCGACGACCTGCCTGCCTTCAACGCGAAGATCGTGGAGGAGTTCGCCGAAGGCCGTCACGAGGAGCAGGCCGAGAAGAGCCGCGAGGCCGTGCACGCGGACGCGACGCCGAAGTAGAGGGTTAGGAGGATCCGGCCGGCGCGCCGAGCAGCCGGGCGAGCTTCGCAAGCGCACGCATGACGCGCAGCCGTGCGGCGGTCTCGGTGATGCCGAGCTCGGCCGCGACGTCCTGGTACGGGAGCTCGGCGACGACGCGGAGGCCGACCGCATCGCGCTGTCCCTGTGGGAGCTCCCGCATCGCCTCCGCGAGCCCCGCGCGCAGCTCGAGCGACTCGAGGTCGAGCTCGTAGGAGCGCACGGGCATCCCGAGCCGGAGCCGAGCGGCGTCCTCGACGCGCCCACGCTCGTAGTGCCGACGAAGCAGGTTCCGGGCGATGCCGTACAGCCAGGGCGCGGCCGATCCGCCCGCCTCGTCGCGAAAGCGCCGAAGTCCGAGTGCCGCCTGAGCAAAGAGCTCGGCCGTCAGCTCCGATGCCGGGCTCTCCGGGACCCGGGCGCGGAACCACGCGTAGAGCGGCGCCCGGTAGCGGACGTAGAGCTCCCCGAGGGCCTCAGGGTCCCGGCGGGCGCGCCGGATCAGCTGCGCGTCGTTTTCGGTCACGCACTGGGATATACACCGGTGGGGCGGCGGCGTTTCCGCCCGCGGTGAAACGCGCCGGGCCTCTCGGCGCATGTAGTGGTCGAGATGATCTTCGACCAACTCCAGCAGGATCTCGTCTCCGCCTACTCCGGTCTCGTCGAGCGCCGGCGCCGGAAGCGCCGGCAGCTCCGTGTGGCCGTCATCGCCGCCGGGGCTTTGCTCCTACTCACGGGCACGGCCTTCGGTCTCGCACTGCTCCTCGGCTGGCCCGCTCCGGAGCACGTCAAGCGCGAGCTTGCGGCCGTCGACCAGGGCATGCCGGAGGACCTGCGGCTGAATCCGGACGTCGAACACGCGGTGGCGGTTGCGGCGACCGAGACTGCGACGCTCTACGCGGCCGGCTTGCGTGGCGGCGGCAGCTGCAGCGAGATCGTCACGGCCGACGACCGGGGCCGCGGCGCGAATTGCACCACCGCCGGCCAGTTCGGCTCACGCCCGCTCGACGTGACGCTGCCTTCCGACCCGGACGCGAAACCAGAGACTCCGGTCGTCGTCGGTGGCCGGATCAACGTGCCGAACGGGGCGAGTCTCGAGCTCGTCTACGCGGACGGCTCGGCCGATCCGGTTCCGCTCGGGGACGACCATTACTACCTCTTCGACGTCCCGGCCGCGCGCCTGGCGTCCGTGCACGCGGACGGCTTCGAGGTGGTTGCGCGGGACGCGGGCGGCGGCGTCGTCGCGCGCACCAAGGTGCCGGCGACCTGGGACGATCCGCCGAAGCCCGACAACGAGGCGCCGATCTACGTCAACACCCACTCCGACGCCTCGGACTTCACGAAGCTCTACGGCTTCGACGGGTTCGTCGGCGCCGTCAAGGCAACGACGCTCGTGCTCGACTACGGCGACGGGACGAAGGTCCCGATCCCCATCCAGGAGGACCGCAGCTACGAGTACGTCGTGCCGGCGGACCAGGTGGACGACTTCATGCAGGCGCGCACGCTCGTCGCCCTCGACGCGGACGGAGCCGTCGTCGCATCCACGCCTGTCGCCGCCGTCGCCTGGTGGCGGGGGCGGGAATCCTCACCCTGAACGTCGGACAAGCGCGGCGAGCGCCTTTCCGCCAAAGCCTCCCGAACGACCGAGGGCGGCTGTGCGCCGCCCTCGAATCCTGAACGCGAGCTGTGGTTACGCGGTGTGCTTGACCTTGCTGGAGACGCACTTGCCGAACGCGTTCGACTTGTTCGCGTTCGTGCCGTAGTGGTCTTTGAAGGCGGCCGGATCGGCCTGCCGCTCGGTCATGCAGTCCCGCGCGGCGTTGACCGTCGCGTGCTGCTGGCTAGCGCCGGCGGCCCTGGCCTTCATGGACACGCACTTGCCGAAGGCGTTCGCCTTGTTGGGGCCGGTGCCGTACTGGTCCTTGAAGCCCTGCGGGTCGGCCGCCCGCTCGGCGCGGCAGTCGGACACCGCGGTCGCGTGGTTGTTCGCGTGCTGCTGGGCGAGCCTCGAGACGCACTTGCCGAAAGCGTTCGACTTGTTCGCGTTCGTTCCGTACAGCAGCTTGAACGCTGTTCCGCCCATCTGGCTGCGCTCGCTCTTGCAGGAGGCGACGGCCGCGGCGTGGTCGGCCGCGTTCGGGTGGACGCCTGCGACGGCCCAGGCCGGGCCGACGAGTGCCGCCGTGAAGCAGATGAAGATGAGTTTCCGCATTGGTAGGGGGGCTCCTTTCGCGGTGACTGTGTCCCTCAGAAGACCCCTCCGCCGCCCGGAACCTGCGCTGTGCAGGCAAAATCCCTCGAAAGTGGGAGGAAAGAAAGTGGGAGGAAAGCTGAGCTACGCAACGCGCGCCCGGTGCATCACGGCGTCGAGGGCCGGCCACGGTGGGCCTGCGCGTAGGGCGCCGAGGAGCTCTTGCCCCGCTCTTTTGCCATTCGGGAGCTGGTCATCTGGATCCCAGCGCCAGGCGGCGACCATTGCCAGAACGAGGAGGCGGCACTCGCGAAGCAGCTCTCGATCAGCGCCGGAATAGCACGCGCTGACCTCCTCCGGCACATGAGCGAGGTCGAACTCGACGGGCCCACGGCAACACGTCTCGAGATCGATGAACAGCGGCCCACTCTCCGTGTTGAGCAGATTGCCCGCGTGTGGCTCGCCGTGCAGCAGTTGCTCGGCCGAGGAGCGCTCACCGATCACACGGCTCCGGCTTCGTAACGTGCTGCTGAGCAGCTCTCGGTCCGAGTCTTCAAGCCCTGGAGTTCGGTTCGGGCTCGCAACAAGTTGTTGAGCTTCCGCGACTCGGCCCGTGAAGTGCGGCACGGTGACATCGACCTTCGCCATACCGGCATGCAACCGCTCGAGCGCCTTCGCGTAGTCGGCCGGTGAGATCTCCTGACCCGTCTGCTCGTAGTAGGTCCAGAGCGTGACCGCGAACCCGTCTCGCTCGATAGACATCCGGCTCGACTCGGGCCTCCAGGCCTGCCACGGGGCTCTCGGACTCAGCGAGCCGTCGTCCAATCTCGAGCTCGGCCCGGAACGCTTCCCGCCCGGCGAACGCCACCCGGGCAAAGACGTCGCAAGGCAACAAGCGCAAAGCGAGCTTGTTCGAATTTTGGAGAACCCTCGTGTCGGCGACCGGCAAGCCCAGCGCCGAAGCGACCTCGGCGGCCGCACCGACCGCACGTACGACGTCTGACGCCTTCATCTCGAGCGGGACACTAGGGGGATTGCCCCTGCCGGCACGGGCTTTCATGGCCCCGGGAGGAGTCGAACCTCCGCGCGCGGATTCGAAGTCCGCCGCTCTATCCGCTGAGCTACGGGGCCCTCCGACCTAGTGTGCCACGACGCGCGAGCTATCCTGTCCGCGCGCGGTGGCGGTAGCTCAGTTGGTAGAGCCCCGGGTTGTGGTCCCGGTGGTCGGGGGTTCGAGTCCCCTCCGCCACCCTCGCGTCTCACGGAGAACCGATTCCCGACGTCCTGCGTAGGTCACGGCGAAGCCGAAAACGGGGTCACTCGGGGGGAGGTCGGAGAATGACGCTGCATCGCTTCATCCGGTTCTGGTGGTTGATGGGGGTAGCCGTCGTTGCCTTCATCGGCCCGGCTGCAGGGGTCGCCGCATCGCCCGGCTCTGAGGGCGGCCTGGTGGTGGATCAGACTCCCAACCCGGGCGTCTACGGAAACATCATCTGGGGCATTTCCGCCCTTCGCGCGAACGACGTCTGGGCGGTTGGCGTGAAGGCGACGGACACGAGTAACGACACGCTCGCCATCCACTGGAACGGCAGTAGCTGGACCGCCGTTCCGACACCGAACCCGGACGGGGAGTGCCAGGACGGGGACATCATGTGGACGGGCCAGGAGCTGAGCGGGGTCTCCGGCGCCTCGCCGACGGACGTCTGGGCCGTCGGCGGCGGCTGCTACGGGATCAACCCGCTCATCGAGCACTGGGACGGAGCCGCCTGGACCCTCGTCGCGAGCCCTCCGCTCGGAGTCGACGGGGGCGGCGCGTGGGGCTCACTGGGCGACGTCGAGGCGATTTCGAGCTCGAATGTCTGGGCGGCCGGCTACGCGAGCTCCAACGGGATCGAGCCGCTCGTCGAGCACTGGGGCGGAAGCAGCTGGGCCCAGGTTCCCAGCGCGCCGGGGGTCGGGGACGGCTACCTCGACTCGCTGAGCGCCACCGGCCCGAGCGACGTCTGGGCGGTAGGCGGCAGCGGTTCGAGCTCGAATCTGATCGAGCACTGGAACGGGAGCACCTGGTCGGTCGTCCCGTCCCCGCAGCCGGCCCGCGGCAGCAGCCTCGATTCGGTCACCGCGATCTCGCCGGCGAACGCCTGGGCGGTCGGGTCGACGCGCGCCGCGACGGGAGCCGAGGTGACGTTCGTCTTGCACTGGGACGGGCAAGCGTGGAACCAGGTTCCGAGCCCGAATCCGAGCACGGCGTCCAGCGCCAGAAACGAGCTCCGGAGCGTCGCCGCCGTCTCGCCGAACGACGTCTGGGCCGTCGGGATGTACGAGAACGAGCAGACGAGCTTCCACCAGCACAGGACGCTGGTGCTGCACTGGGACGGTGTGCGGTGGGACATCGTCGCGAGCCCGCAGCCGGGCCGTACCAGCCAGCTGACCGCGGCGACGGCGATTCGCAGAACACCGACGCCGACTCCGGGGACGACGTCCTCGGGCAGAAGCTTGTTCGCGGCGGGAGTCTTCTCGCGCTACGACCGGAACATCTACGACGGCCACTACACGCTGCCGGAGACACTCGTCATGCACCGCTGAGCCCGCCCGAAGGGCTTGCGGATCAGCGAGTTACGCGGCGTGCAGCTCGGCGGGAAGGTGGCGCCGGATCAGCGCGTCCACGAGCCGCTGCTGGGCCTGGACGAGCTCGACGCGGTTGCGCTCGAGCTCGTCGCGTGGCGCGCCGACCGCGCGCAACGTCTGCCGCTCGAAGACGAGGCCGCGGATCTCCTCGGCGAACGACTCGACGCTCGGAAGCTGAAGGACGGTTGCAGTCATTGCGAGGTCCTGAGACTGACCTCGCGCGGATTGGTTAGCGGCTAACCGTCCTTCGATTCGTCTTCGGGCTCGGGGGGTGGGTTCTCGCGGAGCCGCTCTGCGACTTCGCGGCGCTCCTGCGACTCCTCCTCCACAGCCTCCTCGTACTTCGTCCGCGGGGATTCGCGGCTCTCGCGCTCTCGTTCGTCCGGGTTGCTCATGCCTGCTCGATGCTCGCAACTATCCTTCGTCAAACGCGGGCGTGGTGGAATTGGCAAACACGCCGGTTTTAGGGGCCGGTGCTCGAGAGAGCTTGAGGGTTCGAGTCCCTCCGCCCGCACCTCGTCGGTCGGTCGAGTGGGACAGGTGATACTGCGGCCGTGCTCGTTCACTGGGACGACGTAGACGGCGTTCGCAACGCGAAGGGCCCGATGGCGGCGAACTGGCAGCGGCTCGGTGACGCGGCCGGTGCGAAGGGGATCGGGGTCAACCGAGTCCGGATAGAGCCCGGCCGGCTCTCGACGCCGCCGCATTCGCACGGACGCTCGGAGGAGATCTTCTTCGTCCTCGGCGGCTCGGGGCTCTCGTGGCAGGACGAGAAGGTCTGCGAAGTGCGCGCGGGCGACACGATCGTCCACGTCGCCAACCGCGAGGAGCACACGCTTCGCGGCGGGCCCGAGGGTCTCGACTACCTCGTCTTCGGGACGCGGCATCCCGTCGAGTACGGCTGGTTGCCTCGCTCGAACGCCGTCCGCTTGAGCTGGCCGTGGGTGGAGGGGAGAACCGACGATCCCTGGGACGTCGAGGCGGAGATCGGCGAGCTCGAGTTCGCCGAGCCGGGCGAGCGGCCGCCGAACGTCGTCGCCTTCGACGACCTTCCCTTCGACGAGGACGGCGACAAGGTGCTCGCCGCGGCCGCCGGCTCTGAGCGGTCCGGCCTCAACTGGGTCCGCCGGGAGGCGGGCCGGCGCGGCTGTCCGCCGCACTGCCACTCCCTCGAGGCCGAGGCGTTCGTCGTGCTCGAGGGCGGAGGGACGCTCGAGCTCTGGCCTGCGCCCGCCGCTGCGGCGCGGGGAGCGCAGCGAGAGTCGCACGAGGTCCGGCCCGGGAGTGTGGTGGCGCGCCCGCCGGCGAGCCGGATCGGCCACTCGCTCGTCGCCGGGCCCGACGGGATCACGTACCTCGCCTACGGGACGCGCGAGCCGAACGACATCGTCCACTACCAGCGATCCAACAAGGTCTACTTCCGCGGCGTCGGCCTGATGACCCGGCTCGAGCACCTCGACTACGGCGACGGCGAGCCCGACGACTACTGAGGCCCGCCGTTCACCGGCAGCCCCAGGCACTTTGCTTGAATGGGTCGCGCGATGGCTACACAGGTCGAGGAGCTTGCAGACAACCGTGTCCGGCTGACGGTCGAAGTTCCGCAGGCCGACCTACAACACGCCGTCGAGCACGCCACCTCCGATCTCGCACGCTCGGTCAAGATTCCCGGCTTCCGCAAGGGCAAGGTCCCGACGCGCGTGCTCGAGGCGAGGGTCGGGCGGGAGCGCATCTTCAGCGAGGCGGTCGAGAGTCACATCGGCGGCTGGTTCGTGAACGCCGCCGCGAGCACGCGCATCCGTCCCGTGGCGGCGCCGGAGTACGCGTACGACCTGCCCGGCTCGGAGAAGGAGGGCTTCCAGTTCACCGCCACCGTGTCGGTCCAACCGAAGCCCGAGCCGGCCGACTGGACGCAGCTCGAGGTCCCGCACGCCGAGTCGGAGGTGCCCGAGGAGGTCGTCGACCAGGAGGTCGAAGAACTGCGCGCAGCGGTCGCGGAGCTCGCCCCGGCCGAGGACCGTCCGGCTCGCACCGGTGATGTGGCGGTGATCGACGTCGTCGCCGAGTCGGGCGAGGGCCAGCGCGACCTGGTGGTCGAGCTCGGCTCGGGCCGCCTCGTCGAGGAGCTCGAGCGCGCGCTGACCGGCGCGAGCGCCGGCGAGGCGAAGGAGGTCGAGCTCCCGCAGCCGGACGGCTCGATCGCGAAGGCGACCGTGACGCTCAAGGAGCTGAAAGAGAAGGTGCTGCCCCCGCCGGACGACGACCTGGCGCGGGCAGCGAGCGAGTTCGACACGCTCGCGGAGTTGCGCGCCGACATCGAGCGCCGCATCCGCGAGTTGCTCGACGACGAGATCGAGACCGCGTTCCGGGCCGCGGCGGTCGACGCTCTCGTCGACGCCTCCGGCGTGCGTGCCGAGGGCCCGCTCGTCGAGGCTCGCACGCGCGAGCTCCTGAACGCTTTCGCCCGGTCGCTGGAACGGCGCGGGATCAGCCCCGAGGCCTATCTCCAGCTCGCCGGCCAGGGTCCCGAGGAACTGGTCGACCGGCTCCGTGCCGAAGCGGAGCGCTCGGTCGCGCGCGAGCTCGTGCTCGAGGCCGTCGCCGACAAGCTCGGGCTGGAGGTCGACGACGCGGAGATCGAGGAGCTGATCCGCGAGCAGGCCGAGGCGCACGGAGACGACGCCGACGAGGCGATTGCGCAGGTCTTCGAGAGCGGCGGCCACGACGCACTGCGCGGCGACCTGCGGCTGCGCAAGGCGCTCGACCGCGTCGCCGCCGAGGTGCAGCGCGTTCCCGTCGAGCTCGCCCGCGCCCGCGAGAGCATCTGGACACCGGACAAGGAATCCCCACCGACCGACACGAAACTGTGGACCCCCGCCAGCAAGGAGCCAGCATGAGCCCGTTGATCCCGATGGTGATCGAGCAGACCTCGCGAGGCGAGCGCGCGTTCGACATCTACTCGCGCCTCCTGAACGAGCGCATCATCTTTCTCGGAACGCCCGTCGACGACCAGATCGCCAACCTGATCATCGCCCAGCTCCTCCATCTCGAGTCCGAGGACCCCGACAAGGACGTCTCGATCTACGTCAACTCGCCGGGCGGCTCCGTCTACCACGGGCTCGCGATCTACGACACGATGCAGTTCATCAAGCCCGACGTCCAGACGATCTGCGTCGGGACGGCGATGTCGATGGGGGCACTCCTTCTTGCCGGCGGCGCGAAAGGAAAGCGGATGGCGCTGCCGAACGCAAAGATTCTGATCCACCAGGTCTGGGGCGGCTTCCAGGGGCAGGCGACCGACATCGAGATTCACGCCCGGGAGACGATCGCCCTCAAGCGACGACTCGAGGAAATCATGGCCGAGCACACCGGGCAGCCGATGGAGAAGGTCTCGAAAGACATGGAGCGCGACTACTTCATGACACCCAACGAAGCCCAGGACTACGGCATCATCGACAGCGTGATCATTCACCGCGACACCTCGAAAGACGGGGACAAGGCCTAGCAGCCGGGCCAAATCCGAGGTAAAAGAAGACAGTGGCCAGAGCATCCGACGGAAACGAACAGCTTCTCTGCAGCTTCTGCGGCAAGAGCCAGCGCCAGGTCAAGAAGCTCATCGCAGGTCCGGGGGTCTACATCTGCGACGAGTGCATCGACCTCTGCAACGAGATCATCGACGAGGAGCTGACCGCCCCGGCCCAGCTCGATCTCGAGAACCTGCCGCGGCCGCGCGACATCTACTCCGTCCTGAACGACTACGTGGTCTCCCAGGAGGAGGCGAAGCGGACGCTCGCCGTCGCCGTCTACAACCACTACAAGCGTGTCCAGATGGCGGTCGAAGAAGACGACGTCGAGCTGCAGAAGTCGAACATCCTCCTGCTCGGCCCGACCGGCTGCGGCAAGACGCTGCTCGCGCAGACGCTGGCGCGGATCCTGAACGTGCCGTTCGCGATCGCGGACGCAACCGCCCTCACCGAGGCGGGCTACGTCGGCGAGGACGTCGAGAACATCCTCCTCAAGCTGATCCAGGCGGCCGACTTCGACATCAAGAAGGCCGAGACCGGGATCATCTACATCGACGAGGTCGACAAGATCGCGCGCAAGGCCGACAACCCGTCGATCACCCGCGACGTCTCCGGCGAGGGTGTCCAGCAGGCCCTGCTGAAGATCCTCGAGGGGACCGTGGCCTCGGTCCCGCCGCAGGGCGGGCGCAAGCACCCGCACCAGGAATTTCTCTCGATCGACACGACGAACATCCTCTTCATCTGCGGCGGCGCCTTTGCCGACCTCGAGAAGATCATCGGCAAGCGGATCGGCAAGCACGCGGTCGGCTTCGGCGCCGACATCCGCTCGCGAAACTCGTTCGAGGCCTCCGAGATGCTCTCGAAGGTGATGCCCGAGGACCTGCTCGCGTACGGGCTGATCCCGGAGTTCATCGGCCGGCTACCCGTCGTCTCCGCCGTGCACCAGCTCCAGCGCGAGGATCTCGTGCAGATCCTGACCGAGCCCAAGAACGCGCTGACCCGCCAGTACCAGCGCTTCTTCGCCTACGACTCGATCGAGCTCGTCTTCACCGAGGAGGCGCTCTGGGAGATCGCCGAGAAGGCGCTGGCCCGCGAGACCGGCGCGCGTGGGCTTCGCTCGATCATCGAGGCCGCGCTGCTGGACGTGATGTTCGAGCTCCCGTCGCGCAAGGACGTCGTCAAGTGCGCGATCACGAAGGAGACGATCGAGAAGGGCCTCAAGCCCACGCTCGTGACGAGCGCCGGCGCCGACGACGAGCACGAAGAGCTCGCCGAAGAATCTGCCTAGAACGTTCCGTCGCGGCGCGCGCTCTCCGGTCTGCGCCCGACCACCGCGGCGTCCGGTCTTCTCCAGAGGCCGACGCTCACTTCGAATCCGCCGACTCGCGGTCGTCCGTTCGGACGGTAGACGCCGTCGACCGCTCGCCTGACGAGCTCTGCCACCGAGAGGCCGGTGCGGACCTTCTCGTCGAGCAGGAACGCGTGCTGCCGGTCGGTCAGCGTGATCTGCGTCCGACGGCTCACGTGATGTAGATGTACATCGCCACAGATGTAGGTGTACACCTCCGCCGACTGCTCATTCGTGTCTGATCTGTGTCGTTCCGCCCACAGCGAGATCGGCTCTAGCCTGGGCGTTCGGGCTTGGACTCGGCGGTTCGGGCCCGGCCGAGGATCGTCCTCAGGCGAAGCGTGCGCAGCATCAGGAAAAGGGTTCCTGCCGCGAGCGCGACGTTGAGCACGGTGATCGCGACGTACTGGCCGATGCTGAAGGCGAGCAGGCGCGAGGTCGACGCCTGGCCGTGAAGGATCGCGACGAGGAACCCCTGCTTGGTGCCCGCGCCGCCGGGCGAGAACGGCAGCAGCGTCGACAGGCTGTCGACCACCTGCGCGAGCAGCGCATTGTGCACGGTCGCGTGCACGTGGAAGGCCCGCAGGAACCAGTACAGCGAGGCGATGCGGCAGACCCAGCTCGCGAGCTGCCAACTCGCCACCTCACGCGCGTAGCGCCTGCGGTCGCGGAGGATCGCGAATCCGCGGCCGAACCGCTCCTTGAGGTTCTGGTTTCGCGAGAGACGCCAGGACAACCAGATGACCGCGAGCGTGACCAGGGCGACGATGGTCGCGGTCGCCTTCGCGTTCCTGAAGAGCCAGCCCCAGTCGAACGACGGCGTGTGAATGCTCGGCACGACTCCGAGCGAGAGGGCCCAGAGGAAGAACGCAGTCGCGAGAACGAAGTCGAGCAGCGTCTCGGTGACGAGCGTCGAGGCGAGGGTCGTGTACTTGACGCCCGGCAGCCGCCGGTGGACGAGATAGAGCTTGACCAGGTCGCCCCCCCGGCCCGGCACGATCGAGTTCACGCCCACGCCGGAGACGTACGCCCCGGCAATGGGCGCCCAGGGGACGCGCTCCTCGGGGTGGGCGGCGCGCAGGATGTTCCGCCAGGCCACGGTTCGCAGGAGCAACTTGGTCACATGGAGGCCGAGGGCGATCGTGAGCGCGCCCCAGCCGACCGAGGCGAGCTGGTCGAAGAACACGCCTACCGCGTGAAAGAACTGGCTCATGTCTCCGTAAACTTGCCTCATGGAGCCGCGGTACGAGCCAAAAGACGTCGAGGAGCGCTGGCAGCGCACCTGGGAAGAGGAGGGTCTTTACGCCGCCGAGCCCGGGTCGGGGCGCGAGACGTTCGTCGTCGCCCACCCGCCGCCCAACGTGACCGGCGCGCTGCACACGGGCCACGCGCTCCAGATCTCGCTTGCCGACGCGCTCGTCCGCTGGCACCGAATGCGCGGCTTCGAGACGGCGTTTCTGACCGGCTACGACCACGCGGGCATCGCGACCCAAAACGCGGTCGAGAAGCATCTTGTCGAGCAGGGAACCTCGCGCCAAGAGGTCGGGCGGGAGCGGTTCGTCGAGATCGTCTGGGACTGGCTGCGCCAGTACGGCGGCACGATCATGGGCCAGTTTCGGCGCATGGGCGCATCGATGGACTACCGCCGCGAGCGCTTCACGATGGACGACTCCTACGTGCGCGCGGTGATGCGCTTCTTCGTCCACCTCTACGGCAAGGGTTGGATCTACCGCGCGAACCGGATCATCAACTGGTGCCCGCATCACCAGACCTCGCTCTCCGACCTCGAGCTCGTGCACGAGGAGGTAGACGATGCGCTCACATACGTGCGCTATCCATTCGCGGACGCGCTCGACGAGGGCGTCATTATCGCGACCGCGCGGCCCGCGACGATCCTCGCCGACGTGGCGGTCGCTGTCAGCCCCGGGGACGAACGCTGGAGCGCTGCGGTCGGCCGCGAGGTGGTCGTGCCGTTCGTGGAGCGCGTCGTCTCGGTGATCGAGGACGAGCGCGTAGACCCGGAGTTCGGGACGGGCGCCCTCAAAGTCACGCCCGGGCACGATCCAGTGGACTTCGAGATCGGGCGCGACCACGCGTTGTCGGAGCTCACCGTGATCGGGCCGGACGGCCGCATGAACGGGGACGCGGGGGAGCTCGCAGGCCTCACGCAGGACGAGGCCGACGACCGGATCCTCGATTGGATCCGGGAACGCGGCCTGCTCGAGAAGCGGGAGTCGTACCGGCACTCGATCGCGCTCTGCGAGCGCTGCAAGAGCCGGATCGAGCCGCTGATTTCGCTCCAGTGGTGGGCCCGCATGGACGAGCTCAAGCAGCCTGCGCTCGCGGCGCTGCGCGACGGCCGCGTTCGGTACCACCCGGAGTCGCAGCACCGCTATGCGATCGACTCGCTCGAGAACGCGCCCGATTGGAACATCTCGCGCCAGATCTGGTGGGGCCACCAGCTCCCGGTCTGGGAGTGCCCCGATGGGCACCTCACCGTGCAGGAGGGCGACCCCGAGGCCTGCGCCGAGTGTGCGTCAGGCGACCTCACGCGGAGCGAGGACGTACTCGATACGTGGTTCTCCGCGGCGCTCTGGCCTTTCGCGATTCTCGGCTGGCCGGAGACGACGCCAGAGCTCGAAGCCTGGTATCCGGGGACACTGAACACCACCGCCCGCGAGATCATCCGCCTCTGGGAGAACCGGATGATCTTCTCGGGCCTCGAGCTGCTCGGCGAGATCCCATTCGAGCACGTGATCATCCACACCACGGTGCTCGCGGCCGACGGCCGGCGGATGTCGAAGAGCCTCGGTACGGGGCTCGACCCCCTCGACCTCGTCGACCGGCATGGCGCAGACGCAACGCGCTACGGACTGCTGAAGCTGAGCTCCTCGCAGGACGTGCGCTTCTCGGAAGGAGCCGTCGAGGAGGGCCGCAAGCTCGCGAACAAGCTCTGGAACGTCTCGCGGCTGATCCTCGCGAATGCAGGTGATGCCGGACCGGACCAGCGCCCCCGGGCGCTCGAGGAGAAGTGGATCGCGCGCCGGCTCGACCAGTCGCAAGTCCTCCTGGAAGGACGTCTCCACCGCTTCGAGTTTTCGCCCGCAACCGATGTGCTCTACCACCTCACCTTTGACGACTTCTGCGACTGGTACGCGGAGGCGATCAAACCGCGGCTCTACGCGGGTGACGAGGATGCTCAGGCGACCGCACTCGCGAACCTCGAGTGGCTACTGAAGCTCCTGCACCCGGTGATGCCGCACGTGACCGAGGAGATCTGGTCGAACCTGCCCGATCGAGAGACGCGCCTGATCGTCGCACCGTGGCCGGAGAACGTCGGCGCGGAGGCCGTCGAACTTGAGTTCGAACCGATCCGGACTGCAGGTGAGCTCTTTCGCCGTTCAGGCGCGCGTTCGCAGCTCGACCCCGAGCAGCAGCGGATCTTCGACGCCGTCGTCAAGCCGGAGCGGGTGAAGGTCGACGCCGGCAACGTCGATGCCGAGGTGGAGCGGCTCCGGGCCGAGATCGGCCGCGCCGAGAAGATGCTCGCCAATGAGCGCTTCGTCGAGAATGCCCCCGAGGACGTCGTCGAGGCCGAGCGGGGGAAGCTCGAGCGCTACCGCCGTGAGCTGGATGCGCTCTCCTAGCGAGTGGCTCGAGTCGCTCTCGCCCTGGCCCGAGGAGTTCGGGCTGGGGCGGATGCGCGCCCTGCTGGCGGAGCTCGGCGAGCCGCAGCACTCGTTCCCGGCGATCCACGTCGTCGGCACGAACGGGAAGTCGACCGCGACGCGCCGCGCGGCGGCCTTTCTCGGCCGCGAGGGTCTGAGCGCCGGCGCCTACACCTCGCCGCACGTCTCCGGCTGGAGCGAGCGGATCCAGATCGACGGCGAGGATGCGGATCTCGATGCGGCGCTGGAGCGCGTGTGCGGGCCGGCCGAGCGGCTGGGCGCGACGCAGTTCGAGGTGCTGACGGCCGCCGCCCTGGCGGCTTTCGCGGCCGCGGGCGTGGACGTCGCCGTGGTCGAGGCCGGGCTCGGCGGAAGGCTTGACGCGACAAACGTGCTCGATGCGGGCGTGGTCGCCGTGACGAACGTCGCGCTCGACCACGTGGAGGTGCTCGGCACGACGAGGAAGGCGATCGCAGCCGAGAAGCTGGCGGTCGTCAGCCCGGGCGCGACGGTGATACTCGGCGAGCCGGAGTGGGAGGAGCTCGCGCGCGCGAACGGGGCGGATGAGATCGTGCACGCAGAAGATGTCGGCCGCGCCGCCGCCGCGGCGTTCCTCGGCCGGCCGCTCGAGGGCGAGGTCGAGATCTCGCTGCCGGGCCGGTTCGACCTCGTGGGCGAGGACGTCTTCGCCGGCGCGCACAACGCCGCAGGCGCCGACTGGCTGCTCGAGCGGCTCCCGCGCCGAGACTACGTCGTCGTTGCGTCCATCCTCACCGACCACTACACCGACGCCATCCTCGCTTCGTTCGCACGCGCCGGCGAAGCGTTCGTCGCGACGGCTTCACGCAACGAGCGGGCGATCCCGGCGGACGAGCTGGCGCGGCGGGCGCGGGGGTTCTTCGAGCGCGCCGAGGCCGTCCCCGGGCCCGAGCAGGCGCTCGCTCGGGCGCGCGAGCTCGCAGGCGTCGACGGCGCCGTCCTCGTGACCGGCTCGCTCTACCTGATCGCGGACCTTGCCGTCTGCCTCGAGCGCATACCATGGGAAAGCTCGGCGAGAGGCTGAGCGTCTTCGCGGTCGCCGGCATCGTCGTCCTGACGATCGTCGGCCTCGCGTTTGCCGCCGGCTATCTCGTGGGGAAACTCCTCCTCTGAGGAGAGGATCGCAGTGATCGCAGCCGACAACGGGATCTTCGACTTCTTCAGCCACAGCACGTGGATGGTGCTCAGGAACCTGTCGCTGTTCTTCGTGGGGGTCTTCTGGCTGTCGGTCGGGTTCTGGGTCTTCAAGGACGCGCGGCGCCGGATCGAGGATCCGTGGCTCGTCGCGATGGCGACCCTGCTCGGCCTCGTGCCGCCGTTCGTCGGCGCGCTGATCTACATGCTCTTCAGGCCGCCGGAGTACCTCGAGGACGTGCGCGAGCGCGAGCTGGAGATCAAGGCGATGGAAGAACGGCTCTCGCGCGGCGACCTCCACTGCCCGGTCTGCCGTGCCGACGTGGATCCCGGCTTCCTGATCTGCCCGGTCTGCACGACGCGGCTCCGCCAGGCGTGCCGCAACTGCAAGGCGCCGCTCGAGGCGGTCTGGCAGGTGTGCCCGTACTGCGAGACGCCGACCGAGGTCGTGCCGATCGAGTTCGACCAGACGCAGGCGCTCACGCCGCGGCGGCGCCGCGAGCGCTCGTAGACTCGGCTCTTGGCACTCGAGAGAACCCTGATCCTGATCAAGCCCGACGCCATGGAGCGAGGGCTCGCCGGGGAGATCCTGGGGCGCTTCGAGCAGCGCGGGCTCGTGGTGCGGGCGGCGCGGCTCGTCGAGGTCGATCGGGAGCTGGCGGAGCGGCACTACGCCGAGCACGCCGAGAAACCGTTCTTCGGGGAGCTCGTCTCGTTCATCACGTCCGGGCCGACGCTCGCGCTGGCGCTCGAAGGGGAGGGGGCGATCGCCGTCTCCCGGACGACGATCGGCGCGACGAACCCGGCCGACGCGGCTCCGGGCTCGATCCGCGGCGACCTCGCGCTCGCGATGCCGGACAACCTCGTGCACGGCTCCGACTCCCCCGAGTCGGCCGAGCGCGAGCTGAGGCTCTGGTTTGCCGCCTGAGAAGGACTACGTCGCGCTCAACCGGGCGGGGTGGACGCGGTCGAACGCGGAGTACACCGACCGCGCGGCGCACGGCGCGTGGGCGCAGGAGGAGATCACCTGGGGGTCGTGGTCGATCCCGGAACGCGAGGTGCAGGTGCTGCCGGACGTGACCGGCCTAGACGTCGTCGAGCTCGGCTGCGGAACGGCGTACTTCGGCGCGTGGCTGAAGCGTGCCGGGGCCAAGCGCCTCGTCGGGGTCGACGTGACGCCGGCCCAGCTCGAGACGGCGCGCCGCCTGGACGAGGAGTTCGGGCTCGGGCTCGAGCTGATCGAGGCCAACGCGGAGGACGTGCCGCTTCCGGACGAGTCGTTCGACCTCGCCTTCTCGGAGTACGGCGCGTCGATCTGGTGCGATCCGGCGCTCTGGATCGCCGAGGCTGCGCGGCTGCTGCGGCCGGACGGCGAGCTTGTCTTCCTGCGCGGCTCGACGCTGCGCATCCTCTGCGCGCCCGAGGAAGGGAAGTCGACCGACCGGCTCCTCCGTCCGCAGAAGGACATGTACCGGCTCGACTGGGAGGAGACCGAGCAGGACTCGGCCGGCGTCGAGTTCCACCCGCCGACGGCCGAGATGTTCCAGCTCGTGCGGACGAACGGCTTCGAGCTCGTCGATTTCCGCGAGCTGTACGCGCCCGACGACGCTGTCGACCACGAGTTCTACGACGACCCGCCCGCCGAGTGGGCCAAGCAGTGGCCCGCCGAGGAGATTTGGCGGCTCCGCCTGCAGCGCCGCTGATCCTCGCGTCGACGTCGCCGCGCCGGCGGCAGATCCTCGAGCTGCTGCGGATCCCGTTCGACGTCGTCACGCCGAGCTACGAGGAGACGGAGGGCGACCCGGTCGCCCACGCGCTCGGGAAGGCACGCTCGGTCGGTGTGCACGACGAGCGGCCGGTCCTCGGCTGCGACACCGAGGTGATCTGCGGCGGCCGCGTCTACGGCAAGGCCGAGAACGAGGCGGAGGCCGAGGAGATGCTCGAGAGCCTGGCCGGGAAGACGCACGAGGTGGTGTCCGGGCTGGCGCTGACCACGCCGGCGTGGGAGGAGGTGCACCGAGAGGTGACGCGCGTCACCTTCCGGGCGCTCACCGCCCGCGACCTCGCCCACTACGTCGCGAGCGGCGAGTGGGAGGGCCGCGCCGGCGCGTACGCGATCCAGGGGCTCGGGGCCTCGCTGGTCGAGCGGATCGAAGGCGACTTCTGGAACGTGGTCGGCCTGCCGGCCGCGCTCCTCGTCCGCCTGCTCTCGGAGCGCTTTCCGGGCGCGTACGGCTTTGGCTAGCGACCTGGTCAGGGGCGAGGACGGGAAGCGCCGCTGCCGCTGGGGCGCCGGCGACGAGATGTATCGCCGCTACCACGACACCGAGTGGGGGCGGCCCGTGCTCGACGAGCGCGCGCTGTACGAGAAGCTCTGTCTCGAGTGCCTGCAGAGCGGGCTTTCGTGGGCGCTGATCCTGCGCAAGCGCGACGGCATCCGGGACGCGTTCGCCCGGTTCGACCCTGAGATCGTCGCCGGTTTCGGCGCCCGTGACGTGAAGCGGCTGCTTGGCGACTCGCGGGTCATCCGGAACCGTCGAAAGATCGAGGCGATCGTCCGCAACGCCGAGGCCACCGTGGCGATGCGCGAGGAGACGTCTCTCACCGACCTCGTCTGGAGCTTCCGCCGCCCGGCCGGGCGGGCGCCGCAGAGTTACACCGACACGGCGTCTTTCACGCCCGAGTCGAAGGAGCTCGCCAAGGAGCTGAAGCGCCGCGGCTTCGTCTTCGTCGGCCCGACCACGGTCTACTCGACGATGCAGGCGGTCGGTGTCGTGAACGACCACCTCGCGGGCTGCTTCGTGCGGGCCGAGGTGGAAAAGTCCCGCAAGGCGGTGGAAACCGGCCTACGCCGCTAGACTCGTGCGGGCCGATGGGTCTCAGGGGCTACTTCAACGGGTTCGGCGGCCGCGACATGGCCGTCGACCTCGGCACGGCCAACACGCTCGTCTACGTGCGCGGTCGCGGGATCGTGCTCTCCGAGCCGAGCGTCGTCGCGATCGACCAGCGCACCGGCGAGGTGCACGCCGTGGGGGTCGAGGCGAAGCGCATGCTCGGGCGCACGCCCGGGACGATCTCCGCGATCCGCCCGCTCAAGGACGGCGTGATCGCCGACTTCGACGTCACCGAGCAGATGCTCCGCCACTTCATCGAGAAGGTCCACCAGCACCGGTTCGCGCACCCGCGGGTCGTCGTCTGCGTCCCGTCCGGCGTTACCGGCGTCGAGAAGCGCGCCGTCGAGGAGGCGACCCTCTCGGCCGGTGCCCGCCAGGCGTACCTGATCGAGGAGCCGATGGCGGCCGCGATCGGCGCGGGCCTCCCCGTTGCCGAGCCGACCGGGAACATGATCGTCGACATCGGCGGCGGCACCACCGAGGTCGCCGTCATCAGTCTCGGCGGCATCGTCGTCTCCCAGAGCCTCCGCGTCGGCGGCGACGAGATGGACGAGGCGATCATCGCCCACATCAAGGCCGAGTACAAGCTCCTGATCGGCCAGCAGACCGCCGAGGAGATCAAGCTCGAGGTCGGCTCCGCCTTCGACCTGAAGGAGGAGGTCCAGGCCGAGGTGCGCGGCCGCGACATGCTCACCGGGCTCCCGAAGACCGTGGTCCTCTCCTCGGAGGAGATCCGCCGGGCGCTCGACGGGCCGGTCGGGCAGATCATCGAGGCAATCAAGTCGACCCTCGACAAGACGCCTCCCGAGCTCGCGGCGGACATCATGGACCGCGGAATCGTGCTCGCCGGCGGCGGCGCGCTGCTGCACGGCCTCGACGAGCGGCTCCGTCACGAAACGCAGATGCCGGTCCACCTCGCGGAGAGCCCGCTCACCTGCGTCGCGGTCGGCTCGGGGCGCAGCCTGGAGGAGTTCGAGGCGATCCACCGCAGCCAGACCGGCAAGCGCCGGACGAATCACCGGCCGAGCCGCTGATCCGTAGCGGCCCGCCGAAGTCTCTCCTACACTAGGTCGCTCGTGCAACGGAACCGCAGCGCACGTCTTGCGGTCCTGGGGTCCCCGGTTCCACGCTCCAGGCCCGCCGGGTTGTCCTCCCGCAGTGCCTCCGCAGTCAGGCGGCGGGTCGTGGTGGGGGCGCTCGTCCTGCTCTCGATCGTGTTGATCACGGTCTACTTCCGCGAGCCTGCGGGCGGCGGCCTGCACGGCGTCCAGAGCACAGGGGCGGCCGTCCTGCGGCCCTTCGAGGTCGCCGCCGAGCGCGTCGCCAGGCCCTTCCGCGACGGGTACGACTGGTTCGCGGGGCTCGTGCACGCGAAGAACCAGAACGCCGACCTGCGCGCCGAGGTCGACAAGTACAGCCAGCTGGCGACCCAGAACGCGAACGCCGCCAAGGAGAACGCCGAGCTCAGGCGCCAGCTCGGCTACGTGAGCTCGCGCCGGTTCCCGCAGGGCTACGACTACGTCCCGACCGACATCATCAGCCGCGGGCCGAGCGAGCTCCAGCAGGAGCTCGTGGTCGCGGCCGGCTCGACCAGGGGCATCCGGCTCGGCGATCCCGTCGTCAACGCGGACGGGCTGATCGGGCTCGTCACCCAGGCCGCGCGGGACACCGCCCAGGTGACGCTGCTGACCGACGCGAACGTGAAGGTCTCGGCGACCGACCTCACGACCGGCGCCGCGGGCGTCGTCAGCAGCGGGCAGAGCCGGGGCACGTTGATCCTCGACCGCGTTTCCAAGTCGCAGGTGATCGGCCAGGACGACCTGATCGTCACCCAGGGCTTCCGCCTCGGGAGCCTCACTTCCTACTACCCGCGCGGGATCGCGATCGGAGTCGTTTCCAGCGCCTCGCAGAACGACCTCGACCCCTACTGGCAGGTGCAGCTTCGCCCGCGCGTCGACTTCGACTCGCTCCAGTCCGTGCTCGTGCTCGTCCCCAAAGACCGCCGACGCTGATGCGCCTGCTGCTCGAGCCCGCCAAGGTCGGCGTCCTCGTTTTCGTCGCCGCGATCCTCCAGGTGACCCTCTTCTCGTCGGCCGAGATCCTCGGCGGCACGCCCGACGTCGTCCTGCTGGCGCTGGTGGGGATCGCGCTCCTGCGCGGCTCGATCTACGGCGCGGCCGCGGGGTTCGCCGCGGGCCTGCTCGTGGACACGGCGAATCTCGGCACGCTCGGCGTCACCTCGCTCTTGCTGACGATCGCGGGTTACTGGATCGGGCGCTACGGCGAGACCACCGGCCGCGACCGCGCGCACGCGCCCTACGTCTCCGTCGCGGTGGCGACGATCCTCGTCCAGATCGGCGCGCTCGTGCTCCACTACATGCTCGGCGACCCGGTCTCGGCCCGGGTCGTGCTCCTGGACGCCCTGCCTGCGAAGGTCGGGCTCAATCTGCTCCTGACGCTGCCCGTGTACGCGTTGACGCGAAGGGCGCTCGCCGTCGCGGCCGCGCCCGAGGGGGCCACGGAGGTGCGGCTGCTTGGCTAGCGGCGGCTCGAGTCGCGACCGCTTCCTGCCGCCCGATCCGCGGGTCGAGGAGCCGTACCGCTTCACGCCCCAGCTCGCCCTTCGGCTCGGGATCCTCGGCGCGGTGGCGCTGATCGCGTTCGGGATCCTCTTCTTCCGGCTCTGGGCGCTGCAGGTGCTCTCGGGCCCGCAGTACCTGCAGGCGGCGCTCGACAACCAGGTGCGCTCGGTGCGCGTCGAGGCGCAGCGCGGCCAGATCCTCGACCGGAACGGCCACCCGCTCGTCAAGAACGTCCCCGGGACCGCCGTGCAGCTCTCCCCGGCGGACCTGCCGAAGAAGTGGCCGGCGCGCCTGGCCGAGCTGCGGCGCCTCTCGCGGATCCTCAGGTTGCCGCTGCGCCCGATCCTGGTCGACCTCAAGCGCCGCGGGAACGATCCGGTCACGCCGGTGACGGTGCGAGAGTCGGTCAAGCGCGATGCGCCGATCCTCTACCTCCTCGAGCACGGGACGCAGTTCCCCGGGGTGCGGATCAGGACGACCTACCTGCGCGGCTACCCGAACGGCTACCTGGCCGCGCAACTCGTGGGCTACGTCTCCGAGATCTCCCCCGAGCAGCTCAAGCGCCTGCGGCGAAAGGGCTACGAGGCCGGAGACACGATCGGCCAGACGGGGCTCGAGGCCGCGTACGACTCGTACCTGCGCGGGCGGGCCGGGCTGGAACAGATAACGGTGGACTCGCTCGGCCGGAAGGTGAGCAACAGGCCGGTCGTGACGCGCCCGGCCAGCCCCGGGGAGTCGATCCGCCTGACGCTCGACCTCAAGCTCCAGCGCGCCGCCGAGGACGCGATCCGCTACGGGATCGACCTCGCCCTCCAGCACAAGCAGTGGGAGGCCGACGGCGGGGCGATCGTGGCGCTCGACCCTCGTGACGGCTCGATCCTGGCGATGGCGTCGAACCCGACCTTCGACCCGCGCGTCTACACGGGGCGGGTGACGAACAAGCGGCTCGCGGCGGCCGGGCTCACGGGCGCGACGGCCGAGGCGCGCAACTACCCGTCCCTGAACCGCGCGATCAGCGGCGTCTATCCCGCGGGCTCCACCTTCAAGCCGGTCACCGCGCTGGCGGCGCTGGAGACGCACCTCATCTCCTCGTCGACCGCGCTCCCCTGCACGCCCGACTACAGCGTTCCGAGCGAGTTTCCCGGGCTTCCGCCCCAGGTCTTCACCAATGTCGACCCCTACGTCGACCAGACGATGACCCTGCCGACCGCGCTCGCCGTCTCCTGCGACACGTGGTTCTACCGGGTCGGTTACGACTTCTACAACCTCCCCCCGAGCGCGGGCCACCCGCTGCAGGCGTGGGCTGCGAAGTTCGGCATCGGCCGGAAGACCGGCGTGGACGTCGGCCCCGAGTCGAGCGGCCTGCTGCCGACTCCGGAGTGGCGCAGGCGCACGTTCACGCAGAAGACCGACCCGCGGAACTGGCAGATCGACCGCTACTGGAAGCCCGGCGACTCGATCCAGCTCGCGATCGGCCAGAAGGACCTGCTCGTGACGCCGCTCCAGCTGGCGCGCTTCTACGCGATGCTCGCGAACGGCGGGAAGCTCGTCCGGCCGCATCTCGTCCAGGACGTGGTCGAGGGCGGCGGGGGCAGGTCGGTGCCGCGCGTCGTCCACAGCTTCCCGGCACCGGCCCCGCAGCCGGTCGGTCTCGACCCGACTGCGCTTGCGACCGTCCAGGACGGGCTCTACCAGGCCGCGAACGCCCCGGACGGGACCTCGCATCAGGTCTTCGAGAACTTCGCGGTCCCGATCGCAGGCAAGACCGGGACGGCGCAGAAGAACCCGCAAACGGGCCAGCTGGACCAGTCCTGGTGGTGCGGCTACGGGCCGGCGGCGAGCTCCGAGCCGCCCAAGATCGTCGTCTGCGCGCTGATCGAGAACGGCGGCTTCGGCGCCGACGCGGCCGCCCCGGCGGCCCTCAAGGTCTTCGAGCAGTTCTTCAACACGAACCAAACCACGTCGGGTTCGACGGGGGCGGCGGGATGATCGAGGCCGTCGACGCCCGCGCGAAGGGCCTGCGGCCGGTCCGGTCGGAGGCTGTCGAGATCGCCGCCATCGTCCGCCGGCTGGACTGGCTGCTGCTGGGGGCCGTGGCGGGGCTGCTGGCGTACGGGCTCTGGGCGATCTCGGGAATCACCCAGAACGACGTCCCCGGGGACTCCGGCTACTACGTCGTCCGGCAGGGCGTCTACGCGGCGGTCGGGGCGATCGGGCTCGTCGCGATCGTGCTGATCGACCCGGAGTACTTTCGCCGCTTCAAGCGCGTCGTCTACACGGGCACGACCGGCGTGATGCTGCTCGTCCTCCTCGCCGGGACGGTCTCGCGCCACTCCAAGCGCTGGCTCGACCTCGGCTTCTTCCGCTTCCAGCCCTCGGAGTTCGGGAAGCTGTTCTTCGTTCTCTTCCTGGCCGGATTCCTGGCCGACCGCGCCAGGCGGGTGGGCGATGCGCGGACGGTCGTGCAGGCGATCGGATACGCGGCCGTTCCGATCCTGCTCGTCTTCGTCCAGCCCGACGTGGGCACCGCGATGGTCTACGCCGTCGCGCTCGCCGCGGTGCTCTTCGTGGCGGGGACCCGCTGGACGCACCTCGCGGCGCTCGGCGCCGGCGCGCTGGTCGTCATCCTTGCCGTCCTCTGGCTGCTGCCGTCTGCGGGGGTGCACCTGCTCAAGCCGTACCAGCAGCACCGCCTCACCGGCTTCACGAACCCGAGCTCCGACCCGGCGGGCTCGACCTACAACGTGCGGCAGTCGATCAACGCCGTCGGCGCCGGCCAGATCTCCGGCCGCGGCCCCACGGGCGCGACGCAGACGAACTACCACTTCCTGCCCGAGCACGCGACCGACTTCGCCTTCGCCTCGCTCGCCGAGGAGCGGGGCTTCGTCGGCGTCTCGATCCTGCTTCTGCTCTACCTGCTCGTCGTCTGGCGCGGCCTGAAGATCGTCTCGGCGGCCCGCGACGCCTTCTCGGCGATCGCCGCCGGCGGGATCGTGGTCGCGTTCCTGTTCCAGATCTTCGTCAACGTCGGGATGGCGATCGGGATCGCGCCCGTGACCGGGATCCCGCTCCCGTTCGTCAGCGTCGGCGGCTCGGCGATGATCGCGAACCTGCTCGCGATCGGCGTCCTCGAGGCGATCCACGCCCGGGGCCGGACGCCTCGCCGCCGCCTGTTGCGCTAGTCGGCACAGCGGACCCGCGTCCAAGGCGGGTCCTGAATGAGACGGCGGATTACGGCTCCGTCCGGCGGCGGTCCTACGATCCCGCCATGGTCGCCAGACGAGAAGCCGAGGAGTTGCTGCTGATCGAGGAAGCCGACGCCTGGTTCGAGTACCTCGAGGCGACGCGGGCCCAGTCCGCGGTTCGCTACGTCGAGGTCGAGCCCTGGGCGTGGGCACGGCTCAACCAGCGACTCCGGGCCGTTCGTGTCAAGCGCACGAAGCTCCGGCCCGCCCAAGCGGCATAAACGGGCATGACAGGTCGCGCTGCTAGCCTGTGGGTGTGCCAAGTCTTGCTTCATCCATGCAGCGCGCGCTCCGCCTCGACTTCGGCGACGCCAGCGCGCGCGCTACCTACCAAGGAGATTTCACTTGTTGCGATTGTTCCGGCGGCGCAAGCCGTCCCGTGACGAGCGCGCCGCCGATGCTGGCGCGCCGACTACCCCTGCACCTCCCAAGACCGTAACCGAGTCGCCCGCGCAGGCGGGCGCATCCACAACCCAGCCGGCCCCCAGGCGCAAGCGCGGAAGCCGCGGCGGGCGCGGCCGCAAGCGCCCGGCCGGCGCGGCGCAGGCCAAGCCCGAGGAGGCCAAGGCCAAGGCCAAGGCCAAGGCCGAGCCGGCGAAGAAGGACGAGACCCGCCCCGAGCGGCGTCCCGCAGCCCGCAAGCAGCGGCCCCCGCGGCGGCGCACTCCGGCGAGGCGGCCGCCGCTTCCGCCCGCGAAGCGCGAGCTCCTGATCTCCGTCGACGTCGGCGAGCAGCGAGTCGCCGTGCTCGAGAACGACCGAGCCGCAGAGGCCTACCTCGAGCGGCCGGAGCGGCGCTCGATCGCGGGCAACATCTACAAGGGCGTCGTCGACAACGTCCTCCCCGGAATGGAGGCGGCGTTCATCGAGATCGGTCTCGAGAAGAACGGCTTCCTCTACGTCGACGAGGTCGTCGTCCCGGCGCTCGAGGGCCGTCCGCACGGCCGCAAGATCCAGGACCTGCTGAGCCGCGGCCAGGACGTCCTCGTCCAGGCGGTCAAGGACCCGATGAAGTCGAAGGGCGCCCGCCTGACGACGGAGATCTCGCTGCCGGGCCGCTTCGTCGTCTTCGTCCCGAGCGGCGAGGGCCTCGGCGTCTCGCGGCGGCTCGAGGACGCAGAGCGGATCAGGCTGCGCGACATCGTCAAGGGGCTCGACGTGAAGAAGGGCGGCGTGATCGTCCGCACCGCCGCCGAGGGCGCTTCCGCCGAGGACATCGAACGCGACCTCGTGTTCCTGCAGCGGCTCTGGAAGACGATCGAGGCCCGGGCCAAGAGCGCCAAGGCGCCGGCGCTCGTCTACCAGGAGGCCGAGCTGCCGCTGCGGGTCGTCCGCGACCTGTTCACGGACGACTTCGTGCGCGCGCTCGTCGACCACGAGCGCACCTACAAGCGCATCGTCGGATACCTGAAGAAGACCTCGCCGCACATGGTCGACCGCGTCCAGCGCCATCGCGAGAAGACGCCGCTGATGGAGCAGTTCGGCGTCGACGCGGAGATCCGCTCGACGCTCTCCCGCCGGGTCGACCTGCCCTCGGGCGGCTACCTGATCTTCGACTACGCCGAGGCCTTCACGGTCATCGACGTCAACACCGGCCGCTTCGTCGGCTCGCGCGGCAAAGGGTCGTCGGGACGCCTGGAGGACACGATCACGAAGAACAACCTCGAGGCGGTCAAGGAGGTCGTGCACCAGCTCAGGCTGCGCGACATCGGCGGGATCATCGTCATCGACTTCATCGACATGGCGAACCCGAAGAACCGGGCCGCGGTCGAGGAAGCGCTGAAGAACGAGCTCGAACGCGACCGGACGAAGACGTACGTGGTCGAGATCTCGCCGCTCGGCCTCGTCGAGATGACGCGCCAGAACGTGACCGACGGGCCGCGCGAGATCCTCACGCGCAAGTGCACGACCTGCGGCGGCGACGGCGTCCTGCTCTCGGAAACCTCCGCGGCGGTCGACGCCGAGCGGCGGCTGCGGGCGCTCGCGGCCAGCGCGCCGCGAACGAAGGCGTTCAAGGTCGCGATGAACGAGAAGGTCGCCGCGATCCTGATCGGCCCCGGCGCCTCGCGGATCGCGGCGATCGAGGAGGAGACGCGCAGGCGCTTCCTGATCGAGTCCCGCGAGAACGCGCCCGCGGACCACTTCGACGTGCTCGGCAAGGGCACGCTCGAGAGCCTCGCCCCTGAGGGCGCGGCGAAGGAGGGCACGCAAGCCGAGCTCAAGCTCGTCGAGGTCGGGCGCCACGACGTGAACGCGGGCGTCGGCAAGCTGGACGGGCTCGTCGTCTGCGTCGGCGGCGCGTCGCGCCTCGTCGGCAAGAAGACGAGGTCCGGATCGAGCGGGTGCTCGACGGGACCGCGTACGCGACGCTCGTCGGCGGGGCCAAGAAGCCGGAGGCGCCGATCACGGCCGAGGGCGAGGCCGAGAAGCCGACCCGCAAGCCGCCGGCGCGCAAGGGCAGCCAGCAGGAAGAGCAGAAGCAGGACGAGCCGAAAGCGGACGAGCCGGAGCAGCAGGAGCAGAGGCAGCAGGAGCCGCCGAAGCAGAAGCCCGAGGCGCCCGTGGCCGAGGAGGAGCCCGAGACGGTCGAGGAGCCCGAAGCCCTCGAGCCGGAGGCGGAAAGGGCCGTCTCGGACGAGCAGAAGCCGAAGAGGAAGACCCGCAGAGGCTCGCGCGGCGGGCGGCGGCGCAGGAAGCCGGCATCCGCAGCCGCAGCAGCAGCCGCCCCGGCGGACGGCGCGGCACCGGCCGCGGCTCTGGCGGACGGCGAAGGCCCGAAGATCCACCTTCCGGACCCGGGGCTCGGAAGCTCGAAGGAGCGCGCGGAGCAACCCGATGCGAAGGCCGAGCCGGAGGCCGCCGCCGAGAACGGCGATGGGCCTCCCAAGCCGAAGAAGAAGACGAGGCGAGGCTCGCGCGGCGGCCGCCGAAGGCGCAAGAGCCCGGCGAAGACCTCAGCGCCGGAGTAGATCTTGGCTAGACTTGGCGGCCCGCGGGCGCTCCAGGCCCGCGTTTTGGCGCCATGAGCTACGCGATCATCTCACTCGGCGGGAAGCAGTACCGCGTCAGCGAGGGCGAGCGCCTGCTCGTGGACCGGCTCCCGACCGAGGAAGGCAAGACGTTCAATCCCGAGGTGCTGATGCTCGGAGGCGACGGCGTCTTCGAGCTCGCTCCGAAGAGCGCGCAGGTGACCGCGAAGGTGGTGGGCTCGCAGCTCGGTGAGAAGATCCGGATCGGCAAGTACAAGCCGAAGACCGGCTACCGGCGGCACACGGGCTTCCGGGCGAAGCTCACGCAGATCGAGATCCAGTCGATCGGGACGAGGCGGGCGGCGAAGAAGGAGACGCCGGAGGAGGCCCCGAAGGAGAAGCCCGAGCAGCCCGCGAAGCTGCCGCAGGGCTATGCGGACATGACCGTCAAGCAGATCGCTGAAGAGGCCGGCGGCTGGTCGGCCGATGAGGTCGCGGCGGCGCTCGTGTACGAGCGTGGCCACGCGAATCGCAAGGGAGCGCTGTCGGCGCTCGAGGCACAGGAGAAGAAGTAATGGCTCACAAGAAAGGTCTCGGCTCATCCAGGAACGGGCGCGACTCCGCGCCCAAGATGCTCGGCGTCAAGGTCTTCGACGGGCAGGGAGTGACGTCGGGGACCATCGTCGTTCGCCAGCGCGGCACCCGCTTCCGTCCAGGCCCCGGGGCCGGGATCGGGCGCGACCACACGATCTTCGCCAAGCGCGACGGGATCGTCTCGTTCAAGACGAGCGGTGCGCGCCGGTTGATCTCGATCGTCGCCGCCGACTAGCCCTGCCGATCGAAGCCTGCCGAGCGGCGATCGCGCGGTTCCGCGCGGCGTGCGAGCGCGAGCCGCTCGTCGTCGCCGCGTTCCTCGGCGGGTCCTTCGCAGCGGGCCGCGCCCGCGAGGACTCGGACGTCGACGTCTACGCCGTTTCCCGCGAGGACGAGTACGAGCGCCTGTGGGCGAAGCGCCTCGAGCTCGTGACGGCGATGGGCGAGCCGGAGCAGACCGTGGAGATGCCGAACTTCGGGGGTCTTGGGTTCGACCTGGTGCACTTCGAGCTGACCGGCGGCGTCACGGGCGAGGTGGCCTACGGGCACACCGGCAACCTCATGCGGATGCACGGGGGGCCGTACGAGGTGCTCGTCGACCGCGTCGGCCTGCTCGAGGGAGTGACGTTCCCGCTGCTCTGAGGCGGGTACCGTCGGCGGAAGCATGTTCCACGACCACGCCAGGATCCACGTCGCCGCAGGCCGCGGAGGTGACGGCGCGCTCAGCTTCCGCCGCGAGAAGTACGTTCCGAAAGGCGGCCCCGATGGTGGCGACGGAGGCCCGGGCGGGGACGTCGTCGCGGTCGCGGACCCGGACCTGCGCGACCTCTCGGGGTATCGAGCGCGCCGCAGGTTCGCCGGCGGGCGGGGCGGCAACGGCGGCGGCTCGGGGAAGCACGGTGCCGCAGGCCGAGCGAGCGAGCTGCGCGTTCCGGTCGGCACGCAGGTCTTCGACGCGGACGGGCAGCTCGTCGCCGACCTCGCGCGTGCCGGAGCGCGGGCGGTGCTCGCCCGCGGCGGCGCGGCCGGACGCGGCAACCGGCGCTTCGCGAGCGCGACGCGCCAGACGCCTCGGTTCGCCGAGACCGGTCTGCCGGGGGAGGAGGCCGACTACGAGCTCCGCCTGAAGCTGCTCGCGGACGCTGCGCTCGTGGGGCTTCCGAACGCCGGCAAGTCCTCGCTCCTGCGGCGGATCTCGAACGCCACCCCGAAGGTCGCCGAGTACCCGTTCACGACGATCCAGCCTGTGCTCGGCACGGTCGACTCGGACGAGCGCCAGCTCGTCGTCGCGGATGTTCCGGGCCTGATCGAAGGGGCGAGCGAAGGCGCCGGGCTCGGGCACGAGTTCCTCGCGCACCTCGAGCGCGCGCGCCTGCTCGTGCACGTGATCGACGCGGCGGAGGGCGATCCGGCCGAGCGCTTCGAGGCGATCGACCGCGAGCTCGCGGCGTACGGCGCCGGCCTCGCCGAACGGCCGCAGGTGGTCGCCCTGAACAAGGTCGATCTGCTGCCGGAGAGCCCGTCCTTCGAGCCGGACGACCCGCGCGTCCTGCGCGTGTACGCGCTCTCGTGCGCGACCGGGGAGGGCGTCGAGCGGTTCCGGCGCGGTCTCTTCGAGCTCTGCCCGCCGGCGCCGGTCGTGGACGAGAGCTCGGAGGGCCTGGCCGAGTTCCTCGTCTATCGGCCGAAGCCCGACCCGCGCCGTGCGTTCCGGATCCTGCGCACCGACCGCGGCTTCCGGGTCCTGGGACGTCCACCGGGGGAGGCAGAGCTGGAGGCGGCGCTGAAGGAGGCAGGGGCGAAACGGGGCGACGAGGTCGAGGTCGCCGGCGAGGCTCTGGAGCTCGAGTGATCGGCATCCTCGGCGGCAGGTTCGACCCGCCGCAAAACGGCCATCTCGCCCTCGCGCGTGCCGCGCTCGACCAGCTTCCGATCGACCGGCTGCTCGTGCTCGTCGCCGCGCGGCCCGGGCACCGGGAAGTCGTGGCCGACCCGGACTCACGCCTGCGACTGGCTCAGGCCGCGTTCGCGGGCCTGCCGGCGCGGGTCGAGCTCGACGAGAACGCCTTCACGGTCGATGCCGTCCGCGGGGGGCGGTTCGGCGACGCCCTGTTCATCGTGGGCGCCGACGAGGGCGCGGACTTCCCCTCCTGGAAGGAGCCCGACGAGGTGCTGCGCTGGGTACGACTCGCCGTCGGCACGCGCTCGGGCTACCCGCCGCCGGATCTCGAGCGCTACGGCGATCGCGTGCTCGCGTTCGAGCTCGACTCGCCGCCCGTCTCGTCAAGCCAGGTTCGGGACCGGGTTGCACGCTGTCAACCGGTAACCGAGTTGGTTCCGGAGGCCGTCGCCCGCGAGATCGAGGAAAGCGGCCTGTACCGTGGCTACACTGGTCGCAAGCAGGAAAGGACTTGACGAGCCTCTGACCCCGATCGAACACGCCCGCCGAATCGCCGGCCTCGCGCAAGAGAAGCTGGCGCAGGACGTCCTCATCCTCGACATGCGGCCCGTGTGCAGCTACACGGACTTCTTCGTGCTCGCGACGGGCCAGAACCCGCGCCAGACGAAGGCGATCTGGAACGAGGTGCACGGACGCCTGAAGCAGGAGGAGCGCGTGCTGCCGGCCTCGGTCGCGGGCGAGCCCGAGAGCCGCTGGATCGTGGCGGACTACCTCGACGTCGTCCTCCACGTCTTCACGCCGGAGGCGCGCGAGTTCTATCGCCTCGAGGAGCTGTGGGGCGATGTGCCGCTGGTCGAGTTGGACGCCGCCGCGGTCTAGTCTGTCGTCCGAATAGACAACTAAAATGTCGAGGTGCATCTCTCGACAGACCAGAAGGGCAATATCGCCGAGGGCGCGATTGCTTTAGCCGCGGCCAAGCTCGGGATCGTTGTCTATCGCCCTGTCGGCGAAGGCGGGCGGTGCGACATGATCTTCGAGCTCGGTGAAGATCTGATCCGCGTCCAGTGTAAGTGGGCCCCGCTGGAGAACGACGTCGTCGTCGTGCGCTGCTACTCGTGCAGGCGCAGCGCGATGGGGCTTCTCAAGCGAACCTATTCCCGCGCCGAGATCGACGCTTTCGCAGCCTACTGTCCTGAGCTCGACACGTGCTACTTCCTGCCGATGGACGTCTTCGACGGCCACCACCAAGTCTCACTTCGGATTCATCCAACTCGCAACAATCAGCGAGACGGCATCAACTGGGCCGCGTCGTACGAGTTCGCGGCTACACTTGGGCGGCTTGGGGCCGTAGCTCAGCTGGGAGAGCGCCGCCATGGCATGGCGGAGGCCACGGGTTCGAGCCCCGTCGGCTCCACTAGATCGGTCGCCCCTCCTCCACCCAGTCTCTGGTGAGGTAGAGCCAGAACGCGAGCCCCGCGTAGTCGCCGTAGCGGCGGAAGCGGCGCTCGATCGTCCTGTCGCCGGCCTTGCGGCCGTTCAGGCGCGCGTACGTCGGGCGCGTCCAGGAATCGAGGATCAACCGCGAGTAGCGGCCGAGCAGCATCATCATGTGGGCGGTCGCGTACGGGCCGCAGCCGGGGAGCGCGAGCAGGCGCGCGGCGACCTCGTCGTCGGGCAGCTCCGGGTCGTTCAGTGCCTCGAGGTCGATCCGGCCCTCGGCGACGTCCACCGCGAGCGTGCGCAGGTACGGCCCGCGGTAGCCGGCGCGGACGACCTCCTTGTAGAAGCGGGCGTCCGCCGCGGCCATCGCTTCGGGTGTGGGGAAGGCCCGCCGGCCGCCGGGTGCGGCGATCCCGAGCTCAGCGACGAGCGCCGTGACCATCCGGACCGTGCCGGACCACGCGCAGTTGGTCGTGCAGATCGTTTTCACGACATCCTCGAAGACGGTCGGGCTGCGGAGCATGCGCCCGGCCCCCTTAGAGACCCAGTCGAGGTCGGGATCCTCCCGAGCCGCGTCGTAGAAACCGGAGAGATCGGCATCGAGCCGGAGCATCCGCCTCGCCGCGTCGGCGACCACGACCGCGTCGCGGGCTCCCACGTTCTCGGCCTCGACGAGCGCGAAGCCGGACCGGCCCGCGCCGATCCGGATCGTCCGGGCGCGCTTACGGGGGAGCGGAAGCGTCGTCTCGAGCGTGCGCGCTTCCTCGTCGATCGCGTTCGGGGGCAGATCGGCGACGCCGTGAGACGTGATCGTCCGCCAGAGGTCGACGGGCTCTCCTCCGGCACCGACGAGCTCGAGCTCGGCCGACCACAGCTTTGCCATCGTGAATCCTGGAACGACCGTGGGCTAGGGCGTGTTCCCGGCGAGGATCGTCTGCAGCTTGACGGAGTCGATGTTCCCGCCCGAGACGACGCAGACGAGCTTCCCCGTTCCCGCCGATCCCGTCAGGGCGGCGGCAACGGAAGCGGCGCCGGCCCCCTCGGCGACGACGCGGCTTCGCTCCGCCAGCAGCCGGATCGCCGCGGCGATCGCGTCCAGTCCGACGACGATCGAGCCGTCGACCAGCTGCCGCGCGAGGGCGAACATCTCGGGAAAGACCTCCGGCGCGCCGATCCCGTCCACGAAGGAGGGCGTGTAGGAGACCTCGACCGGCTTGCCGGCCGCGAGGGAGGCGGAAAGCGGTGCGGCCGTCTCGACCTCGCAGGCGTAGATCCGGCAGGCCGGCGCGAGCTTGCGCAGCGCTGAGGCGATCCCGCAGACGAGACCGCCGCCGCCGTAGGGGACGAGCACCGCGTCGACGCCAGGCAGGTCCTCGACGATCTCGAGCCCGATCGTGCCGTTTCCCGCCATCACGGCCGGGTCGCTGAACGGGTGGACGAACAGCCCTTTCATCCCCGGGTACGAATGCGTCCGGAAGACCTCGATCCAGGTCGTGAACGGCACCTTGACGACTTCGGCGCCGAGGCGGTCGATGGCCTCGAGCTTCGTCTGCGGTGCCGTGTCCGGAACGACGACGACGCACGGCAGGGAGCGCCTCTTCGCGTGCCAGGCGACTGCCTGCGCCATGTTTCCTGCGCTGGCGGTCCAGATCCCCTCGCGAAGCAGCTCCGGGTCGGCGAGCTCGAGCGCGTTGCCGGCGCCGCGGAGCTTGAAGGAGCCGATCGGCTGGAGGTTCTCGAGCTTCAGGTAGATCTCCTGCGACGAGCCGGCAAGGCGCAGCAGGGGCGTCCTCACGACCGTATCGGCGATGCGCTCCCGCGCGGCCTCGATCTCCGCGAGGGCGACGGGCTCGCTAGTCGATCGCAACCTCGGCCTCGATCTCGACGGGAATCCCGAATGGAAGCTCGGCCAGACCGACGGCCGAGCGGGCGTGCCGCCCGATCTCCGGCCCGTACAGCTCCAGGATCAGGTCGGAGAAGCCGTTGATCACGGAAGGAAGGTCGGTGAAGCCGGGGGCGGCGTTGACCATCCCGAGCACCCGGAGCCACGCCGTCACGCGGTCGAGGTCGCCGAGCTCGCGCTTCAAGGTGCCGAGGATCGAGAGCCCGGTCAGGCGCGCGGCCTCGTACGCCTCCGCCGGCGACACGTCCGCGCCCACCTTGCCGCGCGGGGGCGCGATCGAGCCGTCGGGCGCCTGCGGTCCGTGTCCCGAGACGTAGACGCGCCTCCCCTCCAGGCGGGCGAACGCAAACGGCAGCCGGACGCCCTCCGGCGCCTGCATCGGCTCCGGGAGCACGAGCCCGAGCTCCTCGAGTCGTGCTTCGACCCTCACGCCCAGGGGCCGACGCCGCCGATTCGCTCGACGGTGATCCGCATCACGTGGCCGGGAGGGGGTCGTCCATCGGCGGGAACCTGACGTCCGGCCCCAGGTAGACGTGGGCCAGGCGCTGGAGCAGCTCGGGCGCGCCGCCCTCCTCGAGCCGCGCCTTCCCGTGCACGACGAGGTATTCCTTCAGGCCGGGAGGATGGATGCGCGTGCCCTCGAGCGAGAGCGCGACCCGGGGGTCGCGCCTGACGTTCTGCAGCTTCCGCTGACCCGCGGCCAGATGCCCGGAGACGAGGTCGTCGCCGTCGAGACCGACCCAGACACAGGTGACCTGGGGCGAGCCGTCGGCGCTGAGCGTGACGAGGTGCGCGAGCGCGCCGGACTCGACCAGCTCCCTCGCGCTGTCGGGCAACTGCATGGCGGAAGTCTTTCACCCCGCGCGTTAGCATCGCCGCGTTGCGATGAGCCGCAGACCGTTCGACTTCGGGGGCAGGCACGCGCTCGTGACCGGGTGCGGCAGCGAGGCCGGCATCGGCTTCGCCGCGGCTCGGCTGCTCGCACGCCTCGAGGCGAGCTTGACGGTCACGTCCGCGGAGGCGTCGTACGTGACGGGCCAGTCGCTTGTGGTGGACGGCGGCAACGTCATCCAGGAGCCGCACGGGATCGAGCTGTACGACCGGTGAGCGTCCTGGAGGCAGACCCGCCGCGGTTCTCGCCGGCCGACGCCGAGCGGGTAGCGGCTGAGACGTTCGGCGTCTCCGGGACAGCCGTGCCGCTCGGCAGCGAGCGCGACCAGGCGTTCCTGATCGACGACGGCAGCGGCGGGGGCGGGGTGCTGAAGATCTCGAACAGCGGCGAGGACGCGGCCGTGCTCGACCTCGAGCGCGAGGCCATCCTGCACGTGGCCGCCGTCGACCCGGCGCTTCCGGTGGCGCGGCCGGAGCCCGCGGTGGAGGCCCGCGGCCACCTCATGCGGCTCTTCGAGCGGCTCCACGGCGAGCACGGCGGCCCCGGCCTGCCGGACGACGCGGTCTACGACTACGCGGCCACGCACGCGCGCCTGAATCTCGCGCTGCGAGGCTTTTTCCATCCGGCGGCCGGGCGCTACCTCCTCTGGGACCTGAAGAACGCAGCGGGGCTGCGGCCACTGCTCGAAGCAGTCGGCGACGAGCGCCGCCGGCGGCCTGCTGGAGCGCGTGCTCGACCGCTATGAGGCGCGCGTCCTGCCGCGCTGGCCACGCCTGCGGGCGCAGGTCGTGCACGGCGACTTCAATCTCGACAACATCCTGCTCGACGAGCGCGGCCGCGTCTCCGGCATCGTCGACTTCGGCGACATTGCGTACTCGGCGCAGGCGGCCGACTTCGCCGTCGCGCTGGCGTCGATCCTGCGCGGGCGGCCGGAGGACGGCCTCTTTCGGGTCGCTCGGATCGCGATCGACGGCTACAGCTCGGTTGCGCCGTTCGAGCCGGACGAGCTCGATGTGCTAGGCGGCCTGGCCGAGGCGCGGCTCGCGACGATCGTCGTCATCAGCGCGTGGCGCTCGGCCCGCTATCCCGAGAACAGGGAGTACATCGAGGCATGGGACGCGGATTCCTGGCGGCTGCTCGAGCTCTTCGACGCGCTCGGATCGGACGGGGTCTCACGCGAGCTCGGCGCGACCCCGGCCCCGGCGCCGACCGATGAGCTCTCGCGGCGGCGCGCGAAGGTGCTCGGCCCGGCTCTGACGGCGCTCAGCTATGGACGGCCGGTCCACACGGTGCGCGGCGAGGGCGTCTGGCTCTACGAGGCCGACGGCGCGCGCCTGCTCGACGCCTACAACAACGTGCCGGTCGTCGGCCACTGCCATCCCCGCGTGACGGAGGCCGTCGTCCGCCAGACGCGATTGCTGAACACGCACGCGCGCTACCTCTACGAGCCCCTGATCGAGCTCGGAGAGCGGCTGGCCGCGTCGATGCCGCCCGGCTCAGGGCTCGACACGGTCATGCTCGTCAACTCCGGCAGCGAGGCGAACGAGCTCGCGTGGCGGCTCGCGCTGGCCGCGACCGGCAGGCGCGGCGCGATCGTGACCGACCACGCGTACCACGGCGTCACGACCGCGATCGCGGAGCTCTCGCCCGAGGAGTGGCCGGAGGGCTACCGCCCGGAGCACGTCGAGACGTTCGAGCCCGGCGCCGGCCTCACGGAAGCGATCGAGGCTCTCGCCGCACGCGGCTTCGGCCTCGCCGCGACGTTCGTCGACTGCGGCTTCACGAGCGACGGCGTGCGCGTTCCGGAGCCGGGCGAGTTGGACGCTGCGGCCGGGGCGACGCGCGCCGCCGGAGGCCTGTTCGTGGCCGACGAGGTGCAGGCCGGGCACGGCCGCCTCGGCGGCGAGCTCTGGGCGTTCGCGCGGTACGGGATCGTCCCGGACGTCGTGACTCTGGGGAAGCCGATGGGGAACGGCTATCCGGTCGCGGCCGTCGTCGCGCGGCGCGACCTGTTCGAGCGGCTCGCGGCGCAGGTGAGCGTCTTCAGCACGTTCGGCGGCAACCCGGTGGCCGCGTGCGCGGCGCTGGCGGTGCTCGACGTGATCGACGACGAACGGCTGCTCGGGCGTGCCGGAGACGTGGGCGCGCGGCTGCTCGCCGCGCTTCGCGAGCTCCCGTTCGTTGAGGTCCGCGGCTCCGGGCTGCTGATCGGCGCGGAGCTCGAGTCCGGCGAACGGGCGAGGGCGCTCGTGGACGCAGCGCGCGAGCGTGGCGTTCTCATCGGCCGCACCGGCCGCGCGGGGAACGTGCTGAAGATCCGCCCGCCTCTCGTTTTCGGCGAGGAGCACGCCGACCTGCTCGTTTCGGCGCTGTCGGCGTCGCTCGGCTGACGGATGGGAGCGGTCCTCGGCATCGACGTCGGCGGGACCTTCACGGATGCGGTGCTCCTCGGCGACGGCGGGGTGCGGACGGCGAAGGTGCCGACCGCGGCGCGGCAAGAGGAGTCGGTGCTGGCGGCGGCGACGGCGGTGGGAGTGGCCGGGGTCGAGCGCTTCACGCACGGGACGACCGTCGCCACGAACGCGCTGCTCGAGCGCAAGGGCGCGCGCACGGCGTTCGTGGCGACAGAGGGGTTCGAGCACCTGCTCCACCTGCGGCGGCAGAACCGGGCGCACCTCTACCGGCTCTGCGCCGCGCACCCGGAGCCGCTCGTACCGCTCGAGCGCTGCTTCGGCGTGCGGGAGCGGATCGGGCCCGAGGGCGTGCTGGTGCCGCTCGAGCTCGGCTCTCTGCCGGACCTCGGAGATGTTCAGGCGGTCGCCGTCTGCCTGCTCTTCTCCTTCCGCGACGCCTCGCACGAACGGGCGGTCGCCGAGGAGCTCCGTCGCCGCCTGCCGGACGCGCGCGTCGTCGGCTCCCACGAGGTCGCGCCGGAGTTCCGCGAGTACGAGCGCGCCTCGACGACTGCCGTCGACGCGTACCTCGGGCCCGGCGTCTCGCGGTATCTGGAGGCGCTCGGCGGTGCCTGCAAGGACGCGAACCTGCCCGAGCCGCTCGTGATGCGCTCCTCGGGCGGGGTCGCGACGCTCGCGGAGGCGGCGGCGCACCCGGCGCTCGTGCTCGTCTCCGGCCCGGCGGCCGGCGTGGTGGGCGCTGCGCGGATCGCGGCGCTCGCGGGCATCGAGAACGCGATCTCGCTCGACATGGGAGGGACGTCGACCGACGTGTGCCTGATCCGGAACGGCCAGGCCGGGCGGTCGGCCGAACGCGAGGTCGCGGACCTGCCGCTGCGGCTGCCGACGGTCGACCTGCAGACCGTCGGCGCGGGCGGCGGCTCGATCGTCTGGCGGGATGCGGGCGGCGCCCTGCGCGCGGGGCCGGAGAGCGCCGGCGCCGAACCGGGCCCTGCCTGCTACGGGCACGGCGGCGGGCGGCCGACCGTGACCGACGCGAACCTGCTGCTCGGCCGCCTGCCGGAGCGGCTCGCCGGCGGGCTCCAGCTCGACCGCGCTGCGGCCGAGCGGGTGTTCGCCGGGATCGACCCGGGGGAGGCCGTGGAGGTCGTGAATGCGGAGATGCTGCGGGCGCTTCGGCTCGTCTCGGTCGAGCGCGGGCACGATCCGCGCGACTTCGCCCTGGTCGCGTTCGGCGGGGCCGGGCCGCTGCACGGATGCGCGCTGGCGGAGGAGCTCGGGATCGGCACGGTGCTCGTGCCCGAGGCGGCCGGGATGCTCTCGGCGCTCGGGCTCGCGGTCGGGGACGAGCGGCGGGACCGGGTCGAGTCGTACGTCTGCCCGCTCGAGGAGGCCGGAGAGCTGCCGGCGGAGGGCGAGGCGGACCTGCGCTACCGCGGCCAGTCGTTCGAGCTGACCGTGCCGCTCGAGCCCGATCTCGCCGGTGCCTTCCACCGCGCCCACGAGGCACGCTACGGCTACGCGGACGAGAGCCGTGGGATCGAGCTCGTGGCCGTCCGCACCGCCGAGATCCGCCGCGGCCCGGAGCTGAAGCTCCCGCAAGCCGAACCTCTGGAAGCGCGGGGCCCGGCCAGAATCGACCTCGAAGGCGCCACCTGCTGGCTTCCCCCGGGGTGGGTGGGGGTTAGGGATGGAACCAGTAGCACGCTGAGGCTCACGAATGTGTCACGAAAGCGTGGAAATAGTGGAACTTGAGCTTCAGCTGATCGGGGCGTCGCTCCGCTCGATCGCCGACGAGATGGGTGCGGTCCTGATCCGCTCGGCCTTCTCCGCGAACATCAAGGAGCGGCGCGACTGCTCGACCGCGCTCTTCGACCGGCGCGGCCGCATGATCGCGCAGGCCGAGCACATCCCCGTCCACCTCGGCGCGATGCCCGACGCCGTCGCCGCCGTCAGGGCCCACCATCCCGCGCCCGGCGACGTCTTCATCCTCAACGACCCTTTCGCCGGCGGCACGCACCTGCCGGACATCACGCTGGTCACGAGCACGCCTGTCGGCTTCGCCGTCACCCGCGCCCACCACGCCGACGTCGGAGCGCAAGAGCCCGGCAGCCTCCCGGCCGACTCGCGGCGCCTCGACGAAGAGGGCGTCGTGATCCCGCCGACGCGGCTGGACGACCGGACACTCGAGGAGCTGATCGCGCGCATGCGCAACCCCGACGAGCGGCGCGGCGACCTGCGCGCGCAACTCGCCGCTCACGGTCTCGCCGCCCGCCGCCTCGACGAGCTCTGCGCACGCCTGACCGCCCAACGGGTCGAGGCCGCCGGCGACGCTCTCCACGTGTATTCCGAGCGTCGCGTCCGCGCCGCGATCGCAGGCCTCCCCGACGGCTGCTTCCGGGCGGTCGACACCCTCGAAGCCCAGGACGGCGGCCAGCTGGAGATCCACGTCGCGGTGACGATCTGCGGAGACGAGGTCGAGATCGACTTCGCCGGCACCGCGCCTCAGCACGACGGCAACCTCAACTGCCCGCTCGCTGTGGCGCGCTCGGCCTGCTACTTCGTCGTCCGGTGCCTCACCGACCCGGACGTGCCGGCGTCCGGCGGGGCCTTCGCGCCGGTGCACGTCACCGCTCCGGAGGGCTGCCTCGTCAATGCCCGCGCGCCCGCGGCCGTGGCCGCAGGCAACGTCGAGACGTCGAGCCGGATCGTCGACGTCGTCTTCGCCTCCTTCGGGGAGGCGGTCGAGGTGCCGGCGCAAGGGCAGGGAACGATGAACAACCTCACCCTCGGGAACGAGCGGTTCACCTACTACGAGACGATCGGCGGCGGCCAGGGCGCGTGCCCCGGCGCCGACGGGCCGTCCGGCGTCCACGTCGCCATGTCGAACACACTCTCGACACCGGCTGAGGCGCTCGAGCTCGCCTACCCGCTTCGGCTCGAGCGCCACGAGCTGCGCCTCGGCTCGGGTGGCGCGGGCCGGCGGCGCGGCGGCGACGGAGTCGTGCGCGAGCTGCGCGTGCTGGAGCCGTGCCGGCTTTCCCTCGTCAGCGAGCGGCGCCGGACCGGCCCTCGCGGCGCACGGGGAGGCGAGCCGGGAGCGCCCGGCCGGAACCTTCTCAACGGGGAGGAGCTGCCCGCGAAAGCGACACGCGAGCTCGCGGCTGGAGACCTCGTTCGCGTCGAGACCCCAGGCGGTGGCGGCTTCGGACGGGTCCGGAAAAGCCACTAGGCAGGCGGCTTCCCGAGCGCTAGAACCCGCACTGGCCAGATGTTGCAGTTTCGACACGCTTCCGTTTCACACCCGTGCGACGGACACGCCTACCCTCGACGTGAGTCGAAGGGAGGTGTCGCATCGCCTCCGGAAAGGAGCCACAGATGCTTCGTCGCGCGTTTCGAGAGCTGCCGGCCTCGCTGCTCATGGCCGGAGCCGGGCTCGTCCTGGCCGCAGCGTTTCTGTTTTCCGGAGGCGGCGCTTCGGCCTCGACCGGTTGCTGGTACGGGCAGATCTTCCTGGTGTCGAGGCCTTCCTTGAGCGCGCCGAGCCCCGCGCACGCCGGTGACACGATCACCTCGACGGGAGGCGGCTGGAGCGCGTGCGGCGGTGTGTCGTTCACCGGCTTCTACAAGGAGTGGCTCCGCGACGGCGCGGTCATCAGCGGTCCTACCTGGGTCGGGGGCTGGCCGGGGAGCTTCACGTACACCATTCAAAGCCAGGACGTGGGCCACGTAATCAGCTCGGCCGTCTCGGCCTGCAACGACGAGTACGGCTGCTACCTCCCGTACGCGGAGAGCTCGAACACGATCACGCCCAGTCCGCCGCCCCCGCCGCCGCCTCCTCCGCCCCCGCCACCGCCGCCACCGCCCCCGCCCCCGCCCCCGCCGGGGGCGCCGATTGCGGTGCAAGGGCACGTCTACGACGCGAGTGGGTCGCCGGTGGCGGGCGCAAGCGTTGCGCTCTACCGCGACCTCGATCCGGACGGGACGGCGACGCAGGACGCCCCGCTCGACCGCGCGACGACCGGCTCCGACGGCTCCTACGTGCTGCGGGCCGGCTACAGCAGCGACCTGGTCGACGCGGACGGCTGGGCCAACTTCGCGGTCGAGGGCACGGCGGGTGACGTCCCCTACTACGCCGTGGGCGCGCGAAGGTGGAACGGCGTCGATGCCTGGCTGACCCCGGAGCAGGTCGTCCAGGTCGACGCGCAGGATCCGGGGTACCCGGTTCTTCCGGACGAAGTCGACCTGGGCCCGCAGGGCGGCTCGATCATGGCCGGCGGTGGGCCGGACGTGGGCCCGGAGCACTGCTATGCCGCATACGACAAGACGATCTACATCGGATCGGAGGTCCGGGACACGGTGATCGGCGAGCTCCACGTCGCCAGGGACGCGACCGGGACGTTCACCTACGGGGTGGGGAACACCGCCGACACCTACTTCTCGCTGGCAAGCAACCTCGGGGCCAAGCTGGCACATCTCACCCTTCGTCTCGAAGCACGTCACTCAGACCAGCTACTCCGCCGTCCACGAAAGCAACCCGACCGAGGACTGGGCCCACACGCTGCTGTCTCAGTTCAAATTCTCGAAGTACAGGCATGAGCGGATCAGCGCCTGGACCGGCGAGATCTGCTCGATCTGGTACACCATCGAGCCGAAGGAGTGGTGGGGCGGCATCTTCCCGGGCGCCGACGAGTCTCGCTATCTCCACCAGTGCCTGACGACCTACAGGCAGTTCATGAACCGCTTCGGCCCCGATAGCGGTTTCGATCGCAGCAAGTACAAGCTGAAGAGCTGGGCGGCGGCGGCGACCGTCGGCCTCGGTACGAGTGGGTTGACCCTCTCAGCCCGGAGCGGCGCTTCGTCGCGCGTGACCTACCACTACCACTTTGGCCTGCAGTTTCAGAATCACTACCTTTGCGGAAACGACGCCATTCCGGCCATGTCCACAAGGCTCTTCGCCGGTGGTTAGCAACGATCCCACTGACCGTGGCCGGCTCCGGCGGCCCAGTCTCGGGCGACGAGTCCTGGTGCTGGGCGCCGGAGCAGCCGCAGTCGTCCTGGGCGCCGGGGCTCTCGTCGTACTTCTCGTTTCGGGAACGGGCATCACTTCTGGCGGTCCGCTTGCCTGTCCCGACTGCCACACCGGCGCATCGATGCCCATGGACGTCGGAAAGCTAGGTACGTACGGCGCGGCGACGCTCGAGAACCACACCAGGAAGCCCGCGATACTGGACCGCGTCGAGTTCGTCGATCGTACGCCCGGCCTCGTGATCCGCGGGCCGCTGGTCACTCGAAGAGGGGACAGGCCCGCCGAGGGTGTCGGCTTGATTCGCGCCTTCCCCCCGCCACGGCTCAAAGGCGCGCTTCATCGCCTCGCCGGTTATCGAGTGCTTCCCTTTCGCACCTTTGCCGACGCAGTCGACATACTCGTCGGCGTTGGTCCATCACAAGAGGGCAGGCAGTCCTATCGCGAGCTGAAGCTCTACTACCACGTTGGGAAGAAGCGCTACGTCGCCGTCTTCGACATGAGCCTGCGGGTGTGCGCCCCCCGATCGGTGCCGCTTGCCCGCTGCCCGAGCCCCTTGGGGGACGAGGAATAGCCCTTCCCGGAAGACCCGGCCTTCTCGTACACTGCCGCCGGTGGTCTGGGAGTTCATCTTCATGATGCTGATCCTGAAGATCCCGATCGTCTATCTCGGGCTCGTCGTCTACTGGGCGATCAAGGCCGAGCCGGATCCGCCCGAGCACGCGCTGCTCCCGGCTGAGCTGCCGGAACCGCGTGACCCCTGGCGCTCGCCGGCCGGTAGGCGGCCCCGGCGCGGCCCGCACGGCTCGCCGACCCGCCGCTACGCGCGCTCCGGGCGCAGGGTCTGCCGGCTTGAGTGCGTCGCCCGTACGCGAGAACACGGCTGCCGAGTCGATCGCCGGCCTGCTCGCCGCGCTCGCGCTCTTCGCGAGCTTGATCGGCCTCGTCTACCGGCCCGCGCGCGTGATCCCGTTCGCGATCGTGCTCGCCCTCATCGCAACTGCGATGGGCGGCCGGCACAATCGGCCTCGCGGCCGCCGCGGTGTTCGTCGGCGGCCTCTGCTTCATCGTCGGGCTCGCGGCTCGCGGTGCTCACGAACAACCCGATCTTCTAGGCCGTCACCGGCAGGGAACGTGGCTGCTAGAACAAAGGTGTGAGCATGCAAGATGTGGATGGCCTGAATGCCGGCTTCGCAAGCGCGTTGCTGGAGCAGTACCTCGAGAACCCCGACGGCCGTCCCGGCCGAGTGGCGGTCGCTCTTCGAGAGCGGCTCGAGCGACGCTCGTGGCGACCCACCCGGGCCTCGCCCGCCTGCTCGAGCTGCGCGTCCCGACGGCAACGGCGACGGTGAGCTGCGGCGACGGTGCCGGTCGCCGCGCCTTCCGCTGCCCGTGGCCTGCCCGCCGAGCCGGCGCCTCGACCCGAGCCGCCCGCGGCCGAGCCGAAGGCCGACGAGGAGCTGCTCGGCGCCGTCGCGGCCGCCGTCGCGCTCGTCGAGGCGATCCGCACCCACGGCCATCTCGCGGCGCGGCTCGACCCGCTGGGCTCGGAGCCGATCGGCGACCCCGCGCTCGAGCCCGAGCGCCTCGCAGCCGAAGCTGACGCCCGAGCTTCAGGCGCGGATCCCGGCAAGGCTCCTCGGCGTCAACGTCCCGGGCGAGACGCGCGGCCGACGTGCTCCCGCGCCTGCGTGAGATCTACTGCGGCACGAGCGCCTACGAGATCGAGCACATCTCCGATCACGAGCAGCGCATCTGGCTGCGCGCTGGCGATCGAGTCGCGGCCGCTACCGCGAGCCGTTGAGCGCCGACGAGCAGCGCGCGCTCCTGCTCTCGCCTCACCGAGGTCGAGGGCTTCGAGCACTACCTGCGCCGCGCCTTCCTCGGCCAGAAGCAGTTCTCGATCGAGGGCCTCGACGTGATGGTGCCCATGCTCGACGAGGTGATCGAGCTCGCCGCCGAGGAAGGCGCGCACGAGGTCGTGCTCGGGATGGCGCACCGCGGCCGCCTCAACGTCCTCGCGCACGTGCTCGGCCGTCCCTACGAGTCGATCCTGCGCGAGTTCGAGGGCGAGCGGACGCTCGAGGCGGTCGCCGTCCGACCCCGAGGGCGGCACGGGCGACGTCAAGTACCACCTCGGCGCGCGAGGGCGACGCGCACGACGCCGTCCGGCGAGATCAACGTCACGCTCGCCTCGAACCCGAGCCACCTCGAGGCCGTCGACCCGGTCGTCGAGGGCCGGACGCGCGCCGAGCAGACCGACCGCTCCACGCACGACGGGCTACCACGACGCCTCGGTCGCGCATGCCGATCCTGATCCACGGCGACGCGTCGTTCCCCGCGTCAGGGCGTCGTCGCCGAGACGCTCAACCTCGCAGAGCCTCGTCGGCTACTCGACCGGCGGCACCCTCCACCTGATCGCGAACAACCAGGTCGGCTTCACCACCGATCCCGCCGACGGGCGCTCGACGCGCTACTCGAGCGACCTGGCGAAGGGCTTCGACGTCCCGATCCTCCACGTCAACGCCGACGACCCGGAGGCGGCCTCGCCACGATGCCGCCTGGCGATGGCGTTCCGCCGCCGCTTCTGCACCGACGTCGTGATCGACCTGGTCGGCTACCGGCGCCACGGTCACAACGAGCAGGACGAGGCCGCGTACACGCAGCCGCTGATGGCCGCGCGAATCGACCGCGCAGCCGAGCGTGCGCGAGCAGTACGCCGCAGCGGCTCGTCGGCGGAGGGCGTCATCAGCGAGGACGAGGCCGCAGGCGACTCGCGGCGAAGGTCGCAGCAGGCGCTCAAGGACGCGCACGAGCGGCTCAAGGCGACCTTCGGCGAGGCCGTGCCGGCGGTCGCCTACGAAGGCCGGATCCGCGACGGCGACCGGCGCGACGTCATCACCGCCGTCGCCGGCGGAGCCGGCTGCGCGCGCTCAACGACGAGCTGCTCGCCGTCCCGGACGGCTTCACCGTCAACCCGAAGCTCGCCAGGCAGCTCGAGCGGCGGCGAACGACGCTCGACGAGGGCGGGATCGACTGGGGCCAGGCCGAGGAGCTCGCGTTCGCCAGCCTGCTCGTGGACGGCATCCCGGTCCGCCTGACCGGCCAGGACACCGAGCGCGGCACCTTCTCGCACCGCCACCTCGTCCTCCACGACGCCGGCACCGGCGAGGCCTACACGCCGCTCCAGAACCTGGACGACGCGGCGGCCTCGTTCGAGGTGCACAACTCGCCGCTCTCGGAGTTCGCCTGCCGTCGGCTTCGAGTACGGCTACTCGGTCGCCGCGCCGGAGTCGCTCGTCTGCTGGGAGGCCCAGTTCGGCGACTTCGTCAACGGCGCGCAGGTCGCGCGTCGACCAGTTCATCGTCTCGGGCCTCGTCGAAGTGGGGCCAGACTTCGCGCTGACCCTCCTCCTCCCGCACGGCTACGAGGGCAACGGGCCCGGAGCACTCGAGCGCGCGGCTGGAGCGGTTCCTGCAGCTGGCCGCCCAGGAGAACATCCGCGTCGCCAACTGCACGACCGCGGCGCAGTACTTCCACCTGCTGCGGCGGCAGGCGCTCGACCCGAGCGCGCGGCCGCTCGATCGTGATGACGCCGAAGGGGCTGCTGCGCCTGAAGGAGGCGGCGTCGACGCTCGCCGACCTGGCCGACGGGGCGTTCCGGCCGGTGCTCCCCGATCCCGGCGTCTCGCCGCGAGAACGTGCGCCGGCTCGTCTTCTGCTCGGGAAGCTCTACTACGACCTCGCCGGCCACGAGTCTGCGCCGCCAGGCGCCGTGGCTCGCGATCGGCCGGGTCGAGCAGCTCTATCCGTTCCCGGTGCGAGGCGGCCGCGGCGCTGGTGCGCTCCTACCCGAACCTGGAGGAGCTCGTCTGGGCCCAGGAGGAGCCGCAGAACATGGGCGCCTGGCGCGCGATCCGGCACCGGCTCGAGGAGACGCTGCCGCCGGGCGTGCCGCTTCGCTACGTCGGCCGCCCCTGGCGGGCGAGCCCGAGCGAGGGCTACCCGACCGCCCACTTGCGCGAGCAGGAACGCATCGTCCGCGAAGCGCTCAGCTGACCGGGCAGTCAGAATCCCGCGGGTGCCAGGGTGATGCCGTGATCGAGACCTGGAAGCGCGTGCTCGTGCTCGCGCCGCACACCGACGACGGCGAGTTCGGCTGCGGCGGCACGATCGCGCGCCTCGTCGACGCCGGCGTCGACGTCCGCTACGTCGCCTTCTCGGTCGCGACGAAGTCACTGCCGGAGGGCTTCCCGCCCGACACGCTCGCGCGCGAGGTTCGCGAGGCGACGGCCGAGATCGGCATCCCGGAGGAGAACCTCACCGTCCACGACTTCGAGGTGCGCACGTTCCCCGAGCGTCGCCAGGACATCCTCGAGCTCCTGATCGAGCTCTGGGAGGATGGCGCCCGGACGCCGTCTTCCCCCAGCGTGCACGACATCCACCAGGACCACCAGGTCGTCGCGGCCGAGGGCCTGCGCGCGTTCAAGCGGACGACCGTGCTCGGCTACGAGATCCCGTGGAACAACCTCAACTTCTCGTACCAGGCCTACGTCACGCTCGAGCAGCCCCACGTCGAGCGCAAGGTGGCGGCGCTCGCCTGCTACGCCTCGCAGCAGCACCGCAACTACGCGACCCCGAGCACATCTGGACACGGGCGCGGACGCACGGCATCAACGTCGACCGCGACTACGCCGAGGTTTTCGAGGTCTACCGCGTCGTCGAGTGACCGCGGGGTCGTCCCACTCGAGCTGGTCGAAGTAACGCAGCGCCCGGCGGGTCGGCCGGATGCGAGCCGCAGAGCCGCGAGCTCCTCGTCGGAGATCTCGCCGAGCGCGCGCTTGACGCCGAGATACGGCAGGTTCAGGTCCTCCTGGTAGACCATCGTCGAGATGCGCGGATTGACCTCGATCACGAGCTCGCCGACGAGCTGGATGTTGAAGAAGTGCTCGATCTGCAGCGCCGCGACGATCCGGGATGCACGTTCCATCAGCTCCTGGTCGACCAGCGTCTGAAAGAACATCGCGAGGCCGGCGCGCGGCGCCTCGCGCGTCTTCGGATGACCCAGGACGAGCCGCTCGCCGTCGGCGATCCCGTCGATCGTGCGCTCGCCGCCGCGCGCTAGCTCCATGACGAGCAGCTCCTCGTCTCCTTCGCCGAGCACGTCGAGCGTCTCATCGAGCCGCATCGCCAGGCTCCCGGGCGTTCCCGCAGGAGCTGGCGGCGCCGGTCGACGGTCGCGTCGAGGCTGTGGAAGCCGCGAGAGCCGGAGCTCATCACGGGCTTGAAGCAGACGGGGCGCTCGGGATAGCCGAGCTCGCGCGCCGCCGCTTCGAACGCGGTGCCACCGCGGACGCGACGCCACTCGGGAGTCGCGACCCCGGCCTCCTGCAGGCAGCGGTAGCACTCCGCCTTGTCGTTCGCGAGCCGAACCGTCTCCGGCCCGCTCACCAGCAGCGCGATTCCCTCGGCCGAGAAGCGCTCGCGTGCGGCGGCGAGGCCGGCGAGGTCGTGCGAGGACTGGGGCAGCACGGCGTCGACCCGCTCGCGGCGGGCGAGCTCGAGCACGGCGTCCGCGAACCCCGCGTCGGCTCCTGCCGGCACGACTTCGAACGCGTCGCAGACGAAGCGGCCGACCGAGCGCGCGCTCATGTCGCAGCCGACGAGGCGCAGCGGCCGCTCGCCGTTCTCGCGCAACGCGTGAAGCAGCGCCGCCGTCCCGGGAGCCCCCGACGCGGTGACGAGTACGGTGACGGCGCGCACCGCTACGAGGATAACCGCGTTCGGAGCAGGCGCCTGCGGGAGAATGGCGCACGTGAAGGTCCTGATCGTGTCGCTCTACTTCCCGCCGGCCGGCGGCCCGGGCATCCTGCGTCCGCTCAAGACGGCAGCTCATCTCGCGGAGCTCGGCTTCGAGGTCCACGTGCTCGCGCCCGACGATCCGAAATGGGTTCATCGGGACGAGTCGCTGCGCCCGCCGCCCGGCGTGGTCGTGCACCGCGCGCGCAATCTCGGGCCGCGCGCCCGTATTCCGCGCGACGAGCTCCACGGCCGTCACGGTCTCGATCGCCTGAGGCGGCGGGCGGCCCTCGGCCTCCGGGCGTTGCTCGTCCCCGACGCAAGCGTGCTCTGGAACGTCACCGCGATCCCCGCCGCGCTCCGGATCGTGCGCCGAGAGGGGATCGACGTCGTCCTGACGAGCTCGCCGCCGGGCTCGGTTCACCTCGTCGGCGCTTCGGTGCGGCGCGCGACCTCTGCACGCTGGGTCGCCGACCTCCGCGACCCGCTGGTCGCATTCGCGCAACGGCGGCGCGAGATCAGAGGCGAGCGGCCGCTCGCGCGCCTTGTCGCCCGGCGCGCGGACGCGGTCGTCGCCGCCTCACAGGGGATCGCGGACGAGATGCGTGCGATCGTGCCCGGCCTCGAGGTGCGCGTCGTCGAGAACGGGTGCGACTTCGACGAGTTCGAGGGGCTCGAGTACACGCGCTCGGACCGCTTCCGGATCACGCACGCGGGTAGCTTCTTCGGGCGCCGGAACGCGCGGCCGTTCCTCGAGGCGCTGGCTCGCGCCGACGGCGACCTCGTGGCGCGCTTCGTCGGCGGGTTACCCCCGCACGACCACGAGTGGGCCGTCGCCAACGGCCTCGCCGAGCGCGTCGAGGTGCACCCGTTCGTCACGCGGCGTGAGGCGCTCGCGCTCGAGCGCGGCTCGGATGCGCTCCTGCTTCTGATCCCGGATGCCGGCGGCCGCGGGCGCGGAGTCCTGACCGCGAAGATCTTCGAGTATCTGGCCGCGCAACGGCCGATCCTTGCCGTGGTGCCGCCAGAAGGGGACGCGGCCGCGCTGATACGCGAGGCAGGCGCGGGGCTCGTCGTGGCGCCCGGCGACACCGAGGGCATGGCGGCGGCGCTTGCTCAGCTCGAAGAGCGCTGGCGCGAGGACGGCCTCGGCAGGTCGCCGCTCTCGCCGGAGCTGCGCGCGCGGCTCGACCGGCGCGGGCGCGTCGAGCAGCTCGCCGCGATCCTGCAGGATCTGGTCTAGCCCTAGCTCGGAGGGCGCCGGCGTTTGGCCTGGGCCTGGATCACGCGGGCCGCGAGCTTCGGGCCGTGTTTGCGCGCGTGCTTGACGATCCGTCTGCGCTGGCTCTTCGGGATCCGCTGCCAGACGTCCCAGATCGTCAATGCGAGACCGAGTGTCCCGGCCCCTCGTAGTCGGCGAAAGCGCGCCACGCCGGGATGCTAGTGCTTCGGCCCGTGGCCGTGCTGGTCGCCGTGCCCGTTGTGGTCGGGCGGCGGCGGGGGTACAGGCTTCGGCGGCTTCCCAGGAGGCGGCGGTGGTGCGGGCTTCGGCGGCTTCCCAGGAGGCGGCGGTGGTGCGGGCTTCGGCGGCTTCCCGGGATGCGGCGGAGGTCCAGGCTTCGGCGGCTTCGCCGGACGTGGCGGGGCCGGCTTCGGGGCCGTGGCGGACTTCGACGGCTTGGCCTTGGGAGCGTGCTTCGATGGCTTGCCGGCGGGCGGAGGCGGCGGAGGGGTCGGGGCCGGAGGAGGCGGAGGAGTGGGCGCCGGGGGAGGCGGAGGAGTGGGGGCCGGAGGAGGCGGCGGAGCGGGGGCGGGAGGTGGCGGAGGGGCCGGAGCCGGAGGGGGCGGTGGAGTCGGCGCCGGTGGGGGTGGCGGATTCTTTGGCCCCGGAGGCCTCGCGGAAACGGGTGTCCCCGCAGCGACGCGTGCCGGGGCGCTGACCAGCGCATTGCTCCTCGACGAGAGGGGCACGAATTGCGCCACGGGCCGGGCGGAAGGCGCGTGCCGTTTGGCCACTGGAACTGCGGCGGCCCGGACGACCGTCCGCGTGTTGCCGACGCCGAACGCGAGGCCGGGGGCCGTGCTGGTGCCGTCGTCGATGACGAGCGCCGGCAGCTTGGCTGCGGCGAGAACGGCAGCTGCAAGAGCGGCCGTCACTGCGGCGGTTGCAAAAATACGGCTCAGAATCTTTCCTTCGTCTGCCGATCCACTGTAACGTGATATCGGCGAGTCAGGCAAGAACTTGACCAGTGGGGTCTGAGTGAGCTTCAAGCTCAAACTGGTCGCCTATTTCCTGCTCGTGTCGCTGCTGCCTCTGGGCGCGGCGGCCTGGGCGCTGCACTCGGGTGCGCACCGGAGCGAGACGCGACGTGTGGACGTACGTCTCGAGACGGGCCTGAGGGCTGTGCTCGGCTCGTACAAGGACGAGCTCGAGCGCTCGGGCCGGCGCGCGATCGCTCTGGCCGGCAGCCCGCGGTTCCAGTATGCGCTCGAGCGCCGCGACCGGCGGGCCCTCCGCAGCCTGCTCGCCGACTCGCGCGGGCCCTGGCTTCACTCTCGCGTCCTCACGACGGGCCCGAAGCGGACGATCGGCCGGGCCACCGAGGTCGCCGTGGCGGGGCCGAACGGCGTGCTCGGGACGCTCGTCGCCGGCGTGGCCCCGACGACGGGCTCGGTGGCGAGCCTGAGCAACCGCGCCGGTCTTTCGCCGGACGACACGCTCGTCCTGGTCGAGGACGGAGTCGTGACCGCAGGCCCGCAAGGGCTGCGAGGACAGCGCCTGGCGCCGCCGCGACATGCACGGACGCTCACCGTCGGAGGCAGCCGCTACCGCGCGCTGGCAACGAGCCCGCAGACGGGAAAGGGGCCGAGCGCGCTCGCGGTGCTCTCACCGCAAGGCGAGATCGACGGGGCGGTCGCAGACGTGGACCGGCGGCTCCTGCTCGGCGTGCTCGCCACGCTGATCCTGATCGTCCTCGTCGCCTATGCAGTCGGGCGCTCGACCGTCGGCGCCCTCGCCCGGCTTGCCGACGCCGCGAACGCGATCTCGCGGGGCCGGCTCGACCGCCGCGTCCCGGTCGAGGGGCAAGACGAGTTCGCGCGGCTGGGGCGCGCCTTCAACGAGATGGCCGACCAGCTCGAGGAGCGGCTCGCGGAGCTCGGCGTCGAGCGCGCCCGCTTGCGCGAGACGACGGTTCGCTTCGGTGAGGCGCTCGCCGCCACGCACGACCTCGACCAGCTCCTGCGTCTGATCGTCGAGACGCTCGTCGAGGCGACGGAAGCATCCGGCGGGCTCGTCGTCGGCGTCGCCGGCAAGATCGTCCAGACCGGATCGCTCCCGGACGGCGGCGAGCAACTGGAGCTGGCCCTGACCGCGGGCCGCCAGAGCTTCGGCACACTCACGCTCGCGGGGCCAGGCTTCTCGGCCGAGGAACGGCGGCTGGCCGAGACCCTCGTGGCGCAGGCGACGGTCGCGCTCGAGAACGCCCGCCTGCACGGGATCGTCACGAGGCAGGCGCTCGTGGACATGCTCACCGGGCTCGCGAACCGCCGCCAGTGCGAGGAGGCGCTCGCGAACGAGCTCCTGCGAGCTCAACGCTTCGGGGGCTCCGTCGCGTTCGTGCTCGCCGACCTCGACAGCTTCAAGTCGATCAACGACCGCTTCGGACACCCGGTCGGCGACAGCGTCCTCGTCGAGTTTGCCAAGGCGCTACGGGAGTGCGTGCGGGAGATCGACATCCCGGCACGCTGGGGCGGCGAAGAGTTCGCGATCGTCCTTCCCGGCACCGATCTCGAAGGCGCCGCACGGCTGGCCGAGCGGGCGCGGACCGCTCTCGAGCAGCGCACGATCCTGGCCCCCGACGGCACCGAGATCAGGGTCTCGGTCAGCCTCGGTGTGGCCGCGTTTCCCGAGGGGGCGGGCGCCCAGGACGTCGTCGCGGCCGCCGACGATGCGCTCTACGAGGCCAAACGAGCAGGCAAGAACCGCGTTGCGGCGGCCAGGCCCCGCGCCCGCCGCGCGTAGAGAGCCGTTAGACTCCGCCGCCGGTACGAGAAAAGGGAGGACGTCTCACGGTGCAATCATCGTCGCTATTCGCACAAGTGATCCAGGACCATCTCGCGCTCAAGGAACGAAACTCCGACCTCGAGCCCGAGAAGCCGCTCGACCAGTACAAGACCCAGGATCCATTCGAGAACCACCCGCTCTTCAAGACCGAGGAGCAGGCGAGGATCGAGGAGACGATGGACGGGGAAGAGCCGGCCGTCTCCAGCCAGATCCAGGAGAGCAAGACATGGCCAGGCGAGGAGACTGCGACTTCGGAAGAAGGGCTCTGGAGCCGGTCTCGCGACTTCGACTGGGGTGACTGAAGTGGCGCGCCCCAGGCGCTTCCGGCTGATCGCGCTCGGCGCGGCGCTCGCGTACTTCCTCGACCCCGAGAACGGCAGGCGGCGCCGGAAGGTGACCGCAGACCGGCTCGCCGCGCTGACCCGTCGCCAGGGCAGGCGGCTCGTCCGCGCGACGCTGTCAGAGGCCCACGCCGTGAAGCAAAAGGCGACGCACCTGCGCGAGGAGCAGAAGCCGCAGCCGGACGACGTAACCCTCGCACGCAAGGTCGAGAGCGAGATCTTCCGCGAGGCGGACGTCCCGAAGGGGCAGATCAACGTCAACGCCGAGAACGGGAAGATCGTCCTGCGCGGCGAGGTCGAGTCGTCCGAGCTGATCGACGACCTCGTCGCGAAGGCGCGCAAGGTGCAGGGCGTGCAGGAGGTCGAGAGCCTGCTGCACACGCCGTAACACAGGTCCTGCCCGGCGCGCCGGCGCGCCGACCGAAAGACGACGGCAGGTGAGGCAAGCCGGGTCCTGCTCCGAGCGCTAGGCTCCAACCCGACTCGAGCGGGAGGTCTGGCATGAGCGTGACGGTGTTCCAGCGCAAGAACTTCGTGGGCGGCGAGTGGGTCGACGCCGTCGAGGGCGGGACGATGGAGGTCCTGAACCCGGCGACGGGCGAGACGATCGCCGAGGTGCCGAGCGGCACCGAGGCCGACGTCGACCGAGCCGTCGAGGCGGCGAAGAAGGCCCTGCCGGAATGGCTCGAGACGACTCCGGCAGAACGCGCAGAGGCGCTCCTGAAGCTGGCCGCCGCGATCGAGGACAACGCGGAGGAGCTCGCCGAGCTCGAGTCGGTGAACGTAGGCAAGCCGCTCTCCTACGCGCGCGACGAGATGCCCGTCTCCGTCGACAACCTCCGCTTCTTCGCGGGCGCCGCGCGGCTGCTCGAGGGCAAGTCCGCCGGCGAGTACATGCGCGGCTACACGTCGATGGTCCGGCGCGAGCCGGTCGGGATCGTCGGCCGGGATCGCGCCATGGAACTACCCGCTGATGATGGCCGTCTGGAAGATGGGGCCCGCGCTCGCGGCGGGGAACGTCCAGATCGTCAAGCCCTCCGAGCAGACGCCGCTGACGACGCTGCGCTTCGCCGAGCTGGCCGCCGAGATCCTCCCGCCCGGCGTTCTGAACGTGATCACCGGCGACGGCGAGCCGGTCGGCGCCGGCCTCGTGCGCCACCGCGACGTCCGCATGGTCTCGCTGACCGGCGACGTCTCCACCGGCAAGGAGATCGCCCGGACGGCTGCGGACACGCTCAAGCGCGTCCACCTCGAGCTCGGCGGAAAGGCGCCGGTGATCGTCTTCGACGACGCCGACCCCGCGGCCGTCGCCGAGGGGATCAAGATCGCCGGCTACTGGAACTCGGGCCAGGACTGCACCGCCGCCTCGCGCGTGGTCGCCGGCCCGAAGATCTACGACAAGCTGCTCGACGAGCTCGTGCCGGCGGTCGAGTCGCTGCACGTGGGCGACCCGGCCGAGGGCGACGAGGTCGAGATGGGGCCCGTGATCTCCCGGTCGCAGCAGGAGCGCGTGCTCGGCTTCCTCGACCGCGCCAAGGGCGCCAAGGTGCTCACGGGCGGCGGCACGAACGGCGACCGCGGCTTCTTCGTCAAGCCCGCAGTGGTCACCGAGGTAGGGCAGGAGGACGAGATCGTCCAGCGCGAGGTCTTCGGCCCGGTGGTCACCGTGCAGCGCTTCGCCGACGACGACGAGGCGCTCGCCTGGGCGAACGACGTCGACTACGGGCTCGCCGCCTCGGTCTGGACGCGTGACATCGGCCGCGCGCTGAACGCTGCGCGCAGGCTCCAGTTCGGGACGGTCTGGATCAACGACCACATCCCGCTCGTCTCGGAGATGCCCCATGGCGGCTACAAGCAGTCGGGCTACGGCAAGGATCTGTCCGCGTACTCGCTCGAGGACTACACGCAGATCAAGCACGTGATGGCCAACCTCGACTGAGGGTGGTTGACCCAATGCGAGGCCGCGTGGTCTAATCGCTGCGCGTTGCGCGGCTACGAGGATCGGGCCAGGCGCGGGGCGGTCACCCGCCCGCGGCACGTCGACGCGGTCGACAAGAGCATCATCGAGGCCCTCCAGAAGAACGGGCGCGAGCCGTTCCGCCGGATCGCCGCCGAGGTAGGCGTCTCCGAGGCGACCATTCGGGCCCGCTACCAGCGGCTTTGCTGGACAACATCCTCCAGGTCACCGGCGTCACGAATCCCCTCGGGCTCGGCTTCGACGCCCAGGCGATGGTCGGCATTCGCACCGCGGGTGCGCCGGAGCCGGTCGCCGACGAGATCGCAGGCTGGGACGAAGCGGGCTATGTCGTCATCACGGCGGGACAGTTCGACATCCTCGTCGAGCTCGTCTGCGCCGACCGGCGCCACCTGCTCGACCTGACGAACCGCATCCGGGCAGTCGCGGGCGTGGTCTCGACCGAGAGCTTCCTCTACCTCGAGCTCTGGAAGCAGCTCTACGACTGGGGCACGCACGTCGAGGACGGCATCCGCGCGGGAACGGCCTCGTGACCGTCGAGAGCCGGGTCGAGCCCCCCACGGCGGCGCCTGCAAGCCCGGTCTCCGTCGACGTCCGGCTCGAGAACGTCACGAAGCGCTTCGAAGACGTGGTCGCGGTCGACGACGTCTCGCTCGAGATCCCGCACGGGAGCTTCTTCGCGCTGCTCGGCCCGTCCGGCTGCGGCAAGACGACGACGCTGCGGATGATCGGCGGGTTCGAGGAGCCGACCGAGGGCACGATCTACCTCGGCGGCGAGACGGTCACCGGCGTGCCGCCGTACAGGCGCGACGTCAACACCGTCTTCCAGTCGCTACGCGCTCTTTCCGCACCTGTCGACGTTCGAGAACGTCGCGTTCGGCCTCCGCCGGCGCGGTGTCCGAGGGCGCGACGTCAGGGGCCGCGTGCTCGAGATCCTCGGGCTCGTCGGCCTCGAGGGCCTCGAGAAGCGCAAGCCCGCCCAGCTCTCCGGCGGCCAGCAGCAGCGCGTCGCGCTCGCCCGCGCGCTCGTCAACCGCCCGCGGGTGCTGCTGCTCGACGAGCCGCTCGGCGCGCTCGACCTCAAGCTCCGCAAGCAGATGCAGCTCGAGCTCAAGGCGATCCAGCACGACGTCGGCATCACCTTCGTCTACGTCACGCACGACCAGGAGGAGGCGATGACGATGTCGGACCGGATCGCGGTCATGAACGGCGGGCGGATCGAGCAGCTCGGAACCCCGTCGCGACCTCTACGAGCATCCCTCGACCGGCGTTCGTGGCCGGGTTCCTCGGCATCTCGAACCTGCTGCCCGGCTTGATCGCATCCCCGGACACGGTCACGCTCGATGACGGGACGACCGTCCGTGTGCCCCCGGAGGCGCTGCGGGGCCGCACGGGCCGGGTTGCGGTCGGTGTCCGCCCGGAAAAGATCCGTCTCGGCCACGGCGAGGAGAACCGTCTCACCGGCCGGCTGCTCGAGACCGCGTACGTCGGCGTCGCGACGCAGTACGTGCTCGAGACGAGGCCGGAAACGTCAGCGTGTACGTGCAGAACAGCGAGCCCGGCGCGACGCAGGTCACGCCGAGCCAGATCTCGTGGAGCCCGGACTCCACGTTCGTCGTCGACTCGATGGAGGGAGCTGAATGAACGACCGACTCACACGGCGACAGGTAATCGAGCGCGCAACGCTCGGAGGAGCGGCGATCGCGTTTCCCGGCCTGCTCGCCGCCTGCGGCGGCACGGCGACGAAAGGGGGCGCCGGCACCACCACCGTCCAGCACAAGCTGGCGAAGACTCTCCACTTCTCGAACTGGACCCTCTACATCGACAACAAGCGGGGCGGCCGCCATCCGTCGCTGGAGCAGTTCCAGAAGAAGACCGGCGTCCACGTCGCCTACAACGAGGACATCAACGACAACCCGAGCTTCTTCTCGAAGATCCAGCCGGCGCTGCAGAGCGGCCAGTCGACCGGCCGCGACCTGATCGTGATGACCGACAACTCGCGCTATCCGAGCCTCCTGATCAGCAAGGGCTGGGTCGAGAAGCTCGACAAGAGCGCGATCCCGAACATCAAGAACCTGATCCCGCAGCAGCGCCACCCGAACTGGGATCCCAACCGCGACTACAGCCTGCCCTGGCAGTCCGGCATGACCGGCATCGGCTGGAACGAGAAGCTGACCGACCCGGTCACCTCGATGGACCAGCTGCTCGGCGACAAGAAGCTCAAGGGCAAGGTCGCGCTCCTGACCGAGTTCGCCGACACGCTCGACCTGTCATGGCCGCGAACGGCGACGACCCGGGCCACAGTCACCGACGAGACCTTCAACAAGGCGATCGCGACGATCCAGAAGGCCGTCAACTCCGGGCCAGATCCGCCAGTTCTACGGCAACGACTACAGCGGCCCGCTCGCGAAGGGCGACCTCGTGGCGACGATGGCCTGGTCGGGCGACATCGTCCAGCTCCAGGCCGACAACCCGCACCTGAAGTGGAACCTCCCGCGACTCGGGCGGCGAATCTGGACCGACAACATGCTGATCCCGAAGGGCGGCAACGTCTACACGGCGTCAGCACGTACATGAACTTCGTCTACGACCCGAAGATCGCGGCGCGAGATCGAGGACTACGTCAACTACATCTGCCCGGTGCTCGGGGCGAAGGCGGTTCTGCTCAAGGAGGACCCGTGCGATCGCGAAGAACACCCTGATCTTCCCGACGGAGGCGATGCTCAACAACGTCCACACGTTCGACCCGAAGGCGCTCAACAACCAGAAGTACCAGACACCTGGCAGAACGCTCGATCTCGCGCGTGACGGCGCCTGGGCGTTCTTCCACCGCCATCGCGGGCTGACCCCGTACCTGCTGCTCGCGCCGGGCCTGCTCTGGCTCGACGCTCTTCTTCCTGGTCCCGCTCGGCTTCCTCGCGCTACCAGTCGCTCGAGTCGGGGTCGATCGACTTCGGCTACTCGTTCACCTGGGCGTGGCGCAACTACGGGACGCGATCCGGCAACTACCACGGGCAGTTCGTGCGCTCGTTCTGGTACGCGGGGATCGCGACCGTGCTCGCGCTCGTCGTCAGCTACCCGCTCGCGTACTGGATCGCGTTCCGCGGCGGGCGCTGGAAGAACCTGCTGCTGCTCTTCATCGTCGCGCCGTTCTTCGTCACCTACCTGATCCGGACGCTCGCCTGGGAGACGATCCTCGCCGACGACGGCCTCGTGGTCCGCATCCTGCCGTCGCCATCTGCACGGCGCGCTCGGCGCGAACGGGCGCCTGCTCGGCAACCGCGGACCGCCGTCGTCGCGGGCATCACCTACAACTTCCTCCCCTTCATGGCGCTGCCGCTCTACGTCTCGCTCGAGCAGATCGACCCGCGGCTGATCGAGGCGGCGAAGGACCTGTACGCGAGCCGCCCGAAGGCGTTCCTGCGGGTGACGCTGCCGCTGTCGATGCCCGGGGTCGTCGCCGGCACGCTGCTCACGTTCATCCCGGCCGCCGGTGACTTCATCAACGCGCAGCTGCTCGGCACGCCGACGCAACCACATGATCGGGAACGTGATCCAGTCGAAGTTCCTGGAGCTGACCGACTACCCGGCGGCGGCGGCGATGTCGTTCGTGCTGATGGCGCCGATCCTGCTCATGGTGCTCGTCTACGCGCGCGCCGTCGGGACGGAGAAGCTCACCGGATGACCTCCGTCGCCGTCCCGCTCGCGACGCGTCGGCGCCGCACGGCGTCCTGCCGGTGTGGGCGTTCGTGCAGCGCCACGTCCTGACCGTCTACTCGCTCCTCTTCTTCGCCTACCTGCTGCTGCCGATCGCGGTCGTGTCGCTGTTCTCCTTCAACAACCCGACCGGCCGCTTCAACTACACGTGGCAGGGCTTCACGCTCGACAACTGGGGCACTGGGACGGCATCCCGGGGCTCCGCGGACGCGATCGTGCTCTCGCTCCAGATCGCGCTGATCGCCAGCCTCGTCGCCACCGTCGCTCGGGACGCTGATCGCGCTCGCGCTCGTCCGCTACGGCTTCCGCGGCCGCGTCGGCGACGAACCTGCTCGTCTTCCTGCCGATGTCGACGCCCGAGATCGTCCTCGGCGCCTCGCTGCTGACGCTCTTCCTGAACCTGAACGCGCGTGCCGTTCGGCTTCCGGACGATCCTGATCGCGCACGTCATGTTCTGCATCAGCTTCGTGGTCGTGACCGTCAAGGCGCGGCTGATCGGCTTCGACCGCCACCTCGAGGAGGCGGCGATGGACCTCGGCGCGAACGAGTGGACGACGTTCCGCAAGGTGACGCTGCCGCTGATCGCGCCGGCGATCCTGGCCGCGGCGCTGCTCGGCTTCGCGCTCTCGATCGACGACTTCGTGATCACCTACTTCAACGCGGGACCGAGGGTCACGTTCCCGCTCTTCGTCTGGGGCGCCGCCCGCGTCGGCGCCCCGCCGCAGGTGAACGTGATCGGCACCGCGATCTTCGCTGGTCGCGGTCGCCGTGATGCTCGCGAACGTGCTCGTCCAGAGCGTCGGCGCGCGAAAGTCGAGCCGCATGACCGCGTGTCCCAGTCGGCACTCTCGCCGGCAGCAGCTCGAGGCCGCGGCTCGCGACCACCTCTGGCTGCACTTCACCCGCATGGGCGGCTACGCCGCGCGTGCCCGTCATCGTCCGCGGCGAGGGCTGCTACCTGGAGGACTCGAACGGCAAGCGCTACCTGGACGCGCTCGCGGGCCTGTTCGCGGTGCAGATCGGCTACTGCGTACGGCGAGGAGATCGGCGAGGCGGCGGCGGCGCAGATGCGCGAGCTGCCGTTCTACACGAACTGGTCGTATGCGCATCCGCGCGCGATCGAGCTGGCGGCCGAGGTGGCGTCCCTGGCGCCCGGTGACCTCAACCGCGTCTTCTTCGTCTCGGGCGGGTCGGAGGCGGTCGAGTCGGCGTGGAAGCTGGCGCGGCAGTTCTACCTCGGCGCGGGGCGAGCAGCGGATCGAGCGGTGGCGTCGGCAGATCCGGGCGCGATCATGACGCGCGCGCAGCCCGCGGTCGAGCCGCGGCGGGAAGGCGGTCTCGCGCCACGTCGCCTACCACGGCACGACGATGGGCGCGCTCTCGATCAACGGCATCCCGGCGATCCGCGCACCCCCTTCGAGCCGCTCGTGCCGGAGGTGCTGCACGTTCGCAACACGAACCGCTACCGCCGCCCCGGCGGGCGAGACCGAGGAGGAGTTCACCGCGTTCCTGCTCGACGAGCTGGACCAGACGATCGAGGCCGACGGGGCCGGACACGGTCGCGATGGTGATCATGGAGCCGGTCCAGAACGCCGGCGGCGCTTTGACGCCGCCGGAGGGCTACTGGCGGGGCGTGCGCGAGATCTGCGACCGCTACGAGATCCTGCTCTGCGCGGACGAGGTGATCACCGCCTTCGGGCGCCTCGGGTTCCTGGTTCGGCTCGGACCGTTACGACATCCGGCCCGACATCGTCACCTGCGCGAAGGGGCTCTCCTCGGCCTACGCGTCGATCGGCGCGGTGATCGCGACGGAGAAGGTGATGGAGCCGTTCCTGGAGGGCGATCGGGATGTATACGCACGGGATCACCTTCGGCGGCCACCCCGTGCAGGCGGCGATCGCGCTGAAGAACCTGGAGATCATGCAGCGCGAGAAGATCGTCGAGCACGTCGCCGAGCAGCAGGACGCCGTGCGTGCGCAGCTGGCGCAGCTGCTCGACCTGCCGATCGTGGGCGACCTGCGCGGGACGGGGTTCTTCTACGCGCTCGAGCTCGTCAAGAACAAGGAGACGCGCGAGACGTTCTCCGACGAGGAGTGCGAGCGGCTGCTGCGCGGCTTCCTCTCGCCGCGGATGTTCGACGCCGGCCTGATCTGCCGCGCGGACGACCGCGGTGACCCCGTCATCCAGATCTCGCCGCCGCTGATTGCCGGCCAGGCCGAGTTCGACGAGCTCGTCGGCATCCTCGGCGACGTGCTCACGGAGGCCTGGCAGCGAATCTAGGGGACGTCTGGTGGGTGGCCGAGGCGGGCCGGGACGAGCCCGCGCCCGCGCTCGAAGGCGAGCTCGAGGCCGACGTCGCGATCGTCGGGGGCGGCTACACCGGGTTGTGGACGGCGCTCGCGCTGCTCGAACGGGAGCCGGGGCTCCGCGTCGTCGTGCTCGAGGCGGAGGAGTGCGGGCTCGGGCCGAGCGGCCGCAACGGCGGCTTCGTCCACGGCTACTGGAGCCACCTCCCGCGTCTTCGTGACCGCTTCGGCGGCGAAAAGGCACTCGCGGTCGCCCGGGCTGCGGACGCGATCGTCCCGGCGATCCGGGGATTCTGCGAGCGGCGCGGGGAGGACGTCTGGTTCCGCGAGGGCGGGCTGCTCCGTGTCTCCGCCGCGCCCGCGCAGGACGAGGTCGTCGAGCGGCAGGTCGAGACCGCGCGCGAGCTCGGCGTCCCCGAGGAGGCGCTTCCCGTCACCGAGGACGACCTCCCCGGCCGGATCCGCTCGCCGCGTTTCCGGAAGGGGGTCTTCGTCCGCGACTGCGCCACCGTTCAGCCCGCCCGGCTCGCCCGCGCGCTCCGCCGCGCCGTCGTCGAAGTGGCGTCGCTCCATGAACACACGCGCGTGAACAGACTCAGCCGGGGCTCCTGGAGACAGCGGGCGGCCGCGTTCGCGCGCGCGAGATCGTCGTCGCCGTCAACGCGGCCGCCGCGGGCTGGAAGCCGCTCCGCCGCCGGTTGACCGTCTTCGGCAGCTACGTCGTCCTCACCGAGCCCGTGCCCGAGCTGCTCGAGCGGATCGGCTGGACCGGGGGAGAGGCCGTGATCGACGGGCGCATGTTCCTGCACTACTTCCGCACGACCCCCGACGGGCGCGTGTTGATGGGCAGCGGCTCGGGCCCGATCGGCTTCGGGGGCCGCCTCGACCGCCGCTTCACCCACGACGAGCCGACGGTCGCCCGCGCAGAGCTGGGCCTGCGTCGCCTCCTGCCGGACCTCGCAGAAGCGCGGATCACGCACGCCTGGGGCGGTCCGATCGACGTCTCCTCCGACCACCTGCCGTTCTTCGGCACGGTTCCGGGAACCAGGATCCATTACGGCGCCGGCTACTCGGGCCACGGCGCGGGGCCGAGCTGGCTCGGCGGCCAGATCCTGGCCCGGCTCGTCCTCGGCGTCGACGACGAGCTGACCCGCCTGCCGCTGGTCACCCGACGGGTGCCGAAGCTGCCGCCGGAGCCGATTCGCCGGCTCGGCGGCGGGCTCGTCCGGGCCGCCACCCTTGCCTGCGAGGAGGCCGAGGAACGGGGCCGGCGTCCACCGCTGCCGGCCCGGGCGGGTGCTTCCCTGCCCCGGCTCCTGGGGCTCAGGATCGGCACGCGCTGAGCGGAACGTCCGGCCCTCAGTGCGGCCCGGTCAGCCGTACGAGGCCGTGGGGCGTGCGCACGAAGACCTGCCGGCTGTAGAACACGTAGTACGTGCGTGGATCCGAGCGGATGCGGCTCGCGTAGCGCAGCACGGCATCCACGTAGCGCCACGAGGGGTTGTAGCGGAAGAGCGCGCGGCGATAGTCGCGGGGCGCACCGTTCGCGTGCAGGTAGTTCGCCGCGCCGACGATCGCGTCGTGCGGATCGCGGATGTTCCCGCCGAGCCCGTACGCGCGCCACGTGGAGGGAATGAACTGCATCGGCCCCTGCGCGCCGGCCGAGCTCGCGTTGCGCAGCTTGTTGAACGCGGACTCGACGTAGTTCACGCCGGCGAGGACTTCCCAGGCAACGTCGAAGCGCCGCTGCGCCTCCAGGTAGTAGCTGCGCAGACGGCCGGCGGGCTCGGCGCGGCCGGTTCTGAAGGCTCGCAGCGGCCGTGGCCGGGAGAGTCGCACGAGCTCGCGCCTGGCGAGCAGCTCGCTCTTTACCGGGCGGGCCGAGGCGGGCGGCAGCCGCCGGAGCACCGCCTCCGAGAGACCGCGCCTCGCCGAGAGCAGGATCAGGATCCGCTGCTGGTAGAGCGCGTCGAGCGTGACGTCCTCGGGAACTCGGCGGGCGCCGGTGCCGCGCCAGCGGTCGACCGCGGCCGCGAGATCCTGTGACGTCGCCTCGAGCCGGGCGGCGAGAGCCCCGGGATCGCGCGGGATCGGCGCCCTCGGCGGCGGAGGGGATCCGCCTGCGAGGAGCGCGAGAGCGGCGAACAGCGAGGCGCCCAAGCCGCCAACGGTAGCGGGAAACCGGGGTCAGACCCCGGGGTCAGACCCCGGTTCGGGCACAACGTATTCCCAGCCTTCCTGCCACTCGAAGGGCGCGTCCACGAGCTCTTCGAGCGGCACGCCCTCGAGCAGGTGGCGCAGAGCCCAGCGCTGTGCGGAATGGGCGATCACGAGCACGCGCCGTCCGTCGAAGGTGCGCGCGACGTCAGCGAGGAAGCTCCGCATCCGCTGGACGCAGTCTCGGTAGCTCTCGCCGCCCGAAAAGGGCTCGTCGACGAAGCGCCGGCGCGGTTCCAGCTCGGCGACCGGCGCCCCGTTCAGCTCCCCGTAGTCGCACTCGCGCAGGCGCGGGTCGTGCCGGATCTCGAGCTCGCGGCCTGCGAACGCGATCTCGGCCGTCTCGACCGCCCGGCGCAGGTCGGACGTGAAGACGCAGGCGATCCCGTCGTCCCGCCGCCGCTCGCCGAGCTCCGCCGCGAGCCGACGGCCCTCCGCCGAGAGCTCGCCCGGAAGCCGGCCCGTCGCGATCCCGTGCTCGTTGTCGACCGAGATCGAGTGCGTCTCGTAGACGAGCATCACCGCCATCGAGGGAGAATCTAGAGTCTCGCCGTGATCGTGCGCGAGTACGAACCGGGAGACGAGCCGGCCTGCCGGGCTCTCTTCGAGGAGCTGGTCGATGTCCACCGCGCTCTCTACCCGGACGGCAAGATCGGCGCTGACTTCCGCCTCGAGGAGCGGATGCTCGTCGCCGAGGAGGCCGGCAGCGTCCTGGGCTACGTCGGTCTGCGCCGGCACCCGAAGAGCATGGAGCTCGAGCCGGTGATCGTGGGACAGGACCACCGCGGCCGAGGCGTCGGGCGGGCGCTCCTCGAGCGCGCGATCGAAGAGGCGCGTGCCGCGGGAGTGGAGCGCATCTACGCGTCGCCGGCCGGCCGCAACCGGGACGCGATCTCGTTCTTCCACTCGGTCGGGCTCGACACGCTGGGCTACGTGCACCTGCAACTCGACCTGCAGGAGCGCGAACGCCGGCCGGCCGAGCGGATCGCCGGGCGCGAATTCCGCGCCTGACCTTGACCGCCAGGGCGCCACGCCCGAGAATCGGGGGACACGGACGTCGACACGAAGGAGCAGTCAATGCGGCAGAAGCAATACGACAAGGTCGTGAAGAAGATGCAGGAGCACCTGGAGCCGGGCGAGAAGGTCGTCGGGGCCTTCCAGGCGCGCGAGTCCGACCCCTACACGCTGTTCCTGGTGGGGCTGGCCGGGGTCATCCCGGCGCTCATCTACAAGCAGCGCATCGTGGTCGTCGGCGACAAGAACATCTACTTCACGCCCTCCTGGTCGCAGAAGAAGGTGCTCAAGACCTTCCCCCGCGCGAGCACGGAGCTCACGATCACCGGCGAGAAGAAGGTCATGATGACGGAGGTGAAGGTCGGGCCGACGGCCGTGTGGGCGCCGAAGATCGAGCACAAGAACGTCGAGGAGCTCGTGGGCAAGCTCGGGCCCGAGTCGGCTCCGGCCGCTCAGCCGGCCTGACCGAGCGCTCCGGCAACTGATGGTTTCCCGCGAGCGGGCGCGGCGGCTCGCGCTCTCGCTGCCCGACGGGGTCGAGCAGGACCACCACGGCCGCCCGTCCTACCGGGTCGGCGGCAGGATCTTCGCGACCCAGTGGGACGACGAGCACATGAACGTGATGCTGGACGAGGCCGGCATCCTCACGGCGGTCGATCAGGATCCGAAAGCATTCGAGGAGGTCCGCTGGGGCAAGCGTCTCGCAGCGGTGCGCGTCGACCTCCGGCGCGTCGACGGCGCGACGCTCCGCGAGCTCCTCCAGGACGCCTGGGAAACCAGGGCGCCGCGCGGCCTCCTTCGGTAGCGGCGGGAGGGTCAGGTGGGCTCGTGCTCGGCGAGCCAGGCCTTCGCTACGCGCTTGTGCGCCCGCGTCAGCCAGGCGTCGACGACGAGGTCGCGCAGCTCGTCCTGGCCGATCCGCTCGAGGTCCGGGATCCGCATCAGCACGGCCGCGTAGCCGTTCCAGTGCGGGGTCGTGAAGAAGATCCCGCGCGGGTCCGCCAGGAGGAGCTCCTTGGCGTCGAGCCCGTCGACGCGGAAGACGAGCACGTCCTCGAGCCGCTCGCCGGTCTCGGCATCGACCGCGTCCGGACGTGGCCGCCGGTGGAAGCAGAACATCTTGTCGTGCGCGAGGTAGGTCGGCCGGCCGTCGTCGGAAACCTCCTTGGAGGTCTCCGGCATCGCAAGCGTGAGCCGGTCCAGATCCGCCATCGTCGCCACTAGGCGACGTCGAGGATCGGGAAGCGCGCCGGGTCGACATCGAGGCAGGCCGCGGCGAACAGGGCGGTGCCGACGTCGCCGGTGAAGAGGGAGTAGCGGCGGCGGCCGTTTGCGGCCGCGATTCGCTCGGCCTGGGCGAGCGCGTGGACGGCGAAGCGGCGCGCGCGCTCGAGCCAGCGCTCGTCGCCGGTGCGCGCGAACGCCTTCAGGAGCGCGAAGCCGTTGCCCGCGGTGCCGTGGCAGAGGCCGTGGCCCTTCTCGTCGCCGTGGCCACCGGCCCGCCAGATCAGCTCGGCACCGGCGAGCAGCCAGTTCCTCGTCGAGGTACTCCCAGGCACCGGCGAGGATTCCCGGGCGCGCCCGTGCACCACTGGAGACAGATCCGGCCGTCTCGCGGCCGAGCGAGCTGCGGCCGCGGTGTGCCGGGCCAGTTGGCGAGGCCGTCCTCGCGGAACGCGTGCCGGGCGAGCACGGCCGCCGTCTCGTCGGCGAGCGCGTCGTCTGCGTCGAGCCGGAGCAGGACGAGCGTGTTGCCTGCGGCGCCGTGCAGCGTCCCGAGGCCGCGGTAGTCGTCGTCCTGCCGCCAGAGCCCGTCGTCGCCGCGGCGTTCGCGCAGCGCTGCGGCCGACTCGCGCGCCGCCGCCTCCCAGCGCGGCTCGCCCGTCCAATCACGCATCGCCAGGGCGGCGAGCAGCGTGCCGGGTGCGCCCCAGCTCACGTCGTCCGTCGGGTTCGCGACGTTCGCGCGGACGAGCGCGTGGAGGTCGTCCGCGAGCGCCGGATCGGAGGCGAGCCGGTAGGCGACGAGCAGCGGTCCCGTTTCGCCGCAGAGCAGTGACCCCGGGTGATAGTGCTCATCCGCCGCGAAGTCCGGCGCCGCCCGCTTGAGCTCGAGGGTGCGCGACGCGGCCGCGGCGAGGTCGAGCGACGTTTCGGCATGGCCGCTCCGGCGCAGCGCGTCGAGCGCCCAGATCACGCCGGCGGCGCCGGCGTAGAGGCTCTTCAGCGGCAGCGGCTCCTCCCACCCGTCCCATTCGTGCGCGGGCCAGAGCCTCTCGGGATCGAAGGCCGCGTCGGCGTCGGCGACGACCGCACCGATCGCATCCTCGACGCGCACCGGGTCCCACGGCGCGTCGGTCAGCGGCTCGAACTGCGTAGTTTCGTACAGCACGGCTCGAGGTTAAGGATCTGGGCCAAGTCTTGTGGCGGACTGGCCTTGCCCCCCGCTCCTTCGACGGCTCCCGGCCTGCGGCTCAGCCGTCGAATTCCGCGATTTGCAGCGGACTTATCCGACGCGAGGTGACCCCGCTCACGTATCCTTCGAGGCGACCCGCCCCGAACTCTGCGGCTCCCTCCCCAAGGAACGTCGACGGCTGGGGCGGGTTCGATTTTCTTCCGCGACCGGGGAGGGCGCGTGCGCGATGATGCCGTCGTGGGTGAGCCGTTTCTCCTCGCGCAGCTCAGCGACTTCCACATCGGTGGGGACTGGGCCGACGCCGACCCCGTCGCGGGCCTCGAACGAGCGGTCGAGGCGGCGCTGGAACTCGGGCGGCAGCCGGACGCGCTGCTTGTCTCCGGCGACCTCTCCGACCACGCCACCGATGCCGAGTACGAGCTCGTGCTCGAGCTCCTGGCGCCGCTGGGCGCGCCGCTGTACGTCCTGCCGGGAAACCACGACGACCGGGCGTCGCTGCGCCGCCATTTCGGCGTGCCGGGAGCGGACGACGAGCTCGTGCAGTACGCGGCCGACCTCGGTCCGATGCGGCTACTCGTCCTCGATACGGCGATCCGCGGCCAGAACCCCGGCACCCTCGGCGGCGAGCGCCTGGCCTGGCTGGAGGCCGAGCTGGCGAGCGTGCCCGACGTGCCGACCCTGATTGCCATGCACCACCCGCCGTTCGTGACCGGGATCCCGCTCTGGGACGAGAACGGCGGGCTACCCCGAACCGACCTGCGAGCGCTTGCGAGCGTGATCGAGCGCCACCCGCAGGTGGTGAGGCTGGTCGCGGGCCACTTCCACCGCACGATTGCCGGCACCGTCGCCGGCCGACAGGCGCTCGTTGTGCCGAGCACGTACGTCCAGGCCAGCCTCGACTTCGCCTCGCAAGACGTCGAGCTGTCCGGCGAGCCTGCAGGCTTCGCCGTGCACGCCCTCGCCGACGGGGAGCTGATCTCCCACGTCCAGCCGGTGGGCTAGCGCGCCTGCAAGAGGTTGCGGACGCAGTCGTTCGGTCGCTCGACCTAGGTCGCGGCACCGGCCAAGTGGGCCGAGCAGCCCATTGACCATCGCCCGCGCGAGGACGATGGTGTGTGGGTGGCGCCGCACCGGCGCCGAAGGAAGGCGGGGAGATTGAAGAAGTTCTCGTACTCGTGCCTGGCGGCGGCCGCGTTCGCGTGTGCGGCACTAAGCGCATTCGCGACTCCCTCGCCGGTCTACTTCTGCAAGCGCTGATGCTCCGACGCCGCCTACCGGTGGTCGTCCTGCTCGCCGCGCTCGCCGCGGTCGGCGCGCGCGTCGCGGCGCCCTCGGCGCAGGGTCACCTCCGTGTCTCCGCAGCCTCCCGCTGCGGCGTCGAGCGCTGGACGGTCAAGACTCTGCAGGACCGGCCGAAGCTCTTCGCGACTCGGCGAAGCTCGGTCGCGCACCTCGCGAGCATTCCGAGGCCCGCGTCGGTGCCCGCGACGAGGCTCCCGTTCGAGCGGCACGTCTACAGCGTCGTTGCCGCGGTCACGCTCGTTCGCCCGGAGGCAGACGGCGACCTGCACGTCGTCCTGCACGGCGGCGGCAGGCAGATGATCGCCGAGGCACCGTCCAGCTCGTGCACGTCCAACGCCCGTCCGGCCCGCCGCAGCCAGACGGCGGACGCACGCGGCGCGGTTCACGTGTGCAGCCGGGCGCGCGTCGTGGGCGTCGCCTTCTGGGACGAGCTGCACGGCCAGACCGGAGTCGCGCCGAACGGAATCGAGCTGCACCCGATCCTCAGCTTTGCGTGCCTCGGCGGTGGGGTTCCGCCTCCTCCGCCGCCGCCTTCGGGCGCGTGCGCCCCCTCGTACCCGACCGTGTGCATCCCACCGCCTCCGCCGGACCTCGACTGCGGTGACATCAGCTACCGCCGTTTCGTCGTCCGCTGGAACGTCGCCAACCCCGACCCGCATCACTTCGACGGCGACCGCGACGGCATCGGCTGCGAGAGCTGACCGAGGAGAGATCCCGCCATCGTCGTCGCGGGGCGCGGATTCTACGTATCGCGATCCGCGCCGTCCCCGATGCGCCCCCGGCCGCCCTATGCGAGCCTGGCGGGGCGGAAGGAGGTGTGAGATGGCGACTATGTCGCACGAGCCTTCGCGGGCCGTCCACGAGCGGCGGCGCGCGTCGCTGCCGGCCCTTGTTCCGGAGCTGTGGGCGTCCCTGGCGATCGTGTCCATGTGGATCGCGGTGCTGTTCGATGCGATCTTCGGCCCGGACATCGTGAACTCGACTGCCGGCGGAGATCACTCGACTGTCCCGTCGGCGGTTGCCGTGGCGTTCTTCGCGTTTCTCGCCACGTGGGCTGTCGCGCGGTACGGCTTCCGGCGCGAGCGGGAGAAGTGAATGAGGCCGCCCCTCAGACAAAGCTGTCCGCGGGCCGGGAGCTCCCCGCCTGCTCGAAAGTGCTGACCTCGAATCAGCGCCCGCCACGATTCGCCCACCACGCGGGCGCGCGACGATCACATCGGAAGGAGGTGACGTCTCAAATGCTGACCACCGAGCAGTATCTCGAGGCGGAGTTCGACTTCTCGCTCGCCGAGGCGAGGCGTGGCTTCAAGATCCACGCAGCCGTCTATGCAATCGTCATGACGGGCCTGATCACGTTGAACGCTCTTCTCATCGCGTTCACCGACGTGAACTTCCCGTGGGCCGTCTTCCCGCTCGTGGGCTGGGGCGTTGGCTTGACGTTCCACTACATCTACGGCTTCCGCCGCGCGGAAGAGCCGATCCGTGCCCGGCAGGCAAGGATCGAGGAGTACGCCGAGCGACCACGCGTCACCGCGTAACCACCGGTCCAACCTGACAAGCTCGAGGAGCGGCCCGGAAACGGGCCGTTTCCTCTTGGTCGGCGTCCAGACAGTGAACCGCTACGGGCTGGCTCGCGTATTGCAGGTAGGCCCGCCCCAACTTCTGCGGTTCCCTCCCCAGGTAATTGCAGTGCGGGGCGGGTCTTGTGCTAGAGGCGGGTGACGCGGACCTCGTCCCCCGCGCCGAACAGGAGGAAGTGCGCCGCGCGCGGAAAGTCGCTCATCCTCTCGCGAGCCGTCTGCTCGAGCCTCCGCAGGAGCTCCTCGTTGGAGACGTCCGGGAAGCCGAGACAGCGGTCGCCGTGCGCCGCCCAACCCATCAGTCGAGCGCCCGCGTCGTAGGCGAGCCGGCCGGCCGGAGTGCTGTCGGCCCAGGACGGAGCTCCGCCCGGCTGCGCCTCGATGAAGTACTCGTCGCGCTCGAGCCCGGCAGCCTCCGCGAACGCCTCCATGGTCGGGACGTGGAACCTGCGATCCGAGCAGAGCTGCAGGAAGCCCTTCGCCTTCGGATCAGTCAGCTCGGACCGGTCGATCTCGGGCACGAGGCTGGACAATGTCATACGAGGCCGCCGGTGAGCTGCAGGCCGCCGTCCGCGGCTTGGAGACTACGAGCTACGGCCAGCCTGAGTCGAGCCGGGCCCGGAGCTCTTCGACGGCGACGCTCCAGACGCGCAGCACGTCTTCGTCCGGCCGTTGGTAGAGCCCGCCGAACGAGCCGTCGCCGAGTGCTTCGCGCCACTCGTCGTCGCTGTTGCCGGGCGGTCGCGTGAAGGGCGTTTTGCGCTCGGGCGGAGATTCGACGCCTTCGAGCCGCGTCCACGGGAAGTTCTCCGACCACGACGCGTGGTCGTAGTCCTCGTCGATCGCAGCGGCGACCTCGTCGGGCCGGCCGTCCCAGACCTCGTGCCAGATGACGGTGGCATTTTCGTTCGCCGCGGCCCATTCCAACGCAGCGTCGGGCTTGTTGCCGCTGTGGCCGTTCGAGACGAAGAAGCGACGGAACCCTTGCGCATGGAGTGAGCTCAAGATGTCACGCAGGACCGCACCGTACGTTTCCGGTTGCAGCGTCGGACTGCCGGGGAACATGGAGAAGCCGGTCACGCCGAACGCCAGGACGGGCAGCACGGGAACGCCCAGTGGTTCGGCGGCCTCGACCGCGAGCCGCTCGGCGATGATGTTGTCGGTCTCGAGCGAGAGGTAGGCATGTTGCTCGGTCGATCCGACCGGCAGCACAATGCGATCGTCGCGCTGCAGGTACTTCTCCAGCTGCATCCAGTTCAGGTCACGAACTCGCACGCGACAACTCTAGAAGGATTGACGCAGCCCTTACCGCCCGCGCTTAGCTTCGCCGTGACCCATGACACACTTCCTGCGTGGACCGCCTCGGCTTCGCAGGTGTTGTTGCCGCAGCATGCTGGGTGGCCGCGGGATCGGCGCTCGCGCTCTCAGCAACACGCGGCCGGCTTGCAAGTTGAACCGGGCCATTCGGAAGTGGTTCGGCCTGTTTCCGGCTGCCTCCGCGAAACCGCCCGTCCGAGCGCTCTTTGCAGCCGTTTCCTCAGCTGCGCGTAGCTTCGCGCGGTTCGGCTACAAGTGAGTGCGATGCTTCGCTTCGCGCTCAAGCGCGCGCTCTGGATCGTGCCGGTGTTGTTCGTCTGCGTGACGCTGCTGTTCGGGCTGATGCGGGCGATCGGCGGCTCGCCGCTGCGGCACGGCCCGCCGCTCGGGCTCTCGAACGAGGCCTGGGTCAAGTACAGCGACGCCAAACCGTCGTCGATCACGCGCAACATGCAGCGTCGGCTCGGGCTCGACGTGCCGTGGTACGAGCAGTACGGGCGCTACCTCGGTGGGCTCGCCCGGCTCGACTTCGGCCCGACGACCTCGTTCCCCGGTCGCTCGGTCAACTCGATCCTGCGGGAGCAAGGGCCCGTGACACTGCAGCTCGTGGGGCTCGCGCTGATCTGGGTCGTCGTGGCCGGGGTGGGCCTCGGCGTCGCCGCCGGTGTCTCGCCCGGCTCGCTCGCCGACCGCAGCGCGACCGCCCTCACGGCGTTGATGATGAGCGTGCCGCTCTTCTTCGTCGGCACCCTCTCGATTTGGCTCTTCTCGGTGAAGCTCGGGCTGCTGCCGACCTCCGGCTGGCACGGCTGGCGCACGTGGGTGATGCCGTCGCTCGTGCTCGCGCTGCTGCCCCTGGCGCAGATCGCGCGGGTGCTGCGCTTCGAGATGCTCGAGGTCGGCTCGCGCGAGTTCGTGGTAGCTGCGCGCGGCAAGGGGCTGAGACGGCGGCGCGTGATCGCGGTGCACGTGTTGCGGCCGGCGTCAATCCCGGTGCTCTCGATGGCCGGGCCCCTGCTCGGCCAGCTCGTGCTCGGGCTTTTCCTGGTCGAGTGGATCTTCTCGATTCCCGGGATCGGGCGGTACTTCGTCGCCGCCGCCCAGGCGCGCGACTACCCGCTCACGCTCGGCCTGACGGTGGTGCTGACCACCGCGGTGCTGCTCGTCAACGTCGCCTCGGACATCGCGCTGGCGGCAATCGATCCGCGCATCCGCGAGGCGACTTCGAGATGAATCCCGACGAAGTCGCCATCCTGCGGCGCCAGCCGCAGCGGACTCGATCGGGAATGGAGCGTACCGGGATCGAACCGGTGACCTCCGGCTTGCAAAGCTGAGTTAGGGGGTTGCGACCGTTTCGGTCTGATTCTGTCCGTTTCGCGGAAACGCGCTCTCCATCAGGGTTTGCAGCCTCTCCGGCGGTGTCGGACGGGAAACGCTCCAAACGACGTTTGCGACGGTTTCCTTAGCAGAGCGTTAGCAGCGGTCGTTGTCAAGAGAGACGACACAAGGCGTCTCTGCCTCGGCCGCGGCCAACATCGGCAGGCGGGACGCGCCCGTCTCTCTTTTTCGGACCTTGTTGGGGCTTGCGAACGCAGCCGTGCGCCGCCTTCGTCTTCGGATAGGTCTCCAGGCCGCTCGTCGCGTCGCTTGACGAGCGTACGCCGGGTGGGGCCAGTCCGTAAGTGTCTTTCGAGACGCGGGAACCTTGCGACAGAGGCTAGACCCCGCGTAGACCCGGCGGGAGGAACGAAATCCCTGACCGGACGCCACGGTGGGCCGAGCTGCTCGCTTCTAGTGAAGATGGTAGAGGCAGCCGTCTGAGAGGCCAAGGTTGCGCACGTCGAACTGCGCGCCAGCGTCGTCGGCCTGCGCAGCCGCCCAATCGCCGCCGACACCGGCGTCCTCGCTGGCCTGAAGTTTTGCCATCCAGTCGGAAAAGAGCTGCTGTTGCGCTGCAGCCGGCGTCAGGGTCGAGAGACGCAACCGCATCTCGCGCGAGTGGGTCAGCGCCGTCTGGAAGTCGGGAGCGTTGGCGATGGCGGGCAGTTCCTGCCGACAGATCGCCTTCGCCTTGTCGGCGAACGATGGAGCGCCACCCAGGCCGAACCAGCTCCAGCCGACGACGAGAAGAACGAGTGCGACAACGAGTGCCGACACGTACAACAGCAGGCGGCCCACGGTGATCGTCATCAGACCGAGAATCGGCAGGGCCTGTCGCTCACTTGAATCAGGTGTTGGCGCGGTTGGGCAAGCTACGCGCTCGCCTGAGGCAGCGTCCCGGAAAGCCCTGACGTTTCAGTCATGCCTCGGTGCTGTCGATGAGGGAGTAATGCCCGAGCGTCCGAAGTACAGCACTGGCTTCCACGCGTTCCTTGCCGGATGGGTGATCGTAGCCATCGGACTACTCGCGATGACCTATGGGGCGAAGTCCTTCGGCGGTGTGCTCCTCGTGGTCGGCGCGATCCTCACCATCGGCTTCAGGTATCCGAGCGACTGGCGGAGGACGTGGCCCGACGACTTCCCGGTGGTCGCGCGTCTCCTCGGCCGAGAGCCGCGGCCGGAACGCTGGGCACGAACACCAACCTTCTGGGAAACCGCACCCGCCCGCGCTCGACGGACCCGCAGTTTCGTTCTGATCGTCGTCGGTGCTGCCCTCTTCGGCTGGGGCGCGACGAATCCAACGGACTTCCGCCATGTACCGCTAACTCATACGTGGGGATTCATGGTCGGGGCGGCTTTGATGGTGATCGGAGTGGTTCAGCTGCGCCGAGCCATGCGCGACTCGCGCGCGGACCTTCGGGAGTAAGCGGCATGGCCCGGGGCCAGCGTTGCTCCTATGTCAAGGCGGGGCTCGCTTTGAGGGTCTGGTAGACGGCTCGGATGAGGAGTCGTTTGAGGCAGCGGATCGCTTCGCGGCGGCTCTTGCCTTCGGCGCGTTTGCGCTCGAGGTAGTCGCGGGCGGGGGCGTGGTAGCGGGCCTGGGTGATCGCGATCCGGTAGAGGGCGGCGTTGAGTTGGCGGTTGCCGCCGCGGTCGAGCCGGTGGCGTTGGGTGCGGCCTGAGCTGGCTTCGAGCGGTGCGACGCCGCTGTGTCGGGCGAGCTGGGCGTCGCTTCGGAAGCGGTTGATCGGGCCGATCTCGGCGAGCAGCTTGGCGGCCGTGACGCCGGCACAGCCGGGTAGCTCGAGCAGCGCCGGGGCGAGCTCGGCGGCTCGCCGCTCGAGCTCCTGGTCGAGCTCGCTGATCGTCCGGTTGAGCGAGCGGCAGCTCGAGACGAGCTCGCGCGCCAGCCGCACCTACATCCCCTTCGGCTGACGCGCCAGCCAGCGGCGGACCCGCTCAAGCTCCGAGGCGCGGCTGAGCTTGCGCAAGGGCACCTCAAAGGTCGGGTCGAGCGCGTGCAGATGCCAGCGCAAGCGCTGCTGAGAGCGGCGGCGCTGGTCGACCAGATCGTCGCGATGATCCACCAACAGCTTCAGGTCGCGCAAGACCTGCTCGCCGGCATGCGGCCGGGCCAGGTCCGGCTCGCGCAACGCAGCCCGCGCGATCGCGAGCGCGTCGATCGGGTCCGACTTGCCGCGTGTCCTGCCCGCTCGTCGCTCGGGCACCGTCAGCTTCGGCGGCACCCGCACCAGCGCCTCACCGACGCCGAGAAGGTCGGGGTCAGGTCTTGCATTCGTGCACTTACGCACCAGGAGGTGTAAACAAATGCTCTTAGTCGTGACCCAGGAGCTGGCGGAATGCAAGACTTGACCCAAGTTCTGAAGGTCGGGGTCAGGTTTCGGAAGGTCGGGGTCAGGTCTTGCATTTCGTGCACCTACGCGACAGGGGTGTGAACAAACGCTCCTAGTCGTGACCCAGGAGCTGGCGAAATGCAAGACCTGACCCAAGTTCTGCCCGGCTCTACGATTGGCTGGCCTCGAGCGCGAGGGCTATCGCTTCCACGACCTCCGGCACACGTGCGTCTCGCGCCTCGTCGCCGCCGGCGCGGACGTGAAGCTCGTCCAGGCCGTCGCCGGACACGCGAACCCGTTGATCACGGTCAACCGCTACTCACATCTCTTGGATGCCCGCATTGCGGAGGCCGCCGAACGCGTTGATCCAGCGCGGGTTCCGTAGCATCGCGCCATCGCCGCGGCATACTCACGGGTGGTGAGTGCTTCCTTCGCTTTCGTAGACCGTGCAGCGCTCACGCAGCCGACGCGTCACTTCCTCGGTCTTCCCGCCGAACTGGCAGGCGGTACCCCGGCTGAACCGATGTCGCATCCGGATGTCGTAGTCCTCGTGGCGCATCCCGACGGCCGATGCTCTACCGTTATACGGCGCAGGGAGAGTTCGCGGGCGATACGTGGCACCAGACTCTCGAAGATGCCAAGGCGCAAGCCGCAGCTGAGTACGGCGAGGCGCTCAGTGATTGGCAGGACATACCTGACGGCGTCTCGGATGCCGAGGCATACGCAATAGAAGCTGCCGCGCGCCGGTTGGAACTCTGAATCGGGCAGCGTCCATGCGGTCGCTTTCCTTAGCAGGTCGTTTGCAGCGGCTTAGCGTCGTTGGCTTGTCAGCCAACAGAAGGAGCCGCTTTACAGCGACTTTCGAGTGGAGCGTACCGGGATCGAACCGGTGACCTCCGGCTTGCAAAGCCGGCGCTCTCCCAGCTGAGCTAACGCCCCGGGCGGCTCACAGTGTAGAGGCAAGAGCCGGCGGCTCCTCCGGCCGCCGGCCCGGGGGAGGAACTAGGCCGCGCGGGCGAGGCGCTCTTCGTGGCGGGCGCGCTTGATGATCTCGTCGCGGTCGCCGAAGCGCGCGCGGGCCTTGAGGCTGCGATGCTCGTCCCAGAGCGCCGCGATGCGCCCCTCGAGCTCGTGCAGCTCTGCCGCCAGCGCGGCGTCGTGACCTTCGGAGAGCAGGTGCCAGAGCTCGGCGCGGCGCTCGGTCGCGCTGTCGATCTCGGCATGGATTTGATCGAGAGTTGTCATGTCTCTGAAAACGCTTTCACCCGTCTCGCCATTCCCTAATCCCCCGAGAAGAGGTAGATCAGGACGACGAGCAATCCCAGCGCCCCGGCGGCGAGCGCGAGGTCCGTGAGCAGCCCCGAGCTCACCAGTGGGGGCGCAGGGGCCGGCGCACCGCGACCAGGTAGACGGTCGCCATCCCGAAGACGAACCCGCCGATGTGCGCGAAGAAGGCGACGCCGCCGCCCGCCTGCGGATGGAGGATCGCGAAGCCGCCCTCCCAGAGCTGGAACAGGAACCAGATGCCGAGAAAGACGATCGCCGGAACCTCGCGCAGGAAGATGAACACGAAGATGAAGGCCGTCAGCACCCTCGCCTGCGGGAGCAGCAGCAGGTAGGCGCCGAGCACGCCCGCAATCGCGCCCGAGGCGCCGACGTTCGGGATGCTCGCGCCCGTCGCGTTCGAGAACTCGAGGGTGACGACGGTCTGCGCGGCGGTGGCGGCGAGGCCGGCGACCACGTACCAGAGCAGGAACCGGACCTTGCCGAGCGCGTCCTCGATGTTGTTCCCGAAGATCCACAGGAAGAGCATGTTCCCGCCGATGTGGAGCCAGCTCCCGTGCATGAACATCGACGTGAACGCGCCCTCGTACCACGGGACGTGATGGACGAGCGACGCGGGCCGGACGCACGGGCCCTCGAGCGAGCACGGGTAGTAGCCGTAGTGGAAGACCTCCTTGTTCACGCCGCTCTTCCACTCCCAGATCCAGACGATGATGTTCGCCGCGATCAGGGCGACCGTCACGAACGGGAACGTCCTCGTCGGGACGTTGTCCTTGAGCGGAAGCACGCCGCTCGGAGGCTACGGGATCACGAGCGCCATCAGCGCCTTCTGGCTGTGCAGGCGGTTCTCAGCCTGGTCCCAGACGGCCGACTGCGGCCCGTAGAGCACGTCTTCGGCGATCTCCTCGCCGTAGTGAGCCGGGAGGCAATGCAGGACGATCGCACGCTCGCCGGCGAGGCGCACGAGCTCCCCGTCGATGCCGAAGCCGTCGAGGTCGCGGAGGCGCCGCTCGCGCTCTTCCTCCTGGCCCATGCTCGTCCAGACGTCCGTGTAGAGGACGTCGGCGCCCCGGGCCGCCTCCTGCGGGTCGCGCAGAAGCTCGGGGCTGCCGCCGGCCTCGCGCGCGAGCTCGACCGCGTGCGGGTCGGGCTCGTAGCCCTCGGGCGTGGCGGCGACGAACTCCATTCCGAGCTTTGCGGCCGCGACCATCAGCGAGGCGCAGACGTTGTTGCCGTCCCCGAGGTAGGCGACGCGTACGCCCTCGAGTCGCCCGAAGCGCTCGCGGATCGTCATCACGTCGGCGAGCGCCTGGCAGGGATGGGAGCTGTCGGTCAGGCCGTTGATCACAGGGATCGTCGAGTGCCGGGCGAGCTCCTCGACGTCGTCCTGGGCGAAGGTGCGGATCATCAGGCCGTGGAGGTAGCGGGAGAGCACGGTCGCGGTGTCGCGGAGCGTCTCGCCACGGCCGAGCTGCAGGTCGCGAAGCGGCGAGGTAGAGACCGTGCCCGCCGAGCTCCGCGATCCCGACCTCGAACGAGACCCGCGTCCGCGTGGAGGGCTTCTGGAAGATCATCCCGAGCGTGCGCCCCGGGAGCAGGTAGTGCTTCTCGCCGCGCTGCCGGCGCTCCTTGAGCTCGTCGGCCAGATCGAGCGCCTGCAGGAGCTCCTCGCCGCTCCAGTGGGCGACGAGGGTGAAGTGCCGTCCCTTGAGGCTCTCGCTGACCGTTGCCATTTCGCTTGGACATGCTACTTCCGACTGACTTGACAGTAATGCACTGAGGTTTTATCCTTTCCTGCGGATCAAGTGACGAAAGGAGGGACACTCATGGCCACACTGGTTCGCTGGGAGCCGTTTCGCGAGTTCGCGACGCTCCAGAACGACATGAGCCGCCTGATGAACAGCTTCGCCGGCGGCGGAGGCAACGGCGATTCCGGCCGGAGCTGGGTGCCCGCTCTCGACGTCTGGGAGACCGACGGGGAGATCGTCTACGCGCTCGACCTGCCGGGCGTCCCGGAGGACGAGATCGCGATCGAGTTCGAGGACGGCGCGCTGACCGTCTCGGCCGAGCGCGACCGCACCCACGAGGTCTCCGACGACAAGCTCTACCGCTACGAGCGGCGCTACGGCACCTTCAGCCGGACGTTCGGCCTGCCGCAGGGCGTGGGCGAGGATCAGATCAAGGCCGACTACCACGACGGTGTGCTCGAGATCCACGTCGCGAAGCCCGAGCAGCCGAAGCCCCGCCGGATCCAGATCGGCGGCGGCGACCAGAAGACGATCGAGGGAACGGCCTCGAACAAGTCCTGACCCGGTTTTCGCCGGAACCGAGAGGGCGGCCTTCGGGCCGCCCTCTCACCACTTTCTCTGGCGGATGTCAACTCCAAGCAGTCGGTTGACGGACCCGAGCGGGGCAAGGGAAGATGGCGTGGAGTGGAAGGCGAACACACTGCGGAGTCGCTCGGCGAGCGGCTGAGACGGCTGCGGACCGAGCGCGGCTTCTCCCAGCGTGAGCTCTCCTCGCCGGGAGTCTCGTACGCCTACGTCAGCCGCATCGAGGCCGGCGCACGCCAGCCGTCGGTCAAGGCGCTCCGCAAGCTCGCTCCCAAGCTGGGCGTGTCGGTCGAGTACCTGGAGACGGGAACCGACGTCCGCAAGGAAGAGCTGCGGGAGCTTCGTCTCTCCGAAGCCGAGCTGAAGCTGCGGCTGGACCTCGACCCCGAAGCCGCCGCAAGCGACTTCCGAGCGGTTCTGGCGGAGGCCGACGAGGCCGGAGACGAGGACGCCGGCCTGCGGGCGCGGCTCGGCCTGGGAGAAGCCGCCGCGCGGCGGGGCTCCTACGCCGAGGCGGTCGAGCAGCTCGAGGAACCGCTCTTGGACCCGCGCATCTCGCCGCTCTCGCACGGCGACGTCTTCGCGACGCTCGCACGCTCGTACTCGGCGCTCGGGCGTCCCGAGCGCGCAGTCGAGCTGCTGAGCGCTGCCTGGCCGAGGTGCGCGAGCGCGCTCCCGAGGACGTCGCGGCCGAAGTGCGGTTCGCGACGTATCTGAACCAAGCCCTCGCCGACCTCGGGGATCTTCCTGCGGCGCGGCAGGTCGTGCAGGAGGCCGTGTCGCGTGCCGAGGGCGGAACGGATCCATACTCGCGCGTCCGGCTCTACCGGTCGTTGGCCCGGCTGGCGTTGACGGAGGGGAGGCCGCGTGTCGCCCTACGCCAGGTCAACCGCGCGCTCGGCCTCCTGGAAGCGACGGAGGACACGCGCCGGCTCGCACGGGCGCACGTCACCTGCGGGGAGATCCTGCTCGACGACGGAGAGCCCGAAGCCGCACTCCCTCATCTCGACGAGGCCGCGCGCCTGCTCGGCGAGAAGGCGAATGCGGCCGATCTGGGCCGTCTCTGGTCGGAGCAGGCGCGGCACCGGACCCTGGCCGGCGATCACCAAGAGGCCGCTGCGCTCGCGAGGCGCGCGCTCGAGATTCTCGAGGGCTCGGACCCGCTCGAGCTCGCCCGCGCGCACGCCGCTCTGGCCCAGGCTCACGTCGCCGCCGGCTCGGTCGACGAAGCTCATGCCGAGTACGAGCGGGCGGTCGGGCTCTTCGCCGGCGAGAGCCGCTGGCAGGAAGCGGCCTCGGCCTCTCGCGCGTGGGCGCAGGCGCTCCGGGCAGCGGGGCGCGACCAGGACGCCTTCGACGTGCTCGACCGCGCCGCCGAGCACGCCGCGCGCGCACACACCTAAGACGACGGGACGATGCGCGTGCCGGCCCGGCCGGCGAGGGCCTCGCCGAGTTTTGCCGGCGAGGTGATCAGGGTCTCGTTTCCCGTTGCACGGACGAACTCGACGCTCGACTCCAGCTTCGGGCGCATCGAGCCCGCCTCCACCTCGCCGGCGAGGGCCTCGGCTTCGTCCGCGGGCAGCTCGCGGATCTCCTCCTGCTTGCCGGTCCCGAAGCCGCGGTAGACCGCCGGGACCTCGGTCAGGATCACGAGCCGGTCAGCCTCGAGCGCGCGGGCGAGCAGGGACGAGGCCCGGTCCTTGTCGATCACCGCGTCCACGCCCGCGAGCTTCCCGTCGCGCCGGGTCACCGGGATGCCGCCGCCCCCGCAGGCGACCACGATCGTTCCCGCACGCAGGAGCGAGCGGATCGCCTCCAGCTCGACCACCTCGAGCGGCGCCGGCGAGGGCACGACCCGCCTCCAGCCGCGGCCGGCCTCCTGGACGACATGCCACCGGCGGTCGCGCTCGAGCTCGCGTGCCCGCGACTCGTCGTAGAAGGGGCCGATCGGCTTCGTCGGCTCCGCGAAGGCCGGATCGTCCGCGTCGACGACGACGTGCGTGAGCAGGCACGCGACGGGCCGGCCGGCCACGGCCTCGAGCTCGGACTCGGCGAGCGCGCCGATCTCGGCCTGTGTCTGGGCCACGGCGAGGTAGAGCGGGAGCGGCGGCGCCTCGTCGGCCGCGCGCTCGTGCCGGAGCAGCTCGTTGCCGACCTGCGGCCCGTTTCCATGCGTGATCACCAGCTCCCCGTTCCGCAGCAACGGGCCAAGCGCCGCGCAGGCCTCGCGCAGGTTGGCACGCTGCTCCGCAGCCGTTCCCCGCTCGCCGGGCCGCATCAGCGCGTTCCCGCCGAGAGCGACGACCGCCGTCAAACGAGCGCTTTGTCGCCTATCAAGCCGTGTTCCGAGAGGATGTCCGCGAGCGTCGGCTCGCCGACCTCCTGGAGGCGATAGGTGACGCGCAGCGCCGGCACCTCGAAGTCGATCAGCCGGCGCAGGTCGATCGGCGTCCCGATCAGGACGAGCTCGGCGCCGGAGCCCTCGATCGTCGCGCGCAGGTCCTCCATCTGCTGCCGCCCGTAGCCCATCGCCGGAAGCAGCGCGCCCACGTGCGGGTATTTCCTGAAGGTCTCGGCGATCGAGCCGACCGCGGCCTCGCGGGGATCGATCAACTCCGCCGCGCCGTTGGCCTTTGCCGCCAGCACCGCGGCGCCGTAGGTCATCTCGCCGTGCGTGAGCGTCGGGCCGTCCTCGACTGCGAGCACCCGCTTACCGGCGATCTCCGTGCCGTCGCCCTCGACGACGTAGGGCGAGGCGGCGAGCACGATCCGCGCGCCGGGGTTGTGCTCGCGGATCGCGTCGAGCACCGCGTCGACCCCTTCCTGCGGCGCGCTGTCCAGCTTGTTGACGACGCAGACGTCGGCCATCCGGAGATTCGTCTCCCCGGGGTGGTAGCGCAGCTCGTGCCCGGGGCGGTGCGGATCGACGACGACGACGTGCAGGTCCGGCTTGATGAACGGCGTGTCGTTGTTGCCGCCGTCCCAGAGGATCACGTCCGCCTCCTGCTCGGCCCGGTCGAGGATCGCGCCGTAGTCGATTCCCGCGAAGACGAGGTTCCCCTCGGCGAGGTGCGGCTCGTACTCCTCGCGCTCCTCGATCGTCGCATCGGCGGCGTCGAGATCCTCGTAGCGCTCGAAGCGCTGCACTGCCTGGGCAGCAAGGTCGCCGTAGGGCATCGGATGGCGCAGGACGGCGACGCGCTTGCCGGACTCGCGGAGGAGCGCCGCGATGTGCCGCGTGGTCTGGCTCTTTCCGGAGCCGGTGCGCACCGCGCAGACCGCCACCACAGGCTTTTCCGAGGCCAGCATCGTCTCGCGCGGCGAGATCAGCCGGAAGGAAGCGCCCGCCGCGAGCACGCGCGAGCCCAGGTGCATGACGTGCTCGTGCGTGACGTCGGAGTAGGCGAAGACGACCTCGTCGACCTCGCGCCGGCGGATCAGGTCCTCGAGCTCATCCTCCGGGCAGATCGGGATCCCGTCCGGGTAGAGCTCGCCCGCCAGCTCGCTCGGGTAGACGCGCCCGTCGATGTTCGGGATCTGGGTCGCGGTGAAGGCGACGACCTCGTACTCCTCTCGCCCCCGGTAGACGAGGTTGAAGTTGTGAAAGTCACGGCCGGCCGCGCCGGCGATCAGAACCCGCGTCCTCGTCACCTGCAGAGCTTATGCACTCGCACAGGACGGAGCGCAACGCCCAAAGGTCTAGGAGGGGAGGGGGGCTTCCAGCCGCTGCCCATGCCTGCGACGATCGGGAGCAGCCCGCGTCCTGGGAGTGACCGAGCGCTGCCTGTCGCCCAGGCGAGAGGCTTTCACAGTCGCCCGACGCGGAGCACGCCGGTCAGCATCGGCAGGGTGAATTCGCCGCGAGCGGTCTCCGGTCTGCTCGCGAGGAAGGCGCGGATTCGACCGAGGGTGGCCTCTTGTTCCTGTTCTGGCATGACCAGCATCCCCGCCTTCGTCGCGAACGTCGCGAGGAGGGAGTCGGCGGTTCGTCGCTGACCATGCGGGAACTCCGCCTGTTCTGCCGAGCCGAACTGGCCGATTGGGCCACTGCTCGGGAGGTGCGCTTCGACTGTCGCGGCGCGCCAGCTGCTGAACGTGTCCCTCGGCCCGATGGCCGCGCTTCCGCTGATCCGTTCGAGTCCGGCAACCCAGTCAACCCGGTTGTCGAAGACGTTCCACAGGCCGGCCAGGACACCGTCTGGTTCGAGGACTCTGGCTATCTCGGGCCCCGCGACGTTCATGTCGAACCAGTGCATAGCGTTGCCTGCCAGCACAGCATCGACGGATGCGTCCGGCAGCGGTATCGCCTCGGCACTGCCCGGCAGGGCGCGGACGGTCGGCAGCGCGCGGCGCAACTCGGTCAGCATCGCCGGGTCGGGCTCGACCGCGATGACGTCGGCGCCCAGCGCGGCCAGCGTGGCGGTCAGCTTGCCGGTTCCAGCGCCGAGGTCGAGCACTCGCGGGCCGGGCGCGCCTTCGAGGGCCCAGCGCACCGCGACCTGCGCGTAGTCCGGGCGATGCTCGGCGTATGCGGTCGCCACTGCGCCAAACGACGAACTTAGACGTAGCCGTTCGTCCTGTGCCACGTGATCACCTTATGTTCTGACCTTCGCGATTCGAGCTCAGAGAGCTCGAGTGAGTCACGTCAGGGTCGCGACCAGGTAAGCGTGCTGCCGATCGGCCGATAGCCGAGCTTCTCGTTGATCCTGAGCATCGGTCCATTCGTCTCGTCGTTCTCTGTGGAGACGAGCTCGACCCCGCGTTTCGCGGCGTTCACGAGGGTCGCGCGCTTCGCCAACTGGGCGAGGCGGCGGCCGCGATAGGCACGCAGCGTCCCGGTCATGTCGGTGACAGCCCGGCCGCCCGCGCCGATGCGAAGGTGCGAGAAGGCGACCGGTCTGTGGTCGATGACGGCCGCAACGCTCGCGTCGAGGTCGTAATCCGGATGGCGCCAATAGTCCTCGAGCCATTGCTCGAACGACACGTCGTCCATCGCAACCTCCCCGGGGACGTCCGCCATCGCCTCGGCGTCGAGCTCGTACACCAAGCGTGGGTCGAGCGAGGCGAGTGGGCGCAGATCGACGCCGGGCGGCGCGCTCTCGGGCTCGACCGTACGCGGGTCGACGCCGGAGATCCGAGTCGTGTTGGTGTGCCGGAAACCGTGTGCGGTCGCGAACCTCCGCGACGCCTCCTCGGGAGTGGTGGACGAGAGCACCGTCGCGACGCCGAGGCCGGCCAGATGCGCTTCGCAGTGCTCGAGGAGGGCGGTCCCCAGGCCGGCATTTGCGGGACTCCGGCGCGACACTGACCTCCAGGAAGCCCGGGCGCTCGGCGCTCTGGTGCTCGATTGCCGCCGTCGCCCAGCCGACGAGCTTGCCTCGTCTTCGGCGGCCCAGTAGCGGCGGTGCGCGTCCGCCGGCGCGGCGTCGGCCGTGTGTCGGAGACCACGCTCGGATCCGACGCGGTGCGGCCAGACGCGGTTCAGCAGCTCGGTAGCCGACCCGAAATCCTCTGTCGTGCCCTCCCGTACCGTGCCTCGGAGCATAGGGCGCGCTCCGAAGCCGGCCTAGCGGACGTGCTCGCGCACGCGGTCTGCGACCGCTTCCAGCTCGACCTCGGCGCCCGAGACCTCCTGCAGCAGCTCGTCGGCGGTCGGGCGCTGGCCCTCCGCCCAGAGCTCCTGGAGCAGCGAGCCGGCCTCGCGGGAGGCGAACCAGTCCGTGCCGAACCGCGTCCGAAAGTGGTCGCGGAGCTGCGCCTCGAAGGCCCAGGAGCGCAGGTAGGACTGGACGTAGAAGCCGTCGTCGATGTCGGCGAGGTAGTTCACCGGGCTCGGCTCGATCTTGAGCGCGTCCCCGAGCAGCTCGACGTAGCGCTTCGACATCCCGTCGAGCCCGCCGTCGCCGTGGAACTCGAGCTCGTAGAGCAGCTTCGCGGAGTAGCGGCGGACGAAGAAGAGCAGCCAGAGCATCCCCTCGGCCGCGAAGTCCTCCGGCCGGGGGAAGTCGAGCCGGCGCGAGAGCCAGGCGGGCTCGTCGGTCAGGTGCTGCAGCAGCATCGCCCACCCCTCGGTCACGGCATTGTCGCCGAGCCGCTTGTACTCCATCGAGAGCTCACGGTCGGTGTTCGCGAAGTGCTCCGTGTGACCGGCCTCGTGGAAGAAGGCGCGCCAGTCGTCGGCGCCGCCGATCGGCTGGATCACGAGCATCACCTTGTCCGGCACCTCGATCGGGGCGCAGAAGGCCCGAGGCGTCTTCTGCGGGCGCTGCTCGATGTCGAGGTGCACGTTCTCCTGGCTGTCGAGATCGATCCCGAGGTCGGCGAGCGTCGTGCGCAGGGCCGGCACCATCAGGTCGCCGGGGAACCGCTCGTCCCATTGCGGCGAGCGGATCATGCGCGGGACGTCCCAGCGTTCCGCCTCGTCCAGGCCGATCCCGAGCTGCCTGCGCAGCGCCCCGTCGAGGGTCCGCTCGTACAGCTCCTCGGTCGAGTCGAGGAACGCGCGGCACTGCCCGGCGAGGTCTTCGAGCCGCAGGCCGAAACGCTCGTACAGGTCCCGGTAGCTCGCCGACCCCAGTTTCGGCAAGACGTTGCGGACGGTCTCGACGCTCTCCTCGTAGACCGGGTTCAGGTGCTCCTCGGTCGCCTCGTACATCGCTTCGTCGAGCCGTTCCCGGCGCCCGCGGTCCGGCTCGTTCGCGATCTCGGGGCGCAGCATCCGAAACGGGATCGTCTCGCCGTCGACGGAGACGGTGAGCTCGGCCTCGAGCGCGGCCAGCCGCTCGGCGTGACCCCGGGTGAGCTCGCCGAAGTGACCCTCGCACGCGAAGCGCCAGAGCTCACGCACGCGGCGGTCGCCGTCGACCGCGGCGCCGAGCGACTGCGCCCGCTCCAGCTTCGTCAGGTCGGCGTGGCGCTCGTAGATCGGCTCGAGCTCGAGGCGCTCCTTGAGCCCTGCGAAGTGGAGGTAGTGCTCCTCGTCGAGCTCGGCGATGAAGCGGTCCGCCTCGTCGCGGTAGGCGTCGAGGTCCTGGGGCGTCGGCGGCTCGCTCGGCATAGGTCATAGGATATCCGGGTGCAGGAGATCAGCCTCAAGACGGAGCGGCGGACGCAGCTGCTCGACATCACCCCGCAGGTGGAGGAGGCGCTGAACGGAACCGACGGAGCGGCGGCCGCGCTCGTCTACGTGCCCCACACGACAGCGGGGGTCACGATCAACGAGGACCTCGACCCGGATCTCGCCCGCGACATCGAGGCGGCGATGGAGAAGATCGTCGAGGACGGCTGGGGCTGGCGCCACGAGGACGCGGACGGGCCGAACGCCCCGTCGCACATGCGCGCGTCGCTGATGAGCCCTGAGGTGCTCGTCCCCCTGACCGAGGGCAAGCTCGCGCTCGGCCGCTACCAGGGGATCTTCTTCTGCGAGTTCGACGGGCCGCGCGAGCGCAAGATCTTCGTCACCGCGCTTCGCTGAGGCCTCGCACATGGCCGCGCCTGTTGTCCGCGACCAGGAGCTGGAGCTCTCGGTCGACTCGCTCGCGTACGGCGGGAACGGCGTCGCGCGCCTGAACGGGTTCGTCGTCTTCGTCCGGCGAGGGCTCCCGGGCGACCGCGTGCGCGCGCGCGTGACGAAGGTGAAGCGAAACCACGCGGAGGCGCTCGCGGTCGAAGTGCTGGAGCCGAGCGCGCAGCGGGTCGAGGCGCCGTGCGCGCACTACCCCGCGTGCGGCGGCTGCCGCTTCCAGGATCTCGCGTACGAGGCCCAGGTCGCGGCAAAGGCCGAGCAGGTCGCGGACGCCCTGCGCCGGATCGGCGGGCTGGAGGAGCCGCCTCTGGAGCCGATCGTCCCCGCGGTCGAGCAGTTCCACTACCGGAACAAGCTCGAGTACTCGTTCACCTCGACGCCGTCTGGCCCGGCGCTCGGCTTCCACAAGGCGGGCCGCTGGGACGAGGTGCTCGACATCTCGCGCTGCTGGCTCACGACCGACCTCGGCAACGCCGTGCGCGACGCCGTGCGCGACTGGGCGCGGGCCGAGAGGCTGGAGGCCTACGACCAGGCCGAGCACACCGGCTACCTGCGCCACCTCGTCCTCCGCGAGGGGCGGAACACGGGGCAGCTCCTCGTCCAGCTCGTGACGGCCGCGGGCGAGCGCTTCGATCGCGACGAGCTCGTCGAGGTGCTGCGCCGCTTCCCGGAGGTGCGCTCGATCCACTGGTCGGTGAACGACTCGCCCGCCGAGGTGACGAACCTGCCCACGACGCTGCTCTGGGGAGAGGACGCGATCGAGGAAGAGCTGTGCGGGCTGCGCTTCCGCGTCCGCCCGAACGCCTTCCTGCAGACGAACACCGCGATGGCGGAGCGGCTCTACGAGCTGGCCGGGGAGTACGCGGGGCTGACCGGGAGCGAGACCGTGTACGACCTCTACTGCGGGATCGGGACGATCGGGCTCACGCTGGCCTCGCGGGCGCTGACGGTGTGGGGCGTCGAGGTCTCGGAGGAGTCGGTCGCCTGCGCCCTCGAGAACGCCGACCTGAACGGGATCACGAACGCGGCCTTCTTCGCCGGCGAGGTCGGGCGCGTCGCTGGAGGAGCTCCGCGACCGCGCCGGGTCGCCGGACGTCGCCGTCGTCGACCCCCCGCGCGCCGGGCTCTCGGGCAAGGCTCTGCGCCGGCTGGCCCGGCTCGAGGCCCCGCGGCTCGTCTACGTCTCGTGCAACCCGACCACGCTCGCCGCGAACGTGAAGGAGCTCGAGCGGGAGTGGGGCTACCGCCTCGAGCGAGCGCGCCCGGTCGACATGTTCCCGCACACCCCGCACGTCGAGACCGTCGCGCTGCTCACGCGCGCTCCCTGACCGCGCGCCGGCCAGGACCGGGCAGGTGGATAGCCTGTCCGCCGTGTTGCCGCCTCGGGTCGCAGCCGATCTGGACGCAACGGTGCTCGACTACTGGTTGCGGCGCGTCGAGCAGCACACGCAAGACTCCTACGCGGGCATTCCGATGTCGAAGTTCCCCGAGGACCTGCGCGTGTACGAGCACCTCCTCTGGGAGGCGAAGCCGAACTGCGTGATCGAGATCGGCTCGCAGTTCGGCGGGAGCGCTCTCTGGTTCAGAGATCGACTGCGGGCTCTGGCCGCATACACGTCTCGGAACCGCTATCAGGTCGTCTCCCTCGACCTGGACACGTCCCCGGCTCGGGCCAACCTCCACGCCGTCGACCCCGGCTTCGAGGAGACGATCGTCCTCATCGACGGCGACGTCCGAGACGATGCGACAGCGGCCCGCGTAGAGGCGGCGCTACCGCCCGACCCCAGTTGCCTCGTCGTCGAGGACTCGGCGCACACGTACGAAACGACGATGGCCGCGCTCGAGTCGTTCGCCCGGTTCGTTCCCCGCGGCGGCTTCTTCGTGGTCGAGGATGGCTGCGTCGACATCGAGGAGATGCGGCTCGCCGCCGACTGGCCGCGGGGGGTTCTGCCTGCGATCGAGGCGTGGCTTCAGACGGCTGAAGGACGTCGGTTCAGAGTTCGCCGCGACCTGGAGCTGTACGGCCTTTCCTGCCATCCCGGCGGTTTCTTGCAGCGGCTCGCCTGACCCCGGTCATCGGCCGGCGCGGCGTTCCTCCCGGGCCGCGCGCCAGAGGAGGTCGGCGTTCGGGAGCAGGAAGCCGAGCGAGAGCAGCGGCAGCGCCGGCAGCCCGCGGACGCCGGCCCAGTAGGCGAGCGCCAGCGTCCCGCCGATGGACAGGCTCAGCCCGAGCCAGGTCCAGAAGAGGCGCAGCCGGAACCGCGCGGCGGCGCCCAGGAAGAGCGCGAAGAAGAGCAGGTCGGGCAGCCCGAGGTTCGCGCTCTCGCCCTCACCCGGCAGCGGAAACGCGAACGAGAGCGTCGTGAACACGTTCTCGCGGTGGGCGATGATCTTGTGGGTCGGGCCGCGCCAGACGGAGTACGCGTCCACCCAGGGCACGATCAGGGCGATGAGCACGACCCAGGAGGCGCCCTCGAAGTAGTTCAGGAAGACCCAGGCGAGCGCCGTCATCGCGGCGAGCTTGGCGAAGTCGGCCGGGATCGACGCATCCGCAAGCTCGAGCACGACCGCGAGGACGACGAAGGCAAGGCCGGTGACGAAGAGCTGTAGCGGCGGTGAGCGCCAGTACGGAAGCGCGAGGTGGACGAGCCCGAACACGGCGGGGATCAGGACGAACGCGAGGAACGCGATGTCCTGCCAGACCGAGCCGCGCCAGAGCGACTCGTGCAGGGCGTAGTAGGCGCCGAGCGCCGCGGCCAGCGCGAGAAAGGCCGCGACCCTCGGGCTCAATAAGGCGGAAGCTCGGCCCACCAGGGGCCCAGTGCCTTGAACGCGTTCCAGAACCGGGTCTTCGCCGGCTGCTCGTCGAGCGACTCGTCGACGTCCGGGACGAAGAGCGCCTCGATCGTCGGCGTGAAGCGCCGCAGCTCGCCGAGGGCGGGCTGGAGCGGCTCCGCGAGCGGGAACTCGAGCTCGTTCAGGAACCCGAGCGCGGGCTCGCCCATCACGACCACGAGCTTCGGCTGGACGATGTGCAGCTCCCGCGCGAGCCACGGCCGCGCCTCCTCGGGATCGCCGTCGGCGAACTTGAGGCAGTTCGTCCCGTAGACCGCCATCGGGTCGACGTGCAAGCGCTGCAGCGACTTCAGGATCGCCTGCCCCGCGCGCCCGTAGAAGGCCACGCCCTCCTGGATCTCCGAGCTGCGCGGCGAGTGCTTGAGCAGCAGCACGTCCGCCAGCGGGTGGCCCGAACCCAGCACCGGCACCCGGCCGTCGCCGGCTGCGCGCGCGATCTCGTCGCCGAGCTCGTTGATCTCGGCGATGGCTTTTTGCAGGTACTTCTCGAAGATCTCGTCGCTCACGGCAGGCAAAGGCAGAGACCCCTTTCTCGGCTAGCGGACCCTTTCCTTGGCCTGGGCCGCCCACTTCAGAGACTGGAGGTAGAGGAGCGAGCGCGGGCGCCGCAGGACCTGGGCCAGGCGGAGGCCGGCCAGGAACTCCTCCGGCCCGTCGAAAGCAGGCATCCGCAGACCGCCCGTCCCGATCCCCTGGACTACGTGCGCGTCCGAGCCGGCGCCCATCGTCAGCCCGTACTTGCGCGCGAAGCGGAGGGCCTCGTCGTTGTAGGTCTCGAACAGCAGCCGCGCGTTGTAGACCTCGAGGACGTCGAGATCCTGCAGGTGCCGGTGCAGGGTGGCCGCGTCGGGGATCGCGTGCAGCCGGTCGAAGGGGTGGGGGAGATAGACGATTCCGCCCTGCGCCTTGATCGCCGCGATCGTCTCCGCAAACGACAGGCCGCGCGGGATCTCCTCGGAGAGGAAGAGGCCGATCACCTCGCCCTGGCCGTCGGTCTTGACCTCCTCTCCCGGTATCACCACCAGGTCGCGGCCGCGGGCAAGCTCGACCGCCTCGAGAGCGCCACCGAAGACGTTGTGGTCGGTGACGGCAATTGCGCCAAGCCCTTGCGCCTCGGCCTGGTCGAGCAGCTCCTCGACCGGGATCTGGCAGTCGTGCGACCAGTTGGTGTGGAGGTGGAGGTCGACGGCGATCCAGTCGTGCTCGGCCGGGATCGTCCGCACCGGCGGGCGGCGCTTCCTTCGCGTCCCGAGCTCGCGGTAGACGCCGTCGATCTCGCGGGCCAGCTCGGCAAAGCTCTGCTTCTCGGCGTCCGCGCGGGCTCTGGTGCCCGAGCGGTCCCGGAAGTCGGCGTCCTCGGCCAGGCGGAGGATCGCGGCGGCTGCGAGCTCGGGTTGCTCGCGGACGCCGGGTGGGGAGACGATCGCGGCGCCCGCCGCCCCGGCCTCCAGCGCGACGCGCTCGACGCCGTCGAAGGCGGGTACGAAGAGCGCCGCCTCCCCGAGCAGCGGCGCCCTCGCCGCCCCGTCGCGCAGCGTGCGCACGTGCGCGCGGCCGCGCAGCGAGCGCGAGATCGTCGGGCGCCCCGCGAGCGGTTTCGTCCGCAGCACCACGAGCTCCCAGTCGGGCAGCCCACGCAGCGCCCGGGCGACCGCACGGCCGAGGGGACGCTCGGCCGGCCGCCACTCGTAGACGACGAGGCTTCGCTTGCGTCCGGGCCGGAAGAGCTCGGTGTCGACGCCGGGAGAGAGCACGCGGTAGTCGCCGGGCAGCCGCTCGGCTGCAGCCTCCGCGGTTGCCTCCGAGGTCGCGAGCAGCGCGTCGAGCCGCCCCAGCAGCCGCTCCCGCTGCGCACGCCCGGGCGGGTAGCCGAGCCGCTCCGCCGAGAGAAAGGTCGCCACCGCCAGCGCCTGCGCGTCGCGGAGCGCCAGGTACGAGAGGCTGGGCAGCCCGGGCTCGAAGCCGTGGACGACGTCGTAGCCGCCTCGGGCGAGCGCGAGCGCCAGGTTGGCCCGCACTCCCACCGGCACGCCGATCCGGCTCCGCCGCGAGACCGGAACGGCCGGGCCGAGGGCGATCACCTCCTCGCCTGCGCCGTCGAGCAGGGCGCGCCGCCCGGCGAGCAGGTCGGCCGCGCGGGTCGAGGGCGCGAGCACGGTCACCAGGTGGCCGAGCGCGCGCAGCTCGGCGGCGATCCCGGCAACGTGCTCGTTGACGTCGTGGGGCCGCGACCAGGCAAAGGGTGTGACCAGGCAAACGCGCAGGCCCATCGCCCCGAGTGTAGCCCGGCGCTGCTCCTCGGCTCTTGGGACGCCGGCCGTGTAGCGGGCGCTGGAGGCGATCCCAGCGCCCGCTTTCCGAGTCTGCTACGCCTTCGCCGGCTGCTTGGTCTGTTTCCGGGCGTGCTTGCGGATGAAGTCTTCGGTGAGGTCGCGAGCATCCTCGTCCTTCATCTGCTTCGGCGGCGACTTCATCAGGTAGGCGCTCGGCGCGCCGAGAGTTCCGGAGACGCCCTGGTTGAGCGCCAGCTTCGCCAGCCGGACGGCGTCGATCACGACCCCGGCCGAGTTGGGCGAGTCCCAGACCTCGATCTTCAGCTCCGCGTTCAGCGGCACGTCGCCGAAGGCCGTTCCCTCGATCCGGATGTAGGCCCACTTGCGGTCCTCGAGCCACGGGACGTGGTCGGAGGGGCCGACGTGGATGTTCTTCTCCTCGAGCTCGTACGGCAGCGTGGACTTGATCGAGTAGGTCTTCGAGATCTTCTTCGACTCGAGCCGCTCCCGCTCCAGCATGTTCAGGAAGTCGGAGTTCCCGCCGAAGTTGAGCTGGTAGGTGCGGTCGACCTTGACGCCGCGGTCGCGGAAGATGCCCATCAGGACGCGATGCGTGATCGTGGCGCCGACCTGCGACTTGATGTCGTCGCCGATGATCGGCAGGCCCTTCTCCTCGAAGCGCCGCTGCCAGTAGCTCTCACGCCCGATGAAGATCGGCATGCAGTTGACCATCGCGCAGCCCGCGTTCAGGATCTGCTCCGTGTACCACTTGGTCGCCTCCTCGGAGCCGACCGGCAGGTAGTTGACGACCACGTCGGTGCCCGTCTCCTTGAGGATCCCGACCACGTCGTCGGTCTCGCCGGGGGCCTTGGTCACGACCTCCGAGAGGTACTTCCCGAGCCCGTCGTGGGTCATCCCGCGATTGACGGTTACGCCCGTCTTGGGCACGTCGGAGAACTTGATCGTGTTGTTCGGGTGCCCCCAGATCGCTTCGGAGAGATCCTTGCCGACCTTGTCGGTGGTGACGTCGAAGGCGGCCGTGAACTCGACGTCGCGGACGTGGTAGCCGCCGAGATCGACGTGCATCAGGCCGGGCACGAACGTTCCGGGCTCGGCATCCTTGTAGTACTCGACGCCCTGCACGAGTGAGCTCGCGCAGTTGCCGACGCCGATGATCGCGACGCGGACCTTGTCGTCCGAGCGTCGCACCTTGCCGTTGGTTGCAGCCATGGGTTCCTTTCCGAGGCGCTCCGAGAGCGTCTCGACGATCAGGTCGTTGACTTTGCGCTTGCGCTGTGCCGCGCGCGCGGTGAGCGTCTCCTTCAGCTCGGGCGGCATGCGCAGGAGCACCGATCCGCTTCGGCCCGGCGGCCTGCCCGGTCGGCCACTCGGCTCGAACGAGACTGCGAAGCGGGACGCGAGGATTCCCACCGCGACGTCGTTGAGGCTCCGGCCGGAGCGGGTCACCTCGTCGGAGAGGAGCCGCTTCAGCGCCGCTGGCATTCGGACGAGGACACCTTTGCGGGTCGGTGCTAGCACAGGAGTGCTAGCAGTATAGGGGCTAGAGGCGGTCGGCGCGGAGTTGCTTGCGGACGCTCATGACCCGCTGGAGGACTGTGAACCACGCGGTCAGCGCGAGGAAATAGATCGCCCACTGCAGCCCGCCCCAAGGAGCGAAGACGAGGCCGCCCGTGATCACGACCACGCGCTCGGCGCGGCTGCCGAGGCCGACGTCTCCGCGCAGCCCGAGCAGCTCGGCCTTCGCGCGCGCATAGGAGACGAGGAACGAGCCGGCCATCGCCGCGATCGCAAACGCGAGGGCGACCTCGTTCCCGTGGCGGGAGAAGACGAGCGCGACCGCGGTCAGCACGAACCCTTCGCTCACGCGGTCGGAGATCGAGTCGAGGAACGCGCCGAACGGAGTCGCCTTGCCTCCGTGGCGGGCGAGCGCCCCGTCGAGGATGTCGAGCACCGAGCCGACGACGAAGAGCACGGCGGCGCCCCAGTAGATCGGCCACTGGTCGTGGTCGCCGAACCAGACGAGCACCGCGGCGACGCCGCAGAGGCTGATACCGGCGGCGGTGAGGGCGTTCGGAGTCACGCGCGTGCGCGCGAGGCCGCCGATCCAGCGCGAGGCGAGGCGGCGGGTGCCGTCCGTGTAGCCGCGCTTCACCGCGGCAAGGCCGGCCGGGCGGCTCAAGAGACTAGGCCGTCGCCGGCCGGCGGAAGCGCCGGAGCGGGCGCCCGTAGACGATCCCGTACGCGATCGCCGCCACGAAAATCCCGGCCAGGACGTCGAGCCAGAAGTGGTTGCCCGTCGCCATCACGCTGAACCAGACCCACGCCGGCCAGACCAGCCAGAGAGGCTTCAGGAAGCGCGTCCGGCAGACGGAGAAGAGGACGAGCCCGACGATCAGGGCGTCCGCGGCGTGCAGGCTCGGCATCGCGGCGTAGGGGTTCGAGACGACCTCGACGAGCCCGCTCCCGTGGTTGAGGCCGCTGAAGTCGGCGAGCGTGTCCACGAAGCCGAGGTCGGGGAACATCCTCGGTGGCGCGGTCGGCAGGAAGATGTAGCCCACGAGCCCGAGCACGTTCGCGAGCAGGATCGCGTTCCGGAAGCGCACGAAGGCGTCGTTCCGGCGGAGGTAGACCCACATGAGCGCGAGCCCGACTACGGTGAACTCCGAGTTCCAGTAGGTCCACGACGCGAGCGTGGCGAGCAGCTGCGAACCGTCCACCAAGCGCTGGAGCGTGAGCTCGATCAGCGCGTGCGCGTGGCGCTCGATCCCGATCACGTGCAGCCCGTTCTGGAAGGCGCGCGGGGGGTTGCGGTCGGCCAGGCCGCGCGCGAGCTGGTAGGCGGCGAGAAAGCCGAACCAGATCGCAACCTGGCGGCCGAGGTCGGCCCACCCTCTGGGCAGGTAGCGACGACCGGCTGCTGCAAGGGCGCTCACGGCAAGAAGATTCTAACGCCCGAGTCTGTCGTGATCTCGCTCAGCCGCCAATCTGGGACATTGATCGACTAGCCCGCACAAAACCGGCCTCGTTGATCTTGTGCTTGAGCTCCTTGTGTTGCACGGCGAAGCGCAGGAGGCGCTCCAGCTCGGCATCGGAGGCGCCGTTTCGCAGCGGCGTCTTCAGGTCCCACTCGCGGCGGGAGAAGAGACACGTGCGGAGCTGCCCGTCGGCAGTCAGCCGGATCCGGTCGCAGCTCGAGCAGAACGGCTCCGAGACCGGGTTGACGAAGCCGATCTCGCCGGCCCCGTCGGCGAACCGGAACCGGCGCGCAGTGGACGAGGGCTTCGCCGGGATCTCGACGAGCGGCCAGCGCTCCTCGATCAGCGCCCGGATCTCGTCGCCGGTGAGCACGTCGTCCCCGCGCCAGGACTCGTCGGCGTCCAGTGGCATGAACTCGATGAAGCGGACGACGTAGGGCTTGTCGCGCGCGAGCTGCGCCAGCGCCGGCACCTCTTCCTCGGTGAACCCGCGCATCGCGACGCAGTTGACCTTGATCGGACGCAGCTCCGGATAGCGCTCCGCCTCCTCGAGCCCGGCGAGCACGCGGTCGAGCGCGTCCCGCCGCGTGATCTCCGAGAAGCGGACGTGGGAGAGCGAGTCGAGCGAGACGTTCAGTCGCTTCAGGCCAGCCTCCACCAGGGGGCCTGCCAGCCGGTCGAGGAGCACGCCGTTCGTCGTCAGCGAGAGGTCGCGCACGCCGGGGATCGCCGAGAGCTGGCTGACGAGCTGGGGCAGATCGCGCCGCACGAGCGGCTCGCCGCCCGTCAGGCGGATCTCGTCGACGCCCATCGCGGCGAGCACGCGTACGAGGCGGGCGATCTCCTCGAAGGAGAGCAGCTCGTCGCGTTCCAGCCACTCGAGCCCCTCCGCCGGCATGCAGTAGCGGCAGCGGAAGTTGCACTTGTCGGTGACCGAGACCCGCAGGCTCTTGATCTCACGTCCCCATCCGTCGACGAGCGGCTCCATGTGACAGAGAGTAACGGAGGTTTCACGGCCCGAGCCCGGTGGGAATGCTCGGACTTCGACGAACGAGGAGGCTTCGATGACAGAGCGCGAGCACGAGAGCGGGGAGGAGCTGATCGACGACGAGGGTCGCAACCCGACCCAGCGGCAGATCGACGAGCAGGTCGACCCCTCCGGCGAGGAGCGGAAGCGCTGGGAGGAGACGAACGACGACCCCGCCCAGGGCGAGCAGGCCCAGGACTCGGTCTAGCGATCCTCACCTTCGCGTCGTAGGTCCCTAGCGGCGGCCCGGGCAATCAGGTCGGCCAGCCGGGCGGCGGCGCCGTCGCCGTACAGCAGGTAGAGCGACGGCTCGACGAGCTCCACCTCGAGCACGAGCGGCGCGGGATCGTGGACGAGGTCGATCCGTCCGTAGAGAAGCTCCGCAGGCTCGAAAGGGAGCGCGGCGAGGACGGCATCGGCCACCGCAAGGTCGGCGTCCGTCGGCTGCGCGGGCTCGATCCTCTCCTCGAGGTACAGCTCGTCCGCGCCGAGGGGGCCACGGCCGAGCGCCACGTGCTTGCGAACGGCATGCGACAGCCGCCCGCCGAGGTAGACGAGCGCGACCTCGCCCGACTCGTCGACGCCCGCGACGTGCGGCTGCACCAGGACGTCGCGCTCCTCGGCGTGCAGCGCCTGCACGTGAGCGGCCGCCGCCCGGGCAGCTTCCGGCAGGTAGCGCGCCGAGCTCCGCCCGCCGGCCGAGACGACGGGCTTGACGACGAACTCGCCGTGCGGTGGATGGAACGGCGAGCCGGGCTCGAGCACCAGCGTCGGAACGATCGGCACGCCCGCCTGCTCCAGCTCGGTCAGATAGCGCTTGTCCGAGCTCCAGCGCAGGGCCGGGAAGGCGTTGAGGACGCGGGGCAGCCGCGAGGCCCAGTCCAGGAACTCGGCGCGCCGCTCGGCGTAGTCCCAGGTGGAGCGGAGGACCACGAGGTCGAACGCGTCCCAGTCGACCTCCGGCTCGTCCCAGACCGCCGGGACGGCCGCGACACCGCGCTGCTCCAGGGCCGCGAGCAGGGCCGGGCCGTCCTCGTCGAGCTCCGGGACCTCCGCGCACGTGGCCAGCGCCACCTCTGGAGAGTTGATATAGTGACGCTTAGATTTTCTCAGCCAAGAACGCAAGCAAAGGAGATTTCGACTATGGCAAAGACTATCGGCATCGACCTCGGCACGACCAACTCCTGTGTGGCCGTGATCGAGGGCGGCGAGCCGGCCGTGATCCCGAACGCGGAGGGCGGGCGCACGACCCCGTCCGTGGTCGCGTTCACGAGCGACGGCCAGCGGCTCGTCGGGGCGCCGGCGAAGCGCCAGCAGGTGACGAACTCGCAGAACACGATCTTCTCGATCAAGCGCTTCATGGGGCGCAAGTACGGCGAGGTCTCGGAGGAGATGAAGATCGTCCCGTACGAGGTCGTGGAAGGCCAGAACGGGGACGTGCGCGTCAAGGCGGGCGGCAAGGAGTACGCGCCGCCGGAGATCAGCGCGATGATCCTCCAGAAGCTCAAGGCAGACGCCGAGGCGTACCTCGGCGAGACGGTCGGCGAGGCGGTCATCACCGTCCCCGCCTACTTCAACAACGCGCAGCGCGAGGCGACCAAGGACGCCGGCAAGATCGCCGGGCTCAACGTCCTGCGGATCATCAACGAGCCGACCGCCGCGGCGCTCGCGTACGGTCTCGACAAGGAGGCCTCCGACCACACGATCCTCGTCTTCGACCTCGGCGGCGGGACGTTCGACGTCTCGATCCTCGAGCTCGGCGAGGGCGTCTTCGAGGTGAAGGCGACCAACGGCGACAACCACCTCGGCGGCGACAACTTCGACAAGGCGATCGTCGACTGGATGGTCGCGGAGTTCAAGAAGGACCAGGGAATCGACCTCTCGCAGGACCGGATGGCCCTGCAGCGCCTCTACGAGGCGGCCGAGAAGGCGAAGATCGAGCTCTCCTCGACGATGACGACGCAGATCAACCTGCCGTTCGTCACCGCGACGCAGGAGGGCCCGAAGCACCTCGACCTCCAGCTCACACGCGCGAAGCTGAACGAGCTGAGCGCCGAGCTGCTCGAGCGCACGGTCGAGCCGACCAAGCGCTGCCTGGCCGACGCCGGGCTCGACGCCTCGCAGATCGACCACGTCGTCCTCGTCGGCGGCATGACGCGCATGCCGGCCGTCGTCGACAAGGTCAAGGAGCTGACCGGCAAGGACCCGCACAAGGGCGTCAACCCGGACGAGGTCGTCGCCGTCGGCGCGGCCATCCAGGGCGGCGTGCTCAAGGGCGAGGTCAAGGACATCCTGCTTCTCGACGTCACGCCCCTGTCGCTCGGGATCGAGACGAAGGGCGGCGTCTTCACCAAGCTGATCGAGCGCAACACGACCATCCCGACCAAGAAGTCGGAGGTCTTCTCGACGGCGGAGGACAACCAGCCGTCGGTCGAGGTGCACGTGCTCCAGGGCGAGTCGGAGATGGCGCTCTACAACAAGACGCTCGGCAAGTTCCAGCTCGTCGGCATCGCGCCGGCGCCGCGGGGCATGCCGCAGATCGAGGTCACCTTCGACATCGACGCGAACGGGATCATCAACGTCTCGGCCAAGGATCTCGGCACCGGCAACGAGCAGCAGATCAAGATCGAGGGCGGCTCGGGCCTGAAGCCCGACGAGGTCGAGCAGATGATCTAGCGACGCCGAGGCGCACGCCGACGAGGCGCACCGCCTGCGCGAGCTCGCGGACGCGAAGAACCAGGCCGAGTCGCTCGCCTACGCGACCGAGAAGAGCCTCAAGGACCACCGCGACAAGCTCGACGAGAGCGAGGCCTCGACGATCGAGGGCCGTGTGATGGAGCTCAGGCAGGCGCTCGAGACCGACGACCTGGGCGAGATCCGGGCGAAGACGGACGCGCTGCAGGAGGCGTCGCTGAAGCTCTCCGAGGCGGTCTACGCTCAGGCCGCTCAGGCGCAGGCCTCTTCCCCGGCCGACGGTGACGGCGCCGCGGAGTCCGACGACGAGGTGATCGAGGACGCCGAGGTGGTCGACGAGGAGGCCAAGACCTCCTGATGACCGAACGGCGGGGCGGAGAGCCCGGACAGAGCTCGAGGAGAAGCTGGCGGCGCTCGAGGCCGAGCGGGACGAGCACCTGAACGACCTCAAGCGGGTCGCGGCCGACTTCGAGAACTACCGCAAGCGGGTCGCGCGCGATCAGCAGGGCCTGGTCGCGCGCGCCCACGAGCGGCTGGTCAAGGAGCTGCTGCCGGTGCTCGACGACCTGGAGCGCGCGCTCGCGGCGGCCGAGGAGCACGAGGAAGCGAAGCTCGAGGAGGGCGTTCGGCTCGTACACCGTGCGCTGAGGGACGCGCTCAAGCGCGAGGGCCTCGCCGAGATCGAGACCAACGGCCGCTTCGACCCGCACGTCCACGAGGCGCTGCTCTCACAGCCCTCGGACGCGGAGGAAGGCTCCGTCCTCGAGGTCCTGCAGAAGGGCTACCGGCTCGGCGAGCACGTCGTACGTCCCGCGCGCGTGATCGTCTCCGCACCGCTGGAGGACGATGGCGAGCGTTAAGGATCTCTACGGGGCGCTCGGGGTCTCGAAGGGCGCGAGCCAGGACGAGATCAAGAAGGCCTACCGCAAGCTCGCCCGCAAGCACCACCCGGACGCGAACCCGGGCGACGCCGCCGCCGAGGAGCGTTTCAAGGAGGTGCAGACGGCCTACGACGTTCTCTCCGACCCGGAGAAGCGCAAGCAGTACGACCGCTTCGGCGCGGCCAACGGGCGGCCCGGGCCGGGCGGCGGGTTCTCGTTCGGCGAGGGCTTCGACGTCGGCGATCTCGGCGACCTCGGCGACATCTTCAGCGGCCTCTTCGGCCGGCGCGCCGGCCGGCAGCAGCAGCAGCGCGGACAGCCGGGGCGCGATCTCGAGGTGGAGGTGCGGCTCTCGTTCGAGGACTCGCTGCGCGGCGTCGAGACGACGATCCCGGTCGAGCTCGAGACCGCCTGCCGCGAGTGCGCCGGCTCGGGCGCGAAGCCGGGGACCGCGCCGACGCTCTGCCCGGAGTGCCACGGCCGCGGCGTGAAGGCCGAGAGCCAGGGCCTGTTCGCTCTGTCGCAGCCCTGCCCGCGCTGCCGCGGGAACGGCACGGTGATCGAGGATCCGTGCCCGCGCTGCCACGGTATCGGCCGCGAGCGGCGGACGAAGCGCTACACGGTCAAGATCCCGGCCGGCGTGAAGGACGGCTCCCGGATCCGCCTGCGGGGCAAGGGCGAGGCGGGCTACGGGGGCGCGGAGGCGGGCGATCTGTTCGTCGTCACGCGCGTGGAACCGTCGAAGGTCTTCACGCGGCGGGGCGACGACCTGGTGGTCGACGTCCCGGTGCCGTTCTCCGACGCGGCGCTGGGCGCGAACGCCGAGGTGCCGACGCCGGACGGGCCGGTCACCGTCAAGATCAAGCCCGGCACGACCGACGGCACGATGCTCCGCGTCAAGGGCAAGGGCGCCCCGAAACTGAAGGGCTCCGGCCGCGGCGACCTGCTCGCGCGAGTGAAGCTCTCCGTTCCGACGAAGCTCAACAAGAAGCAGCGCGAGCTCTTCGAGCAGCTGAAGAAGGCGGGAGCCTGATGGACGAGCGGCCGCGCTACATGATCTCCGTCGCCGCCGAGCTCGTCGGGATGCACCCCCAGACCCTGCGGATGTACGAGCAGAAGGGCCTCGTGCAGCCGAGGCGAACGGCCGGGAACACGCGTCTGTACTCCGAGGCGGACCTCGAGCGGCTACGGCTGATCCAGAGGCTGACGACGCAGCTGGGGCTCAACCTCGCGGGCGTCGAGGCCGTGCTCGACCTCGAGGACCAGCTCAGACGCATGCAGGCGCGTATGGAACGCCTCGAGCGCGAGATGCGCGAGGCCATCGACCAGGTGCACAAGCAGTACCGCCGCGACCTCGTTCTCTACGACCCCGCACGACTTCCGGAGCGCAGGTGGACTTCAACAAGCTGACGCTGAAGTCGCAGGAGGCGGTCGCCGCAGCGCAGGAGCTCGCCCGCCGGATGGGCAACCCGGAGCTCTATCCCGAGCATCTGCTGCTGGCGCTGCTCGACCAGGAGCTGCCGCAGGAGCTCGTCCCGGACGCCGCCGGGCTGCGGGCGCAGGCGGAGGCGACGCTGCGCACGAAGCCGACGATCCAGGGTGGGGCGCAGCAGCCGCAGGTTTCCCGCCCGTTCAGCGAGGTTCTCGATCGAGCTTCCGACGAGGCGAGGCGGATGGAGGACGAGTACGTCTCGACCGAGCACCTGCTGCTCGCGCTCGACGTCGTCCCGCGCGAGCAGCTCGAGGCCAAGATCGGGGCCGTCCGCGGCGGCCAGCGCGTCACCTCTCAGGATCCGGAAGGCACCTACCAGGCGCTCGAGAAGTTCGGCCGCGACCTGACCGAGCTCGCCGAGGACGGGAAGCTCGACCCGGTCATCGGGCGCGACGAGGAGATCCGGCGCGTGATCCAGGTCCTCTCGCGGCGCACGAAGAACAACCCGGTCCTGATCGGCGACCCCGGCGTCGGGAAGACGGCGATCGTCGAGGGGCTCGCGCAGCGGATCGTCGCCGGCGACGTGCCCGAGGGCCTGAAGGGCAAGCGCGTCTGGGCGCTCGACATCGGCGCGATGCTCGCCGGCTCGAAGTACCGCGGCGAGTTCGAGGAGCGGCTGAAGGCCGTCCTCACCGAGGTCCAGCAACGCCGAGGGCGACATCATCCTCTTCATCGACGAGCTGCACACGATCGTCGGCGCGGGCGCGGCCGAGGGTGCGGTCGACGCCGGCGAACATGATGAAGCCGATGCTGGCGCGCGGCGAGCTGCGGGCGATCGGCGCGACCACGCTCGACGAGTACCGCAGTCACATCGAGAAGGACGCGGCCCTCGAGCGCCGCTTCCAGCCGATCTTCGTCGGCGAGCCCTCCGTCGCGGACACGATCGCGATCCTGCGCGGCCTCAAGGAGCGCTACGAGGCGCACCACGGCGTCCGCATCCGCGACGCCGCCCTCGTGGCCGCCGCAGTGCTCTCCGACCGCTATATCGCCGACCGTTTTCTCCCGGACAAGGCGATCGACCTGGTCGACGAGGCCGCCTCGCGCCTGCGGATGGAGATCGACAGCTCGCCGCTCGAGCTCGACGAGGCCGACCGGCGCGTGCGCCAGCTCGAGATCGAGCTCGCCGCGATGGCGAAGGAGTCGAAGGACGTGCGCGAGCCGCTCGAGCGCGACCTCGCCGAGGCGCAGGAGCTCCGCAACGAGCTCGCCGCGCGCTGGAGCAAGGAGAAGGAGCAGCTCGAGCGCGTGAAGGAGATCACGCGCCGGATCGACGAGCTGCGCATGGAGGCCGAGCGCGCCGAGCGGAACGGCGAGCTCCAGCGCGTGGCCGAGATCCGGTACGGCGAGCTGCCGGAGCTCGAGCGCGAGCTCGAGGCGAGCGACGTGCCCGAGGACCCGATGGTCAAGGAGGAGGTCGACGAGGACGACGTCGCGGCGGTCGTCGCCCGCTGGACCGGCATCCCGGTCGACCGCCTGCTCGAGGGCGAGACCGAGAAGCTGATCCACATGGAGGAGCGGCTGCACGAGCGCGTCGTCGGCCAGGACGAGGCGGTCGAAGCGGTTGCGAACGCGGTGCGGCGCGCGCGCTCGGGCCTGCAGGATCCGAACCGCCCGATCGGCTCGTTCGTCTTCCTCGGCCCGACCGGCGTCGGCAAGACCGAGCTCGCGCGCGCGCTCGCCGAGTTCATGTTCGACGACGAGCGCGCGCTGGTGCGGCTCGACATGTCCGAGTACATGGAGAAGCACACGGTCTCCAGGCTGGTCGGCGCGCCGCCGGGCTACGTCGGCTACGACGAGGGCGGGCAGCTCACGGAAGCCGTGCGGCGCCGGCCCTACTCGGTCGTGCTGCTCGACGAGATCGAGAAGGCGCACCCGGACGTCTTCAACGTGCTGTTGCAGATCCTCGACGACGGCCGCCTGACCGACGGGCACGGGCGCACGGTCGACTTCCGCAACACGGTCCTGATCATGACCTCGAACGTGCGCTCGGCCGAGTCGATGACCGAGATCTTCCGGCCGGAGTTCCTGAACCGGATCGACGAGATCGTCGAGTTCCGGCCGCTGACGAAGGACCAGATCGCGGAGATCGTCGAGCTCCAGTTGCGGCGCGTGCGCGAGCGCCTGGCCGAGCGCGGCCTTGGCCTGGTGCTGACCGAGGACGCCAAGCGGACGCTCGCGGAGGCGGGCTGGGATCCGACGTACGGCGCCCGCCCGCTGAAGCGCGCGATCCAGCGCCTGCTCGAGAACCCGCTCGCGCTGCGGCTGCTGGAGGGCGAGTTCGCCGACGGCGACACCGTCCGCGTGGGCGCGACCGACGGCGAGCTCGTGTTCGAGAAGGCTTCGATCGCCGAGCCCGCCGCGGCGTAGTCCGAGTCGGACATCTTGCGCTGCAGCACCGTCACCGTGACCATTGCATCGTGCGGCGCAGACGCGAGCCCTCGTCAGAGCTGCTCGAGCTGGTCGCGCGCGTCCGAGAGCTCAGCGGTTTCGTAATGGGCATGGACGCTAAGCTGGAGCTGATCATCGAGCTGCTTGGAGGCGAGAATGGCGAAGAAGAAGATCGAGCCGACGCCTGAGGACTGGCAGCGCGTTCGGGATGCGATCGCCAACTCACGCGAGCGGCTGATGGAAAGTCTGGTCAGGCAAGAGGCGCGCGAGCGCACCGAGCGCGAGCAGCGCGAACACCGGCGCCGGCGCCTGCGCCGGCTTTTCCCGTTTCGCCGCGCCGCGTAGCCCCGTCCTCGGCTGTACGGTTGCGCGATGGCGAGGACGGGTGCGCGCAAGCGGGAGCCACTGCCGCCCCCGCTGCCGCCGGAGACCCGGACCGTCGGGCAGCTCGTCGCGGAGGCGATTCGCCTGTACGGGCGGCGGTTCTGGCCCGCGTTCGGCCTCGGTGCTCCGATCGGGTTGCTGGGCCTGCTGCTGCTGACCCTAGACGGGGCGGCGAAAGCGATCGTCAGCGTGGCGGCCGGTTCGGTGCTGCTCACGCTGTCGTTCGTCGGCGCCTCGGTGCTCGCGGCCGGGCACCCGATTCCCCGGAGGCGGCTCCTCACGGCTTCCGCGGCCGGCCTGCTCGTCTTCCTGCCGGTTCCGTTGCTCGTCCTCGCCTACATCCTTCCGGCCGTCGCATGGCTGGCGCTGCTTGGCCTCGCCGTCCCCGCCGCGACGATCGAAGGCGAGGGTGTCGTCCGTTCCCTGCGGCGCGGCTACGCGCTCGCGCGAGCCGACTACGTCCACTCGCTGGGGTCGATGGCGACCCTGGCGATCGCGTTCTACCTCAGCTCTCGCGTCATGGCTCTGGCGCTGAACGCGGGCAGCGGACAGGCGGCGGAGATCGCGCGGCCCATCGCGGAGGGAGTGCTCTGGCCGGTCGTGGTGCTCGGCGCCGCCCTGCTCTACTTCGACCAGGCGGCGCGGTTAGAGTCGGGCCCCCGACCGAGGAGGAGCGATGCCGACCTACATCATGCTCTCGAGCCTGACCGCCCAGGGCGTCCAGACCCTGAAGGCGAACCCCGACCGGCTGCGCGAGGTGAACCGTGACGTCGAGGAGCTGGGCGCGAAGGTCCTGCACCAGTGGGCGACGCTGGGGCCGTTCGACTTCATCAACGTGGTCGAGGCTCCGGACGCGGAGACCATCGCCCGCGTGTCGGTCGCGCTCGGCGCGCGCGGTAGCGCGAAGCTGCAGACGCTGACTGCCCTCTCGATCGACGAGTTCCTCAGCTCGCTCGCCTGAACGCGACGGCGACGCGGGCGGCGAGGCCCGCGTTTGCGACGATCAGCTCGCGGTTCACCTCCAGCGTGCGGCCGCCGCTGCGCTCGTGCAGGAACGCGAGCACGAACGGCGTGAGAGCCTGGCCGGTCACGTTCTCGGTCGCGGCCGCGCTCAGCGCCTCCTCGAGCAGCGGCTCGACGTCGACGCCGTTCTCGGGCGGGTTCCCGAGCAGGAGGCCGGCACTGCCGAGCTCCCAGTGTGCGCGGGCGATACGCGCCGCCTCCTCGGGCGACTCGACACGCGCAGAGACCGGCGGCCCGCCCACCGCTGCGTAGAAGAGCGGAAGCTCGTCGGTGCGGTAGCCGAGCACCGGCACGCCGAGCGTCTCGAGCGCCTCGGCGGTCGCGGGCACGTCGAGCAGCGACTTGGCGCCGGAGCCGACGACGAGCGCCGGCGTTCGGGCGAGCTCGGTCAGGTCGGCCGAGACGTCGGGACGTTCCGCGAATCCTCGATGGACGCCGCCGATCCCGCCTGTGCCCATGAAGCGGATCCCGACACGGCGGCAGACGGCGAGCGTTCCGCCGACCGTCGTCGCGCCGAGAGCGCCCTGAGCGGCGCACGCTGCGAGGTCGCGCGGGCCTGCCTTGCGGGCCTCGGGCCGGCCTCTCCGAAGCGCGCCAGATCGTCCTCGCCGAGCCCGACCGCGATCGCGCCGTCGAGGACGCCGATCGTCGCGGGCACGGCGCCTTCGGCGCGGACCGCCGCCTCGGCGGCGAGCCCCACCTCCACCCCCACCCTGGGAGGGAACCCGTGGGCGATCAGCGTAGTCTCGAGCGCGACGACGGGAGCCCCGTTCTGGAGGCTTTGTTGCAGTTCCGGCGCGATTCGGAACAGTTCGGTCACACCGGCACCGCCCCGAGCCGGCCGACGCAGCGGGCGGCGGCCTCGAGGCCGAGCTCGATCCCGCCCACGACAAACCCGGCCGCAAGGGCGTCGCCGGCGCCGGTCGTGTCGACCACCTCCGCGGCCGGGGCCGGATACTCCCCGGCCCCTCGTTCCCCGTAGACCGTGACGCCGCGCGAGCCGCGCTTGACGACCGCCGTCCCCGCCAGCGCGTAGGCGCCGCCGACAAGCTCCCATTCCGGCTCGTTGGCGAACAGGACGTCCGCGCAGAGCTCCTCGAGCCGTGACCGGAACAGCGCCGGCCCGTAGTCGCGGATCGCGCTCCACGAGGAAAGGTCGACGCTGACCTGAGCGTCGTGTGCGCGGGCGAGCCGCACCGCCTCGAGCGCCGCCTGCGCGATCGGCTCGGCGAGCAGCGAGTAGCCGGAGAGGTGAAGCCAGTCGCAGTCCGCGAACCAGCCCGGCTCGAGCTCGTCCGAGCGCAGATCCGGCGCCACTCCGCGGTCGGTCGCCATCGAGCGCTCCCCCTCCGGGCCGACGAACGCCACGACGACCCCGGTCCTGCCCTCGACTCGCGGGCCGGCGAGCTCCACGCCACGCCGCTCCAGGAGCGAGCGCACGAGCGCTCCGGCCGCGTCGTCCGCCTGCTTGCCGACGAATCGTGCGCTCCCGCCGAGCTCCGCCGCCCACGCGGCCACGTTCGCAGCCTGCCCGCCGGAAGCGATCCGCGTCTCCGCCGGAGTGTCCGCGCCCGAGGCCAGCGCGTGGATCCCGCTCCCGGCCACGGCGGAGCCGCGGCCTCCGCTCCTGGGCGGCTCCGTCGAGCCTACGCCGCCAGGCGCGCGCACGATCACGTCCAGGAGCAGGTCGCCCAGCGTCACCAGCACAGGCACAATCGTGGCATGGAGCGGGAAACGAGGGCCAAACGAGCGCGCTCGTTCCTGCTGGGCGGGCTCGTCGGCGCCTCGGCGGTGCTCGCGGCCGTGGGCCGCAAGCGCCCCCGTGCCCGCCAGACTCCCCCGGGTCTCGCCGCCTTCGAGGACGCGCCCTGCCACCGCGAGACGCTGGAGCGCGAGCGCAGGCCTTCGAGCTCCTGACGCAATGAACCCCCGGGAACGAGCGCCCATCGCGTCAGGAGCTCAGCCACCCCCCGCACTATCCTTAGGACGAATGCCGATCTACGAGTACCGCTGCCCCAACGGGCACCTGTTCGAGCTCTTCCAGCGGATGGGCGAGCCCGCGCCCGACGTCTGCGAGACCTGCGGCGAGGGCCCGGTCGAACGCGTGCTCTATCCCGTGGCCGTCCACTTCAAGGGCTCCGGCTTCTACTCGACCGACTACGGCCGCAGCAAGCGCAAGCGCGAGGAGTCGAAGGACGGCGGCGACCAGAAGACGGACAAGCCCGAGAAAAAGGAGACGAAGGAGAAGACCGCGGAAAGCTAGCCGGGCGGCCGGTTGCCGATCAGGCAGCCGGGCGGGTACGTGTCGCCGGACGGAGCGGGCGGCTGAACGGCCGAGCGCCCGAGCACCATCAGGATCACCTTGGCGTTGTCCTCACTCGGCGTGATGTCCCCGCCGGTCGAGATCCCGCCGAGCCGGCAGTGGATCGTGCGGCCGGCTCGGAACTTGTTCCAGCCGAGCTCGATGAACTGATTGGCCGAGAGGTCGGTTGCGAGCGGCTTCAGAAGGCCGCCGCCGATGAACGGCATCCGGAGGAAGGTGCCGAGGCCCGCGAGCTTGCTCACCGACGGCCTGGAGCACCTGCTGGTTGCGTTCCCCGCGGGTGATATCGCTCTCGCTGGGGTCGAGCAGGTTCTTGCGGACGCGCGAGTAGATCAGCGCCCGCCGCCCGTCCAGGTGCTGCGCGCCCTTCGGAAATGCCACCCGGGCCAGCGCGAGCAGCGGACGGGCGAGGCATACGGGCAGTCGAACTTCGAGAGGATCGGGCGTGTCACGACGACGTCGACGCCGCCGACCTTGTCGATCAGGTCGCGGAAATCCGCGAAGTTGACGACGATCACGTGGTTGACCGGGATGTCGGTGTAGGAGGCGACCGTCCGGATCGCGAGCCGCGGCCCGCCGACCTGGAAGGAGGTGTTGATCTTCGCCGGGCCGTAGTCCGGGATCTCGACACGGAGGTCGCGCGGGATCGAGAGGTAGTCGAGCCGGTTGTGTGCGGGATCCGTCCGCAGCAGCGTGATCGAGTCCGAGTGCCGGTCGCCGGAGCGCGAGACCGCGAGCGAATGGTCGGTGCCGAGCAGGAGGATGGTGGTCGGGTTGCCGAGGGGCGAGCCCTTGTCGGGCGCCAGAGCCGTCCGCGTCGCCCTCGGCAGGCGCTTGTTCGCCGACGAGACCCCGCCGCGGAAGGCGAGGTAGCCGAGCAGGCCCCAGACGACGAAGACAGCAGCACGAGCACGAGCGCGATCGTGATCTGCCGTCCCCAGCGGATATGAGGGGCTGGGCGCCGGGCCGGTCGCGGGTGCTGGCCCCGGGAGCGGCCCTTGCCGTCCCGGCCGTCGCGTGGCGCGCGTGGAGGCGGCCTCCGCGGCGGCGCCGTTGTCGGGACCCGTCCCTTGACGCGTCCGCCGCGGTAGAGGCGATACGGCTTCTCTCCGCCGGGCGACGCCATCCGGCGGCGTATGGTACCCCTCGCCTTGGAGGAGCGGGTCATCGGCGTCGACGTGCGGCGGGACGAAGACCCTGGCGGCCGTCGTGCTCCGCGACGGCACGATCGAGGCGGAGCTCGACCCGTGACGACGCGAGCGCTCCTCGCAGGAGGCGCTGCTCTCCCAGCTCGACGGGCTGGTGCGAGAGCTCCGCGCCGGGCGGGAGATCGCAGCCCTCGGCTTCGGGCTCCCGTCACGGATCGACCAGCGCGCTGGTCGGGCCGTCGCCTCGGTCAACATCCCGCTCGCAGGGGTCGACTTCCGCGAGAAGATGCGGGAGCGGCACGGCCTCCCGGTCGGAATCGACAACGACGCCAACGCGGCCGCGATCGCCGAGTGGCAGGCGGGCGCGGCTCGCGGCGCCCGGTACGTCGTGATGCTGACGCTCGGGACCGGCGTCGGCGGGGGCCTGATCCTCGACGGGCGGCCGTATCGCGGCGCCACCGGCACCGGGGCGGAGCTCGGCCACGTCGTCATCGACTACGAGGGTCCCGCGTGCGGCTGCGGGGGTCGCGGTCATCTCGAGACCTTCGCGGCGGGGCCCGCAGGGGACGCCGCGGCGAGCCAGCTGCTCGGCGCCGGCGCAACGGCATTCGATCTCGTCCAGGAGGCCCGGGCCGGGAACGCTCAAGCGGTCGAGGCGCTTGCGGAGATCGGCCGCCGGCTCGGGGCCGGGATCGCGAGCTTCGTGAACGTCTTCGAGCCCGAGCTGGTCGTGGTCGGGGGCGGCTTCGCGGCGGCCGGAGAGCTCCTGCTCGGGCCGGCCAGGGAAGTGCTGGCGCGCGACGGCCTGGCGCCGGCGCGCGACGCGGTCAAGATCGTCGAGGCCCAGCTCGGCGTCAAGGCCGGCGTGATCGGCGCGGGAATGGTCGCTTTCGAGGCGCTCGAGCAGGCCGAGTAGCCGCCGTGCCGCTCGCGGTCTGCGCGACGCCGATCGGGAATCTCGAGGACGTCACGCTGCGCGTCCTGCGCCAGCTCGCCGAGGCGGACGTCGTCCTCTGCGAGGACACCCGCCAGACGCGGAAGCTGCTCCAGCGGCACGGCATCCGCGCGCGGCTCCTTTCGTACCACCGGCACAACGAGGCGCGGCGGACGGCCGAGCTGCTGCCGCGGCTCGAGGCCGGCGAACGGATCGCGCTGGTGAGCGACTCGGGCCTGCCGGGGATCTCCGATCCGGGCACGCGGCTGATCCGCGCGGCGCTCGATGCCGGCCTGCCCGTGACCGTCCTGCCCGGGGCGTCCGCCGTCGAGACTGCTCTCGTCGCCGGCGGCCTCGCGGGGGGCGGCTACCAGTTCCTCGGCTATCTGCCGCGTGGCGAGCCGGCGCTGCTCGCGCTGGCGGAGGAGCTCGCGGGCCGGCCGTGGGCGGTCGTCGCGTTCGAGTCGCCGCAGCGCCTGCCTGGAACGCTCGAGCTGCTCGCGCGCGTGCTCCCGGACCGGCCTGCCGCGGTCTGCCGGGAGCTGACGAAGCGCTTCGAGGAGGTCGCGGCCGGGTCGCTCTCCGAGCTCGCGGGCCGCTTCAGGGGCGAGGTCAAGGGTGAGATCACGCTCGTCCTCGGAGCCGGGGAGCCTGAGGCGCCCGACGAGACGGCCGCCGCGGCCGCGGTCGCCGAGCTCGTCGCCGCGGGAGTCCCGAGGCGCCGGGCGGCGGACGTCGTCGCGCGGCTAACCGGAGTCGCCCGGAACAGGCTGTACCGCGACTCCCTGTAGCCGGATTTGACAACGGCGTCGCACCCCTGCTACCGTGGCTGCAGTTGGCATAGTTGACAACGGAGGTCATCGCTCAGATGAGACTGCTCGTTTCCGCGGCCCTGGCCGCCGCACTGATTGCCCCGGCGCCCGCGCTGGGTTGGAGCTGGCCGGTCACCGGGCCGGTGCTCACCTACTTTTCGTTCGACCGCGATCACCCATACGAGCCAGGGCAGCACCGCGGGATCGACATCGGAGCTGCGACCGGCACACCGGTGCTCGCGCCCGTTGCAGGGTCGGTCTCCTTCGCAGGGACGGTCCCCGCGAGCGGCAAGACGGTGACGATCCAGACGCCGGACGGGTATTCGGTCACGCTGGTGCAGCTTGGCTCCTACTCGGTGCGGCGCGGCCAGGCCGTCTCCGAAGGCGCGGTGGTCGGCACCGTCGGCTCGGGCGGAGGCGGTGGACCCTCGGAGCCCTACGTCCACCTCGGCGTCCGGCTGACCCCGGACCGGCAGGGCTACCTCGACCCCCTCCTCCTTCTGCCCGCTCAGCAGGTTGCGCCGCCGCCCGCGGAGGAGCCTCCGCCGCCTCCCGACCCGGCTCCGCTCGAGCCTCCCGCCCCTACGGGTGTCGTGCCCCCGCCTGCTCCGATCGGCGAGGCAGAGGGTCCGCCCGTCCGGTTGCGCGTCCATGCGGTGGCGAGGAGGCGGGGTTTTCGCAGGCCTCCGGCGCCGGTTTCTGCGGCGAGCGCCGCGAGCCCGCGGCCCCTGCGACGGCCCGCCACCCGCGCCGCGAGCCCACCGCAGGCGACCGTGCGCGCCGGCGCTCACGCGGTGCCGGCTGCGCAGGAACGGTCTCGCGCCCGCGAGATGTCCCGCCCGATCCGGCGGGCCGAGCGAGCGTCCAGGCGCACCGCGACAGCGCGTGCTGGTGCGCTCTCACGAGCGCCTTCTCCGCGCGGCGCGGTCGTCGCGGCCGGCCTCTGGAGGCCCGCGCCTGCCGGGCTTTCTCGGGGGCGGACCCAGTCCGTTTCGCACGGCCTCCGCGACACCGCGCTCGCGACGATCCTCTGCGCGCTCCTGCTCGCCTGTATCCGGCTTCTGTTCGGGCGGCGCCGAACGGCCGCTCCGAAGGCGGCTCGTATCATTGAGAGCGATGCGCTACTACCTGACGACACCGATCTACTACGTGAACGCCACGCCTCACATCGGGCACGCGTACACGACCATCGCCGCCGACGTCGTCGTCAGGCACCACCGCCAGCGCGGCGACGAGACGTTCTTCCTCACCGGAACGGACGAGCATGCCTCGAAGGTGTACCGCGTCGCCGAGGAGCAGGGGCTCGACGCCAAGACCTACGTCGACCGCATCGCCGCCGACTGGCGCGAGCTGCCTAGGCGGGTCGATGCCCAGTACGACTTCTTCATCCGCACGACCGACGAGGGACACAAACGCTTCGTCCAGGAGTTCCTCCAGCGCGTCTACGACAACGGCGACATCTACCAGGACGTCTACTCGGGCCTCTACTGCGTCGGGTGCGAGGAGTTCAAGAGCGAGGCGGATCTCGTCGACGGGCTGTGTCCCGAGCACGGGATTCCGCCGGAGCGGATCGAGGAGAAGAACTATTTCTTCCGGCTTTCCGCCTACCAGGAGCGGCTGCTCGCGCTCTACGACGAGCGGCCCGACTTCGTGCTGCCGCGCTTCCGCTACAACGAGGCGCGGAGCTTCATCGAGGGCGGTCTCCAGGACTTCAGCGTCAGCCGCGCGGGCCAGCCCTGGGGCGTGCCGATCCCCTGGGACGAGGAGCAGGTCACCTATGTCTGGGTCGACGCGCTCATCAACTACCTGAGCGCGCTCACGTACGCGCGCGAAGGCGAGGATCTGCGCGAGCGCTTCTGGCCAGAGGCCCACCACCTGCTCGGCAAGGACATCCTCCGCTTCCACTGCGTCTTCTGGCCGGCGCTGCTCCTCTCGGCGGGCTACGACGTGCCGCAGCAGCTGTTCGTGCACGGCTACCTGCTCCTGGACGAGCGCAAGATCTCGAAGTCGCTCGGAAACGTGATCGACCCGCTCGACCTCGTGGATGTCTACGGCAGCGACGCGGTGCGGTTCTGGGCGCTGCGCTCGGTCTCGTTCGGGCAGGACGGCAGTGCCTCCGTCGAGGCACTCCACGAGCGCTACGAGCGGGAGCTCGCGAACGACCTGGGCAACCTCGTCTCGCGAACGACCGCGATGATCGCCCGCTACCGCGGCGGGCGGATCGAGCCGGGCGCGCGCAACGAGGACCTGGCCGCGGCGCTGGAGCAACTGCGGGCGAAGCTCGTCGGGCGCTTCGACGAATACGACCTGACGGGAGCACTGGAGGACTGCTGGGAAGTCGTGCGTCGGCTCAACCGCTTCGTCGAGACGGCCGCGCCCTGGAAGCTCGCGAAGGACGAGACGAAGAGCGGAGAGCTCGACTCGGTCCTGTACGACCTGGCCGACGGCATCCGGGCGGTCACGGTTGCCCTCTCGCCGTACCTGCCGGAGACGGCGCCCCGGATCCTGGGCGCCCTTCGGCAGCCGGTCGAGCTCGGGCTGGAAGGGGTCGCCTACGGCAGGACCCCCGAGACCGACGGGATCGAGGCCGCGTCGCCGCTGTTCCCGCGCGTCGACCTGCCCACAGCCGCGGCTTAGTGCCCCATCCAGCAATGCATGCCGGCTCGACGGCAGTGGACGGGGGACTGCGCATGACCGACACGCACGCACATCTCGATGGGTGCGTGGATCCCCCGGAAGAGCTGCTCGCGCGTGCGAAGGCGGCCGGCGTCGGGCGGATCGTGTCGGTCGGGTCCGGCCTCGACTCCTGCCGCGAGACGCTCGCGCTCGCCCGGCGCGAGCCGGCGGTCTGGGCCGCGCTGGGCGTCCATCCGCACCAGGCGGCGGACGACGACGCGGACCGCCTCGACGAGCTCCGGGAGCTGCTCGCCGACGAGCGCGCGGTTGCGGTCGGCGAGACGGGCCTCGACTTCTACCGCGACTACGCGCCGCGCGAGCGTCAGCGCGAGCTCTTCGCCCGCCAGCTCGAGCTCGCGGCGGAGCTCGGCAAGCCCGTGGTCGTCCACACGAGAGAGGCCGAGGAAGAGACCGCCGCAGCGCTGGGGGGCTTTCCGGGCACGGTCGTGCTGCACTGCTTCTCGAGCCCTACGCTGCTGCCGCTCGCGCTCGAGCGCGCCTACTACGTCTCGTTCGCCGGCAACGTCACGTACCCGAAGGCCGAGGAGCTGCGCGAGGCGGCTCGCGCCGTCCCCGCCGACCGCCTGCTCGTGGAGACCGACAGCCCCTACCTGAGCCCGCAGCCCAGACGCGGACGGCCGAACGAGCCCGCGAACGTGATCCACACGGCCGCCGCGCTGGCCGAGGCACGCGGCGAGGACCCGGCGGCGCTCGCGGCGTTGTTGGACGCGAACGCGACCGCGGCCTTCGGCCTCTCGTGAGCCGGCCGGCGGCCAAGAAGCGGCTCGGGCAGCACTTCCTCGCCGACGAGAACATCCTCGGCGTCATCGGCCGGCTTGCGGAGCTCGGTCCCGGCGACGTCGTGCTCGAGATCGGCCCGGGGCTCGGCGTCCTGACCGCCTACCTCGCCGATCGCGTCGCGCACGTGCACGCGGTCGAGCTCGACCGCTCTCTGGCAGCGCCCCTCGCGGAGCGGCTCGGCGAGCAGGAGAACGTCGAGCTCGTGTTCGGCGACGCCCTCGCGATCGATCTCGCCGCGCTCGAACCCGCGCCGCGGAAGCTCGTCGCGAACCTGCCCTACAACATCGCGACGCCGCTCGTGGTCGAGAGCCTGGACGGCCTCCCGAGCGTCGAGCGCTGGTGCGTGATGGTGCAGCGCGAGGTCGCCGACCGGTTCTTCGCCGAGCCCTCGACCAAGGCCTACGGAGCCGTCTCGGTGCTCGTCCAGCTCGCGGCCGAGCGGACCGGGCTCCACCCGGTCTCGCGCAACGTCTTCCGTCCACGCCCGAACGTGGACTCGGCCCTGGTCGCCTTCCGCCGCCGCGGCGCTCTCTCCGAGTCGTACCCGGGCGTCAAGGAGACCGTGACCGCCGCGTTTGCGCACAGGCGCAAGCGTCTCGCGAACTCGCTGGAGCTGGCCGGCCGCGCCGCGCGCGACCAAGCCGCCGCCGCGCTCGAGGCGATCGGACGCGATCCGGGCTCGCGCGCCGAGGAGCTGACGCCGCCGGAATTCGTCGCGCTCACCCAGGAGCTCGGGCGGTGAGGCGGGCGCCTGCGACCGCGAAGCTGAACCTCGCGCTCGTCGCCGGCCCGCCCCGCGAGGACGGCCGGCACGAGGTCGCGACCGTGCTCCAGCGGCTCGACCTCGCCGACCGGATCGCGATCGAGACGGCGCCGGCGCTTCGCGTCGAAGGCTTCGCCCAGGACACGCTCGTCCGGCGCGCGCTGGAGACCCTCGGCGAGGCGGCGGGCGCCGAGCCGCGCTGGCAGGCGAAGATCTGGAAGCGCATCCCGGTCGCCGCGGGCCTCGGCGGCGGCAGCTCCGACGCGGCGACCGCTCTCCGGCTGGCGAATGAGACGCTTCCCGATCCCCTCCCCACCGAGAGCCTCCTCGAGCTCGCGGCCGCGCTCGGCACGGACGTGCCTTTCTTTCTCGCCACCGGTCCGCAGCTCGGCGAGGGCGGCGGCGACGAGCTCACCGCCCTCGACCTACCCCAGGACTACTGGGTCGTGCTGCTGCTGCCGCGCGGGGCCCGCAAGGAATCGACGGCGGCCGTGTACGCGGCGTTCGACGAGCGCGGCGGTGAGCAGGGCTACCCGGAACGGCGCGCGGCGCTCGGGGAAGCTCTGGCGCAGGTGCGCCGCCCGCGCGACCTGGCCGCGCTCCCGCCCAACGATCTTGCCTCGTCGCCGCTCGCCGATGAGCTGCTCGGGCTCGGCGCCTTCCGGGCCGACGTGAGCGGCGCCGGCCCGGTCGTCTACGGGCTCTTCCACCATCGCGAACACGCCTCGGCAGCCGAGCGCGCGCTGCGCCCGCGCGGGCGCACCTGGTTGACCGTTCCAGCTTGGTACGGTTGACGCATGGCCACCGACAGGCCCCTCGAGCCGACCGCGTCGATCGAGCCCCGCAGCACGAGGGCGGGCCGCTGGCTTCGGTCGAACCGGATCAAGTTCTCGCTCTGGATCGCTGTGGGCGAGGGGATCATCGTCGCGTTCACGCACTACTCGCGGTGGGTCGTGATTGCACTCGCGATTCCGCTGCTCGCTATCTACGTGGTCTGGGGCCGGCACGCGCGCTCGGACACCGCCCGCCAGCTCTCCTGGATCGGCGGGGCCTCCCAGTCGCTCGCGGTCGTCGTCGTGATTCTCTCGTTCCTGCTCTACTGGCTCGCGCTGGTCACGGCGGCCGTCTTCGCGGCGATCGCGCTCCTATTCCTGCTCTCAGACCGGGGCTAAGCTGCTTTCCTCGGTGGGGCGTAGCCAAGTGGTAAGGCAGCGGGTTTTGGTCCCGCGATCCCAGGTTCGAATCCTGGCGCCCCAGCTATGACGCGACCGGCCGCCCGCAGCCGTCATCCTCGCGGCAGGTCTGGGGACGCGAATGCGATCCGCGAACGCCGAAGCACCTGCACCCGCTGCTCGGTCGGCGCCTCGTCGACTGGGTGATCGAGGCTGTCCGCCCCCTCGCGCCCGATCCGCTCGTCGTCGTCACCTCGCCCGGCACGGAAGACGCCTTCGAAGGCGTCAAGGTCGCGGTGCAGAAGGAGCCCCGCGGAACCGGGGACGCCGCGGCGGCGTCGCGTCAGGCGCTCGAAGGGTTCGAAGGCGACGTCCTCGTCGTCAGCGGCGACGCAGCGACGATCACGCCCGAGACCCTCGGACGGCTGCTCCAGACCCACCGCTGCGAGCAGGCGGCGGCGACAGTGCTCTCGTTCGACCGTCCCGACCCGGGCGGGTACGGGCGCATCGTCCGCGGCCCGGACGGGACGCTCCAGGCGATCGTCGAGGCGGCGGACGCGAGCGAGGACGACCTCGCGCTCACGGAGATCAACTCGTCCATCTACGTCTTCGACGCGGCAACGCTCTGGCCGGCGCTCGAGCGGCTCGCGCCGGAGAACAAACAGGGCGAGCTCTATCTGACGGACACGGTCCGCGACCTCGTCACGGCGGGCGAACGCGTGGCCGTCTGCCAGGACGCGGACGACGCCGAGGTCGGCGTGAACACGCGCGTGGAGCTGGCCGCGACCGCAGCCGTCCTGCGCGACCGGATCAACGAGGCCCACATGCTCGCGGGAGCGACGATCGTCGACCCGAAGAGCACCTGGATCGACCCGTCCGTCGAGCTCGAGCCCGACTCGACCATCCATCCCTTCACCGTTCTCAGGGGCGCCACCCGGGTCGCCGAGGGGGCCGAGATCGGCCCGCACGTGGTGCTCGTCGACGCCGAGATCGGCCCCGGTGCCCTGGTGGGCCCGTTCTGTTACGTTCGCCCTGGAACGGTTCTGGCGGCCGGGGCAAAGGCGGGCGCGTTCGTGGAGATCAAGAACTCACGCATCGGCGAGCGGACGAAGGTGCCGCACTCCTCGTACATCGGCGACGCCGAGATCGGCGAGGATACGAACATCGCCGCCGGCAACATCACCGTCAACTTCCCGCACGAGGAGGGCAGGCCCAAGGGCCGCACGAAGATCGGCCGCAACGTCAGGACCGGCGTCCACAATGCATTTGTCGCGCCGGTCGAGATCGGCGACGATGCTTGGATCGGTGCCGGATCGGTGATCACGAAAGATGTTCCTCCGGAAGCCCTCGCGGTCGCACGCCAGCGCCAGGAAAACAAGGAAGGCTACGTCCGGAGAAAGCGAAAACAGGATGGCTGAGGCGACACTCCCCGGGCTCGAGACGGTCGAGGCGCCCGTGCAGCCCGAGCCCGATCGCAAGCAGTGGATCGAGCGTGGGCCGCAGAAGCGCCTGATGCTCTTCGCCGGCCGTTCGAACCCGGTGCTGGCCGCGCGGATCGCCGACAAGCTCGGGGTCATGCTCGGCGAGGTCGAGCTCAAGACCTTCGCGAACGGCGAGACCTACGTCCGCTACTGCGAGTCGATCCGGGGCTGCGACGTCTTCATCGTCCAGTCGGGGAACGCGCCGGTGAACGACCACCTCGTCGAGCTGCTGATCATGATCCAGGCGGCGAAGCTGGCCTCGGCGAAGCGGATCACCGCGGTCATCCCCTGGTATCCGTACTCGCGCCAAGACAAGAAGTCCGCGCCGCGCGAGCCGATCACGGCCAAGCTCGTCGCCGACGCGCTCGAGAGCGCCGGCGCCGACCGCGTGGTGACGATGGACCTGCACGCCGGCCAGATCCAGGGGTTCTTCACCGTGCCGGTCGACCACATGACGGCACTCCAGCTCTTCGGACAGCACTACCGCGACAAGGGCCTGAGCGGCGACGACGTCGTCGCGGTCTCACCGGACGTCGGGCGCGCGAAGTTCGCGCGGCGCTTCAGCAAGATGCTCGAGGCCGACCTCGCGATCCTGAACAAGACCCGTCCCGAGCACGACACCGCCGAGGTGACCGAGGTGATCGGCCACGTCGACGGCAAGATCGCGGTGATGATCGACGACATGATCCTCACCGGCGGCACGCTCATCGCCGGCGCGACCGCCCTGCGCGAGGCAGGAGCGACCGAGGTCTACGCCTGTGCCACGCACGGGCTCTTCCCCGGCGACGCCTTCGAGAAGATCGCCGCGAGCGAGTTGACGCAGGTGACGGTCACCGACACCGTGCCGATCGACCCGATCAACCGCCCCGACAACATCGACGTCCTGCCCGTCTCGACGTTGCTCGCCGAGACGATCATGAACATCTTCGCCGACGATTCGGTGTCCGCCATCTTCGCGGGCGAAAACCAGCTCTTCTAAGCCGCCGGCAGCGGCTCGCGCAGCCTGCGGACGTGCTCGGCGAGGTGGGTGCGGTCGTCCATCTTCTCCTTCCAGCCCGCCCGCACGAGGAAGCGGTTGACCGGGTAGGCGGTGAAGAAGCCGAGGATCATCCCGACCTGCATCATCCACCAGTGCGTCGGCGTGTCGATGCGCAGCGGCGGCTGCCAGATGACCTTCGCCGAGAGGATCATCCAGCCGAAGAGACCGAGCTGGAAGGCGACGATCGAGAGCGTGTCGGCGCGGATCGCGAGCCAGAGGCCCTTCAGCTTGCCCACGTCCTCGCGCATCGGGACGATCGTGAAGTACTGGAAGACGATCCCGAACGCCCAGGCGAGCGGGAAGTCGAGCAGGAGCTCCGGCCAGACGGTCGCGCCCGCGAACGTCAGCGGCCCGAGCGCGAACACCGTCCACTCCCCGGCGATGTCGCCGAGCGTGCAGCCGGCGCCGCAATGCGAGTCGGCGTTCGCCACGTGCCACGCGCGCAGGTCGGCGGGCTCGGTCGAGTTTCCCTGCCGCTCCAGCTCCTCGGGGTCGGCGCCGGAGCCAGCGAGCCGTGCCGCCTCCTCGCGCAACGCGGGGCCAGACGAACTGCGCCCGTGAGCGAAGTAGGCCCAGAGCCAGACCGGCCCCCAGTAGAGCGCGGTGATCGGGTGGACGAGGTTCATGATCCACATGTGCTGGCGGCGCCCCAGTACGAGCTCGTCGACGACGATGACGAGCGCGCTCGCGAAGCCGAGTCCGAGGAAGATCCAACCGGCGACGACTGCCCAGTGCGGAGGCATGCCTCACGTGTTCCACGCTGCCGTGGGGGAAGAAACCTGGCGAGCCCGTGGCTGGCTTCGGCGGCGCCGGCGCTCTAGACTCTGGCTTGCCGCAACCTGGGAGGAACGATGCACATCGCCGGTGGCATCACCTACGACCCGATCGGAACGGCGTCCGCGAGATCGACCGGGCCGAACGACGTCCAAACCGTCACGCCCCCGGAAGGTACCGACGCGATGGCGTTATCGGTCGAAAGCCCGGCCATTCGGGTCACCTTCGACGGCAAGAAGCCGACGCCGAGCCACGGGCTGAAGCTCGTTGGGCCGGACCACTTCCTGGCTGTTGGTAAGCGCCTCAAGTTCGCTTCCGTCGAGCCGGGACGCCACGCAACCGTCAATTTCCTCTGGCTGAAGGCGCGCGCCAGGCCCAGAGACCCGGGTTAGAACGCGCCGGCAGCGTCGAGGCGGGCCTCCGCGCGAACAGCGCGGTAGAAGACGCGAGCGCGCATGAGCTGCGCCTCCGCAGCCCCGGCATCTCCTCCGGTAAGGAGCTGCTCGGCTGCGCGGAGCCGGGCGAAGGCCTCGTCGGGGCGCGAGCCGATCTCACCGTAGAGCTCGGCCGCCGCGAGCGGCTCGACCCCGAACGCGCGCCCCGCCTCGATCCAGCGGCTTGTGGCTGTCAGGTCCGGGAACGGATGTCCGAGCGCCGCCAGCACGACCCCGATGTCCGCCCAGGCGTAGCTCGCCCAGACCTCTCTACCGCGGATGCGTTCGATCGCATCGGCGAGGTCTGTCTCGGCCGCCGCCGGATCGCTCCCAACCCGGATGCGTGCCCGTAGGGCGCGGGCCGGAACGACGACCTGGATCTCACCGATCTCGAGCGCGTTGGCGAGTGCGAGCTCGACATCCTCGAGCGCCTCGCGCTCCTGTCCGCGGTCGAACAGGATCCGAGCGCGGGTCAGCCGCGCGGGGATCTCCATGTAGCCGGCGGCGCCACCCGCGGCGGCTTCGACGACCTCGTCGGCGAGCCGGAGCGCATCGTCCCAGCGTCCCTGCCAGAAGTTCTCGCTGACCTGCTCCGCGTGGAGCCACGCTGCATAGCGGCTCTCACCGAGCTCGCGCGCCAGCTCGCGGCCCTGCGCCTGGAGCTCGAAGGCGCCGTTCAGATCGCCGAAGGCCATGCGCGAGCCTGCGTAGTTGATGAGGCTCACGATCGCATCGGGCAACTTGAGCCGGGTCGCGATCTCGACGCTGAGGGCGTAGTCGTCGAAGCCGGACCAGTCGCCGGTCTGCGTGCGCGCGTTGGCGAGTGCTCCCAGGGCACGGGCCCGTACCTCGTCGGAGCCGACTTCCTCCGCGAGTTGGAGAGCGGCCTCTCCGAGCCGAACGGCCTCCTCGGCTTCGTCGCGGACGCTGTGCAGGCTTGCGAGCCGGCTCAGCACCAACGCCTTCGTTCGGGACGGCGGCAGGTCGGCGACCAGCTCGGCCGCGCAGGTCCGCCATTCGGCCGCTTTGTCGGCCTCGCCGCGCGCCCAAAGGATCGGCGCGAGCGCCGAGGCGACTTCCGCCGCGGCCTCGCGATCTCCGGCGGCTTCGAGGGCCCGGTAGGCCTGCTCGAGCTCGGCTGTCCCGCTTCCTTCGGCGTGGGAGCGCGCCTCGCCGAGACCCAGCAGTGCGTACGGTCGCCGGGCGTCGTCTTCGGGCCTCAGCTCGAGCTCGGCGGCGAAGAACCTTCCCGCGGCCTCGTAGGCGTTCGCACTCAGCGCCCGCTCGCCGGCCTGGTGGAACGCGTCGACTGCGCGGGCGGCGAGCTCGGAGATGTCGTAGCCGAGGGCACGGTGCAGCTCGAGGGTGCACGTGTAGTGGTGCGCGAGCTGCTCGGCCAGCTCGTCGCCCCCGCCGGCCACGGACTCCAGCCACGCCGCGGCGGCGACGTGCGCCTCGGCGCGCCTCGCGCGCGGGAGCTGGCCGTACGCGACGTCCCGGACGAGCACGTGCCGGAAGGAGTACTGCACCTCCCCGGCGACGGACGAGCGGCGCTCGCGGCGAACGAACTCCTTCCGCTGGAGCGAGTGCAGGAGCTGCTCCGCCCGCGTGCGCTCGAGCCCGCCCGCGGCGGCGACCGCTCCGAGCCAGAAGACCTTGCCGACCACCGCCGCCTGCTGCAGGAGGGCTTTCTCGTCCGGTGGAAGGCCGTCGATGCGGGCGGCGATCGTCCCCTGCACCGACTCCGGGAGCGGCAGGTCCGGCCGGGCCACCCGCCACAACCCCTGCTCGCGGACGAGGAACCCGCGCTCGACGAGCATCCGCGCGTACTCCTCGACGTAGAGCGGGTTGCCGCCGGCCTGCGCAGCAGCGGCTCGGCGGCGCCGGCCGGCAGCTCGCCGAGCAGCGCCGCGACGAGCTCTGCGGTCTCGTCGTTCGAGAGGGGCGAGAGCGAGATCGTGATCGCGTTCGGCTTCCCGCCGGCCCAGTCGGGCCGGCGCTCGAGCAGCTCCGGACGCGCCGTGCAGAGAACGAGCAGCGGCACGCCGCTCGACCAGTCGACGAGGTGGTCGACGAAGTCGAGCACTCCCGGGTCGGCCCAGTGCAGGTCCTCGAAGACGAGGACGAGCGGCCGCCGTTCCGCGAGCGCCTCGAAGAAGCGTCGCCAGGCCGCGAACGAGTCCTCGCGCCGCTCGGGGCGCCTCGCCCTCGAGACCGACCAGCGGGCGCAGGTGCGCCTCGAGCCAGCCAGCCGCGGCCTCGCCGGGGAGCTGCTCGACTGCTCGCCCGGAGCTTCGCGCCAGCCTCTTCCTCCGAGTCGCCGTCTCAGGATCCCCGCCTCCGAGCGCGCCATCTCGGCCAGCGCCCAAACGAGCGCCGTCGCCGTAGGGGAGGCAGCGTCCAAGGCGCCAATGACGCGAACCCCGGGCTCGGCTTCGGCCGCGGCCACGAGCTCTCGGGCGAGCCGGGTCTTGCCGATGCCGGCACCCCGACGAGCGACACGAGCTCGGGCGCGCTCCTCCTCCGGACCCGGACGAGCGCGTCGAGTAGCTGGCTCAGCTCCCGCCAGCGCCCGACGAGCGGCGTCGCGGTCCGCGGCGCGGCGCCCTCCTCGAGCCCGCTCCACCGCCTCCCAGACCGGCACCGGATGGCCTTGCCCTTCGCCTCGACCGGCGGCGTGCTCGCGGTACTCGATCGGCTCCCGCGGTCGCCCGGTAGGTCGTCTCGCCGACGAGGATCCCGTCAACCGGGGCCGCGGTCTGAAGCCGCGCACACGTATTGACGACGTCTCCCGCGACCATTCCCTCGCCGCCCTGGGGTCGGAGCCGAGCGACACGACGGCCTCGCCGGTGTTGACGCCGATCCGCACGTGCAGATCGACGCTGAGCCCGCGTTCAGCTCGCCGACTGCCTCCCGAACGCGCGCGCGCCCGGCGCCGCTCCGGGATCGTCCTCGTGCACGGCCGGCGCGCCGAACACGGCCATCACGGCGTCGCCGATGAACTTCTCCACGGTGCCGCCGCAACGCTCGATCTCGCGCGCGCACCCGGACGAAGTACGGCGAGAGCATCGCCGGCACGTCCTCCGGGTCAAGCTGCTCGGCGTGGCTGGTCGAGTCGACGAGGTCGGCGAAGAGGACGGTCACGACCTTGCGCTCCTCGCCGGCCGGCGCGCGAACAGGCCCCGCGGGAGCGCCGCAGGCGGGGCAGAAGCCCGCGCCGGGCGGAATCTCCGCGCCGCACTCGGAGCAGATCGCGACGAGAGGCGTGCCGCAGGCCACGCAGAAGCGAGCGCCGTCCGCGTTCTCCCGGCGACAGGCCGGACACGTCCTCACGCTTGCGAGAATAGGCCGTTGCACGAGCCTTAGCTAGAATCGGCCGCCGTGGCCGGCGAACGAGTCAAGCTGGAGGTGCGGGAGCGGAGCAGCGCGGCTCGCGCGGAGTCGCGCCGCCTGCGCAAGCAGGGGCTCATCCCGGGCGTCCTCTACGGGCGCGGGAAAGAGCCGCACTCGTTCTGCCGTGCCCGAGCGCGAGCTGCGGCGGGTGCTCAGCGGCGCCGGCGGTCTGCACGCGATCCTCGACGTCGTCGATGGACGGGACAGCGGGCGCATCCCTCGATCCTCAAGGACTACCAGCAGGACCCGGTCCGCGGGACGCTGACGCACATCGACCTGCACGAGGTCCGGCTCGACCAGCCGATCCAGGCGCAGGTCGTCGTCGAGCTCGTCGGCGAGCCCGGGGCGTCAAGGAGGGCGGCGTGCTCTCCCAGGTCACCCGCGAGGTCATCGTCGAGGCGCTCCCGCTCGAGGTTCCCGAGCACCTCGACCTCGACGTCAGCGGGATGGCTATCGGCGACACGCTGCGGCTCGCCGACCTCGAGGCCGCCGAAGGGGTCACGTTCCTCGACGACCCCGAGGAGACCGTGCTCGCGACCGTGACCTGCCGACGCGCTTCGTCGAGCCCGAGCCCGAAGAGGTCGCGGAGGGCGAGGAGGCCGAGCGAGGGCGAGGTGCCGGAGGCCGAGGAGGCCCCGGAGGGCGAGGCGCGAAGGCCCGCCGCCGGAGGCCGAGGGCGAAGCCGACGGAAGCCGGCCGAAGAGGCTAGCGTGCGCCTCTTCCGTCGGGGCGAGCCGGCCTCGACGCTCGACCTGCTCGTCGCGGGCCTCGGCAACCCCGGGCGCGAGTACGAGCGAACCCGCCACAACGTGGGCTGGATGGTCCTCGACGAGCTCGCGCGGCGGCACGGACGGCTCGTGGCGCTCGAAGTTCTCCGGCGCGCTCGCCGAAGTCCGTCTCGATGAGCGCCGGATCGCCCTGCTGAAGCCCGAGACGTACATGAACGAGTCCGGGCCGCTCGGTCGGGCGCGGCGGCGCGCTTCTTCAAGGTCGAGCCGGACGCGCTGCTGGTCGTCCACGACGACGTCGATCTCGACCCGGGCGGCTTCAGGCGCGGCTGCGGCGGCGGGCTCGCCGGTCACAACGGCCTGCGCTCGCTCGCGCGGCTCTCGGCACGCAGGAGTTCCTGCGGCTGCGGATCGGAGTGGGGCGGCCCGGCCGCGGCGATCCGACGCCCGGTCGCCGACTGCGTGCTCTCGCCGTTCGCGCCGGATGAGGACGTCGACGGCTCGTCGCGCGCGCCGCGGACGCAGTCGAGGCACATCGTCCGCGACGGCCTCGAAGCGACTCAGCGCCCGCTTCAACTGACGGAAGCTACGATGCCGGCGGCGGAACCGGCGGTTCCGTCGTTCGTCATGGACCGACCGAGACCACACGTCCCGTTCTCCACCCGCTCGTCGCGGAGCTCGCTCGCCGACGAGCGCCTGGCGGCCTTCGCAGAGGCGCTGCCGGCGCGCGCGCGCGTCTCCGAGCCGGCTCTGCCGCTGTGCTCGCGGCGCTGCACGAGCACCTCGGGCGCCCGCTCGTCGTGCTGCTGCCCGACGACGCGGACGCCCGCGACGTGGCCGAGGCCGCGCGCTGGCTGCTCGGGGAAGAACGCGTCGCGCTGCTGCCGAGCCGCGGCGTCCGGCTCGGGCTCGGGCCTCGAGCCGCCGCCGCACCTCGTCGGCGAACGAGCCCGCGCGCTCGACGTCCTCGCCGCGGGCGGGCTCGTCTGCGCCTCTGCGACCGCGCTGTGCCGAGCCGCTCCCGCCGCCGGAGGCGAGGCCCGATCCGCTCGCGCTCGACCGCAACGCTTCGCCCGGGCTCGACGCGCTGGCCGAGCGGTCTCGCGCTCGCCGGCTACGAACGCGTCGACCGCGTCCAGGAGCGTGGCCAGTTCGCCGTGCGCGGCGGTCTCGTGGACGTCTTCCCGACGACCGGGCGCGACCCGCTCCGAGTCGAGCTCTTCGGCGACGAGGTCGAGGCCCTTCGAGCCTTCTCGCCCTTCACGCAGCGGACGCTCCACCCGACGTCGAGCGCGCTGTCGTCTATCCGGCGACCGAGCGCCGTCTCGATCTCGTCGAGCCGTCGCTTCCGGACGACGACGAGGCCGCCGCGGTCCCGGCCGACCTCGTCCCGCCGCTGGAGCGGCCACCCGACCTCGTCTGGCAGCCCGACGAGGTCCGCGCCGTCTGGGAGGAAGAAGAGCCTGAAGGCGCCGTCGAGCTTCGCAAAAGCCTGTCACTCGAGGGTGTGGCGGAGCTGGAGCCGTTGCCGAGCGGGCAGTCCACGCCTTCGAGGCCCAGCGGCCGGCGCTCGCCGCCCGCGGGTTGGCCGAGGCCGAGACCGAGCTCGCCGGCCTCCTGCGCGCGGGCAACCGCGTCGTCGTCGCGTTCCCCCACCGCGGCGAGGCCCTGCGGACGCAGAACCTCCTCCGTCGCGTCGAGGCGCGGCTGCTCGACGAGGGCGAGCCGCTCCCGGACGAGCCCGAGCTTCTGTTCGCCGTCTCGCCCGCACGGCGCGGCTTCGTCTGGCGCGACCTGGGTCTCGCGCTCCTTCCGGACACGCAGGTCTTCCGCCGAGCGCACGCGCACCCGGGTCTCGGCGCCCGGCCGCGCGCTCCAGTCCTTCGCCGACCTCGGCACCGGCGACTACGTGGTCCACGAGGACCACGGGATCGGGAAGCTGCTCGGGTTCGAGACGAAGACGGTCGCCGGGGTGACGCGCGACTACCTGTTCCTCGGCTTCCGGGGCGACGACCGGCTGTACGTCCCGCACGAGCAGATCGGCAAGGTCTCGAGGTACATCGGCGCGGACGCAGGCTCGCCGGCTCTGAGCAAGCTCGGCGGCAAGGCGTGGCAGAACCTGAAGGCGCGGGCTCGGACGAGCGTGCGCGAGCTCGCGGGCGACCTGCTCGCGCTCTACGCCCGCCGCCAGCAGGCCGAAGGCCTCGCGTTCGACCTCTCCGCGGACTGGCTCGAGCGTCTCGAAGCCGAGTTCCCGTACCGCGAGACCGACGACCAGCGCTCCGCGATCGAGGCGGTCAAGGAGGATCTCGAGGCGCCGCGCCCGATGGACCGGCTCGTCTGCGGGGACGTCGGCTTCGGCAAGACCGAGGTCGCGGTCCGCGCAGCCTTCGCGGTCGTCCTGAACGGCAAGCAGGCGCTGATGCTCGTCCCCACGACCGTCCTCGCCGAGCAGCACTGGAACACGTTCCGCGAGCGCTACCGCGATTTCCCCGTCCGCGTCGAGATGATCTCCCGCTTCCGCCGCCCGGCTGAGCAGAAGCGCGTGCTGCGGGACTTCGCCGACGGAAAGGTCGACGTCCTGATCGGAACGCACCGCGTCCTGAGCCGCGACGTGATCCCGAAAGAGCTGGGCTTGGTGATCGTGGACGAGGAGCAGCGGTTCGGCGTGGCGCAGAAGGAGCTGCTCCGAGCGCTCCGCCTCGAGGTCGACGTCCTCGCGCTGAGCGCGACCCCGATTCCTCGAACGCTGCACATGTCGCTCTCGGGACTGCGCGACATCTCGGTGATCGAGACGCCGCCGGAGGGGCGCCGCCCGATCCGCACCTACGTGGGCGAGTACGACGAGGACCTAGTCAGGCTCGCCCTGACCCGGGAGACCGCACGCGGCGGCCAGAGCTTCTACCTCCACAACCGGGTCGAGTCGATCGAGGAGGCCGCAGCCAAGATCCAGCAGCTCTGCCCGCAGCTGCGCGTGACCGTCGCGCACGGCCAGATGCGGGAGCGGGAGCTGGAGGAGAAGATGCACGCGTTCCTGCGAGGCGACGCGGACGTGCTCGTCTCGACGACGATCATCGAGTCCGGGCTCGACATCCCGCAGGCGAACACGCTGGTCGTGGAGCGGGCCGACGCGCTCGGCCTGGCCCAGCTCTACCAGATCCGAGGCCGGGTCGGCCGCTCGGACGTGCTCGCGCACGCCTACCTCTTCTACCCCGACTCGAGGGAGCTGACCGCCGAGGCGCGGGCCCGCCTGGCGACGCTCGCCGACCACACCGAGCTCGGCGCCGGGTTCGCGATCGCGATGCGGGACCTGGAGATCCGCGGCGCGGGCGACCTGCTCGGGGCCGAGCAGCACGGGCACGTGGCGGCGCTCGGGTTCGAGCTCTACGTCGAGCTGCTCGGCGAGGCGGTCGCAGAGCTCGCCGGGGAACGGCGGGTCGTGCCGCGCCCGGTGCGGGTCGACGCGCGCGTGGACGCCTACGTGCCCGCCGGCTTCATCGAGGCCGAGGCGCTGAAGATCGACCTGCACCGCCGGCTGGCCCTGGCGGAAACGGACGACGAGCTCAGGGAGCTGCGCGCGGCAACCGAGGATCGCTACGGCCCGCTGCCCGAGCCCGTCGAGAACCTGTTCGCGATTCAGGAGGCCAAGGTGAAGCTCGCCCTGCTCGGCGCGGACTACCTCGTCTTCAAGGGCGGCAAGGCGACGGTCGGCCCGCTCGAGCTCGGCTCCGCGGAGCTGCGCGCGCTCCGTCGCGGCGTCTCGACCGCCGTCTACACAACCGCCAGGAGGGAGGTCTCGGTTCGGGAAGAGGACTTCGGCAGAGCGATTCGCCTGGTCGATGCTATAATCGACGCGCGCCAAGCAGCATGAGCGAAACCGCTGCTCTCGGCGCTTTTTGCATGAGACGGGTCAGCCAAGTTCTCTTCGGTATCGCCCTTCTGCTCGCGGTCTCCGCGTGCAGCGGTGGCGGCGCGCGCAACGTTCCGAGCGACGCTGTCGCGGTCGTCGGCGACAAGACCGTCTCGAAGGCCGACTGGCAGGCCCTGCTCGACCAGACCAAGCAGAACTACAAGGCGACGAATCACACGTTCCCGAAGGCCGGCTCGGTGGAGCTCGCCAATCTCCGCGCCAACGTCACGCAATTCCTGGTCTCGGCGGCGGAGTACGAGCAGGAGGCCGAGAAGCTCGACGTCAAGGTCACGGACAAGGACGTCGCCGACCGACTCGATCAGATCAAGCAGCAGTACTACGGCAGCCAGCCGGGGCAGCCGCCGAAGTCGAAGAAGCAGGTCGACAAGGCCTACCGGGCCGCGCTCAAGCAGCAGGGCTTCACCGACGAGGAGGTCAAGAAGGGCATCAGGCTGACCCTCGTTCGCGAGCGGGTCCAGGCGAAGGTCTCGGGCGACCTGAAGGTCTCCGACAAGGAGATCAGCGACTACTACGACAAGCACAAGTCGCAGTACGAGACTCCCGCCCAGCCAGAGAGCAGGCCCGTGGCGCACATCCTCGTCAAGAAGAGGAGTCTGGCGGACCGGCTCTACGCGCAGCTCAAGGCGAGCCCGAAGCTCTTCGGCAAGCTCGCCCGCAAGTACTCGACCGACACGAGCTCTGCGAAGAACGGCGGCATCATCCCCGGAGGAGACGTCAAGGGGCGCGGCTTCGTGAAGCCGTTCGAGCAGGTCGCGTTCTCGCTCAAGACCCACGAGATCTCGAAGCCCGTGCACTCGAAGTTCGGCTGGCACATCATCGAGGCCACCGGCCCCGTGAAGCCGGCGACGCCCGCAAAGCCGACCCCGCTTTCTCAGGTCAAGGAGGCGATCCGGCAGACGATCCTGCAAGATCGGCGCTCGAAGGCCGTCCAGGACTGGGAGAAGGGGTTGACGAAGCGCTACTGCAAGACGATCGCCTACCAGGCCGGCTACGCGCCGCCGCCCGGCCAGGATCCCTGCAAGCAGCAGTCGACGACGACCGCCGCCACCACCACCCCCTAGGACGTGGCGCTCGACGAGGCGCTGCTGGACCTGCAGCAGCTGACCGAGCGGCTGCGCCGGGAGTGTCCCTGGGACCGCGAGCAGACGGCGCGGACGATCGTCCCGCACACCGTCGAGGAGGCCTACGAGGTCGCGGACGCCGCGCTCGGCCGGTGAGCCGCCGAAGCTGCTGGACGAGCTGGGCGACCTGCTCTTCCAGGTCTACTTTCTGGCGCTGCTGCTGGAGGAGCAGGGCGAGGGCGACCTGGAGACGGTTGCGCGTGGCGTGCACGACAAGCTGGTGCGCAGGCATCCGCACGTCTTCGGCGAGGTCGAGGCGCGAACGGCGGGGCGGGTGCGGGAGAACTGGGAGCGGATCAAGTCGGACCAGGAAGGGCGCGAAGGGATCTTCCACCACGTGCCCGGGGCGCTGCCGGCGCTGCTCCATGCGCGCAAGGTGCAGCGGCGCGCAGCGGCAGTCGGCTTCGAATACCCCGATACGGCGGGTGCTGTCGCCGATCTAACCGACGAGCTGCGCGAGCTGGACGAGGCGCTGGCCGAGACAGGCGAGCCGGCGGCGGAAACGGAGCCGGACCCGCACGTGCTCGAGGAGGTCGGGGACGTCCTCTTCGCGGCGGTCAACGTCGCGCGGCGGCTGAACGTCGACCCGGAGCTGGCGCTTCGCTCGACGACCCGCCGCTTCGTCGACCGGGTCGAGCGCGCCGAGCGGCTTGCCGCCGGCGAGGGCAAGCAGTTCGCCGGGCTCGGGCTCGAGGAGCAGGATGCCTACTTCGACCGGGCGAAGGAGGCGCTGCGGTGAGCCGCGTCGCACAGGTTCGCGGCCGCTGGATCCTCGACTCGCGCGGCAACCCGACCGTCGAGGCGGAGGTGCGACTGGAATCGGGCTCACTCGGGCGGGCGGCTGCGCCGTCAGGGGCCTCGACCGGCGCGCACGAGGCGCTCGAGCTGCGCGACGGCGACCCGGAGTGGGGCGGAAAGGGCGTCTCGCGCGCGGTCGCGAACGTGAACGGCGAGATCGCGGCCGCCGTGAGCGGGCTCGATCCGGCGGATCAGCGGGGCCTCGACGAGCGGCTGATCGAGCTGGACGGGACCGAGAACAAGGAGCGACTCGGGGCGAACGCGATCCTCGCCGTCTCGCTGGCGGCGGCGAAGGCGGGGGCGGCGGAAACGGGCGTCTCGCTGTTCCGCGCGCTCGGCGGTGACGCGCGCTGTGACCCTGCCGGTGCCGCTGATGAACGTCATCAACGGCGGCATGCACGCGCAGAACTCGATCGACCTGCAGGAGTTCATGCTCGTCCCCGCGGGCGCGGAGAGCTTCGCCGAAGCGCTGCGGATCGGCTCGGAGGTCTTCCACGCTCTGGGTGGGCTGCTCCACGAGCGGGGTTTTTCGACCGGCGTCGGCGACGAGGGCGGGTTCGCGCCCGACCTCGGCTCGAGCGAGGAGGCGATCGAGGCGCTGCTCGAGGCCGCCGAGCGGGCCGGCCATCGCGAGCGGATCGCGAGTCGCGCTCGATCCCGCGGCGACGGAGCTCTTCCGCGAGGGACGCTACGTCTTCGAGGGCCGCAACCTGGACGGCGAGGGGATGGCCTCGTACCTGGAGGAGCTCGCCGGGCGCTACCCGATCGTCTCGGTCGAGGACGGGCTCGCCGAGGACGACTGGGACACCTGGCGACTGCTCACGGAGCGGCTGGGAGACCGGGTCCAGCTCGTCGGCGACGACATCTTCGTCACGAGCCTCGAGCGGCTGCGGCGCGGGATCGACGGCGGCGTGGCGAACGCGATCCTCGTCAAGGTGAACCAGATCGGGACGCTGACCGAGTCGCTGGACGTGATCGAGCTCGCGCAGCGAGCGGCTACGGCGTCGTCGTCTCGCACCGCTCGGGCGAGACCGAGGACACGACGATCGCGGATCTCGCCGTCGCGACGAATGCGGGCCAGATCAAGACCGGGGTCGCCTTCCCGGACCGACCGGGTCGCCAAGTACAACCAGCTCCTGCGAATCGAGGAGGAGCTCGGCGCGAAGGCGCTCTACCCGGGCTGGGACGCGTTCGCCCAGCGCGGCGCTTAGCGGCTCTTCGGCTCGGCCACCGGCGGTCTCGCTCGCTAGTCTCAGGGCGTGGCGGCAGCCACTCCCAGACCGAGACGCACGAAGATCGTCGCAACGATCGGCCCAGCGTCCTCGACCCCGGAGATGGTGGCCGAGCTGGTGCGCGCCGGAGTCGACGGCGCGCGGCTGAACCTCTCCCACGGTACGCACGACGAGCATCGCGACCGCGCCCGGCTCGTGCGGGCAACCGAGGCCGAGCTCGGCCGGCCGATCGCGCTGATCGCCGACCTCCAGGGCCCGAAGCTCCGGATCGGCGAGCTCGAGCAGCCGGTGACGCTCCAGCGCGGAGAGGACGTGGTCGTCGCCGGCGGCGAGCGGTCGATGGACGGGGATCTGCCCGTGAGCCCGGCGGTGATCGGCGAGGTGCTCCAGCCCGGCCACGACGTCCTCATCGACGACGGGCTCGTCCGGCTGCGCGTCGAGCGCGTCGAAGCCGGCCGTGCCCGGTGCGCCGTCGTCGCCGGAGGCGTGGTCAGCGCCAACAAAGGGGTCAATCTGCCGGGCGTGCCGATTCCGATCCCGTCGCTGACGCGCAAGGACATGGACGACCTCGAGCTCGCGCTCGAGATCGGCGTCGACTTCGTCGCGCTCTCGTTCGTCCGCTCCGCCGCCGACGTTCGCGACCTGCGCGCCCTCCTCGAGCAGGCCGGCTCGCACGCGCACGTGATCGCGAAGATCGAGAAGGCCGAGGCGGTCGGCCGCGCTCGACGCCGTTCTCGCGCGAGGCGGACGCCCTGATGGTCGCGCGCGGCGACCTCGGCGTCGAGATCGGCGTCGCGATGGTGCCGCTCATCCAGAAGCGGATCATCGTCGCCGCCCTCGATCGCGGGAAGCCCGTGATCACGGCGACCCAGATGCTCGAGTCGATGGTCCACCACGCCGAGCCGACGCGCGCGGAGGCGAGCGACGTCGCGAATGCGATCCTCGACGGCAGCTCTGCGCTGATGCTCTCCGGCGAGACGGCGATCGGGCGACTACCCGCTCGAGTCGGTCGAGTACATGGCCCGGATCGCCGCGGCGGTCGAGCCGAGCCTCGGCTACCGGCACCAGCTCCCCGAGGCGAGCGAGGAGCCGACGGTCGGCGAGGCGATGTCGAACGCCGCCTGCGACCTGGCCGAGGCGCTCGGCGCACAGGCGATCCTCGTCCCGACCTACACCGGCCGAACCGCCTCGGCGGTCGCGCGCCTGCGTCCGCGGCGGCCGATCCTCGGGCTCACGCACCACCGACTACTCGCTGCAGCAGATGGCGCTCGAGTGGGGCGTCACGCCGGTTCTGATCCCGGAGTGCAGCGACATCGAGGATCTCTGGCGCCGTCGCTCGCGGCGGCGCGCGAGAGCGGCCTCGTCGACGCCGGCGACCGCGTCGTGATCACCGGCGGAACGGCGGTCAACATCCCCGGCTCGACGAACTGATCAAGGTTGCCTAGCGGCCTGACCGAGAGGAGCCCCGTCGCGGACGGCGAATGCGCCCGCGTGGCTCGGCGACGGCCCGCAAGTCGAAGATCTTCAGGCGCTGGCTCGCGGTCGGCGCGATCCTGCTCGTTTGCCTGCTCTACGCACGTCCGCTGCGCAGCTACCTGAGACGCGAAGCCGACGCTGGCGACCGGACGGCGGAGGTGCACACGCTCGACGCGGAGAAGCGCGAGCTCCAGCACAACGCTGGCCCCCGCGAGCACGCCCGAGGCGCTCGAGCGCGAAGCGCGCCGGCTCGGTCTCGTGCAGCCCGGGCGAGCAGCTCTTCATCGTCAAGGGAATCGACGCCTGGACGCGATCCCGGTACCGGGCGCTGCGTTCGCCGCGCTAGTGGACGACCGGGCGATCGTCGAGCGGCAGCTCGGCCGGCCGCCGCGAGCCTTCCGGCGCGTCGCGCGTTCGCTGCCCGTTCGGGCGCCCGGCCGTCACCGAGCAGGCGCCGTACGACGCACCGCGGCGAGCCGTTTCCGACGACCTACTGCCTCACCTGTCCCCATGCTCGTCGCCGGCGATCGCGCGGCTCGAGGCCGCCGGCGGGGTCGAGCGCTGGAGCGCGGCGTCGCTGTCGAGCCGCGGCTCGGCGCGAGTCTCGAGCGGGAGACGGCGAGCAGCGCGCCGTGCGCGACGGAGCGGCGGCGCCTCGGACCCGAGGGGCGCTTCCCTGGAGCTCGGCGATCGGAGGCCCGCGCCGGCCGGCCCGCCTGAAGTGCCTGCACGCTCATGCCGCCTTCGCGCTCGCCCGTCCCGGCTACCTCGCTCGGGGAGCGAGATCCTGGCCGAAGTCGAGCCGCTCTGGCCGAGCGCTGGCATGTCGAGCTGAGCACGCGACTAGCATCGTGACCATGGCCGATGGCCCTCGAGGCGACCCGGCAGGAGTGGGAGGAAGCCGTCACCGACGGCTCGAGGCAGCCGCGGGCGACCGCCGCCGCTATCGCTCCTGCTCGACGAGCTCGACGTCGTGCTCGACGGCCTCCGCCGCCGGATCGGCCAGACGTTCACGCTCGAAGAGCTCGCCGTGGCGTACGGCCAGGCCGACCGCTGGGTCCAGTGAGGCGCTGGCCGAGCGCGAGGCCCGGCCCGGCTGGCCCGCGCAGATGACGATCGTCCAGGATGCGGCGTTCCACCTGATACTCGCGCGGCGCCGTCGACTACCGCCCGTGAGTGTCGCTCGCCTCCCGCTCGCTCCCGTGGGGGAAACCATGTTTCCCCCACGAGCCCCCTCTTACAGTCCGGTGTGGGAGAACCTCCGGTTCCCGCCGCCCCCTGCACACGCTCATAGGCCGAAGGACGGCCTATGAGCGCTCCCCGCCGCCGGCGCAGGGAGAGGCGTGCGCCGCGGCGCATCATCGTCGGGCTCGTGCTCGTGTTCGTCTTCGCGATCGGCATCGCGCTCGGGAAGCGCTCCACGACAACCCCCGCCGGGCGGCACGCTCACAGGCCGGACCGGCGCCTCACGCTCGCGCCCGAGTCGGCGACCGTGACGGTGACCGCGCCCTGACGCACTTATCGATTAGGAAAGCGGAGCTTTGGGTAGATTCTCCGGCTGACACTGCCGCGGAATGACGTCTCCCACCGCCTCGCTCCCACCGGCGAGCCCGACTGGCTGACCCTGGGTCAGGCCGCGAAGTATCTCGGCGTCGCCCAGAGCACGATCCGGAAATGGTCCGATCAGGGCCGGTGCCGGCCTTCTATACGCCCGGCGGGCACCGCCGCTACCAGTCGCGCCGACCTCGACTCGTTCCTCGAGCGCTCGGGGCCGAGCAGCGCACCCGGCGCCGGCCCGATGTCCTCATCGTCGACGACGACGCCGCTTGCGTGAGTACGTGCGCGTCAACCTGGAGATGGAGGGCTACTCGGTGCGCGAGGCGGGCAACGCCGAGGAGGGGCTGAGGGTGCTCGAGGAATCCACGCCCGACCTCGTGCTGCTCGACGTGATGATGCCCGAGGTCGACGGCTGGGAGATGCTCCGCCGCGTACAGGAGCGCCACGGCGTCGGGGCGATCCCGGTGATCATGTTCAGCGGCAAGGTCGAGGAGCCCTCCGAGCCCGAGGCCACGTCCCGGGGTGCGCAGGGTTTCATCGGGAAGCCGTTCAACCCGCAGCAGCTGATCGAACAGACCAAGCAGCTGCTTCCCACCTGATCCGTCTCGACCGGCACCTCGAGCGCTGGGTCGTCCACCATCGCGCCGGTTGGCTCGACTGGCTCTTCGTCGGCCTTTCCTGGATCGGAACCGACGGGCTCGTCTTCGTCGTGGCCGGACTCTTCCTGGCCGTCCTCTGGCGCCGACCGTTCCTGCTCGTGCCCCTCCTACTGGCCGACGCCGCTGCGGAGCTGCTCTCGTTCGGGCTGCGCGACTGGATCGACCGCAGGCGCCCGCCGCTCGTCTACCCGGAACCGAAACCGCTCGTCCACGTCCCGCACTCCGGCTCGTTCCCCTCAGGCCATTCGTCGGTGGCATTCGCGTGCGCCGGGGCGCTCGCGTGGGCGGCGCCGCGGCTGGCCGTCCCCGCGTTCGTGCTCGCCGCCGCGATCGCCTGCTCGCGCGTCTACGTGGGCGTCCACTGGCCGCTCGACATCCTCGGCGGGGCGGCGCTCGGCCTGCTGGTCTCTACAGGTCTTCTGATGCTCGTAGGAGCCCTGCGACGATCACCGCCAGAGCCGCCAGCAGACTGATCCAGATGCCGATCCCGCGGCCGGCTCCGGGCTGGACCGAGTCCGGAATCGAGATGAGGCGAATCAGGACGAAGATCGTCGCCAGCGAGCCGAGCGCGATCACGACCAGGCTCTCGGGCACGGTCTGCGGCAGCTCGTAGCCGGCCTCGCTCAGGAGTGCGAGGGCGACCAGCACGAGCCCGATGAAGAAGATGAGCTTGCCCAGCGGCCCCGGTGTGCCAGCCGATGACGGAGATCGTCGGCGGCGGCGAGCTCGGCCCCGCGTACCAGTCCGTGAAGGACGAGAGCGCGAGCACCAATCCCGCGACCCAGGTCATGCGGCCGCCGAGGCCCCAGAAGCCGCCGGCCGGGCGGAGCAGCACCTCCTCCTCCGGTTCGAAGAACGGCTCGGGCTGATCCGGCGCGGGTGGCTCCGGCGTCTCCACGGGCGCAAGTATGGGCGATTCGCGTCCCCCGCGCCCGATTAGAGACCGAAGAGGCGGTGAATCTCGTGCCAGATCAGGATCGCGAAGGCGACGCTGGTCGCGATCACCACGGTCACCGCCAGCCAGAAGCGCAGCGCCGCGAGCTGCCGGTCCTGGGCGCGCCGTTCGCGGGCATACCTTCGCGCTCGCTGGCGTCGGTACTCTCGCGACACGGCGGTTGGATCGAGCAAGTCCTCCTCGACCTGTTTCCGCTCCGGCAAGGCCATGAGGGGAGTCTAAATGGCGATACTTCCCCGGAGGGCATGGCAATGGCCAGGGAGAGGACCGGAACCTCCGGGCTCGACACGGCGCTCGGCGCGATCGTGGAGCGCGCAGCCGAGCTTGCGGAGGCCGACGTGGTGGTCGTCCGGCTCGCCGACGAGACCGGCCACCTGGTCGCGCACGCGGTCCACGCGGCCTCGGAGTCGATGCGCGCTGAGCTGGAGAGCTCCCGGATCGACGCCGGGGCGCTCGCGGACGAGGAGGAGCCGGATCCGGAGCGGCTTCCGCGGCCGCTGCGCCTCGCCGCGGAGCGGCTCTCGGCGGTGGGCGTGCTCCAGCTGCCCGTGCGCGACGACGGTCGCGTGGTCGGCTCGATCGAGCTCCTGCGGAGGCGGTCCGGTTTCGACGAACGTCAGCGAGCTTCGGCCCGGGCGGCCGCCGGCGAGGTGGCGCTGGCCTGCCACGCCTACGGGCTCGCGGCGGCGGCTCGCGGTGCGCCGGACCCGCTCGAGCTCGCCGGCGACGCCCTCGCCGCGGCCGCGGACGAGGCGCAGGCGGCAGACCAGGTTGCCGCGCTTGCCGCGGAGGCGACGGGCGCCGCGGCCTGCCTGCTCTGGCGCTACGGGACCGGCGAGCCGGTGCTCGTGGCGTCTGCGGGGCCCGATGCGGGCACGGCGGCCGCGACGGAGATGCAGGCGGCCGTGGCCCGGTCGCGGCGGTCGCGCGAGCCCGCGACCCTCGAGCGCCTGGACGGCGCGTCCGGAGGCGCGGTCGCGACGCTGCAGCTCGGCGAGCCGCCCCTCGGAGCCCTGCAGGTCGTCTTCGCGGAGGATCCAGGCCCGTCCGACGGGCTCCTGCACCGGCTCGCGACCTTCGCAGTGCGGGCGGCTCACGCCCTCCGGACCGGCGAGCAGCGGCGCTTCCTCGCCGCGGAGCTCGAGCGCAGCCGCGCGCTGCTGGCAATCGTCAGCCAGGCAATCGCCGAGCTCTCGGTCGCGCACACTCTGGAAACGGCCGTCGAGCGGATCCGCGAGCTTCTCGCCGCCGAGCGTCTCGCCGTCTACCTCCTGGACGAGGCCGAGCGCCTCGAGACTGCGGCCGAGCACGGGCTGACCGGCCCCCATGTGCGCGTCGGCGAGCGGCTGCTCGAGCTCGCGCTCGGCCCTGCGCGCGGCCGCGGCCTGATTCAGATCCCTGACGCCGCCGACGAGCGGCTTGCAGGCGTGCGCGGGGCCCTGGAGGAGCTCGGCATCGAGGCGGCCCTCGGCGTGCCGCTTCGCTCGGGCGAGGACATGATCGGGCTGCTCGCCGTCTACCCGGAGCGCGGCCGGGTGCTGACCGAGAACGAGGAGGCCCTCCTGCGGGCGCTCGTCGCCCAGCTCGCGGTCGCTGTCCAGAACGCGCAGCTTCACGAGAAGGTCGAGCGCGAATCCGGCGAGGCGATGCGCGCGAGGGACGAGGCTCTCGCAGCCTCGCGGCGCCTGCACGCGCTCTACGAGATCTCTCGTGCGTTCACCGAGAGCCTCTCGCTGGAGAAGACGCTCGACGCCGTCGTGCAGACGATCGTCGAGGCGCTCCAGATCGACGCGGCCGTCCTGCGGATGCCGCACGGGCGCGGCGACTCGCTGGTGCCGTCCGCGATCCACGTGCGGACGACGCGCCTGGCCGGGCCGATCGAGGGGATTCTGTCGCTGCCGCAGCCGATCTCGCCGCCGCACCCGAGCCCCTTTCGCAGCGGCGAGGCAGTGCTCCTGGATGCGGATTCGGCCCGGGCGCTCGGTACGGCCCACCAGCCGCTGATCCCGTTCCTCGAGAGGGGCTCGACCGCGGCCGTGATCCCGCTGCGAGCCGGGGACGAGATCCTCGGGACGCTGACCCTGCTCTCGCTCGACGCCGACAGGCCGATCGCCGAGGAGATGCTCGAGACTGCGATCTCGATCGCGGGACCGGCGGCGCTCGCCCTCGAGAATGCACGCCTCCACAACGAGCGTGAGGAGTTCACGGAGACGATGCGCCGCTCGCTTCTGCCGCGGAGGCACCCGGAGCTGCCCGGCCTCGAGATCGGCGCGGTCTACCACCCCGCCACGCGGGTCGAGATCGGCGGCGACATCTACGACTTCCTGCAGGTGCCCGGCGGGCGGCTCGCGGTCGTCCTCGGCGACGTCGCGGGGCACGGGGTCGACGCCGCCGCGGATATGGCGATGGCGAAGTTCGTCTTCCGGTCGGTCGCCCGGGAGCACCCCGAGCCGGGTGAGTTCCTCTCGGCGGCGAACGAGATCGTCCTCGGCGAGGTCAGCGCCGGGAAGTTCATCACCCTCGTCTACCTCACCGTCGATCCACGTAGCGGCAGGCTTGCGTGTGCCTCCGCCGGCCATCCTCCGGCGCGCGTCGTCAGCCCGGGGGGAGTGCCGGCGCCGGTTGCCGCTTCCGGGCTCGCGCTCGGCGTCGAGAGCGGGCAGAGCTACGACACCGCACGACTACGGCTGGAGCCGGGAGCTGCGGTCGTCCTCTTCACCGACGGCCTGCTCGAGGCTCGGCGCGACGGCGAGCTCTACGGCGAGGAGCGGCTCGACTCCGCGCTCGCCCGGCACGCGGAGCTGCCGGCGCAGGAGCTCGCGCGCGCGCTCGTCGAGGACTGCCGCGCCTTCGCCGGCGAGCTGGGCGACGACCTGGCCGTGGTCGTTCTCAAGCGCACCCTCGTGGAAGCCTGACGCCGCCGGCCGGCATCACTCAGGAGCAGGTGCGGCGGCTCCACGAGCTCGGCGTGGACGGCGTGATCGCCGACGATCCACGCATATTTCGAGGCTAGACTTCGTCGAGATGAAGCGGGTCGCTCTCGTCCTTCTGTTTCTGCTCGGTCTCGGCGCGGCCGGCGGCGTCTCCGCCGGCGTGGGCGTGTCCACGACCACGACCGGAACCACCACCGAGCCGCAGGTGATCGCCGAGGGCGTGACGATCGGCGGCGTCGCGGTCGGCGGATTGACGTCGGACGAGGCGTTTGCCGCGGTGACGACGGGGTTCGAGCGCCCGCTGCCGCTGCTCGCCATGCGTCACCGCCTGGTCGTGCGGGCGGCGGATCTCGGCTCGACGGCGCTCGTCCAGCGCTCCGTCGAGCGCGCCCTGACCGCAGATCCCGGCACGGAGCTGAAGCTCGGCGTGACGCTCAACCGGCCCAGGGCTGAGGCGTACGTCAAGGGCGTCGCGCGCCGGTTCGACCGCCGGGCGGTGGATGCGAGGGTGTTTCTGCTGCGCAATGCGCACCCCTGGGTCGCCCGCTCGAAGCCGGGCTGGGCCCTGCGGCGGCTCCAGGCACTCTCAGCGATCTTCGCAGCCCTCCGCCAGAACTCGCGCACCCTGGTTCGGCTCCCCTACCGAACCATCGCTCCGAGAGTGACGCCGCGCGACATCGGGCCCGTGATCGTCATTCACCGTGGCTCGAACCGGCTTTACCTCTATCACGGGATGCGGCCCTGGCGGGTCTTCGGTGTCGCCACCGGCCAGTCGGCCTACCCGACCCCGCTCGGCCGCTGGGCGGTCGTCGTCAAGTGGCGCAACCCGTGGTGGTACCCGCCGAACTCGGCCTGGGCCAAGGGCGCCAAGCCGATCCCGCCGGGCCCCGGGAACCCGCTGGGGACGCGCTGGATGGGGCTGTCGGCCTCGGGAGTCGGCATCCACGGGACTCCCGACGACGCCTCGATCGGCTACTCGGCTTCACACGGCTGCATCCGGATGCACATCTCCGACGCCGAGTGGCTCTTCAACCACGTCCGGATCGGGACGACGGTCTTCATCGTCGCGGGATGACCAGGCAGCTCAAGCTCGGCGCGCAGGCTCTCGCGGTCGGGCTCGTGCTGGGGCTGCTCGCGCTGCTGATCTGGAAGGTGGCGTTCGAGAACAACGGCGGCGGAGTCGCGGCGAAGATCGACAAGGGCCAGATCGCGCCGGCCCCGGACTTCGTTCTCTCGCGCCTCGACAAGCCTGGGCGGCTCCAGCTCGAGTCGCTGCGGGGAAAGGTCGTCGTCCTGAACTTCTGGGCCTCGTGGTGCTATCCGTGCAACAAGGAAGCCCGCGCGCTCGAAAGTGCGTGGCAGGACCAGGACGGGCGCGTCGTGGTCGTCGGAGTGGACATCAACGACTTCCGCGGCGACGCACGAAAGTTCATGCGGCAGCACGGCGTCACCTACCCGATCGTCCACGACAACCGCAACGTCACGCCGCCGAAGTACGGCTTCGTGCTCCTGCCCGAGACGTTCTTCATCGACGCTCGCGGGCGGGTCGTCGGTCACGTCGCCGGACAGGTAACTGATTCCGACCTGCGCAGCGGAATCGAGAAGGCGCTGAAGGCATGAGGGCGGTGCTGGTGCTCGCGGCAGCGCTCGTCCTGGCCGCCCCGGCGCTGGCAAGCGAGCGTCACCCGACGCTCGCGGAGCTGGAGAACCAGCTCATGTGCCCCGTCTGCGCCGGCGAGACGCTTGCGCAGTCGGATTCGGTTCCTGCGCAGCGGATCAAGGCCCACGTGCAGCAGCGAATCAACCAGGGCTGGACGAGAAGCCGGATCCTCGACGAGGAGGTCGACATCTGGGGCACGAGGATCCTCGCCGCGCCGCCCCGGCACGGATTTGGCCTGCTTGCCTGGGTGCTGCCGCTCGCCGGGCTCCTGGCTGCCGCCGGAGCCATGGCCTTGCTGGCGCGCCGGTGGAGCCGCAGGCCCGAAAAAGCTTCCGAGACGAGGTCGTGGTCGCCAAACGGGCGGCCGCTCGACCCGGAGCTCGAGCGCCGGCTGGACGAGGAGCTCGCCCGCTTCGATGCTTGAGCGGGTCCCGGTCGCGTTCCTGGCCGGTCTCGTCTCGATCGCCTTTCCCTGCGTGCTGCCGCTCGTTCCGGGCTACCTGTCGGCGATCTCGGCGGTCGAGGTCGAGCGCCTGGGGGAGCGGGGGGTAGCCCGGCGGGTGGTCACCGCGAGCGTGCCGTTCGCGCTCGGCTTCACGGTCGTCTTCGTTGTGCTCGGCGCCGGTGCGGCCGCGCTCGGCGGGACGCTCGACCCGTACCGCCAGGTCGAGGTCGCGGGGTTCGTCCTGGTCGTGCTCGGGCTCGCCTTTGCGGGGCTCCTACCCTGGCCGGAGCGCATCGTCGCGCCCCGGGCGCTCGGGCGAGCACGGGCGAGCGGCTCGCGGGCGCTCCTCGGCGGCGCCTTCGCGGTCTGCGCGGCGCCGTGCGTAGGCATCACGCTTGCGGCGATCCTCGCGCTCGCGGCCGACTCGCGCACCGTCGTCCGCGGCATCGTCCTGCTGGCGGCGTATTCGCTCGGCATCACCGTCGCTTTCGTCCTGATCGGGATCGCCTTCACGCACGCCATGGCGGCGTTCCGCTGGGTCCGAGACCACTACGCGTGGATCCGGGTCGTAAGCGGCGCGACCCTGGTGACGCTCGGGCTCCTGCTCTTCTTCCACCGCGACTGGTGGCTGAACGTGCTGCTGCACCGCGTCCTCGAAGCCGTCGGTCTCGGGCAGCTCTAGATACTCGGAGGCGGAAGCTCGAGCGACCCGCTCCCGACCACCGCGGCGGCCGCCTCGACCTGTTGCAGGATCGAGCCCACGTCCACCCCTCGGTGCGCGGGCGCGTACGGCGCGAGCCGCCGCGCGGCTTTCTCGAGCTGCCGTTCACAGCCGACGGGGTTCCCTCGCCCGGCCTGGTACCACGCGACGGCGAAGTGGACGAGCCCCTGGAAGAAGTCGCGCTCTTCGGCGGGCGCTGCGCGCCAGGCGTCCTCGAGCTCCTCGTGTGCGGCGAAGAACTCGCCGCGGCGGATCAGGTCGAGCCCTCGCTCGAGCTCGTCAGACGCCGATTTTCACCTCGCCGTCCTCGATGCGAACCGGGTGCGTCTCGAGCCGGATCGCCCGGTCGAACTCGTTCTCGCCCGTGCGGACGTCGTACTGCCAGCCGTGCCAGGGACAGCTCAGGACGTGGCCCTCGAGCCGGCCCTCGCAGAGCGGCCCCTGCAGGTGGATGCAGGCTCCGCTGGGTGGCGTAGAACTCGTCCCCGACCCGCGCGAGCGTGAGCTCCCGCTCGCCGACCCGGACGCACGCGAGCGTCCCGGGCTCGATCTCGTCCACTCGCGCAACCGCCTCGAACCGCTCCGCCACACGGCGATCCTAGCGTTGGAACTGCGGCCGAAGGGTGTTACGGTGGTCAGGTGGGAACGATCCTGCTGGCGGGGGTCGACGTCTTCTTCCGTGGGAAGCTCGAAGGCTTGCTGCCGGAGCACCACCTGACGGCGGCTGACAGCGTCGACCCGCCGGATCTCGTCATCTGCGACGTCTCGCGGATCGAACCCGAGGAGGTCGCGGACGCCTGGCCGGACATCCCGATCCTCGGCTTCACGAACCACACCGACACGGCCGGACTGCGCCGCGCGCACACAGCCGGCTTCGACCAGGTGGTGGTGAAATCGGCGCTGAACGAGCGCGCCAGGGACCTCGTCGAGGAGCTGATCCCCTCAGTAGACTGACTCGGTCTTGACGTACATCATCGCCGAGCCCTGCATCGACATCAAAGACCTCTCGTGCGTCGACGTCTGCCCGGTCGACTGCATCCACGAGTTCGAGCGGATCCTGATCATCGACCCCGAGGAGTGCATCGACTGCTTCGCGGGCGGCGAGCAGCTCTTCACCTCGTACGGTCTCCGGACTTTCGCCGAGCTCGAGAACCAGGCCGTCCGAGTGCTGACGGACGATGGCTTCCGGCCGGCGGTCGTCAAGCGCTTCCGGCAGAAGCCACTCGTCGAGCTGGAGCTCGCGCCCGCCTTCGAGGAGCGCGACCGGTACGGCGGGACGCGGCTGACGACGCGCAACATCTCGAGGTTCCGCCGCTCGGTATGGGCGACGGCGACCCACTCGTGGCTCCTCGCCGACGGACAGCGGACGGACTCGCTTGCGGTCGGCGACTACGTGCCCGCGGTGCGGCATCAGCCGAAGCGCGACGGGGAGAGTTACAGGCTGGGCGTGCTCCACGGCCTCGTCTACGGCGACGGAAGCTGGAACAAGCAGGAGATTCGTTCGGGTGAGCACCTGCACTACGTCCAGCTCTACGGCGAGCGCGCTGCGAGCTTCCGGGACTTCTTCGACCAGGTCAACTTCTCGCCCTGCCTCGACGTCCATCCGGGCTACGTCGGGACCGGCGTCGTGCGCGCCCCCGTGAACCTCAAGCGCGCGTTGCCGGAGGACGCCGACGCCTCGTACGTCGCCGGTTTCACTGACGGCTGGCTCGCCGCTGACGGAGATCCTGTGAAAGCGGGGTCATGGCGGCTGCGCTCGACGGACCACGAGGCGCTCGGCTGGCTCGAGCAGGCTGCGCCGCTCGCCGGCTACGTCGTCGTGGGCTCCGGCGAGGAAGGCAACCGCGAAACGAACTTCGGTGTTCGCAGTCGTCCGATCCGCTGGCTCTATCTCGCAACGCGGGAGGCGTACTGGCGGGTCATGAACGTGGATGCCCCTGAGCAGGAGGTCGAGGACACGTTCTGCGCTGTGGTGCCGGGCAAGCACTCGTTCACGCTCGCCGGCGGCGTACTAACAGGCAACTGCGGCGCGTGCGAACCGGAGTGCCCGGTCGAGGCGATCTTCCCCGAGGATGCCCTCCCGGACAAGTGGGAGGCCTTTGTCAAGATCAACTACGCCTACGGCGACGGCGCGGACGTGATCAACAAGCTCACCGACGAGTACGCCACCGAGCACAACGTCCAGAACGAGCCGATCGAGTAACGCTTAAAAAACAGGTCCCGCGGGCACCCGTTCCTCGAACCTACCGAGGAGGGATTCGTATGCCACAGAAGGCCTGGAGCAACAAGCGCGAACGGCAGTACGAGCACATCAAGGAAAGCGAGAAAGAACAGGGCCGCTCGACCAAGCGGGCCAAGGAGATCGCCGCACGTACCGTGAACAAGGAGCGCGCCCGCACCGGCGAGGCGAAGCAACGCTCACGGACGTCGACCCGCGACATGTCGTCTGGCCGCCGCGGCGGGCTCCGCTCCGGCACGCGACGTGAGCGCGGGCGCACCAAGGAGCAGCTCTACAACGAGGCCAAGCGCATGAACATCTCGGGCCGCTCGAAGATGAACAAGGCCCAGCTCCAACGCGCGGTCGACCGCAGGAAGTAGTGGCTGGTTATCCTGGCCCGGTGAGGCCGGAGTCACTCGACCACGTCGCCCTCTGGGTGGCGGACCGGGACGTGATCGCGGACTTCCTGACCGAGCGGGTCGGGATGCACGTCGTCGACCGTACCGACGCGTTCACGCTCGTCGGCTCGGATGCGCGGCGCGGCAAGCTGACGCTGTTCGCGGCCGAAGGGCCACGCGAGCCCGGCGCGCTCAAGCACGTCGCGCTGCGGGTCTCGAGCCTCGAACGGGCCCAGAGCGGGCTCGGAGACGGGCTCGAGCTCGAGCGCCCCAGGGCCGGCGAGCTCTACTTCGACGTCCACGAGGGGCTGCGCCTCGGCCTCGTCGAGGCGCCGACGGAGGTCGACTACGACCTCGACCACGTCGCTCTCTGGTCGGCGACGCCCGAGGAGACGGCGGAGGCCTACGAGCAGCTCGGGTTCGCGGCGGTCGAGCCGGGTCCGTCGGAGGCGCCCAGGGTCGAGGCCGGCGGCGCCTTCGTCGAGTTCCATCACGGACAGCCGGGTGACCCGGAACGCCCGCTGCTGAACCATCTCGCGGTCAAGGTCGAGTCGACGGACGAGCACATCGCGGAGGCCCGCGAGCTCGGTCTCGAGATCGCGGACATCGTCGACGCGGCCAACACGTACGCGGTCTTCGTCTGGGGCCCTGAGCGCGTGAAGGTCGAGTACGTCGAGCACAAGCCCAGCTTCTCGCTGACCTAGAGGCTTGATGCGAATTGCGCCTGTCCCGCGGCTGCCGCCTCAGACGCGGCGCCAGGCCGTATCGTCGCCCTTGACCAGGCCCACCGGCCTGGCCCGCGGACGCCGAGCCGCCCTGGCTTGGTCTGAGACGGCCCCACGGGGAGCCGAATCCACATCAAGCCTCTAGTTCTCGTCGCCGGCGCGGGGATGGCGGGCCTCTGCACGGCCGCCCGCGCCCGGGAGCTCGGCGCCGAGCCGGTCGTGCTCGAGAAAGGCGACCGCGCGGGCGGCTCGATGCTCCTCTCGAGCGGCGTGGTCTGGCGTCACCGCACCTTCGACGACTTCCGCCGCGAGTGCCCCGGCGGCGACGAGCGGGTGCAGCGCGCGATCTTCGACCGGTTCGACGAGGCGCTCGAGTGGCTCGTCTCGCTCGGCCCCGACGTCGTCTGGGAGGAGACCCCCAACCCGCGCACCACCGGTAAGCGCTTCGACCCGCGAAGCCTCACGGAAGCGCTCGTCCGCGCCGCGGGCGATGTCCGTTTCGGGCACGGTCTGGGGACTGTCCCTGGGGCATGGCCGGAAGAGAAGGTGGTGCTCGCTACGGGCGGATTTGCGGCCCGGTACGCACGCGAGCACGGGCTGCTCCTCCGCGCCAACCGCTGGAGCGAGGGTGACGCGCTCGACTTCGCGCGCGCCCGCGGCGCGGAGCTCTCCGGCGACCTGGAAGAGTTCTACGGACGTGCGATGCCCGCTCCGCCGGCGCGGATCGAGGAGTCCGACTACGTCCGCCTCTCGCAGCTCTGGGGCGGGGAGGCGCGGGTTTTGAACGAGGACGGCGAGGAGTTCTTTCCCGGGCCGCCGGCCTGGCACGAGAGCGACCTCGCCCAGGCGATCGCGAGGCAGCCGGGAGGGACGGCCTGGTTCGTCGTCCCTTCCGAGCTTCACGACGATCCGCGCGTCGTCGCGCTGAGGGAGGCCGGCGGGACGGTCGTCGAGGAGTTCGGCGAGCTCTGCCTGCACGTCGCCGCCGCGGTCACGCACACGCAGGGCGGCCTGCTCGTCGACGAGCACGCGCGGGTCGTGGGCGTAGAGGGCCTTTTCGCCGCGGGCGTCGACGCGGGCGGGATCGCGACCGGCGGCTACGCCAGCGGCCTGGCGGCAGCCCTCGTCCTCGGTCGGGTGGCCGCCGAGGAGGCGCTCAGGTGAGCGGCTGCAGGTACGCGCAGCGGCGGGAGTCGCCCGGCAAAGGCGAAGGCGCCAGCTTGGTCACGCGCAGGCGCCGCTCGTCCTCGTCGACCTCCTCGCCGAGGCTCGGCGGCTCGCCCTCGCGCTCGCGCAGCTCGTAGCCGTTCGCCGTCCAGACGAAGCGCAGGTGCGTCCGGCTCTGCGGGTGCCCGTCCTCCATTGCGCGGGCGATGCTAGCGCTTCCGCGGGCCCTTACCGACCACGAGGGTGACCTTGTGCCCGGCGGCGAAGCGCCTGCCGGCCTTCGGGGCCTGCTTCAGCACCCGGTTCCGCTTGCGGGCGGTCGAGAACTTCCTCGCGATGTGTCCGACGCGGCAGTGGCGCGCCCTGATCCTCCGCCTGGCCGCGGGCAGCTTCAGCCCGACGACGCGTGGCACGACGCACCTCCGCGGTGGCGGGGGCGGTGGTGGAGGAGGAGGCGGCGGGGGCGGCGGCGGAGGTGGAGGTGGAGGTGGCGGCGGCGGAGGTGGTGGCGGGGGCGGCGGCGGAGGTGGAGGTGGCGGCGGCGGCGGTGGCGGCGGTGGCGGCGGCGGTGGAGGCGGCGGTGGAGGCGGCGGTGGAGGCGGCGGTGGAGGCGGTGGCGGTGGTGGAGGTGGAGGGGGGCGGTGGAGGTGGCGGTGGAGGAGGCGGTGGAGGCGGAGGCGGCGGCGGCCCGATCACGATCACTGGCTGGCTGTCTGCGCTCGCACTTCCGCCGAGGTTCGTCGCGGTCACGCGGCAGGCGATCGCGTGCCCCACGTCCTCTTCCCTGACCAGGTAGGTCTGGTTCGTCTCGCCGGAGATCGGGTCGCCGTCCCGCAACCACGCGTACGCGTAGGTCTGCGGCATGCTCCCCGACCAGGCCCCCGTCGAGCAGGCGAGGGTCTGACCCGGCTCCGGCGTCCCGCTGATCTCGGGCGGGAAGTTGTTCACGGGCGGCTCGCTGAAGGACGCGAACCCGCTCTGCGGTGCCAGCTCCATCGTGTTGAAGCGGCCGCCGGCGTACACCGTCCCGTCCGCAGCGGCGAAGGCGGCGTAGACCTCGTCGTTCGGCTGCGGGTTCCAGCTCGTCGCGGCGCCGGTCGCGGCGTCGAGCGCAGCGAGCCTCGGGCGAGCCTCGCCGCCGATCGACTGGAAGCTGCCGCCGGCGTAGACGGTCGAGCCCGAGACGGCCACTGCAAAGACGTCCGTGTCGGCATCCGGGTTCCAGGGCGTTGCACTCCCCGTCTCCGCGTCGAGCGCGGCGATCCGGTGGCGGTCGAGGCCGCCGATGAACGTGAACGTGCCTCCCGCGTAGACCGTCGAGCCGGAGAGGGCCAGCGCGTTGACGGCGCCGTTCGCGTTCGGGTCCCAGTCCGTTGCCGCGCCGGTCGCGGCGTCCAGGGCGGCGATCCTGTGGCGGGTCAGCCCGCCGATCGCCGTGAAGGTGCCCCCTGCGTAGACGGTCGGGCCGGATGAGAGGAGCGCGAAGACGTGGCCGCCCGTTGCGTTCGGGTCCCAGGCCGTCGCATCGCCCGTGGCGGCGTCGAGGGCTGCGATGTTGCTCCGCGGCTGGCCTCCGATCGAGGTGAAGTCCCCGCCGGCGTAGACGGTCGAGCCGGAGACCGCGAGCGCGCTCACGTCGTTGCCGGTCGCGCTCGGGTCCCAGCTCGTTGCGTTCCCGCTCGCGGCGTCCAGCGCGGCGATCCGGCTGCGCGGCTGGCCGCCGATCGAGTTGAAGGTGCCGCCGGCGTAGACGGTCGAGCCCGAGACGGCGAGCGAGGAGACCTGGCCGTCGGCGTCCGGGTTCCAGGAGGTCGCCGCGCCCGTCGCCGCATCGATCGCCGCGACGTCGCTGCGCTCGACGGCGCCGATGGAGCTGAACCACCCGCCGGCGTAGACCGCCGAGCCCGTGCTCGCGAGCGCCACGACCCGCCCGTTCGCGGAGGGGTTCCAGCTCGTGACTGCACCGCTGTCGGCATCGATCGCCGCGAGGTCGTGGCGCGTCTGGCCGCCGATCGAGCTGAACTCACCGCCCGCGTAGACGGTCGAGCCGGAGACGCTGAGCGCGTAGACGTAGCTGTCCGCATCGGGGTTCCAGCTCGTCGCGTTGCCCGTGACCGGGTCGAGCGCGGCGATCTTGTGGCGCTCCTCGCCGCCGATGGAGTCGAAGTAGCCGCCGGCATAGACGGTCCCGCCGGAGACGGCGAGTGCCCAGACGACATCCTGGGCCTGCGCGTCCCAGTCCGTGGCGAGCCCGGTCTCGGCGTCCACTGCGCCGGCGTAGAGGCGGAACTGGCCTCCGAGCTGGCTGAAGAAGCCGCCGGCGTAGACGGTCGAGCCGGAGACGGCGAGCGAGAGGACGTACGAATCGGACTCCGGGTCGAAGGCCGTTGCCTCCCCGGTGACGGCGTCCACCGCGCCGATGAAGCTGCGCGGCTGGCCGCCGATCGAGCCGAACTCACCGCCCGCGTAGACGGTCGAGCCGGAGACCGCGAGGGTTTCCACGAAGTAGTCCGCCTGCGCATCCCAGTTCGTCGCGTTGCCGGTCGAGTCGAGCGCGGCGACGTACGGGCGGTCCGCACCGCCGATGTGCGTGAACCAGCCCCCGGCGTAGAGCGTCCCGTTGGCGACCGCGAGGGTTTGGACCTGCCGGTCGGCGCCCTGATCGAAGTCGGGGTCGACGGTCCCGTCGGCGAGGATGTGCGCGATGTTGGAGCGGGGCACCCCGCCGACGCGATGGAAGTCGCCGCCCAGGTACCAGCCGCCCGAGCCGTCGGCCGCCACCGCGTGGACCTGGCCCGCGCCGCCGCTCACCTCGGGCAGCATCTGGTTCTGGCCGGTCGCCGCGTCGATCCCCACGCCTGGCCCCGTTCTCGGCCCGACCTGGCTGAAGAACCCGCCGACGTAGATCGTGTCGCCGTCCCGGACGATCGTCTTCACCTGGCCGTTGGTGACGAAGGTCCGGTCGGGGAGCGAGCCGATCGCCGCGCTCGCAGGAACCGCGACGACCGCGGCGAGCACGCCGGCGGCCAAAAGTATCCGCATGTTCCTCTTCGTGGCTGACCCCTCCCCTCTCGCCGCAAGCCTACGGGCGCGATCGAGCGGGATCAAGTAGGCCCGCCGGCTCAGCGGTGCGCGACGTACGAAGGCAGGACGACGCGGAGGACCGTGCCGCCGTCTGGCCCGGCCTCCACGTGCAGGCGGCCGCTCAGCGTGCGGGCCCGCTCCTCGATCGCGTCGAAGGTCGCCCGGCGCCGTTCGCCTGTGCCGTCGTCCGCGATCACGGCCTCGACGCTGCCGTCGGCGGCCGCGGCCACGCGGATCGAGATCCGGTTCGGCGGCCCGCGGCGAATCGCGTGGTTCACAGCCTCGCGGATGATCTGGTAGAGCCCGACGCGCGCGTTCTCCGCCAGGCCGTCCGCGGCGCCGACGTCGAGATCCACCTGGATCCGGTTCGCGAGCCCGACCTGTTCGGCGAAGGTGCGCACCGCCGGGCCGAAGCCCTGGTCGCGGAGAACCACCGGCTCGATCTCGAACGAGAGGTTGCGCAGCGAGCGGATCGTGTCGCGATGGCGCTCCAGCGCGGACTTGAGCACGCGGTCGGCCTCGTCGAGCTGTTCGCTCTGCAGGAAGTCGATCGCCGCGTCGAGCATCAGGCCGATCCCGGAGAGGGACTGGACGGGGCCGTCGTGGAGGAAGAGCGCGAGCCGGCGCCGCTCGTCCTGCTCAGCCGTGATCAGCTGGTCCGACAGGCGCGCGCGCTCGGCCTCGCGCACCTGGGCGTCGGCGAGCAATCGGGCGTTCTCGACCGTGCGCGACGCGAAATCGGCCAGCAGCGCCGCCCGCGCCTGCTCCTCGCGGTCGAACGGCCGCGAGCGGACGAGCTGGAGCGCGCCGATCTCCTCGCCGCGGATCCGGAGCGGGACAGCACCTGCGCGTCCGCGGCCGGCTCGCCGCCCGGCGGGAGCAGCGTCGCCTTCGCTCCGAAGAGCTCCTTCGCCTCCCGGCGGGTCCGGTCCAGCACCTGGTCGGGGTCGAGCGAAGCGGCGATCGAGCCATCGAATCGACCAGCGCCTCGAGGAAGCTCGACCTGGGCGGACAGCTCCTCCTCGGCGACTTCGTGCCGCCGCCGCTCGGCGACGATCAGGTGAAGCGCAAAGGCGCCCGCTCCGGCGATCGCCACGCCGAGGCCCGCGAAGGCGAGCCAGCTCCAGCCGACGGCGACCCCGAGCAGCGATACCACGGCCGCGACTGCGACCGTCGCCACCAGGAGAGCGGCCCTAGTCGATGATCGCTTCGCGAAGCGCAATCGCCACGGCATGCGTGCGCGTGTCCGCCTCGAGCTTGGTGAGGATGTGCCGGACGTGGCTCTTCACCGTCTCCTGGCTGATGAAGAGGCGGCCGGCGACGTCCGCGTTCGACATCCCGTCGGCGAGCAGCTGCAGGATCTGGCGCTCGCGGCCGGTGAGCATTCTCCTTGTGGTCGCCGATGAGGAACGCCGGCATCAGCGCCGGGTCGACGAAGCCCTCGCCGGAGACGACCTTGTCGATCGCCTTCAGGAGCGTCTGGTGCGGCGCCTCCTTGAGGATGTAGCCCCTGGCGCCCGACTCGAGCCCGCGGCCGAGCAGGCTGCGCTCGCTGTACGCGGTGAAGATCAGGACCGCGGCGTCGGGCATCCTCTCGGTCAGGAGCTTCGTCGCCTCGAGCCCGTCCATCCCGGGCATGCGCACGTCCATGATCACGACGTCCGGCTTGCGCCGCTCGGCCATCGAGACGGCCGCTGCGCCGTCGGCGGCCTCGCCGACGACCCGGATGTGAGGCGCCCGGGAGAGGGACAGGCGCAGCCCTTCGCGGACGACCTCGTGGTCGTCGACGATCAGGCACGTGATCTCCCATTGCGCCGCTCGACGCCCTGCTCTGACACGGTCATAGGGATTGTATGCGCCGAGTCGGAAAGAATCTAGACGGCGAAGGCCAACTGCTCGGGGCCGGGCTCGGGGACGAGCGGCCGGCGGCGCCGGTCCCGGACCCCGTGACGGCGGGCGAGCTCGGCGACCTGGGCTCGGATCGGCCTGGCATGCTCGGCGCCGAGATAGGCCCGGCGGGCGTAGAGCCGCTCGTAGTGGTCGAGCTGCGCCGGGCAGTCGCGCGCGAGGGCCTCGAGGAAATGCTCGCGCGTTCCCGGCCGCAGGAAGAGGAGGTTCGACCAGACCCCGCAGGCGCCGGCCTCGCGCGCCGCGCGCACGACCTCCTCGAGCTGCTCGGGCCGGTCGGAGATGCCCGGGCAGGATCGGCGCCATGCCGACGCTCGCCTTGATCCCGGCGTCGACGAGCGTCTTCAGGGCGCGCAGGCGCTGGCGCGGGTGCGCGGTGCCGGGCTCGGTGCGGCGCCAGACCTCCTCGTCCAGCGTCGGGATCGAGAACGTGACGGAGACAGAAGCGCGCCGCGCGGCCTCGGCAAGCACGTCAGCGTCACGGACGATCAGAGGGCCGCGCGTGATGATGCTGAACGGGTTCGAGTGGTCCCGCAGCGCCTCGATGCAGGCGCGGGTCAGCCGGTAGCGCCCTTCCGCAGGCTGGTAGGGATCGGTGGCCGCGCCGATCGCGACCGGCTCGTGCTCCCAGCTCGCCCTGGCCAGCTCGCGGCGCAGAACCTCGGCGACGTTCGTCTTGACGCGGATCGAGCTCCCGTAGCGGTCGTCGAACGGGCGGTCCGCCCGGAGCTCGAACGCCCGCACGTAGCAGAACGTGCAGCGGTGGACGCAGCCCATGTACGGGTTCAGCGACCAGCTGAACGCCATCCCCTTGACCCGGTTGAGCGCCACCTTGCAGGGCTCCTCGCGGTATTCCGCCCGCATCGGGGCAGTATAGAACATACGTTCGTGTTCGGGTGGCTCGTATGATCGAGGAAGCGTGAGCGCTCCCGAGATCCGCGCTTCCGACGCCGACCGAGACCGGGCGATCGCCGAGCTGCGGGAGCACACGGCGGTCGGGCGGCTGACGCTGGAGGAGTTCTCCGAGCGCGTAGACCGGGCGATCGCGGCGCGTTCGCTCTCGGAGCTCGACGAGATCGGCCGCGACCTCCCGCCGGCACTGCCGACCGTCCGCCCGACGCGCCGGCCCAGGCGACTCACCGGAGTCTTGTTCGGGCGCACGCAGCAAACCGGCCGCTGGGGCCTGCCGAGGCGCGCGCTCGCATTCGTCGTCTTCGGCGACTGCGACCTCGACCTCCGCCAGGCGGCGCTGAGCGGCCCGGTCGCCTCGATGACCGCGTTCGTTCTGTTCGGGAACATCGACTTCTACGTCCCCGAGGGTGTCGAGGTCGACCTCGGCGGGCTCGCCGTCTTCGGCCACCGCCGCGAGTGGGGCACCGATCTGCCTCCGCACCCCGCGACTCCCCTCCTGCACGTGCGCGTGTTCTCGCTGTTCGGGACGGCCGACCTCTGGCGCGTGCCTTCGACCTGGGTTGGGCGGGCCTTTGGAGACGTGATTCGCGGCCTGCAGCGCGGCGAGCACCGCGAGCTGACGCCGTAGTGGAGGTGCTCCCGGGCGGCATCAAGCGCCTGACGTTCCCTCTCCCGATGGGGATTCCGCACGTGCACTGCTACCTGCTTCCGGGCGCGGACGGCTGGACGCTCGTCGACACCGGGCTCGGGTTGCCGGACGCCGAAGCGCGCTGGGCGCGGGCGCTCGACGGCCTCGATGCTCCCGTCGCGAGGATCGTCATCACGCACTTCCACCCGGATCACGCCGGCGGCGGCGAGGACGCGCAGGCGCTCACGGGCGCGCGGGTGTTCCAGGGCGCGCGCGACTACGAGCAGTGCCGGCGCGTCTGGGGCAGCGAGGACTGGTCCGGGCGCCTCGCCGACCACCTGCAGGCGCACGGCCTGCCCGAGCCCGTCGCGGCCGAGCTGCGGCACGAGTCGCGCATCTTCGGGCCGTTCATCCGACCCGCGCTCGACCCGGAGCCGCTCCGCGAAGGCGACCGGGTGGACGGCTGGGAGGTGCTCGAGCTCCCCGGCCATGCGGACGGGCACATCTGCCTGCTGCGCGACGGCGTGCTCGTCGCCGGCGACCACCTGCTCGGGGCGATCACGCCGACAGTCGGCCTCTACCCGGACTCCCGGCCCGACCCGCTCGGCGACTACGTGGCCTCGCTCGAGCGCACGATCGAGCTGGCGCCGCGCGTCGCACTGCCCGGCCACGGCGATCCGGTGGAAGACCCGGCGGGGCGCGCGAGAGAGATCGTCGAGCACCACCGCCGCCGGCTGGACGAGACCGTCGCCGCCCTCGGCCCCGAGCCGCGAACCGCCCACGAGGTCTCGCTCGCGCTCTTCGGTGACGGCCTCGACGCGAGCGGCCGGCGCTTCGCCCTCGCCGAGACGCTTGCACACCTCGAACGGCTCGTCTTCGAGGGCCGGGCCGCGCGCGCGGAGACCGCCGGAACCCTCGCCTATACTGAAAAGTAGATCCTGTTGGACGACGAGAAACCGCCTAGTACCCGCGCCCCGGAGAGCGGGGCGTGACCCTTTTCGTTGAGCTCCTCGCCGTCGCGGCGCTGATCCTGCTGAACGCGTTCTTCGTCGCGGCCGAGTACGGGCTCGTCACCGCTCGGCGGACGCGCATCCGCGAGCTCGAGGAGCAGGGCAACCGCCGCGCCCGAGCGGTGCTCACGATCGTCGCCGACCCGCCGCGCTTCATCGCGGCGATGCAGCTCGGCGTGACTGCCACCAGCCTGGCGATCGGCGCGCTCGGCGAGCAGGCGCTTGCCAAAGTGTTCGATCCGATCCTTGCCTCTCTGGTCGCCTTCGCGCTCGCGTTCCTGATCATCACCTTCCTCCACGTCGTGATCGGGGAGCTCGTTCCGAAGGGCGTCGCGTTGCGCCACTCCGAGACGACCGCGCTCGCTGTCTCGGCGCCCGTGCGCGGTTTCTTCGTCCTGCTCAGACCGCTGATCTGGATCCTGCAGCGCTCGAGCGAGCTCGTCCTGCGCGCCCTCGGCCTCGAGCCGCCGGGCGAGGACGACGACGTCCTCTCCGAAGCCGAGCTGAAGATGGTCCTCGACCGCTCCACGGCGTACGGCGAGATCGAACGGCAGGAGCAGGAGATGCTTTACAAGGTCTTCGACTTCGCCGACAAGGAGGTCTCGGCGGTGATGGTGCCGAGGCCCGAAGTGGTCGCCCTCTCGGTCGAGCTGCCGCCCGAGGAGGCGCTCTCCGCGATGATCGAGTCGCCGTATACGCGCTACCCCGTCTATCGCGGCTCCCTCGACGAGGTGGTCGGCATCCTGCACGTGCGCGACCTGATCTCGGCGCTGACCGACCGCGGAATCGCGGGAGTCCAGGTCGAAGAGCTCGTCCGCCCCGCGCACATCGTCCCGGAGACGAAGGACCTGGCGGCGCTCCTCGGGGAGTTCCGGCGCACGAACCAGCACATGGCGATCGTCGTGGACGAATACGGGGAGCTCGAGGGGATCGTGACGCTCGAGGACCTGCTCGAGGAGATCGTCGGCGAGATCGAGGACGAGTTCGATCTTCCGGACGAGTCGGTCGAGCGGCTCCCCGACGGGCGGATGCGCATCGACGGCACCTTCCCGATCGACGACTTCAACGAGCAGTTCGACCGCGAGCTGCCGATCGAGGACTACCACACTGTCGGCGGCTTCGTCTTCGGTCTGATCGGGCGGGCGCCCGAGCCGGGCGACGAGGTCATCCACGACGGCACTCGCTTCAAGGTGGTCGAGGTGGAAGGCTCGCGCATCGAGCGGCTGGAGGTCGAACTTCTGCCGCACGAGCCTGATGAGCGCTTGAAGGAGGTATCGTGAGTCCCGAGAGGGGTCAGCAACCTGTGAGGAGATCCATGAAGCGCATTTTTTTCCTGCTCGCGCTCGCCGCAGCATCGGCGACCGTGACGCTGCTCGCGGTCGCCCAGTTCGCCGGCGCGAGCACCAATTCGACGACGGTCAAGGTCACCGCGAAGGACACGCTCAGGTTCGTGCTCTCGCGGAACAAGGCTCCGCACGGCAAGACGATCTTCAAGGTCACCAACAAGGGCCGGATCAAGCACGACTTCAAGATCGCAGGGAAGAAGACGAAGCTGCTCGGTCACAACCAGACCGCGACGCTGACGGTGAGGCTCAAGAAGGGCAAGCACCCGTACTCCTGCACCGTGCCCGGCCACGCGGCCGCCGGCATGAAGGGCGTCTTCAGGTCCACCTAGGAAAGCGCGACGGGAGAGGCCTCGCCGCCGGCGATCCGCCAGGCGGCGAGCTCCCCCGTCTCGAGCGAGAGGATCAGGTAGGGGCGGCCCTCCCAGAGGCCGATGTGCTCGAGGTCCGTGCGCGAGGGCCGGGGCGGCGCCGAGACGTGGGAGTGGAAGACGGCGAGCTCGTAGCCCTGGTCCTCCAGGAACCAGCTCTCCGGATCGGCCTCGAGCGCGAAGCGGTACGGGCTGGCGGCGCCGTTCCGCGCGGGGAGGTAGCGCTCGGCGACGCCGTCGCGCAGGGCCAGCAGCCCGCACGCCTCGTTCGGCGCCTCGGCTGCGGCGTGCGCGAGCAGCTCCGCGCGGACGTGCAACGAGATCGTCAGCGAGCCGTTACGCACGCCGCTCCCACACGTACACGGTCGGGCAGAGCTTGCCGAGCAGCTGATAGATCCCCCACGCCAGCCCGCCCGCAGCGGCCTCGACCGCGGCAGCGCCGTACTCCGCCTCGAGCTGCTCGCGGCGCCGGCTCAGGCGGGCGATCCGAAGCAGGTCGTCCGCGGGGCTCCAGCTCCGGTCCTCGATCCTCCGCTCGCGCCATTCCGGGCCGACCCGCGCCGACCGCGGCTCCGCGTCCTCGGCCCAGAGCTCATAGAGCTCGTGGACCGTCGGCATCAAACGCCCTGGCAGAACTCGACGTAGTCGACGTACTCGGTGATGGTCGGGCTCTCGCCGCAGACCGGGCAGTCCGGGTCTCGCTTGAGCTTCATCTCGGTGAACTCGCCCGAGAGCGCGTCGTAGAGCAGCAGCCGCCCGACGAGCGGCTCGCCGATCCCGAGCGCGAGCTTGAGCGTCTCCGAGGCCTGGATCGAGCCGATCACGCCCGGCAGCACGCCGAGGACGCCGCCCTCGGCACAGCTCGGGGCGAGCTCCGGCGGCGGCGGCTGCGGGAACAGGCAGCGGTAGCACGGCCCCGCGCCCGGTTTGAAGACCGTCGCCTGCCCTTCGAAGCGGAAGATCGAGCCGTGCACGACCGGGGTTCCGTGCCAGACCGCTGCGTCGTTGACGAGGTAACGGGTGGGGAAGTTGTCCGCGCCGTCCACGATCACGTCCCAGCCGGGCTCGAGGATCCGCTCGACGTTCTCGGAGGTCAGCCGCTCGCGGAACGGCACGACCTCGACGTCCGGGTTGAGTGCCTCGATCCGCCGCCGCGCGGAGTCGGTCTTCGGCTCGCCGAGCGAGTCGGTCGAGTGCGCGATCTGGCGCTGGAGATTCGTCTCGTCGACGACGTCGGCGTCCACGATTCCGAGGTGCCCGACGCCCGCCGCCGCGAGGTAGAGGGCGACGGGGGACCCCAGCCCGCCCGCGCCGATCAGCAGGACGCGCGAGTCGAGCAGCCGCAGCTGGCCCTCCTCGCCGACCTCCGGGATCAGGAGGTGGCGGCTGTAGCGCGCGAGCCGCGCCGGGCCGAGCGTGCGCGGGCGCTCCGTCGGAAGGCCGCTCCGCTCCCAGCCCTGGAAGCCCTGGGCCAGGGAGACCGGCCGCTCGTAGCCGAACTCGGCCAGCGTCTTCGCCGCGAAAGCCGAGCGGTTGCCCGCTGCGCAGTAGAGGACGACCGGTCGCGAACGGTCCGGAGCGGCCTGCTCGATCCGGGACTCGAGGTTCCCGCGCGGCAGGAGCACGGCGCCGGGGATCCGTCCCTGTTCCCACTCCTCGTGCTCGCGGACGTCGAGGAGCAGCGCGCCCCGGTCGACCAGTGTCTGGAGGCCGCTTTCGTCTACCTCCTCGATCTCGGCCTTGACGGCCTGCAGCAGCTCTCGGTACGAGGACATGCCGCTTTCGATTGTATGGGCGGCCGGTGAGCCCCCGCGCCCGAGTCTTCCTGCTCGTCGCACTCGCGGCCGTAGCCGCTTCCGGCGCGGTCGTGATCGGCGTCGTCGTCACGCGCAACAACGTCCCCACGGTGAAGCCGCGCCAGGGCTCGCCGCCGCTCGCGCTCGATCTCGGCGTGCGCAGCGATCCCGAGGCTCGCGCGCTCCGGCAGGCGGAGCTCCTCTACGACCGCAGGCACGACGCCAGGCGCGCCGCGGCGATCTTCGCGCGCTACCGCTCGCTCGAGGCCGAGGTGGGGGCGGCGCTCGCGACCTGGCCCGACGGCACCCTCCGGCGCCTGCAGACTCTCGCGGCGGAGCATCCGCGGAGCGGGCTCGTCGCCCTGCACCTCGGGCTCGCCTTCTACTGGTCGCGCCGCGACGCCGAGGCGGTCCGCGCCTGGCGCGCGGCGAAGACGCTCGAGCCGGACTCGCTGTACGCGGTCCGCGCGCAGGATCTCCTCCACCCGCGTTTCGCTCCCGGCCTGCCGGTGTTCGTGCCCTCGTTCGCTCCGCCGGTGCGCATCCGCGGGCTCGTCCCGGCGCGCGAGGTCGCCGCGCTTCGGCGGGCCGCGGCCGGCGGTGGCGCTCACGCCAGGATCCTCTACGGCGTGGCGCTGCAGAGGCTCGACCGCCCGCGCTCGGCCGAGCGGCAGTTCGCCGCCGCCGCGCGCGAGGCGCCGTCCGATCCGGAGGCCCGCGCGGCGGCGGCGGTCGGCCTCTTCGACAAGGACGACCCAGCTCGCGCCTTCTCGCGGCTCGGGCCGCTCGTCCGCGTCTTCCCGCACGCCCAGACCGTCCGTTTCCACCTCGGACTGCTCCTGCTCTGGATCGGACAGGTGGACAAGGCGCGTGACGAGCTCCGCCAGGCCCGCGAGGAGGCGCCCGGAAGCGAGCTCGGACGCCAGGCGGCCGCATATCTGGCGGTTCTGGCCAGAGCTGGGACCCGTTGACGGAAAAATGAGCCGTTCGGCCCATGGCGTCCGTCCGGGAGCCGTGAGAGAGTGCCCTCCGCAACCAGGCCCAGGGAGGAGTCAAGGTGAGCGAAGTGGGGGAAGCCGTCAAGGCGTTGAGCATCGGCGAGGTGCTCGAGACCGACGAGGCAAAGGCGCTGCTGGAGAGCGGGCGTGAGTCCGGAACGCTCAGCACCGAGGAGATCGCCCTCGGGCTCGGGGAGCTCGAGCTCGACGTCGCGCAGATCGAGGAGTTCCACCGCGCTCTCGAGGAGCTGCAGATCGAGGTCGTCGACAGTTCGGCCGACGAGCCGGCCCGCGAGGCGCCCGTCCAGCCGCGTGAGGTCAGCACCGACTCGCTCCAGCTCTTCCTCAAGGACATCGGCAAGGTCGACCTCCTCACCGCGGCACAGGAGGTCGAGCTCGCGAAGCGGATCGAGCGCGGCGACCACCGCGCGAAGCAGGAGATGGTCGAGGCCAACCTGCGCCTCGTCGTCTCGATCGCCAAGCGCTACCGCAACCAGGGGCTGTCCTTCCTGGACCTGATCCAGGAGGGGACGATCGGGTTGGTGCGTGCGGCGGAGAAGTTCGATCACCGCCGAGGATTCAAGTTCTCGACGTACGCGACGTGGTGGATTCGCCAGGCCGTCGCCCGCGCGCTCGCCGACAAGGGGCGCACGATCCGGATGCCGGTCCACATCGTCGAGAAGCTGAACAAGATCGTCCGCTCCGAGCGCAAGCTGCGCGCCGAGCTCGGCCGCGAGCCGACCTCGGCCGAGATCGGCGTCGACACCGAGTTGACCGTCGACGAGGTCGAGCAGATCCGCCGCAGCTCACAGGCGCCGGTCTCGCTCGAGAAGCCGGTCGGGGACGAGGAGGAGTCGGAGTTCGGTCATTTCCTCACCGACGAGAGCGAGCCGCTTCCCGAGGAGGCGGCCGAGGTCGAGCTCCGCAAGGCGGCGCTGAAGCGCGTGCTCTCGACGCTCAGCCTGCGGGAACGCCGCGTCCTCGAGCTGCGCTACGGGCTCGGCGGCCAGCATCCATGCACGCTCGACGAGGTCGGCCGCGCGTTCAACGTGACGCGCGAGCGGATCCGGCAGATCGAGAACCAGAGCCTGAAGAAGCTCCGCGCGATGTCGGACGCGGTCGCTTTGCGCGACGTCGCTTAGAGCTTCTTCGCCCCCCGGCGCTACCCTGGCGCGGTGGACCTCCGGCTCCTCGAACAGGCGCTGAGCGAGCGCGGCGAGCCGCGCTACCGCGCCGCGCAGGTGTGGGACTGGACCGCGCGCGGCGCCGCCGGCTACGGCGAGATGACGAACGTCTCGCTGGCGCTCCGGACAGCGCTCGCCGAGGAGGTGCCGTTCTCGACGCTCGAGGTCGCCGCTCAGTCCGAGGCGCGCGACGGAACCGTCAAGACGCTCTTCCGCACGCGCGACGGCCATCCCGTCGAGGCGGTGCTGATGCGCTACCGCGACGGGCGCCGCTCGATCTGCGTCTCCTCTCAGTCCGGCTGCCCGCTCACGTGCACGTTCTGCGCGACGGGCGCGATGCGCTTCGGCCGCAACCTCACGGCTTCGGAGATCCTCGACCAGGCGCTCCACTTCCGCCGGATCGAACGAGTCGACCACTGCGTCTTCATGGGGATGGGCGAGCCGATGCTGAATCTCGACAACGTCGTCGAGGCGGCGCGGCGCCTGCCCGACCTCGGCATCACGCACCGGCGGACGACGATCTCGACGGTCGGCTGGCTGCCGGGCCTGAAGCGCTTCGTGGACGAGGTCGAGCAGCCGATCCGGCTCGCCTTCTCGCTGCACGCGCCCGAGGACGCGTTGCGCAGCCGGCTGATGCCGGTGAACGAGCGCTACCCGCTCGCGGACGTGCTCGCCGAGTGCGAGCGCTACTTCGCGCTGCGGCGGCGGAAGGTCTTCGTCGAGTACGTGATGCTCGCCGGTGTGAACGACCGAGTCGAGCAGGCGCGCCAGCTCGTGGAGCTGCTCGACCGCCGTGTGTTCAAGGTGAACCTGATCCCCTACAACCCGACCGGCGCGTTCGAGGGCTCGTCGCGCCGCGCGATCGACGCTTTCAAGGCCGTGCTCGACCGCGCCCGCCTGCCCGCGACGGTGCGTCTGACGCGCGGCCGGGACATCGAGGCCGCGTGCGGCCAGCTCGCCGCGTCCCGCTCGATCGTCGCCGCGTAGACTCGCGGCCGTGCCGGAGCCCTGGTTCGACGAGCTGGCCGAGCTGATCGCGATCCCGAGCGTCAGCGCCGACCCGGCGCACTCGGACGACGTCGGGCGGGCGGCCGAGTGGCTCGCGGAGTTCGTCCGACGGGCCGGCGGTTCCGCAGACGTCGTCCCGACCGACACGCAGCCGCTGATCCTCGGCGAGCTGCCCGCTTCCAACGGTCACAACCGGGGTCAGACCCCGGTTCCAACCGTCCTGGTGTACGGCCACGTCGACGTGCAGCCGCCCGACCCGCTCGAGCTCTGGGAGTCGGATCCCTTCACGCTCGAAGAGCGCGACGGCTGGCTCTACGGGCGCGGTGTCGTCGACGACAAGGGCCAGCTCTACATCCTGCTCAAGGCCGCCGCCGAGCTCGCCGCCGCCGGCGAGCTGCCTGTGAACGTGCGCGTGACCTGCGACGCCGAGGAGGAGAGCGGCGGCCACCAGATCGTCGACTTCCTCGCCGCGGACGAGCGCGGCGCGGACGCCGCCGTCATCTTCGACAGCGGCATGACGACGCGCGGCGTCCCGGAGTTCAGCGTCGCCACACGCGGCCTCGTCTACTTCCACCTGACCGTGAGCACGGGCAGCCGCGACCTGCACTCGGGCCTCTACGGCGGCGCGGCGTTGAACGCGCTCCACGTCATGAGCCAGATCCTCGGCACGCTGCAAGCGCGGGACGGCGCGCTGCCCGAGCCGCTGCGTGAGGGAATCGCGCCTCCGACCGACGAGGAGGTGGCCGGGTGGGCCGAGCTCGTTCCCGGCCCCGAGCTGCTCGCCGACGCCGGTGCGCGGCAGGCCTACCCGGGAGCGGCGGACGAGTTCTACCTGCGTACCACCGCCGAGCCTGCGCTCGACGTGAACGGAATCGCGGGTGGCTCGCCCGTCCTGCAGAAGACGGTGCTTCCGGTGAGCGCCGAGGCGAACCTCTCGATCCGGCTCGCTCCCGGCCAGGACGTCGACACGATCGCCGCCGCGGTCGAGCGGCTGCTGCGCGAGGCCGCCCCGGAAGACGCGGAGATCGAGCTGACGCGCCTCGGCTCGAGCCCACCCGGGCTCGTTCCGCCGGACGCGCCGGCCGTGCAGCTCGGCCTGGGCGCGTTCGAGAAGACCTTCGGCCGCCGCCCGCTGCTCGTGCGCTCGGGCGGGACGCTGCCGATCGTGCCCGCGCTGGCGGACAAGGGCATCCCGACGATCATCACCGGCTTCGGCCTGCCCGAGAGCAGCATCCACTCGCCCAACGAGCGCCTGCTCGCCGAGTACGTCCCGCTGGGCCTCGAGACGGCGAAAGAGCTGTTCCGCAGCCTCGGCGCCCTTCGCGCGTAGCGTCAGCTAGTACCCTCGCCGGGGTATGTCTCAGCTCGACAAGGAGATCCGGGAACGGATCGACGAGCCTGCTTCCGCTGAGGCCGAGCGCGAAGCCCGCCTCTCGCCGGTCGACGCGGTCGCGCAGATGCGGATCAACGTCCCGGCGCAGCGCAGCCGCAAGCTGCGGACGCTCCTTGGGCGGGTCAACGCCGACGACGGCCTGAAGGCGTGGTGGCACGTCGCGAACGTGAACGCCGTCAAGCGGCTCGGGATCAACGACCACTCCTGGGTGCACATCCAGATCGTGGCCAACATCGCGCTCCGGCTCCTGCGGATCCTCGCCAAGCGCGGAGTCGAGCCGGCGATGGTCGCGGACTACGACATGAAGGCCGACGACGCCGAGGTCGTCGTGCTGCTCGGCGCACTGCTGCACTGCGTCGGCATGGCCGTCCACCGCGACCGGCACGAGGACTGGAGCCTCTTCCTCGCCGAGCCCAAGGCGCGCGAGCTGCTCGCGGGGATCTACGACGAGCCCGAGCTGACCGTCGTCGTCTCCGAGGTGCTGCAGGCGATCACCTCCCACCGCGAGTCGGGTCACCCGCTGACGCTCGAGGCCGGGATCGTCCGCGTCGCCGACGCGCTCGACATCGAGGAGGGCCGCTCGCGGATCCCCTTCGAGCGCGGACGCGTCTCGATCCATTCGATCTCCGCCGCTGCGATCGACGAGGTCGTGATCTCCGAGGGCGACGAGTATCCGGTCTCGGTCGAGATCAAGATGAACAACTCGGCCGGGCTCTACCAGGTCGACGAGCTGCTGAAGGCGAAGCTCCACGGCTCGGGCCTGGAGCCCTACGTCGACGTCGTCGCCCGGATCGAGAACGAGGCCGAGAAGAGCCTCGTTCCGATCTACCGGCTCGAGTAGCTATTTCGGGACGGGCTCGAGGCTGTAGCCGACGCCGTAGCGGGTCTGAACGAACGTGTGCTTCGAGGCCCGCTGGTCGATCTTCTCGCGCAGGCGGCGGACGCAAACGTCGACCGTGCGGTCGCGGTGGGTCGCGCGGCGGCCCCAGATCCGCTGCAGCAGCTCGTCGCGATTCGCCACCCGCCCGCGGTCCAGCGCGAGCGCATAGAGGAGCCGGAACTCCGTCGGCGTCAGCTCGGCGTTTTCGCCGTTCACGAACGCCTGCACCGATCTCGGGTCGATCCGGAGCTCCTCGATCACCAGCTCCTCGCCGCGTTCCTCGTGTATGCCGCGCCCGCCGCGCCGGGCCGCCGCCTGGACGCGTGCCACGAGCTCCTTCATCGAGAACGGCTTGACGAGGTAGTCGTCGGCTCCGATCTGGAGCGCGTGCACGCGGTCGTGCTCGGTGCCGCGTGCGCTGACGACGACGATCGGGGTGCCGATCGCCTCCGCGCGGGCGCGTTCGATCAGGCTCCAGCCGTCGAGCCCGGGCAGCATCAGGTCGAGCACGAGGACGTCCGGGCGCTCGTGGCGCAGGCGCGCGAGACCCGCCTCGCCGCCGGCGACCCGGACGGGCTGGAGGCCCGCAGCCGCCAGGTGCTGCGCCATGCCCTCGGCGATCAACTCGTCGTCCTCGACGATCAGAACCTTGGTCACGCGATACTCACCCTAGTGACTCGATCCGACTACGACGAGCTGCGGGCCGCCTTCACGGCCGCGGTCTCGCACGAGCTGCGGACGCCGCTCGCGCGACTGCTCGCGCTGCTCGAGACGGCCGAGCTGCAGGGCGCCGACCTTCCGGCCCTGCTCCGGCAGGCGCGCGTGGAGGTCGAGGAGATGACCGGGCTCGTGGACGACATCCTCTTCCTGAGCGAGCTCGAGCAGGGCCGCGAGGTAGTGTCGCTCGGCGAGACCGAGGCGGCCCCCGTGCTGCGGGACGCGATCGCCGCGCGGGCCGAGCGAGCTGAGCTGGCGGGCATGCGGCTCGAGCTCCGGCTCGAGGACGAGGCGCTGGTCGTCCCCCTGCGCCGGCGGATGCTCCGCACCGTCGTCGAGAACTTGGTCGAGAACGCGATCCGCTACGCCGGCGAGGGCGCGACCTGCGTCGTCTCGCTCCGCAGCGAGAACGGGACGAGCGTGCTCGAGGTCGCCGACGACGGCGCAGGCGTCCCCGAGGAGGACGCGCCGCGCCTCTTCGAGCGGTTCTTCCGCTCCGACCGCGCCCGCACGACACGCGGCAGCGGCCTGGGTCTCGCGATCGTCAAGCACGTGGTCGAGACCGCGGGCGGGCACGTCGAAGCCCGCGGCGCCAAAGGCCGCGGGCTCGACGTGCGGTGTGTGCTCCCAACTGACTAGGTGTGCAGCCTGGCGGTCGTTGTGCGGGCCGCCTTGACCACGACCTTCGGCAGCGGCAGGAAGAGCATCGCGTGGCCGTAGGTCTGGCCTTTCGTCACGGCCCAGTCGATGAACGGCTTCAGCTGGGGCGCCTTCGACGTCTTCACCGGCACGATCACCCAGGTGAACGTGCAGATCGGGTAGCCGTTCTTGACCGTCTTCGGTGGGTTGACCACCGAGATCGCGTTGTTCCTGGGCACCCTCTTGACCTGCTTCGAGACGGCCGCGACGGTCGTGGACTTCGGCAGGATGAAGCGGCCGGCCCGGTTCTTCAGCTTCGCGATCTTGTAGTGGAACCTGTACGAGTAGGCGATGTCGACGTAGGTGATTCCGCCCGGGGTCGAGCCGAGCTTCGCGGCGACGCCCGAGCTGCCCCGCGCGCCGACGCCTGCCGGGAAGGCCGGCTGCGTGCTCTTGCCGACCTTGCTCTTCCACTCCTTGCTCACCCGCGAGAGGTAGTCGGTGAAGTTGTAGCTCGTACCGCTTCCGTCGCTGCGGAAGATCGGGACGATGTCCTCGTTGGGCAGCTTCACGCCCTTGTTGATCGCGCGGATGCGCTTGTCGTTCCACTTCTTGATGTGGCCGAGGTAGATGTTGGCGAGGATCGGGCCCGTCAGCTTGAGCCCGTAGCCGACGCCGCTCACGTTGTAGGGGATCGAGGTGGCCGAGAAGGCCCACGGGATCTGGACGCAGCCGTGGCAGGCGCTGAACTGGTCGGGCGTCAGCGGCGCGTCGCTTGCGCCGAAGTCGACCTGCCGGCTGCTGATTGCGCCGATCCCGCCGCCGCTCCCGATCGCGCTGTAGTTGATGTCCGCACCGCCGTAGTGGGCGGTCCACTGCGCAACGAGGGGAGCGACGAACGTGCTCCCGGCGCCGTTCAGCGAGTCCTTCTTGGACGACGCCCCGGCGAGGCCCGCCAGGACGGTGAGTGCGAGTGCGGCCGTGGCGAGCACGGCGAGCGCAGCCGCAAGGCTTCGTGTGCGCTTCAAGGTGTCTCCTCTCCTCTTCATCTGTGTGTAGCCGAAGCGTGACCCCGACCCCGCCCGCCGTGGGCTGAAAGGCGGTGTGGGTCTGGTAACAGTCCGGTAACGGCGACCTCGGAGGCTGAAGACGGCGTTAGCGTGAGCGTGTGACCACGGTCACGGCGACTGAGGAGCTGCGGGGCCACCGGCGGATTCGCGACCGGCTGGGCGACCGCATCCTGCAATTGCTGACGCTCGCGGCGGCGCTCGGCGCCCTCGTCCTGATCGGGCTGATCGCCTACAAGGTCCTGCGCGGGGCGCATCTGGCGTTCAGCGCCTTCGGCCTCTCGTTTCTCTGGAAGAGCGCCTGGGACACGAACAAGAACGTCTTCGGGGCGGCCCCCGGGCTCTTCGGCACGGCCGTGACGTCGCTGCTCGCGCTGGTCATCGCCACGCCGCTCGCGCTCGCGATCGCGCTCTTCCTGAGCGAGCTCGCCCCGCGCGGAGTGCGCCTGGTCGTCGGCTCGCTGGTCGAGATGCTGGCGGCGATCCCGAGCGTCGTCCTCGGTCTCTGGGGGATTCTCGTGCTCGGGCCGTTTCTCGCCGGCCACGTCGAGCCGTTCCTGCACCGGCGGCTCGGGTTCATCCCGCTCTTCAGCGGCCTGGTCGGCTCGAGCGGGGTCTTCGTCGCGGGGATCGTGCTCGCGATCATGGTCGTCCCGATCGTCGCGAGCGTCTGCCGCGAGCTCTTCCTCAGCGTCCCGCACGAGCTCGAGGAGGGCGCGCTCGCGCTCGGCGCGACGCGCTGGGAGATGGTGCGCGGCGTCGTCCTCTCGTCGTCGCGGCCCGGGATTGCCGCCGCCGTCATCCTCGGCCTCGGCCGCGCTCTCGGCGAGGCGATCGCCGTCACGCAGGTGATCGGTTCGAGCTGGGCGATCCACACGTCGCTCTTCGCGCCGGGAGATACGCTGGCGAGCCGGATCGCGGGCCAGTACCAGGGCGCCGTCTCGAAGCTGCAGATCGCGTCGCTCTTCTACCTGGCGGCGATCCTGCTCGTGATCGGCCTGCTGACGAACCTGATCGCGCAGCTCGTCGTCAGGCGTTTCGCCTTCCAGAGAACCGGAGGCAGCTGATGGAGCCGGCGCTCACGCTCCGCGGCGACGCGCGTGTTCGCCGCAGGCGGATCGTCAACCGCCTGGTCGAATCGCTGGCCACGTTGGCCGCGCTCGCGGCGGTGGCCGTGCTGGCCGTCGTGGTCTGGTCGGTCGCGAAGCGGGGCGGGGGCCAGCTCTCGTGGGCCTTCTTCACGCATGACCTGCCGATCCCCTTCTCGGGCGACGGCGGCGGAATCGCACCGTTGATCGTCGGTTCCGGGATCCTCGTGGGGCTCGCGACCGCGATCGCGCTTCCCGTCGGCGTCTGCATCGCCGTCTTCCTCGAGGAGTTCGCGTCGCCCGCGGTGCGTACGCCGGTTCAGCTCTCGGTCGACCTGCTGAACGGGTTGCCCTCGATCATCATCGGCGTCTTCGTCTTCGGGCTGCTCGTCTACGGGCATCCCCAGAACGGCTGGGCGGGATCGTTCGGGCTCGCGATCGTGATGTTGCCGCTGATTACGCGCACGTCCCAGGAGGTGCTGCGGCTCGTGCCACGCGGCGACCGCGAGGCGGCGCTCGCGCTCGGGGCCAGCCGCTGGCGGACGGTGCTCGGGATCATCCTTCCGAGCGCGTTCGGCGGCATCCTGACGGGCACGGTGCTCGCAGCCGCGCGCGCGGCCGGAGAGACTGCGCCGCTCCTGTTCGCGACGGCGATCTTCGGCCGGCAGGTGAATCTGAACCCGTCCCACGCAATGCCGAACATCCCCGTTCAGATCTTCATCTGGTCGGAGTCGGCCGACCCGATCGACCACCAGCGGGCCTGGGCCTCCGCGCTCGTGCTGATGCTGTTCGTGCTCGCCACGAGCTTGCTCGCGCGCCTCGCACTCGCGCGCAGCCGGCGGAGGCTCGGCAGGTGACCGTGAGCGAGCCGGATACGATGACGCCGATGAGGCAGGTCGAGGTCGGCGAGCGGCAGGAGGCGCAGCCGCGGACGGGGGAGACCGTCTTCGACATCAAGGCGCTGACGGCGCGGTACGGGGCGAACATCGCGATCAAGGGCGTCGACCTCGAGATCTACCGCAACCTGATCACGGCCGTGATCGGCCCGTCGGGCTGCGGCAAGAGCACCTTCATCCGCTGCCTCAACCGGATGAACGACGGCGTCGCGGGATTCCGGCGCGAGGGCGAGATTCTCTACCGGGGCATCGACCTCTACGGCGACGGCGTCGACGCCGTCGAGGTGCGCCGCCGGATCGGGATGGTCTTCCAGAGGCCGAACCCGTTTGCGAAGACGATCTACGACAACGTCGCCTGGGCGCCCCGCATCCTCGGGCTGAAGAAACCTCGACGAGCGGGTCGAGAAGGCGCTGACCGCGGCTGCACTCTGGGACGAGGTCAAGGACCGGCTCAAACGCAGCGCGCTCTCGCTCTCCGGCGGGCAGCAGCAGCGGCTCTGCATCGCGAGAGCGATCGCGATCGAGCCGGAGGTGCTGCTCCTCGACGAGCCCGCCTCGGCGCTCGACCCGATCGCGACCGCGAGCATCGAGGAGCTGATGCACGAGCTCAAGCGCGAATACACCCTCGTGATCGTCACCCACAACATGCAGCAGGCCGCTCGCGTCGCGGACCGCACGGCGTTCTTCAGTCTCGAGGTGGACGACGACGGGCGGGCCGGGGTGCTCGTCGAGTACGACGAGACGACGAAGATCTTCACTGCGCCCTCGGACCAGCGGACGGAGGACTACGTCACGGGGCGATTTGGATAAGCGCGCCGGCGTCCGGGTGACCTTTCAGGAGGAGCTCGACCGGCTCGAGGCGACCCTCCAGGAGGAAGGCTCGCTCGTCCTCCGGACGCTTCGAGGTGCTCTGAACGCGCTCGAGCGGCGGGACCTCGAGCTGGCCGACGAGGTGATCGCGTTCGACGACGACGTCGACGGCCTCTACCTCCGGATCGAGGAGATGATCGAATCGCTGCTCGCCCGCCAGACGCCGGTCGCGACCGACCTGCGGCTCGTGCTCGCGATGCTGCACATCAACCTCCATCTCGAGCGGATGGCGGACTACTGCGTGACGATCGCGAAGCTGACGAAGCTCGTTGCCGACGTGGAGCCGGATCCAGCGCTGTTGCGGAGCCTCCAGGAGATGGGCGACAGGGCGGAGGAGATGCTCCGGGTCGCGCTCGACTCGTTCGCCGCCCGCGATCTCGCCTCGGCTGAGTCGCTCGTCGAGCTCGACGAGCTGATCGACCGCTCGAACCGGCGTTTCGTCGAGCGCGTGGTCGAGCTCGTCGCCGAGCCTGCGATGCGCGAGTGGGCTTTGCGAATGGTGCTCGTCTCCCGGACGATCGAGCGGATCGGAGACCACGCCGTGGATATCGGCGAGCAGGTCGCCTACCTGCTCACTGCGGAGTTCCGCGAGTTCACGGACGCCTCGCATCCCGAAGAGCGCGCGTAGCGCCTGTCGACAACTCGGCACACCCTCGACACACGCGGACACTTGACCCCGAACGGTGTCCGACACCCGGGTTGAGGAGCAGGCTGTGGGCCTGCGTCAGCCCACCTTGCCGCAAATGGCGACCGCAAAGGCCTGCGAGCTCGACGTGATCGTCTGGCCGGGAATCAAGGAAGCGATGACCTCGAAGACGTCGTTCGATTGCGCGTACGCGAACCTCATGTTGAGCTTGGATTCCTGGACCGCCCCCGCCGCCGCCGAGAAGCTTCTTACCGGCCGGGCAGGCGGCGGAGACCGAGACGCCCGTGTCGCCCGAGTTGACGTTCTTGGCGACCTCGACACGCTCGTACTCGGAGACGCCGGGAGCGCCGGGGTCTCCCTTCGGGTCCTTGCACGCCGGCGGCACCCTGCGCGCCGGCGGGACCCTGCCGCGGGGTCCCTGCGGTCCCTGCGACCCGCGCCGGCCCTTGAAGAGAGCGATCGTCTTCTTGGCCACCTTGGGCGGGGTCACTGCTCCCTTCTTCAACTGCGCGGCGCCGACGCTGTTCTTCGGCAGCCTGACGGCGGCGTAGCCGGTGCCGCCCAGAGCGACGAACAATGCGATCAAGGCAACGGTCATCGCAGGCGACGGCCGCCGTTCGAACAAGCGTTTCATGAGGTGCCCTCCTGTCTCGTTGTCCCTGTTGGGACCGAGCTGCGATCCTAGGGCGGCGCGCTGCCGCACACAAGGACCCGGGAGCTGATCGACCGGGCCGTCAGTCCCAGGGCGGCGGGTTGTGCGTCCACGTGCCGCCGACCATGGTGGCGACGACCGGAGGTCCGGGAGCTCCGCGGGTCGCATGCGAGCGGGTCTCTGTCGAGGACGGCCAGGTCCGCGTAGTACCCCGGTAGCAGCTTCCCCGGCGGTGCTCGTCGCCGCAGAGCCAGGCCGGGGTGACGCAGGTCGCGACGAGCGCCTGCTCGGCCGTCAGCGCCTCCTCGGGGCGCCACGCGCCGCGCTCGTCGAGCGTCCGCAGGACGCCCGCGCAGATCCCCGCGAGCGGGTCGAGCTCCTCGATCGGCGCGTCCGAGCCGTTCGCGACGACCGCGCCCGACTCGAGCAGCGAGCGGAAGGCATAGGGCTCGCTCGCCGACTCGCCCCAGAAGCGCTCGGCGAGCTCGCGGTCGGAGGGAGCGTGGCTGAACTGCACGGAGGCGGCGACGCCGAGCTCCGCGAAACGGGGCAGGTCCTCCGGCGCGAGCAGCTGCGCGTGCTCGATCCGCGGCCGTAGACCCGAGCGGCCGCCACTCCTCGCGCGTCGTCTCGAACGCGTCCAGCGCCTCACGGTTGGCGAGGTCGCCGATCGCGTGCACGGCCAGCGGGAAGCCGGCTCGCGCCCCGCTACGGATCAGCTCGACCAGCTCCGCGCCGCTCGTGATCTCGACCCCGGAGCCGTCGAGCATCCGCGCGGTCTGCGACCCGAGCGTCCCGTCCATGAACGCCTTCAGGTAGCCGAGCCGTAGCAGCGGGCCGCCGAAGCCGCCGCGGATCCCGGTTTGAGCGAGCTCGTTCGAGAGTCGGCCGGGAGCGACTGCCAGACGCGGAGCCTCAGCGCCCCCTCGGCCTCGAGCCGCTGCCAGAAGCGGAAGGCGCCGAGCCAGCCGTCCTTGTCGTGGACGGCCGTGACCCCCCGGGCGCGCGAGCTTCAGCCCCGACCGCATCGCCTCCACGTACTCGTCGTCCGTGGTCTCGATGTAGGCGTCGCGGAAATGCCAGCAGGACTCCTCCCGGAGCACGCCGGTCGGCTCGCCGCGCTCGTCGAGCTCGACGACGCCTCCCGGGACGTGGAGATCCCCGTCGGCGCGGGCGAGCGCAGCCGAGTTGAGCCAGACCGAGTGCGAGTCGCGCGCCATCAGCGCCACGGGCCGGTCGGAGACGATCTCGTCCAGCGCCTCCTTCGTCGGCTCGATCGGCGGCGACCAGTCGCCGCTCCGCCAGCCCCGGCCGCGCAGCCAGCGACTCTCCGGAGCGCGCTCGAGAGCCTGGCGGACGCGGGCGAGCGCCTCGTCGAGCGAACGCGTGTCCTCCAAACGAACCTCGTCCTGCGCGAGCGCCCAGGTGGGGAAGTGCACGTGCGCGTCGCTGAAGCCCGGCACGACGCAGCGCCCGCCGAGATCCACCCGCTCAGGGCCCGGTAGGGCGGTCTCGTGGGTCCCGACCGCGCCGGCGATCCGGTCGCCGGCGAGCGCGAGGCTCCGCACGACCGGCAGCGACGGATCGAGCGTGCGGATGAGCCCGTTCTCGAGGATCACGGCTGAGAGAATCTAACGGTGCGCATGTTCCTCGGAGCTGGGCGGCGATGAGCCCCTGGCGGATCGCGGGCCGCTACCTCGAGGCCTGCAACTGCGACGCGATCTGCCCCTGCCGCAGAATCGGCGGCGTGCCGGGCGGACGCTCGACCCACGGCATCTGCTACGGGGCGCTCTCCTGGCGGGTCGACGAGGGCGAGGCGGCCGGGATCGACCTCGGCGGGAGCGCGGCGGTGCTGACCTACCGCTACGACGACGACGAGCCGGGCTCGCCCTGGACGCTCGTCCTCCACGTCGACGGGCCGGAAGAGCTGGCCGACATCCTGCTCGGGCGCCTGGGCGGCAGGCACGTGCTGGGTCTGCCGTGGATTCGCAAGCCGAGCACGGTCGTGGCCGTACGGCAGACGAAGATCGAGCTCGGCGACGGCGACGTGCGCGCCGGAGACGCCGTCCGGCTCCGCGCTGTGACCCCGGTGCCGACCGGCGAGACGGTTTCGTGCATCGTTCCGGGCCACGACCGGCCCGGGACCGAGCTCTACGCGGACGAGCTGGTCGTCGAGGATCCGCCCTTCGACTTCGAGCTGCACGGCACGTGCGCGTTCACACGCGACTTCGACTACAGGGGCTAGGCGGTGTTCGACCACGTGACGATCCGAGTCTCCGACCTCGAGGAGGCTCGCCGCTTCTACGAGACGGCGCTGGCGACGCTCGGCTTCGGCGAGCCCGATCGGTACGAAGGGTTCTTCGAATGGGAGGACCTCTCGGTCGGAGCCGCGGCCGACGACCGGCCGGTGACGAGGAACCTCCACGTCGGGCTCGTCGCGCGCTCGCGCGAGCTGGTCGACGAGTTCTGGCAGACGCTCACTGCGGACGGATTCCGAGACGACGGCCCGCCCGGGCTGCGCGAGCAGTACCGCCCCGGCTACTACGGCGCCTTCGTCCTCGACCCTGACGGCAACAGCATCGAGGCCGTCGCCAAGGACAACGTCCGCACGGACACCGGCTGCATCGACCACCTCTGGCTGCGCGTCCGCGACGTCGACGAGTCCAGTCATTTCTACGAGGCGATCGCGCCGGTGCTCGGGTTCCAGCTCCAGACCCGCGATCTCGAGTGGGCCCACTTCCGCGGCGCCGGGGGCTCGTTCACGGTGACGACGCCCGAGGCCGGGTGGTCCGCCGAGCGGCCGCCGGCCGAGAACGTGCACATCGCCTTCCCGGCGCCGGACAACGCGGCCGTGGAGCAGTTCCACCATGTCGCGCTGGCCGCCGGCTACCGCGACAACGGCCCACCCGGAGAACGCGGCTACCACCCCGGCTACTACGGCGCGTTCGTGCTCGACCCCGACGGCAACAACGTCGAGGCCGTCTGCCACAACCGCTGAGCAGCAGTCCCGCAGATCTGGCCGGCGGTGGCCGTTGCCTCCGCTCGCCCGCTATCCGAGCGTTCACCGCTCAGGCGACGTACGACAGCGGCCGCTCGACGAGGCCGCGCTCGTATGCCTTGCGCACGGCCTCGGTGCGGGTAGAGACGCCGAGCTTCCGGTAGATGTTCGTCAGGTGGAACTTCACCGTCTGCTCGGCGAGGAACAGCCGCTTGGCGATCTCATGGTTCGAGCTGCCGTGTTCGAGCGCCTCGAGGATCGAGGACTCACGCTTCGTCAGCCCTGCTTCCGACGCGCTTTCCTTCGCCGAGCCCGGGAGGTCGAGCGGCGTGAAGATCGAGCCGCGGACGACCTGTCGCAGCGCTCCGGCGAGGTCGCGTGGCTCGACGTGCTTGAGCACGAAGGCCGCCGCCCCGCGCGCCAGGGCCGCCTGCACGAGGGTCGGGTCGTCGATCCCCGAGAACATCACGACGGCGACGCTGGGATAGTGCTCGCGGAGCTGCCCGAGCACCGTCAGGCCGTCCGCCCCGGGCATGCGGACATCGAGCAGGACGACGTCGGGGCCGGTCTGGCCGACGAGCGACAGCACGCCCTTGCCGGAATCGGCCTCGCCGACGACGGTGATGTCGTCTTCGCGCTCTAGCGAGACACGGATTGCATCCAGCATCAGCCGATGGTCGTCGACTACGAGAACATTCAACCGCCGCAAGGCCGCACTCTCCCTTGGATCTTCTGAGGAGCCATTCAGCTCCTTCCGCCTGCACACCGTAGGGAAGGAGGCGATGCGGCACAAGGGCCGCGGGCTCGGACTAGACCTTCCGGTGGCGCCCCGCCGGAGGTCTCGCCGCCAGGCGGCGCCCCCGAAGGAGATCCCGCGATCGGGGGATTCCCCCGCCGGCGAAAGAGAGGAACAGTGCGATGGCACACGGAATCGAAATTCAGTGCATCTGTCTGGTTACTGCGGCGTCAAGGAGACAGACATGCGGCGGCTCAAGCTGGTCATTGCGGACGACCATGGCCTGATGGTCGAGGCGGTCCGACTCGCGCTCGAAGGGCGGAGCGAGTTCGAGATCGTCGGCGCGGCCGAGTCGGGGGCGCAGGTGCTGCCTGTCGTGCAGCGGACGTCTCCGGATCTGGTGGTGCTCGACCTGCGGATGCCCGGCGTCGACGGGCTGACATGCATCCGGCTCCTCCGTGAGCGCATGCCCGAGGTGAAGATCGCCGTCCTCTCCGGACTCGATTCCGCCGAGGTGGCCGCGGAGGCGCTGGGGCTCGGCGCGCGCGTGTTCATCTCCAAGAGCATCGACCCGGCCGAGCTGCCGGACGCCTTGACGGCGGCCTACGAGGAGAAGGTCCGCGAGCCGGTCGGACGTGCCGAGCCCAGCCGGATCGCTGCTGTGCGCGAGGCGGGGCTAACCGATCGCGAGCTCGAGATCCTTCGCGTCCTGGCCGAAGGCCGTTCGAACCGAGAGATCGCGAAGCTCCTGTGGCTCGCCGAGCAGACCGTCAAGTTCCATCTCACGAACATCTATCGCAAGCTGAACGTCAGCAGCAGGACCGAGGCCGTCCACTGGACATATCGGCACGGCCTGCTGGACAACTCGGCCGAGGTCGAGGCCGCGAGTCTGTCGCGGACGTCGGAGATCAGTCGGCAACGAGCGCACGCACGAAGTGGTGGCGTGCCTGCCAGGCCCGCAGGAAGAACCTGACCTCGATCTGCGCCTCGCGCTCGTCGGCCGCCGCGTGGTGGTCGACCGCGCAGGAGTCCGGCCCGGTGCGCCGCGCCGAGCAGCCGCTCTTGTGGAACGACGCGACGAGGTCATCGACCAGGTCCTGCCGGTCCAGGTGAACGGTGAGCACGGACACACTTCCATTGTCCGGGACCGGCGCGCACGCCGCTGAGACGATCAGCTGACCTGGACGAGACGACGGGCTAGTTCCTCGAGGACGCCGCGTGAATCCCCGGTGGCCGCTCAGGGGGTGAGCAGCAGAGCGGTCGCGATCGTGCCGAAGGCGAGGAAGGGGCCGAACGGCATCGTGCGGGCGAGTGCGCGGCGGCCGTCGCGAGCGAGCAGCGCCGCCGCCGCCGCCGCACCGGCCAGCGTTCCCAGCAGCAGCGCTGGGAGAATGGCGCCGCCGAGGGCCCCACCCAGCAAGAGAGTCAGCTTCACATCTCCCATGCCGAGACCGGCAGGGAACGCGAGGGCGAAGACCAGGAGAAAGGCGGCCGCGCCGGCCGCGGCACCCACCCACGCGGCCCAGTGACCGGGTGCGGTGGCCAGCCGGGCCGCAAGGACGAGCACCGCCGCAGGCAGGACAATCCTGTTCGGGAGGCGGCGCGACTCGATGTCGATCAGCGACAGCACCACCAGTACCGCACTCGTAAAGGCGACGATCAGCCCTGCCATGCTGAAGCCGTAACGCACGAGCACGACGGCCGCCATCGCGGCCGCGAACACGGAACCGAGCGGCCGCGCGCGCATCCAGGGGAGCGCGCGGATCACCGCGCCGGCACGACGGCGAGCCGGTCGCCGACCTCGAGCCGGAGGCGGTCGCACTCGCCTGCGGCGAGCTCCAGCACCGAGCGTGCGCGAAAGCGGGCGGCCGTCCGCCAGGGGCACATGTGCTTCCGGATCTTCAGGACCGTCAGGTCGCGGTCGAGGAAGACGACGTCGATCGGGAACCGCATGAACCAGGTGTGGACGGACCAGGTTGGCTCGATCAGGAGGCCGTGACTTTGCGGGAGGCCGCTGCGTCCGAGCAGGCCCCGAGCGCGCGTGAACAACCGGTCCGCGATCTGGCAGCGCTCACAAACGACACGATCTCCGTCCTTGAGGAGGAAGCTCCGTTCCATCTCGAGCCTGACGCTAACGCCGCGGGCCGGCCGGTCACCTCACCCATTGGGGGGTTGGAACCAGACTGATGGGCGATCCAGGACATGCCGCACCCGCCCAAGACTGCTCCGTAAAGGCAAGGGCGTCGGTTCGCCCTCGCAGGACAGAGGGAGGAAACCTCATGATGGATCGCTTCACTGCTTGGGCGGCCGTGCTCGTAGGTCGGCTCGAGAAGGACGAAGGTCAGACCTTCGTCGAGTACGCGCTGATCCTCGCCGTGGTCGTCGTGGCCGTGCTGCTCGCCGTCACGTGGACGGGCCTGGGCACCGCCATTCAGAACGCGATCACACAGGTCAGCAACGCGATCGGCGCGTAAGCACCAAACGGCAGAGCCTCCGCCGCGGTCCGCGGAGGCTCTGCCCCTGATCAACCGACTCACATGAAGACGACCCCACACAACGCGCGCCGAAGGCTCAGCAGCGAGCAAGGCCAGAGCATGGTCGAGTTCGCCGTCGTCCTGCCGATCCTGGTCATGCTCTTCCTGGCCATCTGGCAGTGCGGCGCCGCCTTTCACAAGTACATCGTCTTCACGGATGCGGCCCGGGTCGGCGCGCGCAAGGCCGCGGTCAGCCGGACGGCGTCGGGCGGCCCGTGTCAGGCCGCCAGGACCGCGATTCAGAACACCGTCTCGCCGCAGCAGTGGAGCAACGATCTCCAGAGCGGGAGCCGCATCACGTGCTCGCCCGCGACGCCGGGCGGCATGGGGACCGCCTACACGATTTCGATCTCCGTGCCCGTCACGATCACCGTCTTCTTCAGCCGGAACATCACGATGACCGCGAGCGCGACGGAGCGGCTCGAGTGAGCGCGCGATCCCCACGGCTGCGCGGCGACTCGGGCCAGGCGATGCTGTTCGTCGTCTTCGCGCTCATCGGGCTGGTCGCGCTCGTCTCGCTCGTCATCGACGGCGGCTCGTGGTTCCGGACGCAGCGCCAGGTGCAGACCGCCGCGGATGCGGCTGCGCTTGCCGGCGCGCAGGACATCCCGAACCAGGCTGCCGCCAGCGCGACGGCGTCCAGCTACGCGCAGCAGAACTTCAGCGGCATCTCCTCGCCCACGGTGACCTTCCCGAGCGCGAGCGAGATCGACGTCGTGGCGGCCAAGCCGGTCTCCGGCATCATCCTTCCGGTGCTCAATGCGACCGCGCGCGCGCATGCGCGAGCGCAGGTGACCGTCCCCGGAGCCCTGAACAACGTCGCGCCGATCGCGATCAAGGACACCGTCGCGTGCGCCGTCACGCATCCCGAATGCTACGGCCAGACCGTGACCGTCAACTTCGACGAGAGCCAGGTCACGACGAGCACGATCGGCCTGATCAACGTTAAGTGCAACTCGGACTCGGAGTTCACGTGCGACGGTGGTCAGACGGGCGGCAGCGAGCTGAAGAACGAGATCGAGTGCACGCCCTGCTGGGGCAGTCCGCTGCCGGCGAACAAGTGGTACGGCGTCAAGACCGGCGAGACGGTGGGCCCGGTGAGGCAGGGGTTGCAGGACGCCGCCGACCGTGGGCAGGTTCTCTTCTTCCCGGTCTTCGACCGGATCGGCAACGGCGGCCGGGCGTTCCACATCATCGGGTGGGCGGCGTTCGTCATCGACCCGACCGGGGTCGTCTGGACATCGCAGACCCGCCAGCTCACCGGCCGCTTCGTGACGTACGTCGCCACCGACCTCGCCGCCGGCGACCCGATCGACGGCGGAATCGACTTCGGCGTCCACATGATCACGCTCACCCAATGAGAAGCGAAAGGAACCTGCCGTGACGAGATCCCGACTTCGAAACCTCGCCTTGCCGATCGGCCTCGCAGTGCTCGCTGCGGTCCTGGTGGGCATCTACGTCATCAGCTACCGCAACAGCGTCAACCACGCGGCAGGCCTCGAGAAGGTGCTCGTCGCGGCGCGCGACATCCCCGCCGGCACGGCAGGGTCCGCCGTTGCGAGCGGCGGCTACCTGAAGACGCAGACCGTGCCGCACCGTTCTGTCGTACCCGGGGCGATCGTGAGTGCGGCGCCTCTTACCTCGCTCGTCGTTTCCGGAACCGTCTACAAGGGCGAGCAGGTAACGCTGCGGCAGTTCAAGCCGCTCGCACAGGGCGGCATCTTCGCCAATTTCTCCGGCAGGAAGCGCGTCGTCGTGGTGCCGGGCGATCCGAACGAGCTGCTCGCCGGCACGGTCTCGGACGGCGACCGCGTCGACGTGGTCGCGAACGTCAAGTACAGCGTCTCAGGGAGCAACCGCGCCACCACCAGGGTCATCCTGCAGAACCTGCTCGTGCTCAAGGCGCCACCCGGCGGGTCGTCGTCCGGAGGTATCGGCGGAGCGCAGGTCACGACCGCGACGCTCGTGATGACCGACAAGCAGAGCCAGACGATGCTCTGGGCGCTCAAGAACGCCACGTGGTACCTGGTCCTGCGGCCGACCGCGAGCCCGCGCAACAGCAAGACGAGCCTGGAGACGCTGTACTCGCTCCTGAGCCGCGGCCTCCCGGCGGACAACACCACGAGGCTCCGCATTGTCGGCGGCTTCCCGGAGAGCGTCGATGGACAGTAACGGCCACAACTCGGCGAGGACGCTCCGGGTCCGCCTGAGCGGGCCCGCGGCGGGGCGCATTGCCGGAACGCTGGAGCAGCAGCCGACGATCTCGCTGGTCCGCCTGGCGGGCCTCGGGGAGACGCAGCCCCCGGCGGATGTCGCTCTTCATGTGCTCGAGTCTCCGGCAGCTCACGGCGACGAGATCCCCCGCGCACGGGAACTGCGTGTGCCGCTGATCCTCGCCGCCTACGGCGAGCCGAACGGAATCGTGGAGACGGGCCTCGCGGTGGGCGCGGCAGACGTGCTCGTGTTGCCGCAGCCCACGGAGACGCTCGTGTTCGCGATTCGGAAGGCTGCCGCAGCGGCGGCAAGCGCGGGCGGCGACAAGGGCAAGGTCGTGACGGTCTTCTCGCCCAAGGGCGGGAGCGGCAAGACCGTGATCGCCACGAACCTCGCGGTCGCAACAGCCCGCTCGGGCGTCGAGACGCTCCTGATCGATCTCGATCTCCAGTTCGGCGACTCCGCGCTCACGCTCGCCGTTTCGCCGCGCGCGACGATCGCCGACCTGGCAGCCTCGCCGGGCGACCTCGACCTGGACAAGCTGAAGGCGTTCGTCAGCACGGACGCGCGCACGGGACTGGCACTCCTGCCGGCGCCGAAGCGGCCGGAGGAGGCCGATCTCGTCGGAGCCGCGCAGCTCACCGCCGTCCTCGACGCGGCGCGCAGCGGGTTCGGCGCCATCGTCATCGACACCGGGCCGCTCTTCGACGGGCCCATGCTCGCTGCGCTCGATCACAGCGAGCAATTGCTCCTCGTCTGTAATCCCGAAGTGACGTCGTTGAAGAACGTCCGCATCGGGCTCGAGACGATCGACCGGCTCGGCTTCCCGCGCGACCGGGTGTCGCTCGTGGCCAACCGCATCGGCGCCGCCGGCGCGGTCTCCAAGGGCGACATCGAGCAGGCGCTCGAGACGACGATCGCCTTCGAGCTGCCGGACGATCCGGCGGTCCCGGCGGCCGTGAACCGCGCGCTCCCGGTCGTCCTCTCCGACGGGGAGAGCAGCTTTGCTCAGGCGGCCGTGAGCTTGGCGGCAACGGTGTTCGCCGGTTCCCGGACCGGCGGAGCCGACGCTCCGCGGCGGCGCTTCGCCTTGAGAGCCCGGCGGTGAGCACCCTCGACCTGAACGGCTTCGGTCGCACCGACGGCTCGGTGCTCGCGGAGCGCCTCCAGGTCGACCAGGCGCAGGCGAGGGCGAGGGCTAGGGATCCTCACGCCGAGCTGAAAACGAGGATCCACCGGGCCTGCATCGCGAAGCTCGGCGCCGCGTTCTTGAACCTCGAGGGCTCCGACGAGCTCCAGCGGCGGGTCCAGACGGTCGTCAGCGAGGAGCTCAAGGGCGAGGAGACCCCGTTGAGCCCCAGCGAGCGCAAGCTGCTCGAGCGGCAGATCGGCGACGACGTCCTCGGCTACGGGCCGCTCGAGCCGCTCCTGCGCGACCCGACCGTGACCGAGATCATGGTCAACGGCTACGACCAGATCTACGTCGAGCGCGCACGGCCAGCTCGAGGCGACCGACGGCGCGTTCCTCGACGAGGCGCACCTGCTGCAGGATCATCGACCGGATCGTCTCGCAGGTCGGCCGGCGCGTCGACGAGTCGTCGCCGATGGTCGACGCCCGGCTGCCCGACGGCAGCCGCGTCAACGCGATCATCCCGCCGCTCGCGCTCGACGGGCCCACGCTCACGATCCGGAAGTTCTCGCAGCGACGCCGCTCACCCTCGACGATCTCGTCGAGCTCGGGCACGCTCACGCCGCGAGCCGCGGACTTCCTCGGCGCCTGCGTCGCGCGGGAAGCTGAACATCCTCGATCTCCGGCGGAACCGGCACCGGCAAGACGACGCTCCTGAACGCGCTCTCGTCGTTCATCCCCGAGAACGAGCGCATCGTCACGATCGAGGACGCGGCCGAGCTCCAGCTGCAGCAGCGGCACGTCGTCCGGCTCGAGTCGCGCCCGCCGAACATCGAGGGCGAGGGCGAGGTTCGGATCCGCGAGCTCGTCAGGAACGCCCTGCGCATGCGGCCCGACCGGATCATCGTCGGCGAGGTCCGCGGCGCGGAGACGCTCGACATGCTCCAGGCGATGAACACGGGCCACGAGGGCTCGCTGACGACCATCCACGCCAACTCCCCGCGGGACGCGCTTCGCCGGCTCGAGCTGCTGGTGCTCACCGCCGGCGTCGAGCTGCCGCTCCGCGCCATCCGCGAGCAGATCGCGAGCGCGTTCGACCTCGTGTCCAGATCACGCGGCTGGTCGACGGGTCGCGGCGCGTCACCACATCACGGAGGTCTCGGGATGGAGTCCGACGTCGTGACCCTGCAGGACCTGTACCACGCGGCCCCGGAGGGACTCGGCTGCGAGCCGGGAATGCTCAGGCCGCTCGAGCCGACGGGGCTACGGCCAACTTCCTGTCGAAGCTCCTGGCGAACGGGGTCGACCTGGCGCCGTCGGCTTGGCTGGGGCACGCTTGAGAACCGCGCTTCGACTTGCGCTCGTCGCGGCGGCTCTGCCTGCCCGCGTCGGCGGCCGTGTCGACCCCGGTACTGATCAGGCACGTCGACATGAGCGCGTTCCCACTCGTCCGCGTGACGGCAGTCGTTCCGCCCGGTGTGCGCCCGACGCTCCTGGAGGCGAACGCACCGCGCAGTTCGCTCGTGCTCACCAGCTCGGCGCAGAAGAGGCGATCGTGCTCGCAGTCGACAACTCGAACTCGATGCGAGGCGAGCCGCTGCACGAGGCCACGCACGCCGCCTCCGACTTCCTGGCGCTACAACAGCAAGCAGCGGCGACGGGGCTCGTTGCTTTCGGTCACGAGGCGCTCGACCTGACGCGCCCGAATGCGTCGCGGGAGGACGTGGCGGACCTGGCGACGCTCGCCCCCGACCGGCGAGGCGGGACGTCGCTCTTCGACGCCGTCGGTCTGTCCGTCTCGCGACTGCAGCGGATGTCGAACGGGATGCGGATCCTCGTCCTTCTCACCGACGGACGGGACCTCGGCTCACGAAGTTCGCTGCCGGAAGCGATCGCGGCGGCACGGCGCGCGAACGTCGTCGTCTACGCGATCGCTGCGGGCTCGAAGGCGGACAAAACGCCGCTCGCGGCGCTGGCGTCTGCGACCGGCGGCAAGGTCTTCGACGCCGCCGATGCCGGAAGCCTCGGCGCGAGCTACCGCGCTCTCGGTCAGGAGCTCGCTCGCACCTGGCAGATCTCCTACCTGACCGGAGGCCGGCCCGGCGATCGGCTGACGGTCAGCGTGCGCGCCGCAGGCCGGCGTGCTGCGGCGCCGTTGCGGATCCCCGGCAGCAAGTACGCGCCTACCGCTTCCGGCTCGATCGCGCACAGCGGTATCACGGCGGCCCTGGTCGTCCTGCTCGTCGCCCTGCTGCTCTCGTGTGCGGGCGTCGCCGCGAACCGGCGCCTTCGGGAGTCCGAGGTCGGCCGCCTCATCGACAGGCATGTCAAGGGCGGCGAGCCACGCGAGGAGCGCCAGACGCGCGGAGGGCCGCTCGAGGGCCTGTTTTCATGGGCCGAGCGCTCGCTCGACGAGCTTCCCGGTTCGCAGCGGCTGGCTCGAGCGGTCGAGCGTTCCGGGCTCAACCTGCGGATCGGCCACCTGCCCTTCCTGGCCGGCGTATCGGCGCTCGTCTTCGGGGTGGCGGTGACCGTCCTCGGCGCGACCGCGCCGATCGCCGTCCTCTTCATGCTGCTCGGGCTCGGTCTCCCGCTGCTGGTCCTGCGGGTTGCCGCGGCCCGGCGCAGGAAGATGTTCGACCGGCAACTGCCGGACGCGCTCTCGACGATCGCCTCCACGCTTCGCGCCGGGCACGGGCTCCGGCCGGCGATCCGGGCGATCGCCGACGACGGCAGTCCCCCCGCCTCCGAGGAGTTCAGCCGTGTGCTCGGCGAGGAGCGGCTCGGACGGCCGCTCGACCAAGCCCTGACGGGCATGTGCGAGCGCATCGGCTCGCCGGACCTCGAGTACGTCGCGACGGCGGTCAACGTCCAGTCGCAGGTCGGCGGCTCACTCGCCGAGCTCTTCGACACCCTGTCCGAGACCGTACGCCAGCGTCAGCGCCATGCCCGGAAGGTGAAGGCGCTCACCTCGATGGGCCGGATGTCAGCGGGGATCCTGATCTCGCTGCCGTTCGGGCTCACCTTGATCATGAGCGCGATCAACCACGCCTACATGGCACCGCTCTTCGCGACGTCGATCGGGCACGTCCTCATCGGCTTCTGTCTCGTGTCGATGACGATCGGTGCGCTGATCCTCAAGCGCATCGTCTCGGTGGGCTACTAGCGATGATTCTGATCCTGCTCGCCGGAATCGCCTGCTTCGCGCTCTGCGGCTATCAGTCGACCCGCGCGCGCGTGGCGGCCGAGCGCGACCGGCGCGCCGCGCTCGGGACCGTTCGCTCCGTGGCGGGACGTCCTGCGGAGCCGACCGACACCAGCCAGGCTTCGGCGCTGCTCAACCGCGTGCTGCCGATGCTGGCATGGTTCACGCGAAGCTCTGGCGAAAGGACTCGCCCGAGAGCATCGACGCACGGCTGCGCCGCGCCGGTATCTCGATCGCCTCACCGCGGAGATGTTCATGGCCGGCCGGGTTGCCTCGACGGTTCTCGGGCTCCTCGCCGGTCTGACGCTCGCGCATGGAGCAGGCCGGATCCTCCTGGCGATCTCATTCGCGGCCGCAGGCATCTTCGTGCCGAATTTCCTGGTCAGCAAGGCTGCGGCGCGGCGCGGCGAGCGGATCGACGCCGACCTGCCGCACTTCGTCGACCAGCTCGCGATCGCCGTCGAAGCCGGGATGAGCTTCGATGCTGCGCTGAGTTACCTGCTCGAGGCGAGCGACGGTTCGCTCGCGGAGGAGATGCGGCGCGTGCTGACGGAGCTGCGCGTAGGCGAGTCGAGGCGAACGGCCATGCGCAGTCTCGCCGAGCGCGTCGGAAGCGACAGCGTGACGGCCTTCGCCAACGCGGTCATCGCCTCCGATCAGCTCGGCGCACCGCTCGGAGGAATCCTGCATTCGCAGGCGGGCGATCTGAGGCATCGCCGGCAGATGCATGCGGAGGAGCGCGCGCAGAAGGCTCCGGTGAAGATGCTCCTGCCGATGGCCATCTTCTTCCTGCCGGTCATCTTCGTGATCATCCTCGCGCCGGCGTTCCTCGGCTTGCACGGCCTGCTCTGAGGTCGAGACGCCTGCGTTAGCGCAAGAGCCCGATCGAGAGCCGGGTGATCCAGCCGGCGCTGAGGAACGTGTAGACGAACAGCGGCAGGGCTACGCCGAAGACGCAAAGGAAGCGCGCCGCCGGCAAGCCGCTCCCGTTGATCACGCCTAGCGGAACGGACACGAACTGTAGGAGCGCCATTGCGGCGATCACATGGGCGATCGCCCAGCCCAGCGTGCGGGGCCCGAAGCTCGAGTACCGCGCCAGGATCCAGAGCGCGAGCGCGGCCGCGGCACCGAGCAGAACAAGCACAAACGCGTGGACGCTCAAGGCGCCACCATCTTCGCACATCGGTGGGAGAGCGCCGCCACCGCAGCCCTAGCCGAGCACCCGCGGGCGCGAGCTCCGGCGTGCGTAGGCGCGGAACTCACGCTCGAACTCCGGCCACCAGGGCGGGGTCTCGGGGTCGACGGTGCCGCGCCCTTCGTCCCGACCGTCTCGGCGCAGGACGAGCAGCGAGCCGGCGGCGAAGGCGGTCACGCCCGCAACAAACGTCGTCTCCGCGAACGCGGGCGGCAGCGGCGCGAAGAGCTCGACGACCACGGTGAGCGGGAGCGGCAGTGCGATCAGGAGCCAGCCCAGGACCTGTTGCCGCGCGGACGAACTGCCCGTGGAGGACCGCCCGGCGCCGAGAGCGACCGTCGCGACGAGCGCGCCGCCCAGCACGAGATCGACAACGAGGATCGACACGAACCAGGACCTTACGCCATCCAGGCCAAGCCTTTCGCCGGTGCAGGGAGGGCGAATCGGCTTCTAGGCTCGACGGATGCGTGTACGCCTCGTAAGCTTGCTCTCACGGGCCCTGCTCGTGACCCTGTTCGCTGGCTTCGCGTGGGCGAACTTCCACCGCTGGCGCGCGACCGGCGAGCCGTCGGGCCTGGGCACGACGCTGCTCGAAGGCTGGGTCGCTGCGCTCTTCCTCGTCCGCTGGCCGACGGCCCAGGTCAGCTCGAGGCGCCTGGCGGGGTTGGCGGCGCCGGTGGGAAGCTTCGCGATGCTCCTGGCGCGGCCGGCGTCCGGCGGACTGCCCCAGCTGCCCTGCGAGGCCCTACAGCTGGCCGGGGTCGCAGTGGCGCTGCTGAGTCTTGGGACGCTGGGCCGTTCATTCGGGATCGTCGCGGCGAATCGCGGCGTGAAGACGCAGGGGCCGTACCGCCTCGTCCGCCATCCCGCCTACTCGGGTTACCTCATCAGCTACGTCGCCTACGTCGCCGAAAACCCGTCGGTGGTGAACATGCTGCTGCTGCTCGTCGGCACCGCTGCACAGATCCTCCGAATGGAGGAGGAGGAGCGCGTGCTTGTCGGCGACCCCGCCTATTCGACGTATCTGGCGAGGGTTCCGCGCCGGCTCGTTCCTTTCGTCTACTGAGCGTGAGACAGCGTATGAGCGACGGCCGCCGAGCAGTGAGTCAAGCGCAATGGAGAGTCTGACCTAGACCATCCGGCGATCCTCGCAGGACGTCGTTGGCGGAATAGTCGTGAACAGGGAGATGCGCATGGTCCAGTCATCGCTGCCGAGACACTCCGGCCGCTGTGTCCGAGTGATCGCTGTTGTGATCGCGGTCGGTGTGGTTGTCGTGGGAGGAGCGTCGGGAGCCCTCAGGGCCCCGGCGCCGATCGGTCCGGCGAACGGCGCGGCGGTCGGCCAATTGCCGCCGTTCGCATGGAAGGCGATTGCGGGCGCCGAGCAGTACGAATTCGAGATCGCAGCGGACGCCGGCTTCAACTCGCCCGTGCTCGGCAGCGGTAAGGACGACTTCCTCACCAAGAACACGCGCGCGACGCTGACGCAGACGGTGCCGAACGGGACCTACTGGTGGCGCGTGCGTGCGATCGGCAGGAGCGGCCGCGTCTCCCCGTGGTCGCGCGGGGGGTCGTTCACGAAGCATTGGGGAACCGGCATCTCGCTCCAGTCGCCCGTTTCCGGGGCGGTGAACGTTTACCCGTCGACACCGCTCGAACTGAGGTGGTCGCCGGTGGCAGGGGCGCGTAAGTACTCGGTCTCTCTTGCTACAGACCCCGGGCTTGGCTCCCTCGTCCCGATAGGCGGCTCCGCAGGGCCGGCGGAGACGAACGCCACGGCCCTTACTCCGGCAGTGGCGCTTGCGCCGGGAACGTACTACTGGGGCGTGACGCCGCTCGACGCCGAGGGGAACCGTGGCACGCCGTCGCAGGTGGCGTCGTTCGTCTGGTCATGGCCGTCGGCGACGACGCCGCAGCTCGAGGACCTGAACCCGGCGCCGGAGGCCTACGACCCGCGCTTCTCCTGGAACGCAGTCCCGGGCGCGGCCCGCTACGAGGTCGAGGTCAACTCCTCCGTCGATTTCGCGCCGGGCTTGAAGGTCTGCTGCTCCGGCACGACCATCGCGACCTCGCTCTCGCCGACCCAGGTCCTGGCGGACAACGTCTACTACTGGCGCGTCCGGGCATTCGACGCCGACGGCAACGCCGGCGGCTGGAACTCCGTCGGCTTGTTCGCGAAGACGTTCGACAAGGTCGCTCCCGGCGGCCCGGTCCCGGGGACGAGCATCAAGAACGTGCGCCTGCGCGACAACCTCGCCGATCCCGGCACCGACATCGACGACGATACGCCCGGTTACCAGACGCGCGTGCCCGTGGTGCGGTGGAATCCGGTGCCCGGCGCTTCCAGCTACGAGGTGCAGGTTGCGGCGTGGACGGGCTCGACCTGCTCGTGGGCGGCGTTACCCCAATATGTGCGGACAACGGCTGTGGCCGAGTGGTCGCCGCTTTCGGCCCCGACCGGCAATCCCATCGTCTGGCAGGGCGCGGTCGCTGCCGACATCTACCCGCAGGTCACGCCCGGTACCCACTGCTTCCGCGTGCGGGCACGCAGTGATCGCGCCGCAGGCAACCAGGAGGTTTGGGGCGACTACACCTACGTTCTCAACGGCGATACAGACTCCACCGCGCCCGTCGGGCCGGCGTTCACCGGTACCTCCTACCCGGACCCGGCGGATCCCGCCAACTCCACGCCTTGCGCTTTCGGCTATCTCTGCGCGGATCACTACCTCCAGCCCGTGACCGGCTCGACTGTCGGCCGTACGCCGCTCTTCACCTGGAAGTCGCTTGCAGGAGCGAACAGCTACTTCGTCGTGGTGTCGAAGGACGAGAACTTCAGCAACATCGTCGACGAGGGGTTCACACGAATTCCCGCGTACGTCCCGCGACCGAGGACCTATACCGATGAGACGACGACCTTCTACTGGGCGGTGCTGCCTGCAGCTTCGGCGAATGGGAGCGATGCGCTGCCTCTCGACCTGCAGAACTCGGCCAAGGGCTCTTTCCAGAAGCAGTCGACTCCACCCACACTTCTCTCGCCGGGGCCGGGCCACGTCTTCGCGGACGTGCCCGCCTTCAGCTGGACGCCGACGCTTGGCGCGCGCCGCTACCGTCTCCAGGTCGCGGCCGACCCGACCTTCGGGAGCCCGCTCGCCGACGTCGTCACCGACGCGACCTCCTACTCCAGCGATGCCGCGTATCCCGCCGAAACCGTTCTCTACGGCGCGTCCGTGCGGACGACGAGAACCTGATCGGGCTGACGTGGTCGCCGACGGGCACCTTCCAGAAGACGCTCGCCGCTCCGGTCGGCAGTGCCGGGAACCCGACGCAGGGCGACCCGATCCCGACGTGGAGCTGGAACGTCGTGCCGGGAGCTGTCGCGTACGACGTCGCGGTCGACCTGCCGGACGGGACGCACAGGGACATCTCCGGTCTTGGCGACACGGCAATGACACCGGTCCTGCTTACGGAACGGGCATCTTCCACTGGCGGGGCCGCGCCGAGTTCCCCCGCCCGTCGTTCGGCCTCAGCGCGGGGCGCTACTCGCCGACGTACGCCTTCACCCGCACCATCCACGAGCCGACCGGGGCGCACGCGGACTTCAGCCGTAACCACGTGCTGCTCGAGCCTGGACGCCAAGCCGGGCGCGAGGCGCTACCGCGTCCAGCTCGCCGGAACCCCGGACCTCCTGCGACCGATCGAGAACGTCGTCACCGACAACACCTCGTACGCGCCGCTGCTGAGCTACCCCGGGCAGCTCACGTTGAACACGGGCAGGCTCTACTGGCGCGTCGCCGCGCTCGACGAAGGCAACAACGTCGGCGATTCAACGGCGCCGCAGCTGATCAAGCGCATCCGCCTCTGAGATCTCCCACGCGGGAGCGTCAAGCGCGGCGAGCGGTCGATGCTCATGATCACTGTCCTCGACTTCGAGACCCAGGCCGGAGTCCCACGCGCCCTAGTTCGCGCGAGTGGCGCCGGCCTGCGCGCCCGGCGCGTGCGTACGGACGTGCGCGGCAACGTCCAGCTCGTCCTGCGGGCACGGAGACGCGGCGCGCTCGTCCTGACCGCCTGGAAGCGCGGTTACACGCCCGCATCCGCGCGCGCCACCGTTCGCTGAGCCGCGACGCGACCTTCCGGCGAACCGACCTAGCCTTTCTGGGGTGCGCTGCGCGGGTCGCGCGGTCCATCCTGGGACGGCAATGGCCACAGTCGCACTGGAGCCGACGCAGGTAAGCGACGAGGAAGTGTTCTCGTGGCGCCTCGAGCAGCTGCTTCGGGCCGGCTGCGATCGCCTCTCGGCGATCATCCTCGCGAGCCGCGGCCATGTCGACCTGCACCAGGCGGTCGACCTGCTCGAGCGCGGCTGTCCGCCGTACGTCGCTCTCGAGCTCCTTCTCTAGACTCTCGCCGTGCCGAGTGACCCGCTGAGCTCCGAGCAGCGCGAGATCCGCGACCTCGTGCGCGACCTTGCGCGCGAGCGGGTCGCGCCGCGTGCGGCCGAGATCGACAAGTCCGCCGAGTTCCCCTGGGACATGGTCGAGTTGATGCGCGAGCACGACCTGCTCGGCCTTCCCTTCGACGAGCAGTACGGCGGCACGGGCACCGGGGCGCTGATGGTGCTGGTCGCGATCGAGGAGCTTTCCAAGGTCTGCGCGACGACCGGGCTGATCCTCGCCGTCCAGGAGCTGGGCTCGCTCGGAATCAAGCTCTCGGGCACGGACGAGCAGAAGCAGCGTTGGCTGCCTCGGCTCGCGAGCGGCGAGTGGCTCCCGGCCTACGCGCTCACGGAGCCCGGCTCGGGCTCCGACTCGGCGGCGATGCGGACGGAAGCGCGGCGCGAGGGCGACGAGTACGTCCTCAACGGCTCGAAGCGCTTCATCACGAACGCGGGCGTCGCCGGGCTGTACGTCGTCTTTGCCAAGACCGATCCCGGCGCCGGCCATTCAGGGATTTCCGCTTTCGTGGTCGAGGCAGAGGCACCGGGCCTGGAGGTGGGGCGGATCGAGCCGAAGATGGGGATCAAGGGCTCCACCACCGGCGAGATCTTCTTCAACGACTGCCACGTGCCGGCTGAAAACCTCCTTGGCGAGGAGGGCGAGGGCTTCCGGCTCGCGATGCAGATTCTCGACCGCTCGCGGCCCGGGATCGGCGCGCAGGGCCTCGGCCTCGCGCAGGGCGCGACCGACTACGCGCTCGAGTACGCCAAGTCCCGCGAGACGATGGGCAAGCCGATCGCCCAGCACCAGCTGATCGCCGCGATGCTCGCCGACATGGAGACGAAGTGCGAGGCGGCGCGCGGGCTTCTCTACCGCTGCGGCGGGCTGATCGACGAGGGTGCCGAGGGGGCCGAGCTGACGAAGATCTCGGCGATGGCGAAGCTCTATTGCACGGACGTCGCGATGGAGGTCACGACCGACGCCGTCCAGATCCTCGGCGGCTACGGCTACATCCAGGAGTACCCGGTCGAGCGGATGATGCGCGACGCCAAGATCACGCAGATCTACGAGGGCACGAACCAGATCCAGCGCCTGGTGATCGCGCGCGAGATGCTGAAGGAGAATCGAGCCTTCCTTCTGGCAGGTGTCTCCTAAAGAGGCCCCGCCCGACGCCTTCGGGCGGACGGCCCGGGAGTACGAGCTCGGACGGCCCGGGTGGCCGGAGGAGCTGCTCGACCGCGTGCTCGCTGAGCTCGGCCTCGCGCACGACGCGGATGTGCTCGACCTCGGCGCCGGCACCGGGAAGTTGACGCGATCGCTCGTACGGCGCTTCGCGCGCGTGGTCGCGGTCGAGCCCGACGAGGCGATGCTCGCCGTGCTCGAGGAGGTCGTTCCGGAGGCCGACGCGCGGCCTGGGAGCGCCGAGTCGATCCCGCTGGGGGACGGCGACGTGGACGCGGTCTTCTCGGCGGAGGCGTTCCACTGGTTCGCCTCGAACGAGTCGGTCTCGGAGATCGCGCGTGTGCTGCGGCCACGGGGCGCTCTCGTGATCCTCTGGAACATCGACGTCGAGTACGACCACATGGGGGACGAGGCGGAGGCGGTGGTCCAGGAAATGGTCGAGCGCGGCGGCGAGCCCGGCATCGGACGTGTGCTCTCGGGTGGCTGGCGCGAGCCGATCGAGCGGGCGCCCTTCGAGGAGCTCCGCGAGACCGAGATCGAGCGCGACATCGTCAGCGGTCGCGACGAGTGGATCGCGAGAATGCTTTCCGTCAGCTCGATCGCCCACCAGCCCGAGGCCGAGCGCGCCGCGTTCTCGGACCGGCTGCGCGAGCTGGTTCCGGCCGACCGCCGCGTTCGGCGACGCTGTCGGACGGTCGCGCACTGGACGCGGCTTGCCTGAGCTCCGCCTCAGCTTCGGGAACGTCGCCGAGACCTACGACCGCGTGCGACCGCCGTACTCGGCGGAGCTGCTCGACCGGGCGCAGGACGCGCTGGGGCTCGCCGCCTCGGCGCGCGTGCTCGACCTCGCGGCCGGTACCGGGCGGCTGACGCACGAGCTCCGCCGGCGTTTCGCCAACGTCGTCGCCGTCGAGCCGGACGAGCGGATGCGCGCCGTGCACGGTTCGGCGCTTCCGGGCAGCGCCGAGGCGGTCCCGCTCGACGACGCAAGCGTGGACGCGGTCTTCGTCGGCGAGGCTTTCCACTGGTTCGACAAGAAGCCTGCGCTTGCGGAGATCGCCCGGGTGCTCCAGCCCCGCGGCGGCCTCGCGATCCTCTCCACGCACTGGTGGGAAACCGAGCCTGCGCTGCCCGCCGCCGCTCTCGAGCCGCTCCGCGAGCCGTGGGAGCGGTTCGCGGCCCAGCGGAACCCTCCCTGGGACGCGGAGTTCGACGATTCGCCCTTCGAGGCCTTGCGCTACGAGCGGTACGAGGAAGCGATGGTCGTCGAGCCCGACGAGCTTCTCGAGCTCTACTCGACGACGAGCTCCCTCGCGGCGATCTCCGGCGAGGAGCGCGCGGCGATCTTCGCGGCGGTGCGGCCGTTGCTCGCCGGCCCGTACAGGCTCCCGCTCAAGCACGAGCTGACGTGGACACGCCTCCGCCCGTGACCGAAGAGCTCCGCATCGGGCGCCGCAGTGTGAGGCTCACGAGCCCGGACAAGATCCTCTTCCCCGGCGAGGGCGTCACGAAGAGCGACCTCGCCGCCTACTACCTGGACGTCGCGCCGGCGATCGTGCCGCACCTGCGCAACCGGCCGTTCACGCTCAAGCGCTACCCCTACGGTATCCGCGGCCAGGCGTACTTCCACAAGCAGGCGCCGAAAGGGAAGCCGCCGTGGCTCCCGACGCGCCAGTTCCGCACCTGGCCGCGCGAGGGCGAGTCGCGCCTCGTCGATTTCACGCTCGTCAACGAGCCCGCCGCGCTCGTCTGGATGGTGCAGATGAACTGCATCGACATGAACGCCTGGTACTCCCGTGTGGACAAGCCGGAGCGGCCCGACTACGTCGTCTTCGACCTCGACCCGCCGGAGTCGCGGAACGGTTTCGTTCAGGCGATTCGGGTGGCCCATCTGGTGCGCGAGGCGCTCGAGCAGCTGGAGCTGCGCTCCTACGTGAAGACGAGCGGCGCGGACGGGATCCACGTGCTCGTGCCGATCGCGCGCCGCTACTCGTATTCCGACGCGTACGAGCTCGCGGAGCGGGTGTCGCGTGGGCTCGAAGTGGAGAACCCCGGTCTCGTGACCACCGAGTGGTTGAAGAAGAAGCGGCGTGGAGTGCTCGTCGACCATCGCCAGAACGGGCACGGCAAGACGATCGCGTCCGTCTACTCGGTTCGGCCGAAACCCGGCGCGCCGGTCTCGACGCCGCTTCGCTGGGAGGAGCTCGGCGAGAAGGTGCGGCCTCGCGACTTCGGGAGGCGGGAGGCGCTCGAGCGGATCGAGCGGCACGGCGACCTGTTCGAGCCGGTGCTGCGCGGCGGCCAGGCGCTCGGGCCGGCGCTCCGCTCGCTGCGCTCCGAGTGAAGCGGGCGGTCGTGATCGGCTCGGGGCCGAACGGCCTCGCGGGGGCGATCGCGCTCGTGCGGGCCGGCCTCGAGGTCGAGGTACACGAGGCCGAGCCGCAGCCCGGGGGCGGGATGCGCTCGGCCGAGCTGACGCTGCCCGGTTTCGTGCACGACGTTTGCTCCTCGATCCATCCGCTCGGCGTGGGCTCGCCGTTCTTCCGCGAGCTCGAGCTCGACGTCGAGTGGGTGCACCCCGGCGCTCCGGCCGCGCACCCGTTCGACGACGGCGGCGCGCTCCTGCTCGAGCGCGGCCTGGACGAGACCGCGGCCGCGCTCGGGGCCGACGAGCACGCGTACCGGCGGCTCCTCGGGCCGCTCGTCGAGGCCTGGAGGGAGATCGAGCGTGTCCTGATCGGGCCGTTCCCGCTCTCGCCCCGGGCCGCGCTGGACGTGCGACGGCGGCTGGGGTCGCGCGGGCTTGTCGAGGCTCTTCGCTCCGCGCTCGCCGCAGCGCGGCCGCTGGCGGAGAGCCGTTTCGCCGACGAGCGGACGCGCGGCTGGTTCGCCGGACATTCCGCGCACTCGATGCTCCCGCTCGAGCGGCGTCCGAGCGGCGGCTTCGGCCTCGCATTGCTGACCCTGGGTCATGCCGTCGGCTGGCCCTTTCCGCGCGGCGGCTCGCAACGGCTCGCGGATGCGCTCGCGGGGCGGCTGCTGGAGCTCGGGGGCGAGATCCACACCTCGAGCCCGGTCGAGGAGCTTCCGGACGCCGACCTCGTCCTCGCGGACGTCTCCCCGCGGGAGCTCGTGCGGATCTCCGGCGGCCGGCTCCCCCGGCGCTACGGGCAGCGTTTGCTCGCCTACCGCCACGGCCCGGGGGCCTTCAAGCTCGACTGGGCGCTCGACGGCCCGATCCCCTGGCGCGCGGCCGAGTGCGCTCGCGCGGGCACCGTCCATCTTGGCGGCACGCTCGAGGAGATCTCGGCGTCGGAGTGGGGGGCATGGAGTGGCCGGCCCAGCGGCAAGCCGTTCGTCCTGCTCGCGCAGACGAGCCTCTTCGACGAGACGCGCGCCCCGCCGGGCAAGCACACCGCCTGGGCCTACTGCCACGTTCCGAACGGGTCGCCGGAGGACATGACCGATCGGATCGAGGCGCAGGTCGAGCGCTTCGCTCCGGGTTTCGGCTCGCTCATCCTCGCGCGCCACGCGATGGGCCCGGCGGAGTTGGAGGGGCACGACCGAAACCTCGTCGGCGGCGACCTCAACGGCGGCGCGATGGATCTCGGGCAGCTCCTCTTCCGCCCGGTGCGACGCCTCGTCCCGTACCGCACCCCGCTGAAGGGGGTCTACCTCTGCTCGTCCTCGACCCCGCCGGGCGGGGGCGTCCACGGGATGTGTGGCTACTCCGCCGCTCGCGTCGCCCTGGCCGATTTGAACACGTCCGGGGTCTGACCCCGGCCATGGCCTTTTCGGCTACGGGCGGAGGCTCGAGGTGTCGACCACCTCGAAGTCGGAGCCCTTCACGCGGCCGAGCGTGTGCAGCTGGTCGTTCGACCAGCCGCGGTTCGGCGCGCCTCCGACGTACCAGTCGGAGCCGTTGTCGGCGACGAGCATCCCGTAGCGCTTGAGCGCGACGAGCACGATTCGCGCCTGGCGTGGAAACGGCCGCACGTCGAAGCTCGGCTTCAGCCGTACGCGCAGCCCCATCGGCGGCAGGTCCGGATCGGTCAGCGAGCTGGCGTAGTGTCGCGCTGGATAGATGTACGCGCGGCGCGTCCGGGAAACCGTGAAGCGGAGCGCGTGGTCGATCACGCCGCGGCGTACCTCGTCGTAGCGCGCGAGCCCGGGCAGGATCGGCAGGCCGGCCGCATCGGCAGACGTCCAGCCGGCGGGCCGCAGCCGGTTCGAGCGCAGGCTCCACGTCGCACCTGCCCAGGCGTGCCAGCGGCCGCCGTGACGCTCCAGCCCGCCAAGCTCGTACAACCGGCACGCGTCGCGGTCGACGAGCAGCGCGTGGTGGTCGCTGCCGCCCTCGATGTGCACCCGCCTCGGGATCGGATAGCGCACGCGGTCGCTCTCGTCGGCGTACTCGAAGCCGACGCGAGACCTCGGCGTCGCGCGCGTGACGACGTCGAACGGGATCCCGATCGGAGAGCCTTGCCAGAGGCCCGAGCCGAAGTCCGCGTGCAACCCGGTGTTAGCGCCGATCGAGGCGATGACTGCCGCCGAGCTCTGCGCGACCGGAAGCCGGTCGACCCGCCGGTTCCACACGTTCGTCTTCGGGAAGACCGGGCAGCGTGAAGCAGCCGGCAGCCGCAGCGCCGCCGCCGACGAGCCGCCGAGGACGAGCGTGCAGGCGAGAAGAGGCAGCAGGCGGCTCATGGCTCGTCTATCGACAGGCGAAGCGCCTCGACCAAGGGGTCCGGCTTCCCCCAAAGGAGGACTTGGTCGTCCAGCGACACCCAGCGACAGGGATAGACGGAGCCCGCATCCATGCCCATCCCGGTCACGCGGTGCTCCCAGAAGAGCGGCGTCTCGGCATCGGTGACGGCGTGGAGAGCGTGGCTCCTGTGCGCTCCGGCGCCGAACAGGCGTGCGTGCTCCTCGGGCCCGGCGAGCTCGCGCACGAACCGAAGCCCTGACACGCCAGTCTCCTCCTCCACCTCACGGCGGAGGCCATCCTCGAGGTTCTCGCCCGGATCTACTCGCCCTCCGGGAAGCTGCCTCACGCCTTCGTGTTCGAGGACGAGAAGCTGCCGGCCGCGAGTCACGTACGCCACGACGCGCTTCCGGAGTAGGGCGTCGAGGAATGCGCCGTGGTCGCCGTACACGGACATTCCCTTGACCACCGGGATCCAGCGGCAGCGGAAGGGGCCGTGATCCCACCCGTCGAGCGTGTCGCCCACCGGCGCCGCCTCCACGAAGTGGTTCTCGTCTCGAAGGCCGGGGACACGCCAGCTCGGCTGCTCGAGCACGCCGAGCTCGCGGCGCGGGCGAACCTCGAGCCCGGTCTCCTCGAGCAGCTCTCGAATCGCCGTCTGCTCGATCGTCTCACCCGCCTCGACCCTGCCGCCGGGCACCACGTTCACGTACTCCGGCTCGTCGAGCAGGTCGAAGACGAGCAACTCGTCAGCCCCGGTCTGCGGGTGCTCCCGGGTGACGTAGACGACGACTCTAGGACGGCTTGGCGGAACCTCGCTCGTCGTCGGGGTGCGATGGCCGTTCCGAGGCAAGGACGCAGGGAGTCCCTGTAGTGGTCTACAGGGGCGACCGAGGACGCGGCCTCGGGCGGACAGCGCGGCCCGACGACTCAGCTGAGGTTTCGTCAAGCCGTCCCAGCCTGGCGTTCAGCGCGCAGCTTCGCCTTGTGCGCCCGCTTTTTCGCCTGGTAGGCCTCGAGCGCCTCGGGCGAGTCGACGTCACCGAGCGTCGGATGCGCCGGCGCGAGCTCGCGTGCAGCCTCGACGCCGAAGCGCTTCGCGAGCACGGCGGAGAGCGCCTTCACCTTCATCTCGCCGAACCCCGGCAGCTCCGAGATCCGTCTGCGCAGCTCGGCGGCGTCGGACGCCTCGCTCCAAAGCCGGCTCGCGTCACCGCCGTATTCCTCAGCGACGACCGCACAGAGCTCCTGCACCCGCGCCGCCATCGCGCCGGGGAAGCGATGGACCGCAGGCTTCTCGCGGAACGCCGCCTCCACCTCGGCCGGATCGCGGTGCGCGAGCTCGAGGGTTCCCAGCCGCTGCTTGACCTTCAGCGGCCCCGAGAACGCGGTCTGCACGGGCACCTGCTGATCGAGCGCGAAGCCGATCAGGAGCGCGAGCGGATCGCGCGCGAGCAGCTCGTCCGCCTCGTCGTTCCCGGTGAAGTGCAGCCGCTCCGGATGAGTGACAGTCACGCCGCTATTAAAGCCCATGCCGGTCGAGCCATTCCTTCGCCTCGGCGACCGAGCGCAGCCGTACAAAGCGCGGGTCGTCGCCGTAGCGCTTGGGCCAGGTGCGGTGATGGCGGAAATGCGTCTTCACCAGCCACCAGAGGAGCGAGTCGCGGGTCAAGACCGCGTTGCGCCAGGTCTCCTTGTTCCCGTTCCAAAGCTCGATGTCGTCGCGGATCCGCTCGCGGGTCCGGCGCGCCACGCGGCGCAGCTTGAGCGGGAGCGGCAGATCGAGCCATACGATCGTGTCGGCTTCCCCGATCACCGTGTCGCCGAGCTTCGACTCGTAGTTGCCGTCGATCACCCAGCCGTCGGGCGCGGCGTCCATGGCCTCGCGCACGCGCGCTCGAAAGTCCTCGGCGGTCGGCTCGGCCCAGTTGGGCCCGTGGTGGAGGGCGTCGAGCTCGACGTAGGGCAGGTCGAGGCGGCGGGCGAGCTCGACCGCGAAAGTCGACTTCCCCGAGCCGGAGGTGCCCTTGACGTTGACGCACCTCACCCGAGCGCTGCGACGACGTTGGCGACGCTCGCGCGCCAGACGTCGTCGGGCACGGGCGGGAGGATGTCGTCCCAGATCGCCGCGAAGCTGTCGCTCAGCTGCCGCATCCGGGCCGGCCGCCCCATGAACCACCAGTGCAGGTGCTCGCTGCCTTCGCCCCAGCGTCCGATGTGCACGCGGCCGATGTCGCCGGCGGCCCGGACTGCGCGCTCGATCCGCTGCAGGAGCGGCCCCATCTCGGCCGCCAGCTCGGCCGGCAGCGTTTCGATGTCGTAGTGCTCCTTCGGCTCGAGGATCACGACGAGCGGCAGCCCGGTCGGCCCGATCGCCGTCAGCTGCCACTGCTCGTCCTCCCAGATCAGGTTGTCGGCGGTCTTGGCGCAGGCGCGGCAGTCGATCCCGCCCTCGCCCCAGCGCGACTTCTCGTCCTCGGCCGGCGGCTGCAACGCGCGTGTCCGGATGTCGCCCTCGAAGGGGAAGGTCTCCCAGTCCTCGAGGGGCGGCATCCGCAGCGCATCTTTGGCGCGCTCGTAGAACTGTTCCGGCGTCTCGGGCACTTCTCCTACCGATGCTAACGTCGGCGGCATGGAGTGGCCAAGCTCTTTCTACGCGCTCAAGCGCGGTGAGGGCTGCCCGATGTGCGAGCAGGGGCGGCCCGACGAGACGCCCTACGGTGCGCGCTTCTTCGCCGGCGAGGTCTGCGATGCGTACCTTCAGCGCGAGAACCTGCAGCGTGGCTACACCGTCGTGGTCTGGCGCGGGCGGCACGTCGCCGAGCCGACCGAGCTCTCCGAGGAGGAGGCGACGAGGTACTGGCTGGAGCTGCTCGAGGTCGGCCGGCGGCTCGAGCGCCACCTCGAGCCGGTGAAGCTCAACTACGAGACGCTCGGCAACTCGCTGCCGCACCTGCACACGCACGTCATGCCGCGCTATGCCGACGACCCGAAGCCCGGCTGGCCGTTCCCGCACCCCGAGGGCGAGCGAGGCGCTGCAGGACGAGGAGCTCTTCCGCTCCGACGTGGAGGCCCTGGCGGGATGAGCCCGCTCGACGTCTTCTCCCCCGGGACGCGGGCCTGGTTCGAGCGCGCCTTCGACGCGCCGACGCCCGCGCAGGCGCTCGGCTGGCCGGCGATCGCGCGCGGCGGGCACACCCTCATCCAGGCGCCGACCGGCTCCGGCAAGACGCTCGCCGCGTTCCTCTACGGCGATCGACCGGCTGAACGCCGGCGCCCGGGCGAGGGGCTGCGCGCTGCTCTACGTCTCGCCGCTGAAGGCGCTCAACTACGACATCGAGCGCAACCTGCGCGGGCCGCTCGCCGGGCTCGCTCGCGAGCTGCGCGTCGCGCGTCCGCACCGGCGACACGCCGCAGAAGGAGCGCGCGCGCGATGCTGCGCGAGCCGCCCGACATCCTGATCACGACGCCGGAGTCGCTCTTCCTGCTGCTCACCTCGCGCGCGCGGGAGACGCTCCGCGTCGGTCGAGACGCTGATCCTCGACGAGGTGCACGCCGTCGCGGGCACGAAGCGCGGCGCCCACCTCGCGCTCTGCGTCGAGCGGCTCGAGCGCGCTCGCGAGCGAGCCGCGTCCAGCGCATCGGGCTCTCGGCCACGCAGCGGCCGCTCGAGGAGATCGGCCGCTTCGTCGTCCGGCGGCCGCGCCGATCGAGCTCGTCGACGCGGGCACGCGCAAGGAGCTCGACCTGAGGTCGTCGTCCCGGTCGAGGACATGCGCGAGCTGGCTCGACCGCGGCTCTCCTACCCGTGCCCGCCGACGGCCAGGCGATGGACGCGGCACCGAGCGGCCGCAGTCGATCTGGCCGTCGATCTACCCGGAGCTGCTGCGCCTCGTCGCGGCGCACCGCTCGACGATCGTCTTCGTCAACAACCGCCGCCTCGCCGAGCGGCTCGCGCTGCGCCTGAACGAGCTCGCCGAGCGAGGAGATCGCGCGCGCCCACCACGGCTCGCTCGCGCGCGAGCAGCGGGTCGAGGTCGAGGAGCTGCTGAAGGCGCGGCCGGATCCCGTGCCTCGTCGCCACCTCCTCGCTCGAGCTCGGCATCGACATGGGCGCGGTCGACCTCGTCGATCCAGGTCGAGTCGCCGAAGTCGGTCGCGCGCGGCCTGCAGCGGATCGGCCGCGCCGGGCACGAGCTCGGCGCCGTCTCGAAGGGCCGGATCTTCCCGAAGTTCCGCGCCGACCTGCTCGAGTCGGCGGTCGTCGCGCAGCGCGATGCGCGAGGGCGCGATCGAGGAGACGCTGATCCCGCGCAACCCGCTCGACGTGCTCGCGCAGCAGATCGTCGCGATCTGCGCCGACGAGGAGATCGCGGTCGACGAGCTGCACGCGCTCGTCCGCGGCGCGTACCCGTTCGCGCGACCTCTCGCGCGTCGCAGCTCGAGAACGTGCTCGACATGCTCGCCGGCCGCTACCCGTCGGACGAGTTCGCCGAGCTGCGGCCGCGCATCGTCTGGGACCGCACCGGCGGGCGTCGATCCGCGGGCGCGAGGGCGCGCGCCGGCTCGCGGTCACGAACGCGGGCACGATCCCCGACCGCGGCCTCTTCGGCGTCCACCTCGTCGACGGCGGCGGCCGCGTCGGCGAGCTCGACGAGGAGATGGTCTACGAGGCGCGCGCCGGCCAGACGTTCCTGCTCGGCGCGTCGACGTGGCGGATCGAGGAGATCACGCGCGACCGCGTGCTCGTCTCGCCCGCGCCCGGGCGTGCCGGGCGCGGTGCCGTTCTGGAAGGGCGAGGGCGTCGGGCGCCCGTACGAGCTCGGCGAGGCGATCGGCGCCGCCTCGCGCGAGCTCGCCGCGCTCGCCGACGAGAAGGCGCTCGAGCGGCTGCGCGAGCGACTACCGCTCGACGAGCGCGCGGCGCGCGAACCTCGCTGACCTTCCTGCGCGAGCAGGAGGCCGCGACCGGCGCCGTCCCGTCCGACCGCACGATCGTGGTCGAGCGCTTCCGCGACGAGATCGGCGACTGGCGCGTCTGCATCCTCACGCCGTTCGGCGGCCGCGTGCACGCGCCGTGGGCGATGGCGCTCAGCGGCGCGGCTGCGCGAGGCGCTCGGGCTCGAGGCGCAGTCGATCTGGTCGGACGACGGGATCGCGCTCCACTTTCCCGGACGCCGACGCGCCGCCGCCGACCGACGACCTGCTGCTCGACCCGGACGAGGTCGAGGAGCTCGTCGTCGCCGGAGCTCGGCGCAGACCGCGCTCTTCGGCGCGCGCTTCCGCGAGAACGCCGCGCGCGCGCTGCTGATCCCGCGCCGCCGGCCGGGCGAGCGGACGCCGCTCTGGCAGCAGCGGCTGAAGGCGCAGTCGCTGCTCCAGGTGGCGCGCCGCTACGGCGCCTTCCCGGTCGTGCTCGAGACCTACCGCGAGTGCCTGCAGGACGTCTTCGACCTGCCGGCGCTGAAGCGCGCTGCTGCACGGGCTGCGCGACGCGCGAGCTCGACCTCGTCGAGGTCGAGACCGCCGTCGCGCCTCGCCCTACTCGGCCGTCGCTGCTCTTCGACTACATCGCGACCTACATGTACGAGGACGACACGCCGCCCGCGGAGCGCCGCGCGCAGGCGCTCTCGCTCGACCGCGACCTGCTGCGCGAGCTGCTCGGCCAGGAGGAGCTGCGCGACCTGCTCGACCCGCGACGCCGTCGAGGAGGTCGAGCGGCAGCTGCGCGGCGACCCCGCGAACGCCGGACGAGCTGCACGACCTGCTGCGGCTGCGCGGCGACCTGCGCGCCGGCGAGTACGACCCGGCGCTCGCCGGCGCCGCTGCTCGCCGAGCGGCGCGCCCTGCGGGTGCGCGTCGCCGGCGAGGAGCGGCTGATCGCCGCCGAGGACGCCGGCCGCTACCGCGACGCGCTCGGCGTGATGCCGCCCGGCGGGCCTGCCCGGACGTCTTCCTCGAGGGCGGCCCCGAGTCGCTGCGGCAGCTCGTCGCTCCGCTTCGCGCGCGGCCGCGGGCCGTTCACGACCGCCGAGGCGAACGAGCGCTTCGGCCGCGACGTCGAGCCGCGTCCTGCGCCGGGCTCGAGCGCGAGGAGCAGCTCGTGCGCGGCGAGCTGCGGCCCGGCGGCAGCGAGCGCGAGTGGTGCGACCCCGACGTGCTGCGCCGGCTGCGCCGCGCCTCGCTCGCGGCGCTGCGGCGCGAGGTCGAGCCGGTCGAGCAGGCCGCGCTCGGCCGCTTCCTGCCGGGCTGGCACGGGATCGACCGGCGCGCCACGCTGCGCGAGGCGCTCGTGCCGCTGCAGGCGCTGCGCTGCCGGTCGCGCTCTGGGAGTCGGACGTGCTGCCGCGCCGCGTGCCCGGCTACCGGCCCGAGCAGCTCGACGCGCTCTGCGCGTCGCGGCGAGGTCGTGTGGGTCGGCGCGGGGCTCGACCGCGTGGCGCGTCTACTTCCGCGAGGACGCCGCCGGCGCTCGGGCCGGCCGCCGCGCGCGCCGCCGGCCCGAGGGCGACGGCGCACGACGCGCTCCGCGCCGCGCTCGCCGGCGCGGCGCTCTTCTGGGACGACCTGCTCGCCGCGACCGGGCTCGAGGCCGAGGCGGCGCTGCCCGCGCTCTGGGAGCTCGTCTGGGCGGGCGAGGTGACGAACGACGCCTGGACGCCGCTGCGGGCCGGACGGCGTTACGGGGTGCCGCAAGCCCGAGCGGCGCCCGCGCCGCTTCTCGCGCCGGCGCGCCGGCGGGTCGACCGCCACGCAGGGCCGCTGGTCGCTCACCGAGCCGCCTCTTCGCCGGGCAGCCCGGACCGCCGCGCGCTCGCCGAGCTGCTGCTCGAGCGCCAGGGCATCGTCACGCGCGACGGCGTGCGCGCCGAGGGCATCCCCGGCGGCTACGGCGCCGTCTACGGCGGAGCTGCGCGCGCTCGAGACGCTCGGCCTCTGCCGCCGCGGCTACTTCGTCGAGGGGCTCGGCGGCGCGCAGTTCGCGCTCGGCGGCGCCGTCGAGCGGCTGCGCGAGCTGCGGCCCGCGGGACGGGGACGAGGCGAGGCGCTCGTGCTCGCGGCCGCCGACCCCGCCCAGCCGTACGGCGCCGCGCTGCCGTGGCCGAAGCGGGCCGGCGCCCGGGCCGCGCGCGTCGCGGGCGCGCACGTCGTCCTGCTCGGCGGCGAGCCGGCGCTCTTCGTCGAGCGCGGCGGCCGCTCGCTCGTGCCGCTGCGCGAGCCGGAGGAGGACGTGGCTGCGCGCCGGCGCTCGCGGCGCTCGTCGCGCACGTCCGCCGCGGCGGGTCGAAGCGGCTTGCGGTCGAGCGCTTCGACGGCGAGCCGGTCGCCGAGACGGCGATCATGCCGCTGCTCCTCGAGGCCGGCTTCCTCGCCGGCCCCCGCCGCGCCGTCCTGCGTCCGTGAACGGCCTCACCGAGGTTGAGCGCGTCGGCGACACGCTGCGCCGGGCGACCGGGCCGTGGACCCGGCCGTCCACGCGCTGCTCCGCCACCTCGAAGCCGTCGGTTTCGACGCGACCCCGCACGTGCTCGGGATCGACGAGCAGGGTCGCGAGATCCTCACGTTCGTCGAGGGCGATGAGGCGACCTGGTCGGACGACGAGCTTCGGGCCGTCGGCCTCCTCGTCCGCCGCTACCACGATGCGGCCGCGTCGTTCGTCTCGCCCCCCGACGCGCAGTGGCAGCGGCTCGTCGGCGCCCCGGCCGGGCAAAAGATCGTCTGTCACAACGACCTCTCGCCCTGGAACACGGTCTATCGCGCCGGGGAACCGGTTGCGCTGATCGACTGGGACCTGGCCGCTCCCGCGCCGCCGTTGTGGGACCTGGCGTGGGCTGTGTACCGCTACGTGCCCCTCTTCGACGACGACTCCTGCCGGCGGCTCGAGATCCCGCTCCAGCCCCGCGGGCCGCGGATCAGGCTCTTCTGCGATGCCTACGGGCTGGGCGACCGGGAAGCCCTCTTCGACGCGGTCTGCAGGCGGATCGAGGCCCAGGTCGAGACGGCGCGAGAATGGGGCGAAGCGGGCCGCCCGGGCTGGCGCGACGTGTGGCGCGATACCGGGGGCCGACAGTGGCTCGCCGGCCGCGACTACGTCGCTGCGCACGCAGCCCGGTGGGCGCGGTTCCTCTAGCGGATGCCGATGTCGAGGCTGAAGTCGAGCTTCGCGTAGCGGCCGCTGGGCACGGTGACGGCCGGCGGCGTCAGGCTCTGGACGAGGCGGTTGGCCGGGAGCGCGACGCTGTATCGGCCCGGCGGGAGCCCGACGCGGTAGCGGCCCTGCTCATCCGTCTTCGTCCTGGCTGCGACCTTGTCCCCGTTCGTGAAGGTGAGCGTGTAATCGGCCGCGGGCCGTCCGCACGGGTGTCCTTGGCGGCAGGGCCCGGGTCGCCCGGCGAGATGTACACCTTCCCGTAGAGGCCGGAGGCGCTCGACCCGGACCCGCCGGAGACCTGCCCCCGCACGCGGAGGCCAGTAGCAGGACCCCGAGCGACAGGAGCAGGCGCGCGCTCACACCCGGAGAGTAGCCTGACCCGGTCATGCCGGAGGGTGACTCCCTGCACCGCGCCGCTCGGCGGCTTCAGGTGCTCGTCGGGAAGCCGGTCGAGGTCGAGACGCCGAACCCTCGCGCGGCCGGCAAGCGTCTGGCCGAGCGGCTCGACGGCCGCCGGCTCGAGGCGGTCGAGGCTGTCGGCAAGAACCTCCTGCTCCGCTTCGAGGGCGGGCTCGTGCTCCGCGAGCCACCTGCGGATGACCGGCCGCTGGCGCGTCCGCCCGCGCGGCTCCGGGCCGGTGCGGGCGGCCCTGGCTCGTCCTGCGCGGCTCGAGCACGAGGCGTTGCTCTGGAACGGGCCGGTGCTCGAGCTCTCCAGCCGGGCGACGCGGCGTCTGGGGCCCGACATCCTCGCCGAGCCGCCCGATCTCGTCGCGATGCTCTCGAACCTGCGTGCCGAGCCGCCGGCACGCGAGGTCGGCGAGGCGCTCCTCGACCAGCGGCTCGTCGCCGGGATCGGCAACCTCTGGCGGGCCGAGGCGCTCTGGCACGCCCGGCTCTCCCCTGGCTTCCGCTCGGAGAGACGAGCGACGAGGAGCTCGAGCGGGTGCTCGCGGAAAGTGCGCGCCTGATGCGCTCGTCGCTGGAGGACGGCCGGCGCCGGCGGTCGGTCTACCGCCGTGCCGGGCCGCCCGTGCCCCCGCTGCGGCGAGCCGATCCGCTCCCGCGGGCAGGGCGACGGCGAACCGGATCGCCTACTGGTGCCCCGGCTGCCAGAGAGGAGAGGGCCCGCCCGAGGCGTAAGGGGAACGCGTGGCCGTGCGCGCCCCGCAGCTCTACCAGCTCCCTGCGCTGCTTCTGCCTGGCCGCGTTCGCGGTTCTTCCGCGGATTCGATGCCGGCGAGGAGATCCCGTTCGCGTTCGAGGAGCACGCGACGGTCGCCGGCACGCGTCGCTCTACGAGTACCGGCCGCTCGTGCGCTGGCTACGTCGCCGGCGCGGGCACAGACGGCTCGCCGCTCTCGCCGACGCCCGGATCGCGCTCGACGAGCTGGGACGCGAGCCCGCCGCCGCGATCTTCGCCGCGCGCGCACGCGGGCAGCTCGGCGCCACGGGGGACGAGGCCCTGCTGCGCACGATCCTGCTGCCGCTGCTCGCCGACGTCGCAGAGCGCTGCGGCGGGTTCGACTGGCAGGACGACTCGTTCGAGCGCGCCTACGCCGCCTTCGAGCGGCGCGCTCTTCGGCAGCGCCGCGCGTATGCCGCGATCGCTCCGCTGACGGCGCTTTCGGCCGCCCGTCCGCTCGAGCTGGCGGAGGGCCTCTGCATCCGGCCGGCCGCCGTCGGGCGAGCTCGCCGCACACTGGCCCGAGGCGCTCCGGCCTGCTGCCGCCCGCCTTCGGGCGCGAGCCCGACCGGCTCTGCGTGCTCGAGCTGGAGCGGACGCTCGCGCCGAACGAGACCGCGCCGGACGCTCCGGCGAGATCGCCGACGCCGTCACTGCGCTTCGCCTCGCGACCGCCGCTCCGTCGCCGCAGGCCCCGTGCTCTTCGAGCGGCTCGACTGGCGTCCGCTCGGCATCCGGCCGGTCCTGCCGATCGCCGCGACCGAGCCGTCGGGCGAGGCGACGCGGCTCGAGGCCTTCGCGCGCGCGGCTCGCCTCCGACCTGCTCGCCCGGCTGGCCGTGCGCCGACGAGGACCGCCGACCTCGCCGAGGCGCTCGACCGCTGGGAGCTGTCGCTCTTCGCCGACGAGCCTTACCGCTCCGAGCAGCTCCGCGAGGCACTGACAGCTCTGCTCGGAGAGGCCGACGGCTCTGGGCGGCGGCGGTGCGCGCGGCCGTGCTGCTCGGCGGACAGGACGCGAACGGGCGGAGCGGCTCGAGCACCTGCGGCGCCCTGCGCGCGGAGCCGGCGGGCCGGGCGGCTGCCGACGCGTCGCGCAAGGCGCTCGTCGAGACGCTCGCCCACGGCGACCGCGAAGCCTGGTCGAATCGCTCGACGAGGCGCTGCTCGGGCTGCGTCCGCGGCCGGCTGGCTACTTCGCCGCGTCGCGCTAGCGGCCGTTGACGTCACGCTTTCGGCACATTCCCGTCACACACGCGTGCGAAATTGACCGCTACCGTCGCTTGCGATGGACGAGGCGCGGCGGTCCTACGAAGGCTGCGGCGCATCGAGGCGCTCGAGCGGGAGCACGCGCCGGTGCGCTCGCTCCTCGCCGAGGTGCACGCCCTGGTCGACGAGGCGGAAGCATGGGCCGCGGCGGAGGACGCCGGGACCGCGGCGTCGGATGCGCTGGACCGCTGCCGGGAGGCGCTGGCGGAGCGGCCGGCCCTTGCGCGAGGGGAGGGCTGCCGCGATGAGCTGACCCGAACACCGATATCCGGCGAGGCGAGCGCCGACCGCGGTCCTGGAAAATCCCCGGGATGTTCCGAAGGGATCGCTAGCATGAGCGCGAAGAAAGGGCGCTCGATGGGGCTTGCACGCCTCCTTCCGCGACCGGGAATCCGCACTGAGCCGCCAAGGGTGCAGCCGATGGCGCGCGCAGTATCTCGTTCGCCAACCAGAAGGGCGGCGTCGCGAAGACGACGACGACGCTGAACCTCGGCGTGGCGTTCGCGGAGCAGGGGCCTGAAGGTGCTCGCTGATCGACCTCGACCCGCAGGGCAACCTGACCATGAGCCAGGGCCTGAACCCGGACTCGATCGAGCGGTCGATGTTCGACGTGCTCGTGCACCGCCTGCCGATCCAGCAGGTGATCCACCACACGGAGGTCGACCTCGCGGTCTCGTCGATCGACCTTGCCGGGGCGGAGCTGGCGCTCTCGAGCATGATCGGTCGCGAGCGCGCGCTCGAGAAGGCGCTGGCGCCGGTGAAGGGCGCTACGACTACGTCCTGATCGACACGCCGCCGTCGCTCGGCCTGCTGACGATCAACGCGTTCGTCGCCTCGACCGGCGTGATCGTCCCGGTCCAGTGCGAGTACCTCTCGCTGCGCGGGCTCGTGCAGCTCGAGAACACGCTCACGATGATCCGCGAGAACCTGAACCCGCGAGGTCGAGATCGAGGGGATCCTGCCGACCATGTACGACAGCCGCACGCTGCACGCGCGCGAGGCGGTGGAGATCCTCCAGGAGAACTTCGGCGAGCTCGTCTTCCACGACGCGGATCCGCAAGACCGTCCGCTACGCGGAGGCGCCCGTGAAGGGAACCTCCGTGCTCAAGTACGACCCCGACGGCAACGCCGCCGAGGCTTACCGCGAGCTCGCGAAGGAGGTTCTCAATGGCACGAAAGCGCGCGAGCATGCGTGAAGGCCCGCTCGCCGAGCTGTTCCGCGCGACCGAGGCGGCACAGCGCAGGCCGAGAGGGAGGGCCGCGAGCAGCAGCAGCCGACACGGCTGCGCGCAGCCCGAGCCGCCGGAGGAGACGGCCGAGCACGTCCCCGAATGCGGTCGAGAGGCCGTCCGCCGCCGCCCGAGCCGTCCGCCTGCCCGAGCGCAAGCCGGAGCCCGAGCCGAAGCGCAGGCGCAGCCGAAGGCCCGACGCGAGCCCGAGCGGGCCCGCCGCGGCTCGAGCCGCTGCCCGACCACCTCCACGGCTCACCGCGGCCGCGACAGCCCGCGCCTACCTCGCGGTCATCCGCGTGGTCGGCGTCGGCGGCGCCGGCCTGAACGCGGTCAACCGGATGATCGACGCCGGGATCACGCAGGTCGAGTTCGTCGCGCTCAACACGGACATCCAGCAGCTCCAGATGAGCGACGCGCCGGTGAAGATCCACATCGGCCGCGAGCTGACCGAGGGCCTCGGCTCGGGCGCCGACCCCGAGCTCGGGCGTCGCGCCGCCGAAGAGGCGTACGACCAGATCAAGCGTTCCCTGCGCGGCTCGGACATGGTCTTCGTCGACCGCCGGCGAAGGCGGCGGCACCGGCTCGGGCGCGGCGCCGGTCGTCGCGCGCATCGCCCGGGAGCTCGGCGCGCTGACGGTGGGGATCGTGACCATGCCCTTCAAGTTCGAGGGCACGCGCCGCCATCGCCAGGCGGGTGAGGGCGTTGACTCGCTGCGCCGCAACTGCGACACCGTGATCGTCGTCCCCAACGAGCGCCTGCTCGAGGTGCTCGACCGCGAGACGTCGATGCTGGACGCGTTCCGGATCGCCGACGACGTCCTGCGTCAGGGCGTCCAGGGGATCTGCGACCTGATCACGCTCCCCGGCCTGATCAACCTCGACTTCGCGGACGTGCGCACGGTGATGAAGGACGCCGGCACCGCGCTGATGGGGATCGGCTTCTCGGCGAGCGGCGAGAACCGCGCCAGGGAAGCGGCCGAGCGGGCACTCCGCTCGCCGCTGATCGACACCGAGATCGCCGGGGCGAAGGGCATCCTGCTCTCGATCGCGGGCGGAGACGATCTCTCGCTCTACGAGGTCAACGAGGCGGCGGAGGTCGTCCGGCAGGCCGCGACCGGAGACACGAACATCATCTTCGGTGCGACCGTCGACGACCGGCTCACCGGCCAGGTCTGGGTGACCGTGGTCGCAACGGGCTTCGGCGCGCGGGCCGCCCAGCGCCGGATCACGATGCAGGCCGAAGCCGCGGACGCGGAGGCACTCGAGCCGCCGAGCTTCCTCCAGTCCTGAGCTTAGTCCGCGTCGCAGGCGCCGGAGCGGTCGCCGACGACCGCTGAGAAGGCGCTGCTCGCGTCGATCCGGAATCTCAGCTCGAGCTTGCCGGCGTGCTCGGCCGCGATCCTGGTCATGCCGTCGGCGCCGCCGCTCAGGCAGGCGCCTTCCGCGTGCAGGTAGGGCGAGTAGCGGACGGCCAGCCGGTAGACGCCTGGGCCGGGAGAGTCGCAAACGGAGGCTCGTCCCGTTCAGCCCGAGGACGCGCGGCCGGCCGGGGCCGGTCAGGATCGGCCGAGGCGCGGGGACGGCGAAGATCGTCAGGTTCCCGCTCCGCAGAACCCGCCGCAGCCCGGAGCGGCCGCTGCGCAGAAGGACCGCCTCGCCGCGCGCGCTGTAGTCGGCGGGAGCGTCGGTCAGCACCACGTAGCCGACGCCGAGCCCCCGCAGCCAGCCCAGGTACGCCTCGGGTCCGAGCTCGTCGTACAGGAGCCGGTTCACCGGGAAGTCGTCCTGCCGGAACCCGCCGCGGGCAAGTGGGATGTGCGCCTCCGCGAGGTAGACGGCCCCCCAGTGGCCGACCGTGTCCACCGCCTCGACGCGGTACGCAGGGCGTCAGGTGGGCGTGCAGGTACGCGATCGCCGGCTGCCAGTAGGCGGGGCTCGAGGCCGGATCGTCGCGCCCCTTGACGTACTCGGCCCGCGATCGGGCTCACGTTCCAGGAGATCGCGAGCACGAGCGCGCCGAGACAAACCGGCAGCGGCCGCCAGCGCCGGAGCGAGAGCATGAGCACGGCAAGCGGCAACGCTGCGTAGCGCAGGCGGGCGACGTTCTCACCGAGCGCCGAGGGGATCAGAAAGGCGGCAAGGCAGGCCCCGAGGTAGATGACGAAGACCCAGCGGAGCGGCCGCGCGCGCTCGACCCGCCACGTGAGGGCGGCTCCCAGGACGCAGAAGACGATCGCCGCGCCGAGCTCCTGCGAGCGAGAACGGATAGCGCCCGCCCGGGAACAGCCGCCAGAGCACGACCTCGACCGCACCGATCGCCGCCAGCGTCAGCGCTGGCACGACGACAGCGGAACGCTCGTGTCCGCGCGCGAGCCCGACGCCCGCCAGAAGCAGTGCGAGCAACAGGAAGGCGAGCGGGCTGGCGGCGAGCGTCAGCGCCGCGAGAAGCGCGAACCGCCAGCGCATCCGCGCCTGGAGCGCCCAGATCGCGAGCAGCGCGAGCGCCGCGCCGAGCGCGAACGGGAACGCCGCCGAAAGCACGATCCCGGCCCAGACGACCGCGAACGTGCGGCTCGACCAGCGGACCGCCGGGCCCCACTGGCGCCCGATCACGACCGCGAATGCGAGAGCGGCGGTGGACACCGTCGCAACCGCCAGCAGCCGAATTCCGAGCAGCGCCGCGAACGGGTAGTAGAGCAGGCTGTAGGTGACGAAGCTGTAGCGCCCCGCGTACCAGAAGTTGTTCCAGAGCGTGAAGCCGTGCTGGAGGAAGAGCGTGCGCTGGTAGGCGTGCGCGGCGAGGTCGGCGCCGGGCGGCCCGAGCCAGATGAGCAGGCTTGCCGAAGTCGCCGCGGCGACCGCGGACAGCGCGGCTTCGCGCGCGAGCGGGCTGGCCCTCGTCACGCGTCGGACGATAACGCCGTCAGCGCTCTCTATACGCTTGACCCATGCGAGGCGCGGTGGCGGCTGGGCATCCGCTGACCGCGGAGGCGGGCGCCGAGGTGCTGGCGGACGGCGGGAACGCCGTCGACGCCTGCATCGCGGCGGCGTTCGTCTCCTGGGTCGCGGAAAGCACGCTCACGGGGCCGGGGGCCGGAGGTTTCATGCTGGTCCACCTGGCGGGCGACCGCTCGACGAGGATCCTCGACCACTTCGTCACCGTTCCGGGGCTCGGGCTCGAGCCGGGCGAGATCGCGGAGATGGACTCCGTGGACGTCGCGTTCACGCCCGAGTCGTCTCAGGCCTTCCGGATCGGCGCATCCTCGTGCGCCGTTCCGGGCGCTGTCGCGGGGCTCGGCGAGGCGCACCGGCGGTTCGCGACGCTTCCCTGGCGCACGCTGCTCGAGCCTGCGATCCGGCACGCGCGCGACGGAATCGTCGTGACGAAGGCGCAGGCGTACCTGCACGCGATCCTCGACCTGATCCTCCGGCACACCGAGGCCGGCGCGGTGATCTACGGCCCCGGCGGCGACCGGCTCGTCGCAGGGGACAGGCTCGTGATGAGCGACCTTGCCCAGACGCTCGAGCAGCTCGCGGAACACGGTGCGCAGGACTTCTACGACGGCGAGCTCGCCCGTCTGGTTTCGGGCCACCTGCGCGAGCAGGGCGGCGCGATGACCCTGCGCGACCTCGCGGAGTACCGCGTCATCCAGCGCCGCCCGGTGCGCGAGCGCTTCCTCGGGCACGAGTTCGAGTCCAACCCCCCGCCGTCGGCCGGGGGCCTTCTGATCGGCTTCGGGCTCCGGCTCCTCGACCGGACCGGCCCGGCGGGCCCGCCCGGAAGCGCGGAGGCGATCGCGCAGCTCGTCGAGGTCATGCGCGGCCAGGACGAAGCCCGCGGCAAGTCGGTCGCGAGCGACCTCTACCGCGGCGGGCTCGCCAAACGCCTCTCCGACCCTCGCTTCCTCGCGGGCGCTGCGCGCCGCCTCCGGAGACGCCTACCGGAGTCGGTGCAGGGAACGACCCACATCTCGGTCGTGGACGCCCGCGGGAACGCCGCCTCCCTGACGGCGTCGACCGGAGCCGGCTCGGGCGTGGTCGTCCCCGGGACGGGAATCCAGCTCAACAACATGCTCGGTGAGTTCGACCTCGCCGCGACCGGCCGGGTCCCTCGCCCCGGCGTGCGCTTCACGAGCGGCATGGCGCCCTCGCTCCTGCTGCGCGACGGCCGTCCGCGCCTCGTCGTCGGCAGCGCCGGGTCGCTGCGATTGCGTGGCGCGATCCTGCAGGTGATCGTCAACGTCATCGGACACGGGCTCGGGATCCGGAAGGCGCTCGACCGTCCGCGCGTGCACCTCGACGCTCCACACGTCCAGTGCGAGGGCGGCAACGATCCCGCCGAGCTCGACCGGCTCGCCGAGTGGGGGTACGAGCTCGTCCGCTGGCGGCGCAGGAACCTGTACTTCGGCGGCGTCTCCGGCGTCGAGCTCCACGCCGGCGGCGCGCTCGCGGCGGCCGGCGACCCGCGCCGGGGCGGCCACGGCGTCGTCGTCTAGTGGGGACCGAGTGAGAGAGGTCGCGATCAGGCCGGCGAGTCCGGCCGACGCCGGCGCCCTGGTCGAGCTGGCGCGAGAGGTGGGAGCGGAGCCCGAGGGCTGGCTGATCGCGACCAGCGAGTGGCGCGGGGCGGCCGACGAACGCCGTTTCATCCGCTCGATCCGCCGCTCTCGGGACGCGGCCGTGTTCGTCGCCGAGGCGCCGGAGGGGATCGTCGGCCGCCTCTCCGTCGCGCGAGACCCGCATCCGGCGAGCCCGCACGTCGCCGATCTCGGCCTGATGGTCGCCAAGAGCCATCGCCGGCAAGGAATCGGCCGCGCGCTCCTCGAGCAGGCCGTCGAGTGGGGCCGGCGCAGCGGCATACGCAAGCTCGAGCTGCACGTCTTCCCGCACAACCTGGCAGCGATCCAGCTCTACGAGAGCTTCGGGTTCGAGCGCGAGGGCTACCGCCGCGGGCACTACCGCCGGGGAAACGACCTCGTGGACACCGTCCTGATGGCTTTCGACAGACTGCAGGAATGACCGGGCTCGTCCACCACTACGGGCTGGTCGCCCTGTTCCTGGTCGTGATGCTCGAGTCGGGCGGGGTTCCGCTCCCCGGGGAGACCGCGCTGATCGCGGCGGCGATCTTCGCTTCGAACGGCAACCTGCAGATCGTCGAGGTGATCGCCGTCGCGGCCGCCGCGGCGATCGTCGGCGACAACATCGGCTACTGGATCGGGCGGACGGGAGGCCGCCGGCTGCTCGAGAAGCTCGGCCCGATCAGGCGCTGGAGCGAGCGTGGCTTAGCGTGGTCGGAAGCGTTCTTCGAACGGCACGGCGGGAAGACGGTCTTCATCGGGCGGTTCGTCGCCGTCCTGCGCGTCACCGCTGCGTGGCTCGCGGGGATCTCGCACATGACCTGGTGGAAGTTCTTCTTCTGGAACGCGGCCGGGGGCATCTGCTGGGCGATCCTGGTCGGGCTCGTCGCGTACTACGCCGGCCATGCGGCGGCGGACGCCATCGCCACCTACGGGCTGTACGGCGCCGGCGCGGTCGTCCTGCTCGCCGGGCTAGTCTTTCTGGCGCTGCATTTCTGGAAGAAGCGGATGCTGGGGACGGAGGCGGGGTCGTGAAGCGCGCCGGTTTCGGGGTCGTACTGCTGGTGGTCGCGGCGGTTTCGCTGCGCGGGGCCGGCGCGAGCGTTCCGGCGTTGCCGGCGTTCGATCACGTCGTCGTGGTCGTCCTCGAGAACAAGGACCAGAAAGACGTCCTCGGCAACCGCTCGGCGCCGTACTTCAACGCGCTCGCGGCGCGCTACGTGGTGCTCTCCCGCTACGGCGGCGTCGCCCATCCGAGCCTCCCGAACTACCTCGCGCTCGTCTCTGGCTCGACGCAGGCGATCCGGAGCGACTGCACCAGTTGCGTCGTCTCCGCGAGAAACCTCGCCGACACGCTCGGGCACGCTCACCGCACGTGGAAGACCTACGCGGAGGGACTGCCGGCGCCTGGCTTCACGGGGCCCTCCAGCGGGCGCTATCTCAAACGCCACGTGCCGTTTCTCTACTTCCGCGACGTTCTGGCGAGCCGTTCCCGGCGCCGCCGGGTCGTGCCCTTGCGGCAGCTCTCGCGTGACCTCGCCGCGCACAGGCTGCCCTCGTTCTCGCTCGTGATCCCGGATGCCTGCCACGACATGCACGACTGCAGCGTCGCGGTCGGCGATGCGTGGCTGCGGCGCTTTCTGCGGCCGCTGCTGCGGAGCCCCGCGCTCGCCCGGAGCGTCGTCTTCGTCGTCACCGACGAGCCGCGCGGCAGCCGCCCTCGGGCTCCCGTCCCGGCGCTCGCGCTCGGGCCCCTCGTCGAACCGGGCTCGCGCTACACGGCGCGGAGCTCGCACTACGGGCTGCTGCGGACGATCGAGGACTCCTGGGGCTTGCCGGCGCTCGGCCGCTCGGCCCGAACCTCGCCGATCACCGGCTTCTGGCGGTAGAAGGGATCTGCGCGCCGAGGTTGAAGCTCTTGGCTCGTGGCGATGCTTTCCGTCCTCGGGCGCGCGATCGAAGCCCGCGATTCGTACACGCGGGGCCACTCCGCGCGGGTGACGGCGATCGCCGAGGCGGTCGCGGTGCGGCTCGGCTGGAGCGCCGAACGGCTCGAGCTGCTCAGGGTCGGTGGGCCCCTGCACGACATCGGCAAGCTCGCGATCTCCGACGAGGTGCTCGGCAAGCCCGGTGAGCTCGACGAACGAGAGCTCGCGCTGATCCGCGAGCACCCGAGGCTCGGCGCCAGGATCCTGCTCCGCCTGGCCGCATTCCGCGGCGCGCTGCCGTACGTCCTCTACCACCACGAGCGCTGGGACGGCACCGGCTACCCGACCGGCCGCGCGGGAGAGCAGATCCCGATCGAGGCGCGCGTGCTCGCGATCGCCGACGCGTTCGACGCGATGACGAGCGACCGCCCCTACCGCCCCGCGCTCAGCCGCGAAGAGGCTCTCGCCGAGGTCGAGCGCTGCGCCGGGACGCAGTTCGACCCATCGCTCGTCCGCATCTTCCTGGAGCTCTTCGCCGAGGCGGAACTCTCCGCGGCCGCAGTCGCCTCCTAACGCTGTCCTCACGACACGTTGAAACCGCCGTGAGGCTGTTGTAGGGTCGGCGCTTCCAACCCGCTCGGGCCTGGGTCGCTCAGGTCGAGAGGCCGCCCTCCTCTCTCGCGCCCGTGCAACAGGGGGATAGAGAGGAGACCGGACGATGAGGAGGAAGATCAAGCTCTCGTTCGCCGCGCTCGCCGCGCTTACGGCGACCTTCTTCGCAGTTGCGCTGAGCTCATCCGGCGCCGCAACGGTGCGGCAGACCGGACTGCTCCACTCGGTGCACCTCCGCAGCGTCGTGCCGAGAACGGTGCAGCCCAGCCCGTTTCAGCTGCCTGTTCGCCGCGCCCGGGAGGAGCCGGACATCGAGGTCGAGAACGGGGTGCCGCCCTCGATGCGCGGCGGAAAGGCGACGACCGGGCTTCCGCCTGTCGTCTCCGACGGACGAGCGGACCAGTTGCCGGGCTCGCCCCTGACCCCGAACGGCAACTTTGCGAACCTGCTCGCCTTCAGCGGAGCGACGTGGGCCAACACCGGCTGCGGCTGCGAGCCCCCCGACACCCAGATGGCGGCCGGGAGGAACGAGATCGTCGAGGACGTCAACAACAACCTCTTCGTCTTCAGCCGGGGCGGCACACAGCTCACCACCTATCCACTGACCACGATCTTCCAACCACCTGGCCAGACCGTCGGGCTGACCGACCCGAAGATCCTCTTCGATCCGACCACCAACCTGTACTACGTCACCGAGATGGTCTGCCAGAACGCCGGCTGTAGCGCGAACAACTACTCGCACATGGGCATCTCCCTCGCCGTCACGAGCGACCCGCTCGGCCCCTGGACCATCTACGACTACCTGAACGACGGCCAGAACCTGCAGGATCAGGAGAAGCTCGGCTTCAGCGGCGACAAGATCACCTTCGCCGTCAACGAGTACAACTGCAAGTGCGGCTCGGGAGCGCAGTACAAGCAAGAGAACCTCGCCGTCCTGCAGAAGTCGGACGTGGTCGCGGGAGACACGCTCGACTACGTCGTCTACAACTACGCGTTCAACACGACACCGGACCGTGAGTTCGACTGGATGCCGACGACGCCGATCAACGCGAGCACGTCGGACAACACCCAGTACGTGGTCTGGAACAACGAGGCCACGTCGAACAACAAGATGGGCGTGATGCGGATCACGGGAACGCCCGACGGCGGGAACGTGGACGTCTCGAACATCACGCGCCTCGGGATCGCCAACAGCACCTCGCCTCCGGCCGGCGTCGAGCCGGACACCGCGCCGGGGTCCTGCCTGGACGGCGCCTCGCCCCCGAACGCGATCCTCTGCACGATCGCGACCGACAAGAAGAACTTCCAGTCGGCGACGGTCCAGGGCACCCAGCTCTGGGCAACCGGCACCGACGGCTGTACGCCGGAGAACGACAACGCCCTCCGCGCTTGCACGCGGCTGGTCGAGGTCACTCTCGACAACAACACCGTCGCCCAGGACTTCGACGTCGGCACCCAGGGGACGTACCGCTACAACCCGTCGGTGACGAAGGACGGCTCCGACCATCTCTACTTCGGCTTCACGATCTCGTCGTCGTCGATCTACCCGACCGCCGCGCTCGACGCGAGCACGCTCCCGCCGCCCACCGTGTTCGGGCGGATCAACTTCCTCGCCGGCGACTCGACCTACACCGGCGGGCGCTGGGGCGACTACTCGGGGACGCAGCAGGATCCCGTGAACACGAACGACATCTGGACGGCTCAGGAGTACGGAGCCTGCACGACCTGCTCGAACTTCTGGGCTACCGCCCTCGGGCAGTTCACCTTCCAGGATCCGCACATCACGTCGGTCTCACCGAATCACGGGCCGGCGGACGGCGGCACGACCGTCGACATCTTCGGCTCCGAATTCGCGCAGAACGGCACAACCGTCAACTTCGGCGGCAACGCGTCGCCGAGCGTCACCTGGATCGACTCCACGCACATCCGGGCGGTGAGCCCGGCGGGGAACTCCGGCACGGTGGACATCACCGCCGCGACCGCCGCCGGAACGAGCGACGTGAGCGGCGCCGACCACTACACCTACAACCCGGTGCTCTACTCGGTCACTCCGGCGAACGGCCCCGACACGGGAGGCCAGTCGGTGACGATCCTCGGCGCCGGCTTGAACGGCGCGACCTCCGTCAGCTTCGGCGGAACCGCCGCGGCGTCATACACCGTCGTGAACCCGGGGGAGATCGACGCGGTCACGCCCGCGCACGCCGGCGGAACGGTGAACCTGGTCGTGACGACCTCGGGCGGCGGCGCGTCGAATGCGATCTCGTACACGTTCCGGTTCACGACGTCGACCTCGCTCGCGAGCTCGGCGAACCCGTCAGTCGTGGGGGCCTCGGTCACCTACACGGCCACGGTCAGCCCGGTACCGAACGGCGGGACGATGTCGTTCACCGACAACGCGAGCCCGATCGCCGGCTGTCAGGGGGTCGCGGTCAGCACGGTCACGGGAACGGCGACCTGCACCGTCACCTACACGAGTGTCGGGAGCCACTCGATCGTCGCCACTTACAGCGGCAACTTCTACTACCTCGGAAGCGCAGGGAGCCTGACGCAACAGGTGACCTACGTGATCACCGCTCTCTACGACCAGACGAAGCCGATCAACAGCGGGGCCAACGTGCCGATCAAGGTCCAGCTGCGGGATGCCTTCGGCACCAATGTCTCGTCTGCGTCGATCGTCCTGACGATCACCGGCCTGAGCCCGAGCCCGGCGCCGGGGATACCTCCGAGCGGCACGATTCCGTACGTGGTGCTGGCGGACGGCGGCCCGGGCTACCAGCTGAATGTCAAGACCAGCCGCTATCCACCGGGCACCTACACGCTCTCCTTCACGGTGACAGGTGATCCCGTCACGCACAGCGTGCAGTTCGTCCTGCGCTAACCACCGAAACGATCCCGGCGGGGCCCAGCGCCCCGCCGGGATTCCTACAGAGTCGACCACACCTCGAGCTTCGTGCGCGTGCGGCGGATCACCTCGTCCGTGAACTCGGAGGTCCCGGTGTCGCCGCCGAGGTCGGCCGTCCGGGCCCCGTCGGCCACCGCCTCCAGGCAGGCCTCGCGAATCGCCCGGGCCGCGGTCTGCGCGGCGCTCCTCCTCGACGTTTGCGAGCAGGGCGGCCCCGGCGAGGATCATCGCCATCGGGTTCGCCACGTTCTTCCCGCGCAGCGACGGCGCCGTGCCGTGGGCCGCCTCGGCGAGCACCACCCGGGGCACGTAGTCCTCCTCGAACGCGACGAGCAGCGACTCCGAGCCCGCGATCGAGCCGAACAGCGGCAGGACGAGGTCGGAGAGGATGTCGCCGTCCCGGTTCAAGGCGGGGATCACGAGCGGATCGCCGCTCGAGGCGAGCAGCAGGGCGAACGTCGCGTCGATCAGCTGCGGCTCGTAGAGGACGCCCGGATGGCGCGACGCGGCGGCGTCCATCTCCTCCTTCAGGAGCCCCTCGTACACCGGGCTGACCGTGAACTTCGGGCCGCCGAAGACCTTCGCGCCGCCCTGCTCCGCGAGCCGGAAGGAGTACTCCGCGACGGAGCGGCAGATGTGGCGTTCGATCCGCTCCGTCCGGAAGGCGATCTCGTCGTCGCCCTCGCCCTCACGCCATTCCTTCGCGCCGTAGGCGTCGCCGACCGCCATCCGGACGACCGAGATCGGCGAGTGCACACCGCCGAGCGGAATGACTCCGGGAATCCGGCGCCCCGTGCGCACGATCACGCGGCCGCCGATCTCCTCGCGGAGGATGCGATTGGGCGAGCCCACGTCGTCCGCCTCCTCGGGCGTGATGGTCGCGGCCTTGAGGCCGAGGCCGGCGTCGCGCAGGGCCTCGGCGGCGTGGTACACGATCTCGTTCTGGGTCGCCCGCCGGGAGTCGAGCGAGAGGTCGAACCGGCGAAAGCGGAGCTCGAGCCCCGTGACGTCGGGGGCGAGCACGCGGAGCGCCTCCTCGAGCAGCTCCTGTCCGGTCTCGTCTCCCTCGAGGACGACGATCGTCCTCCCGGTCATCTTTCGCCTCCCAGGGTTAGCTCTGCGGCCGAGCGGCTACACCGGAGACTCTATGGCTCGGCGAGGAGGGTGGAGGCGGATCGGATCGCGCGGACGGTTCCGCTACGTGGACGCGCGTGGCCGGAGGGTCTCCGACGAGAAGGCGCTCGCGCGGATCGAGTCGCTGGCGATTCCTCCTGCCTGGCGCGAGGTGCGCATCTCGCCGCGCCCCGGCGCCAAGCTCCAGGCCACGGGGATCGACCGGGCGGGGAGGCTGCAGTACCTCTACCACCCCGACTTTCGCGCCCGGCAGGAGGAGGCGAAGTTCGACAAGCTGATCCGGTTCGCAGAGAAGCTTCCCGAGCTCCGGGCCGCCATGGCCGAACATATGAAGCTCGAGCCGCTGACATTCGAGTGGACCGCGGCCGTTGCCGTGCGGTTGATCAACCTGGGCTGGTTCCGCGTCGGCGACGAGCGCTACGCGAAGCGCTTCCGGACCTTCGGAATCACGACTCTGCGAAAAGGGCACGTGCGCGTGCACGGCAAACGGATCTCCTTCCGCTTCCGCGGCAAGCACCGCGCTCTGGTGCGGACGGCGATCGTCGACCCGGAGCTGGCCGACGCGGTCCGCGAGCTCCTCGCCGCTACGGGCGGGCGGCGGCTGTTTCGCTACCGGAACGGAGACGGGGGTGCGCTCTGCAGCCTCGGCGGCCGGCGCCTGAACGAGTACATCCAGACGTACCTGGGAGAGGAGTTCACGGCCAAGGATTTCCGGACGTGGGGCGGCACACTGCTCGCCGCCGTCGCTCTCGCCGAGCGGGGGCTGGGAGACACCGAAACCGAGCGCAAGCGGACGATTGCCGCCGTCATGCGAACGGTCGGAGACCGGCTCGGCAATACGCCCGCAGTTGCGCGGAGCTCGTACGTCAGCCCGGCTGTTATCGAGCAGTATCTGGACGGTCGAACGATCGACGATTTTCGTCCTCGCTATTTGCGCGTGGTAGGGGCCAGAGATGTCGGGCTCGATCCGGAGGAGCAGTCCGTTCTCAGCCTGCTTCGGTCGCACCGAATTCGGCGGGCTCGGAAAGCTGCGTAGTATTCGCGCAGCCGCTCCTTTGCCGAGCGGTATTCCCGACGACTCAGGAGGATCGACTTGGCTCGCAAGACAGTGCTTGTTTGTGACAACTGCGGTAAGGAAGTGGCGGAAGGAAAAGGCGCAACGATGCGGCTCAACTTCACTGATGCGCGTCGCGGGGCGAAACAGGCGGACCTCTGCGACACCTGTGCGGGCCAGCTTCCCGGCCACGCAGCGGCCAGGCGCGGGCGCCGGCCGAAAGCCGCAACGGCCTAAGAGCTCCTGACGTGATGGACGCTCGTTCCCTGGGTGCGATGGGCGAGTGCGATGCAAGGACGCAGGGAGCGCCCATAGCTGGCTGCTATGGGCGCGACCGAGGACGCGGCAGCGTGCCGCCCAGCGCGGCCGGGGGACACAGCTGTTCATTGCGTTAGGAGCTCTAAGCCTAGGGGGCGGCGAGAGCCGCCCCTTCCGCATCTAGGGACCGTCGGCCGGCAGGACTAGGATGGGTCGGTGGGTCTCAGCCTGCTCGCAGGCCCGGCCAATGCCGGCAAAGTGGCGCTCCTGCTCGAGCGGTATCTCGGCACGCTCGAGTCCGATCCTGTCCTGATCGTGCCGAACCGTCCGGACGTCGACCGGGCCGAGCGCGAGCTGCTGCGCGCGCACGGGGCGCTCCTCGGCGGCTTCATCGGGACGTTCGACGACCTCTTCCGCACGATCGCGCAGGGCAACGGCGCGCACCGCCAGGTCGTCACCGAGGCGCAGCGGAAGCTGCTCCTGCGGCGCGTGGCGGCGAGGGCGACCGCGACCTCGGCGCGGTTCGCCGGCTTCGTCGACGCGCTCGGCGCGACCGTGGCCGAGCTCGAGTCGGCACTGCTCGAGCCGTCCGAGCTCGAGGGCGAGCTGGCGCAGCTGTATGCGGCCTACCGCGACGAGCTCGACCGCCTCGGCCTCTGGGACCGCGAGCTCGAGCGCCGCTACGCCGCGGAGCGGGTCGGCGGCGAGCTCGGGGCCTGGGACGGCCGGCCTGTCTTCGCCTACGGGTTCGAGGACCTGACCGGAGCCGAATGGGCGTTGCTGGAGGCGCTCGCCGGCCGGTCCGAGGTGACCGTCTCACTTCCCTACGAGCCGGGCCGCGACGCCTTCTCGTCGCTCTCCCGCACGGCCGAGGACCTGACCGGGCTCGCGGAGCGGGTCGAGGAGCTCCCGCCCGACCCGGCCGCCCGTTCCACGGTGCTCGCCCAGCTCGAGCGCGCCCTCTTCGGCGATTCGAGCGGCAAGGCTCCCGCGCTCGACGGGTCGCTGCGCTTCCTCGAGGGCGCAGGCCTGCGCGGCACGCTCGAGCTCCTTGCCGACGAGATCCTGACACTGCTCCGCGCGGGCACTCGAGCCGACCAGATCGCGGTCGTCTGCCCGTCCCTCGACCACTGGCGGGCCGCGCTCGACACGGCGTTCGCGACGCTCGGCGTCCCGTACGCTCTCGAAGGCCGGGTCCGCCTCGGCCAGACGCCGTTCGGCCAGGCCCTCCTCAGCCTCCTGCGCTATGCGTGGCTGGACGGCGGCCGGCGCGACCTGTTCTCCTTCCTGCGCTCCCCGTACTCGGGACTGCCGCGCTCGCACGCGGACTTCCTCGAAGGCCGTCTCCGCGGCCGCGCCGTCAACGAGCCCGAGCGCGTCGAGGAGGAGGTGCGCAAGCTCAGGGCTCAGCCGCTCCCCCAGCTCGACGCCCTGCGGGCGGCGGACGACCCGGCCACGGCAGTCGGAGAGCTCGCGGCAGCGATGATCCGGGCCGCGCACGGAGTGAGCTCGCCGCCGACCGGGCCGCAGGCGCTGCTCGACCTGCGCGCGCACGAGACGATCAGGCGGCTGGCCGCCGAGCTCGACGGCTGGCGGGCGCTCGCCGGGGCGCCGACGCGCGAGGAGGTCGTCGGGCTGCTCGAGCACGCGTCGGTCCGGCTCGCCGGCGCAGGCGAAGCAGGCCGGGTCGCCGTGCTCGACCTGCTGCGGGCTCGCACCCGCCGCTTCGAGGTCGTCTTCGTCCTCGGCCTCGAGCAGGGACGGTTCCCGCGCCGCACGGCGGGCTCGCCGTTCCTCGACGAGGAGAGCAAGGCCGAGCTCGAGCGTTCGTCGCGTTCGGGCCGCCTGCTCCGCACCGACCCCGTCGCACGCGACCGCTACCTCTTCTACACCGCGTGCACGCGGCCGACTCGGCGGCTCTACCTCGTGCGCGAGGCCGCCACCGACGACGGGTCGCCACGCGAGCCGAGCCCGTTCTGGGAGGAGACGCGCTCGCTGTTCGATTCCGAGCAGGCCGAGCGCTGGACGCGCCGCCGCCCCCTGTCGGCGCTGACGTGGCCGCTCGAGTCCGCCCCGAGCCCCCGCGAGCGTGTCCGTGCTCTCGGCGCCCTCGCCTCCTCGGAGCAACGTCCTGCCCTCGCGCTTGCCCGGGCGAACGGCTGGGAGCGCCGCCTCGAGCGGGCGCTCGGAGCGTTCGAGCGGCCGACCCGGCTCACCCACCCGGCCGTCCTCGAGGAGCTCCGGCAGAAGTCGAGCTTCTCGGTCACCGACCTCGAGCGCTTCGCGGACTGCTCGTCGATCTGGTTCTTCGAGCGCCTGATCTCTCCGCGCACGATCGACGCGGAGGCCGACGCGCGCCTCCGCGGGACCGTCGCCCACCAGGCGCTCTTCAGCTTCTTCCGCGGCCTCCCGAAGCGGACGGGAGCCGAGCGCCCGCAACCGGAGAACCTCGACGACGCGCTGGAGTTCCTGCGCGAGTGCCTCGCCGAGGCGATGCAGGCCCACGTCCGGCTCGACCTGCCCGGGCTCGAGCGGCGCGAGCTGGAGGAGAGCCTCGCCCGCGACCTCGAGCAGCTCGTCCGCCGCGAGGCGGAATCGCCCTCGCCGCTCGTCCCGCACAAGTTCGAGGTCTCGTTCGGCTCCGAGCGCTCGGCGCCCGAGCTCCAGCGCGGCCTCGAGCTCGGCGGCTTCAGCGTCTCCGGGAAGATCGACCGGATCGACCGCGACCCGTTCGGCGCCCGCGGCGTCGTGGTCGACTACAAGTCCGGGAAGACCGCCCACTCGGCGCGGAAGATCGACACCGAGCTCCACCTGCAGATCCCGCTCTACATGCTCGTCCTGCGCGACCTCGTTGGGATCGAGCCGCTCGGCGGCGTCTACCGCGCGCTTGCCGGGGAGGGCCAGGCACGGGGCATCCTGCGCGCCGAGGCCCGCGACGACGGGGTGCCGGGCTACTCCCGCAACGACTACGTCGACGAGGAGACCTTCTGGGACCAGGTCGAGCGGGCGCAGGAGCACGCACGCGGCGTGGTCGCGCGCATCCGCGCGGGCGACGTCCGCCACGACCCGAAGGGCGGCTTCCCCTGCCCCACGTGGTGCGACCGCTGGACGATGTGCCGGGTGAGGCGGTCGTGAGCGACGTAACCGTCGAGCAGGCCCCCAACCTGGAGCAGGCGCGGGCGATCGAGGAGCCCGGCGTCGTCTTCGTCTCCGCCGGCGCAGGGACCGGCAAGACGACCGTGATCGTCGAGCGCTTCTGCCGGGCGGTGTGCGAGCGCGGCCTCGACGTCGACTCGATCCTCGTGATCACGTACACCGAGCGCGCCGCAGGCGAGCTGCGCGGGCGCATCCGCCAGCGCTTGCGCGAGCTCGGCCGCCACGATCTCGCCCGGGAGCTCGATGCCGCCTGGATCTCGACGATCCACGGCTTCTGCCACCGGCTCCTGCGCGCCTATCCGTTCGCGGCCGGGATCGACCCTCGCTTCCGCGTGCTCGACGACAGCCAGGGGCGCGTGCTCCGCGGCGAGGCGTTCGCCGCCGCGCTCGAGGAGTTCTGCGGCGACGATCGCGACCGCCTGCGCCTGCTCGCGGCCTACGGCGGCCGGCGGCTGCGCCGGATGCTGACGGGCGTGCACGAGACGCTGCGCTCCTCGGGCCTGCCGCTCGCGCTCGAGGCGCCGGACGATCCGCGGCTCGAGGAGCGGCTCGAGCAGCTCCGCGGGGCTGCCGGCGAGCAGGGGGCGGCGGAGCTGCTGGCCTTCCTGGAATCCCCGCCGGGACCGGAGTCGCTGCTCGACCTCTCCGACCTCGCCCGCGGGGAGGCGCTGGAAGAGCCGCGACGCGGAGTCGAGCGAGCCGCGCTCGAGGCGCTGGCCGCGCGGGACCGCGGTCAGCTGCAGGAGCTTCTGCTGGCCTACGACCGCTGTTACCGCGCCGCGAAGGACCGCGAGTCGGCTCTCGACTTCGAGGATCTCCAGCTCCTCGCGCGCGAGCTGCTTCGGGGAGACGACGAGATCCGCGAGCGCGAGAGCTGGCGCTTCCGCTCGATCATGGTCGACGAGTTCCAGGACACGAACCGCCTCCAGTGCGAGCTGATCGACCTGCTCGCGCGCGAGGACGCGGAGCTTTTCTTCGTCGGTGACGAATTCCAGTCGATCTACCGCTTCCGGCACGCGGACGTGGAGGTCTTCCGCGAACGGCGCGAGCAGGTCGGGGGCGTGCTCGCGCTGACGCAGAACTACCGCTCGCGACCGGAGGTGCTCGACGTCATCAACCACCTCTTCGCGCGCGACTTCGGCGAGACGTTCCAGCCGCTGAACGCGGCCGGGCGCTTCCCTGACCCCGCCTTCGGGCCTGCGGTCGAGCTGCTCGTCACCGACAAGGACAGCTACAAGGGCAAAGGGACGCATTGGCGGAACGCCGAGGCCCGCCACATCGCGGCGCGGGTGCGCGACCTCGTGGACGCGGGGGAGGCGGAGCCCGGTGAGATCGTGCTCCTCTTCGCGGCGGGCACCGACGCGCGGATCTACGAGGAGGAGCTGCGGGCGGCCGGCCTGCCGACGTTCCGCGCGACCGGGCGCGACTACTACCACCAGCAGCAGGTCGTCGACCTGCTCGCGTACCTCCGGCTCCTCCACAACCGCTACGACGACGAGGCGCTCTTGACCGTGCTCGCCTCGCCGCTCGTCGGGGTCTCGAACGACGCGCTCGTGCTCCTGCGCCGGGCGGCGCCGAAGCGGCCGCTCTTCGTGGGGCTGGAGAAGGGCCTGCCCGAGGGCCTCGTCCTCGCGGGACGCGCGCCTCTTCCAGGCGTTCAAGCAACGCTACGACCGGCTTGCGGGGCAGGCCCGTCGCTGACGCTCGAGCGCCTGTGCGAGCAGATCGTCTGCGAGCACGACTACGACCTCGCGGTGCTGGCACAGTGGGACGGCCGGCGCCGCTACGCGAACCTGCGCAAGCTCGGGCGCCTCGCCCGGTCGTACGAGGAGCTGCGCGGCCCGGACGTGGAGGGATTCGTCCGCTTCGTGGCTGAGCAGGACGCTGTCGGAGCCTCCGAGCTCGAGGCCGCCGCGGAGGAGGAGGGGACCGACGTGATCCGCCTCCTGACGATCCACTCGGCCAAGGGGCTCGAGTTCAAGGTCGTGGTCGTCGCCGACGCCGGGCGCGATCGCGGCCGCCCGGACGCCGACGAGATCCTCTGCCTGCCCGACGGCCGGCTCGGCTTCCGGGTCGCCGACCCGGCGAGCGGCCGGCGCCTCTCGACCGCCGAGTACGAGAGCGTGAAGGCGGCGGAGCGCGACGCGGAGGAGGCCGAGCGCCGGCGCCTCTACTACGTTGCCATGACCCGTGCAATCGACCGCCTGATCGTCTCCGGCGCGATCGGCGGGGCGGAGCGGACGCGGCCACTCCGATCGGCTGGGTGCTCGACCGGCTGGAGGCGCGCGAGCTGGGGGAGGGCGCGGTTCAGGAGATCGAGCGGAACGGCGCCCGGCTCCTGCTGCGGGTCGACCGCTACGCGGAAGAACCGGTCGTGGAGCCCGAGCCGGCGCCGGAGGAGCAGCTCGAGCTGTTCTCGGTCTCGACGAACGGCGACTCGGCGGTGGAGGCGCCGGAGCTGGCGCCGTTCGCGGAGATCCCCGAGCCGCCGCTGCACCAGGTTCGACGGCTCTCCTACTCGGCGCTCTCGCTCTTCTCGCAATGCTCCTACCGCTACTTCGCCGAACGCGTGATCGGCCTGCGGCCACGTGAGGCCTCCGGACCAGTGCCGGGGCGCGAAGGGCTCGCCGCGACCGAGATCGGCGACGCCGTGCACGCGCTGCTGGAGCGCGTCGACCTGCGCGCGCCGGACGTGCCCGAGGCGCTGCCCGAGCTCGTGCGGGCCCGCTACCCGGCCGTCACCGACGAGGAGCTCGAGCGGATCCGCGGCCTCGTCGCCTCGTACTGCTCGTCCGACCTGGCCTCCCGGATCGCCTCGCTCGAGGGCGCCGCACCCGAGCGCCCTTCGCGTTCGAGCACGACGGCGTCCTCCTGCACGGCCGCCTCGACGTGCTCTGGCTCGACGGCTCGCGCGCGCTCGTCGCCGACTACAAGACGAATCGCCTCGAGGAGCAGAGCCCAGCAGAGGTCGTCGAGCACGACTACCGCCTCCAGCGCCTGGTCTACGCCCTCGCCTGCTTCCGCTGCGGAGTCGAGGAGGTCGAGGTCGTCTACCAGTTCCTCGAGCGCCCGAACGACCCAGTGGCGGCCTGTTACAAGGCGGAGGAGGCCCCGGCGCTCGAAGCAGAGCTCACGGCGGCGATTGCCGAGATCAACGCAGGCGAGTTCCGCCCGCCGCCGAGCGAGTTCACCTGCGCCGAGTGCCCCGCGCTCGACCTCGTCTGCGCCGGGCCGCGGCTCCGCAACGCGGGCTGATGGCGCGCAGCTACGTCGCCGAGGCGAGGCGGCGGGTGGGCCGAAGCGCGAGCGGATCCGGCCGATCATCGAGCGGCTGGCCGCGGCGCATCCGGACGCGACGATCGCGCTTCGCTTTCGCAGCGATCTCGAGCTGCTCGTCTCGGTGATGCTCTCGGCGCAGACGACCGACGTGAACGTCAACCGCGTCACCGAGCGGCTGTTCGAGAAGTACCGCCGCCCCGAGGACTACCTCGCGGTCCCGCTCGAGGAGCTCGAGAACGACATCCGCGCGACCGGGTTCTTCCGCCAGAAGGCGAAGGCGATCCGGGCGACGATGCAGATCCTGGTCGAGGAGTTCGACGGGCAGGTTCCCGCCGCGTATGGACGAGTTGCTCCGGCTGAAGGGGGTTGCGCGCAAGACCGCGAACGTCGTCGTCGCCGAGCGCGGCCAGGCCGAGGGAGTTGTCGTCGACACCCATGTCCGCCGGCTCTCGCAGCGGCTCGGCCTGACGAGGCAGGATGACCCCGTCAAGATCGAGCGCGACCTGATGCGGCTCGTCCCGCGCCGCGACTGGAACCGGTTCCCGCACCTCCTAATCTGGCACGGCCGTCGTGTCTGCCTCGCCCGCAGGCCGCGCTGCGAGATCTGCGTCCTGAACGACCTCTGTCCGGCAAGTCGTGTCGAAGTCGGCACAGTCACGTCACGCCGCCGCGCCTAGCCTGTGTGTCGTGCGCTCCGTCGAGCTCGCGATCTACGCGGACGCGCTCGCCGGCGAGGCGGCGAGCCTTGCGGCACGCGCGGAGCGCGCGCGGTCTCGCCTCCGGCGCGCCGCGATCGAGAAGCAGGCTCGCGCGGAGCTGAGCGAGAGCGCGATCGAGCGCCTGCAGGCTCTCGGCCTCCTGGGCGGGCTCGACGAGCGGGCCACCCGCGCCGAGCTGCGTGAGCTGGAAGCGGCCCTCGACGCGCTCGAGGAGCTCCAGGCGTGGGTCGAAGGACAGCTCGCCGCGTCTACCGCGGCGTGATCGCGACCAGCAGCCCGCCGTCCTCGTCGTAGGCCGGGAAGAAGTCGGCGGTCACCGGCTTCGTGTGCCCGGCCCGCGTGCGGATCTCGAGCTTCTGTCCCATCCTGCGCACGCCCCATTCGAGCGCGACCTGCGCCGGGTTTTCCCCGTCGAAGCCCGAGAGCCCGAGCGCCTCGACCACGTCCCGCCCCATCAGCTCCCGCTCCCGGAAGCCGGAGAGCTCGAAGACGGCTCGCCCGGCCGCGAGCACGCGGGACTGCCGGTCGCAGACCACGAAGCCGGTGCTCGGCGCCGGGTAGTAGTCCTCCAGGAGCTCGAACAGGAACCCGAAGCCGCAGTGGTGGCAGGCGACGGCCTGCCGGGTCAGCCCCTCGACCCGGTCGTGGTCGATCGAGCGCTCCTTGCAGTTCGGGCAGATGAAGTACGGCACGCGTCCAAATGTAGCCTCAACCCCGGCGCCTGCCCGCAAGCGTGCGCGGGTCGAGCCGCCCGAGCGGCGGCAGGCGCGGCCGGCCCAGCGGCTCGCCGCCGATCCAGCCGAGCCAGCGGAAGAAGGCGAGCTGGAGCGCCGTGGTGAGCACGATCCAGCCCCAGCTCCACCAGTAGCCCAAGCCCCAGCCCAGCTCGGGGATGTGGCGGAAGTTCTGGCCGTACAGACCGACGATGAACGTGGGGACGAGCAGCACCGACGCGATCACCGTCAGCCGCTTCATCACCTCGTTCTGCTCGTTCGCGATCTTCGCCTGGTGGTAGTCGCGCGCGCTCGAGAGGAGGTCGCGCGAGAGGCTCGAGGTCGTCCATCGCACGCAGCAGCTTGTCGTAGACGTTGGCGAAGTCGAGCTCGATCTCGCGGGCAAGATCTCCTCGCCTGCCGACTCGATGCGGTTGTCGATCACCTCGCCGGATCGCGTCCCGCGTCGGGGCGAGCGTACGGCGGATGTGGAGCATGTCGTGGCGCAGCGTCGGACAGCCGGCGGATCTTCTCCGACGTACCAGACCTCGACCTTGTCCTCGAGCGCGTCGATCTCGTCGTTGAGCGCGTCGACGAGATCGAGGAAGTGCTCGGCGACGTCGTCGATCAGGTGGTAGACGACCTCGCCACGCTCTCCTCCTTTTCTTCGCGAAGCCTCGGCCGTCCTGGGTCCCGGACGGCAAGCCGCGCTCGGGTGTCTTCCGGACGGTCACGATCGCGTCGCGGGTGATCACCAGGTCGACCTCCTGGTAGAAGACCGGTCCTCCTCGGCGGCGTCGATGCACCGGGACGAGGAGGACGCCGAAGACGTAGTGGCCCTGGCCTTCGAGTTTCGGCCTCGGCTCGTCATCGTGCCGCGCGGGCCGGAGCAGCTGCTCGAGCGCGCGCTCGTGGATCGCGCGGGAGCTGTCGCGTGCAGCTCCTCCGCGGCTCGGGTCGAGCAGGTCGATCCAGCGGCACCCGCGGCCATCAGCGGCCAACGCTACCCCGCGCTCGGCTGGAACTAGCCTCGCGGGGCGCGGCGAGCGCCGCCTGCTCGGTGGCCCTCGCGCGCGGCCAGCCAGCGCTCGGCGTCGAGGGCGGCCATGCAGCCCGCGCCGGCGGCGGTGACCGCCTGCCGGTAGGTGTGGTCCTGCGACGTCGCCGGCGGCGAAGACCCCGGCGACGTTGGTCTCCGTCGTTCCCGGCTTCGTCACGAGGTAGCCCGGCCTCGTCGTGGTCGAGCTGGTCGAGGAAGAGCGCCGTGTTCGGGTCGTGGCCGATCGCGACGAACAGGCCGCTTGGGCCTGAATGCTCGCGCGTCTCGTCGGTGTCGACGTGTCGCGGAGCCGGACGGCGCGCGTCTTGCCGTCCTCGCTGCGATCACCTCCTCGACCACCACGGGCGTGACGAACTCGATCTTCTCGTTCGCGCGGGCGCGGTCGATCATGATCTGCGACGCGCGGAACTCGTCGCGGCGGTGGACCAGCTTGACCTTGGTGGCGAACTTGGCCAGGAAGGTCGCCTCCTCCATCGCCGAGTCGCCGCCGCCGACGACCACGACCTCCTTCTCGCGGAAGAAGGCGCCGTCGCAGACCGCGCAGTAGGAGACTCCCTCGCCCTGGAGCGCCCGCTCGGACTCGAGCCCGAGCTGTCGGGCGCTCGCGCCGGTGGCGACGATCACGGCCTCGCGCCGGTGCTCCTCGTCGCCGACCCAGACCCGCAACGGCTGCTCGGAGAAGTCGACCCGGGTGACGTCGTCGGTGACGAACTCGGCCCCGAAGCGCTCGGCCTGGTGGCGGAACTCCTGCATCATCTGCGGCCCGAGCATGCCGTCGACGTAGCCGGGGTAGTTCTCGACGTCGCTCGTGATCATCAGCTGGCCGCCCCACTGGAAGCCCTCGATCACGAGTGGCTCCAGGTTTGCGCGGGCCGCTGTACAGCGCCGCCGTGTAGCCGGCGGGGCCGCCGCCGATGATGATCAGATCTCTGGTGTCGTTCATGTCCCTCCTGAAGTATTAAACGAGTGGCACCGGTCGAAACTTCCTAGGCCACTTCTTGCCCGCAGAGGTAGAGCTTCCCGTCGCGACACTCTGCCTCGTCCCACGGACGGTGCGGCTCGCGCCGGCCGGGCGCGAGCAGATGGACGACCTGGTGCCCGCGCGCCGCGAGCAGTTCCGCGATCAGGCGCCGGTGGCAGCGCGTCCAGAGCGTCTCGGCGCACATGAAGCACGGCGCAGGCTCGGCCAGTGCCTCGGCCAGCGCCTGCTGCCAGCCGTCTGAGCCCATCCGGGCCGCGTAGCTGCGGAAGGCGCCGACGCGGATGCAGCCGAACCGCTCCTCGCCGGGCTCGCCGCTGCGCCGCCCGCCGAGCTCCTCGGCGTGCCGGTAGGCGATCCCCGCCTCCTCGAGTGACGCCGCCAGCCGGGCCTCCCGAACTGCGGGTTCCGTCGCGAGCCGGGGAAGCGCCGGACGTCGACGAGCGTTCGGACACCGGCCTCGGCGAGACAGGCGATCAGCTCCGCGACCGGCCGGGTCCCGTGCCCGATCGTGAAAACGGTCTCCGTCGTCTAGCTCGAGGCGGCTTCGGAGATCAGTGCCGCCGCCTGTTCCGGGGAGAGCCGGTCGGTGTTGAGGACGAGGTCGTACTGCGTCGGCAGCTCCTCGCCGGCGCCATGGAAGCGTCTCAGGTAGTCGGCGCGGCCGGCGTCCGCATCCTTGATCGCCCGCGTCGCCTGCGATTCGTCGACACCCTCGGCCTCGGCCAGCCGGTCCGCCCGAGTTGCCGGCGATGCGGTCACGAGCACGCGGAGAACGTCCAGGCGAGCGGCGAGCGCATGAGACGCCGCGTGCGCGACGATCACCGCGCTCCCGTGGCCTGCGGTCTCCTCGATCGCCTCCTGGATGTACCCGCGCAGCTCGTCGCTCGTCGTCGTCGTCTCGACGGCACTGTACGGACCGAAGCCCATGCCCCAGGCCTCGCCGCCGCCGACCGCGAGCTCGTCCAGCACTCGTGTGAGCCACGACTTCCGCCGCTCCTCGTCGGCGATCTCCGAAGCGTCGACGCCCGCCCGCTGCGCGGCCTGCGACACGAGGTCCTCGTCCACATAACGGAAGCCAAGCCGCTCGGCAACGAGACGGCCGACCTCGTTCCCGCCGGCGCCGGTCGCGTGCGAGATGCAGACGACGCTTCGCTTCATGGCGCAGGACGCTAAGAGGACCGGACGCCCGCGTCAAGGGAAATTCGGGAACACTGCGGTCATGTGAGCAAGGTCGAGGTCGAACGGCAGCACTACAACGTCACGTTCGCGCTGCTCGCGCTGGCGGCGACCTCGTACGCGCTTTTGCAGTCGTTGGTCGCGCCGGCGCTGCTTACGATTCAGCACGACCTGAACACGACCACCTCCGGGGCGGCGTGGATCCTCAGCGCGTACCTGCTCAGCGCGTCCGTGGTCACGCCGATCGCCGGGCGGCTCGGGGACATGTTCGGCAAGAAGCGCACGTTGGTCGTGATGCTTGTCGTCCTCTGCGTAGGCACGGCGCTGGCGGGGCTCGCGACCTCGATCGGAGTCATGATCGTCGCCCGGGTGATCCAGGGCGCAGGCGGTGCGATCTTCCCGCTCTCGTTCGCGATCATCCGCGACGAGTTCCCGCGCGAGCGGATTGCGCACGGGATCGCGCTCATCTCGGCGATCATGGGCATCGGCGGCGGCCTCGGGATCGTTCTCGCGGGACCCATCGTCCAGCATCTCTCCTACCACTGGCTCTTCTGGTTCCCGCTTGTGGTCGTGGCGGCGGCAACCGTGGGGACGATCTGGTTCGTACCGGAGTCGCCGGTGCGCTCGCCCGGCCGGATCGACACCGTGGGCGCGCTCTTGCTCGCCGCGTGGCTCGTGGCGCTGCTGCTGCCGTTGAGCCAGGGGGCGAGCTGGGGCTGGACGTCGGCGCGGTCGCTGGGCCTGTTCGCGCTGGCCGCAGCGCTTGCCGCGTTCTGGGCGTCGTTCGAGTCGCGAACGGCCCTGCCGCTGGTGGACATGACCATGATGCGCCGCCGCGCCGTCTGGACGCCGAACCTCGCGGCGCTCGTGTTCGGCTTCGGGATGTTCTCGTCCTTCGTGCTCGTGCCGGAGTTCGTCGAGCTCCCGAAGACGAACGGATTCGGCTTCGGCGCGTCCGTCACGCAGGCCGGCATCTACATGGTTCCGGCGACTGCCGGAATGCTGCTCGCCGGGCCGATCTCCGGCCGTTTGTCCACGACCGTCGGCTCGAAGCTGCCGCTCCAGCTCGGGTCGCTGATCTCGGCCGCCGGGTTCTTCGTCCTCGCGTTCGCGCACGGCTCGAGCTGGGAGATCTACGTCGCGATGCTGATGATGGGCATCGGCATCGGCTTCGCCTTCGCGGCGATGGCGAACCTCACCGTGGAGGCGGTCCCGGCGGAGCAGACGGGCGTCGCGACGGGGATGAACACGATCGTACGCACGATCGGCGGGGCGATCGGAAGCCAGGTCGCGGCCGGCATCGTCACGGCGACGCTCGTGAACGGTGCGGCGACGGAGCGCGGGTTCACGATCGCCTTCGCGGCCTCGGCCGGGGCGCTGCTCGTCGGCTTCGCGGTCGCCCTGCTCGTGCCGGCGCGGGCACCCACGGCCCGGCGGGGCCCGGCGGCGGAGACGGCCCTGGCGGAAGCGTCACCGCTCCCGCGGACGCGCGCTTAGAATCGCCGCGTTCCGGCAACGGGAGGCGAGGTAGATGGCAGAGACCGTGACCTGGGAGGGCTTGCGCGAACTGGCGGGTTTCCGCGCGGACGAGGGCTGCGCGATCAGCCTCTACCTCGATCTCGACCCGAGCGTCTCGCCGACGGCCGGGGCGGTCGACACACGCGTCAACGCGCTCCTCGACGAGGTCGAGAGATCGCCGGCTTCGACCCGCGCCGACCTCACGCACACTGAGAAGGAGGCGCTCCACGCCGACCTCGAGCGGCTGCGCAGGTACTTCGACGAGGAGTTCAGCCGGGAGGGCTCTCACGGTCATGCGGTCTTCTGCTCCGGGCCCGGCGGCTTCTGGCGACCTCTGCCGCTGGCCGACCGCGTCCCGGATCTCGTCCAGGTCGGGCGCACGTTCCACCTCGCGCCGCTCGTGACCCTCGTCCGCCGGGGGGACGGGATGCTGGTCGCCTTCGTCGGGCGCGAGCGCGGAGATCTCTACCGGCTGCGGGACGGCCGGCTCGAAGAGCTCCAGGAGCGCTTCGACGAGCAGCCCGGCCGGCACGACCAGGGCGGCTGGTCGCAGGCACGCTTCCAGCGGCACATCGAGAAGCTCGTCCAGGACCACCTACGCGACGTTGCGGGGCTCGTCGACAGGCACGTGCGCCGCCAGCGCGAGCCGGGGGTCGTGGTCGTCTGCTCGGAAGAGACGCGACCCGAGCTCGAGGAGGAGCTCTCGAACGAAGCTCGCGGCGCCGTCGTCGGCTGGACGACCGCCGATGCCCACTCGAGCCCGACCGAGCTGCTGCGGGCGGTCAAGCCCGTCCTCGAGCGCTGGCGCTCCGAGCAGGAGGCCGCCGTGGCAGAGCGGTGGCAGGAGGAGGCCGGCCGAGACGGGCGAGCCGCCGCCGGCTGGCAGCAGACGCTCGAGGCGGCCTCGGACGGGCGCGTCGAGCTGCTGCTCTTCCAGGACGGAGCGGATCGTCCGGCCTGGCAGTGCCCCTCGTGCGGGCGTCTCGCCGCCGAGGCCGGAGAGTGCCCGCTGGACGGGACCGCGATGGAGGAGAGCAAGCACGGCCTCGACCTTGCCGTGCACCAGACGCTGGCTCACGGCGGGACGGTCTGGGCGCTGGGCGAGCGCCGCGATCTCGAGCCCGTCGAGGGCCTCGGCGCGATTCTGCGCTACTGACCCTTCGGGACGGCGGAGGGACAGTCCCTCGGGCACGGCCGCTCGGGGCGGCTCGGTCCGTCAGGAATACTCCCGGCGATGGCTTCGCTCGCGCGCACGATCCTCGAAGAGCACCTCGAGCGCGGCGAGCTCGTCCCCGGGCGGGAGATCGCCCTTCGCGTCGACCAGACGCTGGCCCAGGACGCGACCGGGACGATGGCCTGCATGCAGTTCGAGCTGTTCGAGGTCGACCGCGTCCAGGTCGAGACGGCGGTCGTCTACGTCGACCACAACATCCTCCAGATCGACTTCAAGAACCCCGACGACCACCGCTTCCTGCAGGCGATGTCGGCGCGCTACGGCCTCTGGTTCTCGCGGCCCGGCAACGGCATCTGCCACTACGTCCACTGCGAGCGCTTCGCAGTCCCCGGCAAGACGCTGATCGGCGCGGACAGCCACACGACCCAGTCCGGCTCCTGCGGGATGATCGCGATCGGCGCAGGCGGGCTCGACGTCGCCGTCTGCATGGCGGGCCATGCGTTCGAGCTGCCGTGCCCGAAGATCGTCGGCGTCTTTCTCGAGAACGAGCTGCAGAGGCCCTGGATCCAGGCGAAGGACGTGATCCTCGAGCTCCTCCGCCGCAGGACCGTCCGGGGCGGCCGCGGCGCGATCTTCGAGTTCACGGGGCCCGGCGTCTCGACCCTGAGCTACACCGAGCGCGGCACGATCGCGAACATGATCGCGGAGCTCGGGGCCACCGGTGCGATCTTCCCGGCCGACGCGGAGACGCGCACCTGGCTCGCCGAGCAGGAGCGCGAGGACGACTTCGTCGCGCTCGAGACCGGCGACACGGGCGATTTCGACGAGGAGGAGCACATCGACCTGGCCGGGCTCGTCCCGCTCGTCGCCAGGCCGTCGTCGCCGGGCAACGTCGTTCCGGTCGAGGAGGTCGCCGGCACCGAGCTCTCCCAGGTCTGCATCGGTTCGTCGGTCAACTCCTCCTACGCCGACCTCGCGCTCTGCGGCGCGGTCCTGCGCGGCCGGCAGATCTCCGAGCGGCTCGTCTCGGCGACCGCCACGCCCGGCTCGCGCCAGATCCTCGACCAGATCACGCGCTCGGGAACGTACGTCGACCTGCTGATGGCCGGAGTGCGCATGCTCGAGCCCGCGTGCGGGCCGTGCGTCGGGATGGGCCAGGCGCCGCCGTCGGGCTCGAACTCGCTCCGGACCTTCAACCGCAACTTCCCCGGCCGCAGCGGCACGGCCGACGACCAGGTCTTCCTCTGCTCGCCCGCGGTCGCGGCCGCGTCGATGCTGACCGGCGTGATCTCGGACCCGCGAGAGCTGCCTCCGCCGGAGCTCCCGGAGCGACCGCCCGCTCGTCCCGAGGTGGTCAGCCGGCACATCCTCGCGCCGGCTCCTGCCGACGAGGCGGCGTCGATCCAGATTCCACGCGGCCCGAACATCAAGCCGCCGCCCGAGCAGAAGCCGCTACCGGACGCGCTGCGGATGCGCGTGCTGATCGTCGCGCCGGACGACATCTCGACCGGCGACCTCTCGCCCGACGGAGCGACCGTGATGGCCTACCGATCGAACATCCCGGCGATCGCCGAGTTCACGTTCCAGCACCGCGACAAGGAGTTCCCGAGGCGCGCGCACGAGTGGGGCGGAGGCTTCATCGTCGCCGGGCACAACTACGGACAGGGCTCGAGCCGCGAGCACGCCGCGCTCGCGCCGGCCCAGCTCGGGGTGCGCGCGGTGATCGCGAAGAGCTTCGCGCGGATCCACCGGCGCAACCTGATCGCGCAGGGGATCGTGCCGCTTCTCTTCGAGGACGAGGCCGACCATGAGAAGGCCGAGCTCGGGCAGACGTGGACGATCGGGCGCCTGCACTCGATCGCTGAAGGCGATGACGAGCTGCCGGTGGAGATCGAGGCTGTCGGGGCGATCACGCTCACGCACGACCTGCTCCCGCGCGAGCGCGAGATCGTCGTCGCCGGCGGCCTGATCCGCTACCTCAAAGACCAGCAGCCCGCAGGCGTTTAGGAGGGTTTGACGGAATGGCGCTCGGCACAGACGGTATTTCGTCAAGCCCTCCTAGTAGTAGCCCGAACGCCTAAGCCGCGTCGACGGCGCGCGGGAGCTCGTGCGCCTCGGCCGGCGCGGTCAGCTCCGCCGGCGCCTCCGCGGCCTGCTCGAGCTTCGACTCGAACTTGCCGAGGTGCTTCTCGGACTCGAAGAACTTCTTCTGCGCCCGGTCGAGGTGCGTGCCGACGAGGTCGAAGTCCTCCTTGAACTTCCCGAACTCCTTCTGTAGCTGTGCGCAGTACGCCATGACCTCCTGCGCGTGCTGCTCGATCTGGAGGCCTTTGAGCCCGAGCACGATCACCTGTAGGTAGGCGGTCAGCGTCGTCGGCGAGACCGGGAGCACGCGCTTGGTGTGGGCGTACTCGAGCAGCGCACCCGTCTTGCCGCAGGCGAGCTCGTAGTAGATCGCCTCCGACGGCAGGTACATGAAGGCGAAGTCGTAGGTGCCCTCGTCCGGCCGGATGTATTTCGACGCGATCGCATCGACGTGGCCCTTCACGTCGCGCCCGAACAGCTTCTCGAACTGCTGGCGCTCGATGTCGTTGTCGGCCGCGAGCATCCGCTCGAAGTTGTCGAGCGGGAACTTCGAATCGATCGGAACCAGGCGGTCGACCTTGATCACCGCGTCGACGCGCTCGCCTCCCGCGAAGCCGTACTGGAGCGAGTACGCAGTCGGCGGCAACCGGTCTGCGAGGAGCTGCCCCAGCAGCAGCTCGCCGAAGCCGCCGCGTGCCTTCGGCGGGCGCAGGATCTGCTGGAGCTCGCCGAGCCCTTTCGCATGCTCCGCGAGCTGCGCCGTGGCCTGTCCGACGGCGCCGAGCTGCTTGTAGAGCGCGTTCGCCTGTTTGCCCGCGTCCTCGAGCCGCCGGTCGACCTTTGTGTCGAGCTCGCCGAGGCGCCGGTCGACGATCTCGTTCATCGCCTGCAGCCGGCCGTCCATCTCCGAGTTTCGTACCGTCAGCACGCGGTCGAGGACACGCGGAAGCCAGGCGGCAAGCGCGGCGCCGCCGGCCACGACGACCAGAAGGATCAAGAGGGCGGTCATGAGCCGACGAACCGTAGACGGGGCGTCGGACGACAACGCTCGAGGGCGGCTCGCGCCGCCCTCGAGCAGCAGATCGAAAGAGCCTTACTGGTTCTCGCGCTGCGTGTGGTGCTCGGCGGCGCGCTCGCGCTCTTCCTGCGCCATCTGCTCCGCGCTCTGAGCGCGCTCCGAGGCCATGGCCTCCTGCTCCTGGTGCATGCCCTCGCGCTTCATCGAGCTGTCGCCGGTCATGTCGCCCGCGGTCTTCTTGCCGCGGCCCAGCAACTTGTCGAGCCAACCCATTGCAGCCTCCTTGCTTCGTGTAGCCGTCAGTATCTGAGATGGCCGCAAAAAAAGCCAGATCCGGACAACCTTTCGGCCCTCCGGATCTGACGGGGAGAACCTAAGCCCCCGGCCTGTGCCTGTCAAGGGGGCTGCTAGCATCGCCCGCGCCAGTTGGCCAAGAAGCCCCGCACTCCCGCCCCTCCGAGGAAGGTCCAGGCGCCCCAGCGGCGGACAGACCCGCGTCGCACGCTCGCCCCCGAGCAGCGCCGCAAGCTCTGGATCCAAGGCGCATTCGCTGCGTCCGGGATCGTGGCGGTCGCGGCCGTCGTCCTCGCGTTCGCCCTGACCGGCAAGAAGGACAAGAGCTCCACGCCGACCACGCCCAACACGGGCGACCTGATCGGCGTGCAGACCGGCCCCGCCCCCTGGAACGCAGGGCTCGATCACCTCCCCGACCGGCTCAAGCCGCTCGGCCTGAGCCAGCTCGGCGCGGAGGGAGCGGTCGTCCACATCCACCAGCATCTCGACATCTTCGTCGACGGCAAGCACGAGACCGTCCCGCAGGGCATCGGGATCTTCGACGGCCAGTTCTTGACCGAGCTCCACACCCACGATACGACCGGGATCATGCACGTGGAGTCGCCGACGAAGCGCCCGTTCACGCTCGGCGAGTTCTTCGGCGTCTGGGGCGTCCGGCTGACGCCGGACTGCGTCGGCGGCTACTGCAAGCCGGAGAAGCCGTGGCGGCTGTACGTCAACGGCCTGAACGAGCCCGGCAATCCGGCCGACCTCGTCCTCAAGGCGCACCAGGAAATCGCGATCGTGATCGGCAAGCGCCCGGACCAGATCCCCTCGAAGTACGCCTTCGGAGACCTGTAGAGCGCTGCGCGAGGGCTATTCTTGCCCGGCCGGGGTGGCGAAACTGGACATACGCGCCTGACTTAAAATCAGGTGTGGGCATAGCCCGCATGAGGGTTCGAGTCCCTCCCCCGGCACTTGGCTGACCGCGAACACCACACCGTCGAGATCAACGGCCTCCGCCGTGAGCTGCCGCTGTTCGAGGTCGCCCCCGGGGTGCGTATCGCCGTCTTCAACCTGCTCGGAGATACGGAGGTCGTCGAGGCCGCGGCCGCCGGGCTCGCCGCCAAGCTCCGCGGCCTCGATCCCGACGTGCTCGTCACCGCGGAGACGAAGAGCGTGCCGCTCGTGTACGAGCTGGCGCGGTTGCTCGAGAGGCCGTGGGTCGTGCTGCGCAAGGCCTACAAGCCGTACATGGGGGAGACGCTGTCCGACGAGACGCACTCGATCACCACCGGCGCGCCCCAGACGCTCTACCTCGACGAGAAGGACAAGGTGCTCGTCGCCGATCGCAAGGTGGTGCTCGTCGACGATGTCATCAGCACCGGCAGCACCGTCGAGGCCATGCGCCGGCTGATGGCGGAGGCCGGGGGAAACGTCGTCGCCGAAGCAGCCGTGTTCACCGAGGGCGACGACCTGCGCGAGGAGATCCTCACTCTCGGCCACCTACCGCTGTTCAGGTGAGCCGAATCCTCGGATCGACCCAGGCGTACAGGATGTCCATCAACAGGTTGAAGACGACGATGAAGAAGGTCGCGGCCACGATCACCCCCTGGAGGACGGGCAGGTCGTTGATGCCGACCGCCTGGATCGAGGTGCGGCCGAGGCCCGGCAGGCTGTAGATCGTCTCCGTGAAGACCGCGCCGCCGAGGGCGACGCCGATGTCCATGCTGAGCATCGTCGCGACCGGCAAGAGCGCGTTTCGGAGCACGTGCGAGCGCAGCACGCGGCTCTCCGAAGCACCCTTTGCCCGCGCGGTGCGGACGAAGTCCTCCTCTTGCGTTTCGAGGATGTTCGCCCTGATCATCCGCGCGTAGAGCGCCGCGAACAGGAGCGCGAACGTGATCCAGGGAAGGATCAGGTGGTAGAGCCATTGCACGGCTCCGCCGTCGGCGCCGGGCGCGGGATTGAAGAAGTCCGCGTAGCCCGCGATCGGCGTATGGATCGGGAAGTCGCGCAGCCTGAAGCCGAAGACGTAGGAGAAGACCAGCCCGACCCAGACCGGGTGCGCCGAGATCCCGATCAGCACGAGCACCATGGACGACCGGTCGAGGAGCGACCGCGGGTGACGCGCCGACACGACGCCGACCAGGAGCCCGAGCACGAGCCAGAGGACGACTCCGCCGAACACGAGCGAGGCCGTCACCGGCGCCGCCCGGCCGACGACGTGATTCACCGACTGCCGGTCGATGTAGGAGGTCCCGAGCGAGCGTTCGACCACGATTCGCTTCATGAAGAGCCCGTACTGATAGGGGACCGGCTTGTCGAGCCCCATCCGCCTGATCGCGTTCTTCATGCATTCGGGCTTGGCCTGGATGCCCCCGCACACGGCCCGCTCGGGCGCATGCGGCGCGACGAAGAACAGCACGAACGTGACCATCGTCACCCCGATGAAGAGCACGCCCGCCCACAGGACCCGCCTGATCACGTACCGCAGCACGCCGAGCCCCTAGATTAGGTGGCGGGCGCCGCGCCGGCCGGGAGAGCGTCCGCGGCGTTGTCGCCGACGACGTCGAGCAACGTCTCGACCAGGGACGCGATCGTCTGTAGCGCGCTCGTCGTGATCAGTCGCTCGTGCCACGGCTCGAGCGGCAGCGAGTCGAGCACGCGGTGCAGCTCGCGCGCGTGCGCGACGTCCAGCTTCGAGTGCAACAGGAGCTGCCCGAACCCGGCGCGCGGAAGGCCTGTGTGCTCGATCAACCGCTCGAGCGTCGCAGGCTGCGCCTGGTGCGCCTCGAGCTCGAGGAAGCCGAGGATCGCCACCGGGTGGTAGTGGAAAATCCAGTAGTACTGCGCGCCGAGGAAGGCTGCGATCTTCGGCGGTGGAAGCTCAGCGCGTACCTCGGCGGCGTCCACGCCGAGCGCCTCGAGGTCGTCGAGGACCGCGCCCCCGGGCTCGTCGCTGTGCTGCTCTTCGGGGATATGCCGTTCGAGGTAGGCGGCGAGGCCGTCGGCCACGGGATCGGCGAGCTCTCGTGCGCGCCCGAGAGCCGTCTCCATCAGCGGCACCATGGCGCTGCTGATGTAGTAGGACGTCGTCAGGAACTTGGGGAAGAGCTCTCCGGCATGTGGGTGCGCCAGCAGTATCCGCCCTGGAAGCGCCAGAGCCGGAAGAGCGAGCTCCAGCCGGAGCCGCAGTCGCTCGCTCGTGGTCAGCCGATCGTCCGGCAGGCTAGAAGGGGGGCATGAGGATGTACGCCGAATAGTTGTCCGTCTCGGCCAGGCCGGATTGCTCGAGGTCCCTCTGGAGCCTGACCAGGAGCTCGCCGGTCCTGACGAGGAGATCCATGTCGTCGCGTCCCAACCCCTCGAGAACCTCTTCGTAATGCTCCGGAAGTGGAACCTTGATCGCCAGGCCCGCGTCCTGCAGCCTGTCGATGTTGCTCTGTCCCTCGGCCATGTGGCCTCCCTTCAGGTCGCCGCAGGGTTCGATGCTAACACCGCTTGTGCCAGCGTATTACGGGCCTTCTCGGCCGCGACGAGATTTCCCTTCTGCTCGTACAGCTCGAGCGCCCGCTCGAGCCGGTCACGGGCTTCCTCGGCACGTCCCAAGAGGAGGTAGACCTCACCCAGGTCGGCGAGCGCGTTGGCGTGCCAGTTGAGCATGTCCGTCTCTTCGGCGAGCGAGACTGCCTCCAGCGCGAGCCGCTCCGCCTCGGCTGCGTCCCCGCCGTGCGCGAGCAGACGCGCGCGCACCTGCCGCCAAAGCACCTGCGAGGTGATGTCGTCGCCCGTGCTCAACGCCTCGGCCGTACGCGCCCAGTCGTCCGCCTCCTCGAGACGGCCGAGGGCGTAGAGCGACGCGGCCAGCTGGCCGGCGGCGTTCGAGCGGTAGCCTTCCTCGCCGAGCTCCTCGAGCAGCTCACAGCTCCGCCGGACGGCTGCTTCGGCGGCGGAGGGGTTGCCGGCCAGCATCTCGATCTCCCCGACTGCCATTCCGATCGTGGCGAGCGAGAGCATCTGCCCGAATTCCTCCGCCGCTGCTTCTGCGGCGTCCGTCAGCGAACATGCCTGGTCGAAGTTGCCGCGCATCGCCTCGAGCGTCGCCTGAGACGTGAGGGCGACAGGATGCTGCGACTCTTGCTCTTCGTACCAGCGGAGGACGTCGGCGACCGGCGTCGGTCCGTGGAAGAGGGCTGTTCCCTTCCACGCCGGAAGCTCCCGGTCCCAGCGCGGAGAACCGGCTCGGCGGGCGTGCTCGAACGCGCGCTCGACCGCCTCGAGCATCGCTACGCAGCGGCACTGGATGAATTGAGCCCAGGCGCAGGCGAACCAGAATTCGGCGAGCGCGAGGTCGTCGCCGGCTTGCTCGAACACGGGTCGCGCCTCTTCGGCAACCGCAAGCAAATCACGGCTTGGGCTCGCTCGATCGCTGCCGCCGCGCGGCGCTTGGGCCGCGATCCGCGCACCGACGAGACGCGCGCGCAGCTCGCCCACCTCGTCTCCGGCGGCGGCCGCGCGTGCCGCAGTCTCCCTCGCCGTCTCGGCCGCGGCAGGGAGGTCTCCAGAGGCGAAGAGCGCCACGCTGAGATCGAGCCGAAGCGCGATCGCTGGGTCGTCGTCCGGCCGAAGACGCACTGCACGGCCCAGGAGCTTCGCGGCCGCGATGTCGTTTCGCCCGTGCGCGCGGGAGCCGGCCGAGGCCAGGAGCTCCCCGGCGCGCCGCGCCAACTCTTGCGTGTGCTCGTCGACGTCGCCCAGCTCCAGCCGGTGGTCGTGAGCCTGCTCGAGGTGGTAAGCCACGAGCTCGTCGAGCTCGTGGCCCCGCTCGAGACCCTCGAGCCAGTCCGCGAAGCGCTCGTTCAACACGGCACGGAGCTCTTTCGAGATCGCCTCGTACGCGGCTTCTCGGACGAGAATGTGCTGGAAACTGAAGCGGTCTTCGTCGGCGGAGGCGAATTCCGCGGGCCGAATCAGGCCCTTGCGAACGAGCGCGAACAGCTGCGGCGCGACGAGTGCTCGCCGCTCTTCGTCGAAAAGCGCCGTGACCGCCGCCACCGAGAAGTCACGGCCGACGATCGCCGCGCGCTCGATCACCTCGCGCTCGTCCGCGCTCAGACGGTCGAGCCGCTCGGCGAGCAGGGCCTGGATCGACGGCGGGATCGAGACGTCTCCGGCGTCCTCGGCAACCATCGCGCTCATCTGCTCGACGAAGAGGGGGTTCCCTTCCGCGGCGGCCACGATCCGGTCCCTGACCTCGGCCGGGATCTGGGCCAGGCCCCCGAGCAAAGATTCCGTGGCTGCCTTCGAGAGCGGTTGGAGCGTGAGCGCGTCGTAGCTGGGGTGGGGCGCGACCCAGTGCGGCCGCTGCTCGATGAACTCCGGCCGCGCGAGGGCGACGATCAGGATCGGCGCGTCGCGGCTCCAGCCGACGACGTACTCGACGAGGTCCAGCATCGTCGGCTCGGCCCAGTGGAGGTCTTCGAAGCAGAGGACCAGGGGGCCTTGGCGCGCGAGCTCCTCGAACGCGCGACGCACCGACCAGAAAAGCTCCTCGGTCGAGCGCGCCACGGAGCCGCTCGTCACTGCGTCGAGCGTTTCTAGTACGGCGGGCCCGCTGCCCAGTTCGCGGAGCGCCTCGGCGAGCGGCCAAAACGTGATTCCTTCACCGTAGGAAAGGCAGCGTCCGACGGCCACGGTGGCGCTGCCGCGGATCCCGGTGAGGAGCTCGGTCATCAGCCGTGACTTGCCGATTCCGGCTGGGCCGATCACGGTGACCAGGCGGCAGCACCGGTCCTCGACGGTTCGCTCGAACGCCTGTCGGAGCAGCTCCAACTCCCCGTCGCGGCCGACGATCGGGACGGACAGTCCAGCCACGCGGGGAGCCCGGCCGTGGACATCTTCCAGCCGTCGCTTCCCTACGTCTTCCCGCTTCCCCTTGACCGGGATGCGTTCGAGCGGGCCCGCCTGCACCGCGTGCTTGATGAGCGGGTACGTCGCCTTTCCGATCAGGATCTGACCCGGCTCCGCCGCCTGCTCGAGGCGCTTGCCGACGATCACCGGCTCTCCGGCGACGAACGCATGGCCGTCTGCTGGATTTCCGGCCAGGACCTCGCCGGTGTTGATTCCGATCCGCGCCTGGAGCGGCACCGCGAGCGAAGCGGCGAGCTCTTCGTTCAACGCGGCGAGCTCCTGCAGCATCTCCTTGGCGGCGCGCGCCGCGCGCAGGGCGTCGTCCTCGTGGATGGTGGGCACTCCGAACACCGCCATGACCTCGTCGCCCACGAACTTCTCGACGGTGCCGCCGTGCCGCTCGATCACGCCTTTCATTCGCTCGAAGTAGCGAGCCTGGACGCGGCGGTACGTCTCGGGATCCCCTTCGGCGAGGCCGGTCGAGTGGACGAGGTCGCAGAACAGGATCGTCACGGTTTTGCGCTGTTCGCGGACCGGCGCCGCGGGCGAAAGGCGCGCGCCGCAGCGGCGACAGAAGGCCGCCGCGTCGTCGTTCTCGCCGCCGCAGTTCCGGCAGGTCCGCATTAGTCAAAGGTACGGCGCGAACGATGCGATTGCAACAAGCGCGCTGCGCTCGCTGCACGCGCCTAGACTCAGCGCGTGGCTGAGGTGCAGGAGGTTTCGCCCGAACACGGGCCGCTCGAGTGGGAGACGCCGCTCTACCGAACGGCGCTCGCGCAGTACGAGCAGGCGCTCCCGCATGCGGATGTCGAGGAACTGGTCGCGGAGCGGCTGCGCTACCCGGAGCGCGCTCTCGTCGTCAGCGTTCCGGTCAAGCTCGACTCCGGGCGCTGGACGGTTTTCCCCGGCTACCGCGTCCAGCACTCGACCGTGCTCGGCCCGACGAAGGGCGGAGTCCGCTACGACTCGGAGGTGACGCTCGGCGAGTGCGCCGCGCTCGCGATGTGGATGACGTGGAAGTGCGCGCTGCTGCGGCTCCCGTACGGAGGCGCGAAGGGCGGCCTCCGCTGTACGCCGCGCGAGCTCTCCGCGAACGAGCTGCAGAAGATCACGCGCCGCTTCACCTCTGAGCTCCTGCCGATCATCGGTCCGCAGGAGGACATTCCGGCTCCGGACATGGCGACGAACGAGCAGACGATGGCCTGGATGATGGACACCTACTCGATGCAGGTCGGGCACGCCGTGCCGGAGGTCGTGACGGGGAAGCCGGTCTCGCTCGGCGGGTCGCTCTTCCGGCACGAGGCCACCGGCGCCGGGGTAGTGATGGTGATCGCGCGTGCGTGCGATCGCCTCGGGTGGCCGCTCGCCGGGCAGAGCTGCGTCGTCCAGGGCTTCGGCAACGTGGGCGGGATCGCGGCCGGGGAGCTGCACGAGACCGGCTCGAGGGTGGTCGCGGTCTCCGATCTTTCGGGCGGCGTCCACGACGAACGCGGGCTCGACATTCCGGCGCTGCGCCGGTACGCGGAGGAGCACGGCTCGCTCGAGGGCTACGGCGAGGCGGAGCGCGTGACCGGCGAGGAGCTGCTCGAGCTTCCCTGCGACATCCTCGTGCTCGCCGCGCGTGAGGACCAGGTCACGGGCGAGAACGCCGGGCGCATCAAGGCGCGGATGGTCGCGGAGGGCGCGAACGGCCCGACCTCGCTCGAAGGGGACGCGATCCTCGCCGACCGAGGGATCGTCGTCCTTCCGGACGTGCTCACGAACGCCGGCGGCGTCACGGTCTCGTACTTCGAGTGGGTGCAGGATCTCGGGCGGCTCTTCTGGGACCGGGCCGAGATCCGCGCCAAGCTCGCCGACCAGCTCGGAGATGCCTTCGACCGAGTCTGGGCGCTCGCGGACGAGCAGGGCCTCTCTCTGCGGAGCGCGGCGCTGGTCGCGGGGATACGCGAGGTCGCGGGTGCATTGACGGCGAGGGGGATTTATCCGTGAGCCGCGTCCGCGACGCGATGATCCCCGACCCGCAGACGCTCGAAGCGTCGGCGACGGCGCAGGAGGCCGGCGAGCACCTGCGCGAGCCGGAGGTGCGCGCCGTGTACGTCTGCGACGAGGGCCGGTTCGTGGGTGTGATCACGCGCAAGACGCTCGTCCGGGAGGTCGTGGCGGCCGGGCGCGACCCGCGCGGCACGGCCGCGGGCGAGATCGCCGAGCCGCCCCACTGGACGCTCGACTCCGGCCTGCCGCTCGACGAAGCGTTTCGCTTCCTGGAAGAGCACGACGCCGAGCGCGTGCCTGTCGTCGAGGAGGGGCGCCTCGTGGGCGTGCTCTCGCGGAGCGTCCTCCGGCGCCGCCTGGCCGAGGACGAGCCGCCGGATCAGCAGCAGGTGTAGGCGCCCGGCGGGGCGTCTCCTTCCTGCGGCTCCGGAAGCTCGGCGGCGTCCAGCGCTGCGCCGTGCAGAAGATCTCGCTCGCTCGCTTCGAGCTCTCCGAGGCCGTAGCGGTCGAGAACCTCCCGAACGATCACCGCGCCCGCAACGATCACCGGGGCGCGCTCGGGCTCGAGCCCGGGAAGCTCTCGCCGCTCCGAGAGTGGGAGGGAGGCCAGGCGCTCGAGTTGGCGCCCGAGCGCCTCGCGGGTGAGGCGGTAGCCGTGGATCTGTTCCGGGTCGTAGCGGCCGAGCTCGAGGGCGGCCAGGCTCGTGACGGTGCCGGCGACGCCGATCGCCTCGTCGGCCTCGAGGTCCGGGAGGGCCTCTCTGACGGCGTGGGCGGCAGCGTCCAGCTCCTCGCCGCTCGGCGGGTCGGTGCGGATGTGCCGCTCCGTCAGGCGGACGCAGCCGAGGTCGAGGCTCGCGCGCTCGTGCGCCGTGATCAGCTCGGTCGAGCCGCCGCCGACGTCGAGCACGAGCGCGCCGTCGCCGAGCTCCCGTCCGTTCGCGACGCCACGGCGGGTCAGTTCCGCCTCCTCCTCGCCGCTCAGGAGGCGCGTGGAGAAGCCGTAGCTCCACTCGATCTCTCCGAGAAACGCCTCCCCGTTCTCCGCGTCGCGGACGGCGCTCGTCCCGAGCGCGAGGACGCGCTCCGCCCCGGCCTCCTCCAGCTCGCGACGGTAGTCCGCGAGCACGTTCCGCACGCGCGCGACCGGCAGCGGCAAGAGCTTGCGCCGCTCGTCGACGCCCTCGCCGAGCCGCGTGATCGTCAGCCGCCGCGCGACCTCGTCCACCCGCCCGTCGTCGACGTCCGCGACGAGCAGGCGGGTGGAGTTGGTGCCGAGATCGACGACGCCGACGCGCATCCGCCGAGGTTAGAGGTTTGATGTGGAACTCCGGTGCCTGTGGGGACGGTCCAGACCAAGCAGCTGAGTTCGAGCGGACGCAGTTCGTACCAGAAAGTACGGGCTGTGGCCGATCGGGCTCAGATGCGCCGCGTCTGGGCCGCCAGCCACAGGTGCCCGAGTTTCACATCAGGCCTCCAGCTCAGGCCGCGAGACCGGGGTCGTGGCTCACGAGCTCCGCGAGCCGTGACCTGAGCCGGTCGACCTCGCGCCGGCGCGCGCGCACGACGATCCGGTCGACGCCGTCGCCCTCGAGCCGGCGAAGCTCGAGGACGGCGGCGCGAATCTGCTGGAGCAGCAGATCGACTTCCCGGATCTGCATCAGGCTGCTTCCTGGACCGGAACGGCGTCGAAGTCCACGACCTCGGCCTCGGCCGACGGGGCGGACTCGACGAGCGTCGCCGCCAGCACGGCCGCGAGGGCGGCGAGCCCGGCGAGGGCGTAGAACGCGATCTGGAAGCCGTGGGTCAGCGCAGGCGCGCTGAGCGCCGAGACGCCGGCGTGAGAATCCACGTAGCGGCTCGTGAAGCTGGTCGCGATCGTCGACGCCGCGGCCAGACCGATTGCCCCACCGACCTGCTGGCTCGTGTTCAGCAGGCCGGATGCGACGCCCGCATCGGCGTCTTCCACGCCCATCAGCGCCGCGATCGTCATCGGCACGAACGTGAAGGCGAGGCCGACCGCGCTGATCAGGAACGCCGGAAACAGGTCGAAGAAGTAGTGACCGCCGGCGGGCGCCTGAGCGAGCAGGATGAGCGCGACCGTGGCAAGCGCGAGCCCGGCCGGCATGACCCTGCGGACGCCGATCCGCGTCACCAGGCTCTGCGCCACCGTGGCGAGCACGATCAGGGTCAGGGTCAGGGGCAGGTAGGCGATCCCGGTCTCGATCGCGGAGTAGCCGAGCACCTGCTGCATGTAGAGCGTCCCGAGGAAGAACTGCGAGAACACCGACGTGCCGAGCAGGAACGCGGTCACGTTCGCGCCCCTGAGCGTGCGGAGCCGGAAGATCCGCATCGGCAGCAGCGGCGCCCGCGAGCGCAGCTCGACCGCGACGAAGGTGAGAATCAACGCCGCCGAGGCGGCCAGGAAGCCGATCGTCTCTCCGCTTCCCCAGCCGATCTCGGTCGCCCGCGTCATGGCGTAGACGAGCAGCATCAGGCCGGCCGTGACCGTGGCCGCGCCCGCGAAGTCGAAGTGCCGGTGGCCGAGGTCGGCACGGCTCTCGCGCAGGAGCAGCGGGGCGACGGCGACGAGCGCGATCCCGACGGGCACGTTGATGAAGAAGATCCACGACCAGCTCAGCGAGCTCGTGAGGAGCCCTCCGAGCAGGACTCCCGCGGCCGCGCCGCTTCCGGACACCGCGCCCCAGACGCCGAGCGCGATGTTCCGCTCGCGGCCTTCCGCGAACGTCGTCGTGAGAATCGACAGCGCGGCGGGAGCGAGCAGAGCGCCGCCGAGCCCCTGTGCTGCGCGGAAGGCGATCAGCGAGCCCGCAGACCACGCGAAGCCGCCGAGCAGCGAGCTCACGGTGAAGAGCGCCACACCGGCCAGGAACAGTCGGCGGCGGCCGAGCAGGTCCGCCATCCGCCCTCCGAGGAGCAGGACGCCGCCGAACATGATCGCGTAGGCGGTGATCACCCACTGCAGGCTCGACTCGCTGAAGTGCAGGTCGTTCTTGATCGACGGCAGCGCGACGTTCACGATCGCGACGTCCAGCACGACCATGAACTGCGCCGCGACGAGCACCGCCAGTGCGATCCACCGCCGATCTTCGGATTGGCTTCGTAGTGACATGGAAACCCCTCTCCCTTGGAAACGGTTGCTATTCACAACTCGTTTTCTACCTGAAACGATCTGCGCTTGTCAAACATCCAGGATTTGCTAGGATTTCTGCATGCCAACGAGTGAGACCACCGTCACCGAGCAAGTCCGGGCCGCGCCCCAGTACCCGCCCACGGCGGCGATGCTGCTCGCGAAGATCGGACGGATGGCCGAGCGCTGGTTCACCGAGGCGCTCAAGCCGAGTGAGCTCACGCCCAAGCACGTCGGAGTCCTGCTCCAGGTTCGCGCGCAGCCGACGAGTCAGCAGGCGCTGATCGAGAGGGTGGGCGTCGACCCGAGCAAGCTGGTCGGCCTGCTCAACGACCTGGAGGACGAGGGCCTGATCGTCCGCCGCCGCGACCCGACCGACCGCCGGCGCCACATCGTCGAGCTCTCGAAGACGGGCCGTGCACACGTGGCGGCCGGCGAACGGGCGATTGCAGAGGTCGAGGAACGGCTCCTCGCAGGGCTCGACGCAGAGGAGCGGACGCAGCTCCACCGGCTCCTCGCCAGAGTCGCCGACACGAGCGGCATCCTCGAGGGCTGCATGCGCCTGATCGACCTGCCCGAGTGACGAAGGGGAAAGGCAAGCGTGGTAAACTGCCGCCTGCGACGCGGGGTGGAGCAGTCAGGTAGCTCGCCGGGCTCATAACCCGGAGGTCGCAGGTTCAAATCCTGCCCCCGCTACTGCGAAAGGCGCCGGAAACGGCGCCTTTCGCTTCTAGAGGTCTTTCGAGTGATGCGACGCGTCCCCGCCGGTGAGCGGCGTACGCACGAGCGCGCTGCCGAAGGCTGAGTCCTCGAAGGTCCAGATCGGACCCCGAGCAGCTCGGACAGCGCTCGGGCGCGGCTCCGCCGCTGGCGTCATAGCCGCAGGCGAGGCAACGGAATCGATGCGGCGTCTGGCTCTCGCTGTTGCGGCGCACTCGTTTCTCTACGGCCACGGCAACCTCCTCGTGTCTCCGGGTCGAGGATTCCCGCGGCCCACGCACAAGAAACCGTCCGGCTCGACCAGTCGGGCAGGGTCGAAGTCGCGGGGCAAGCAGCTAAGCTCGTACCGTGATCCAGCGGCCGCGAAGCTCGTTCAGCAACCGGCGGATCGCGGTCCTGGCGTCCCTCGCGGTCCTTTCGCTGTTCGTCGTGGTGATGATCGTCAGTCGCGTCGTCTACACGGGGACGCTCGAACATGCCGGGATCGCCTGGAACCTGATCCTCGCCTGGGTCCCGTTCGGCCTTGCGCTCGTCGTCTACGCGCGGGCGCGAGCCGGCATGTCCGGCCCGAAGCTGGTCGCGCTCGGCGGCCTCTGGCTGCTCTTCTTCCCCAATGCGCCGTACATCGTCACCGACCTGAAGCACATCGGACAGGCCGGCGGCATCCCGGTTCTCTACGACGTCCTACTCCTTTCGGCAGCCGCCTGGACAGGGCTCCTGCTCGGCATGGCCTCGCTTTTTCTCATGCACGCGGTCGCGCGGCGGTTCGTCGGCGTCGTGAACGCATGGGCGCTCGTGGTCGGCGCTCTCGCCGCCAGCTCCTTCGGGATCTACCTCGGCCGTGTCCAGCGCTGGAACTCGTGGGACGTCTTCGTCCGTCCGGAAGCGTTTCTCGGCGAGATCGCGAATGGGCTCCATGCCCGGCCGATCGCACTCACGGTCCTGCTCACGTCGTTCCTGCTGGCGAGTTACCTCGTGCTCTACTCGTTCGCGCGCCTGAGCGCCCTCGTCCGCGACTAGCTCAGCCGGGGCATTGCGGCCGGGCCGAACACCGTGTTAAATCGGGCCTGCCGTCCATTGCAGCCTCGCCGCGAGGGGGTCGCGGCGCTCCACCGGCCCGGCTGCAGCCAACCAAACCTGGAGGGGACACATGACCGGGCCACGGAAGCCCAGGGAAGCTGTTCATCGATTCGTTGCGAGGGCCGCGGCGCGCCGGCGGGCGGGACTCGTCGTCGGGCTGATCGGCGTCGCCGTGCTCGTGCAGGCGACCGTCGTGCTGGCGGGCGGATCCGCTCGCAGCGTCTCGCCGGCGGTCTCAGCGTCGACCGGGCCCGTCGCGGTCGCGGGATCGTCCGCACACGTCTTCGTGGGTCACTCGTACAAGAACGACGTCTCGCCGGCGCTGACCACGATCCCGGCCGCGCCGCTCCTTCCGGTGCCCGAGCGCGAGGCGAGCCCGAACCCGAGCGTCGGTCGCCACGTCGATGCCCGCGACCCCGTCGTCCAGCACTCGCTCGCACCGCCGAGCATGCCCGCCCCGACCCTGAGCTTCGACGGGATCCCGTTCCCCGGTGTCGGGTGCAACTGCGCGCCTCCCGACACGAACGGCGAGGTCGGAGCGACCCAGTACGTCCAGATCGTGAACGAGGGCTTCCAGGTGTTCAACAAGTCCACGGGCGGGTCGGTCTTCGGCCCGGTCGGGATCACGACCCTCTGGAACGGCTTCGGCGGCGTCTGCCAGAACGCCGGTGACGGCGACCCGGTCGTCCTCTACGACCAGCTCGCCAACCGCTGGGTGATCACCCAGTTCGCCGGCTCCTCGGTTCCGACCGACGAGTGCATCGCGGTCTCGACGACGAGCGACGCAACCGGTACCTGGTTCCGCTACGGGTTCCACCTCGGCTCGAACTTCTTCGACTACCCGCACCTCGGGGTGTGGCCGGACGCCTACTACATGAGCATGAACGTGTTCAACTCGTCTGGCACCGCTTTCCTCGGCCCGCAGCCGTTCGCGTTCAACCGGGCGGCGATGTTGGCCGGTAGCCCGGCGACGTTCATCACGACGGGCGTCACCGGCGGCTCGTCGGAGGAGACCTATCTGCCGGCGGATCTCGACGGCAACACACCGCCGCCCGCGGGCGCGCCGAACTCCTTCGTCGAGTGGCCGAGTGGGTCGCCGCTCCGCTACAAGGTCTTCCACTTCCACGTCGACTTCGGAACGCCGGCGAACTCGTCCTTCACGCTCTTCGGGACGCCGGCCGCGGCAGGCTTCACGCAGCTCTGCCCGACGAGCCGCTCCTGCGTCCCGGAGCCGAACGGCTCGAGGCTGGACGCGATCGCCGATCGTCTGATGTTCAGGTCGGCCTACCGCAACTTCGGCGACCACGAGTCGCTCGTGACCAACTACACGGTCAGCTCGGGCGGCGTCGCGGGCGTCCGCTGGCTCGAGTTGCGCGGCGTCACCGCGGGGCCGGTCAGCGTCTACCAGGAGAGCACCTACCAGCCGGACACGACCTGGCGCTGGATGGGAAGCGCGGCGATGGACGGTGCCGGGGATCTCGCGGTCGGCTTCAGCGTCTCGAGCGCCGCCATCGTCCCGGGCCTGCGCTACGCCGGGCGGCTCGCCGGCGATCCGCTCAATCAGCTCGCCCAGGGCGAAGCGACGCTCTTCGCCGGCGTCGGCAGCCAGACCGGAACGAGCAACCGCTGGGGCGACTACAGCGACCTGACCGTCGATCCCAGCCGACGACTGCACCTTCTGGTACACGAACGAGTACTACCCGTCGGGCTCGACGCAGTTCAACTGGCGCACGCGGATCGGGAGCTTCAAGTTCCCGACCTGCGGCAGCCCGCCGCCTCCACCACCCCCACCACCGCCTCCGCCTCCGCCGCCTCCGCCTCCGCCTCCGCCTCCGCCTCCACCACCGCCTCCGCCACCACCTCCGCCTCCGCCTCCGCCTGGGCCGGTCAGCCAGATCACAGCGACGAACGCAAGCTGCAGCCAGTTCTCGGGCGGGACGGCGGCGACGCTCGCCTCGGTTCAGTACTCGGTGAGGGGCGGGCACATCTTCAAGACGAGCCCGGGTGGCTTCGACTACTGGGTGCGCGTGAACGGTGCGGCGGGCGCGAACTCGTTCGTCGTCCCCCAGTCGATCACGACGGGCAACTTCAGCACGCTGTTCGGGCTGGCGAACGGAAGCAAGGTCTACGACGGCTCCTGTGCCAGCGTGTCAGGCGCAACCTTCAGCGCCGGTACCGGTAACAGCAGCTTCACCGTCAACTGGAGCGGCGCCTCCACGGGCACCTACTTCATCGGGCTCAAGCTGAACACGGGGACGGTCAAGAACCAGCTGGCGCCGTCTCCGTCGACCGTCCACTACCAGTTCTCCACGAACGGCGTCACCGGCTCGACGAGCGGGATCGATCTGACGCCCTAGCGAACATCCTCCGAGGGGGCCCGTCTCGCGCGGGCCTCCTCGCCCCTGCGGCGATACGACCTTACGCGACAGCGACCGCCACGAGGCGGCCGTCCGGCGTGATCGACTGGACGCGGGCGTCCGGATACCGGGTCTCGAAGTTGTCCTTCACCTGCGACCAGAGATCGCCTCGCGTGAACACCGTGAAGGGTTTGCTCGCGCTGAACTCCGCAAGCGTGCTCGGCGCGATCACGCCGGCGACCTGGGTATCGCTTGCCGAGAAGATGCGCATGCGGTCCTCCCAGACCGAGGGCCAACCCCAGTCGTAGTACTTCCACTGCACCTCGTCGGCGGCGATGAAGAAGCGCTGGTTCGGGTTTGCGTCGTGGCTCTGGATGTAGCGGCCGGTGCTGCCGATGTCGTCGCCGGTGACCTTGCCCTTGTGGATGTAGTCCCAGGCGATGAACCCATTCCAGACGCCGATCGCGAGCAGGGCGCCGATCGCGAACGGGAGAGCGGGCGAGAAGGCGAGCCTCCAACGCGCCGCGAGCAGCCCACGGGCGACCTCCGTGAGAGCGCGGACGGCCTCGGCGACGAGGTACGCCACGAACGGCAGCACGATCAGCATGCGCGAGTAGTCCGGCGCCTGCCCGATCAGGAACGCGTAGCTCAGCCAGAGCACGAGGAAGGCGACGAGCGGTAAGAGCGGCCACGGAGGCCCGCGTCGGCGAATGACACGAATCAGCACGGCCAGCGCTCCGATCCAGAGCAGCGCGCCCGTGAGGGGATCGACGATCCCGTGGCCGTAGTCCTTGTAGATCCAGGCGTGGTCGACCCGGCCGTAGTTGAAGGCCGTGAGGCCGTTGATGACATTGCGCTTGTACCCGCCCCAGATGCTGTGGGCGAAGACCCAGTCCTGCTGCAGCTTGCGGCCCTTCGCCGTCAGCAGAGTGGCCTCCTGCTGGTGCGCCTTGAGCAGGGGCGGGGCCTTCTCGTACGCGATCAGGTAGGGCGTTCCGACAAGAACGAATCCGGCGGTGGCGATCGCTCCCAGGCGCAGGATCTGGGGCAGTCCGAAGGTCGTGCGGTAGGCGACGGCGAGCACCACGAGGAACGCGATCCAGAGCGGGAAGATCATCCGCCCGGAGAAGTGGACGTAGAAGCCGAGCCCGGCCATCGCCCCGCCCACGAAGGTCGCGAAGCGATTCTGCTTGCGCAGGCCGAGCACGAGCAGTGCCATTGCGACGACTTCGACGAGCGCCGGCAGGTTCTCGCGCATCGCCATCCGGCTCATCATCACGAAGGTGTGATTGAGCCCCAGCACGGCCGACGCGAGCAGCGCCCAGGCCGTCGGCAGCAGCTGTCGGAAGAGCGCGTACGAGGCACCGACGATCAGCAGGCCGAAGAGCACGTGGAGGAGCCTCATGTGCTCCAGTCCGACCCCTCCGAAGAGGTTCCCGAGCTTGCCCCAGAGGACGAGCTGCCCGGCCGGGTCGCCGAAGTAGTCGCTCAGGCCGAAGAGGTCGACGTGAGGGAGCGCGGCGTACTTCTTCGCGTAGGCCATGATCGCCACCTCGTCGGAGCTGACCTGGACCGGCCAGGCGGCCAGACGGAGGAGGTACAGCGGGGAGAGCGCGAGAACGAGTAGCGCGGGCAGGACGAAGTCCAACCATTGGGGCCTTCCCAATGGCTCGCTGGCCACGAAGAGGTGGACGGAGATCAGGCCGAGCGCGACGAGCAGGAGCAGCACGAGCCAGCCGCTGTAGCCGACGGTCGCGTAGAGGACCAGCATGAGGACGCCGAGTGCCGCGCCGAAATACCCGACCCGGCTATCAGAGAGGTTCGAACGAATTGCGTCGAGCACCGGCCCAGATACACGGTACCGGGTCTCCCGCTGCTCGTCACGATGCCGACAGCAGTCCAACCAGTTACCGTCTTTCGCGAGTGGGTGGGCATCGCAGCCCGGCGCTGCGGCGCCAATTCATCCGCTTCGGCATCGTCGGAGTGGCCAACACCGCGATCAGCCTCGCCTCCTACCGGCTGCTGCTGGCGCTCGACGTGCCCTACCCCGTCGCGGCTTCGATCGCGTGGGCGGCCGGGGCAGTCAACGGCTACGTGTTCAACCGCCGCTGGACGTTCCAAGCCCGCGACACGACGCGGACGCGGGTCCTCTACGTGCTCGTCGCCGGAGCCGGAGCTGGGAGCACGAGCCTGCTGGTCTGGCTCTTCGTCGAAGGGGCCGGAATCGGGAAACTCGAGGCGTTCCTCGCCGCCGCGCCCGTCGTGGTGATCTCGACCTTCCTCGCGAACCGCTTCTGGACGTTCAGCGACCGCGATTGATCGGGCGGCGGTCGGCCACGATCCCGCGTGGCGGCAGCGGCGGTACCTCTGGGAAGTTGCCGAGCTCTCCGATCACGTACAGCGGCCGCCGCTTCACCTCGTCGTGGATCGACCCGATGTACTCGCCGATCACGCCGAGGACGATCAGCTGGACCCCGCCGATCAGCGTTGTCACGACGACGATCGAAGTCCAGCCGGGAACCTCGTAGAGGCCGGAGAGCTTGACGATGATGCTCCAGATCCCCAATGCGAAGCTGAGCACGGAGACGACGAAGCCGATATTGAGCGCCACCCGCAGCGGCGCAGCGGAGAAGCTGATCACCCCCGCGCCCGCGAACCTCAGCATCCGCCCCAGCGGGTACTTCGTCCGGCCGGCGAAGCGCTCGCGGCGCATGTAGGGGACGCCGATCTGGCGGAGCCCGATCCAGGAGAACATCCCGCGCACGAAGCGGTTGCTCTCGCGCATGTGGCTGAAGACGTCGAGCGCACGGCGGTCGACGAGCCGGAAGTCGCCGACGTCGAGGGGCACCTGCACCTCGGAGATCCGGTTGAAGCCGCGGTAGAACCAGGCCGCGGTCGCGCGCTTGAAGCGCGTCTCCCCTTCACGGTCCTCGCCGAACCGCGTAGACGACGTCGTACCCTTCCCGCCACCGCTTCGCGAGCTCGAGCACGACCTCCGGCGGATCCTGGAGGTCGGCGTCCAAGCACGACGACCGCGTCGCCGGCGGCCAGGTCGACTCCGGCAGTCAGCGCGATCTGGTGGCCGAAGTTGCGCGAGAGCCGGACGAGCCGGAAGCGTGGATCGCCCGCCGTCGCCTCGGCCATCAGCTCGTACGTGCGGTCGCCGCTGCCGTCGTCGACGAGGATCGCCTCCGCGTCGCCGTCGAGAGCGTCCAGCAGGCCGGCGAGGCGCGCGACCAGCTCGGGGAGGACGCCCTCCTCGTTGTAGGCGGGAACGACGATTGAGTAAGTCGGCATGAACCGCGGCCGGAGTTTACGCTCCGCCCACACAAGCGAAGGAGGAGCGATGGCTCTGACGATCGGGGATACGGCGCCGGATTTCGAGGCGGAGACGACTGAAGGGCGGATCCGCTTCCATGACTGGATCGGCGACTCCTGGGCCGTGCTCTTCTCGCACCCGAAGGACTTCACGCCGGTCTGCACGACCGAGCTCGGTTACATGGCGAAGATCAAGCCCGAGTTCGACAGGCGGAACGTCAAGATCATCGGGCTCTCGGTCGACGCCGCCGCGGATCACGAGCGCTGGGCGACGGACATCGAGGAGACCCAGGGGGCGGCGCCCAACTACCCGATCATCGGAGACCCGGACCTGAGCGTCTCGAAGCTGTACGGGATGCTGCCGGGCGACGTCGCGGGCGAGGCGGCCGATCGCACGGCCGTCGAGAACCAGACCGTCCGAAACGTCTTCGTGGTCGGCCCGGACAAGAAGGTCAAGCTGATCCTCGTCTACCCGATGACGACCGGGCGCAACTTCGACGAGGTGCTGCGCGTGATCGACTCGCTCCAGCTCACGGCGGAGCACAAGGTCTCGACGCCCGTCAACTGGAAGGAGGGCGAGGACGTGATCATCGCCGGCTCGGTCTCGGACGCCGAGGCGCGGGAGATCTTCGGCGAGTGGGACGCGCCCAGGCCGTACATCCGGATCGTCCCGCAGCCCGAAAGGGAGCCGAGCAAGGCCTGACGAGCCCGGGAGAACCGGCCGGCGGGTTGGCGCGTATTCGTCACAGATCGGAGAGTGGCGAAAGGAGACGAGATGAAGCGCGTTTTGACGGCCGGAGCGTTACTCGGCGTGCTCGTAGCGGTCGCCGCGGGTTGCGGCGGTTACGGCGGCTCGAAATCGAAGTCGAAGTCGGAGTCAGAGGGCGGCAAGAAGCAGATCGCAGGCGTCTCGGCGAACGACCACGGGAGCAAGACGGTGAGCAACGAGACCGAGGTCGAGCTGGACGACTACTACTTCTCGCCGACGGTCCTGAAGGGCACGCCGGGCCAGAAGGTCACGCTCGAGCTCAAGAACGAAGGCAAGGTCGAGCACAACTTCACGATCGACTCGCAGGGGATCGACAAGGACCTCGAGGCCGGGGAGGACGCGAAGGTCAGCGTCACGATCCCGAAGTCGGGAGTGATCTCCTTCTACTGCAAGTACCACAAGAGCCAGGGCATGGCCGGAGGGCTCGCGACGCGCGGAAGCAACGACGTCTCCGGCGCGGGCAGCGGCTCGAGCACGACGGGTGGCTCTGGGAGCTACAGCTACTCGCCCTGACGGCTTCTGTTACGACGGGCTTGTAATACGAACGTATGTTCGCTTTCATACGTCGGGTGCAGCTCGCACTGGACGGTCTGGATCGGCTCGTGGGGGCGCTGGAGGAGCGGGGCCGCTATCCGTGGTCGACGCGGCGCGGGTCCTGTTTGCGACCCGCACGATCCCGGCGGGGCTCGCCTCCTCGCTCGTGGCCGAGGTGTGCGCCGGCGACAGCCGGGTCCTCTGCACGGGCGCGACCGTGGCGCTCGCGGGCGCGCCGGACCCGTTGCTGGAGGAGGCGGAGTTCGTGGTCTTCGACCTGGAGACGACCGGGCTCTCGGCGCAGACCAGCCGGATCTGCGAGCTGGGCGCGGTCCGCGTCCAGGCGCTCGAGCTGGTCGACAGCTTCCAGTCCCTTGTCGATCCGGGCGTTCCGCTCCCGCAGCCGGTTGCCCGTCTGACCGGGTTGCGCGAGCGCGACTTGCGGCACGCGCCCGGCGTCTCGGCCGTGCTCGGCCGCTTCATCGTCTTTGCCGCCGAGGCGCCCCTGGTTGCGCACAACGCCCGCTTCGACCAGCGCTTCCTCGAGCGGCAGCTGCGCCGGCGCGAAAGCCGCCGGCTGGCGGAGCCGCCTCTTTGCACCGCGGCGCTCGCCCGCCGCCTGCTCGATGGCCGCGTGCACCGGGTCAGCCTCGCGTCGCTCGCCCACTTCTTCGGGGTGGCAACCACTCCGTGCCACCGAGCGCTGCCGGACGCGGAGGCGACCGCGCAGGTGCTCGTGCGGCTGATCGGGCTCGCCCAGGAGCTGGGCGCCCGCCGCCTCTCCGAGCTGCGCACGCTCGCCGCGCCGCGCAAACGACGCGTGCACGGCAAGCGCCCGCTCATCCGCGGGGCACCGCCCCGGCCGGGCGTGTACCTGTTCCGCGACCGGCACGACCAGGTGCTCTACGTCGGCCGCGCCCGCGACCTGCGCGCCCGCCTGCGCTCCTACTTCCAGAGCGAAGCACCAGCGCCCGTCCGTAGAGGCGGCGCTCCTCGCCCTCGAGCGGATCGAATGGCGCGTCCTCGGCTCCGAGCTCGAGGCCGCGCTCGAGGAGCTCCGGTTGATCCGCGAACTGCAGCCGCCCGCCAACTCCCGCAGCCGACGACCCGACCACGGCCTCTACCTGAAGCGTCGAGGCGACCAGTTCGTCGTCACCAAGACCCCGACCGAGCTCGGCCCGATCGGCAGCCGCCGGCAGGCCCAGCTCGCAGCGCGCGCGCTCGCGAGCGCCACGCCTCGACGAGCTCGAGCATCTCCTCGACGGAGGCCCGCTGCCCCGTCTCCGGCAGCGACTGGCCGACCTGACCGAAAGCCTCCGCTACGAAGAAGCGGCCCGGCTCCGCGACCGCATCAACGCGCTCGAGCAGCTCCTCCAGCGGCTCCGCCGGCTCGAGCAGCTCCGCACCCTGAGCACCTGCCTGATCGCGCCCGCCCTCACCCCGGGCTGGCGGAAAGCCTTCTTCGTCCACGGGGGAGCCGTGTGCGCCGACCCGCACGCTCCCACCGGGGCCGGGCGCCCGGCTGGAGATCAACGCCGGCCTCGCGATCGCCGGCGCGACCCTCGAGCAACACGAACCTCTGACGAGCGGCCAGGCCGAAGACATGCTGCTCATCGACGGCTTCGTCCGCCGGCCACCACCCGAGCTCACCGTCCTGCCCCTCGACGCGGGGCGGATCACGGCTCACCTCCAGCGCCGGCACGCGCACGCGGCGTGATCGGCGCCCGCTGAGTAGGCTCGTGACGTGAGGGGGTCGGCGCGTCTCGGGCGGATCGTCGTCCTGAACGGGGCCCCGCGTTCGGGGAAGTCGTCGATCGTCGCCGTGATCCAGGAGACGTTCGACGGCCCGTGGATGAACCTGGGCGTCGACGTTGTGCGAGCGATGACGCCGCGGCGCTACCAGCCGGGCCTCGGCCTGCGTCCGGGAGAGGAGGCGAACCCGGTCGCGCCGTTCCTACCGGCGTTCTACGCGGCTCTGTACGACTCGATCGCGGCGCACAGCCGAGCGGGCGTGAATGTCGTGACCGATGGCGGGCACCACGACGCGGACATCCTCGCCGACTGCGCGCGTCGCCTCGACGGCCTGCCGGCCATGTTCGTGGGTGTCCGCTGCCCGCTCGACGTGATCATGGAGCGGCGGGAAGCCTCGCCGCCGGGTTCGTACGCGAGAGGGTCACCGGAGGAGCCGGAGCCGGTGCCGGAGCCGGTGCGCCGGTGGCAGCACGACGTGCACGTCCCCGGCGTCTACGACCTCGAGGTCGACACCTCGCTGCTCACACCGGAGCAATGCGCCGAGGCCGTCCGGCGCCGGCTGGACGGCGCTGCGCCGACCGCGTTCCGCCGGCTCGCGGCGCAGGACCCACGGTGAAGGACGAGAAAAAAATTCACCGAGCCGGGTGCGCTTTCGTCCACTGCCTCCGCTGACTTTCCGCTTCCGCGTACTGCCTTCGGAGACCGCTTCGACCTACTCGCGTCCCTTGCTCGGTGCAGGAGGGAACCTAGGGCTTCGGCACGCCGACCGCAAGGGGTCCGAACGAGCGATGTTCGGAAAGTGCGGACGATTTATTTTTCGAGCTCGCCCAGGAACGCGCCGCCCCCGACGAGCCGCTCGGCCTGCGCGCCGGCCGCTTCCCTCAGCGCGCGGTCGGACGTGACGAGCCACGCGCCCGGGTAGCGCGGCGCCTCGCGGATCAGCCAGTCGTCTGCGCTCTCGCCGCCCGAGCCGACCAGCGTCCCGCGCTCGTCGAGGCGCTGCTCGCCCACGACCCCGCCCGGAGCCTCGCCGTCGAAGACGACGAGGACCTCGTGGCCGTTGCCCTTCGCCCACTCGAGGCAGCGCTCGACGAGCTCCTGCTCGGGGACGTTCGGCCACTGCGAGCGCAGCACGTTGCGGGCGTCCACCAGGACGGTCGCCATCAGCCGGGGACGAGCGCCATGTCCAAGGCTCCGCGCAGGCTCTGCACGTAGCCCGCGAGCGCTGCGGGTCCATCCTCGGCGGCCTCGAGCGCGCTCGTTCCGACGACGACGCCGTCTGCGAGCCCGGCTGCCGCCCGGGCCTGGTCGGGCGTCGAGATCCCGAAGCCGGCGTACAGCGGCTTGTCGGTGGCGCGACGGGCCCGCTCCACCAGCCCCGCAAGCGCGGGCGAGAGGCTCCCGCGCGCCCGGTGGTCCCCGTGAGCGTGACGAGGTAGAGCCAGCCGTCGGTCTGCTCGGCGGCGAGCAGCAGGCGCTCGGCGGTCGAGGTCGGAGCGACGAGCTGGACTCTCCGCAGCTCCGGCCGCTCCCCCGCCGGCAGGTCGGCGACGATCAGGCTCGTCGCACCTGCAGAGCGCGCGTCGGCGGCGAAGCGCTCCCAGCCGTAGGCTTCGAGCAGCGACGCGTAGGTCATCGGGACGAGCGGGGTCTCCGACAGCCGCTCACGGGTGGCCGCCAGGATCTCGAGGCAGGCGCCGGTGCGCATCCCCTGGGCGAGCGCCCGCTCGGCCGCCCGGCGGATCACGGGTCCGTCCGCGAGCGGGTCGGAGAACGGGAACCCGAGCTCGACCAGGTCGGCGCCGGCAGCGACGGCCGCGTCAGCCAGCTCGGGCAGCTCCGGCCCGCACATCAGGTAGACGGCGAGGGTCTTGCTCATACAGGCCTCCTCAGCACCGCGAGGATGTGCTGCCCGCACGAGAGCGCGCCCGGCTCGGACGCGAGCGCCAGCTCGGCGGAGCGCAGGAACTCGCGCAGCTCCGGCTCCTCCGGCTGCTCGGCCGGCAGGAGCCCGGCGGCGGAGGCGGCGACGATCTCGCCGTGGCGCGAGAGGAGCGCCTCGAGCTCGCTCCAGCGGAAGAGCTTCATCGCCAGGTGGCCGTAGTCCGGCTCGTCGGCGAGCAGCCCGGTGCGGACGATCTCCTCCTGCTTGGGCACGCCGTCGCGCCGCGCGAGGTCGAGCAGGATCGGCAGGAAGTGGACGACCGTGCCGACGAGCGACATCACCGAGACGAGCACGTGCCCGCCGGGCTTCGTCACGCGGACGAGCTCGGCGAGTCCGTCCTCGGCGCGGTCGACCACATAGCTGAGCGGCCCGCCGAAGCAGACCGTCGCGTCGAAGCTCGCGTCCTCCCAGCGGGAGAGGTCGAGCAGGTCCGCGACCGCGCGCTCGAGGATCCGTTCCGCCAGGCCGGCGGCGGCCACGCGCTCCGCGTTCAGCTCGAGCTGGCGCGGCGAGAGGTCCGTGACCGCCATCGTCCGCGCCGATCCGCGCGAGCTCGATCGTGAAGCGGCCCGGCCCCGCGCCCACCTCGAGCACGCGGTCGCCCTCGTTGACGAAGCGGCGCAGGTGCTCGAGGTGCACGTCGAGGCTCGGCGCGGGGGTGCGCCCGTCCTCGAAGCGCGTCCACTCGCGCTCGCCGTACTCGTCGTAGAAGGACGCGGCGCGCTCGGGGTCCCAATCGAGCGTCATTCCCGCTCCCGGCGCCGGCAAAGCCGGCGCCTCCGCTCCTTGATGAGCTCCGTCGAGCCTACGCTCATAGGCGGGCGAGCAGCGCCTTCTCGACCTTCGCGACCATCGTGTAGGCGGGGTCGAAGACGTTGCCGACGTCGTAGCGGATGCACTGGCCGAGGAGCGCCGAGCCGGCCCGGTAGTCGAGACCGTAGTCGTCCCGGAGCAGCGTCAGCAGCTCGGTCGTCGCGTGCTGGACGGCCTGGTCGAGCGGCCGCGCGTTGCCGACCGCGATCACGTACGTGTCGTCCTCGCGCGCGCGGCCAGCCGATCGTCTTGCCCTTCAGCAGCTCGAGGGAGAACTCGACGTCCATCGAGATCTCGATCGCCGGTGCCGACGATCTCGCCGTCGCCCTGCAGCGCGTGCCCGTCGCCGAGGTGGAAGAGCGCGCCCTCGGCGAAGACCGGGAAGTACACCGTGACGCCCTCGCGGAAGCCGCGGTAGTCCATGTTGCCGCCGTGCTCGCCGGAGGTCGCGCACGAGATCGCCTGGCCGCGCGGCGGCGCGACGCCGAAGCAGCCGAGCATCGGGTCGAGCGGCACCTCGCCGAGCGACTCGAGCCCGGCGGAGGTCCTCCAGCTTCGCGGTCCAGCGCTCGAGGTCGACCGTCCACCAGTCCTCGCCGGTGCGCTCGCCGAGCTCTGGGACGAATCGCGGGTCGACGATGTGTGGCGCGACGAGCGTTCCGGTGACGCCGCGGGCGCGGTTCGGGCGGATGCTGTCGAAGCGGACGCGAAGCGTGTCGCCGGGCTCGGCGCCGATCACGTAGAACGGGCCCGTTTGCGGGTTCCCGCCCTGCGTGATGTCGTTTCCGTGGCTGTCGTAGCCGGCGGAGTCGACCGTCCAGGTGCGGATCACGTCGCCGCTGCGGACGCGCAGAACCGGCTCGTGGGAGCCCATCGTCGTGTGGAAATGCGTCGGCTCGAACTCGTGCAGCGTCGTCTTCACCGTGCCAGCACCTCCTCGAGGTCCTTGTCGCCGCGGCCGGAGAGGCAGACCAGGACGAGCTCCTCGTCGAGCTCCGCGACGCGCGCTAGGGCGTGCGCCGGCTCGAGCGCGGGCAGGATGCCCTCGGTTCGCGCCAGGCGCCTGAACGCGCCGAGTGCCTCCTCGTCCGAGGCGGTCGTGTACTCGGCCCGGCCCGTGTCGCGGAGGAACGCGTGCTCCGGCCCCGCGCCGGGGTAGTCGAGGCCGGCGGAGATCGACTCCGCGTCTAGCACCTGGCCGTCCGCGTCCGCGAGCACCGACGAGCGCGAACCGTGCAGGATCGCCGGCCGGCCGGCGCCGAGACTCGCAGCGCCGTCCGCCTCGACGCCGATCAGCCTGACCTCCGCGTCGTCGAGGAACCCGGCGAAGATCCCGATCGCGTTCGAGCCGCCGCCCACGCACGCAACCGTAACCTCGGGCAGCCGTCCCTCCGCTGCGAGCAGCTGCTCTCTCGCCTCGCGGCCGATCACCGACTGCAGCTCCCGCACGATCTCCGGGTAGGGGTGCGGACCGACGCAGGAGCCGATCAGGTAGTGGGTCGTCTCGACGGTAGCGATCCAGTCGCGGATCGCCTCGCTGGTCGCCTCCTTGAGCGTGCGCTTCCCGAACTCGACCGGCCGCACCTCGGCGCCGAGCAGGCGCATCCGCTCGACGTTCGGGCGCTGGCGGCGCATGTCCTCGGCACCCATGTAGACGACGCACTCGAGCCCGAAGCGCGCGCAGACCGTGGCGACGGCGACGCCGTGCTGGCCCGCGCCGGTCTCGGCGACGATCCGGCGCTTGCCGAGCCGGACGGCGAGCAGCGCCTGGCCGAGCGCGTTGTTCAGCTTGTGCGCGCCTGTGTGGAGGAGGTCTTCGCGCTTCAGGTAGAGCCGCTTGCCCGGCGCGAAGCGCTCGGCGAGCGTGAGCGGTGTCGGCCGGCCGCCGTACGTTCGGCCCAGCTCGTCCAGCGCGGCGCCGAAACCGGGGTCTGACCCCGCCTGATGCCACCCGGCCTCGAGCTCGTCGAGCGCCGGGATCAGCGTCTCCGGGACGAACCGTCCGCCGTATTCGCCGTAGGTCAGCTGCATCGTGTTCCGCTCCCAGCGCCTGCGAAGCCGGCGCTTCCGCTCCTGCGCGGCTCCGTCGAGCCTACGCCGCGTGCGGCCTCGACGTACGCGCGCACGCGCGTGTGGTCCTTGATCCCCGGCTCGAGCTCGAGGCTCGAGCTCGCGTCCACCGCCCAGGGGCGGACGGCCCGGATCGCCTCCCGGACGTTCTCGGCCGAGAGGCCCCCCGCGAGGACGACCCGGCCCTCGGCGGCACGGGCGCGCTCGAGGTGACCGGCGTCCGCCTGCTGCCACGGCCGGTCGACGACGCGCGCGACCCGGCGCCCGTTGCGCAGGAGGACGCCGTCGCGTGCCCGGTGGCCATCCTCGCGCTCGTAGAGCTGGACCAGGTCGGCGCCGTCGTCCGTGACCTCGCCGACGTGCACGGCGACGCTCAGCATCGTCTCGGGAACGGGCAGGACGCGCGGCGCCCGCCTGGGCGTCTCGCGCGCGAGGACGAAGCCCGCGAGGTCGGCGCCGGCCTCGGCCGCGACGGCGACGTCCTCCTCACGGGTCAGCCCGCAGACCTTCACCAGCGGACGCGAGATCAGCTTGCCGAGCGCTCGCCGCCGGGTCCGGCGCCCGCATCAGCGCGGAGCCGACGAGGACCGCGTTCGCTCCGGCGAGCTCGGCCTCCGCGCCGTGGGCGCGCGAGGCGATTCCGCTCTCTGCCACCACCACGCGGTCGCGCGGAGCCTGTTCGACGAGGGTGAGCTGGGCCTGCCGGTCGATCTCGAACGTGTCGAGGTCGCGCGCGTTGATCCCGATCACCGCGGCGCCGAGCGCGACCGCGCGCTCGAGCTCCGCAGCGTCGTGCGCTTCGACCAAGGCGTCCATCCCGAGCTCCGCCGCCTCCGCCAGCAGCCGCTGCGCCTGGAGGTCGTCGAGGTCTCTCAGAAGCAGGAGAACCGCGTCTGCCCCCAGCCTTCGCAGCTCCTCCAGCTCGTGGCGCTCGGAGAAGAACCCCTTCGCGAGGAGCGGCAAGGCGCTGGCGGATCTCGCGGCAGCGAGATCCGCTGCGCTGCCGCCGAAGCGCTCGTCGACCAGGATCGACACTGCCGCCGCGCCTGCCCGCTCGAACCCGGCAGCGAGCCGCGCCGGATCCGCGTCGGGGCGCAGGTCGCCGGCCGACGGCGAGCGACGCTTCACCTCCGCGATCGCCGCGAGCCCGTCCGCGGCGAGGGCATCCCGGAACCTCATGCGAGCGCCTCCTCAGCCTGCGAGAACGCGATCAGCTGCTCGAGCCTCGCCGCCGCAGCGCCCGAGTCGACCGCCTCCGCTGCGAGCTCGAGCCCGTCGTGCAGGTCTTCCGCGTGACCGGCCGCGGCGATCGCGCCGGCCGCGTTCAGCAGCACGGCCGAGCGCCGAGCCCCGGGCTCGCCCGCGAAGATCGCGTGGATCGCGGCCGCGTTCTCGCCGGGGGAGCCGCCGCGCAGCTCCGCGGGGTCGCAGCGCGGGACCCCGAGCTCGGCCGGGTCGATCTCGCGCTCGCGCACCTCGCCGTCGCGCACCTCGCAGACCAGATTAGGGCCCGCCGGCGAGAGCTCGTCGATCCCGCCGGCGCCGTGGACGACGAACGCGCGCCGGGCGCCGAGCTGCGCGAGCACCTCCGCGATCGTGCGCACGAGCGACGGGGCGTAGACGCCGACCACCTGCGCGCGGGCGCCGGCGGGGTTGGTCAGCGGCCCGAGGACGTTGAACACGGTTCGCGCCGCCAGCTCGCGCCGTACGGGCGCAGCGTGCCGCATCGCGGGATGGTGCGTCGGCGCGAACAGGAAGCCGAAGCCGAGCTCGTCGACGGAGCGCTCGATCCGCGCCGGTGGAAGCTCGAGCCGGAAGCCGAGCGCCTCGAGCACGTCGGCCGAGCCCGAGGCAGAGGAGACGGCGCGGTTGCCGTGCTTCGCCACTCCGGCTCCGGCTGCGGCGGCGACCAGCGCTGCCGCGGTCGAGATGTTGATCGTCCGGGCGCCGTCGCCTCCGGTCCCGGCGGTGTCCACGAGGTCGTCGCGCGAGGGGCGCACGGGCAGGACGTGCTCGCGCATCGCCTCAGCGCAGCCGGCGATCTCGTCCACGGTCTCGCCCTTCAGCCTCAGTGCCACGAGCAACCCGCCGATCTGCGCAGGCGACGCGGCGCCCGCCATCACCTCGTTCATGACGGCGCGCGCCCCCGCACGAGAGAGGTCGCGCCCGTCGAGGAGCCGCGCCAGGGCCTCCTGGATCGTCACGCCGCCCTCTCGAGGAAGTTCCGCGCGAGCTCCGGCCCGACCGGCGTGAGCACCGACTCGGGGTGGAACTGGACGCCGTCGACCGGGAGCTCGCGGTGGCGGACCGCCATCACCTCGCCTTCCGAGCAGCTCGCCGAGACTTCGAGGCAGTCGGGCACACGGGCCGCCGCGAGCGAGTGGTAGCGGCCGGCCTCGAAGCCCGCGGGGAGCCCGCGGAAGAGCCCGCGCCCGTCGTGGTCGATCGGGCTCGACTTGCCGTGCACGAGCCGTCGTGCGTGGCCGATCTCCCCGCCGAAGGCCTCGACGATCGCCTGGTGTCCGAGACAGACCCCGAGGGTGGGCACCCGGCCGCCCAGCCGCCGGACGAGCTCCACGCTCACGCCTGCCTGGGCCGGGCGGCCGGGGCCGGGGGAAAGGACCAGGTGGGACGGGGCCAGCCGCTCCGCCTCTTCCGCCCTGATGGAGTCGTTCCGCCGGACAAGCACCTCCGCGCCGAGCTCGCCGAACAGGTGCGCGAGGTTGTAGGTGAACGAGTCGTAGTTGTCGATCAAGAGGATCATGATCTCGCCTCCGCGAGCTCGATCGCGGTCTCCAGCGCGGCCAGCTTGTGCAGGCACTCCGCGTGCTCGGCGGCCGGGTCGGAGTCGGCGACGATTCCCGCGCCGGCCTGAAGCAGCGCCACGCCGTCGGCAAGCACGATCGTCCTGATCGCGATGCAGGCGTCGAGCGCCTCGCCCGGGAGCGCGTAGAGGACGGCGCCCCCGTACGGCCCGCGGCGGTACCCCTCGAGCTCGGAGATCAGCTGCATCGCGCGCACCTTCGGCGCCCCGGAGACCGTCCCCGCGGGGAAGCAGGCCCGCAGCAGGTCGAAGTGCGAGACCTCTCCGTAGAGCTCCCCGACCACCTCGGAGACGAGATGCGTCACGTGCGAGAAGCGCTCCGGCTCGAGGAATCGCGCCAGGCGCACCGTGCCCGGCCTGCAGACGCGCGAGAGGTCGTTGCGGCCGAGATCGACCAGCATCACGTGCTCGGCGCGCTCCTTCTCGGAGGCGAGCAGCCGCTCGGCGTCGCCCTCGCCCGGTCTCGTCGTCCCGGCGATCGGGTTGAGGGACGCGTTCCGGCCCTCGGCCTTGACGAGCGTCTCCGGCGAGGAGCCGACGAGCGCGAGCCCGTCGAGCTCGAGCAGGAAGAGGTACGGCGACGGATTGACCCTGCGCAGCGAGCGGTAGAGCTCGAGCGCGCCCGCGGAGGTCGGCCGCTCGGCGCGCTGGGAGAGGACGATCTGGAAGGCGTCGCCTGCGCGGATGTGCTCCTTCGCCCGGACGACCGCGCGCTCGTAGGCGTGGCGCGACGGCAGGCGCCGCGTCGAGCCGGCCGGGCGGCCTCCGGGCGGGCGGGCCTCGGGCAGCGCTCCCTCGAGCAGGTCGGCCGTGACACCGTCCGGGTCGCCCGCGAGCACCTCCGCCATGCCCAGAGCATGATCGAAGCGGACGAGCGTCTCGGCGACGACGAAGCGGCTCTCGGGCAGGCCGGGCCCCGTCTCCGGGAGCGCCACCGTCGGCTCGAGCGCGGCGGCGTGGTCGTAGCCGAGATAGCCGACCACCGGCTCGCCGCAGGCCTCCGCCTCCTCGAAGCCGACGACCCTCGAGCCGGAACCGACGAACGAATGCCGCCCCAGGCGTCCCTGCTCGACGGACTCCAGCAGGAAGCTCGCCCGCCCGCGCTCGCGCAGCCGGAGATAGGCCCCGAGAGGGGTGAGCAGATCGGTGGAGACGACGGTGAGTGCGTTCATTTCGGCAAACAAAAAGACCCTCCAGGAGGAAGGTCTGAGCGGAGCGGAGATGCGTCTAGGTCAGGTCAGCCGACGCTCCCGCCCCGCTCGTGGCGCCAGGCCCAGCCCCAGATGCGCGAGACGGAAGTCATCGCCCGTAGGGTAGGCGTCACCTGGAGCCGCCGTCAAGGGGCTGTGGACCAGGCTCCCGCGCGTGGCCGTCCGGGAGCTCCTGCGCCGACCGCTGGGTCGCGGCGTTTGCCCGCCGGCTCGAACCCGGGCTCGAGCTGACTCGCTAGGCTGGCCGCGATGTCCCGCTCCGTGATCGTCTCGGCCGTCCGGACGCCGTTCGGCAAGCTCGGTGGCGGCCTCGCGGGCTACGAGGCGACGGAGCTCGGCGCGGTCGCGATCCGCGCCGCGCTCGACCGGGCGGGGGTCGAGAACGAGGAGGTCGAGTACGCGGTCATGGGCCAGGTGCTGCAGGGCGGCGCGGGCCAGGCGCCTGCGCGCCAGGCGACGGTAGGCGCGGGGCTCCCGATCGAGCTTCCCTCGGACACGATCAACAAGGTCTGCGCCTCGTCCGTGCGCGCCGTCGAGATCGCCGACCAGATGATCCGGGCGGGGGACGTCGAGGTCGTGGTCGCCGGCGGGATGGAGTCGATGTCGAACGCTCCCTACGTGCTGAAGAAGGCGCGCTTCGGCTACCGGCTCGGCGACGGAACGCTGATCGACCTGATGACCCACGACGGGCTCACCTCGACCTTCGACAAGCGGCACATGGTCGAGCAGGCGTCGTTCGTCTCGCGGGAGCTCGGGATCTCGCGCGAGGACCAGGATCTGTGGGCACTCCGCTCGCACGAGCGGGCGGTCAAGGCGATCGACGGTGGGCTCTTCGAGGAGGAGATCGTCCCGGTCGGCGAGCTGGCGGTCGACGAGGGGCCGCGGCGCGACACCTCGATCGAGAAGCTGGCGAAGCTCAAGCCGGTCTTCGATCCCGAGGGCACGACGACTGCGGGCAACGCTCCCGGCGTGAACGACGGCGCCGGCGCGCTCGTCGTCACGAGCGAGGAGTTCGCCCGGAGGCGCGGGCTCCAGGTGCTGGCGACGATCGTCGCCCAGGGCTACGTCGCCGACGACTTCGCCTATCTCGCGCGGACCCCCGCGAAGGCCGGGGCGATCGCGCTCGAGAAGGCCGGCAAGTCGATCGACGACGTCGAGCGGGTCGAGCTGAACGAGGCGTTCTCGTCGGTCGTGCTCAACTCGACCAGGATGCTCGGCGCCGACCCGGAGAAGGTGAACGTGAACGGCGGCGCGGTGGCGCTCGGTCATCCGATCGGCGCGTCGGGCGCGCGGATCCTGACGACGATGATCCACGAGCTGCGCCGCAACGGCGGCGGCCTCGGCCTCGCCGCGATCTGCTCCGGCGGCGGCCAGGGCGACGCGCTGCTGCTCGAGGTCTGATGCCTGTTCGCGGGCGCGTCGGCCCGGAGCTGCTCGGCAGCGTGACCAGCTACGACGGCTTTCGCGAGGAGACGGCCGTGCCGCTCGTACGGCGCGAGGGTCCCGGCCACGACGTGGTGCTGCTCATCAGCTTCGGCGAGGAGTGGTCGATCGACGGCCGGCGGCTGACCTCGTTCGCTGCGGGGCTCCGCGACCGCCAGGTGACCACCCGGCACGAAGGTCGCTCCCACGGCATCCACGTCAACGTCTCGCCGCCGGCGGCGCGCCGGCTCTTCGGATTACCCCTGCACGAGCTGGCGTACCGGCAGGTTCCGCTCGAGGACGTGCTCAGCGAGCCCTTCCTGGTCGAGCGGCTGCACGACGCTCGCGATTGGCGGGAGCGCTTCCGGCTGCTCGACCTGGTGCTGTCGCGCCGGCTGGCGGAGGCGCGACCGGCGTCACGGGGCGTGGAATGGGCCTGGCGCCGGCTCGTCGAGTCGCACGGCGGCGTGAGAATCGGCGCGATCGGGCGCGAGCTCGGCTGGAGCCGCAAGCGCCTGGTCGCAAGGTTCCGCGACGACGTCGGCCTGCCCCCGAAGACGGCGGCGCGGGTGATCCGCTTCGAGCGGGCGCGCACGCTCTCGGAGCGGGCCGAGCGGCCGGACTGGGCGAGGATCGCGCTCGAGGCCGGCTACTACGACCAGTCGCACCTGATCAACGAGTTCCGGTCGTTCAGCGGCCGGACGCCCGAAACGTTTTTCCAAGACGCCGCGCACGCCGCCGTCTAGCCTGGCGGGCATGACACAGCTCGTCACCCCATATCTCCTCTACGAGGACGGCGAGGCGGCGATCAACTTCGCGAGCCGCGCCTTCGGCTTCCGGGAGGTCGACCGCGCCGTCGGCGCCGCCGGCGGCCTGCATGCCGAGCTCGAGACGCCCGCCGGCGGACGCCTCTACCTCGGCCAGCCGCCGAGCGACTTCCAGAACCCGGCCACGGCCGGGCGCACCTCGATGACCTATGTGATCGTCGACGCCGTGGATGCCCACTACGAGCAGGCGAAGGCCGCGGGCGCGCGGATCACCGAGGAGCCGACCGACACGCCCTTCGGCCACCGGCGGTACAGCTGCGCCGACCCGCAGGGCCACGAGTGGTCGTTCGCGCAGGTGCTGGGCTAGAACGGCCGTTCTCCTGGAGGTGCTGCGGCTCGACGGCCGCAGATACCCTCCGCTCCCGTGAAGTTCGAGCACGTGCTCGTCGTCGGCGCCGGCCAGATGGGCGGCGGGATCGCTCAGGTCGTTGCCGGGTCCGGCCGCCGGGTCTCGCTCCACGACGCGGTGCCGGGCGCCGTCGAACGCTCGCTCGAGACGATGCAGAAGAGCCTCGGCAAGCTGGCCGAGAAGGGCGGTCCGCCCCCCGACGAGGTGCTCGAGCGCGTCGCGACGGCGGACGACCTCGTCCCCGCCGACCTGATGATCGAGGCCGTGGTCGAGGATGCGGCCGTCAAGGAGGACGTCTTCCGCCGTGCGGACAGGATCCTCCCGCCGGAGGCGATCCTCGCCTCGAACACCTCGTCGATCCCGATCAGCACGCTGGCGACGGCCACGGCACGGCCGGAGCGCGTGGTCGGCATGCACTTCTTCAATCCCGTGCCCGTGCTGAAGCTCGTCGAGATCGTGCGCGGGCGCGAGACCTCGGACGAGACGGCCGACGCGATCACGCAGCTCGCCCGCGAGCTCGGCAAGACGCCTGCGGTCGCGAACGACTTCCCCGGCTTCGTCTCGAACCGGATCCTGATGCCCTTCATCAACGAGGCGGTCTGGGCCCTGCACGACGGCGTCGCCGAGGCAGAGGCGATCGACACGATCGCGAAGCTGGGCTTCGCGCATCCGATGGGCCCGCTCGCCCTGGCCGACCTGATCGGCTTGGACACCTGCGTCGCGATCATGGAGGTTCTCCGGACGGGGCTCGGCGACGAGCGCTATGCGCCGTGCCCGTTGCTTCGTACCCTGGTGAATGCCGGCAAAGTTGGCCGCAAGTCTGGGGAAGGTTTTTACATCTATTAGTAGGCAAGAGGCCAACGGGCGTAAAGCCCCGGGGCTCTCGAGCCGAAGAAGACGTCAGTAGAGCAAAGGAGGGTTCTTGCGCCTGCTGGTGGTCGACGACGACGATGGTCTCCGCGCCCTGCTGCGAACGACGTTCGAGGCAGTCGATTTCGAGGTGGATGAAGCCCTCGATGCGGCTGCGGCCAGGGAGAGCATCGAGGCCGCGCGTCCCGACGCGATCGTGCTCGACATCAGCATGCCGGGGATGGACGGCGCAGCCTTCTGCGCCACGCTGAAGGCTTCCGACGCGACCCGCGACATCCCGGTTGTTCTGCTGACCGGCTCCAACCAGGCGACCGAGGTGACCGCGGCCGAGGTCGGCGCGGACGCATTCATGCTGAAGCCGTTCAGCCCGCTCGAGCTACTCGCCGTTGTCGAGAGGCTGACGAGCGGCCTCCACGCGATGCCGTTCCGCGCCAGCCGCAAGAAGCTCCCCGACGAGCAGCTGCTCCTCTACGCCCGCGATCTCCGCCATCTGCTGGAGCTCGAACGTGGGCAGCGGCGCCTGCTCGAAAGCGCGTACCGGGAGACGGTGACCGCCCTCGCGAGCGCCCTCGACTCGAAGGACACCGGTACCCGCGAGCATTCGCACCGCGTTCACCGCTACGCGGTCGAGCTCGCGCTCGCGGTCGCTCCAGAGGTGGGCGAGGACGAGACCGTCGAGTACGGCTTCGTCCTCCACGACATCGGCAAGATCGGGATCCCGGACGAGATCCTCCAGAAGGCGGGGCCGCTGACCGACGCCGAGTGGCGCTTGATGCAGACGCACACAGTCCTCGGCGAGCAGATGCTGCAGGGCGTGACGATGCTCAAGGGGGGCGGGCTGGAGGTCGTTCGCTCGCATCACGAGCGCTGGGACGGCGAGGGCTACCCGGACGGGCGCGAGGGCACGGACATCCCCGCCCCGGCGCGTGTCTTCGCGGTCGCGGACGCCCTCGACGCGATGACGAGCCACCGGCCCTACAGGACGGCCATGTCCTGGGAGGTCGCGGGCAAGGAGATCCTCGCGCAGTCGGGACGGCAGTTCGATCCCGACGTCGTGCGCGCCTTCAGCGCCCGCGAGCCCGCCCTCCGCCGGATCCACAGCGGCTTCTCGAACGGCCGGCTTTCGGCCTAGACGGTGGGCGCAGGCGCCGGCTCCGAGCCGGCCTGGTGCCAGAGGACGATCTTTCCCCGCACGACCTTGAAGACCGCCGTCGCCTTTTGCCCGGGACCGTCGCAACGGCTGTGTAGGCGGTCTCCGAGGAGAAAGGTCGCCGTCGCGGTCTGTCCACGGCTCTTGATCGAGAGGATCCGGCCCGAGCAGGGCAGCGCCGCGTTCCAGGCGAGGGCCTCCCGGCGGTTGTGCAGCCGCTGCACCTCTCCGCCCTGCACGATCTGAGCATCCGGGGCGAACAGCTCGGCCGCGGTGGCGTTGTCGTCGGCGTTCAGGGCGTGGCTCCAGGCCCGGACGACGCTCTCCGCCGAGGGCTGGCCGGACCCACAGCCGGCGAGAAACGCGGCCGCGAGGATGCCGGCGAGGACGGTCGCCCTCACGCGAGCGCCTCCCGCACGAGCCCCTGGAAGTGGGCGAGCAGCTTCTCGCTCTCCGGCAGCAGCCGCCCGCTCTCGAGCAGGCCCGAACGAACGCCGCGCTGGACGGACTCGACCAGAGCCCGGTCCTCACGCCCGACCTGGTCGTCGAAGGCGAGCAGTTCGTCGATCGTCTCGTCCGCGACGTCCGTGGGGAAGAAGTAGTCGAGCCGGCCGGCGGTCCTGCCGGGCTCGAGCGGGACGAGCGGTCCGGCAGCGAGGTTCGGCGGGCCGGGGAGGGCGTAGAGCTTCGTGACCGGCCAGAGCCAGTGGAACTGTCCCTCGACCTGGTCCGGCGCCGCCCGGCTCCTGTCGCGCGAGGGGCCGAACTGGCTCGAGCTCCAGTCGCCGGTCTCGAGCCGGTAGGCGCCGGGGCTGACGTCGACGACGGCGCTGAATCCGGGATGCGCCACCTGGCAGTGATAGCACTCAAGGTAGTTCTCGACGGCGATCTTCCAGTTGCAGTCGAGCTCGAAGCTGCTGCTGCGGCGGAAGCGGAGGGACTCGACGTCGACGCCGCCCGCGGCGAGATGCTCGGACAGCGCGCCGACGTATTCCCCGAGCGTCGGCGCCCCCTCGTCGGCGGAGACGAAGACGAGCGGGCCCCAGGTGTCGACCCGCAGCTCGAGGAGCGCGATGCCGTCCGTCTCGAAGCCGGGCTCACGCTGGGAGCGCGGCGCCGCGCGCAGGCGCCCGTCGAGGTCGTACGTCCAGGCGTGGTAGCGGCACTGCAGCGTCTCGCGCTGCCCGCTTCCCTCCACCAGGACGGAGCCCCGGTGGCGGCAGACGTTCAGGAACGCCCGCAGCTTCTCGTCGCGACCGCGGACGACCACGACCGGTACGTCGCCGGCCTCACACGTGAAGTACGCCCCCGCGCCGGCGACGTGCTCGGCCGGCCCGGCGTAGTGCCAGCCCGTGCGGAAGATGCGCTCCAGCTCCCGTCGCAGCACGTCCGGATCGGAGTACCAGCTCCACGGCAGCGTCGCCTGGGCGGGTCCGGAGAGCAAACCGGGCACGACTATACTCGCCGCCCGATGGAGTTCACGCTCGGCGACGACCAGCGGGAGATCCAGACGCTCGCGCGGGACTTCGCCGAGGCTGAGATCGTGCCGAACGCGTCGGCCTGGGACCGCGCCCACGGCTTCCCGCGCGAGCTGCTCGGCAAGCTGGCCGAGCTCGGGCTTCTCGGCGTCTGCATCCCGGAGGCCTACGGCGGCGCGGGCGCCGACTTCCTCTCGTACATCCTCGTGCTCGAGGAGCTCTCGCGCGCGGACGCGGGTGTCGGCGTGACGGTCGCGGTGCACACGAGCGCGGTCACCCTCCCGATCCTCACCTTCGGCACCGACGAGCAGCGCAGCCGCTTCGTGCCGCCGCTGGCCAGGGGCGAGGCGATCGGAGCCTTCGCTCTGACGGAACCGGAGGCGGGCTCGGACGCGGGCTCGTTGCGAACGGCAGCGGTTCCCGACGGCGAGGCCTGGAAGATCTCGGGCTCGAAGCAGTGGATCACGAACGGCGGCTTCGGCGGCACGGTGCTCCTCTTCGCCCGCACCGACCCGGACACACCGGGGCCGAAGGGCATCTCCGCATTCGTGCTCGACGGCGACCAGGTGCGGGTCACACGCGAGGAGGAGAAGCTCGGGCTCAACTCGTCCTCGACGGTCGATCTCGTGCTCGAGGAGGCGACCGTCGGCCGCGACCGGTTGCTGCACGAGGAGGGGAAGGGCTTCACGGTCGCGATGGCGACGCTGGACGGTGGGCGGATCGGGATCGCGGCGCAGGCGCTCGGGATCGCGCAGGCCGCCTACGACGCGGCCCGCGGCTACGCGCTCGAGCGGCGGCAGTTCGGCAAGCGGATCGGCGAGTTCCAGGCGATCCAGTGGAAGCTGGCCGACATGGCGACGGAGATCGACGCGGCCCGGCTGCTCGTCTACCGCGCGGCCTGGCTGAAGCAGGAGGGCCGGCCGCATACCGAGGAAGGCGCGAAGGCGAAGCTGTTCGCCTCCGAGACAGCGAGACGGCAGACGGCCGAGGCGATCCAGGTTCTCGGCGGCTACGGCTACACGAAGGAGTTCCCGGTCGAGCGCTATTACCGCGACGCGAAGATCACGGAGATCTACGAGGGCACGAACGAGATCCAGCGCCTGGTGATCGCCCGCTCGATCCTCGGCCTCCGCGAGCGCCAGCCCGCGTAGGGATGGGCCGCAAGCGCGACGAGCCCGTTCGCCTCACGAAGATCTACACGCGTGCGGGCGACGCGGGCGAGACGAGCCTCGGCGACGGCTCGCGGGTCTCCAAGCTCGACCCGCTCGTGGGCGCGTACGGCGCGGTCGACGAGCTGAACTCCGTCGTCGGGTGGACACAGGTCGAGGCGGCCGACCCGCGCCTCGAGCGAGTCCAGAACGACCTCTTCGACCTCGGCGCCGACCTCTCGGTGCCGTACGAGGAGGGCGACGAGAAGCTCCGGGTGACGCAGGCGCAGATCGACGCGCTCGAGCGCGACTGCGACGAGGCGAACGAGCCGCTCGAGCCGTTGAAGAGCTTCGTGCTCCCGGGAGGGAGCGAGAGTGCCGCGCGCCTGCACGTCGCGCGCGCCGTCTGCCGCAGGGCCGAGAGCGTGGCGCTCCGGGCCGCCGGGGAGCGCCCGGTGAACCCACTCGCGCTCGTCTACCTGAACCGGCTCTCGGACCTGCTCTTCATCCTCGCCAGAGCCGCGAACGCCGGCGGCGACGAGCCGCTCTGGCGCCCGGGCGGCTAGCGCGCGCCCCCGTTCGGGCAGAATCCCGGTATGGCCACGACCGAGGACCGGAGCGAGCTCGGCCAGACCGACGACTGGCGCCGGAGCCTGTACGACGCCGTCCCCGAGCGGCAGGGCGAGCTCTTCAGCACGATCTCGGGCCTCGAGAACGACCCGCTCTACACGCCCGAGACGGTCGCGACCGACTACGCGCGCGACCTCGGCTATCCCGGCGTCTACCCGTTCACGCGGGGCGTCTATCCGTCGATGTACCGCGGGCGGCTCTGGACGATGCGGCAGTTCGCGGGCTTCGGCACTGCCCAGGAGACGAACGAGCGCTTCCGTTACCTCCTCGAGCACGGGCAGACCGGCCTTTCGACCGCCTTCGACATGCCGACCCTGATGGGCTACGACTCCGATCACGCGCTCTCCCTCGGAGAGGTCGGCCGGGAGGGCGTCGCGATCGACTCGTTGGCGGACATGGAGACGCTCTTCGACGGGATCCCGCTCGGCGAGGTCTCGACGTCGATGACGATCAACGCGCCGGCCGCGATGCTGCTCGCGTTCTACATCTGCGTCGGCGAGCAGCAGGGCGTCCCGCGCGAGCAGCTCCGGGGGACGATCCAGACCGACATCCTCAAGGAGTACATCGCCCAGAAGGAATGGATCTTCCCGCCCGAGCCCTCGATGCGGCTCGTCACGGACATGGTCGAGTTCTGCGCCCGCGAGCTCCCGCGCTGGCACCCGATCTCGATCTCCGGCTACCACATCCGCGAGGCCGGCTCGAACGCCGTCCAGGAGCTCGCCTTCACGCTCGCCAACGGCTTCGCCTACGTGGACGCCGCGATCGAGCGCGGGCTCGACGTGGACGAGTTCGCGCCACGGCTCTCGTTCTTCTTCAACGCGCACATCGACTTCTTCGAGGAGATCGCCAAGTACCGGGCCGCCCGCCGGATCTGGGCGCGCGAGCTGCGCGAGCGTTACGGCGCCAAGAACCCGCGCTCGTGGCTGATGCGCTTCCACACCCAGACCGCCGGCGTCTCCCTGACGGCCCAGCAGCCGGAGGTGAACATCGTCCGCACCGCGCTGGAGGCGCTTGCGGCCGTCCTCGGCGGGACGCAGTCGCTGCACACCAACTCGTTCGACGAGGCGCTCGCGCTTCCGACCGAGAACGCCGTCCGCCTGGCGCTGCGGACGCAGCAGGTGATCGCCCACGAGACCGGCGTCGTCAACACGATCGACCCGCTCGGCGGCTCCTACTACGTCGAGGACCTGACCAACCGCCTCGAGGCCGAGGCGTACGACTACTTCGGCCGGATCGAGAAGCTCGGCGGCGTGGTCGAGGCGATCAAGGAGAACTTCTTCCAGCGCGAGATCGCCGAGGCGTCGTTCCGGTACCAGTCCGAGCTCGAGGCGCGGCAACGTGTGATCGTCGGCGTCAACCGCTACGAGCTCGACGACGAGCCCGAGCCCGAGCTCCTCCGGATCGACCCGGCGCTCGAGGGCAAGCAGATCGAGCGCGTGCGGAAGCTGCGGGAGCGGCGGGACGCGGCGGCGGCCGAGCAGGCGCTGGCGCGGCTGAAGGAGGCCTCCTCGACCGACGAGAACCTGATGCCGCTGATCGTCGAGGCGGCCAGGGCGTACGTCACGATGGGCGAGATGTGCGACGCGCTCCGCGAAACCTGGGGGATCTGGCGGGAGACGCCGGTCTTCTAGGTCCGCCTAACCAACCGGGCAAAATCGCGTCTACACTTCTGTCGCGATGAACGCCGTTCAGACTTCTCTCTCGTCTCCACGCACGAGCCGGATCATCTTCTGGCTCGCCGCGCTGCTGCTCGTTGCGGCGCTCGTCGTCTTCATCATCAAGCGCAGCGACAACGGCTCCTCGAGCGCAGTGCAGCCTCATGGCAAGGCGGCCGCCTCCCCGCTCGAGCAGACGAAGATCAACCAGCAGAGGCAGGCGCCTGCGACCACCTCGAAGAAGTTCTCGCAGATCGATCCAAAGGCGCAGCTCCTCGTCAAGCGATTCATCCTCGACGGGGCGGCCGAGAAGAACCTGGCCAGGGCGTGGACGGAAGTTACTCCGTCACTGCGGTCGGGCTTCACGAAGCACCAGTGGATTCATGGCAACGCGCTGCCGTTCCAGGTCTTCCCGGACCTCGACACGACGGAGCCGTTCTCGATCACCCTTCGCACCTGGTCGCCGCGCGCGTTCCTGGCCGACGTCGGCGTCGGCTCGACCCAGAAGAACGGCCGCGGAGCTTTCACGTTCCAGCTCGGCGCCGAGAAGGTGGGGAAGGGCGCGAAGGCCCGCTGGCTCGTGAACTACTGGATGACGCTCTACACGCCTCCGGTCCGGGCCGACCCGTCGCAGTCGTTCGGCGGCTAGGGCCGCTTCGTCAGAGGGCTCGCGCGCGAGCTATTCTGAGGCGCTGTGAGGGGAGCCTTCGCTTCGGCGCGCAATCGGCGGCGCTTGACCTGGCTGGGCGTCCTCGCGCTCGTGGGTGCGGGCATCGCCGGTCTCGTGCTGGAAGTTCCGGCGCCGAAGACCCCGCCCGAAGCCAAGCTCACGAAGGCCCCTGTCGAGGAGGTCGCCACTCCCAAGCCCCAGCCCTTCGCGCCGAAGAAGAAGCAGGTGATCGAGACGGCGAAGCGGTTCATCCAGACCGCGGTCACCCGGCGCGACGTCGGCGCCTCGTGGGACCTCGTCGCGCCTTCGCTGAAGCAGGGCTTCACGAGGAAGAGCTGGGCGAGCGGAAACGAACTGCCGGTCCAGAGCTATCCGGCGGAGCTCGTGACGTGGCACCTGGCCTACTCCAACAGCGAGGAAGTCGACCTCCAGGTGGCGCTTTTCAAGACCAAGAAGCAGGTGCGGCCGCAGGTCTTCGACATGACCCTCAGCCCGGTCCGTCGGAACCATCGGACCCGCTGGCTCGTCTCGGAATTCCTGCCGACGCCGGCTGAGGGCGGCGGCCTCGGAGGAAACCCGACCCCGGCGTCTCTCGCGGCGCAGCAGAACGCCCCTCACTCGCCGCAGATCGGCAAGATCTGGCTGCTCGTCCCCCTGTCGATCTTCGCGGTGCTGCTTCTCACCGTGGCGACCACGCTCGGCGTCCGCAGCTGGCGTGCCGGGCGCCTCTACCGCGAGTACGCGCGCCGCTAGCCGACCTCGAGCTCCATCCCGTCGTGGGCGAGCTCGAGCGAGCCGTCGAGCGGGCGCTCCGTGGGCCGGTGCGTAATCAGGAGCCGCTTCGCACGGGACTCCTGAAAAGCCGCAACCGCCTCCTCCGAGCTCAAGTGGCCGCGTGTCCCGCCCTCCGGGTTCGCCTGGAGCAGGGTCGCCTCGCAGACGAACAGGTCGGCGTCGCGGGCGATGGCGGCGAGGCTTTCGCTCGGCCCCGAGTCTCCCGAGTAACCGACCACGGCGCCGTTCGCCGCGGCCCGGAAGCCGAAGGCGAGGAGCTCGTAGTGCAGCACCCGGTGCGGCGTGACGGCGAAGCCCGCCGCTTCGAAGGTCTCTCCGTCCGCGTATTCGTGCAAGTCGAATGCGTTCTCGAACATGTCGGGAAACCCGAGCCGTCCGCCGATCGAGCTCAGCAGCTCGCGCCCCTCCGGCGGCACCCAGAGCTCCGGCGGCTCGGCGCCCGTGCCGGGCCCGAGCGTCCCTCCCCACACCCAGGGCACGAGATCGCCCCAGTGGTCGAGATGCCAGTGCGTGATCGCGATCGCCCCGATCGCGGGCCAGCTCTCGTGTTCCCGGAGCTTCGCAAGCACCCCCGGGCCGCAGTCCAGGAGCAGCCGCCCCGGGCCCTCGAGCAGGTAACCGGACTGCGCGCCCCCGGGGTTGGGCCAGGCCGGCGAGCAGCCGACGACCTTCAACTTCACGCTCATATACTGGGTCGGGTGGCCGGCAAGATTCGCGTTGTCATAGCAAAGCCCGGTCTCGATGGTCACGACCGGGGCGCAAAGATCATCGCACGCGCGCTCCGTGACGCGGGGATGGAGGTCATCTACACCGGTCTCCACCAGACGCCTGAGCAGATCGTCGAGACCGCGATCCAGGAGGACGCGGACGCGGTCGGCGTCTCGATTCTCTCCGGCGCGCACATGACCCTGGTGCCGCGGATCCTCGAGGGACTGCGCGAAAACGGCGCAGAGGACGTGCTCGTCGTCGTGGGTGGGACGATCCCTTCGGAGGACGCCGACGAGCTCCGTTCGCAGGGGGTCGCGGCGATCTTCACACCGGGCGCGCCGACCAGGGAGATCGTGGACTTCTTGCGCGAGAGGGCCGCGGCATAGCCATTCGTGTCGAGCGCGACGGCAGTGTCGCGATCGTCACCGTCGACCGGCCGGAGGCGATGAACGCGCTCGACCGGCCGACGCTGGAGGAGCTGCGCGACCGGCTCGAGGAGCTCTCCGCCGACGAGGACGCGCGGGCCGTCGTGCTGACGGGCGCGGGCGGGAAGGCGTTCGTGGCCGGCGCCGACATCAAGTACATGAGCGGGCTCGGCGTCGAGGAGGCGACCGAGTGGGGTCAGCTCGGCCACCGGGCCGGGCAGCTCCTCGAGACGATGCCCAAGCCGACGATCGCGGCCATCGACGGGTTCGCCCTCGGCGGCGGCTGTGAGCTCGCTCTCGCCTGCGACCTCCGCTACGCCTCGTCCACGGCGAGGCTCGGCCAGCCGGAGATCAACCTCGCGATCATTCCGGGCTGGGGCGGCACGCAGCGGCTCGCCCGCGTCTGCGGTCTCGGCTTCGCGAAAGACCTGATCCTCACCGGCCGCCTCGTCGACGCCCAGGAGGCACTCGCCCGCGGGCTCGTCGACGCGGTCCACGACCCGGTGCTGGACCGGGCGCTCGAGACGGCCCGGCTGCTTGCGTCGAAAGCCCCGCTCGCGCTGGCCGCGGCGAAGCGGGCGCTGAATCATGCGCTCCAGGGCAGCCACGTCGAGAACCTGCAGCGCGAGGCGGACGAGTTCGGCGGGCTCTTCGCGAGCGAGGACGCGAAGGAAGGCCTCACCGCCTTCGCCGAGAAGCGGGAGCCGAAGCTCTCGGGGCGGTAGTTCGCTAGCGATTCAGGAGCGAGACGAGCGAGGCGTTCAGGGCGAGGTCGTCGCCGCGCTCCGCCTTCATGGTCGCCGGCGCGGCGGCCGTCCAGAGATCGACCGGCTGGCCGGGCCTCGCGCTCGCGAGATCGACGGCCGTTCCGGGGCTGCCCCATTTCGGAACCGTCTGGACGGACGCGGACGAGGAAACCTCCACGAGCAGCTTCCGGCCGAGCTTCGACTGCCGCTGGCCCATCGGCCACGCGCCGAGGCGCATCGCCTTCAGGCGGATGCCGCTCGCGCTCGTCGCGACGACGGTGCCCCGCAGCTCGAGCGTGAAGGGCGTCCCGCGCGCCGCCGCGAACAGCAGGTGCTGCGCTCGCCCCAGCCAGGGGTATGGGTCGACGGCAGCGCCCCCTCCGGGATGGAGCTCGAAGTGCAGGTGCGGATGGATCCCGTTCGCATCACCGGAGTCGCCCACGTAGCCGAGCACCTGACCCGCGGTCACCTTCGCCCCGTTCTTCAGGCCGCGCGCGTAGGCGGTGCCGGCAACGCACTTGCCGCGGTTGTCGTTCCGTCTCGTCAGGTCGTTGTTCAGGTGGATGTAGAGGTAGGTCGTCCCGCTCGAGCCGTGGAGGTAGAGCATGCAGCCCGCGCTCGTGGACCTCGCCCAGAACTCGACCTTGCCCGACTCCGCGGCCAGGGCCAGCGCTCGCTTCGGGGCGAGGATGTCGATCCCCTTGTGCCGCCCGCCCGCGCGCGGCGCGCCGAAGTCGTCGGTGTAGGCCGTCGGCCCGAGAACCGGGAAGACGATCGTCGCCGGAGGTTGCTTCGAGCCCGCCGATGCCTGCCCGACCAGGAGGGTCACGAGGAGGGCGAGCGCGAGGGCGAGGATTCCTCGGGTTGTCGTCCGGAGAGAGATCACGGGCGGCCGAAGGACCGGACGGTAGCAAACGCTCCCGTGCTTGTTAGCCTCCGCGCGGATGAAGATCGCCGTCTGCGCCAAGTACGTTCCGGACTCATCCGCCCAGCTCCGCATCGATCCGCAGACCAAGCGGCTCGATCGGTCCGGCGAGGGTGCGCTGAACGCGTTCGACGTCAACGCGGTCGAGGAGGCGCTCCGGCTGAAGGAATCCGGGACGGGCGTCGAGGAGGTCGTGATCGTCTCGCTCGGTCCCGAGCGTGCCCTCGAGGCGATGCGCAAGGCGCTCGCGATGGGCGCCGACCGGACCGTCCTCGTCACTGACGAAGGCGCCCTGGGCTCCGACCTCGTGGCGACGAGCCGCATCCTGGCGGCGGCCCTCGAGCGGGAGGGCGCGGAGCTCGTGCTCTTCGGCCAGCAGGCCGGCGACTCGGACGGCGCGGTGCTCTGGGCGGCCGTCGCCGACCGGCTGGGCCGCCCCCTGATCTCGCAGGTCGCGGAGCTCACGCACGAGGACGGAAAGCTTCGCGGCAAGCGCCAGACCGAGTACGGCTACGACGTGATCGAGGCCCCGCTGCCGGCCGTCGTCGCGGTCTCGGACGCGATCAACGAGCCCCGCTACCCGTCGCTGAAGGGGATCATGGGCGCGAAGAAGAAGCCGCAGGAGACACTGTCGCTCGCCGACCTCGGGGTTCGCCGCGGAGGAGGCCGGCGAGGCGGGCTCGCGCACGGAGGTCTACGCGCTCCGCGAGCCGCCGGCGCGCGGCGACACCGTCAAGATCGCCGACGACGGGTACGCGGCCGAGAAGATCCTCGCCTTCCTGCGCGAGAAGAAGGCTCTGTGAAGCCCCTCGTCTTCCTCGAGCACCACGAGCGGCGACCTGCAGAAGGACTCGCTCGGCGTGCTCGCGAAGGCGGCCTCGCTCGGAGGCGAGCGTCGCGGCGTCGTCGCTCGGCTCCGGGCTCGGTGAGGTCGCGCCGCCGAGGCCGGGAAGTACGGCGCCGGCGCGTTCTACGTCTGCGACGACCCACGCCTCGCCGCCCCGCTCCCGCAGCCTCGCGTCGACGCGCTCGAGCAGCTCATGGCCGACGAGGGCTTCGACACGTTCTCTTCGCCGCCTCCGTGCTCGCCGCCGACGTGGCCGGGGGGCTCTCCGCCCGCCTCGACGCCGGCCTGAACTGGGACCTGGTCGACCTGGTCGATGAGGACGGGCGGCTCGTCGGCAAGCGCCCGGCGCTCCAGGACTCCGTCTACGTCGACGTCGGCTGGACCTCCGAGCCGCGCCTCGCGCTGATCCGCTCGGGCACCTTCGATCCCGCCGAGAACGGCGCCGGCGCGGATGTGACGCCTGCTCCGGCCGAGTTCGAGGACTTCTCGTTGCGGCGACCATGCTCGAGCAGGCCCACGAGGAGAGCGAGGGGCCGTCGATCGAGGAGGCCGAGGTGATCGTCGCCGGTGGGCGCGGGCTCGGCGCGCCGGAGAACTTCCGCTGGTCGAGGAGCTCGCCAAGGCGCTCGGCGGCGCCGTCGCGGCGACGCGGGCCGTCGTCGACGCCGGCTGGTACCCGTACTCGACGCAGGTCGGCCAGACCGGCAAGACGGTCGCCCCGAAGCTCTACATCGCCTGCGGGATCTCGGGCGCGATCCAGCACAAGGTCGGGATGCAGAACTCCGGCGTCATCGTCGCGATCAACAAGGACGGCAACGCGCCGATCTTCGAGCTACGCCGACCTCGGCGTGGTCGGCGACCTGCACGCGATCGTGCCGAAGCTGACGGAGCTCGTGCGCGAGCCGCAAGGACGCGTAGGCGTGGTCAGGCCGTCCGACTATCCGCCTCCCTTCGACGGGCGGCGGAGGCGTCGCCGAGCCGACCGACCCGCCCGAGGAGCGCATCGAGGTCGGCGTCCTCGTCGTCGGGGCGGGGCCGGCCGGGCTGGCCTGCGCGATCCGGCTGGGCCAGCTGCTCGAGGAGGCGCCGGAGACGGCCGAGCGGCTCGGCGAGGTTCCGGTGGCGGTGCTCGAGAAGGCCAAGACGCCGGGAGCGCACCTCCTCTCCGGTGCGGTCGTGAACCCGCGCGGCCTGCGCCGGCTGTTCGGCGAGCGCAAGCGGATCGACGACATGCCCTTCTACGGCCCGGTGCGCGACGAGTCGGTGCTCTTCCTGACCCGCACGAAGGCGCTCCGGATCCCGACGCCGCCGACGATGACGAACCACGGCAACTACGTCGCCTCGCTCTCGCAGCTCGGTCGCTGGCTCGCCGAGCAGGCGGAGGAGGGCGGCGCGATGATCCTGCCCGAGACGGCGGCGGAGAAGCTGCTCGTTTCCATCACGGGCGTGTCCTCGGCATCCGGACGGCGGACAAGGGCCGCGGCCGGGAGGGCGAGGAGCTACCGAACTTCGAGCCCGGATCGGATGTGGTCGCGCGGGTGACCGTGCTGTGCGAGGGAACGCAGGGTCACCTGACCGGTGTCGCCTCGACCGCTTCGGGCTCTCCGGGGCGAGCCCGCAGGTGTGGGCGCTCGGCGTGAAGGAGGTCTGGCAGGTGGCGGCACCGCTCGATCGTGTCATCCACACGATGGGCTGGCCGCTCCGCGCGCGGCCCGACCTACCGCGAGTTCGGCGGCTCGTTCGTCTACCCGATGGGCGACGACATGGTCACGATCGGGATGGTGGTCGGGCTCGACTATCGCGACGCAGAGCTCTCGGTGCACGACCTGCTCCAGGAGCTGAAGACCCACCCGCGGGTCCGCGGTATCCTCGAGGGCGGCGAGCGGATTGGCTGGGGCGCGAAGACGATCCCGGAGGGCGGCTTTCTCTCCCTGCCCCGCCGCCTGCACGCCCCCGGGCTGCTGATCTGCGGCGACGGCGCCGGACTCGTCAACGTCCCGGCGCTGAAAGGCATCCACTACGCCGTCGAGTCCGGCCGTCTCGCGGCCGAGGCGGCGTTTCGCCGCGCTGGAGCCGGGCGAGGCCCCGTGGCCGCACGGGTCGCTCGCTCGTACGACGAGGCGGTCCGCGAGAGCTTCATCTGGAAGGACCTGCGCGAGGTGCGCAACATGCGGCCCGCCTTCGGGCGCGGGCTTCTGGCTCGGCGGTGCGCTCGCCGGCATGATGACGGCCACCGCGGGCAGTTCCCGCCCGGGGAATGCTCGGCCCGAGCGCGACGCCGACCAGCGAGCTGTCCGGACCGACCGGGCGCGCCTCTACCCGGCTGCGGACGGCAAGCTCACCTTCGACAAGCTCTCGTCCGTCTTCTCAGCGGCAACAAGACCCGGGACGACGCGCCGAACCACCTCCGGGTGCGCACCGAGTGCCGCCGAGATCGCGGACCCTGTGGGTGCACATGTGCCCCGCGCAGGTCTACGAGGGCGGGGGCGAGGGCGACGGCCCGTGGAGGTGACCGCGTCGAACTGCGTCCAGTGCGGCGCGATCACCGCCAAGGGCGGTCGCCTGACCCCGCCGGAGGGCGGCTCGGGCCCGGAGTACACCCTGACGTCACGCCGTGGTGATCGGGACGACGATCACGCTCGACGACGTGCTCTCGGCGCGCGAGGCGATCCCGGGCGCCTGCACCGGACGCCGCTTCGGCTCGGCGACGCTCTCGAGCTCCACCGGCGCCGGGTCTTCCTCAAGGCCGAGCTCCTCCAGCAGACCGGCTCCTTCAAGCCCCGCGGCGTCCTGACAATCTCGCGCGCTACCGGGCAGAGGAGGCGAGCGCGGCGTCATCTCGATCTCGGCGGGAAACCACGCCCAGGCGCTCGCCTAGGGCGCGGCGCACCAGGGTCTCGACGCCCTCTCGTCATGTGGGCAGGGAGCGAGCGAGCGAAGATCGAGGCCACCCGCGCCTACGGCGCCGACGGTCGATCTCGAGGCCGCCGACCCGGCCGAGGCTTTCGAGCGCCTCGCCGAGCTCCAGCGCGAGACCGGCCGGACGCTCGTCCATCCCTTCGACGACCCACTCGTCGATCGCCGGTCAGGGCACGGTCGGTCTCGAGCTCCTCGAAGACCTCCCGGAGTCGATCACGTTCTCGTCCCTGTCGGCGGCGGCGGCCTCGATCTCCGGGATCGCGACGGCGGCGGAGGGCCGGCGGGTGATCGCGGTCGAGCCAGAGCTCTCGCCCGCGCTGCACGCAGCCCTCGCCGCGGGGAGCCCGTACCGGTCGAGCCGCGCTCGCTCGCCGACGGCCTCGCGGCGCCCTTCGCCGGGGCCAACTGCCTCGCGGTCTGCCAGGAGCGCGTCGAGGGGATCGTGCTCGTGACCGAGGACGAGTTGAAGACGCCTTCCGTTTCCTCTACGCCTGAGCCAAGCTCGCCTGCCGAGCCCGCGGGGCGGCCGCGGTCGCCGCGCTCCTCGCGCGGAAGATCCCGCTCGAGCCGGGCGAAACGGTCGCTGCGGTCGTCTCGGGCGGCAACGTGGCCACCCAAACGGCCGCTGCTATCCTGGCCGGAGAATGAAGGACCGACATCCATCCCGAGTACGTCCTCGCGACCGTGCGCTGCGCGTGCGGGAACGAGTTCCAGACGCGCTCGACGAAGCCCGAGCTGCACGTCGAGGTCTGCTCGAACTGCCACCCGTTCTACACCGGCAAGCAGAAGCTGATGGACACCGGCGGCCGCGTCGAGCGCTTCCAGCGCCGCCTCGAGAAGGCCGGCCGCAAGGCCTAGCGAGACTGTCCGCCCCGATAGGAGGGCAAGCCGTCCTCGAGGGCGTGATGATGCGCGGCCCGTCGAACTGGGCGGTCGCGGTCCGAAAGCCCAACGGCCACATCGCCGAGGTCTGCCGCCCGATCGAGTCCGTGATGGCGCGGCACCGGCTCTTCCGGCTGCCGGTCGTGCGCGGCGTCATCGCGCTCGGCGAGTCGCTCGCGATCGGCTTCCGCGCGCTTGCCATCTCCGCGAACTACGCGGCGCCGGAGGAGCAACGAAGAGGCCGACAGGAGCTCTCGCGCGGCGCGCTGATCTTCGCGTTCCTGCTCGCGATCGGGTTCGCGATCTCGCTCTTCAAGGTCGGCCCGGCGCTGCTCGCCGACCTGGCTGCCGATCTCGAACGGCCTGCTGGTTCGTGCTCGTCGAGGGGATGATCAGCGTCACCGTCTTCGTCGTCTACCTGACCGCGATCTCGCTCCTGCCGGACCTGCGCCGCGTTTTCCAGTACCACGCGGCCGAGCACAAGGCGATCAACGCCTTCGAGGCCGGCGAGGAGCTCGAGCCGCAGACCGTCCAGCGCTTCAGCCTGATCCACCCGCGCTGCGGGACTGCCTTCCTCCTCTGGGTGATGGTGATCGCGATCTTCGTCTTCGCGTTCTTCGGCCGCCCGGCCTGGTACTGGCTGATCGCGACCAGGATCCTGCTGCTGCCGCTGATCGCCGGGATCGCGTACGAGCTGATCCGGTTCGCCGGGAAGCACACCGGCAACCGCGTGCTGATGACGCTGCTCGCGCCCGGTCTCTGGCTCCAGCGTCTGACCACGCGCGAGCCGACCCTCGACCAGCTCGAAGTCTCGATCCGCGCTCTCCGCGAGGTGCTCAAGCTCGAGGAGGCCGCCCCGGCGGCAGAGCGGGTCGAAGTCATGGCCTGACACGCGCAGCCCTCGCGGCGACCGTCGCGGAGAGCAGGCCCACCAGCGGGATCGCGAGCGCCGCGCCGGCGAAGACGCTGCGCGCGGCGGCGACGGCGAAGAGCGGAGAGACCAGCAGCAGCCCGCTTGCGTGGGCGCCGCGGTGGACGAGCGAGATCAACCCGGTGACGCGGCCCAGGTACGCGTCGGGAATCGACGTCTGCGCCGCGGAGAGCGTCAGCACGTAGGCCGACCCCTGGCCCGCGCCGGCAGCGAGCGCGCCCGCCAACGCCGGGCCGAGCGAAGGCGCGAACGCAAGCAGTGCGTAGGCGGGCAGGTAGGCGCCCCACGCCAGCAGGCTTCCGCGCGCCTTGCGCCGCACCGGCCGGCGCGCCAGGAAGGCCCCTGCGCCGATCGAGCCGAGCGCGTAGGCGACGACGAGCAGCGAGAAGCGCGCCGCCCCTCCGTGGAGTGCGTGCCGGACGAGTTGCGGCACGCCGACGATCCAGGTCCCGGACGAGATCGTGACCGCGACGCCCAGCGCCGCCACCGCCGCGGCGAGCCAGGGATGGGGCCGCAGCACGGTGAACGCCTCCCGTACGCGCGGCCGGGTCTCGCCTTCGCCGACGGAGCGTGCGAAGGCCGGCAGGCCCGAGAGCAGGAGCGCGGAGATCACGAACGAGCCCGCGTTGAGCGCGAAGAACGTGCTCAGCGGGACGACCGTCAGGAGCGCCGCCGCGAGCGCGGAGCCGGCGAGCCAGAGGGCATCGCCGCTCGCCCGGACGAGTGCGTTCGCCGCCTGCACGCCGTCCCGTCCGGCCAGCGCCGGCAGAGCCGCCCCGTACGCGGGATCGAAGTAGCTCGTCGCCGCGGTCGTCCGCGAGGCGCACCGCGATCACGCCGAGCGGCCCGCCGGCGACCAGCGCGGCCCACATCAGCGCGATGTACTGGAAGGCGTCGCCGAGCTCGCTTGCGACGACGGCGAGGTAGAGGCGCCTGAACGCCGGCCGCCGCAAGAGGCCCACCGCAGATGCGGCGCCCGGCGGCGCGGTGGGGGCCCGCACCTCCTCGGCCTCGGCGGTCACGGGATCGGCCACGAGGTCTAACCTTGCCCCATGCCCCAAATGGAACAACTCGTCGACGAGCTCGAGCGCTCCTATCGCGAGACCCAGGAGCGCCTGTCCGACCCTGCCGTCTACAACGACCACCGCGAGGCGGCGGCGGTCGGGCGGCGCGCGAAGGAGCTCGAAGGCCCGGCGAAGCTGGCCCGGCAGTGGCGCGAGGCGCACGACGACCTCGAGGCTGCGCGGGGCGACGGCGACCTGCGCGAGCTCATCCCGGAGATCGAGGAACGGCTGGCCGGTCTCGAGGAAGAGCTCAAGCTCGCGCTCGTCGAGAGCGATCCCGCCGACCGCAAGGACGTGATCGTCGAGATCCGGCAGGGCGTCGGCGGCGACGAGGCCGCGCTCTGGGCAGCCGCCGTCTTCAGGATGCTCACCCGCTACGCCGAGCGGCGCGGGTTCAGCGTCGAGCAGCTCGAGGCGAGCGGCAACGAGTCCGGCGGCTTCAAGGAGGTCGTGTTCGCGGTCAAGGGCGACGGCGCCTACTCCGTCTTCAAGTGGGAGGCCGGAACCCACCGCGTCCAGCGCGTGCCCGAGACCGAGTCGCAGGGCCGGATCCACACCTCGACCGCGACCGTCGCGGTCATGCCCGAGGCGGAGGAGGTCGAAGTCGAGCTCGACCCGAACGACCTCAAGGTCGACGTCTACCGCTCGACCGGGCCGGGCGGCCAGAGCGTGAACACCACCGACTCGGCCGTTCGCATCACCCACGTGCCCACGGGGATCACGGTCGCGATGCAGGACGAGAAGTCGCAGCTCCAGAACAAGACGAAGGCCCTGCGCGTGCTCCGCGCCCGCCTCTACGAGCTCGAGCGCGAGCGGCAGCAGGCCGAGCAGGCCCAGGCGCGGCGCTCGCAGATCGGCTCGGGACAGCGCGCCGAGAAGGTGCGCACCTACAACTTCCCCGAGAACCGCATCACCGACCACCGCGTCCACCTGACGGTGCACCGGCTGGACAAGATCCTCGAGGGCGAGCTGGACGAGTTCACCGAGGCGCTCACGTCCGACGACCGGCGGCGGGCCCTCGAGACCGCATGACGCTCGGCGCGGCCCTCGCCCGAGCGACGGCCAGGCTCGCCGAGGCCGGCGTGGAGTCGGGGCGGCTCGAGGCCGAGCTCCTGCTCGCGAAAGCCTGCGACGACTGCGCCCGCGCCCTCCTCTACGCCGAGCTCGACCGCGAGCTCACCCCGGAGCAGGAGGCGGCGTTCGCGCGCCAGCTCGAGCGGCGCGAGAAGCGGGAGCCGCTCGCCTACGTGCTCGGCGAGTGGGGCTTCCGCCGGCTCACGCTCAAGACCGACCGCCGGGCGCTGATCCCGCGGCCGGAGACCGAGATCGTCGTCGAGCGGGCGATCGAGCACCTTCGCGGCCTCGAGGAGCCGAAAGTCCTCGACGTCGGCACGGGCTCGGGCGCGATCGCCATCGCGCTCGCCGAAGAGGTCCCGGCCGCTCGCATCACCGCGATGGACGTCTCTCGGGATGCGCTCGCACTCGCGCGCGAGAACCTGGACTCCACCGGCGTGAACGGACGCGTGCGGCTCGTCGAGCACGACCTCACGAGCGGGCTCGGCGACGGCGACTTCGACCTGGTCGTCTCGAACCCGCCCTACGTCGAGCCGGACGAGCTTCCGGGGCTCCAGCCCGAGATCCGGGACTGGGAGCCTCGGATCGCACTCGTCGCCAGCGGGGCGACCGAGAAGCTCGCGCGGGCCGCCCGAGAGGCGCTTCGGCCCGGCGGCTGGCTCGTCCTCGAGACGGCCGCGGGCGCGGGCGACCGCATCGAGCGGCTGCTCTGGAGCTCGGCTTCGAGGACGTCACGATCACGCCCGATCTCGCCGGCCCGGGAGCGCGTGGTCGTGCTCCCGGCAAGTCCACATGATCTTCGTGAAGTTGGGCGGCGGTGAGTTCGGGCGCGTGACCGAGGCAGTCGCCGCGCTCAGGGCGGGGCAGCCCGTTGTTGCTCCCGACCGACACCGTCTACGGGCTCTGCGCCGACCCGGAGAACGAGGCCGCCGCACGCGAGGTTGCCCGGCTGAAGGGCCGCGGCGCACGCCAGCCGATCGCGCTGCTCGCCGGTCACGTCGACCGGCTCGTGGAGAGGGTGCCCGAGCTCGAGCGCCGCCTCCTGGACGCGCTCCTGCCTGGGCCGTACACACTTGTCCTGCCGAATCCGCAGCGCCGCTACCCGTGGCTGACGGGCGGTCTCGAGACGATCGGGGTCCGCGTGCCCGAGCTTCCGGCCCAGGCCGCCGCCGTCGTCGACGAGCTCGGCGCGGTCCTGGCGACGAGCGCGAACGCCCACGGCGGGCGTGACCCACGCCGCCTCGAGGACGTCCCCGACGAGATCCGCGCGGCCTGCGGCGCGCTCGTCGACGCGGGCGAGCTCCCGGGAACGCCCTCCACCGTCCTCGACCTGACCGGCGCCGAGCCGAGGGTCCTCCGGGAAGGAGCTGTGCCGGCGGCAGAGGCGCTGGCGGCCCTCGCTGCGACCACCGGCAGGTCGCCCGAGTAGCATTTCCGCATGGCCGTCGTCCAGGAGACCTTCCAGCATCTGACGACCGCCGGGCTCGCCGACGTCGACCCGGCGATCGCGGAGCTGCTCGGGCGCGAGCTCGAGCGCCAGCGCGGCCAGGTCGAGCTGATCGCCTCCGAGAACTTCACGTGGCCCTCGATCCTCGAGGCGGTCGGGTCGGTGCCGACGAACAAGTACGCCGAGGGCTACCCCGGACGGCGCTACTACGGCGGCTGCGAGGTCGTCGACGAGATCGAGCAGACCGCGATCGACCGAGCGAAGGAGCTCTTCGGCGCCGAGCACGCGAACGTCCAGCCGCACGCGGGCGCCCAGACGAACATGGCCGTCTACTTCGCCGCCTGCGAGCCCGGCGACACGATCCTCTCGCTCGAGCTCTCGCACGGGGGACACCTCACGCACGGGCTCAAGGTCAACTTCTCGGGCCGGCTCTACACCATCGCCCACTACGGCGTCAGCCGCGAGACGAACATGGTCGACTACGACGAGGTGCTCGCGCTGGCGAAGCAGCATCGGCCGAAGCTGATCGTCTGCGGCGGCTCCGCCTACCCGCGCACCGTCGAGGCCGACCGCTTCCGCGAGGTCGCCGACGAGGTCGGTGCGCTGCTCCTCTGCGACATGGCGCACTTCGCCGGCCTGGTCGCAGCGGGGCTCCACCCGAGCCCGGTGCCGCACTGCGACTTCGTCACCTCGACCACGCACAAGACGCTGGCGGGCCCGCGTGCCGGCTTCGTCCTCTGCAAGGAAGAGCACGCCCAGGCGATCGACCGCGCAGTCTTCCCTGGGATGCAGGGCGGCCCGCTCGTGCACACCATTGCCGCCAAGGCGACCTGCTTCCGGATCGCGGGCACCGAGGCGTTCCGCGACTACCAGGCCCAGGTTCGGGCCAACGCCGACACGCTCGCCGCGACGCTTCAGGAGGGCGGCCTCGACGTGCTCACCGGCGGAACCGACACGCATCTGCTCCAGGTCGACCTTCGCTCGACCGAGTGGACGGGCAAGGACGCCGAGGAGCGGCTGGCCGAGGCGAAGCTGACGGTGAACCGGAACACGGTGCCGTTCGACGAGCGCAAGCCGACGATCGCCTCCGGGATCCGAATCGGAACGCCCGCGGCGACGATGCGGGGCTTCGACGAGGACGACTTCCGCGAGATCGGCCGGATCATCTGCGAGGCGCTCGGCGACGGCGCGGACATTCCTGCGCTCGCGGCCCGCACCGCGGCGCTCTGCGAGCGGCGCCCGCTCTACCCGGGCTTCCGCGGCTTCACGACCTACCAGTCGTGACCGAGACCCTCAGCGGCGTCACGGTCGTCGCGCATCCGCTCGTCCAGCACAAGCTTTCCTACCTCCGCGACCGCGACACCCCGACCGTCCACTTCCGCAAGCTCGCGAACGAGGTCACGCTGCTCCTGACCTACGAGGCGACGAAGGACTTCCCCACGGAGGAGGCCGAGGTCGAGACGCCGCTCGAGCGGACGACCGTCCAGCGGATCGCAGGCAAGAAGGTCGCGGTCTGCCCGGTGCTGCGGGCCGGGCTCGGGATGCTCGACGGCGTCCTCTCGCTGGTCTCGAGCGCCCGCGTCGGCTTCATCGGCCTCTACCGGGACGAGGAGACGCTCCAACCGGTCGAGTACTACGTGAAGCTGCCGGAGCTCGGCGAAGGCGAGCGCGACGCGATCGTGCTCGACCCGATGCTCGCCACCGGCCGCTCGAGCGCCGCCGCGGTCGTCGCCGTCAAGGCGGCCGGTGCACGCTCGGTTACGCTCGTGTGTCTCGTGGCCGCGCCCGAAGGGGTCGAGCACCTGCGAAGCGAACACCCCGACGTGAGGATCGTCACCGCAGCCGTCGACCGCGGCCTGGACGAGCGCGGCTACATCGTCCCGGGCCTCGGCGACGCGGGCGACCGGCTCTACGGGACGAAGTAGCGATGTGGCACACGCTCACCAACCACCTCGAGGTCCTGTATGGAGCCGGGCTCGCGCTGCTGATCGTCGTGCTCCTGACGCCGGCCGTCGGAGGTATGGCCCGAATCCTCGGAGTCGTCGACCAGCCGGGCGAGCGCCGGGTCAACCGCCGCGCGGTGCCCCGGCTCGGCGGGCTCGGGCTCTTCTTCGGGATCTTCGTGCCCGCGCTCGCCTTCCTCCCGCTCGGCTCGGAGACGAGAGGGTTGCTGCTGGGCGCCGCCGTCGCGACCACGGTCGGGGCGATCGACGACTTTCGCGGGCTCGCCTGGTGGGAGAAGCTCGGGGGCCAGATCGCGGCGGCCGCGATCCCGACCGGCTTCGGGATCTGGGTGCACCGTTTCACGTTCCCGCTCCTGGGCGTGCACGGCCTGCCGGCCTGGGTCGGCGTGGCGCTGACGGTCTTCTGGATCGTGGCGATCATGAACATGGTCAATTTCCTCGACGGGCTCGACGGCCTGGCGGCGGGCGTCTGCGCGATCTCGGGCTTCACCTTCTGCCTGATCGCGCTCTCGCTGGAGCGGCCGCGCCCGGCACTGCTCGCCGCGGTCGTCTTCGGCGCCTGCATCGGCTTCCTGCGCCACAACTTCTACCCGGCCCGAATCTTCATGGGCGACTCGGGGGCGCTCCTGCTCGGCTTCACGCTCGGCGCGCTCTCGGTTCAGGGCCTGCTCAAGACGGCGGCCGTGGCGACGCTGCTCTTCCCGCTGCTCGTGCTGGCGGTCCCGATCATCGACACGTCGTTCGTGGTCGCGAAGCGGCTGAAGTACGGCCGGCCGATCTTTGCGGCCGACCGCTCCCACCTCCATCACCGGTTCCTGAACATCGGCTTCTCCCAGCCCCGCGCCGCGGTCACGATGTGGGCCTGGTGCGCGACGCTTGCGGGGGCCGCGCTCGCCACGCGCTTCCTGAGCCCGCACGCCCACGGCGTCTGGCACACGTGGCGCACGGTCGCGAATGCCGCGATCGCCGTCGTCGCCCTCGCCGCGTCGGTCTACATGGTCTACCTGCTCGAGATCGTCAAGCTGGCGAATCCCCGGATCCGCCGCCGCGAGCGTGAAGCCCGTGAGGCCGCCCGAAGAACCGCCTGAGGTTTGATGTGGAATTCCGGTGCCACAGGTGCCCGAGTTTCACCTCAGGCCTCTAACAGCTCACCCGCACCTCGACGTGGGCGCACGCGTCCCGGCCCGCACCGCCGAAGCCGTGGTCGCGCCCGCCGCGGCCGTCGATGCGATCCGCACCCCGCAGCCCCCAGAGGTAGTTGGGGCCGCCTCCCCCGAAGAGCCGGTCGGCCCGCTGCGAGCCGACCAGGTCCTCGATCGAGCGCAGCCGGTCACGGCCCCAGCCCGACGCCCTCCCCGCCCGGAGGTCGGCGCGGATCGCGTGCGGGGATCGCCGGTAGAGAGCGAGATCCAGCCCCTTTCCGCCGTCGAGGACGTCATTGCCCTCGCTCCCGCTGAGGACGTCGATGCCCCGGAGGCCGCGGAGTAGGTCGTTGCCGCGCTGTCCGATCAGGACATTGTCGCCGTTGTCGCCGGTGAGCGAGTCGGCAAAGCGCGAGCCGGAGATCCCCTCGATCCTCGTGAGCCGGTCCGATCCCCATCCGCTCGCGTTCCCGGCGGCCAGGCTCACCTTGACGGCCGCCGGCGACTGGTCGTACACGACGAAGTCCTGGCCGCCCGACGGCTGCGGTCCACCGTCGATCGCGTCGTTGCCGGCGCCCCCGTCGATGACGTCCTCGCCCGGGCCGCCGGCGATCTTGTCGTTGCCGTCACCCCCGCAGATCAGGTCGTTGCCGCCGCCGCCGTCGATCGAGTCGTCGCCGCCGAGGGCCGCGATCACGTCGCGCCCCGGGGTGCCCTTGATCGCGTCGTTGGCGTTCGTCCCGACGATCTTCGCGACGACCGCCTTCCCACCGATCCCCGCGCAGCCGAACGTCGGCGGGCCGGCGGCGCCCGCCGAGACCGTCGCCGGCAGGAGGAGCAGCGCGCCCAGCGCCGGGAGCCACACACGCTTGCGTCTCATCGCGGACCCCATACCCACGAAAGACTACGGCGAGTCGTCGGCCTGTGCGAGAAACGCCTCGAGCCTGGCCGCGTAACCGGGCGCGCGGGGGAGCGAATGGCCGGCGCCGGGAAGGACGGCCCGCTCGGCGCCCAGGCGCTCCTCGAGCACGTCGCAGACCGCGTCGAAGGCCGGGCTGTGGGCGCCGGAGACGACAAGGTTGGGGAAGGGCGCCGCAGCGAGCTCGACGAGCGGGATCTCCGCCTCCCACGGAGGGCGTTCGGCCATCGCGGCCCGCGCGCCCTGCTCCAGCTCGGGTGGAAGGGGATCGGGCAGCCGCACATCGCTCCCGACGATCGGCAGGAAGCCGCGCAAGTAGTCGGCCGGCTCGTGCGGGCCGTCGGCGAGGAACGCCTCGAGCTCGGTGACGATGCGCTCCACCTGCGGGTTGCCCCGAGCCAGGTCGAACGCAGGCGGCTCGCTCACGGTCAGCGAGCGCACGAGCTCCGGGTGGCCGGCCGCGATCAGCAGCGAGATCACGCCGCCGTAGGAGTGCCCGACGAGGTGAGCCCCGTTCTCGAGCAGCGGCGCCAGCTCCTCGGCCTGCTCCTCGAAGTCGATGCGCGGGAGCGGCTCGTTCGGCGGGTAGCCGCCGCGGCTGGGAATCACGAGCTCGAAGCGGTCGCGCAAGGGCTCGACGGCTGCCCAGGCCGCCGGGCCGTTTCCGACGCTCCCGTGTACGAAGACGACCCGCACCGGCGGGATTCTAGTCGTACAAAGTCCGGCGAAAACCGGGCAACCGAGCCGTTTTTCGCTGTTACAAGCTCGAACGGCGGTTTGGTATGCTCGCGCCGATGGAGCCCGGCGGCGTAGGCTCGACGGAGCCGCCCAGGAGCGGAGGCCGCGGCTTGGCCGCGGCCGGGAGCGGGAACACGGCCCGCGCCTCGTTCGAGCCGGCCGGAGCCGGCGCGCTGCTCGGGGGCGTGACCGCCGGCTCGGTCGGAGCGGGCGCGCTGATCGGCTGGGCGGCGGGCTCGGTCGGGCTGGGCATCCTCGGTGGCGCCTTCGTGGGCGTCCCGGTAGGTGTGTTCGCCGTCTACCGGCGCTACCGGAACGCGTTTTGACCCGGGTCGGCGTCTTCGGAGCGCCACGCCCGATGCCAGGGCGCCGCTGGGCCGCGCCGCTCGGCGGAGCTCTCGCGATAGCGCTTGCGCTGCCGCTCTTCCTCGTCGCCGGTTGGCGGCTCGGCGGCTGGGCGATCGCGCTGGCGCTCTGGCTCGGCGTTCAGGCCTTCGGGCTGCTGCTCGGACGCGCCAAGCCGTCGGCCGTGCTCGGCTTCGCGCTGATGCTGAGGCTGCTCGCGATCCTGGTCGTGCTCGTAGCGGTCACCGCCGCCGACCGCTCCCTCGGCCTCGCCGCCACGCTCGTCTACGGCGCCGCCTACACCGCCGAGCTCGGCCTGTCGCTCGCGGCCTACTACGGCCAGGAGCCGAGCGCGTGAGGCGGGTTTTCGTCTGGGCGACGTTGCTCGCGCTCACGTTCCCGAGCGCGGCCTTCGCGCGCGGGGACTTCAACCCGGCCGACGAGTTCGAGCTCGACAAGTGGGTCAAGATCCAGCTCGGCCCGCTCGACCTCTCGATCACGCGAGCGGTCGTCTATCTCTGGATCGGCGCCGGGCTGACGATCCTGCTCGGGATCGTCCTGATGCGCTCCCGGCTCGCGCTCCTGCCCGACCGCCGGCAGACGGTCGGCGAGGCGCTCTACGAGGTGGCGCAGACGCAGATCGCTGAGCAAGGGTTGCCGTCGAAGGCGATCGGGCTCTGGTTCCCCTACGTCACGAGCCTGTTGCTCTTCATCTGGGTCGTGAACATGATCGGCTTCATCCCACTCCCGCTGACGGGCAAGACCTGGCACGGCATCCCGGACTGGGGAATCTACGCCGCCACGTCCTCGATCAACGTCACGCTCGCGCTCGCGCTGCTGACCTTCGTGTTCACGCACTTCGAGGGCGTCCGCTGGAACGGTCCCGTTCGCTACTTCAAGAGCTGGATCCCGGAGGTGCCGCGCGTGCTCATCGGCCCGATCGCGTTCCTCGAGGTGCTCGGCCAGTTCATGCGCCTGATCTCGCTGAGCGTCCGCTTGTTCGCGAACATGCTCGCCGGGCACATGCTGATCCTCACCTTCCTCGGCCTGATCTTCATCATCCAGAGCTACGTCCTGATCGCGCTGGTGCCGTTGACCGCGGTCTTCTACCTCTTCGAGGTCGGGATCGTCGTCTCGATCCAGGCGTTCATCTTCGCCGCCCTGTCCGCCATCTACATCGGCTCGGCGATCGAGCCGGAACACTAGGAGGGATCATGTCCACGCTCCTCGCTGCCACTACTGGCGACGTCACGAAGGCCGGCAAGGCGATCGGCCTCGCGCTCGGTATCGGTCTCGGCTCGCTCGGTGCCGGCATCGGCATCGGGAACATCTTCGCGTCGATGATCCAGTCGGTCGCCCGCCAGCCCGAGCTGCGCGGCGAGCTGCAGGGGATCCAGTGGCTCGGCTTCGCCCTGACCGAGGCCGTCGTCTTCTACGGCCTGCTCGGCTCGATCCTCGCGTTCGTCCTCGTCTGATGATCCTCGGCACCAGCCCGCTGATCTCGCCGAACCCGGGTCTGATGATCTGGACCCTGGTCACGTTCGGCATCACCTTCTGGGTCCTCAAGCGCTACGCGTTCGGGCCCATCCAGAAGGCGATCGACCAGCGACGCGATCGGATCAGGCAGTCGCTCGAGGAGGCCGACCGCGCGCGGGCCGAGGCGCACGAGCTGCTCGAGGAGCACCGGAAGCTGATCGGGCGGGCGAAGGGCGACGCCGAGGAGATACTCACCGAGGCGCGGCGCGTCTCGGAGGCGAACGTGCGGCGGATGCGCGAGGAGACCGAGGCCGACCGCCAGCGGCGGATCGAGGAGACGCGGAGGCAGATCGAGGCCGAGACGCGAAAGGCGCTCGAGCGGATCCGCGCCGAGGTGGCCGACCTGAGCCTGATTGCCGCCGAGAAGGTGACGCGCCGATCGCTCGACGACGCCGACCACCGGCGGTTGATCGAAGAGGCGATCGGCGAGCTCGACTTCTCCGTGCTCGAGGAGTCCAGGTGAGCGTCGTCGACCGCGTCTACGCGCGTGCCCTTTTCGAGGCGGCGCTCGAGGCCGACCGGCTCGACCCGGTGCGCGAGCAGCTCGCGCAGGTGATCGCAGCCGAGGCCGAGTCGCCGGAGCTGCGAGGGCTGCTCCGCAACCCGCAGCTCGACCCGCGGAGCAGGTCGGCCGCGCTCGAGGACATTCTCTTCGGCAGCGAGGACCTGCTTCGCAACTTCCTGCTCGTCCTGCTCGACAAGGGCCGGGCCGGCGAGCTCGAGGAGATCGGCCGCGAGTTCGAGCGGCTCGTCGCAGAGCACGAGGGCGTCGTCAACGCGGAGCTGACGACGGCCGTGGAGCTCTCCGACGGCGAGGCGGAAGAGATCCTGCGGCAGATCGAGCAGGCTTCGGGCCGCAAGGTGCAGGCGAGCCGCAGCGTCGACCCCGACCTGATCGGCGGGGTCGTCCTCCGGGTCGGCTCGCACCGGCTCGACGCGAGCGTCCGCGGCCGCCTCGAGCGGCTGCGGCGGGAGCTGGCAACCGCATGACTTCGTCTGGAGAGGAGACTCCTTGAAGCTTCGTCCTGAAGAGATCACGTCGATCCTCAAGCAGCGGATCGAGGCGTACGACGTCGAGACCGAGCTGACCGAGGTCGGCACGGTCCTGCAGGTCGGCGACGGGATCGCGCGCGTCTACGGCCTCGAGAACGCCGTCGCCCTCGAGATGCTCGAGCTCGAGCACGGCGTGGTCGGGCTGGCGTTCAACCTCGAGGAGGACAACGTCGGCACGGCGCTGTTCGGCGAGTGGGAGCACGTGAAAGAGGGCGAGCCGGTCCGGCGCACGGGCCGCGTCGCGAGCGTGCCCGTCGGCGAAGCGCTGCTCGGCCGCGTGGTCGACCCTCTCGGACGGCCGCTCGACGGGCAGGGGCCGATCAAGACCGACCAGACGCGCCCGCTCGAGTTCAAGGCCCCTGGCGTGGTCCAGCGCCAGCCCGTGAAGGAGCCGATCCAGACCGGCGTCAAGGCGATCGACTCGATGACGAACGTCGGCCGGGGTCAGCGTGAGCTGATCATCGGCGACCGCTCGACCGGAAAGACGGCGATCCTCGTCGACACGATCCTGAACCAGCACGACCAGGACGTGGTCTGCATCTACGTCGCGATCGGCCAGAAGGCTTCGACGGTCGCCCAGGTCCACGAGCGGCTGAAGGACGCAGGCGCGATGGAGTACACGATCATCGTCAGCGCCGGCGCCGCCGAGGCCGCGCCGATCAAGTGGATGGCGCCGTACGCGGGCTGCGCGATGGGCGAGCACATCATGTTCGAGGGCGGGCACGCGCTCTGCATGTACGACGACCTCTCGAAGCACGCCGACGCGTATCGCCAGATGTCCCTGCTGCTGCGGCGCCCGCCGGGCCGCGAGGCCTTCCCGGGCGACGTCTTCTACCTCCACTCCCGGCTGCTGGAGCGGGCGTGCAAGCTCTCGGACGAGCTCGGGGGCGGCTCGCTCACGGCCCTGCCGCTGATCGAGACCCAGGCGGGAGACATCGCCGCCTACATCCCGACGAACGTGATCTCGATCACCGACGGGCAGATCTTCCTCGAGTCCGACCTCTTCTTCTCGGGCGTCCGGCCGGCGGTCGACGTCGGCCGCTCGGTCTCGCGCGTCGGCACGAGCGCGCAGACGAAGGCCATGAAGAAGGTCGCGGGCCGCCTGCGCCTCGACCTCTCCCAGTACCGCGAGCTCGAGGCATTCGCGCAGTTCGGGTCCGAGCTCGACCCCGCCACGCAGCGGACGCTCTCGCGCGGCGAGCGCATGGTCGCGACGCTGAACCAGCCCCAGTACGACCCGTGGCCGATGGAGGAGCAGGTCGTCGCGCTCCACGCCGGCATCAACGGCTACCTTGACGACATCCCGACCGCTCAGGTCTCCCGTTTCCAGCAGGAGCTGCGCGAGTTCATGCGGGCCGAGGAGTCGATCTACAAGGAGATCCGCGAGTCCGGCGATCTTCCCGACGAGCTCGCCGAGCGCCTGAACGCGCAGATCGAGAAGTTCAAAGGCTCGTTCGCGGTCAAGGAAGAGGACACGCTCGTCGCGTAGGGGAACTGGATGGCGACCCTGCAGGACATCAAGCGGCGGATCCGGTCCGTCCGGAACACCCGCAAGATCACGAAGGCGATGGAGCTCGTCGCGGCGGCGAGGCTGCGGCGCGCAGAGGAGCGGATCGTCCAGGTGCGCGCCTACGCCGACCGGATGCATGAGCTGACCTCCGGGACCGCGCGTGCGGCCTCGTCGCTGCGCGGGCTCAACCTGCTTCAGCGGCGCGAGCCGAAGCGGGTCGCGATCGTCGCCCTCACCGGCGACCGCGGCCTGGCCGGTGCCTTCAACGGCCAGATCCTGCGGCGGGCGTTCGCGCTCGAGCGCAGGCTCCGCTCGGAAGGCGCGGAGGTCCGCTGGCTCGTGGTCGGCCGGAAGGGCCGTTCCACTCTCCGCTTCCGCCGCTACGAGGTCGAGCAGGCCTGGCTGGGCTTCACCGACCGGCCTGCCTACGCGGACGCGCAGGCGGTCGCGCACAAGCTGGCCGAGCTCTACGAGAACGAGGAGATCGACCGAGCCGTGCTCGTCTACAACCACTACGTCTCCCCGCTCGTCCAGCGGGTGACCGAGCAGCAGGTCCTACCGATCTCGGAAGAGGTCCTGGCGCGCGAGGAGGACGAGGAGCACGAGAAGGCGCTGCTCGGCGACTTCATCTACGAGCCGGAGCCGGAGCAGATTCTCGAGCGGCTTCTGCCGGTCTACGTCGAGACGGAGGTCTACCGGGCATTGCTCGAGTCCGCCGCCTCCGAGCACGGCGCCCGCATGACTGCGATGCGGAACGCTTCCAAGAACGCCGGCGAGCTGATGGACAGCCTCACGCTCGACCTGAACCGAGCCCGACAGGCGGAGATCACGCAGGAGATCCTCGAGGTCGTCGCCGGCGCCGACGCCCTGACGCAGTAGCGTCGATGGCGGCGAAGGACAAGGAGCTCGTCGTCTCCGGCGGCGCCGGACTGAGCGCTGCGGTCGCGGCCGAGGGCGGGGACGACCTCGGCGGGCTCGAGTCGGTCGGCCCCCGCGGCTACTGGGAGCTCGTCTGGCTGCGCTTCAGGCGCGACAGGGTCGCCGTCGCGAGCGGAATCTTCATCGTCCTGCTGATCCTGATCGCCTTCGCCGGCGCCCCGATCGCCAAGCGCATGCTCGGGCACGGCCCGAACTACCTCTTCATCGGCAGCCGGGCGGTCTCGCCGCAGCTGCAGCCCGCCGGGCCGTGGACCTGGATCGACTACACGGACAAGGACGGCCGCAAGCACCGCACCCTCCTCGTCCTCGGAGCGAGCAACACCCTCGGGCAGGACGAGTTCCTCCGGCTGCTCTACGGGGCGCGGGTCTCGCTCGAGGTCGCGGTCCTGTCGACGATCGGCGTGATGGGTCTCGGGGTCCTGGTGGGAGCGGTGGCCGGCTACTTCCGCGGCTGGGTCGACGCGGTCGTCTCGAAGATCACGGAGGTCACGATGGCGTTTCCCGCGCTCCTGTTCGTGATCGCGCTCGCGGCGACCGTCGGCCCGCGCCTCAACTCGATCACGCTGGGGATCTTCGGCCACGGCGTGCTGACCCTCACGCTGATCTTCACGATCTTCGGCTGGTTCTACCCGGCCAGGATCGTGCGCGCCCAGGTGCTCTCGATCCGTGAGAAGGAGTACATCGAGGCCGCTCACATGATCGGTGCCGGAGACGGGCGGATCATCCGCTCACACGTGCTGCCGCACCTGACCGCTTCGGTCCTCGTCTACTCGACGCTGATCATCGCCCATTTCGTCCTCGGCGAGGCCGGGCTCTCGTTCCTCGGCCTCGGCATCCAACCGCCCGACTCGAGCTGGGGGAACATCCTCGCCGACTCGACGCAGTACTACCTCGCCCGGCCCCTGCTCGTCGTCTGGCCCGGGCTCGCAGTGCTGCTGGCGACGCTCGCCTTCAACCTCCTCGGCGACGGCCTGCGCGACGCCTTCGACCCGCGCGGCAGCCTGCTCGGTACGGGCGCGTAACTTTTCGGGTCCTGCGGCGTCTTTACGTATAGTTCCCTCGCTGATGGCGACCCACGAAAAAGAGCTCATCGTCTCCGGAGCGGCCGGGCTCGGCGCGGCGGTCGCGGCCGAGAGCGGGGCAGATTTCGGCGGCATGGAGGCAGTCCGCGCCCGCGGCTACTGGGAGCTCGTCTTGATCAGGTTCAGGCGCGACAAGATGGCTGTCGCGAGCGGGCTCTTCATCATCTTCCTGATCTTCGTGGCGTTCGCCGGCGCGCCGATCGCCAAGCGCGTTCTCGGCCACGGGCCGGACACGATCTTCCTCGGCACGCAGGCCGTCTCCGATGACCTTCAACCCGCAGGTCCCTGGACCTGGATCGACTACAGGGACCCGAACACGGGGAAGAAGCACCGTGAGCTCCTCGTCCTCGGCTCGGCGAACACGCTCGGGCAGGACGAGTTCATGCGGATCCTCTACGGCGCGCAGGTCTCGCTCGAGGTCGCCGGCCTCTCCACCGTGGGGGTGATGATCATCGGTGTTCTGATGGGGTCGATCGCCGGTTACTTCCGCGGCTGGATCGACACGATCATCTCTCGGGTCACCGAGATCACGATGGCGTTCCCGGTTCTCCTGTTCGTGATCGCCCTCGCGGCGACGGTCGGTCCACGCCTCGATTCGATCACCCTGGGAATCTTCGGCCGAGGGGTCTTGACGTTGACGTTCATCTTCTGCCTGTTCGGCTGGTTCTACCCGGCCAGGATCATGCGAGCCCAGGTTCTTTCGATTCGCGAGAAGGAGTACATCGAGGCGGCGCGGATGGTCGGAGCCAGCGACGGGCGGATCATCCGCTCGCACGTCCTGCCGCACCTGGTCGCGCCGATGATCGTCTACTCGACCCTGATCGTCGCCTCGTACATCCTGCTCGAGGCCGGCCTCTCGTTCCTCGGTCTCGGAATCAAGCCGCCGCAGTCGAGTTGGGGCAACCTGCTCTCCGGCGCATCGGAGTACTACCTCGCCACGCCCTGGCTGATGCTCTGGCCTGGCCTCGCAGTGCTGTTGACGACGCTCGCGTTCAACCTGCTCGGAGACGGCCTCCGCGACGCGTTCGATCCTCGCGCGGCCAACTAGGCAGACGCCCGGAACGTTCGCGGTATCCAGCGCTCGGCGCAGGGAAACCCGCACTAACCAAATCCTTACCGCCTCGTCTAAGAGGTCTAGGCGGGGAGGAACCCGTCCGGATCGGCTTTGGCCGGTTCGAGTTCATCGAAAGGAGTGACATGCACAGACGGCTTTGGTTCTCGGTCGCAATGCTCGCGGCCGGTGCAAGCCTTCTGGTCGCGGCAAGTTTCGCCAGCGCTTCGGGTTCGTCTCCCGCCATCAGGGGCGGCGGCATTCTGAAGATCGGCGGGACGGGCAACCTCGACTCCGTCGACCCATCGATCGCATACGGGACGACGTCGTGGTGGTTCGAGTTCGCGACCAGGGCGAATCTGTACACCTATCCGGACAAGCAGGGGGCCGCCGGCGGCAAGCTCATCCCTGAGGTTGCCAAGCGTTTCACGGTCTCCAAGAACGGCAAGGTGTACAAGTTCTTCCTGAAGAAGAACTTCCGGTTCAGCAACGGCGTCAGGGTGAAGGCGACGAACTTCAAGTACGCCATCACGCGGTCGCTGAACAAGCAGCTCGGGGCCCCCGGCGGGTCCTTCGTCGACGATCCAGCCAACGTCGACATCGTCGGTGCGACGAAGTACGCGGCCGGTAACGCTCACGGCGTCAGCGGCGTGATCGCCAAGGGCTACGTCCTCACGATCAAGCTCACGCACCCGCAGCCGAACCTGATCACGATCCTGGCGATGCCGTTCTTCCAGGCGATCTGGCTCGGGACCCCGCTTTCGCAGGAGGTCATCAACATCCACTCGATCCGGGATCTGCCGACCGCAGGCCCGTACGCGTGGTCGTTCAACGATCCTGATCACCAGGCGAACATCGTCCGCAACCCGTTCTACAAGGGCCCGCGGCGGCACCGCATCAGGGGCGCGCAGTTCAACATGCGCCTGAACGTCAACACCTGCTACAACCAGACGAAGGCGAACGACCTCGACATCGGCTGCGTGCCGCCTGCCGAGATCCCGTCCGTCGTGAAGCAGTACGGCAAGAGCACGAAACACCCGGTCAAGACCGGTCAGTTCTGGGTGAAGCCGGCTGTCTGCACCTTCTACCAGGCGATGAACATGGCCAAGCCGCTGTTCTCGCCGAGCAAGCTGAAGGCACGTCTGGCCCTGAACTACGCGTTCGACCGGAAGGACTACATCGCCCAGCGCGGTCTCTACGGAGGCATCGCCTGGACTCACATCCTCCCGCCGAACATCGTCGGCTCGGTTCACAAGCAGCCCTTCCCGCTCCGCCGCAACCTCTCGAAGGCGAAGTCGCTCGGCGCGGGTAACGGCCAGAAGCTGACCTACTTCTACCAGTCGGCCGGTTCGGTCGGTCCGAAGCAGTACCAGGTCGCCCTGCGTGACCTGACCGACCTCGGCTACAAGGTCGAGGGTAGGGGCTTCGCAGGCTTCGACATCTACGAGGCCGCAGGCAACAGGGGCTCGGCGCACGACGTCGTCGGCCAGGTTGGCTGGTGCCAGGACTACCCCGATCCGTACGACTTCATCAACGTCCTCATGGACGGCACCAAGATCCAGGCCGAGAACAACGTGAACATCGCCTACTTCAACATCAAGAAGTGGAACAACGCGATGCACAAGGTCGCCAGGCTGACGGGCAAGAAGCGCTACGCGGCCTACGGCAAGCTCGACATGAACATCAGCACGAAGGCCGCACCCTGGGCCGCGATGGGCGACTCGACCAACCAGTTCTTCTACTCGAACAAGGTTGCGCCGTCCACGATGATCTACCAGACCGTCTACCAGTACCCGAGCCTCAACATCCTGGCGTTCAAGTAACCCGGTCGAGGCACGGAAGATGCAACGACACGAGGCGCCGGTTCCGACCGGCGCCTCGTGCTTTCTCGGCCAGTAGCTCCTGAGGTAAGGTTCGTCGGCGGCTAGCGAAGGAGAGGCTCAAGCGACATGTTCCGATACCTCGTCAGACGGGTTCTCTGGGCAGGACTGCTCTTCCTCGTGGTCACGTTCGTCACGTTCGTGATCTTCTTCATGGCGCCCGTTGCGCCCGAGCGGCTCGTGTGCGGGGGCGATCAGGCCAAGCCGCCCTGTATGGCTGCGGCGACCAAGCGCCTCGGCCTCAACAAGCCGGTCCCCTATCAGTACTACTTGTTCTTGAAGCGGCTCACCTACGAGCGCTCGCTCGGTACGTCGTTCATCACCAAGCAGGACGTGAACCACGTCATCGGGCAGGCCGCGCCCGTCACCGCGTCGCTCGTCTTCGGCGGGGCGATTCTCTGGCTCGCGATCGCCCTCTTCGTCGGCGTCTTCTCGGCGCTCCGGCCGCGTTCTCTCTTAGACAGGGCGGGCATGGTCTTCGTCCTGATCGGCGTCTCCGCGCACCCTTTGTGGATCGGACTGATCTTCTCGTACTTCTTCGGCTTCAAACTGCGCAACTTCCCGATCCACACGCCGATCGCCGGCTACGCGCACATGTTCAACGCGCCGCCGAACGCGCCGGGCGGGCCCGTGCAGTGGGCGTATCACATGATCCTGCCGTGGGCGACGTTCGCGATCCTGTTCGCGGCGCTCTATGCGCGCATGATCAGGGCGAACGTGATGGAGACCCTGAACGAAGACTTCGTGCGCACGGCGCGTGCCAAGGGAGCCCCGGAGCGTCGGGTCATGCGCTCGCACGTGCTCCGGAACGCGCTCCTACCCGTCGTGACGATGCTGGGGATGGACATCGGCCTTGCGCTCGGCGGAGCAGTCTTCACCGAGACCATCTACAACCTGCCGGGACTCGGCTTCCAGGCGATCCTCGCGGTGTCGAACTACGACCTCGCCGTCGTCCAGGGCGTGGTCGTCTTCGCGACGCTCTCGATCATCGTCTTCAACCTGCTGGTCGACATCCTGTACGCCTGGATCGACCCGCGGATCAGACTGACCTAGACCTGTGCCCCTTCTCGAAGTCAAGGACCTCAACACCTCCTTCCGTACCGACGACGGGATCGTCCGGGCAGTGGAGGGAGTGTCCTTCTCGATCGAGAAGGGGCAGACCCTCGGCATCGTGGGCGAGTCGGGCTGCGGGAAGAGCGTCACGTGCCTGACGATCATGGGCCTGAACCCGAAGCGGAACACGATCACGAGTGGGCAGGCCCTCTGGAAGGGCAAGGACCTGCTCTCCACGAAGGGGCGCGAGCTCCGCGAGATCCGGGGGAACGAGATCTCGATGATCTTCCAGGACCCGATGACCTCGCTGAACCCGGTCCACAAGATCGGGAAGCAGCTCATGGAGGCGATTCAGCTTCACCGTGACGTCACGACCCGGGTCGCGCGCGCCCGCGCGCTCGAGCTGCTGAAGGCGGTCGGGATCCCCCGAGCGGAGACCCGGATGGACGACTACCCGCACCAGTTCTCGGGTGGTATGCGCCAGCGCGTGATGATCGCGATGGCGCTGATCAACGATCCCGACCTCCTCATCGCCGACGAGCCGACCACGGCCCTCGACGTGACCACGCAGGCCCAGATCCTCAGCCTGATGAAGCGGTTGCAGGAGGAGTTCGGCAGCGCGATCCTGATGATCACCCACGACCTCGGCGTTGTCGCGGAGATCGCCGACGAGGTCCTCGTCATGTACGCCGCCAACGTCGTCGAGCGGGCGGACGTGTACGACCTCTTCAACCGGCCTCAGCATCCCTACACCTGGGGGCTGATGGGATCGCTCCCGCGCCTCGAGGCCGACCTCGACCGGCTGGTGCAGATTCCCGGACAGCCGCCGTCGCTGCTGCGCCCGCCGGCAGGCTGCCGCTTCCACCCACGCTGCCCCCACGTGATGGAGGTTTGCAAGACGACCGTCCCGAGGCTCCAGCCGGCGCGAAACGACGCGGAGCACCTTCAGGCCTGCCATCTCGACGACGAGACGAAGGAGCGAGAGGCGGCGAAGCTGCTCGAACAGACGATGGCGGAGGCGGGCTAGTCGGAGGCCTCCCAGACCGCGGCCCGCGGCGACGAGCTGCTCGTCGTCGACAACGTCAAGAAGTACTTCCCGATCACCCGCGGGATCATCTTTCAGAAGCAGATCGGCGCTGTGCAGGCCGTCGACGACGTCTCGTTCACCGTCAGGCAGGGCGAGACCCTCGGCATCGTCGGCGAGTCGGGCTGCGGGAAATCGACACTCGCCCGCTGCATCGTCAAGCTCCTCGAGACGACCGAAGGCCGGATCCAGTTCGACGGGCGCGACATCACGAAGCTCTCGCGTTTGGCGATGCGCCCGTACAGGCGCGAGATGACGATGATCTTCCAGGACCCGTACGCCTCGCTCAATCCACGCAAGCGGGTCGGCTTCATCATCGGCGAGCCGCTCGAGGTTCACGGTCTCGGTACCGCAGCGGAGATCAAGCGCCGCGTGCAGGAGCTCCTGGAGGTCGTCGGCTTGAACCCCGAGCACTACAACCGGTTCCCGCACGAGTTCTCCGGCGGGCAGCGCCAGCGAATCGGGGTCGCGCGCGCGCTCGCGGTCAATCCGAAGCTGATCGTCTGCGACGAGCCGGTCTCGGCCCTCGACGTCTCCGTCCAGGCCCAGATCCTCAACCTGCTCAAGGACCTGCAGGACGACTTCGGGCTGACGTACATCTTCATCGCCCACGACCTCAACGTCGTCCGCCACATCTCCGACCGCGTGCTCGTGATGTACCTCGGCAAGGTCGTCGAGGTTGCCTCGCGCGACGTCCTCTACCGTGAGCCGAAGCACCCCTACACCGGTGCCCTGCTCTCGGCCGTCCCGATCCCCGACCCCGAGCGCGGCCGCAAGCGCGAGCCGATCGTGCTCGAGGGAGACGTGCCGAGCCCGATCAATCCGCCGAGCGCCTGCCGGTTCCACCCGCGCTGCCCGCGGTTCGTCGAAGGGCATTGCGACGTCGAGGAGCCGCCGCTCTATCCGTTCGGAGAGGGCCACGTGGCCGCCTGCCACTACCCGCTCGAGCGTCTGGCCGCTGAGCCTGGAAGAGATCCGGCGGCACGCGGCGCCGAAATCGCCCGAGCAGGCGCTCCAGACGTAGCTCCGGCGATGATCCTTCCGGCGCTTCGTCGTCTCGCGGCCCTGATCGTGCTGGGGGCGGTCACTACCGCGGTGATCTCGCTGCTGTTCGGCCTCATTCTCGGAGGCTCGGTCGAGCGCTCGCTCACGCTCGGTTTCTATCTCGTCGGCTGCTTTTTGATGGTGATCGGCTTCTTCGCCGGCAATCGCGGCCCGACCCGGGTCAAGTCGGAGACCCCCGGGCACGCGATCTTCCCGGGCATGTTCACCGGCCGGCGGCTGCGCTGGGCCACCCCCGGCGAGCAGAACGAGACGATCAACAACTCCGCGATCTTCATCAGCCTCGGGCTGATCCTCGTCGTGATCGGGCTTCTGCTCGACCCGCGCCACTCGATTTTCTGACGGCTAACTTCTCGCCACCGCCGCCGTCGAAGCTAGTGTGAGACCCATGCACGGCCACTGTGAACGCGCCCGCCAATGGGCATCTGCCGACGTCGACGGCGAGCTGTCGACGTTCGAGCGCGTCCTGCTCGCAGACCATCTCGCACGCTGCGCCTCGTGCGCAGTCTTCAGCAGCGATCTTCGCGGGCTCACGAGCGCCCTGCGGGCCGCTCCGCGGGAACGGTTCGAGGGCGTGACCATCGGGCGGCGCCGGCGCCACGTCCGCATGCGGTTGGCCCCCGCGGCGGCGGCGATGGCGGTTGCGGCGGTCGGTCTCGGCAGCCTGCTCGCCTCGTCCGAGCTGAACCGTGCGCCGGGGCTCGAGCCGACCGAGGCAGTGGCCGGCGTCGGCTCGGACTTCGCCTTGAACCTGGGTCGCAGCGAGAGGCTCAAGGAGCACCAGATCGCGCGCGCGAACCTCGCAAACCGGCCCGGCCCGGTTCTGCCCTAGCTAGTAGCGGCCGAACGCTCCTGTCCAGCCCGCCGGCGGTAACGCCGGAGCCCGTAGGGATACTGTTCAGAGCAGTGATGCCCTCACTCATCACCTCGTACGTCTGAAGCCTCGACCACGAGGCCCGGGTGGCCTCGATCGAGAAGGACAGGCTCGCGCTTCCCCTTCTGGAGGGCCGGGAGCGAGTGCGCTTCGATAGACTCCGGGCCCTGAGCGGCCGTCTCTCGCGCCGCTCGCGAAGAGCACCGGACACACCTCTCCAGGAGACACATGCCTGACCAAAAAAACGGCCAGAACGTCGGCAAGGTAATCGAGATCAGGGGCGTCGTCGTCGACGCCGTCTTCCAGGACAGTCTTCCCGAGATCAATACCGCGCTTAGGATCACGGTCCCCGAGCGCGACGGCCGCCCCGCGATCGACCTGATCGCCGAGGTTCAGCAGCATCTGGGCGACGACCGCGTCCGCGCGGTCGCGATGGACTCGACCGACGGGCTCCCGCGGGGAGTGGACGTCATCGACACGGGCGGTCCGATCAGCGTTCCGGTCGGCGATCAGACGCTCGGCCGGATCTGGAACGTGATCGGCGACCCGGTCGACAACAAGGAGCCCGCGACCGGCGAGCGCTGGCCGATCCACCGCGACCCGCCGGCGTTCACGGAGCTGTCGGCCGAGATCGAGATCTTCGAGACGGGGATCAAGGTGATCGACCTCGTCGCGCCGTTCGTCAGGGGCGGGAAGGTGGGCTTGTTCGGCGGCGCCGGCGTCGGCAAGACGATCCTGATCCAGGAGCTGATCCACAACGTCGCGAGGGAGCACGGCGGCGTCTCGGTCTTCTCGGGCGTCGGCGAGCGCACGCGCGAGGGCAACGATCTCTGGCTCGAGATGCAGGAGAGCGAGGTGATCGACAAGGTCGCGCTCTGTTACGGGCAGATGAACGAGCCGCCTGGGGCGCGCCTGCGCGTCGGCCTCTCCGGGCTGACGATGGCCGAGTACTTCCGCGACCAGGGCCAGGACGTGCTGCTCTTCATCGACAACATCTTCCGCTTCGTCCAGGCAGGCTCCGAGGTCTCCGCGCTGCTCGGCCGCATGCCGAGCGCGGTCGGCTACCAGCCGACGCTCGCCACCGAGATGGGCCAGCTCCAGGAGCGGATCACCTCGACCCAGACGGGCTCGGTCACGTCGATCCAGGCCATCTTCGTCCCGGCCGACGACTACACCGATCCGGCGCCGGCGAACACGTTCGCCCACCTCGACTCCTCGGTCGTGCTCGAGCGCTCGATCGTCGAGATGGGGATCTACCCGGCGATGGACCCGCTCGCCTCGTTCTCGCGCGCCCTGCAGCCGGGGACGGTCTCGGAGGAGCACTACGCGACGGCGACGCGCGTGCAGGAGATCCTGCAGCGCTACAAGGACCTGCAGGACATCATCGCGATCCTCGGCATCGACGAGCTCTCGGATGAGGACAAGCTGACAGTCAACCGCGCGCGCCGGATCCAGCGCTTCCTCTCGCAGCCGAACTTCGTCGCCGAGCAGTTCACCGGCCAGCCGGGCGAGTACGTCCCGCTCGAGGAGACCATCAAGGGCTTTCAGGAGATCATCGAGGGCAAGCACGACGAGTTGCCCGAACAGGCTTTCTACATGGTGGGGACGATCGAGCACGCGGTCGCGAAGGCCAAGCAGCTCGCGGGCGAGGAGCCCGAGGATGCCCGTGCTGCGGCCGAGGAAGAGCCGGCCGAAGAGCCCGAGCGTGAGCCCGAGCCGGCGGCCGCCTAGATCTTGGCTGGGCGTACGTTCAGCGTCTCCCTCGTCACGCCCGAAGGGGCGGCGTTCGAGGGAGAGGTGGAGATGCTGATCGTCCCCGGCGCGGACGGCGAGATCGGCGTGCTCGCACGCCACGCGCCGCTCGTCGCCCTGCTGAACGCCGGCTCCACGCGCGTCTACCGCGACCGCGACGCCGAGGACGTGCTCGAGTTCGCGACCGGGCCCGGCTTCTTCAAGGTGGAGCAGGACCGCGCGCTGGCGCTCGTCGACGACGCGGTCGAGGCACGCCAGATCGACGACGCCCGCGCCCGCGAACAGCTCGAGCAGGCGCAGGCGGAGCTCGAGCGCGTCGAGCGCGGCGAGTCGGACGCCGACCGCTGGCAGCTCGAGCAGCGCATCCGGCACGCCGAGAACCAGCTGGCGGTTTCGGGCCGTGGCTGAGCTGCAGGCGTTCGCGCCGGGGATCCACCCGCGCTCCGAGGCTCTGGTTCAGGCCACGCGCGACCTCGATCGCGGGCGCACGAGCCCCGAGGCGGTCGACGAGCAGGTCGAGCACGATCTCGCCGAGCTCGTCTCCGCGCAGCAGCACGCAGGGCTCGATCTGCTCGCCGACGGGATGCTGCGCTGGCAGGACCATTTCCGGCCGCTGCTCGAGGCCGCGGACGGGCTCGAGACCGGCGCGCTGACACGCTTCCTCGATACGAACACGTTCTACCGGGCGCCCAAGGCGACGGCCGAGGCGCCGCGGCTCGCCGGGCCGCTGGACGAGCGCTACGTCTCGCCGCTGCCGGGCCTGCGGCTGGTGACCTTGCCCTCGCCCTTCGCGCTCTCCCACGGGACGGGCGTCTCGCCCCAGGCAATCGCGGAAGGCGTGCTGAAGCCCGCCCTGGACGGGCTCGACGCCGAGCTCGTCGTGCTCGCCGAGCCGTTCCTGGCGCGTGAGGACACGGCCGATCTTTCAGCTGTGGCGGAGGCGCTCGAAGCGCTCGCCGACGGACCCAGGCTCGCGCTCTGGCTGACCTTCGGCGACGCGGGGCCGGCGCTCCGCCGCGGCGCCGCCGAGCTACCGGTCGAGGCGATCGGCGTCGACTTCTACGCCACGCACCTCGACGACCTTCCCGCGGGCTTCGACAAGCTCCTGCTCGCGGGAGTCGCGGACGCCCGGAACTCGCTGCTGGAGGAGCCGCGCGAGCTGGCGGCGTTCGCGGAGCGGCTGGCGGAGCGAGTCGAGCGAATCGCGCTCGTGCCGAACGGCGACCTGCAGTACGTCTCGCAGGCGATCGCGCGGGAGAAGCTCGGCCGCCTCGCCAGGGCGAAGACGGCGACAACGGAGGCTGCGGCGTGAGCGGCGACAACCCGAAGTTCCTGACCCACGAGGTCGGCTCGCTCGCGAAGCCGCCCTGGCTCGTGAAGACCGCCCAGGGCCGCGAGCTCGACCCGGACGACGTCGAGCACGCGCGCAGGTGGGGCGAGAAGGTCGGCGTCGAGGGCCACGAAGAGCTGGTCGAGTCGCTCGAGCGCGGAGGCGCGGACCCGGACGACCTCGCCCGCTGGGCCAGCAAGTACTGCCTGCGCCTGCAGGAGTCCGCCGGCCTCGAGGTGATCTGGGACGGCGAGCAGCAGCGGAGCGAGATGTACGCCTGGGCGATCGCTCACGCGAACGGCTTCGAGCCCCGCGGCACGGTGCGCAGCTTCGACAACAAGTACTACTCGAAGTCAGCGGCCGTCGGACCGGTCGGACTCGCCGAGCCGTACCACAACGCCGAGTTCTCCTTCCTGCAGTCGGCCGCCAGGGCGCGGCTGAAGATCCCGATCACCGGCGCCTACACGCTCGCCGTCTGGTCGTACGACGAGCACCACACGCCGAAGCAGGGCCGCCTCGGCGCCGGCTACGGGCGCAGGCAGGAGATCGAGGCCAGGCGCGAGCTCACGCTCGACATCGCCCGCAACCTGATCCGTCCCAACCTCGAAGCGCTGATCGCCCTCGGCGCCGACTGGATCCAGATCGACGAGCCCGGCGCCTCGACGGAGGCCGACGAGCTCGACATCTTCGTCGAGAGCTTCAACGTCAGCGTCGAGGGGCTCGACTGCTTCTTCTCGACCCACCTCTGCTTCTCCGACTACGACCTCTTCTTCCCGGCGATCGAGGGCATGAGCGGCTGCCGCCAGTACTGCGTCGGCTTCGCCAACTACGACCGGCGCGAGCTCGGGACCTCGGCGGCGGACCGGCCCGGCTACGAGGTGATCTCGAAGTTCCGCGACCTGCCCTACGAGCCGATCCTCGGCCTCGGCGTGCTCGACATCCACACCGACTTCGTCGAGCCGCCCGAGCTCGTGCGCGACCGGATCCTGTACGCGGTCGACACCTTCGGCGACCCGGCCCGGATCCACGTCTGCCCGGACTGCGGCCTGCGCACGCGCAGCTGGGAGGTCGCCTACGAGAAGCTCCGAGCGCTCGTCGAAGGGGCAAAGCTGGCCGAAGAGGCGCTCTCGCGCGCTGCCGCTGCGACGTAGGACCGCCGGACCCTCGGCTATCCTGATTCCGGCGAACGCGGCGACGAGCGTTCCGAACTTCCGCGTATGAAGACGACGCTCAAGAGAGGAATAGGCCGCGCGACCAACGGCAACGGGCGAGCCGTCCTTCCGCCCGGCTCCCTGACGCCGGTCACCCTCTACCGGCAGCCGCCCCCGTCGAAGCCGGGCCTCGCGAGGATCGTCGGCAGGTTCTTCTTCTTCCTCGCCGTGGCGCTACTCGTCCTCGTCTGCGGCCTTGTCGGCGGGTTCTATCTCTGGGCCCACGAGAGCCTGGCCGCGGCGGGCTGCCACAGCGTGGGCTGCAAGCAGGCGCAGTCACACCTCGACCCGATCCCCAAAGACGCGAGCAAGCCGGCGATTGCGCTCATGGTCGGCTACGACCACCGCGCGGACGAGAAGGGCATCCCCTCGCGCTCGGACACGATGATGCTCGTGCGGGCCGACCCGGTGACGAAGACGCTCTCGCTGCTCTCGTTCCCGCGTGACCTCGTCGTCCCGCTCTACTGCCCGTCGCGGACGTCGGCCGGGCGCAACGGGCCCGCCACCCTCGTCGACCACGGGCGGATCAACTCGGCCTGGGCGTTCTGCGGCCCCACCGGCTCGATCGAGACCGTCAAGCACCTCACCGGCCTGCCCGTCAACTACCTGTTCAGCGTCAACTTCCTCGGCTTCATCGCGGTCGTGAACAAGCTCGGAGGCGTCTGGCTGGACGTCGACCGGCGCTACTACAACAAGAACGTCGGCACGGGCTCCACGAACTTCGCGAACATCGACCTCCAGCCCGGCTACCAGCTCCTCGACGGCAAGCGGGCGCTCTCGTTCGTTCGCTTCCGGCACACCGACTCCGACCTGTTCCGCCTCGCGCGCCAGCAGCAGTTCGTGAGCTCCATGCGCCAGCAGGCCGCGCGCTCGCTCGGGCTGCGGAGCGTGGTCAGCCTCGTGAACACGGTCAACGAGCATCACTACGTCGAGATCGGCGTCGGGGGCGGCGGGAAAGCCGATCTCGGCACGATCAAGAGCTACGCCACGTTCGCCCACGGGCTGCCGCACGGGCACGTCTTCCAGATCAAGCTCGGCGGGGTGACCGGCTACAACGAGCTGTACGCCTCGCAGGCGAGCATCGACGAGGCGGTGCAGAAGTTCCTCAACCCGGACGTGCAGGAGTCGGCGACGGAGACCGCCGTCGCGCTCGGACGCAAGCTCCACCGCAAGTTCTCCCTGCCGCCCTCGCAGGTGACCCTGACCGTCCTGAACGGCAACGGGATCGCCGGCTCGGCGGCGAACGCCAGCTACCTCCTCGGGCAGAAGGGCTACCGGATCGTGCTGCCGCCGAGCAACCAGCCTGCGAACGCGCCGAACTGGAACTACTTCCACTCGAAGGCCTACTTCGACCCTGACCGGGCGACGAACTGCAAGGGCGCCGCGCAGAGGGTCGGGCGGCTCGTCGGCAGCACGGATGTCGAGCCGAGGCCAACGAACATCGGGCCGCTCTCGAACGGCGCGTGCGTCGTCCTGGTGGTCGGCTCGACCTTCCACGATCGGCTCTCGCCCGTCGTCGTCCCCCAGACGCCGACCCGCCACCCGCCCTACGTGCGCACCGACCCGGGCGAGTCGCGCGCCGCGCTGGCGGGCGTCAGGAAGCGGCTTCCCTTCCGCCTCCAGCTTCCCACGGTGCTGGAGCGCAACTCGCGGCTTGACTCCGGCTACGGCGAGACCCCGGTGCGCGTCTACTCGCTCGGCGGGCAGCCGACCGTGCGGCTCACGTACGGGACCGGCGTCAACGAGTACTGGGGGATCCAGGAGACGCGCTGGGCCGGCGCGCCGGCCCTGTCGGACAAGAGCCTCACGCAGTACGTTGGCGGCCGGCGCTTCGATCTCTACTACACGGGCTCGGACTTGCACATGGTCGTGCTCCGCACGGGCGGCGCGACCTACTGGGTCGTGAACACGCTGCTCGACTCGCTCTCCAACGAGACGATGCTGGCGATCGCGCGTGGCCTGCGTCCGATGAGTCGCTAGGCTCACGCGCGTGAACGTCGCCGTCTTCGGAGCGGGATATGCAGGCCTGGTGACAGGCGCCGGCTTCGCCGAGCTCGGTCACACGGTGTGGATTCGCGACATCGTTCCCGAGAAGATCGCCGACCTTGCCGCGGGCCGTGTCCCGCATTTCGAGCCGGGGCTGGACGAGCTCGTCCAACGTAACCGCGGTCGGCTCGGCTTCACAATGGACACCGGAGAAGCGCTCCAGGGCTGCGAGTGCGCCTTCGTCTGCGTCGACACGCCGCCGACGTACGCGGGCGACGCCGACCTCTCGCGCGTCTGGAACGTGATCGAAGACCTGAGGCCACTGGGGGGTAGACCGGTTTTGGTGATGAAGAGCACCGTCCCGGTCGGCACCGGAGAGAAGATCCGCACCGCGCTCGATGCCCGGGGCCTGGAGGGGTGGGGTTACGCCTCGAACCCCGAGTTTCTCGCGGAGGCGACCGCCGTCCGGGACTTCCTCGAGCCCGACCGGATCGTGATCGGCGCGTTCGAGCAGGCGGACGGCGATGCGGTCGAGCGCCTGCACGAGGGGATCGACGCGCCGGTGGTTCGGACAGATGTCGCCTCGGCGGAGATGATCAAGCTGGCCTCGAACGCGTTCCTCGTGAGTCGCATCAGCTTCATCAACGAGATCGCGAACGTCTGCGAGCTGGTCGGCGCGGACGTGGTCAGGGTTGCCGAGGGCATCGGCCTCGATCATCGGCTCGGCCCCCACTTCCTGCGAGCCGGGATCGGCTGGGGAGGCAGTTGCTACGGCAAGGACGCTTCCTCGCTCAAGCAGCTTGCCGGCAACTCCGGTTACCACTTCCAGCTGCTGGCGGCCATGATCGAGGTGAACGAGCTCCAGCGCCGGCGGGTGATCGCGAAGCTCCAGAAGCATCTCGGTTCCCTGCGTGGAAAGACTGTGGCGCTGCTGGGGCTCGCCTTCAAGCCGAAGACCGACGACCTTCGCGACGCGCCCAGCCTCGTCGTCGCCTCGCGGCTGCTTGCCGAGGGAGCCGACGTGCGGACCTGGGATCCCGTCGCGGACGCCCGCAGCATCCTCCGCGGCGCGCGGCAGTGCGAGACGGTTCTGGAGGCTGTCGCCGGCGCCGACGCCGCCGTGATCGTGACCGAGTGGGACGAGCTTCGCTCGCTGGCCTCCGCCGAGGTGCGGGAGGCGATGAGTGCGCCCGTGATCATCGACGGGCGCAACCTGCTCGATCCGGAGCAGACGCGCGCCGCGGGCTTCACCTACGAGGGCGTCGGCCGGGCCGCCTCGCCGCTTGCCGGGCTTCCCGAGGTCGAAGAGACCGAGAGCCGGCTCGAGGCCTGAGAGTAGTGGAGGCGATCATCCTCGCCGGGGGCAAGGCCGAGCGGCTCGGGGACGCCGCGCGCGACCGCCCGAAGGCGCTCGTCGAGCTCGCCGGCCGACCGCTCGCGGCCTACCAGGTCGAGCAGCTCGCGGTCGCGGGTGTCGATCGCGTCCTGGTCAGCTGTACGGAGGGTCAGGAGGCGCTGTTCGAGGAGGCGCTGGCAGGAATCGGCCCGGAGATCGTCACCGTCGGCGAGCCCGAGCCGTTCGGGCGGGGAGGAGGGATCCGTTTCGCTGCAGCAGCGCGGCGCGAAGCCGGGGAGCTCTACGCGCTGAACGGAGACGAGCTGGTCGACGTCGATCTCGGGCGGCTGCTCGAGCTCCAGCGGGCGAGCGGGGCGGCGGCGACGATTACGGTCGTTCAGGTGCGCTCGCCGTTCGGCGTCGTCGAGCTGGACGGCGATCTGGTGACCGGCTTCCGTGAGGCTCCGCTGCTCGAGCACTGGGTCAGCTGCGGGGTGTACGTGCTCGGCGAGGAGGCGCTCGCGCGCTTCCCGGAGCGTGGCGACCACGAGACCACCGCCTTCCCGGAGCTCGCGGCCGAGGGCCGGCTCCGCGCGCACCGGCACGAGGGCCTCTGGCTGACCGTGAACACTCCGAAGGACCTCCGGCTGGCAGAAGAGCACCTGGCGGCTAACCCCGGCTGGCCGACGGCGTAACCCGGTCTACCCGGTAGTGGTAGGTTCGACCGGCCGTGCCGGATCGCGATCATCTGACGTCCCCGAACATCGGCGGCGTCGACCGCTTCGCGACCGATCCGCAGAAGGTCGAGAAGCCGTGGGGTCACGAGCTGATCTTCGCGGTCACCGACCGCTTTGCCGGCAAGCTGCTGGTCGTCCGGGCCGGCGGGTCGCTCAGCCTCCAGTTCCACAAGGTCAAGGACGAGGCGTGGTACGTCCTGGAGGGCCGGGCCGAGCTCGAGCTCGGCGCGCCGGGCGAGGGGGTTCTCTCGAGCGAAGTCGTCGGGGCCGGCGCGTCGTTTCACTTCGCCCCGGGGACCGTGCACCGGCTACGCGCCCTCGAGGACACGACCATCCTCGAGGTTTCCACGCCCGAGCTCGACGACGTGGTCCGGCTCGAGGACGCCTACGGACGCGTCGGGCAGTAGCCTGACACGGATGTGTTAAGGTTCTCGCCGTGAATGGCGCAACGGTTGGAGATGCTGCGGTCCAGACCGGCTGGTCGCCGCGCATGCTGCGCTACCTCGAGCGCGCGGGCCTCGTCGTGCCGCGCCGCACCGCCTCGGGCTACCGCCTCTACGGGCTGCTCGAGCTGAATCAGCTACGGTCGCTGAAGGAGCTTCGGCGGCGCTTCCGCGTGGAGCTCAGGGAGCTCGCGTTCGCGGCCAGGCTGCGCAAGGAGCCGGACCTGCGGGCGGCGGTCGAGACGTGGCTGGCGGGCACCGACCTGACCGCGCTCGACTGGGAGCAGCGGAAGCACGAGCGGCTGCTGGCCGCCTGAATCGGCAAACGAGAGGAGCACCCTGATGGCGACGACGAGACGGTACGACGTGAAGGACCTGGAGCTGGCCGCGGAGGGCTTGAACCGGATCGAGTGGGCCGACCGGCAGATGCCGGTGCTGGCGGCGATCCGCGAGCGCTTCGAGCGGGAGCAGCCGCTGGCCGGCTACCGCGTCTCGGCCTGCCTGCACGTCACGAGCGAGACGGCCAACCTCATGCGCACGCTCCGCGCCGGCGGCGCGGACATCGTGCTCTGCGCCTCGAACCCGCTCTCGACCCAGGACGACGTCGCCGCGGCTCTCGTCGAGCACTACGAGATCTCCGTGTTCGCGATCAAGGGCGAGGACAACGACACGTACTACAAACACATCGAGGCGGCGGTCGACCACAAGCCGCAGCTGACGATGGACGACGGCGCCGACGTGATCGGCGTCCTCCACGCGCACCGGCGCGAGCAGTTCGGCGACATCGTCGGCGGCACCGAAGAGACGACGACCGGCGTGATTCGCCTCCGTGCGCTCGAGCGCGAGGGCGCCCTCGGCTTCCCGGTGATCGCGGTCAACGACGCCAAGACGAAGCACCTGTTCGACAACCGTTACGGCACGGGCCAGTCCACGATCGACGGGATCATCCGCGCCACCAACATCCTGCTGGCGGGGCGGAAATTCGTGGTGGCCGGCTACGGCTGGTGCGGCCGCGGGGTCGCGATGCGGGCAAGGGGCACGGCGCGCACGTGATCGTCTGCGAGGTCGAGCCGCTGCGGGCGCTCGAGGCCGCGATGGACGGCTACGAGGTGCTGACGATGGAGCGGGCGGCCGAGATCGGCGACATCTTCGTGACCGCGACCGGCGACAAGTCCGTCATCCGGGGCGAGCACATGGAGCAGATGAAGGACGGCGCCGTGCTCGCGAACACGGGGCACTTCAACGTCGAGATCGACATCCCCGCGCTGCGCGGGCTTGCCTCGGAGACCCGGCCGATCAGGCAGTTCGTCGAAGAGTTCCAGCTCGGTGACGGCCGGCGGATCTACCTGATCGCGGACGGGCGGCTCGTCAACCTGTCCGCCGCCGAAGGACATCCCGCCCAGGTGATGGACATGTCGTTCGCGAACCAGGCGCTCTCGGCCGAGTACATGGTCGCGAACGCGACGAGCCTCGAGCGGCGCGTCTACCCGGTGCCGGAGGAGATCGACCGCGAGATCGCGCGCCTCAAGCTCGCGACGATGGGGATCGCGATCGACGAGCTGACCGAGGAGCAGGCGAACTACCTCGCTTCCTGGGACGAGGGGACCTAGCCGGCGGGAAGCTCCACCGGACCGCGAAGCGTCGGGCCGTGCGAGCCGCGCTACAGTCAGGCGCGCGTGCTTGAGCCCGAGCGTATCCTGCGCCTCGAGGACGACCGCGTCGTCCTCCTGGACCAGCGCCTGCTCCCGGCCGAGGAGGCGGAGCTCGTCTGCCGTTCTGCGGCCGAGGTCGCAGACGCGATTCGCGCGATGGCCGTGCGCGGCGCGCCGGCGATCGGGATCGCGGCAGCGTACGGCTATGCGCTCGCAGCCGTCCAGGGCGAGGACCTGGACGAGGCGGCGTCCGCGCTCGAGACCGCGCGGCCGACCGCGGCGAATCTCGCCTGGGCCCTGCGGGAGGTGCGGTCCGCGGCGGAGCCGGCCGTCCGGGCGCGCGAGCTGCACGCCGAGGAGGTCGAGCGCTGCCGCCAGATGAGCCGGCACGCGGCGGCCCTGCTCGAGCCCGGCAGCCGGGCACTCACCCACTGCAACGCGGGCGCTCTCGCCACCGGGGGCCAGGGAACCGCGCTCGGAGCGCTTCACGAGGCTTGGTCGCACGGGCTCGTGCGGCACGTCTTCGTCGACGAAACGCGGCCCCTCCTGCAGGGGAGTCGCCTGACCGCCTGGGAGCTCGATAGAGAGGGGATCCCGCACACGGTCATCGCCGATGCGGCCGCGGGACAGCTCCTGGCCGCCGGGGAGGCGGATTGCGTGCTGGTGGGCGCCGACCGGATCGCGGCGAACGGCGATACCGCGAACAAGATCGGGACGTATCCGCTCGCTGTGCTGGCCGCACGACACGAGGTGCCGTTCTACGTCGTCGCGCCGACTTCGACGATCGATCCCGGGACGCCGAGCGGGGCGGACATCCCGATCGAGGAGCGCGACCCCCACGAGGTCAGCACCCGCTTCCCGGCGCGGAATCCCGCCTTCGACGTCACGCCCGCCGAGTTGATCTCCGCGATCGTGACCGAGCTCGGAGTGCACCGGCAGCCGTACTCAGCGAGCCTCGCGCAGCTGCTGCCGGCGTGAAGGCCGTCATCCTCGCAGCGGGCTACGCCACGCGGCTGCGTCCGCTCACCCTCGACAGGCCCAAGCACCTGCTCGAGGTCGCGGGGGAGACGATCCTCTGGAGGCTGCTCGAGCAGCTTCCGCTTGCAGATTTCGACGCGGTCTACGTCGTCACGAACGCGAAATTCGCTCCGCGGTTCCGCGAGTGGTCGCAGGCGCAGCGTTCTGCGACCCCGATCGAGGTGATCGACGACGGCACGACCACGGAGGAAGGGAAACTGGGGGCGATCGGCGACCTCGACCTGCTGCTCAGGACGAAGGAGCTCGACGACGACCTGCTCGTCGCAGCCGGCGACAGCGTCTTCACAGAACGGCTGGACGGGTTCGTCGAGTTCGCCCGGGAGCGCTCGGCCGCGGTGATGGCCGTGTACGACGTCGGCGATCTCGAGGCCGTGAAACCGCTCAGCTCGATCCGAGTCGACGGCGAGGGGCGGATCACCTCCTGCGAGGAGAAGCCGGAGCGGCCGGTCTCGACCCTCGCCGGGATCGCGCTCTATTACTACCCGCGTGAGGTTCTGCCGCTGGTCGGGAAGTACCTCGAGGAAGGGAACAACCCCGATCAGCCCGGGCGGCTCGTGGAGTGGCTCCACACGCGGACGCCTGTGTACGCGTGGCCCGTGCCGGGGAAATGGCTGGACATCGGGACGCCCGAGACGCTCGCCGACGCCGAGCGGGCGCTCCAGTAGTCACAGTTTCGGCACATTCGCGTCACCCACGCGTGACGGTTTGCCGCCTACCCTCGCCGGATGGAGGTGAGGACAGGTGTGACGTGAATCTTCTCGATCTTCTGCTACCGGCTCGCTGCGTCGTCTGCGGTGCGGGCGGGGAGCAGTTGTGTGCAGGCTGCCGCGAGAGCCTGCCACTCCTGCGACCGCCTTTCTGCGGCCGTTGCGGCGCTCCGACCGTGTGGCCGGTGAGCCGCTGCCGGGAGTGCTCCGGGCGCCGCCTTGCCTTCGTCTCCGCGCGGGCGGCGGTCGAATACGACGAGCGCGTACGACGGCTCGTGGGTGCGTGGAAGGAGCGCGGGCTCCGCCGGCTGGCCGCCGCGGCCGCCGAGCTGATCGCCGAAGCGCGTCGAGCGGCCGAACGTCGCCGCCGTGACGTTCGTCCCACCCGATCGCGAGCGCGTGCTGCAGCGCGGCCACCACCCGGCCGCGCGGCTCGCCGAAGAGCTCGGTCGTCGCTGGGAGCTCCCTGTGCGCCCCCTGGTCGGCCGGACGCGCTCGGCCCCGCCACCAGCGCGGCCTGTCGCTCGCCGAACGCCGGCGCAACGTCGCCGGTGCGTTCCGCCCTGCCGCGAAAGCGCCTGCGCGCGTGCTCCTGGTCGACGACGTCTACACGAGCGGCGCCACCGCCGCCGCGTCCGCCTCGGCGCTACGCAAGGGCGGCGCCCGCCGGGTCGAGGTCGTGACGTTCGCGCGGGTCGTCCGCTAGATTCCGAGCCCACGCCAGCGTCCAAGGAGTGCTCATGCAGCTCCAGGTGAAGGGCAGGAACCTCGAGGTCAGCGACGCCATTCGCAGCTATGCCGAGCAGAAGCTCGGCAAGCTCGAGCGGCAGCTCGAAAATCCACGCGTCGAGCTCGAGCTCGCGCTCGAGCGCAATCCCTCGATCGCGGCGAAGCACGTCGCCGAAGCGACCATCTGGACGAGAGGGCCGGTGCTGCGGGCGCGGGAGGCGTCGTCGGACATGCGAGCGTCCATCGACCAGCTGGTCGAGAAGCTCGAGCGGCAGGTCACGCGCTACCGTCACCAGGGCCGCTCGCGACGCCGCAGGGCCGCGCGCGCGAACGAGCCCGCCCAGGAAGGGGTGCCCGTGCAGGAAGAGCCCGAGTCGATGATCGTCAAGACGAAGAACTTCGCCGTCAATCCGATGTCTCCGGACGAAGCCGTCCTCCAGCTCGAGCTGATCGGCCACGACTTCTTCGTCTTCCGCAACGCCGACTCCGGCGAGGTGAACGTGGTCTACCGTCGCCGCGACGCGCAGTACGGGCTGATCGAGCCTCAGTGATCTTCCGGCGCGAGCCGCTGCACAAGAAGCTCGCGCGCCAGGGCCGGCTCGAGGTCCCGCGCGACCCGCGCGCGGACGCCGAGCCGTTCGACCCTGGCCCGAACTGGGGCGCAACCGGTATTCACGGCGTTCCGCGCCCGCGCAGGTGGGACTTCGTCGGGTCGGCGGAGGCGCCGGGGCTGGAGGGGGACGAGGTCCATTTCGTGGCGCTGCCGGGGGGCGATCTCGTCGTCGACGAGGACGAGCCGGCGGACACGCTCGCCCCGCTGGCGGATGCGGTCGAGGAGGGCGTCACGCCCCCGTATCGAGCGGAGGCGGTCCGGCGCGGCGGCGACGTCTGGGCCGTCGCGGCGCGCCTGGTGCAGGTCGCCGAGCTCGAGGCGCCCGGAGACGAGCTGCAGCTCGTCGTCAACGAAGGCGAACGCGCGCTCACGGTCGACGGCGAGCGCACTTTCGGCAGCCTCCCGCCGCTGGAGCGGCTCGGCGAAGCGGAAGGGGCGTCCTATGTCGTCCGGGCCAGGCGGCTCGACGATTCCCTCTGGGAAGTCGAGGCCAGCCCCCTCTAGACGCTACCCTTGACGGGTGCCCCAGATGCCGTCATTCGAGAAGGCCCTTCGCTTCGGCGAGGGCCGGCGTCTGAAGAAGCTCGCCGAGCAGGCGGCCTACATCGGCACCCTGGAGCCAGACTTCGAGAAGCTCTCCGACGCCGACCTCGCCGGCAAGACGGCGGAGTTCCGGCAGCGGATCGAGAACGGCGAGGCAGTCGAGGAGCTCCTCTTCGAGGCCTTCGCCGCCGTCCGCGAGGGCTTCAAGCGCTCGATGGGCATCCGCCTCTTCGACGTCCAGCAGATGGGCGGGATCGTGCTCCACGAGGGCGACATCGCCGAGATGCGGACAGGCGAGGGAAAGACGTTCGTCGCCGTTCAGCCGCTCTACCTGAACGCGCTCACGGGGAAGAGCGCCCACCTCGTCACCGTCAACGACTACCTCGCCAAGCGAGACCCCGAGTGGACGCAGCCGGTCTGGGAGGCCCTCGGGATGCGCGCCTCCTTCATCCAGAACATGATGCCGTTCGCGGAGCGGCACGACGCCTACGCGGCCGACGTCGTCTACGGCACCAACTCCGAGTTCGGCTTCGACTACCTGCGCGACAACATGGCAGTGACGCTCGAGGGAGTCGTCCAGCGCGGCCACGACTACGCGATCGTCGACGAGGTCGACTCGATCCTGATCGACGAGGCGCGCACGCCCCTGATCATCTCGGGCGAGCCCGAAACCGCGGCCCAGGTCTATTACGACTTCGCCCGCATCGCGAAGACCCTCGAGGGCTACGCCTCCAAGCCGGGCCAGCCGAAAGGCGCGGCCGAGGCCTCCGGCGCGGACTTCGAGTACGACGAGAAGCACAAGACCGTCTCGCCGATGCAGGGCTCGATCGAGAAGGTCGAGCGCATGCTCCGGGTCGACAACCTCTACGACCCGAGGAACGCGCAGCTCGTCAACCACCTGAATCAGGCCCTGAAGGCAGAGGCCCTCTACCACCGCGACGTCGACTACGTCATCCAGGACGGCGAGGTCAAGATCGTCGACGAGTTCACGGGCCGGATCATGGAAGGGCGGCGCTGGTCGGAGGGGCTCCATCAGGCGGTCGAGGCCAAGGAGGGCGTCCGTATCCAGGAGGAGCACGTCACGGTGGCGACGATCACCCTCCAGAACTACTTCCGCCTCTACGACAAGCTGGCCGGGATGACGGGCACGGCGAAGACCGAGGAGAAGGAGTTCGTCGAGATCTACGGCCTCGACGTGGTCGAGATCCCGACCAACGTCGCCGTCGCGCGCGAGGACAAGAACGACCAGATCTTCAAGACCAAGGAAGCGAAGTACGCCGCCGTGATCGAGGACATCAAGGAGCGGCACGAGCGCGGCCAGCCGGTGCTGGTCGGGACGATCTCGGTCGAGGTCTCCGAGCATCTCGGCCAGCTTCTCGCCCGGCAGGGGATCCCGCACAACGTGCTCAACGCGAAGCAGCACGAGAAGGAGGCCGGGATCATCATCGAGGCCGGGCGTCCGGGCGCGGTCACGATCGCAACGAACATGGCCGGCCGCGGTGTCGACATCAAGCTCGGCGAGGGCGTCGTCGAGGCCGGCGGCCTGTACGTGCTCGGCACCGAGCGCCACGAGGCCCGGCGGATCGACAACCAGCTCCGCGGCCGCTCCGGCCGCCAGGGCGATCCGGGCGAGTCGCGCTTCTACCTCTCCGGACAGGACGACCTGGTGCGCCTGTTCGCCGGCGACCGGATCTACAACATCATGGAGCGCTTCAAGGTGCCGGACGACCAGCCGATGGAGGCGAAGATCCTCTCGAACCAGATCGAGAACGCGCAGAAGAAGGTCGAGGAACAGAACTTCGTCATGCGCAAGAACGTCCTCAAGTACGACGACGTCATGAACAAGCAGCGCACGGTCATCTACGAGCAGCGCCGGCGCGTGCTCGAGGGCGCGGACCTCTCAGAGGAAGTTCTCGGCTGGATCGACGAGGTGATCGAGGCCGTCGTCGCGCAGTACACCGAAGACGAGTACGGCGAGGAGTGGGACCTCGACGCGCTCTGCAAGGCGATGGAGGACGTGTACGCAACCGACGAACCGATCACACCGGAGGAGCTGCGCGAGGAGGTCGGGCTCGACCGGGCCGCGCTCGTGGAGGAGTTCCGGGAGGACGCCCGCGAGACCTACGAGGAGAAGGAGCGGAAGCTGGGCATCAACCCGGAGACCGACCAGCCGCTCCTGCGGGACGTCGAGCGCTTCGTGATCCTGCAGGTCGTCGACACCCGCTGGCGCGAGCACCTGGAGAACATGGATTACATGCGCGAGGGCGTCCACCTGCGCGCGATGGCGCAGAAGGACCCGCTCGTGGAGTACACCACCGAGGGCGAGGCGATGTTCCGGGAGCTCGGTCTCGCGATCCGCGAGGAGGTCGTGATCACGCTCTTCCACGCCGAGATCGAGGTCGAGGACGTCGAGCAGCTCCAGCAGGCGCAGCAGGCCCTCGGGATGGACGGGGGAGCGGTCGAATACGAGCACGAGTCGTTCGCAGGGGCCGATGCGATCGCCGCCGCCGGCGCCGGTGCGTTCGTCGCGGGCAACGGCGGCTCGGTCTCGACGGCCGGCCTGCTCGAGCCCGGTGGCGGCTCGGTCGCGACCACGCAGCGGGTCACCTCGGACCGCGACAAGATCGGCCGCAACGACCCCTGCTGGTGCGGCAGCGGCAAGAAGTTCAAGCGCTGCCACGGCGCTTAGTCGCGCCGCGAATCCGGCGCCGGCTTCGCCGGCGCCATGACGAAGCAGCCGTCGGGCGCGGCGGCCCGTCTCTCGTGGCCAGGTCCGGGGTCGGACCCCGGACATGGCGGTTTCGGACAGCGGCGGCGCGAGCGGTACCATCGACGGCATGGCCGACCAGACCACCTCGAAACCGCTCGACCAGCAGCTCCAGGAGATCGGGGCCCAGCTTGCCTGGGTCCGTGATTACCTTTGACCCGGAGTCGCTCGAGAAGCGGGTCGCAGAGCTCGAGCAGGCACTCGGGAGCCCGGGCTTCTGGGACGACCAGCAGCGCGCAGCGAAGATCTCGGCCGAGCATGCCCGCCTGAGCCGCCGGCTCGACCGCTACCGCCGCCTCACGCAGGAGTACCAGGACGCCCAGGAGCTCCTGGCGATGGACGGCGAGATGGCCGCCGAGATCGAGACGAGCATCGCTCCGCTGCGGCAGGAGCTCGACCGGCTCCAGGAGGACGCTCTGTTCTCGGGGGAATACGACGCCGGCGACGCGCTCGTCACGATCCATGCCGGCACCGGCGGCACCGACGCGCAGGACTGGGCCGAGATGCTCCTCCGGATGTACCTGCGCTGGGCGCAGGAGCGCGGCTTCGAGACAGACCTGCTGGAGGCGAGCCCCGGCGAGGAAGCCGGCCTCAAGTCGGCCACGTTCACGGTCAAGGGCGAGAACGCCTACGGGATCCTCAAGGCCGAGCGAGGCGTCCACCGGCTCGTCCGTCTGAGCCCGTTCGACCAGGCGCACCGCCGCCACACGAGCTTCGCCCAGGTGATCGTCAGCCCGCTGCTGCCCGAGGACGTCGACGTCGAGATCGACGAGAGCGACCTCCGGATCGACACCTACCGCGCGAGCGGGGCGGGCGGCCAGCACGTCAACAAGACCGACTCGGCCGTCCGGATCACGCACCTGCCGACCGGCATCGTCGTCCAGTGCCAGAACGAGCGCTCGCAGAGCTCGAACAAGCAGACCGCCCTGCGGATCCTCAAGTCGCGGCTCCTCGAGGCCGAGCAGGAGCGCCGGGAGGAGGAGCTCGCGAGGGAGCGAGGCTCCGCACAGGACATCGGGTTCGGCAGCCAGATCCGCAGCTACGTCCTCCATCCCTACCAGCTCGTGAAGGATCACCGCACCGAGCACGAGACCGGCAACACGCAGGCCGTCCTCGACGGCGCGCTCGATGAGTTCGTCCGCGAGTATCTGCTGGCCCGGGCGGCCGGAAAAGTGCTCTAGCCGGGGGTTTCGGTAGACTCGGCCGTCTAGTCGAGCAGCGTCCAAGAAGCGGCGCCAACCTTCTCGCCGTGCAGGAAACGGACCTCCAGCCCATAGACGAAGACACCTCGACGGCCGTCCTCGAACCCGAGCCCGTCGCGCCGCCGCCTGCGCCGACGAGCTCGGCGATGGTCGTCTTCGAGAACGTGACGAAGGTCTACGAGCCGGACGTCACCGCCCTCCGGGACGTCTCGTTCGCGATCGACAAGGGCGAGTTCGTCTTCATCGTCGGCGCCTCCGGCTCGGGCAAGTCGACGGCCGTCCGTCTCGTGCTGAAGGAGCTCGAGCCGACCTCGGGCAAGATCTTCGTCGGCGGGCGTGACCTCACGCGCCTGAAGCGCTCGAAGGTGCCGCTGCTGCGGCGCAACGTGGGCTGCGTCTTCCAGGACTTCAAGCTGCTCCCGAATCGCACGGCGTCCGAGAACGTCGCCTACGCGCTCAAGGTGCAGGGCGAAAGCGCCAACTCGATCCGGCGCAAGGTGCCCGAGGTGCTGAACCTGGTCGGGCTTTCACACAAGATGAGCTCGCTGCCCGACGAGCTCTCGGGCGGAGAGCAGCAGCGCGTCTCGATCGCGCGCGCGTTCGTGAACCACCCGCCGCTGCTGATCTGCGACGAGCCGACCGGCAACCTCGACCCGGACACGAGCGTGGGGATCATGCAGCTCCTCTACCGCATCAACCGCTCCGGAACGACGATCCTGATGGTCACTCACGACCGCGAGATGGTGGACAAGATGCGGAAGCGCGTGATCGCGCTCGAGGAGGGCAGGCTCGCCCGCGACGAACGCCGCGGCGGCTACACCTAGAGGTGGGCAGGATCAGGCTGATCGCCGCCGAGGCTGTCCGCTCGCTGGGCGCGAACGTCTCGACAACCTTCGCCGCGACGACGACGGTGCTGATCGGCATGTTCATGCTCGGACTCGTGGTCGGCCTCGGCAGCTGGGCGCTCTCGCTCAGCGACCACTACAAGAAGCAGCTCCTGGTCAAGGTCTACTTCTGCACGACCCTCCGCTGCGACCACGAGGCGACCGGGACGGAGATCAACACCGTCGCGAGACCGGCTACTCGCGATCCCGCAGGTGAAGTCCGTCCGCTACGTCTCGAAGCTGAGACGCGCTCAGGCAAGAGCAGAAGCAGCACCCCGAGATGACCAAGGGTCTTTCGGGCAACCCGTTTCCGAATGAGTACGAGGCGATCCCGAAGCGCGGCGAGGACGTCGATGCGATCGCTCGGCAGTTGAGCCCGATTCCCGCCGGGGTGGAGAAGATCTGCCCCCCGCCGCCGGCGGGGAAAGCGGTCAAGAGCACGGTCGGGAACGAGTGCAACCGCATCACCCACCGCGTTCTCTCCGTTGCGCGATTCCTCTGGATCGTCGTCCTGATCGCGTTCTTCGTCCTGATGGTGTCGTCGACTCTTCTCGTCGCGAACACGATCCGGCTCTCGATCTTCGCGCGGCGGAGGGAGATCGAGGTGATGAAGCTGGTCGGGGCGACCAACTGGTTCGTACGCGGTCCGTTCATGATCGAGGGGCTGCTCTGCGGCCTCGGCGGCGCGTTCGCGGCGATCGTCCTGCTCGTGCTCGGACGGACCGTCTTCCTCGGGCACGTCGTCCATCTGCACGAGTCCGAGGTGCACGCGTGGCCGTTCTCGCTGCACGTGCTCATCGTCCTGGGCGCCGGGCTCGTGCTCGGCGCCGCCGGCTCCGGCCTGACAATCCGCCGTTTCCTCCAGGTCTAATCCCGGCTCCGTCGTCGTAGAGATCGCCCGCCGGGGAAAGCTCCTCGTCGGCGAGCCGTACTTCACTCCGGGCGTGCCGGTCTTGATCGAGCGCAAGGGGAGCGGGGAGGCGCGGCCGGGCGATCTCGCGGTCGTTCGCACCGGGCGTGGACGGGCGAAGCTCGAGCGCGTCCTCGGCCGGGCCGACCGGATCGAGAACGTGCTCGAGGCGCTGCTCGTTGAGGAGGGCGAGCGGGGAGGCTTCGAGCCCTACGAGGCGGCGCCCTTCTCGGTGGAGGGCCGTGTCGATCTCCGGGACGAGCTCGCCTTCACGATCGATCCCGAGACGGCGAAGGACTTCGACGACGCGCTGACGCTGCACGACGACCGTGTGCTCGTGCACATCGCCGACGTCTCGTGGTTCGTCCGGTCCGGCACGCCGCTCGACCGCGGCGCGGCGAGGCGTGCGTTCTCGGTCTACGTGCCGGGGCTGGTCTCGCCGATGCTGCCGCCCGAGCTCTCGGACGACCTCTGCTCGCTGCGCCCGAACGCCGACCGGCCGTGCGTCACGGTCGAGGTGGAGCTCGGCTCGGGCGAGGCCCGCTTCTACCGCTCCGTGATCCGCAGTTCCGCGCGGCTCACGTATGCGCAGGCAGAGGCCGTGCTGGCCGGGCGCGAGCGCGCCGAGCCTGCCTTGGCGGAGGCGCTGCGGCGCGCCGAGACGATCACGTCCGGGCTGCGCGAGCGCCGGTTCGCGCGCGGCGCGCTGCGTGTCGAGAGCTCGGAGCCGGTGTTCGACTTCGACGGAGAGGGTGGCGTCGCGGATGCTCGACGGGAGTCCGAGCCGCACGCTCACATGCTCGTCGAGGAGCTGATGATCCTCGCGAACGAGTCGGTCGCCGACCTCTTGGCCGGCCGCCGGCGCGAGGCCCTGTACCGCGTCCACGAGCGCCCGGAGCCGCAGGCGGTCGAGCTGCTGCTGGCGAAGCTCGCCGACCTCGGCGTGCCGACGCCGCCGGTGCCCGAGCGCATGGGCCCCGCAGACGCCGCGCAGCTTGCCGGTGCCGCCAGCGAACGCGTGACCGACTACGTCGCGCGCTCGGGCCGCGGGAGCGACGCGTTTCCCGCGCTCGTGCTCCGCGCGCTCAAGCAGGCGCGCTACGACCCGAGGAACCTCGGCCACTCCGGTCTCGCAAGTGTGGCGTACTGCCATTTCACCTCGCCGATCCGCCGGTACCCCGATCTCGTCTGCCACCGCGCGCTGCTGCGGGAGCTCGGCGCCTCGGACGAGCCGCTGCCGGAGGAGCTTCTGGAGCTCGCGGAGCACGCCTCCGTTCGCGAGCGGGAGGCGGCGAAGCTCGAGTACCGCGCGGACGAGATCTGTCTCGCGTGGCTGCTCGAGCGGAGGCTGTTCGAGCTCGGCTGGGAGACGGCCTTCGAGGGGGAGATCACGGGCCTGATCCCCTCGGGCCTGTTCGTCCGCTTCGCGGACGTGTTCGAGGGCTTTCTGCCGGCGCGGCGGCTGCCGGGTGACTACTTCGAGCTGAACTCCCTCCGGACCGCGCTCGTCGGCCGGCGCGGCGGGCGCACCTACCGGCTCGGGGACAGGCTCGAGGTGCACGTCGAGGGGATCCGCCGGAACGAAGGCAAGGTCGAGCTGACCCCCGCCGCCGCGCGAAGTCGCTAGGTTCTCGGACGCGCATCCCCACCCTTGGGTGGGGCGTTGGTCCACCCGCCACCCGCGATGAGCGTACCCGTGAAAGGCGCACGTGTGTGACACGAAACTGTGCCGAACGTGCGCCAACCTACAATCGAGCCTATGGCCCGAACCGGTGCTGTCAAGCAGGTCGCCGAGAACCGCCGTGCGCGGCACGAGTACCACCTGCTCGAGCGCGTCGAAGCGGGCCTTCAACTGACCGGGAGCGAGGTGAAGTCGCTCCGGCAGGGCCACGCGATGCTGCAGCGCGCCTACGCCGACCCGCGGGACGGCGAGCTCTGGCTCGTCGGTGCACACATCCCCCCGTACGAGCAGACCTCCGTCGCGCCGCACGATCCCGACCGCGACCGCAGGCTTCTCCTCCACCGCCGCGAGATCGATCAGCTCGCAGCGAAGGTCGCCGAGAAGGGGCTGACCCTCGTTCCGACGCGGCTCTACTTCAAGGACGGCCGCGCCAAGGTCGAGCTCGCGGTCGCCCGCGGGAAGGAAGTCCGCGACAAGCGCCGGGACATCGCAGAGCGCGAGACGAAGCGCCGGATCGAGCGGGAGCTCAAGAGCCGGAGATAACGCCTCGCACGTAGACGCGGCCGACGGCCGGCCGGTAGCCGAACTCCTTGTTTAGGTGCCGGATCGGCGCGTTGCGCTCGTCGTTGCGAGTCCGCAGCTCCTCGTATCCGTGCTCCTTCGCCCATGCGATCTGCGTCGCCTTCAGCGCCCGCGCCACGCCGCGGCCGCGCCAGGCTCGCTTGACGGCGGTCAGGTCGTGGCTTGCGACACGCGGGCGGGCCGCCGTGACCGAGAACTTGGCGTACCCGACGACCTCGTCCGCCGGCGAGCGCGGCAAAGGTCGCCTCAGGCAGGTCGCCGGGGCCCTGCATGTCGTGCGCGAGCCAGTGCTCGAACGGCTCCATCACCTCGTCTTCCGCAGCCGGGAACGTCGGGGGAGGCCTCGACCGCGACCTCGTAGATGCCCCGCGCCAGTTCCGGCCGTTCGGCCCAGCTGACGATTTCCACGTCCGGCGGCGGCGCGACCGGCGGCGGCTCGATCCGCGTCAGGTCGAGCGCGACACCCTTCTCGCGCCGCTCCTCGACGAACCCGCGCCGCTGCGCGAAGGCGAGGCTCCCGGCGTCGTCGTCCGCGACGACCGGCCTCGACCGCGTCGAGCCCGTGCTCGCGCGACCACTCCGAGATCTCCGCCCAGAGAGCCGTGCCGAGACCCTGCCGGCGAGCGCCGGGCATCACAGTTAGAAGAACGAAGACGAGCTCGGGCCGCTGTGGCTGGATCGCCGCGAAGCCGGAGCCGACGGCCTCTCCGCTCGAGTCGCGCCAGAAGGTCCACGTACGCGGACAGCCCCGCCTCGAACGAGCGCACTTCCGCGAGGGTGATCGCGTCGTGAGGCCAGACGGCGTTGTAGACGTCGAGCGAGAGCTGCTGCTCTCTCTCGTCCGCACACGGGGAAATCTCCAGCATGCGGCTACAATACGGGGACAACATACGGGGGCGACCTGGTTTCGACGTGGTCGGTTCTCCGGCAGAGCTGCAAGCCGAGGTCCCCGGTTGGCCTCGTAAAACAACCGGGAACAAACGCAAGTGCGAAGAACACAGACGCACTCGCTCTCGCTGCCTAACCCGTAGCGAAGCGCGTCGCTCCGAGCTCGGCCCGTGGCCCGGGTAGCGGCGTCAGAAAACGGGCTCGGCGCCGAGGGAGAGCCAATCGCCCGAAGCGCGACATGCAAAGGATGGCTAGCCCGGCGGTTGGTCGGCTGCCAACCGGCCGGCGGGCGAAACCGAACGGCAGCCTAAGCTTGTAGACGCTCTGACCGGTGCGTCCGCGGACGCGGGTTCGATTCCCGCCGCCTCCACTTTCCCTGCTAATCGGCCGATTTGTCGAGGGGAACGATTGCGATTCAGCGGGGCGGGCGGAATCGTTGTCCGCATCGCCCGCCTCGTAGATCTCGGCGAGCTTGCGCTCGAGGCTCGCCTCGTTCGGCTGGACGTAGATGTTCGCCGTCGTGCCGATGTCCTCGTGGCCGAGCAGCTGCTGTGTGGCGTCGGATGTCGCCGGTCGCGAGGTAGAACTCCGTGCCGGCCGTGTAGCGGGCAGCGTGCATCTTCATCCCCTTCGTCTGCCCGGGCTCGACGACGCCGGCGCGCTGCAGGCAGCGGTACCACCAGCGATGGAGCGCGGTCGAGCTCAGCGGCTTGAGCGCGGTTCGCATGCACGACCGCGATCTCCGCCTTGTCCTCGCCCGAGACCTGGCCCTTTTGCCAGCGCGGCGCCTCTGACCTCGGGGAAGAGCAGGTACTCGTTCGGGTCGCGCCGAGGATGAGAGCTCGAGCTCCTGCCGCAGCTCTTCAGTCGGGAAGCGGCAGGTTCCGGATCTTTCCGCCCTTGGCCGTGCACGTGCACGCGGCGCCGCGGCCGAGGTCGAAGTCCTTGAGGCGGAGCTCGGCGAGCGATCCCTTGCGGATGCCGATCAGGAAGAGGAGCTTGAGCGCGACGCGATCGCGGAGCTCGGGCTGAGCGGCGACGATCCGGTCGACGACGTCGGCCATCGAAAGCGGACGCTCGATGTCGCGCAGCCGCGGGCTCGCGGATCGGGACGACCGGGTTGCCCTGGAGCTTGAACTCGCCCTGCGCCCAGCGGAAGAACGACATGAGCACGGCGCGCACCTTCTTGCGCGTCCGCGGTGCGGCGTCGCCCCAGCGCTCGTCGATGAACTCGCGGAGGCGAGTCGTGCCCGCGGGCGGCTCGAAGTCCGCGAGCTCGAGGTCGGCATGGTCGAGCGCCAGCTTGGACAGGATCGCCTCGTAGTCGCGCAGCGTCTCCGCTGTCGCCCCGTACTCGTTCCGGAACCAGCGGATGAAGTGGGCGACCTCGAGACCGACCGGCGTCGACCGGTAGGACTTGTCCTTCACGGCCTCACGCATGATCCGGGCGGCCTCGCCGAGCGTCAAGCGGAGCGGCCGGGCGCCGAGCGGTCTCGCGCGACGTAGCGGAGCGCGCGGCGGTGCCTCGACCGGCTCCGTCGCCGGCAGCTCGAGGCTGAGCTGGGCGAGGCCTGGCTGAGGCATGGATGCTGAGAGTAACAAAAATGTTCCTAAAGAGGAAATCGGCCCGAGAGGTAGAATCGGCCCGTCGTGACGAGCGGACTGATGATCAGGGAGGCGCGGCTCCTCGCCGGGCTCTCGCAGGGCGAGCTCGGTGCTCGAGTCGGGAAAGACCGCGCTCAGATCGCGCGCTGGGAACGCGGGGCTGTCGAGCCGAGCTTCGAGACGTTGCGCCAGCTCGTGCGCGCCTGTGGCTTCGAGCTCAACGTCTCCATCGGCCCGGCTGAGGTCGACGAGGCGGGGGAGAAGGTTCTCCGTCGCAAGCTTCGCCTGTCGCCGCAGGAGCGCTTCCAGGAGCTTCTGAAGGCCTCTCGGAAGTGAGTCCGGACCGCTCGTCAGAGCCGTTCGACCCGCGGGCCCTCCTCAAGCGCGCTCGACCGGCACCGCGTCGCGTTCATCGTGATCGGCGGTCTTGCCCGCGTGATCGAGGGTGCCGACGAGATCACGAGAGGCGTCGACATCACGCCGTCGACGAAGCCCGAGAACCTCCGGCGTCTCGCCGACGCGCTCGACGAGTTGGGCGTGGGGGAGACGTGGACGTCGACGCCGAAGAGCCGACGACGGTGATGACTCCGCACGGCGAGCTCCAGGTGATCCCGGTGCCCGGCCGGCACGCGCGGCTACGACGATCTGCGACGAGCGGCGATCCGTGAGCCCATCGGCCAGGGCCTCCGACCGGCGGTCGCGTCGAAGGGCGACCTCGCGCGGATGCTCGTCCGCACTTGGCCGCGAAGAGAACGCGGAGAAGCTCCGCCAGCTCCGTCGCCTGATCGAGCTCGAGCACGAGCTCGGGTTGGGTATCGACCTCTAGCTCTCGCCGGCGCCTTCTTCGACAACATGGACGGCGAGACACAGATGCACTTCTGCGAGAAGTGCTGAAAACCGAGACGTTCAGTGCTTCTGAGGCCTGGCGAACGGAACGATTCGAGCGCCACGCCGGAATCGTTCCGATCGCCCTCGACGCGTAATGGCGGAGCTCGAGCATCCGAAGGGATGCATCTGCGTCTCGCTGGCTACTGCGGTCGGGAGAAGGAAAGTCGCCGAGGGTTTGCCGATGACGACAAGTGGACAAAGTCCATATACTCGACAAAGACACCAACAAAGGCTATAGTCGGATCTGCGATGGCAACGAGAGAACTCCTGAACGTTCGCGACACTGCTCGGGCGCTCGGCGTGCACGAGAACACGGTCCGCAACTGGGAGGACCGCGGCATCCTCCGCGCTGTCCGCCTCCCCGGCAGCGGCTACCGGCGCTTCCCCGTCCAAGACGTCGAGCGGCTGCGCGCCGAGATGTTCGAGCAGCTCGCGCCGGCTACAGAGGGGCCCGTCGTGAACCCCGGCCGCAAGCGCAGCGGCCGGCTCGTCTTCGGCGACGCGACCGAGTAGCGCGGGACAAAGCTGACCGGGCGCGCCGATAGGCTGGCCCGCCGATGTCGCCGAGACCGGAACGACCTCCTGACGCCGACTACTACGAGCGTGACCGCGTTGAGCTGTTCAGCCAGGGCGACCTGTTCCGCGATGTGCCGCTCGCGTACCCGCTTCCCGCCGACGAGCTCGTCGTCGACGAGGACAGCGGCGGTAGCCGGCGCTTCCTGAGCGGGCCGCTTGAGTTCGGACCGGGAATGCTGATCACGCCGAGCTGCTCGCTGGTTGCTCAGGGCAGCGGCGAATACGCACATCCGGTCCGGACCGTCGTGCCTGTGCTGCCACTCGCCGAGCTGGTCGAGCGAAGCGTCGTTAAGGAGACGGCGCTCGCCGACCTCCGGCGCTTCGACCACCTGATCAACTACATGTACCTGCCGCCGCTCGACGTTGACGGGCTCGAGTTCTCGATGCCGGAGAGCGTCGCGCTCCTTTACATGCCAGTCACGCTCCATCACGCGTTCCTCGAAGGCCAGCGTGTCTCGCAGCTCGCGTACCGTGGGGCGCAGCAGTTGCAGCGGAAGCTCGTCTGGTTCTTCTCGGGTTGGCTCGAGGACGACCTCGATGCGTTTGACCCACCCATGGATTGATGGCCACGCTCGGACCATCTGCCGCGTCTGCTTCGTAGTCTCTGTGTATGAGGCGCACGGAGGTCCGCCTTCTGACCGGTGGGCGGCTGTCGCCTGTGGCTGTAGCAGCCGGATGCGGCTCATCCGGGGGCTCCGCCACGCGCGAGAGGACAGCAAGGCCGGGTGCCGCGACTCGCCGTTCTTCCGTGCTGCTGCCGCCCTGACCGTTTTTCCGGCACTGTGCCCGACGTGGCTGCCGCCGGGCCTGCGGCCCGCCTGGGGTTCGGCGGGTGGCGCGAACTTTCAAATCGACTTCGCCGCTGCGGGTGGCACGCCCTATGTCCGGCTGGAGTGGCGAAATGACGGCGCCGCGGGCCGGGGAAAGCGGCCGTAACCGTCTCCGCAACGGCAGCGAGTTGCGCGTCTACATCGCGGCAGCGAACGGGCTGCATAAGCGAGAGGTCGTCGGCGTCCTGGCCGACCGGAGGCTCGGCGCCTATTACTGGCTCTCGGTCAGCGCGACCCGATCGCTAGGGAAGGCGAGAGCCGATCTCGTGCGCATCGCGAGTTCCGGCGCCGGCCTTTGCGGGCCCCATCGGCCTCAAGCGGTGGCTGTCCGGACCCGGCGGTCTTTGCCGCCCTTGCAGCTAGCGTCGGGCAGAGAGCGCTGTGCCCGTTGTGGCTTCCCGCTTCGGTCACCACGGACGGCTTCGTCTTCTATGGATCGACCGCGTGGACGCAGTTTCGTCCGCCTGGCCGAACGCTCCCGCACATCGTGCTCGAATGGTCGAATGAGCGCCCGCCCGGGCGCCTCATCACACACCGTGTCTTCCGTCGACACGAGATGCCCATCTACTTCAGCCCTGCCATCGCGAGCGGCGAACAGGGGCTCCACTCAGGCCACTACATCGGCGTGGTACCAGGACAGGGTCGGGGCGCGTGTCTTCGGGTCAGCCTTCACGCCTCGTACGGCGCTACGACGGCGAACCTGGCCGTGCTAATGCGAGTCGCACGGTCGCTCAAACGCATAACGACCGACTGAGAACGCGAGCGGAACCTTGCGCGGGTTCGATTCCCGCCGCCTCCACCTCAGGGTTTCAAGCTCATCCGAGAACTCGCATCTTCAAGCGTCGTCAGATCTGGCGACGCTTGTGCATGCCGCGACTCGGCGGCCCTCGGTCAAGTGCCTCTGCGAGTTCGTCCGAGTCGTACCTCATCTGTATAATGCCTGTGTCGTGTCAGGCCGGGAATGTCCCATCAAGCCCTGCAACCGCGACGAAGTCACGCCCGCTCTCACGAAGAAACCGGTTCGCAAAGCCATGGCGAAGCTGCTGAGGGGACAGACGACGAATGCCCGCGCGCTTGCACACGCGCCAGACCATGCGCATCAGCGCCTGCGCACTCGCCGGCTGCTTCGGATCCTTCTGCCGCCGAACGCGCTCATACTGCGAGACCCACTGCTCGACTTCGACCGCGAACATGTGATCTTCAAGTTCGGGCTCCAGCGAGCGGAATCGAACCCCGCAGCTCGCCCACTACGTCCGGATCAAGCGGCAGCCAGTCCAGTGTGCCCTTTCGGTGCACGCGCGCCCGGCCGCGTCCAGGTCCAGATCAGCCCATCGGCAGCCCGACCTCCGAGCGTCGCAGCCCTGCTCCTTCCATCAGCAGAATCGCTGGCCGCTCGTGCGGGAGCGCCGCAGCCCTGAGTCGGGGCAGCTCGTCGAGACTCGGCCGGTAGATGTCCGGCTTTCGCTTCGGAGGACGCCGGATCTTCCGAGATGGGTCACGGTCGATGATGTCTTCGCCTCGGCCCATCCGAAGAAGGAGTGCAACACGGAGATCACATTCGACCGCGTCGACGCACTGCGATCACGCCAGCGCCCGAGGAAGACCGCAGATCCTCTGTCGTCAGCTCTTCGAGTTCTGCTTCGGGAAACTCGGACGCGAGCTTCCAGAGCATCCTGCGGTACGAATCCAGCGAGCGCGGAGTCGCATCCCGCTCCAGTCGTCGCCAGTCGAGGAAAGCATCGATGGCACGCTCAACCCTCATCCGGGCCCTTCCTCGGGGTAGCGACCGTGCTCATCGAAGAACGCCTCGCGCGCCTCTGCCCGCTTTGACTCGTCCAGCACAGCTTGCAACCGCCCATGGGGGTCAGGTGAACTCAGGATCTCGTAGAGGAGCCGTGCAGCGTCGATAGCGTCGCGCGTCGCCTCGCTCATGTCGCCGTCGTACTCGATGGTTCGCTCAATGAGCCAGTCGTACTGCGCATCAGGAAGACGGAGTCCAATCGACCGGGACATGCGCTGCTCGTACTTTGGGGCCGGCCCACACATAGCGTTGTACAACAAAACAACCAAGGCGTCAAGCGCGTCGATCAACGTCGAGCCCGGCACGCGCCGTATCCGCGCCGCGTAGCTGGCTCGATCATTCTGACCGCTTCGATGCCTAAAGTCACTCGGGGGCCAGACGTGCGTGGTAATCGGTGCCGGCGCCAAGCTCCGCGAACGCGCTCTATTTCCGACCAGAGCGCATGCAGAACACGCGACCACCGCGACACGACCTTCTTTCAGGTCGTCGCCGCAAGAGGTATTCAGCTGCCGGATTCGATTGGCCGTTTCTTTCGACGGATGTCGGGTGCCGACCCGAAGATCGAAGATCTCGCGGCGGTGCGGATGGAAGAGGTCTTCAAAGACGTCTTCTTCGATTTCCAAGAAGACAACAGCGACACCCTCGCCCGCGAAGCCTATATCGCGTTGGTCGACCTTTACCTTCGCGTCCTCCGCGACACGACCAACTGGCTATGCGACGACGGCCGTCAGGGTGCGCCGATCGGGCGCTTCCTTGCCGACGCTGCGGACGCCTCCGAGACTGTCTCGATCATCACCTTCAACCACGACCTCGTGATCGAGAACGAGATTTTCCGTCGCACGCGACTACGCGAAAGGTGGTGTCTAGATCAGGCAGGCGCATTTAGCCAACACCTTCAGCTCACCTCACCAACCGCGAGCTTTCCGGTCTTCTCAACTCATGCGGGGGGCAAGTGCGATCACACGAGGCCGATCTCGATCTACAAGCTCCACGGCTCACTCAACTGGGTAGTGCGGATCAACAGCATTAGACCCAGTACTGGAATCTTGACCAACGGCCCGGAGGGGCGCGACCTCTATCTCATCAAGAAGAGGAAGATCCTCGTCGTCGAGGTCCCCAACCGGCAGAGGGCGCACACGCTGGCAAACGTGGCCAGTCACCGCCTCCTGTTTACGCGAAGCACGCACTCCGCTCGACTCTCCAAGACGTCTGGAACGATGCCAGGGCCGCGCTCGAGGCGGCCGACCGCATTGCGTTCTTTGGCTACTCCTTGCCTGCCATTGATGTCGAGGCAGAGAAGCTGGTTCAGCGTGCGCTAGCCGCAAATGCGAATGTCCGGTGGCTCGACGTGATAGATCCCGCGCCGCTTTCCGCCCAGCGCTACGCTGGCCTCGCACCGGCAGTGCCCGTTCGGTGGTACCCCAGGCTGGCAGCGTTCAGTTCGGCAGGCGCCTTCACTAACTAGTCAACTCACCCTTTTTTCACAGTTTCCCCGGTGTTACAGAACCGGGGAAGCCCCTCAGTGACTGGG
>CAWAAD010000003.1:0-305264 GCA_963779895.1 uncultured Actinomycetes bacterium | reverse complement strand
AGGTGCGGCACAAGAAGGCGTGCGCGACCCGGCGCGGCGGCCGCTGCAACTGCCAGCCGACCTATCAGGCGAGCGTCTGGAGCGCGCGAGAGTCGAAGCGCATCCGGAAGACCTTCCCCACCCTCGCGGAGGCGCGAGCGTGGCGCGCGGAGACGCAGACGGGCGTCCGGCGAGGCACGCTTCGCGCGCCGGCGCACACGACGTTCGCCGAGGCGGCCGAGGAGCTCGTCGCAGGCATGAAGTCCGGCCGCGTCCGCACCCGCTCCGGCGATGTCTACAAGCCGAGCGCGATCCGGAGCTACGCGGCGGCACTCCGCGACTACGTCGTCCCGCGCATCGGCCGGACGCGCCTCGGCGACGTCCAGCGCCGCGACGTCCAGCGCATCGCTGACGATCTGCTCGCCGAGGGCCGCGACCCGTCGACGATCCGAAACGCGCTCATGCCCCTGCGGGTGGTCTTCCGCCGTGCGGTCGAGGACGGCGACGTCGCGGTCAACCCGTGCACGCATCTCCGGCTGCCGGCCGTCCGGGGACGACGGGAACGGATCGCGTCGCCGGAGGAGGCGGAGCGCCTCCTCGCCGCGCTCCCCGAGCGCGATCGGCCGATCTGGGCGACAGCGCTCTACGCGGGCCTCCGCCGCGGCGAGCTCATGGCGCTTCGCTGGGCGGACGTCGACCTCGCGAACGGCGTCATCCGCGTCGAGCGAGCGTACGACGAGAAGGCGCACGTCGAGATCGAGCCGAAGAGCCGAGCCGGCCGCCGAACGGTCCCGATCGTCGGAGCGCTCCGCGACATCCTCGTCGCGCACAAGGCGAGCGAGGACCGGAGCCGACGGGCTCGTGTTCGGCGGCGACACGCCGTTCCAGCCGTCGAACCTCTGGCGCCGAGCTCAGCGAGCGTGGAAGCGAGCCGGCCTCGAGCCGATCGGCCTCCACGAGGCGCGGCACACCTTCGCGTCGGTCCTCATCGCCGCCGGCGTCAACGCGAAGGCGATCACGACGTACATGGGCCATGCGTCGATCCAGACGACGTACGACCTCTACGGGAAGCTCATGCCCGGCTCCGAAGCCGAGGCCGCGGCACTCGTCGACGCGTACCTCGCGCGAGCCGACAGCGCCTTGCGGATCGCGCAACTCGACGAGTCGCGAAGTTGACCTGGGCGAATTTCTTGGCGTTCGGATAGGTCGAATTCAGGCTCGCTTGTAGCGGTGCTCCTTGTACTCCTGCGACCCACTGTCTCGTCGAGTACCACTGATCCGTTCGACGGACGGCGCGCAGCCGGCCGCGTTTGGCTGCGACGGCGAGGGCGTTGCCTGTGAGTTCGGAGTCGGCCAGCGACCGAAGCGGGACGAGCCGGTGCGGGCCGGCAAGGCCAGGAAGCAGAAAGCGGTAGATGCCGTCGGTGACCGCGCGGGCGAACATCTCGGCGAGCGGCCCGGCGTCGCCTCGATCCGCCCGTCTGAGCGCGTTCAGGTAGCGCGTCCGATCGCGCTTGTAGATGACCGCGGGCGGATACCCGTGCCGGACGAGCAGGAGATTCGTGGCCAGACGGCCAACTCTCCCGTTCCCGTCGCGGAAGGGATGGATCCGCTCGAAGCGGGCATGGACGTCCGCGATGAACAGCATCGGATGCTGGTCGTCGGCGGGGCCTCGATTGGCGTCGCGCAGCCAGTCAGTGACGAGCGCCGGCACCTCAGGGAACGGAGGAGGCGTCATCCCGCCGGTGAACGGGCGTATGTCGTGCTGACGGAATGACCCTGGCCCTTCGCGCGCGTGGAGGCTGTCCGGTGGCGAGTGCAGCCAGGCCGGCTCGACGACGAGCTTATGGATTTGGCGCAGCTCGGTCAGGCTGATCGCTCCCCGACCGACCAGTCAGGAGCCTGCTGGACGGCTTGGGCGTACACCCACTCCGCAGCTTTCGCGTAGCCCTCGACCTCGAGGTACTCCGCAAGTTCCTTGCTACCGACTGCCTTCCCTTCGCGGAGGAGCCGTTCGACCTCCTTGAGGACGAGAGTGTTGCCCTCGATCGCCGTGGAGTGGTGTGCCTCCTCGTACCAGATACCCTCCCAGATCGCATCTGCCTCGACCGGGAGCGGCAGTCCACCGACGCTTGCGAGATCCTCTATCGCCTGGTCGAGTGCGCGCAGAACGTCCTCGCGGCTGGGACGACCTCGCCTTCTCGGAGACACTTGACCTAACCTCCATCCAGAGAAAGAGTCGGTCCAATCTAGCAAGTGGACCTGTTTGAATTTCTTTGCTCGCGATTAGGTCAACCCCGGATCATCGGATCAACGCAACGGTATTATTGTGTTGGATGGTCACCAATGAGCGCCAGTACCGCATCACGAAGTCGGAGGCGAGGAAGTTCGAGCAGGCGATCGCGGCTGCGCGCGAGCGCGAACCCAGCGCCGATGTCGATCCCCGCATCCACGAGGCGATGATTGAGTCGCTCGAAAGTGAGCTGGCGATCCTCCGCGACAATCTCGACCGGTACGAGGCGCTGAAGGCCGGCAAGGTCAAGAAGCGGAGAGTCAACTCGCTTCGCGAGCTGCCCGTCCTTCTCATCGAGGGTCGCATCGCCGCTGGGCTCACACAGCGGCAGCTCGCACAGCGTCTCGGTCTCCCGGAGCAGCAGATCCAGAGCTACGAGGCGACGATGTACTCAGGGGTCAGCCTCCACCGCCTTCAGGACGTCGCAGACGCGCTCGGGCTCGAGCTAGAGGAACCGTCACGTACGCGGCGCCCGCGTAGCCCGCCGCCTCACTCGACCCGTGCCCACTAAGCCCCTCGCCGACCTGGACATCCCGCTCGCGAGGGACCCCGCGTATCGCGAAGCGCTGAGGTCGCTGGCCCGTCGCGAGGCGATCACGCGAAAGCTGATCCGTCTCCGACTCATGCTTCTGGCGCCGCGGCGAAACGACCGCGCATCGGTCGGAATAGCCACGCGCGACCTCGAGACCGCGGACCTCTGCCGCAGCTACGAACCAGCCGACTCCACCGGGTAGGCGACTGGCGAGCCAACCGCGGCCGAAGCCCCTGTGCGAAAAAGACCACCCATGGCAGGCCAGACGCAGATGCGTGTCGAGCGGCTCGCCTACACGCGAACGCAGGCGGCCGAGGCGCTCGGCGTCAGCCGGTCGACGTTCGACCGCCGCGTTCTGCCATTGATCGAAACGATCGAAATGCCGTGGGGCACGCGGTTGATTCCCGTCGACGAGCTCGAGCGGGTGCTCGCTGAGCTCCGCCGGCCACCGCGCCGTCAGGGGAAGCCTCAGTCACGGCCCGGGCGTAGAGCATCCGTCCCGGCCCACGTGGTGCAGCGAATTCGAGCCGAACACGCCGCCGGCAACAGCTTCGGCGAGATCGCCCGTCGACTCACCGCTGCCCGGGTTCCGACCGCGCAGGGCGGCGCGCAGTGGTGGCCATCAACCGTACGGGCCGTCCTTCGTCGATCGACGTCAGATCTGTCGCAGGCGTTCCTGCCAGCGCGTTAAGTAGGCGTCGAGATCGTTCGGGCTTTCGTCCAGGGCCATGAACTCCGTGGACGCTTCTCGCAGCAACGCCACGCTCTCCGGCCGTCTCGCCGGGTCCAGCTCCCAAAGGTCAGTGAGTTCAGCCCAAACGACATAGAAGCGTCCTGGCGCATCATCGGGGAGGTGCCCACTGACTAGGGCCTGCATTTCTACGCCTCGCCAGTAGACGTCCTCGTCAGACTCCTGATCGATCAGTCGAGCGCTCAGATCTCGCGCCTGCTGCCACGCGGCCGGGCTGAGGTAGTTGGGGTCGTTCACCAACTTAACCGTAATCGTTGGCGGTGCGAGCGTCCCCTCGCCTGACTCCCCGACCGGCGTTTGGGCGTGCCCTGTTGGTCGACTGTCGCGCCGACTGTCGCGCGCGACCGCCGGTCGAAACAAAGACCCTGCTCGCGGGCAGTTTCAGCGCCTCGTGCCAGATCGTTTCCTAAACCGCGTGCGCAAGTTCGATTCTTGCCGGGGGCACTTTGTCCGACCGTGGCTGCGCGAATGACGCCAGAGCGCGGTACGCGCGATGATGGCGTGGCACGTTCGAGACCGCCGAAGGAGAGTGGATGATCACTGTCGATCACGTCGGCTTCGCCGTTGCTGACTACAAGCGAAGCAAGGACTTCTACGAGAGGGCCCTCGCGCCGCTCGGAGTAACGCTTCTGATGGAGTTTTCCGAAGCGGCCGCTGGGTTCGGCAGGGATGACGGAGGAAGACCGTCGTTCTTCATCGAGGCCCACGGGGAGCCGGTGCAAGGTCGGTTTCACGTCGCACTGAGGGCCGAGAGTCGGGCGCAAGTGGACGCCTTCCACGCCGCAGCCGTCGAGGCCGGCGGGACCGACAACGGCGCACCGGGCCTGCGCTGGTACCACCCCGACTACTACGCCGGCTACGTCCTCGATCCCGACGGCAACAACATCGAGGCCGTCTGCCACGAGCCCGGGTAGGAGCTCCGCTGGGCGAGTGATCACGAATGTCCCCTGGCGCGGCCGGCTTCAGTTCGTTGACGGCATGAGGTGGGAGGGTCAAGATGGATCGCGTGCCGCCATATCGCCTGCTGTACCGCCTCGGCTTCACTCCTTGGGATAACGCGCCCGGGCCGCAGCTCTTGGACCGGGTGCTCGCCGGCGATTCGGCGGGCGCCGGCCGCCGAGCGCTCGATGTCGGATGTGGGAAAGGCCGTGACGCGATCCACCTCGCCAAGAAGGGCTGGGAGGTCACTGCTGTCGACCTCGAGGAGCGCGCGATCGCAAAAGCCCGGGAGTCGGCGGCGGAAGCGGACGCCGACGTCCACTGGATAGTCGGCGACGTTACAAAACTTGGGGCACTCGCCGGGCCACCGGGCTACTCGCTGATCTACGACCTGGGCTGCATTCAGGGTCTACCGGACGAGGCGGCCGCGCTTGCGGCCGAAGGCATCAACTCACTTGCCGCGGAGGATGCCACACTCCTCTTCCTCGCCTTTGCCCGCGGCCGCCGGATGATCCTTCCGCGCGGGATGGACCGTGAGCACGTAGAGGCTCTCTTCGGCCCCGCCTGGCGTCTAATCGGTACCCACGACGTGCTTCAGCTGTCCACCCACAAGGTGCCGCCGCCGATCCGCAAGATGAGGCCGTCGGCGTATCACCTGGTCAAGTCGTAGCCCGAAACATCGAGCCGTAGCATCGTGTTGATGGCGGGTCGTCCGGTCGTCGAAGCTGCTGCACGGAACAACGCCGAGTGGTGTGACGCCTTGTGTCGCACGCACGGGATCGCCGGCCGCTTCGACGCCAGAGTGCTGGACGAGCCCCAAACGAACACCGCCGCTCTACCCGGATGCAGTAACGCTCGCCGCTGGCGTGGTCGCCGCGCAGCTGCTCTCGCGGATCGACATAAGCGACGGCTGTTCCGTGAAGGACAGCTTCGCGGATCTCGACCTCACCGCAGATGGCTTTCGAGTCCTCTTCCAGGGCGAATGGTTGCTCCGCGAGCCTGAGGACACGGAGGTGCCCACGGGTGGATGGGCGGTCGTCGAGACGCGAGACCGACTCGGAGAGTGGGAGTCGGCGTGGGGCGCATCCCCTTCGGCGCTGCGCTTGTTCCGGCCGGCGCTCCTGGCGAATGCTGCGATCGCGGTGCTCGCCCGAGACGACGGCGACGGGATCATCGCCGGGGCAGTCGCCAACCGAAGCGCGACGGTGATCGGGCTCAGCAACGTCTTCGACGCGCAGGGAGATCTCGCGTCCGTCTGGCGCGACGCAGCCAGAGCCGCCCAGGCGTACTGGGGATCGATGCCAGTGGTGGGCTACCACTCGGCCGCGGCTGTCGAGGCCGCGCAAAAAGCGGGATTCGGCAGCATTGGCGAGTTGGCCGTCTGGGTGAGGCCGGGCATCCCCTGACGAAAGGGTGATCTCTTTGTGCGGTCTACGTAAGCGTTCGACTGGGCCAGCTTCTAGGCGTGGGTCGCTACGCGGTCGGCCGTGAAAACGGTGCTCGCTTGCGCCAGCATTCCGGAATGCCGCCTGGCACGGTGCCGCTTCACTGGTGGGGAATGTCAGAGCTGAACTGCCAAACGTGGCCGTCTGGGTCGACGAACGCTGCGCTACGCACGCCCCAAGGGCGATCGACCGGCCCGTAAACGATCGAGATTCCGCGCTCCGCGAGCTCCCTGCACAGGGTGTCTGCGTCTTCGATGCGGAACGCCAGCTGCACCGTCGTTCCCGCACGCGCATCCCCGACGGGAACCTGCCCAAGCATCTCGCTTTCTGCTTCCTCGCGTCTGAGAAGGCGCAGGAACAGGTTGTCGAACTGAAAGATGACCGTCCCATGTCCCTCGTCGACACCGACGACATCGAAGATCTCTTCGTAAAACTCCTTCGAACGCAGCTGGTCCTCGACGAACAGAGTGATCACGTTCACGGACTTCAGCGATCGAGCCATCTAGCCCAGCCTCCTTGCTGGCGGATCTCCGGTCCTTGGAGTAGACCAGGTTCCGAGCCGGAACTCATCGTTCCCATGCAGCGTTCCGGACTGACGCCAGAACGAGTGAGGCCGGATCTCGCCGAGGCCGATGAGTTCCCGGCGGTCTGCCAGTCTCTACTGCGCACGTGTCCCTGGCAGGTGAGCGGCCGGAGCAGGCGGCCGAGAAAGGAGTCGTGAGATGCCGCGGTATCTGATCTCGTTCGACGACGGCGCGATGGACTACATCCCTGACGAGGAGGGGCCCGCCGTAGGAGAGGCGGCGCACGCGGTGATCCGGGAAGCCCAGGACGCCGGGGTATGGGTGTTCGCCGGGGGTGTGTATCCCCACGATGAGGTGAGCGTGAAGGTGGTCGCCCCCGATGGGACGGTCACCGACGGCGCGGAGAACAAGGCGTACATCGCCGGAGTCACGATCATCGACGTCCCCTCGATCGAGGAGGCGCTGCAGTGGGCAACCAAGATCGCCGCTGCCTGCCGCTGTGCCCAAGAAGTCCGCGAGTTGGGACCTGACCCGGCAGTGGGTAACTGATCCGGTGCGTCGGACCTAGTCGGCTGGGGTGCGCGAGTGGTCCCGAATGTCCCCTGAGGGCACTTCCGTCGAAAGCTCTCCTCGATCCTCGCCCGGCGATCTGCAAGGGTGGATGACCCCCAGGCTTGGAGGATTTGATGAGCGTCGTAACCCGTTTCTCGCCTGAATCTCCAACGTCCGATCAGTACGACCACGTTGTGCGCAGGCTCGATGAGGAGAACATCTCTCCCGCCGACGGTCTGGACTATGAACTGTGCTTCGGCTCCGGGGACAAGATGAAGGTGAGCCTGGTTTGGGACTCAAAGGAACAATTCGACGCGTTCGCTGCACGCCTCATGCCGATTCTCGCCGAGCTCGGCATCGACCCCGGCGAGCCAGAAGTGCTCGGAGGTTCACAACATCATCAAGCGCTAGTAGCGCGCCTGTCGGCCGGGGAGCTCCGAACATGAGGAGCGAGGGCAAGCCGCCGGGGGACATCTCGATTACTCCGATCAGTTGCGGCCGGCCTTGATTCGAGGCCTGTTCAGGTCGAGCGCGACCGCCAGGAGCAGCGTGCCCGCCCACCAGTTGACCGGGTTGAAGATCACGTGCTCGCGATCGCCGATCCGGTCGGCGATGAACCAGACGATCACCCAGAGCAGGGTCATGCTCACACCTCCAGCTCGACGCTGAAACGTCCTGTCTCGGTGGGTATCCTCCACGACCTCTGACGGTCGCGGGTCTTCTTCGCTTCTTCCTCGCCGCTGTGCTGCTCGCTGCGGCGCTCTCCAAGCTGCTCGGCGGCGGCTCGGCGCGCAGGGCCCTGCGCTCCTACGGCGTCAGTCGGCCGCGCTTGCAGGCGGCCCTCTGGGCGGCGGCGATCGCGGTTGAGACCGGTCTCGCTGCGGCGGTCGCGGCCGACGTGCCCGGCGCCCCGGAGGCGGCGGCGGGTCTGCTCGGGCTCTTCGCGCTCGCGCTCGTAGGGGCGATCGCCGGCGGGAAGACGGGCTCGCCCTGCGGCTGCTTCGGCGCGCGCTCCGCGATCGGCTGGCCGGCCTTCGGCCGGAACGTCCTCCTGGCCGCGGCGTTCGTCGCTCTCCCGCTCCTGCCCGACACGCGGCCTTCCACGGACGCCTGGCTCGTCGTAGGCCTCACCGTCGCGCTGGCGGCGGTCGCCGTGCTCGCGGTCGCGCTGCTCGCGCTGGCGCGCGAGGTCGGAGAGCTCCGAATGGCGATCGCGCCCCAGGCTGCGCTCTCGCTCGAGCACGAGGGGCCGGAGCTCGGCAGCCGCACCGGGCTGATCGAGCGCTTCTCCGGCGACGCCCCGCTCGAGCTGGCGGTCTTCAGCTCGCCGGGGTGCGCGCTCTGCCGCGCGCTGGAGCCCTCGCTCCGGCTCGTCGCCTCCGACCCGGAGGTCGAGCTCGAGGTCTTCGACGAGCACGACGACGCGGACGCGTGGCGCGAGCTCGCCGTTCCCGGCAGCCCGTACGCGGTCGTGCTCTCGCCGGACGGCGAGGTGCTCGCGAAGGGAACGTTCAACTCGCTCTACCAGCTCGAGAGCGTGCTCGTGACCGCGACGAGCCCAGCCGGTGCTTAGCGACTCCGTCGCCGGCGCGACCTCCCGGCGCGGCTTCCTCGCGCGGGCGGGTCAGCTCCTGCTCGCCGCGAGCGGAGGCGGCGTGCTGGCGGCGGCGCTCCGCGCACAGAGGGCCGAGGCATTCCACTTCTGCGGGCACATCTACACGACCGGCTCCTGCCCGCACCCAACCGGTCTGCCGCGGATCGACCGCCACGGATTCCCGCTCCGTGCGGTCGACGGCCGCCCGGTGGACGACCTGGGGCGCCTCGTCAACGCGGCGGGAAAGCCGGTCGACGGCGAGGGCCACCTGCTCCTCGACCCCGACGGGGACCCACTGCCGCCTGCGCCCAGGACCCGCGTCTGCGACGCCGCGGCGCACGCGCACGGGTTCCGCGCCCACCTCGACGGCTCCTGGTACCGCTGTTGCGGCGGGCACGTGCGGCGGCTCGTCGACTGCTGCGGCCACGTGCGCCACCGGATCAACGGCGACGCGGCGCTGACCGGCTACTGCTACAGCGGCCGGCGGGTCTTCTGCGTCATGTACTACGACAGCAAGATCCGATGCTGACCGCCGCCCTCGCACTGACCGGGCTGCTCGTCGGCCTCGCCGGCGCCTGGTCGCCCTGAAGCCTCTCAATGGTCGGCACCGTGCGTGCCGGGCGCAGAACTACGGTGGGGAGCGCATTCGCGGCAGGGACGGCTCTCGGGGCGATCCTGCTCTTCGGCACGCTCGGCACGCTCGGGACGCTCCTGCAACCCGGGCGGGTCTTCGTGACGGCCGCCGCGGTGCTCGCCGGCGCCGCCGTGCTGATGGATCTCGCGGGGCTCCGTGTGCGGCCGCAGGTTCGCCTGCAGGTCCCGGAGCGCTGGCGGCGGACGATGCCGCTCTCGCGCGCGCTCTTCCTCTACGGCGTGCTGCTCGGAACCGGCGTGGCGACGCTCGTGCCGGCCGCCGCGGCGTGGGCGCTCTTGCCCGCGAGCGTCGCGCTCGCGAGCGTGCCGGGCGCGCTCGCGGTCGGTCTCAGCTTCGCTGCGGGCCGCGCGCTCCCCGTCCTGGCTCTCGCGGCCCGCGGGGACGAGACGGCGCTCGCGGAGCGGCCGCAGGGCCTGCGCGTCCTACGCGTGCTTGCCGCGGGCTCGCTCGTCGTGGCCGCTGGTCGCGGGAGAGGCGCGAGCGGCGACTCCGCGTGGCCTCTCCGGCCGGCGATCCCGTCGCAGCCGACACCGATCTCGTCTGGCAGGAGCCGGGCGTCGGCGGCTTCCTGCTCCGCAATGGTGCAGCGGACGCCAGCTTCCGGGCACGGATCCGGCCATCGGCGGCCCGTACATCGTGTGGCGCTCGGGCGACGTGGTCACCGTCGCTGCAGCGACACGCTCCTGCCGGTCTGGAGCTGACCCTGCCGGGCGCGAGGAAGCTCGCCGTCTCCGAGCGCTGGCTCGTCTTCCGGGTCGGCGCTTCCGAGCGGCAAGGAGCAGCTGCGCGCGCTCTCGTTCACGGACCCCGCCACCGTGCGCGCCCTCACGCGCGCACGGGCCCGCGGGCGCCTGGGCCGGCCCTCGCTCGGCCACAACACGGTCGTCTACCACCTCGTCACGCCGCGCGGCAGCAAGCTTTTCGCGCAGGACCTCTTCTCGCACAAGACAGCGCGTGCTGCGCTCGTCGAAGCGAGGACATCCTGCTGAACCCGGCTCGTGTGGGAAGCCGGCTGCTCTACGTGCGCGTCAGCCGCTGCGGTCAACAGCTTCGGCTGGGACCGCTGACCGGCAGGCGCCGCGACCGTGTTCTCTACCGGCTGCCGCCGACGGCCGGAGAGGACGCCGGGCACGATCCCGGCCATACGCACCAGGGCGAGCATCGGCCCTGCCCGCACCCGCCGCGACCCGACGGCGCGGATCCTCTGGACGACCGCGCTCACAGCGAAGACCGCCTACGTGACGGTCCTGCGCCCGGCGGCGGCGGGACGACCAGGCCGTCGCTGCTCGAGCTCTCACGCTGACGCGTAACGCCCGGCCCGCTGCCGCGACTGATCCGCGACAAGCAACCGGTCGTGGAGGGAAACAGATGAATCGGATCTACGTGCAGACGAACGACGCCGAGCGGAACGAGGTCATCGCCTTCGACCGCTCGGACGACGGCCGGCTCCAGCAGCTCGGCCGCTACGAGACAGGCGGACGCGGGACGGGCACGCCGCATCTCGCCTCGCAGAGCTCGCTCGCGCTGAGCGACGACGGCGCCTGGCTCCTCGTGACGAATGCCGGCAGTGACGAGCTGTCGCTGTTCGCGGTCGAGGCGGACGGCTTGCGGCTCGCGAAGAGCGTGCCGTCCGGGGGGAGCGCGCCGACGAGCGTCGCGGTCCGCGGCGATCTCGTCTACGCGCTCAACAACGGCGGAGCCTCGAACATCAGCGGCTTCCGGCTCGACGACCGGGGTCTGACCCCGGTCGAAGGCTCGGCGCGGGCCCTGAGCGCCGAGGGTGCCGACCCGGCGCAGGTCTCGTTCAGCCACGACGGCAGGACGCTCGTCGTGAGCGAGCGCGGCACGAACAGCGATCAGCGCCTTCGCGGTCGACGAGCGCGGCTACGCCGAAGGCCGAGCGACGATCCCGTCCTCCGGCGCCACGCCCTACGGGTTCGACTTCGCCGACGGCGCCGTGATCGTGACCGAGGCCTTCGGCGGCGAGGTCGGCAAGGCGGCAGCGTCCTCGTACGCGCTCGCCGAGTCGGGCCGGCTCGCACCGGTCAGCGCCTCGGTGGCCGACACGCGCAGCGAGGTCTGCTGGGCCGCGGCGACGAGGGACGGCCGGTTCGTGTACGTGACGAACTTCGGCGACGGGACGGTCTCGAGCTACGCGGTCGGCGACGGCGGCAGCCTCGAGCTGCTCGAGCCGGTGGCCGCCTCGACGCGATCCGGCGAGGCGGGCGTCCGCGACGAGGCGATCACCCGCGACGGGCGCTTCCTGTACGCGATCGACGCCGACGCCCAGCGTGTGTTCGGCTGGACGATCGGCGGACGACGGAAGCCTGACGCCCGTCGGCGAGTTCGACGGCGTGCCGGCGACCGTGGCAGGGCTCGCGGCCAGCTGAAAGAGTTCACGACCGTGATCGTCTCGCGAGGCTTCAGAGGCAAACGGCAGGAGGGCCCGCCCGACCGGGTGCCGCCGGGGCAGTACCTGACCGACGACTTCCCGGTGCTCTCGGCCGGGCCCGACCCCGCACACGCCGCTCGACGAGTGGACGTTCTCGATCCGCGGCGGCGCCGAGCCTGTGAGCTGGACGTGGAACGAGCTCCGCGCCCTGCCGAGCGAGACGATCACGGTCGACATCCACTGCGTCACGCAGCTGGTCGAAGCTCGACACCGCCTGGGAGGGCGTCTCGGTCGACACGCTGCTCGAGGCGGTCGAGCACGACGCCGCCTACGCGCTCGCGTTCTGCGACGGCGGCTACACGACGAACCTGCCGCTCGAGGATCTGACCGACGGCAAGGCCTGGGTCGCCTTCGGCTACGACGGCGAGCCGCTCGACCCCGAGCACGGCGGGCCGGCGCGGCTGCTCGTGCCGCACCTCTACTTCTGGAAGAGCGCGAAGTGGGTGCGCGGGCTCGAGCCTGCGGGACGAGGACGAGCCCGGGTTCTGGGAGACGAACGGCTACCACCTGCGCGGCGACCCGTGGCTGGAGCAGCGGTACTGGGGCGACTGACGTGGCTGGCCGCCGAGCGTGTCGGCACGGTCGTTCCGGAGACGCCGCGCGTGCGCACGCTCGAGCTCGACGTCGCCGGGCTGGGCCGGCCACCGCGCCGGGCCAGCACCTCGACGTCCGGCTGACCGCCGAGGACGGCTACCACGGCGCAGCGCGAGCTACTCGATCGCCTCGGCTCCCGGTGAAGGCGTCGCGCTCACGGTCGAGCGGCTCGAGGACGGCGAGGTCTCGCCCTACCTCGTCGACGAGGTCCGGCGACGGCGACCGAGCTCGAGGTGCGCGGGCCGGTCGGCGGCTACTTCGTCTGGGACGGCGACGAGCCCGAGCCGGTGCTGCTCGTCGCGGGCGGCTCCGGGGTCGTGCCGCTGATGGCGATGGCGCGGCACCGGGCGCGCGATCGGCTGCGGAGACGCCCGATGCGGCTGGTCTACTCGTCGCGCACCTGGAACGACGTGATCTACCGCGACGAGCTCGAGACGCTCGGGCTCGACGTCGTGCACACGCTCACGCGCGAGCAGCCGCCGGGCTGGACGGGCTACGCGCGCCGGCTCGACGCGCGAGCTGCTGGCCGAGGTCGCCTGGCCGGCGGCGGAGCGCCCGCGCGTGTACGTCTGCGGCTCGACCCGCTTCGTCGACGCCGCGGCCGACGGGCTGCTCGAGCTCGGCTACGACGCCTCCTGGATCAGGACCGAGCGCTTCGGAGCGACCGGATGACCGGAGTCGCGGAGCTGAGGCTCGACGGCAACGCGGTCGGCGGGATCCTGCTCGAGCTGTTCGGCGTCGGAGCTGACCGCGTGCCCGTGCGTCTGCGCCGGCTGCGGCGCGCACGAGGAGCTGGCGCGGCTCGACGTCTACCGGCGGCGCGGGCATCGTCGTCCGCTGCCGCCACTGCGAGGCCGTGATGATCCGAATCGTCGAAGCAGGCGACCGCACGTGGCTCGACCTCAGCGGCACCGCCTCGCTCCAGCTCGGCCCTCAGTAGTTTCCGCCGCCCCCTCAGTGCCCGTACCGATGCGGTTTTCCGCGCGCCGGTGCACCATCTGTAGCGGAGGTGAGCTTCATGACAAGGCTATCGAAGTTCGGCCTGTCGCTCGCCGCCCTCGTGCTGCTGCTCGGCGTGCAGGCCGCCACGGCAAAGACGCCGGGTGCGGTCAAGCAGACGCGGAGCCCCATCACGACTCTGGCGATGGACGGCTCGCGAGTCGCGTACGCGAGCGGCGGCAAGGTGTACGTCTGGAACATGAGCACCAGGACGACGACGCTCGTCCAGGGCAAGTACAACAAGCACACAGCCGAGCTTGCAATCGCGGGCCGGCGAGTGGCCTGGATCACGCGCTACGTGGTCGGCAACTCGCAACAGACCACGGAGTCGCTCTTCACGGGCTCGGTCGGGACACGCGGGCGGCTGCTCGCATCAGGTCGGCACTACCTGAAGGACTGGGAGAACCAGCTCTGGTACGGCCGCTGGATCGCCGGCACGGTCGGCTCGGGGAGCACCCTCGCGGTCAGCACCTGGTGGTCGAGGGGCGACGGCACGTGCACGGCGGAGCGCCTGAGCCTGGTCACGCCGACCGGCCTGAGGCAGATCGCCACCGGCCCCGGCGCGATCATGGCCGCCTCGGCCGACGGCGGGCACATCGCGGTGCTGCGCTCGGACGAGGCGTGGCCGCAGTACGGCCCCACCCCGGCAGTGACCGTCGGGATCTACTCGACGAGCGGCAAGCTGCTCCGAGAGATCACGCCGAGCTCGGCCGACGAGGTCGCGCTCAGCGGCAAGCAGCTGGTCGTGCTGACCGAGACCAAGACGCTCGAGGTCTACGACTGGACGACCGGCCAGTTGGTGCACACCTGGCCGGTCGCCGTCGACGCTGCCCAGGCAGGCCGGGCCACCTCGCGGTCGCCGGGCAGCTCGCCGTCTACGCGGGCGGGCCGGGCATGCGCAAGCTGCACCTCATCCGGCTGACGACCGGCAAGGACGTGGTCGTGGCCACGGGCAAGGGCTCGGGCTACTGGGGCCGGGACGCCGCGATGACCTCGCGCGGGCTCGTGTACGCGGTCAACTACCGCGACCACGGGAAGCTCGTCTTCGTGCCGACGGCGAAGCTCCTCGACATGGTTTCCTGACGCTGTCGGACCCCGCCGCCTGCTCTTGTAGGATCGGCGGCGGGGTCGTCGCGACGGGAGGGAGCCCGAGATGGATGTGATCGCAGGGATCGACGCGGCTCGGGAGCGGTGGAACGTGCTCGAGCATCCGTTCTACACGCGCTGGGAGCAGGGTGAGCTGACCCGCGACGAGCTGGCCCGCTACGCCGGCGAGTACCGGCATGCCGTGGTCGCGCTCGCGCGCGCCGCCCGCACCGCGCAGATGCATGCCGACGAAGAGGCCGAGCACATCGCGCTCTGGGACGACTTCGCCTCCGAGCTCGGCACGAACGGCAAGCACGAGCCGCTCCCGCAGACCCGCTGCTGCGCGACCGCCTGGTCGGCGGCCGAGGACGAGCAAGGCGCCGCAGCGATCCTCTACGCGATCGAAGCGAGCCAGCCCGCGATCTCCGAGACGAAGCTCCGCGGGCTCGTCGAGCACTACGGGTTCGAGGAGAGCTCGCCCGGCACCGCGTACTTCGAGCTGCACTCCGAGCGCGACCACGAGCACGCCGCCGAGGCGCGCTCACGGCTCGAGGACGCGGACGACGCACGCCTCGTCGCGCTGGCCGAGTCGGCGCTCGCGGCGAACTGGGCGCTGCTCGACGGCGTCTCGATGAACTAACTGCTCTGCTGCTCGAGCAGCTTGCGGGCACAGCGAGGTTCTGCTCGTGCACGAGGATCTCCCGCGGCCCTGCCGCCGACGGGAAGCCGTCCGCCATCCCGACGGCGTAGTTCGTCCGCTGGGCGATGCACGGAATCCCTTCGCTTCGCAGCAGCCCGCAGACGACGTCCGCCTCCGGCTCGGACTGCACTACCTGGAGGACCGCCAGCTCGGCCACGGCACCACTCTAGAGCCGGCCGGCCTGAACGATTCGCTCGAGGAACTGCCGCGTCCGCGGTTCCTTGGGGTGCGCGAAGATCTGATCCGGCGAGCCCTCCTCCAGGATCAGCCCGGCGTCGAGGAAGCACACCCGGCTCGCGACGTCGCGCGCGAAGCCCATCTCGTGCGTGGCGATCAGCATCGTCATGCCCTCCTTCCGCCAGCTCGCGGATCACGCTCGAGGACCTCGCCGACGAGCTCTGGGTCGAGCGCGCTCGTGACCTCGTCGAGCAGGAGCAGCTGGGGCCGCATCGCCAGCGCCCGCACGATCGCGACCCGCTGCTGCTGGCCGCCCGACAGCCGGTCAGGGTAGTCGTCGCGCCTGTCGGCGAGACCGAAGCGGCGGAGCAGCTCGAGCGCACGCTTCTCGGCCTCCTCCCGCGACAGCTTCGAGGGCCTTGCGCGGGCCCGAGCATCACGTTGCGCGAGCACGGTCATGTGCGGGAAGAGGTTGAACGCCTGGAAGACGATCCCGATCCGCTGCCGCACTCGGTTCACGTCGACCCCACGGCGCGGTGATCTCTTCGCCGTGGAGCACGATCCGGCCCGGCGTCGAGCGGCTCGAGCAGGTTGACGCAGCGCAGCAGCGTCGACTTTCCCGAACCGGACGCGCCGATCAGGCAAACGACCTCTTGCTCCGCGAGCGCCAGGTCGATCCCGCGCAGGACCTCGTTGGCCCCGAACGACTTGCGGACGCCCTCGAGCCGCCGGAGCAGCGCTCACGCGAAGGCGCCGGCGGCCTGGCGCCGCCGCCGGTCGCGGGCGATCAGCCACGTCGGTGAAGCGGGCGAGCGGGATCGTGATCGCAACGAAGAGAACCGCCGCGGCCAGATAGGGCGTGAACGTGAACGTCGCGTTGGCGTCGATCTGCGTCTGGTTGAACGCCTCGATCGACGCCGAGCGTGCCGACGAGCGCCGTGTCCTTCTGCAGGCCGATGAAGTCGTTGAGCAGCGGCGGGATCACCCTGCGGACCGCCTGCGGCAGGATCACGTAGCGCAGCGCCTGTCCGCGCGAGAGCCCGAGCGAGCGCGCAGCCGCCTCCTGGCTCGGGTGCACCGACTCGATTCCGGCGCGGTAGACCTCGGCGACGTAGCCGCTGTAGACCAGCACCAGCGCCACGCCGGCCCAGAACACCGCGTCGTCGGCACTCCCTGGAGCTGAGCGCCGGCGCGCCGAAGCCGAGCAGCGCGATGACGAGGATGGTGGGGATGCCGCGCGCGAGGTCGGTGTAGACGATGGCCAGCGCGCGCAGCGGGAAGAAGACCGGCCCCGGAAGGCTCGCGCAGGACCGCGATCAGAAGCGCGAAGACGAGGATGAGCACCTCGGCAGACGAGGAAGATCTTGACGTTGAGCACGAAGGCGCGGGCGATCTCGGGAAACGTGCCGCGAGATGTCGTCCCAGCGAAGAAGACCGCTTGCACCGTCGGGCCAGCCGGGCGACTGCGAGATCGCGACGACGACCACCGTCAGGAACACGGCCGTGCTGAGCAGGGCGATCGCGACCCCGCGGGCTCCCTCGGCCTCGAGGCTCAGCCCGCCGAGCAGGCGCGAGCGGCGCGCCCTACTTCAAGATCGGGGCGCCGGTCGCCTTCGCTAGCCACTGCTGGTCGAGCTGCCAGCTTCCCGTTCGAGCGCAGCGTCCCGATCGCCTTGTTCACGCACGTGACGCAGCGGGTTCCCCTTCTCGAAGCACGAGCCCGAAGTGCTCGCCGCCCGGCTTCGCGGGGAACTGGCCGAGCGACCTTGCGCGTTCGGGACCTGCACGGCCGTCACGTAGAACGCGGTCGGCAGGTCGACCACGAGGCCGTCGATCTGCTTGTTCTTCAAGCGCCTGGACGGCCCGCGTTCGACGGGAAGACGCGACGGCTTCTTCGAGGGCTTGATCTCGTTCTGGATCAGCTGGTAGCTCGTCGTGCCGAGCTGCGCGCCGAGCTCGTAGCGGCTTCAGTCCGGCGATCGGCTCGTGACCTTCGCGATCGGCGTCCCGTCGTTGCACGACGACCGACTGGCGACGTCGTAGTACGAGTCGCTGAAGTCGACGACCTTCGCCGCGGTCCGGCGTGAACGAGATCTGGTTGATATCGAAGTCGAAGCCTTCTTGCCCGGCGCGAAGGAGTTGTTGAACGGCGTGAACTTCCAGGTGACCTCGTGCGGGCGAAGCCGAGCTGCTTCGCGACGGCGTACGCGACCGCCGATTCGTAAGCCCTTTCCGCTGTACGGGTCGCTCACCTTCCAGCCGTGGCCGGGCGCGCCGCCGTACCACGGCGGGAAGGCCGGGTTGTCGGTGCCGATCGTCAGCTTGCCCGGCGAGACGAGGTTCAGGCTGCCCTTCCCGCAGCTCGAGGAGGTCGTTCCCGACGGCGAGCTCGACTTTTTGGTCGAGCCGCAGGCGGCCGCGAGCGCGACGACGAGTAGGACGAGAGCGGCTGCCGCAACCTTCCTCACGCCGCCACCTCAGTGAACTGCGGAATGATCTCCTCGCCGTAGGCGCTGAGCGTCTCGTCCTGGCCCTTCGTCATCAGGTAGATGTCGAACTGGTCGACGCCGATCGACTCGAGCTCGCGCAGCTTCTCGGTGATCTGCTCGGCGCCGCCGAGCACGCAGAAGCGGTCGCAGATCTCGTCGGTGACGAACTCGCCGTGCTTCGCGCCGACGCGGCTGTGCTCGGAGTAGTCGTAGAACTTGCGCGCCTTGACGAAGTCGGTCAGCGCCGACGGGATCTCGTCCGAGCCCTCGCCGTAGCGCTCGATCAGGTCCATGACGTGGTTCGAGACCATCGCCGGGAACCAGCGCACCTGCTCGCGCGCGTCGGCGAGGTCGTCCGAGACGTGGCTCGGCGCGCAGACGACGCACTTGAGCGCGGCCGGGTCGCGGCCGGCCTCCTCGGCGGCTCGCCGGGCCGTGTCCATGATCCACTGGATGATCTGCGGGTCGGCGAGCTGGATGATCACGCCGTCGCCGACGCGCCCGGCGACGCCGAGCGCGCTCGGCCCGTAGCCCGGCGACGTACATCGGGATCTCCGGCAGCTCCTCGCGCACCCACTCGAGCTCGAGCTCCTTGCCGTTCCACTCGACCTGCCGGCCGTTCATCAGGTCCTTGATCATCACGAGCCGGCGCTCGAACTCGTCCACCTTGACGGGCTTGAGGCCGACGACCCGGCGCGACGAGTCTCCGCGGCCGATGCCCATCACCATCCGGCCGCCGGTGATGTCCTGCATCGTCGCGTACCAGCTCGCCGTGATCGTCGGGTCGCGGATGCCGGGGTTCGTGACGCAGTGGCCGAGCTTCATGGTGCTCGTCTGCGTGCCGGCGATCGCGAGGAGCGCGTAGCTCTCCTGCCAGAGGATGTGCGAGTCGTACGTCCAGCCGTAGTCGAAGCCGAGGCCCTCCGCGCGCTGCAGCACCTCGATCAGCCGCGAGTACGGCGGATCGGGCAGGACGGTGACTCCGAAGCTCAACACCGGCGGAGGACGAGCATACCGCCGCGAAAACCGGCGGCGGCGCGGGTCAGCTTGCGGCGGCTGCGAGCTTGGGAGCGGCCTCGGCCCAGCCGACGTAGCCGCAGACCGGACAGCCCGGGTCGCCGAGCGTGGCGCTGCGGGCGAGCGGCTTCTCGTAGACCTCGCCGCACCAGAGACAAACGACGGCAAACCAGAGGCCGGGATCCGTTGTCTTCGTCATGGATCGAACTCTGCTCTGCGAGCTCGGCCTGACATCCGTAATCGCTACGGAGGCGGCTCGGGAATCCTCCACACGCGGGCTCAGCCTGCGATGCGCGCCATCGCCTTGTCGGCCAGGCGGTCGAGCGCCCGAACCGAGAGCTCGAGGTGCTCTTCGGTCGTGTCCTCGAGCTTCGTGTGCGAGAGCCCGCGCAGGCTCTGGACGAACAGCATCACCGTTGGCACACCGGCGCGGGCGACCTCGGCGGCGTCGTGTAGCGGCCCGCTCGGGAGCCGGTGCGAGCTGCCGGCGACCTCGCGGATCGCCTCGTCGGCGAGCTCGATCAGCGCCTCGTCGAACAGGATCGGCTCGATGCTGCCAGATCCGCTCCCAGTCGACCTCGATCGCTCCTCTTCCTGGCGAAGCTTCCTCGACGCGGCCTCCGCGTTGCTCAGCATCTCCGCGAGCTTCGTTCGCGTCGAGATGGCGCTGGTCGAGCAGGCACTCCGCGGTCTCGACGACGGAGGTGACGATGCCGGGCCTCGTCACGACGCCGCCCATCGTGCAGACCGCGCCTTCGCCCGTGCGTCTCGCGATCTCCCGAATCTCCAGCTCCAGCTTCGCCGCCCCCGCGAGCGCATCGCGCCGCTTGTCCATCGGCGTCGAGCCGGCGTGCGCTGCCTGGCCGGTGAAGCTGACCTGGTGGCGCTCGACGCCGAACGTCCCGAGCACGACCCCGAGCGGCAGCTGCAGGGACTCCAAGCACCGGCCCCTGCTCGATGTGCAGCTCGAGGTAGGCGGCCGCGTTCTCGAGCTGCCGCCGCGCCTCCAGCGCCCGGTCGAGATCGACCCCGTGCTCGGCCAGCGCGTCCGGCAGCGCGATCCCGTCCGCGTCGCGCCGCTGACGGAGCTCGTCCTGGTCGGCCATCGTCCCGGACGCGGCCGAGGAGCCGAAGAGCGAACGACCGAAGCGCGCGCCCTCCTCGTCGGCCCAGTCGACGAGGCGCACGGTCGCGGCGGGCTCCCCTTCCTCGGCGATCCGCCGCAGCACCTCGACCCCCGCCATGACGTTCAGAGCGCCGTCGAGCCAGCCGCCGTTCGGGACCGAGTCGATGTGGCCGCCGATCAAGCACGGCCCGCTCGGCTGCCCCCGCGTAACGTCCACCACTGGTTCCCCGCCTCGTCGAGCTCGTGCTCCACCGGCAAGCCGCCCAGCTTGTCCCGCAGCCACGCCCGCGCCGTCTCCCAGGTCTCCGTCCAGGCGACCCGCTGCGCCCCGTTCTCGTCCCCTGTCAGCTCGCGCAGCTCCTTCAGCTCCTCGACGGTTCTCGCCGGCTCGAGAGGCACGGCGCGACCCTACCGCTTCGGCGACGAGCCCCGGCAAGCGTGGGGGACCGTAGTGCCGGTCGGGCTCGATTTCGAGTGGACGAATGTTCGACAAGGAGGGACAATGAGCCCGATCGAAAGAACCCCGACTGCGCGAACCCGATCGCGGGATCTCCGCTGCTTCCTGATCCCGGGGCCGTGAGGAAGGAGCAACGGATGAACAGAAAGATGCTGGGAGCCGGGGTGCTGCTCGTGGCTCCCGCGGTGGCGGCGGCGGTAACGGTAACGGCCATGGGAGGCCGACTCGGATGCAATCCGGCAGGGCAGCTCGTAGGCCGCACGGTGCACTTCTGCGGACCTGCAACGGCGCACCTCAGCGTGTTCCCCGGCGTCACTTTTCGCAAGGGCACCTGCAGCAGGAAGCCGGACGGCCGGGTGACCTTCTCGCTGAAGATGGGGACGAGAACACCGAATGCGAAGACGAACGGCGGGCTGGCCTACTTCGGCCTGACTGTGACCGGACCGCTCTCGCATCCGACCGGCGGCGGCGTGATCGCCTACTGGAAGGGCAGAAGATGGGGCGGTCCGGGCGTGTCTTTCAGCGGGAACGCGAGGGCCGGCAGGTTCAGCGCACGGGGAACGAACGGGAGCAAGGGAACGGCCTCGGGCAGCTTCCACTGTTAGGGCTCTGGAGTTCGTAGTCGAGACGGAGGCAGCTCCTTTCAAGCGGCCTCCGTTTCTTCTACGCTCGCAGCGAGCGCGAGGCGAGGAGGCCCGGATGTCAGTTCTGATCAAAGGCGGCCGCATCATCACTGCCGCCGACGACTACGTCGCCGACGTCTACGCCGAGGACGAGACGATCACGCTGATCGGCGAGTCGCTGGACGTCGGCGCCGACAAGGTGATCGACGCGACCGGCAAGTACGTCCTCCCGGGCTGCGTCGACCCGCACACGCATCTCGACATGCCGTTCGGCGGGACGGTCACGATCGACGACGTCGAGTCGGGCCAGACCGCGGCCGCTTTCGGCGGGACGACCTGCCACGTCGACTTCGTCATCCAGCCCCAGGGCGCGACCTTCGCCGAGGCGCTCGCCGAGTGGCGGGCAAAGCGGAAGGCAAGCAGATGATCGACATGGGCTACCACATGGCGGTCACCGACCTGGCCGAAGGCGGCACGCTCGAGGAGCTCGCGCAGCTGCCGGACGAGGGCGTCACGTCCTACAAGCTCTTCATGGCCTACAAGGGCGCGCTGATGGTCGACGACGAGACGCTCTTCCGGACGATGGAGGTCGCCGCGGAGACCGGCGCGCTGGTGATGGTGCACGCCGAGAACGGCGACGTGATCGACGTGCTCGTCAAGCAGGCCCTCGAGGCCGGCAACACGGAACCGCTCTACCACGCCCTCACCCGTCCGCCGGAGGCCGAGGGCGAGGCGACCAACCGCGCGATCCAGCTCGCCCGGCTGGCCGGCGCTCCGCTCTACGTCGTGCACGTCACGTGCCGCGAGGCCGTCGAGCCGATCGCCCGCGCACGCGACAAGGGCTGGGACGTCTGGGGCGAGACGTGCACGCAGTACTTCTTCAACTCGCTCGACGACATCGCCAAGCCGGACTTCGAGGGCGCGAAGTACGTCTACTCGCCGCCGGTCCGAGACAAGGCGAACTGGGACGTGCTCTGGAACGCGGTCCGCACGGACATCCTCTCCGCGATCTCGACCGACCATTGCGCGTTCCTCTGGGACGGCCAGAAGACGCTCGGGCGCGACGACTTCTCGAAGATCCCGAACGGCGCGCCCGGCCTGGAGAACCGGCTGCAGATGATCCACGAATTCGGCGTGCGCGCCGGCCGGATCTCGCTCAACCGGATGGTCGACCTGCTCGCGACGAGCCCCGCGAGATTGTTCGGGCTCTACCCGCGGAAGGGAACGGTCGCGGTCGGCTCGGATGCGGATCTCGCGGTCTTCGACCCGGAGAAGCGGGTCACGATCACCGCCGAGGGCCAGCACTCGAAGGCCGACTACAACCTGTTCGAGGGCACCGAGGTGACGGGCTCGCCGGAGACCGTGCTCCTGCGCGGTCACGTCCTCGTCGAGAACGACGAGCTGGTCGCGAAGCCGGGGATCGGGCGCTACGTCGCCCGGGCCCGTTTCGGCGAGGAGCTGAGGCCCGAACGCGTTTCTGCCTAACCACGACTGGAGGTCAATGATGGCGGACGACAGCAAAGTTGTGATCAACCTCGCGACAGGGCTCGAAGATGCCGAGCGCGTCACTGTCGCGTTTCTCGTGGGCGGCGCAGCGCTCGAGCAGGGCAAGCAGGTGGCGATGTTCCTGACGAAGGACGCGGTGTTTCTCGGGCTGAGGGCCACGCCGAGGGCGTCGCCTGCGATGGCTGCCCTCCCTTGGAGCGCCTCTTCCAGCAGTTCGCGGACGGCGGGGGCGAGCTAATCGTCTGCCCGATCTGCTTCACCGCACGCAAACAGGACGAGAGCAAGCTGGTCGGGAACGCCCGGATCGGCGGCGCCACGCCGCTCTGGGAGTGGATCGGCGACAGTGCGACGGTCTTCAGCTACTGACGGCCGGTCGAAATTCGAGGATACTCGCAGAAGGCGCTAAGCCCAGAGCCAAAAGGAGGCTGGATGTCTTCACTGGAAATCAAGAGCTTCTCGTCCCCCGACGAGGTGCGCCCGTTCGTGGACAAGGGCCAGGTCGCGGTCGTCAACGTGGCCGACCAACCGGCCCTGTACGGCACGTTCGAGCCCGGCTGGCGCTGGTCCGAGCACGTCAAGCCGATCGCGAACACCGACAGCTGCCAGGCCAATCACCTCCTCTACGTCATCTCCGGGCGGATGGGCGTCCAGATGGAGGACGGCACCGAGAGCGAGATCGGGCCGGGTGACGTCGCGCTGATTCCGCCCGGTCACGACGCCTGGGTCGTCGGCGACGAGCCGTGCGTCTCGGTCGACTTCGGCGGCTACGCCCGGTACGCGCAGAGCTAGAGGCTTGATGTGGATTCGGCTCCCCGTGGGGCCGTCTCAGACCAAGCCAGGGTGGCTCGGCGCCCGCGGGCCAGGCCCTGGGCTTGGTTAAGGGCGGCGAGACGGCCTGGCGCCGCGTCTGAGGCGGCAGCCGCGGGACAGGCGCAATTCGCATCAAGCCTCTCGCCGGCTAGTCGGACACCCAGGGCCCTCCGTACACGCTCGTCCACCTCGCCCCCGTCCAGCGGAGGATCATCGGCGAGTCGGCGCTCCCCGCAGCCCAGACCGCTTCGGGGCCGATCGCATCGACCGCGGAGAGGATGTTCCCGTAGGCCTCCCTGCCGGGGCTCGGCGTCCGAGTGAGGGTCCACGTGCTTCCGTGGATCAGGATCGCCTTGGTGCGATTGGCGAGAAAGTCCGTGCCGACGGCCCAGACATCGCCGTTCGCGAGCGCACTCGCTCCGAACAGGAACGGGCCTTGCGTCGCGACGCCGCTCCAGTGAGAGCCATTCCAGTGCTTGGCGACGTAGTCGTGCTGGCTGCCGACCGCGTAGAGATCGCTCGAGGTGAGCCCCGCTAGCGCGTTGAACATCTCGTACTCATCGCCGCCGACGCTCTGGTCGAATGCAAAGGCCGACCCGTTCCAGCGCATCACGATCGGCTGATAGTCCGACCAGCCTGCTGCCCAGACATCGCTCGGCCCGAAGGCGCGGACGGAGTTCAGCTCGTTGTACCAGGGCTGGTCGAGATTCGGGCTCGCCACGACCTCCCAGGCGGAGCCCGTCCAGTGCTCGACGAGGCTGCGCACCTTGTGTGGCATCTGCCACTCCGTGTAGTCGCCGACCGCCCAGACGTCGCCGCTCGGCGAGGCCGTGACCGCGTTCAGATTGGACATCAGCCCCGGCCTCGGGACGGCGACCTCCGTGAGCGCCAAGCCGTTCCAGTGCAGGGCGAAGGCGACGTCGGCGTTCCAGAGCTCGCCGACGAACCAGACGTCCGCCGGGCCGACGGCCGCAACGCCTTTGATCTGCGCTTCCCCAACAGAGCTCGGGACGGCCACCTGGCGCCACGCCGCCCCGTCGAAGTGGCGGACGAGCGGCAGGATCAGGTTTCCCGAGGCCTGCCACCCGGCAGCCCAGACATCGCTTGCCGTGCGGGCGTCGAGTGCGAGGAAGGCCCCGTCCTGGCGGCTCTCGGTGAACGGCCCGGCGCCGGCGCTGCCGGCGACGAGCAAGAGGAGAGTCCACGCGGCCGCGGCTGTCAGCGCAAGCCGGGAACTACGCGACGAAGGTTTCATTGTTCCCCCCGTTCGGTCGTCTACTGACCCCGATCGTCCTACGGTCAACGCGCCGATTCGGTTTCAACGGCTTCGGAGGCCAGCCGATCCAGGATCAGCGCGTCTGCGGGAAGCCCAGGTCGACCTTGCTCGTCGCCGGGTCCGGCCAGCGGGCGGTGACGACCTTGCCGCGCGTGTAGAACTGGATTCCCTCGGGCCCGTAGACGTGCAGGTCGCCGAAGAGCGAGCTCTTCCAGCCGCCGAAGGAGTAGTACGCCACCGGCACCGGGATCGGGACGTTGACGCCGACCATCCCGACGTCGACGTCGAACTGGAACTGCCGCGCGACGCCGCCGTCGCGCGTGAAGATCGCGACCCCGTTGCCGTACGGGTTCTCGTTCACGAGCCGAACGGCCTCGTCGTAGGTGTCCACGCGCGTGACCCCGAGCACCGGGCCGAAGATCTCGTCCTTGTAGACGTCCATCTCCGGCTTGACGTCGTCGAGCAGCGAGACGCCGAGGAAGAAGCCGGTGCCGTCCGGCGCGCTCTCGCGGCCGTCCGCGACCACCTTCGCCCCCTCCTCGCGACCGCGGTCGATGTAGGCGGCCACCTTGTCGCGGTGCTCGCGCGTGACGAGCGGGCCCATCTCCGACTCCGGGTCCAGCCCGTCGCCGACCTTCACCTTCGGCAGCCGCTCCCGGATCGCCTCGACGAGCTCGTCCGCCGCGCCGCCGACCGCGACGAGCATCGAGACCGCCATGCAGCGCTCGCCCGCCGAGCCGTAGCCCGCGCTAACGGCAGCGTCCGCGGCCATCTCGATGTCGGCGTCCGGGAGGACGATCATGTGGTTCTTCGCGCCGCCGAGCGCCTGGACGCGCTTGCCGTGCGAGGTGCCCGTCTCGTAGACGTAGCGCGCGATCGGCGTCGAGCCGACGAACGAGACCGCCGCGATCTCCGGGTGCTCGAGGATCGCGTCGACCGCGACCTTGTCGCCGTGGACGACGTTGAAGACGCCGTCCGGCAGCCCGGCCTCCTTCAGCAGCTCGGCGGTGTAGAGCGACGCCGAGGGATCCTTCTCCGACGGCTTGAGCACGAACGCGTTGCCACACGCGATCGCCGGCGCCCACATCCACATGGGCACCATCGCCGGGAAGTTGAACGGCGTGATCCCGGCGACGACGCCGAGCGGCTGGCGGATCGAGTAGACGTCGATCCCCGTCGAGGCCTGCTCGGAGAACTCGCCCTTGAGCAGCTCCGGGATTCCGCAGCAGAACTCGATCACCTCGAGCCCGCGCGCCACCTCGCCCTTCGCGTCCGAGAGCACCTTGCCGTGCTCGAGCGTCAGGAGCTTCGCGATGTCCTCGGAGTGGTCGTGGACGAGCTCGCGGATGCGGAAGAAGAGCGCGGTGCGTCGCGAGAGCGAGACGGTGCGCCAGGACTCGAAGGCGCGCTTCGCCGCCTGGACGGCCGCGTCCACCTCCTCCGCCGAGGCGAAGTCGACCTCCCCGGTCTGGACCCCGAGCGCCGGGTTGAAGACCGGGCCGCTGCGGCCGGAGGCGCCCTCGACCCGCCTGCCGTCGATCCAGTGCGAGATCCGCGCCACCTCCCCGGCGCGCTCCTCCGTGAACTGGTCGGCAACCTCGGTCACGGCCCCCAGCCTAGCGCTACGATCGCTGCATGGCGGTCGAAGCGGGGCTCGACGCGAAGCGGATCCAGGAGCTCGACCGCGCGCACGTCCTCCACTCGTGGTCGGTGCAGAGCCAGCTCTCGCCGCTCGTCGTCGCGGGCGCCGAGGGGCGCTACTTCTGGGACCACGACGGCAACCGCTACCTCGACTTCGCCTCGCAGCTCGTCAACGTCAACCTCGGCCACCAGCACCCGAAGGTCGTCGCGGCGATCCAGGAGCAGGCGCAGAAGCTCACCACCATCGGCCCGCCGATGGCGCACGAGGCCCGCTCGGAGCTCGCGCGGCTGCTCGCCGAGGTCACCCCCGGCGACCTGACGATGTCGTTCTTCACCAACGGCGGCGCCGAGGCGAACGAGAACGCGATCAAGCTCGCGCGCTGGTACACGGGCCGGCACAAGGTGATCGCCCGCTACCGCTCCTACCACGGCGCCACCGCCGGCGCGATCACGCTCACCGGCGACCCGCGCCGCTGGCCGGCCGAGCCCGGCATTCCGGGCGTGGTGCGAATGCTCGACCCGTACACCTACCGCTGCCCGGCAGGCCACCCCGACCCGTGCCCCGTCTGCTCGGGAGGCCCGCACCTCGAGGAGCTCCTCCAGTACGAGGGGCCGGAGAACGTCGCGGCGGTGATCATGGAGACGATCGTGGGGACGAACGGCGTGATCGTGCCGCCCGACGGCTACCTGCAGTCGATCCGCGAGACCTGCGACCGGCACGGGATCCTCCTGATCCTCGACGAGGTGATGGCCGGCTTCGGACGCTCCGGCAAGTGGTTCGCCTGCGAGCACTGGGACGTCGTTCCCGACATCCTCACCGTCGCCAAGGGGATCAACTCCGGCTACGTGCCGCTCGGCGCGATGGTGATCGGCCGCAAGCTCGCCGACTGGGTGCAGGACAAGTACTTCGCCGGCGGGCTCACCTACTCGGGCCACGTGCTCGCCTGCGCGGCCGCCATCGCCTCGATCGAGGCTTTCCGCGAGGAGGAGATCGTCGAGAACGCGGCCGAGCTGGGCGCGGCGCTCGGCGAGGGGCTCCGCCGGCTGCAGGAGCGCCATCCGCAGATCGGCGAGGTTCGGGGCAAGGGCCTGTTCTGGGGGATCGAGCTCGTTCGCGACCGCGAGACGCGCGAGCCGTTCGTCCCGTTCAACGCGTCCGGCGAGGACCTTCGCGCCGATGGCGAGCCTGATGAAGGCCGCTCTCGACCGCGGCCTCTACCTGATGACCCACTGGAACGTGATCATGGTCTGTCCACCGCTGACGATCACGCGCGAGGAGCTGGACGAGGGCCTCGGGATCCTCGACGGAGTTTTATCTCTTTCAAACTGAGGTACCCTTGAGGCTCCGCCGCCGAGGGGAGTCCCCGATCCGCACGATCAGCATCGAAGCGCCGACGTCGACCGTCGCGACCCAGCTCATCCACGATCTGCTGCCGTATGCGCGGACGGATCTCGTCCCGCTCGGCGGCGAGCGCTGGGAAGTGCGCGTCGAAGAAGGCTCGCAAGAGGAGCTCGACGCCGTCCTCCATGCGGTCGCGCGCTGGGCCGCTGACTGCCGGCTCGAGGACACGCGGGTCCTGATCGACGGCGAGCGGGTCGAGCTCCCCGACTAGCCGTCAGTCCGCATCGGCAGCGCGTGCGCAACCGTGCGGCGGCCGTTCACCTCGTAGACGACGTCGACGGTGTCGTTCTGACGGTAGGTCCCCGCGACGCCGAGGAAAAGCGAGAGCCAGCGCCAGAAGCCGAGCCGCCCCTCGCGCGCCAGGCGCTGCTCGAAGACGAGCTCGGCTCCCTCCCGCCGGAAGTCGGTACCGGGCTGCTGCGGGATGCCGTTGACGAACACCTCGAACCGCTCGCCGACTCCGGCCGGAAGCTGCACGCGCGTCCGCTCGCCCACCGGCCATAGAATGCCACCGGCCTTGGCCCGGTTCCGTCGTGTCCTCACGTGCGTCGCGCTGGTCGCGCTCGCTCTCACCGGAGCGGCGCTCGCCGGCGACGGGGGTTTTCACCCGCTCCGTCGGCATCTCCGAATGAAGGCGGGATCCGCGCGGTCTACTGGCTGATCCTCGGGCTCACCGGCGCGATCTTCGTGATCGTCGAGGTGGCGCTCGTGCTCTTCATCGTCCGGTACCGAAGCCGGGGCCGGGCCCGCGACGTCGAAGGCCCGCAGGTGATCGGCCACACGAAGCTCGAGCTCGCCTGGACCGCAGGGCCGATCCTCATCCTCGCGGTGATCACCGGATTCGTCTTCTGGAAGGTGCCGGAAATCAGCAACGCACCGGCCGCGGCCGGCGGCGGCAAGGAGACGATCCGGATCGAAGGGCACCAGTTCTACTGGCAGTTCGACTATCCGAACGGCGCGATCTCGATCGACACGCTGCGGATCCCTGTCGACCGCAAGATCGAGCTCGAGATCACCTCGCCGGACGTCGCGCACAGCTGGTGGGTGCCGGCGCTCGGCGGCAAGCTCGACGCGATCCCGGGGCGCGTCAACCGCATGTCGTTCCGCGCGACGAGCGAGGGAAGCTACCGCGGCCAGTGCGCGGAGTTCTGCGGCCTCCAGCACGCGGCGATGATCGCGCACGTCGAGGTCCTCGAGCGCAAGGACTACGAGACGTGGGTGCGTGGGCGGCTGGCGCGGCCCTCCGAGCTCGGCCGTGAGACCTTCCAGGGCTCCTGCGCCAAGTGCCACGGCCTCTCGGGCCAGGGGGACATCGGCCCGGCGATCGCGCAGAGCCCCCTCCTCGCCGACCGCGCGGCACTGACGACCCTGCTCCGAAACGGCGGCGTCAAGATGCCTGCCGTCGGCAAGACCTGGAGCGACGCGCAGCTGAACGCGACCATCGACTACCTGCGAAAGCGTTTCAGTGGCGGTTAGGGTCGAGCGGGCCCCGGCGTCGCTGCTCGTCTCGCGCGGCCGCGTGTCGAGCTGGCTGACGACGGTCGACCACAAGCGGATCGGGATCCTCTACATCGCGACGAGCCTCGTCTTCTTCGTCGCCGGCGGGATCCTCGCGCTGCTCATGCGCGCGCAGCTCGCGACGCCGAACGAGCACTTCATCCGTCGCGACTCCTACGACGCGCTCTTCACGATGCACGGGACGACGATGGTCTTCCTGGTCGTCGTTCCGATCCTGGCCGGGTTCGGCAACTTCCTCGTGCCGCTGATGATCGGCGCACGGGACATCGCCTTCCCGCGGCTGAACGCGCTCTCGTACTGGCTGTTCCTGCTCGGCGGGATCGTGCTCTTCTCCAGCTTCTTCGCTGCCGGCGGCGGCCCAAAGGCCGGCTGGACGGGCTACACCCCGTTGTCCGAGACGGCCTTCACGCCCGGGCACGGGATCGATCTCTGGATCCTCTCGCTCCACATCCTCACTCTCGCCTCGCTCGCCGGGGCGATCAACTTCATCGTCACGATCCACAACATGCGTACGGCCGGGATGACCTGGATGCGGATGCCGCTCTTCGTCTGGGCGATCGAGATCTACGCCGTGCTGCTCGTCGCCGTCCTGCCCGCGCTCTCCGGCGGGCTGACGCTGCTGCTGCTCGACCGGCAGGCCGGCACGCACTTCTTCATCCCCGAGAACGGCGGAAGCACCTTGCTCTGGCAGCACGTTTTCTGGTTCTTCGGCCACCCCGAGGTCTACATCATGATCCTGCCGGCGATGGGGATGGTCTCCGAGATCATCCCGGTCTTCTCCCGCAAGCCGATCTTCGGCTACAAGGCGATCGCGCTCTCCACGGTCGGGATCGCCTTCATCTCGATGCTCGTGTGGGCCCACCACATGTTCGCGGTCGGGCTCCCGGGGTACCTGCAGGGCTTCTTCATGATCACCTCGATGGCCGTGGCCGTCCCCACGGGCGTGAAGATCTTCAACTGGCTCGCGACCACCTGGCGCGGGAACCTCCAGCTCGACACGCCGATGCTGTTCGCCCTGGGGTTCATCGCGATCTTCACGATCGGCGGGATCTCTGGGATCTTCGTCGCCGCCTACCCGTTCGACTGGCAGGTGACGGACACGTACTTCATCGTCGCGCACCTGCACTACGTGCTCTTCGGCGGCTCGATCTTCGCGATCTTCGGCGGCCTCTACTACTGGTGGCCGAAGATGTTCGGGCGGATGCTCGACGAGCGGCTCGGCAAGGCGAGCTTCTGGCTGATGTTCGTGGGGATGAACCTGACCTTCTTCCCGATGCACATGCTCGGGCTGCTCGGGATGCCGCGGCGGATCTACACGTACGGCCAGGGCGGGCTCTGGGAGTGGTACAACCTCGTCTCGACGATCGGCTCGGGGGTAATGGCTTTGGGTGTGCTCGTGTTCCTCGTGAACGTCGTGAAGACGTCCCGCTCCGGCGTGCGGGCGGTCGACGACCCGTGGCTCGGCGACACGCTCGAGTGGTACACGTCCTCGCCGCCGCCGCCGCACAACTTCGACCGGGTGCCCTACGTCTCGAGCCCGCGCCCGCTGCGCGACCTGCGCCGCCGCCTCGCGGAGAGCCGTGCCTGACGCGGCCCGGGCCCTGGCTCCGGCTGACGGCGCTCGCGGCCGCCGCCGCCTCCCTCGCCGCGGTCGTCAGCGGCGCGCTCCAGCTCGGCGCCGCGCACCGCGTGCTCGCGGCCCTGGCGCTCCCGCCGCTCTGCGCGCTCGTTGCGGCCTCCTGGATCGCCCACCGGCGGCTGCTCCCGCCCTCGAGCGCCGCGCTGTCTTCTTCCTCGCGGCGGCGCTCGTCACCCCGCGGCCCGCTCACCTCGCCCTGGCGGGGCTCGCCCTCGCGTCCGCGCTCGTGGTCTTCGCCGGCTGTTTCCGCGGCGAGGCCGTGCCCCGGGCGTCGTGGCGGGACTACCTGACCCTGACGAAGCCGCGGATCATGACGCTGCTCCTGCTGACCGGCGCCGCGGGGATGCTCGTGGGCGCCGGCGGCTGGTCCCGGCCGCAGGCACGTTCGCAGTCGCGATGGCCGGCCTTGCGCTCGCCTGCGGCGGCGCGAGCGCGCTGAACCATGTCCTCGACCGCGACATCGACCGGCTGATGCCCAGAACGGGCGGCGGCCGGTCGCGGGCGAGCGGGTCACGCCCGCGCGGGCGCTCGAGTTCGGGCTCGCACTCTCGGCTTTCTCGTTCGTACTGCTCGCCTCGCTCGTGAACGTCCTGACGGCGGTGCTCGCGCTCGTCGGGAACCTCTTCTACGTGCTCGTCTACACGCGCTGGCTGAAGCGCTCGACGCCGCAGAACATCGTCATCGGCGGCGCAGCCGGGGCCGTGCCGCCGCTCGTCGGCTGGGCCGCCGCGACCGGGAACCTGACCCTGCCCGCGCTGCTTCTCTTCCTGATCGTCTTCTTCTGGACGCCGCCCCACTTCTGGGCGCTGGCGCTGCTGATCAAGCGCGACTACGAGGCTGCCCGGATCCCCATGCTGCCCGTCGTGCGCGGCAATCGGGAGACCGCCCGGCAGATCGTCTGGTACTCGCTGGTGCTGTTCGCGGTCGACGCTGCTGCCGTTCGCCTCGCGCACGGCCGGGGTCGCTCTACCTCCCGGTCGCCGTGCTGCTCGGCGCGGGGTTCCTGCGGCTCGCGTGGCGGCTGCGGCGCCGATACAACCCCGCTGCGGGCGCGGGCGCTCTTCCGCTTCTCCCTGCTCTACCTCGCGCTGCTGTTCGTGGCGCTGGCCGTCGACCCGCTGCTCTGATGAGCAACCCCGAGCTGAGCGCGAAAACCTGATCCTCGGCCTCGCGCTGTTCGGGATCTTCCTGTTCCTGCTCGGCGCGACCGTCGTCGTCGCGCTGCTCTATCTCGCCCTGGACTAAGAGCACCGTGGGAGGTCGCGGCGCCGGATGAACGCCCGCAGCCCGGTCCCAGCGCGCGCAGTCCTCGTGGTCGCCGGCTTGCCCGGCACCGGCAAGTGCACTGTCGCCGAAGGTCTCGCCGGTCGGCTGGGCCTCCCGATCTTCTCCGTGGATCCGATCGAGTCGGCGATCCTCGCGGGCGGGGTCGAACGAAGCTTCGAGACGGGCCTGGCTGCGTATCTCGTCGCCCAGGCCCTGGCCGCCGAGCAGTTGAGGATGGGGCTTTCGGTCGTGATCGACGCGGTGAGCCCGGTGGAGGAGGCGCGGGCGATGTGGCGGCAGCTCTCGACCGAGCACGACGCGGCCCTGATCGTCATCGAATGCGTCCTCGACCCGCAACTCCACCGGAAGCGGGTCGAAGCCCGCGTGCGCGGCCTGCACGGCATTCCAGAGGTGACCTGGAGCGACGTGGAAGCGCGTCGGACCGAGTATGCGGAGTGGGAGCAGGAACGACTGGTCCTGGATACATCACGCCCGGTCGAGGACCTGGTGACGGAGGCCCTGCAGGCGCTTCGCTCACACCAGCCGGGGAGCGGGGCGTCATGAACGGCGGCGTGCCAGACGGGATCTTCCTCGACCGCCCCGATGGGGCAGACGCCGTTCCGGCCGGGCGGCGGCTCGCCGTCAAGGACCTCTTCGACACCGCAGGTCTCGTCACGACCTACGGGTCGATTCTGTTCGCCGACCATCGCCCGGCGACGACCGCGGAGGCCGTCGGCCGGCTCGAGCGCGCCGGCTACGTCGACGTGGGCAAGACGAACCTCCACGAGTTCGCCTACGGCGTCACGTCGATCAACCCGCACTTCGGCACCGTGCCGAACCCGCTTGCGCGCGGCCGGATCGCCGGCGGCTCGAGCGGCGGCTCGGCCGCTGCGCTCGCGCTCGGGGCTCGCGGACGCCGCGCTCGGCAGCGACTCGGGAGGCTCGATCCGGATCCCGGCGGCCTGCTGCGGCGTCGTCGGATTCAAGCCCACTACGGCCCCGTCCCGCTCGACGGCTGCTTTCCGCTCGCGCCGAGCTTCGATCACGCGGGCCCGCTCGCCCGGACCGTTGCCGGCTGCGTGCGGCTGATGGAGCTGCTCGCCCCGGTTTCGCGCCGCAACCCGTCCAGCTGGAGGAGCTCAGGTCGGCATCGCCTGGCTCGAGCACGCCGACCCGCTCGTCCGCGCGCGCGTCGAGGCAGCCGCGGCCCTCTTCCCGCGACGGCGCCGCCGTCGTCTTCCCCGAGCCCAGGACCGGCCCGCCTCCGTCTTCATGCGCGAGGTGGCCGATGTCCACGCCGAGCTCTTCGCGGAGCACCCCGAGGACTACGGCGAGGACACGCCGCGGGAAGATCGAGCGCTGCCTGGCCGTCACCGACGCCGAATACGAGCGTGATCGCCGGCCCGCGAGGAGTACCGCCAGCGCGCAGCCGAGGCCCTCGAGGGCCTCGACCTCCTGGTCACGCCGACGCTCGCCTTCGTCGCGCCGAAGCTCGACCTGAGCCGCACGCAGATCGACGCGATGACGCGCTTCACCTACCCGTTCAACGCGTTGGGCTGGCCCGCACTCGCACTGCCCTGCGGCGCGGCGGAGGACGGCCTGCCCGCATCGGTCCAGCTCGCCGCTCCCCAGGGCGAAGACGCGCTCGTGCTGGCGGCTGGAGCGGCCCTGGAAGCGGCCCTAGGCGCGTTCGAGCAGCCGACGGTCGGCGCGACGGCGAGCGTGCGTCCGGCGATAAGACGGCGCCGCCGAGGAGCAGCAGCGGTCCCGCGACGAGCAGCGCGTAGAGCAGGATCTCGAGCTCGCGCACGAGCACCGAGCCGGCATCGTCGAGCGTCCGGTGGAAGCGCCCCGGCGGCGCGGCGACCGTGCTTTCTTGGCGCCACGGCCATGTGAGGGCGACCGACGCGAGCTGGGCGCGCTGGACGGCTGCCGACTCCGGCTGGTGAGGGTCCGAAGCAGCGCCCTGGCGCGGTCGAGCTGTGCCTGGGAGAGGCCTTCCTGCCGAGGCGGACGATCTTCGGCCCGCAGCTTGCGGATTCGGACGGCTGAGCGTGTCCACGTGCGCTGCAGGTCCTTCAGCACGATCCGCTGCGAGACCAGCGTTCCGTAGCCGGAGAAGCGTGCGATCGCCGTCTGGACGCGCTCGATCGGAATCCGCAGCGCGAGCGTGGAGGTGCCGGCCTCGCCGGGGCCGAGTAGTTCGCAGAGACGACGTAACCGCCGAGCTTGCGCGTCAAACGGAGCGCCTGCTGCGTTCGGCCGAGAGCTCTTCCTGGCTGTCGACCCGCACACGCAGGAAGGCGTCGTACCGCTGCAAGCGGCCGGGCGTCCGGGAAAGCGTGGCGGGCCGGCCAGGCGATTCTCTGTCGAAAGCCTGTGACGGATCCGCCGCGCACCGGCGGTCTGCACCAGTCGCTTCGTGGCGTTCTGTTCGGCCGGTGAAGGCGCGCCGCGGCTCGCGATCTTGGCCCGATGATTCCCGGCAGAGCCGTGCACGACTCCGAGGACGACGGCCACGCCGAGCGCGGCGGCGACTCCCGCCAGCCCGGCGGCGGGAACGACTCGCCGCAGGCTCAGCTCGAACCGGGGCGGAGGCGGCGGCGCAAGGGAGTGCACACGCTCCCGCAGCGCATCCGGGGCGGCGGGACGTGCCGCGCGCAGCTCCTCGGCGAGCTTCTCGAAACGGTCGTCCACGAGCTCAAGCGGCGACACCGGCGCTCACCTCCTGTTCGAGCTTCTGCAGGGCGCGGCTGAGACGGGTCGAGCACGCGCTGGCGCTGATCCCGAGCACGCGGGCCGCGCTCTCGCCGTCCAGATCGAGCAGCACCCGCAGGGCGAGCACCTCCCGCTCCGCGGCCGACAGCCGGCGAAAGCGCTCGCTCGAGCTCGGGCGAGAGGCCCTCGCCGAAGATGCGCTCGTCCGTCTCCGCGGGCCTCGAGAGCCCAGCGCCCTTCGCGGCGCCGCCGCCGCTCCTCGGCCCGGAAGTGGTCGAGCGCGGTCGAGCGGGCGAGCTGGCAGAGCCACGTGCGCACGCTCCCGCGGCGCGGGTCGAACCGGCGCCAGCGCTCCAGCGCCCGGGCAAAGGTCTCTGCTGTCAGTTCTTCGGCCATGTTTCTGTCTCCCGTCAGGTACACGAGGAACGCGTGCACGTCGTCGAGGTGCCGCTCGGCCACGCTCCGCGAACTCCTGCGCGTTCGGCTTCACGACGGATATACGCCGCGGCCGGCCCATCGCGTCACATTCGTGTTGCTCGGACCGCGTCCTCGTAGACGCTGTCGCGGGTGTAGCGTTCGAGCTCGTCGCTCAGGAGGTCCGCCGGGTCTGGCGGGTCGCCGGGCGGGAAGGGCGTGGCCTCCCCGTCGACCTCGACGCCGACGAGCTTGTCGGCAGGCTCGTGCTCGAGCTCGATCGTGCCGCCCCAGCCGCGAGCGCAGCCAGCCGGCGAGCAGGTGTGCCTGCGCCTCCGTCCCGGTCACCTTGATGCGGCTGACGCTCCCGATCCCCGGCCAGAGCGAGGCGAGGTGCGGCCGCCAGCGGCTCGGTGCGGGCCCACGCGATGTCGGAGACGACGACGCGATCGAAGATCCCGGACAGGCCGCCCGTACGGCTCCGGCAGGCCCGGCCACTCGGTGCTGTCCACGATCAACCGGTCGACGGTGTCGACGAGCTGCTCGAACTGCCGCTCGCCGAACGGCGGCACGCCGCGCCAGCGCAGGAAGACCGGCAGGTCGGGCAGCAGCAGCGGCTCGACCACGCTCGCGGGCGCCTGCGTGCGGTTGCCGCCGAGCCGCAGCCTGATCGTCTCGCTGCAGACCCGGTTCCGGCCGACCGGCGAAGCAGTCGACCCCGACGCTCGCGTCGAGCCCGTCGTCCGCCTCGGGCTTCGGGAAGAGCACGATCGTCCGCGACGGATGCCGCTCCGCCAGCCCGGCGAGCACGTCCTCGGCCGCCTCGACCCAGGCCTCGGGCACCCAGGCGATGTGGGTCATCACGCTCGTCCGCTGCAACGGCTCGTCCGTCTCGGGATCCATCCGCAGCGAGGCGAGCTCGTGCTCGATGTCGGCGATCGACGCTAGTGCCGTCGCCACGAGCGCCCGTCCCGGCCCATCAGCTCGTCCGCAGCCGCCGGCCCCCAGGTTCCCGCCTCGTAGTTCGGGAACGCAGGCCGGTCGCGCTTCCAGAACGCGACGATCGCGTCCACCAGCGACCACTGCTCCTCGACCTCGTCCGAGCGCGTGAAGAGCGTCGCGTCGCCCAGCAGGCAGTCCAGGATCAGCCGCTCGTAGGCCTCCGGGATCCCCGTCCGGAACGCGCCTCCGTAGAGGAAGTCCATGTGCACGGTGCGCAGCGTCATGCCCTGGCCGGGCACCTTGGCGGCGAACTCGAGCGAGACGCCCTCGTCCGGCTGGATGTGGCATGACGAGCACGTTCGGGCGCAGCTCCTCCCCGCCGCCGTCCTCGAACGGCGGGTGCGGCGCGCGCTTGAACTCGATCGCGATCGTCGTCTCGCGGCGCGCGAGGCGCTTGCCGGCCCGGACGTAGAACGGCGTGTCCGCCCAGCGCCAGTTGTCCACGTAGAGCTTCGCGGCGACGAACGTCTCGGTCGGCGAATTCGCGCGCGACGCCCTCCTCCTCGCGGTAGCCCGGCACCTCCTCGCCCTCGACGAAGCCGCGCCCGTACTGGCCGCGCACGACGTGCTTCGGCCCCGGCGTGTGCATCGCCATCAGCACCTTCACCTTCTCGTTGCGCACCGACTCGGCGGTGAAGTCGATCGGCGGCTCCATCGCGGTCAGCGCGACGAGCTGGAGCAGGTGGTTCTGGAAGATGTCGCGGATCGCGCCGGCCTGCTCGTAGAACGCGGCCCGGCCCTCGATCCCGATCGACTCGGCGACCGTGATCTGGACGTGGTCGACGAACTGGCGGTTCCAGATCGGCTCGAAGATCCCGTTCGCGAAGCGCAGCGCCAGCAGGTTCTGGACCGTCTCCTTGCCGAGGTAGTGGTCGATCCGGAAGACCTCGTTCTCGGCAAAGGCCTGCTGCAGCTCCGCGTTCAGCTCGCGTGCGGAGGCGAGGTCGCGGCCGAACGGCTTCTCGATGATCAGCCGCGTCCAGCCCTCGGTGGAGCGGTGCTCGCCGATCTCGTGGATCAGCGTCGAGATCACGCTCGGCGGGACGGCGAGGTAGTAGACGCGGTTCCCGCCGGTGCCGTACTCCTTGTCGAGCTCGTTGAGCGCGTCCACGACGCGCAGCTGACCCTCCTCCTCGGCGAAGTCGGTCGCGACGTAGCGCATCCGCTCGGCGAGCCAGTCCCAGGTCTCGTCGTGGAACTCGTCCCGGCCGAACTCCTGCACGCCGGCCTTCATCGCCTCGCGGAACTGGTCGTCCGACTCCTCGGTGCGCGCGACGCCGACGATCCCGAACTTCTCGGGCAGCAACCGGCGCAGCGCGAGCGAGTAGAGCGCCGGGAAGAGCTTGCGCTTGGTCAGGTCGCCCGAGGCGCCGAAGATGACGAGCGCGCACGGATCGGGCGTGCGCCGGAGCCGGAGCCCCTCGAGCAGCGGGTTCTCCTGCTGTGTCGGCTCCTGCGTCGTCGCCACGACGAAAGCCTAGACGGCTGCGCTTGCTCTAGGGCTTCACCCCGGGCGGACACGGCCCGTACTTGCCGCCACAGAGCGGCGTCGGCGTGAGGCCCTTCACTTCCTGCAGCGGGAGCTCGCCAACGAGCCTCTCGTGGTCACGGAAAAACGATGTCCATGTGCGATACGCGCGCAGCGTCTTCGGGAAGCGGCTCGGATCGGTCATGTAGTAGCCAAAGCCGCGCCATTGGTTGAGCGGAAGATCGATCGTCGTTCCGTCTACGAGCTCGAGCTCGATACGGCCGACATCGGCTCGCGCAACCCCGATCAGCGAGGCGTAGTCTACGACGCTGCCGCGGCGGCCACCCCCCGACATTCCGATCAGGACCGCTTGCTCGTCGAATTTCATGCGAGAGGGTCTGCGTGAGTCGTGGAGACACTCGAAGGGGCTACCAGCTTGGCCGGTGAGCTTTGCCAGGCAGACGTCGCCATTGAGGCCGCGGGCGGCAAGGATAGAGCTCGCACCGTAGCCCTCACCAATGGCGGCGACCTGTCGGAGGGTCCGGAGATCCACTCGAGCGTCGAAGCGGCCGTGCGCGCCTGCATTCAGGCTCACGACGAACTTCGAGGGCTTGATCGGGTCGCCCGGAACGCCTTCAGGCCACGTCCACGTCGGGGTCGGCTCGCCGCCGAACACGACCGGTCGGAGACCGAACGCTGGGCCCGCAACGAGCAAGCCGACCACCACCACGGCAGCCGCTGCGAGCGCGGCGACCAGGTGGTTCCGGCGGTGGCGACGGCCTGACCGAGCCCGCCCGAGAACGTCTCCCCAGTCCTCCAGCCTCCCGTCGGGCAGCGGCGCGAGGCACTCCAGCACCGTCTGGACCTCGTTCATTGCGTGACCTCCATTCGCGTGCGCAGGCTCGCGTGGGCGGCGTTGAGGGTCGCCGAGACCGTCCCGACCTCGACGCCGAGCACGGTTGCGATCGAGCGGTAGTCGAGGTCGGCGTCGTAGCGGAGGTAGACGGCCAGCCGCTGCCGTTCCGGAAGCGCGGCGACCCATGCCCGGACGGCGTGCTCTTCGCCGGCATCGCCGTTCTCTGAAATCGGTGCCAGATCGACCGACGGGATCTCTCCGCGCCGCTGCCGCTTTGCCGCGTTGACCACGGCCCGCCAGACCCATGCCTCGAGCGGTCCGTCGCCGCGGTAGGTTCGGCGGGATCGAACCGCCGCAGCGAAGCCCTCCTGCACCGCGTCGTGCGCCGAGTCGAGATCGGAGGTGATCAACGCGGCCACCCGCAGGAAGTGGCGGTAGCGCTCCCGGTAGAGCACCTCGAGCTCTTCGATCTCGGCTCCGCGGCCCACACGACTATTGAGCCACGAATCCACTCTCTTTGTTTAGCCGCGGCGCCAGAGCTCCGTCAGCGCCGTGGTTCTGAACCTAACTACCCAGAGGGAGCTCCTCTTGATCGAGCAGCGATCTCAGGTAGTCCTCCAGCTTGTTGAAGCTGTCCTCCTGGCCGTCGGTCCTCGTCATGTGGTCGCGGCCGGCCTGGTCGCGGAACGCCAGCTTCATCGTCAGCTTCGTCACTCCCTCGGTCTCGTGCAGCTCCGTGGTCTCGACGGCGTGCGCATCCGGCCACCCTTCGAACAGCCACGTTGCGACGGTCCGGGTCGGCGGCTCGACCTCCAGGTAGGTGCCGCGAAACGAGCACTCGTTTCCGTCTCTCGGTCACGGAGACGATGTGGTAGTCCCCTCCGACGCGCAGGTCGATCGAGCACTCCGTCACGCGATCAGTGAACGGAGCGAACCAGTTGCGCACGTGCTCCGGCTTCGTCAGGACGTCGAAGACGAGCTCGATCGGGGCGTCGAACTCTCGAGTGGTGACGATCTCGAGCTCACTCGGGAATTCGATGACTGCCGACCCGTGCCGATTAGGTGTCATTGCCGCTCTCCTTCTGTTGTAGGTCTTTGAGGTAGTCGTCCATCCGATCCAGTCGCTCGTTCCACGCCTGCTCGTACTTGGCCAGCCACTCGTGAAACGGCCGAAGGCGAGCGGGTTCCAGGCGGTACAGCCGGCGGCGTCCCTCCGCCCGGGAGCTGACGAGCCCGACCTCGCTGAGCACCCGTAGGTGCTTCGAGATCTGGGGCTGGGGCATCGAGAGGTCGTTCACGATCGCCCCGACCGCCTTCTCGCCTGCGATCAGCGTGTCCAGGATCTCGCGACGCCGCGGCTCGCCGATCGCGTTGAAGACGTCCGAGGTCGTGGAAGAGCGAGCCACGCTGCCATCATATTCCGATATCGGAATATGTCAAGACGCGCGGCCAGGCGGCGTACTGCTACCCGCTCTTCTCGAGGTGGCCGCCGAAGGCGTTGCGCATCGCCGAAAGGACGCGGTTGCCGAACTCGGCCTCGCCGCGCGAAGAGAAGCGGTCGAAGAGCGACGCCGCGAGCACCGGCACCGGCACGCCTTCCTCTACGGCGGCCTGCACCGTCCAACGGCCCTCGCCCGAGTCGCTCACGCGGCCGGCGTAGTCCTCCAGCATCGGCGAGGAGTGCAGCGCCTGCGCCGTCAGGTCGAGCAGCCAGGACGCGATCACCGAGCCGCGGCGCCAGAGCTCCGTGATCGCGGCCAGGTCGAGCTCGTAGCGGTAGTGGTCGGGGTCCCGCAGCGGCGCGGTCTCGGCGTCGGGCGCCTGGTCGCGCGAGCCGACGTTCGCATGCTTGAGCACGTTCAGACCCTCGGAGTAGGCCTGCATGATCCCGTACTCGATCCCGTTATGGACCATCTTCACGAAGTGGCCTGCTCCGACCTGGCCGCAGTGAAGCCAGCCCTGCTCCTCGGGCGGCGGGTCGCCTTCGCGACCGGGCGTGCGCTCCGCCGCCTCGACTCCGGGCGCCAGCGCCTCGAGCACGGGCGCGAGCCGCGCAACGGGCTCGTCCTCGCCGCCCACCATCAGGCAGTAACCGCGGTCGACGCCCCAGACGCCGCCGCTCGTGCCCACGTCAACGAAGTGGATCCCACGCTCGCGGAGCTCGGCCGAGCGGCGGAGGTCGTCCACGTAGTACGAGTTGCCGCCGTCGACGATCGTGTCGCCTTCCGCGAGGTGCGGCGCAAGCTCCGAGACCACGGAGTCGACGATCCCCGCCGGCACCATCAGCCAGACCGAACGCGGCGGGTCGAGCTGCCGGGCGAGCTCCTCGAGCGAGGACGCTGTCGAATCGACCTTCGGGTCGAACGTCTTGACGTCATGCCCCGCGCCGGCGAGCCGCTTCGTCATGTTCCCGCCCATCCGGCCGAGGCCGACCATTCCGAGTTGCACTAGAGCTCCTCCAATCTGACGCGAACGATGCGGCGGCCGCGCTCCTCGAGCGAGGCGAGGTCGCCGGCGGCCTGGGCCCGGATCAGGCGCCGGAAGCCGAACTTCTTACCCGGAATCGAGACCTCGTCGCCGGGGTCGTCGACCACCTGGACGAAGAGCCCGGTGTTCGGCCCGCCCTTGTGCAGCTGCCCGGTCGAGTGCAGGTAGCGCGGCCCGAGGCCGTGCGTCACGACGCAACCTGTCTCCCGCGCGCGCTCGATCAGCGGCTCGAGCTCCTGCTCACGCGCCGGGTCGATGAACGCCTGGATCGCGACGTAATCGCCCGGCTGTGCCTGCGCGAGCAGCTCGTCGAGCGAGCCGCGCGGCTCGACGTCCGGCTCCCTGCCGGTCGCGAGCACCTCGCTCGTCCTGTCCTTGGCCGCCTGCACGTTCGGCTGGTCGAAGGGGTTGATTCCGAGGATCGAGCCGGCGACGGCGGTCGCGAACTCCCAGCGGAAGAACTCCTGGCCGAGCTCGTACGGGCCCGGCAGCCGCACGTCCGGCGCCTGCCGGTCGGGCCCTTCCGGCGACTCGCCCGGAGCGGGGACGAGGCCCTTGCTCCTCCTTTCCGGTCGACTCCGCGAGCAGCTGCTCGGCCCAGAGGCCGAAGTCGCCCGTGGTTCGGGTTGATCGTCACCTTGTCGCGGCCGTCCTGCCAGCCTTGCCCGAGCTCGAGGCCGAGCTCGAGGCCCGGGTTGCCGGCCTCGCCGTGGCAGGCCTCGACCATCTCGTCCACGCGCTCCAACAGCCGCTCCAGGTCGATGCCCATCAGCACCGCGGGAACCATGCCGAACGCCGAGAGCGCGGAGTAGCGGCCGCCGATCGTCGGCTCGCCCTCGAAGACGGCCAGGAAACCGCGCTCACGGGCCAGAGCCTCGAGCTCCGAGCCGGGGTCGGTGATCGCTACGAATCGCTCCCCGCGCTCGCCGGCCTTGTCCCAGAAGTAGTCGAGGTGGCAGCGCGTCTCGAGGGTCGTCCCCGACTTCGAGGAGGCGATGAAGAGCGTGCGCTCGAAGTCGAGCAGCTCGGTCGCGTGCCGGATCATCGCCGGATGCGTCGTGTCGAGGACGTGGAAGCCGCGCGCCTCGAACGTCTGCTTGAGGACGTGCGGCGCGAGGCTCGAGCCGCCCATCCCGAGGAGCACGAACGTGTCGATGACTCCAGGCGCGGCGACGTCCTCGGCGAACCGGAGCAGGTCGCCGATTCGGCCCCGCATCCGCATCGGCTCGTCGAGCCAGCCGAGCCACTTCGCCTCGTCCGCACCCGTCCACAGCGTGGCGTCGCGAGCCCAGATCCTCTCGACCAGCTCGGCAGGCGCGACCGTGCTCACACGGACTCCAGGAAGCCGAGCACGAGCCGGTCGAACTCCTCCGGACGCTCCATGCTCGGGACGTGCGCCGTGTTCGCGATCGTCTCCAAGCGGGCGTTGGGGATCTCGCGGGCAAGACGGTCGGAAATGGCGTGGATGTCGGGCACGTCCTCCTCCCCGACGAGAACCAGCGTCGGCGTTTCGATTTCGCCGAGCCGGTCCGCGACGTCCTCGACGAGAAGCTGCTCCTGGGCCGACTCCTCGAACGGCAGCTGCAGCTCGATCGCGCGCCGCTGCATCTCGGCGACGCGTGCCCGCACCTGCGGATCGACATCGCCCGGCTTTCGCCTCGGCCCGTCGACCCAGGTTCGCAGCGTGACCTCGACCGCAGCGTCGACATCTCCGGCGCGCAGGGCAGTCTCCTCCTCGTCCCACGCCGCCTTCATCTCGTCGTTCCAGTCGTGGCCCGGGAGGCCCGAGCCGACGAGGACGAGAGCCGAGACCCGCTCCGGAGCCGCGAGCGCGACCTCGATCGCCACCCGGCCGCCGAGCGACACGCCCACGAGCGCGAACCGTTCGAACCTGTGCCGGTCGAGCAGCTCGATCGTGTCACGAGCATTGGAGAACGCGCCCTCCTCGAGCGGCGACTCGCCGAACCCGCGGAAGTCGAAGCGGAGCACGCGGTGCGAGCGGGCGAACGTCTCCCATTGCGAATCCCACATGCGGCTGTCACAGATCCCTTCGTGCAGGAGCGCGACCGCCGGGCCTTCGCCGGCAACCTCCGAGTGCAGCTCCACGAGCCTGATCCTCAGGCGGAGACGAGCTCGCCGCGCTTGGCGCGGATGCCGTCGAGCAGCTCCGAGAACGAGTCGGAGAACTTCTGCACGCCCTCCTGCTCGAGCACCGCAACCACGTCGTCGTAGTCGACACCGGCTTCCTTGACCCGCTCGAACACGCGCTTTGCCCCATCCACGTCGCGCTCGAGCGTGAGCGCTACCTCGCCGTGGTCCTCGAAGGCCTCGATCGTCTCCTCGGGCATCGTGTCGACCGTCTCGGGGCCGATCAGCTCCTCGACGTAGAGGACGTCGCGGTAAGTCGGGGTTCTTGGTGGACGTCGAGGCCCACAGACAGCGCTGCTTGGTCGCGCCGTGGGAGCTGAGCTTCTCCCAGCGCCCGCCGGAGTGGAACTCCTTGTAGCGCTGGTACGCGAGCTTCGCGTTCGCGACCGCGAGCTTGCCCTTGAGCTCATCGGGGGCGCCCGCCTCGTCGAGCCGCCGGTCCGCCTCCGTGTCGACGCGCGAGACGAAGAAGCTGGCGACCGATGCGACCTTGGCCAGATCGCCACCGCTCTCGACCAGCCGCTCGAGCCCGCGCAGGTAGGCCTCGACCACCTCGGCGTAGCGCTCGAGCGAGAAGATCAGCGTCACGTTGATGTTCCGCCCGCGGGCGATCATCTCCTCGATCGCGGGCAGCCCCGCCTTCGTGGCCGGGATCTTGACGAAGCAGTTCGGGCGGTCGACAAGCTCGTGCAGCCGCTGCGCCTCGTCGATCGTCGCGTCGGTGTCGGAGGCGAGGTTCGGGTCGACCTCGATCGAGACGTACCCGTCCTTCCCTTGACCGCCGTCCCAGACCGAGCGCAGCAGGTCGCAGGCGTCCTGGACGTCCTTGACCGCGAGCTCGAGGAAGACCTCCTTCGCGTCGTCCTGGCGCGCGAGCACGTCGCGGAGCTGCTCGTCGTAGGCGTCGCCCTCGACCAGGGCCTTCTGGAAGATCGTCGGGTTCGAGGTCACGCCGACGACGGCGTGCTCGCGCGACAGGCGCTCGAGCTCGCCCGACTGGATCAGCCGGCGCGAGAGGTAGTCGATCCAGACGCTCTGGCCGAGCTCGGACAGCTGCTGCAGACGTGAACTAGCCATATGTTCGCTCCCCTTCCATCTCCTCGATCTTCTCAAGTCTCCGCACGTAGCGCTCGCCGCCGTCGAACCGCGCCGCCGACGAAGGCGCGGACGAGCTCGGCGGCCAGTTCCGCTCCGATCACCTCGGAGCCGAGGCAGAGGACGTTCATGTCGTCGTGCTCTACGCCCTGGTGCGCCGAATAGATGTCGTGGCAGACGGCGGCGCGGATCCCGGCGAGCTTGTTGACGGCGACCGACGCGCCCACGCCCGACCCGCAGACGAGCACGGCGCGCTCGGCGTCGCCGCCCCGGATCGCCTCGCCCACCTCGCGTGCCTTGTCGGGATAGTCGATCCGCGGCTCCGGCTTGTCGGTGCCGAGATCGACGGCCTCGTGGCCGAGCGACGCCAGCTCCTCCAGCAGCCGCTCCCGCAGCTTGACGCCGCGGTGGTCGAAGGCGACCGCGACTCGCATAGGACCGTTACGTTACCCGCATGGAAGGCCCTGAGCTCTGGCGTGAGCTGGGACAGCAGCTGCGCGTCGACTCGATCCGCGCCGCGGCCGTGACCAAGTCCGGCCACCCGACCTCCTCGATGTCCGCCGCCGACCTGATGGCGGTGCTGCTCGCGAAGTACCTCCACTACGACTTCGACGCGCCGGACGACCCGCACAACGACCACCTCGTCTTTTCCAAGGGCCACGCCTCGCCGCTGCTCTACTCGATGTACCGGGCCGCCGGCGCGATCGACGAGCAGGAGCTCCTGACGTTCCGCGCCTTCGGCAGCAGGCTGCAGGGGCATCCGACTCCGGAGATCCCCTGGGTCGACGTCGCCACCGGCTCGCTCGGGCAGGGTCTGCCGTACGGCGTCGGGATCGCGCTCGCCGGCAAGAAGCTCGACCGGCTGCCGTACCGCGTCTGGGTGCTCTGCGGAGACAGCGAGATCGCGGAAGGGTCGATGTGGGAGGCGTTCGAGCACGCGGCCTTCTACGGGCTCGACAACCTGATCGGCGATCATCGACGTCAATCGCCTCGGCCAGCGCGGCGAGACGATGCACGGCTGGGACCTCGACTCCTACGCAACGCGCGCCCGGGCGTTCGGCTGGCACACGATCGAGATGGACGGCCACGACGTCGAGGCGGTCGACCGCGCCTACGCCGAGGCGCTCGCGACGGACGGCAAACCGACCGTGGTCGTCGCAAAGACGGTCAAGGGCAAGGGCGTCAAGGCGGTCGAGAACAAGCCCGGCTGGCACGGCAAGGCGCTGGACGATCCCGACGAGGCGATCGAGGAGCTCGGCGGCGTTCGGAACATCGTCGTCGACGTCGCGGCCCCGGATCGCGCGACCGAACCGCACAGCTTCGAGACGTCCGGCTCGCTCGAGCTACCGAGCTGGGTGGAGGGCGAGGAGGTCGCGACCCGCCGCGCCTACGGGGACGCTCTGGCGGCGCTCGGCTCTGCCCGCGGCGACGTCGTCGCGCTCGACGGGGAGGTCAACAACTCGACCTACGCGGAGATCTTCGCCGAGGCTCACCCGGACCGGTACTTCGAGATGTACATCGCCGAGCAGCAGCTCGTCGCCGCCGCGGTCGGCCTGCAGGTGCGGGGCTGGGTGCCGTTCGCCTCCTCCTTCGCCGCCTTCTTCTCGCGCGCGTACGACTTCATCCGCATGGCCGCGATCAGCAGGGCGAACATCCGGCTCTGCGGCTCGCATGCCGGCGTCTCGATCGGCGAGGACGGTCCGTCGCAGATGGCGCTCGAGGATCTCGCGATGATGCGCGCCGTCCACGGCTCGACGGTGCTCTACCCGTGCGACCCGAACCAGACCGCGAAGCTCGTCGAGCAGATGGCCGACCGGGAAGGGATCGTCTTCATGCGTACGACCCGGGCGGCGACGCCGGTGCTCTACGGCGCGGGGGAGGAGTTCCCGATCGGCGGCTCGTGCGTGGTGCGCGACGGTGACGACGTGACGATCGTCGGCGCGGGAATCACCCTGCACGAGGCGCTGAAGGCGGCGGATGCGCTCGCCGAGGACGGGATCTCCGCGCGTGTGATCGACCTCTACTCGGTGAAGCCGGTGGACGGCGAGACCCTTCGCGCAGCGGCAGAGGCCACCGAGGGACGCGTGCTGACCGTGGAGGACCACTGGCCCGAGGGCGGAATCGGCGACGCGGTTTTGGAGGCGCTCTCCGACGGCGAGTCCCCGCCTCGCGTCGTCCGGCTGGCCGTACGCGAGATGCCCGGCTCGGGCAAGCCGGCCGAGCTGCTCGCCGCGGCCGGGATCGACGCCGGCCACATCGCAGAAGCCGCCCGCTCGCTCGTGGGCGCCCCGCTGGCCACGCGGTAGAGCGCTCGTAACGGCCCGTTACTCGGCTTCGGCTCGGGGCTAGGCTTGCTCCATGGCGGTCGTCATCGCCTCCAACCTCCGCAAGGAGATCGCGGGCTCGCTGCTCTTCGAGGGCGTCTCGTTCTCAGTCGAGCGGCGTGACCGGCTCTCGCTCTCCGGGCCGAACGGCGCCGGCAAGACGACCCTGCTCCGCATGCTCGCCGGCGAGACCGAGGTGCACGGCGGCGAGGTGGTGTTCGCGAAGGGAACGCGGCTCGCGCTGCACGACCAGCGGCCTCCTCTCCAGCACGGGCTGAGCCTGCGCGAGTACGCGCTCTCGGGAGCCGCCGACCTGCTCGCGACCGAGGAGGAGCTCCATTCGCTCGAGCGTGCGATGGCGGCAGGCGACCACGGCCCGGCGACCCTCCGCCGGTACTCCGAGGCACAGGGGCGGCTCGAGCACGCCGGCGGATACGACTGGCGGCGAGCGCGCCGTGCGGGTGTTGCGCGGCCTCGGCTTCGGCGAGGGCGAGCTCGACCGCCCGCTCGACACGTTCTCGGGAGGCGAGCTGACGCGCGCCTCCCTCGCGCGGGCGCTCGCCGGAGACCCCGATCTGCTCCTGCTCGACGAGCCGACGAACCACCTCGACGTCGAGAACCTCGAATGGCTCGAGCAGGAGCTCCAGTCGCTCGACGCGGCGGTGATCCTCGTCGCGCACGACCGCTGGTTCCTCGAAGCCGTCACGACGGCGGTGCTCGAGCTCGAGGCCGGCCGGTCGCTCTTCTTCCCGGCCCCTGGCATGCGTGGCGGCGGGAGAAGGCGGCCCGTGCCGCCGCGGCGGCGAGGACGGCCGAGCGCGTCGGCGTGGACATCGCGCGGCTCGAGCGCTTCGTCGAGCGGTTCCGGTACAAGAAGAGCAAGGCCAAGCAGGCGCAGGCGAAGCTGACGCAGATCGGCCGGCTCCAGACGCGAGCGCGCCCAGGCCTCCGGAGAGTTCGAGCTGCTCACGCGCCGGAGCAAGTCGCTCGGGTTCGACTTCTTCAAGCCGAGCCGCAGCGGCCGCACGGTGGTCGAGGCGAAGGGCTCGGAGGTCTCCGCGGGAGAGAAGGAGCTCTTGCGCAACGCTCGTTCGCGGTCGAGCGGGGCGAGCACGTCGGCCTCGTCGGGCCGAACGGCTCCGGGAAGACGACGCTGCTGGAGACGATCCTCGCAACTCGTGAGCAGGTCGCGGGCTCCGTCAGGCTCGGGCTACGGCGTCGAGGCCGCCGTACTTCTCGCAGCACGAGGTCGAGCTCGACGAGCGCGGCAGCGTGCTCGACTGCGCGCAGCGTGCGACCGGCCTCCCGAGCCGCCGCAGGCGCAGTCGCTCCTGGGCCGGTTTCTCTTCTCGGGCTGGGAGGCGCACGAGAAGCCCGTCGTCGTCGCTCTCCGGCGGCGAGCGGCGACGGCTCGCGCTCGCGCTGGTCGTCGCGTCCGGGGCGAATCTTCCTCGTCCTCGACGAGCCGACCAACCACCTCGACCTGGAGAGCCGGGAGGCGCTGGAGGCGGCGCTCGACGCGTTCCCCGGGACGCTGCTACTCGTCTCGCACGACCGCGCCCTCCTCGACGCGGTCGCGACCCGCCTGCTGGCGATCGAGGGCGAGACGGTTCGCTCCTACGAGGGCGGCTGGGCCGAGTACTACACGTCGCAGGCCGAGGCGGAGGCGCCGCCGGTCGCGGAACAGCCCATGCCGGCAAGGCGAAAGCGCGCGGTCGCCGCCCCGGCGAATCCGCGCGCCCGAACGCGCTCGAGCAGATCGAAGCTGAGATCTCGTCGCGCGAGGAGCAGGTCGCCGAGCTCGAGCGCCGCCTGGCCGAGGACTGGGCGGACGTCGACACGGTCGCCGCGCACCGGGTCGCGCGCACGAGCTCCAGTCGCTGCTTACCCGTGGGAGGAGCTCTTCGAGCGCTCACGCTAGCCGGGCTTCGCCGCAAGGTCGCGATCAGCGCCTCGGCGACGACGCGCATCGGGCGGCCGGAGAGCTGGCTCGCCTTGCGCAGGCGGGCGAACGCCTCCTGCTCGCTCAGGCTCTCGCGCTCCATCAGCAGCCCCTTCGCCCGCTCGATCGCCTTGCGCGAGGCGAGCGCCTCGGCGAGCGAGTCGGCCTGCTCGCGTAGCGCGGCCAGCTCCTCGTGCCGCGCGCGCGCCGTGCGGATCGCCGGCAGGAGGTCCTGCTCGCGGAACGGCTTGACGAGGTAGCCGAAGACGCCGGCCTCGAGCGCGCGTGAGACCAGCTCGTCCTGGCCGTAGGCGGTCAGCATCACGATCGGGATCGGCCGCTCGTCGAGGATCCGCCGCGCCGCCTCGATCCCGTCGAGCCGCGGCATCTTGACGTCGAGCACGGCGAGGTCGGGCTGCTCGGAGCGCGCGAGCTCGACCGCCTCGACCCCGTCCCGCGCCTCGGCGCAGACCTCGAACCCGGCGCGCTCGAGCAGCGTCCCGCAGGTCGAGCCGGATGATCGTCTCGTCCTCGGCGACGAGGATCCGCACGCGCGGATCGTAGACTTCGCACCATGAGCGCCTGTTGTGCTCCCCGCTACCGGAGGGTCTTCAGCGAGCGGCTGGCGAAGCGCGATGCACGCCGTTACCGGCGGAAGGGCCTCGACGAGACCGCTCGCCTGATCGTCGACCGGTTGACGGAGCGTGGGGTGTCCGGCGCAACGGTGCTCGAGATCGGCGGCGGCGTCGGCGCGATCGACATCGAGCTGCTCAAGGCCGGAGCACGAGAGGCAACGGTGGTCGAGCTCTCGGAGGAGTACGACGGGGCGGCAGCGGATCTGCTCGCGGAGACTGGGTTCGAAGGCCGCATCTCGCGGCGGCACGGCGACTTCGTGGAAATCGAAGACGAGCTCGTGCCGGCAGACCTGGTTGTCATGCACCGCGTGGTGTGCTGCTACCCGGACCCGGAGTCGCTCGTCGGCGCTGCGGCCCACCACGCCCGCCGGCTGCTCGCTCTGAGCTTCCCGCGGGATACCTGGTGGATCCGGGCCGGGTGGTATGCCGTCGATGCCTGGTTCCGGCTCGTGTACCGATTCGAGTCGTTCGTGCACCCGCACAGCCGCATCCTCGACGCAGCTGAGCGCTCGGGGTTCGCGCCGGTGCACGAGCACTCGGGCCGACTTTGGCACGTTGCGGTCTTCGAGCGACGCCAGGTCTCCTGCAACACCGGCTAGGCCGGAAACACGACCTGCGCCCGGAGCCCACCGTTCGATTCGAGCGACAGCCGGCCACCGAGCTCTTCCTCGACCAGTGCGCGCACGATCGACAGCCCCGTGCCTGACACCGGCTCACCGTCGACCCCGCCTCCGTCGTCCGCGATCGCGAGCACGACCTCGCCGTCACGCCGCATCAGATCGACGCGAACCGTCTCGCCCCCGTGCTCGAGAGCGTTCTGGAACAGCTCCGAGAAGACGAGCGCCAGCGCCGTCGCGCGGTTCCCGGAGATCGAGACCGGCTCGAGCGAGGCACCGGCCGCTCTTCGCCGCGCCGAGGCCCTGCACGAGCATCGCGCGCAAGCGATCGAGCAGGTCCGCGAGCTCGACATCCTCTTCCCGCTGCTCCGTCAGCACCTCGTGCACGGCCGCGATCGCGAGGATGCGGTTGACGGAGTCATCCAGCGCCTTGCGGGCGTCGACGCCGTCCGTCCGCGCCTGCAGGCGCAGCAGCGACGCGACCGTCTGGAGGTTGTTCTTGACCCGATGGTGGATCTCCTGGGCGAGCACGCCGCGCATCACCGCGCGCCCGTGTTCCAGAGCGACCGCGGCCTGGTTCGCGATCGAGCCGAGCAGCGCCTACTCCTCCTCGGTGAACGGCGTGTCGCGATCGCAGACGAGCTCTCCGACCTGGCGCCGCTTCCAGCGCAACGGCACGCGGATCGCGTGCTCCCCGGCCCGCCCCTCCGGCTTGACGACGTCGCCCTCCTCGAGCACGAGCGCGGCGCCGGTCGCGCCGACGGCCTCGATCGTCGTCTCCACGATCGCCTCGAGAGACTCCTCGAGGTAGAGCGACTCCGAGACCGCCTCCGAGATCCGCGCCAGCGCCTCGAGCTCCGAGACCCGCGCCTGCGCGTCGGCGTAGAGCTTCGCGTGCTCGATCGTCTGCGCGACCTGGGCCGCGATCGCGAGCAGCAGCTCGATCTCGGCCGCGGAGAACTCCCGCGGCTCGCGCGTCCGCACGTTCAGCGCGCCGGCCAGCTTCTCGCGCGCCAGGATCGGCACCGCGAGAATCGACTCGTACTCGTCCTCCGGCAGGTTCGGAAAGGCCTTGAAGCGCTCGTCGAGGTGAGCCTGCGCCGGGATCATCACGGGCTCCCGGGCCGCCGCGGCCGACCCTGTGATCCCCTCGCCGGGACGCATCCGCGGCCGGCCGGTCATCTCCTCGACCCGCGTCCCGTGGGTCGCGCGCAGCACCAGCTCGCCGAGCCTGCTCGTCGTAGAGGTAGACGAAGCACGCGTCGGCCCCGAGCGCGTCCGCGACCTTGCTCGCGACGAGCGAGAGCACCTCCTCGAGATCGAGCGTCGAGTTGACCGCGGCGATCGTCTCGGTCAGCAGGCGGAGATGACGCCCGGTCTCGTCCACCGTGCCAAGATAGCGCCGCCCTTGTCCCGGCACGACTGGCTGCTCCTGATCCACGTCGGCGGCGCCTTCTGCGTGCTGGCCGGCGCGCTGCTCGCTGTCGTCCTGAACCGTGCGGCGCTGAGGCGCCGAGCGGCCGTCCGAGATCGCGCTCCTGCTCGGGCTGATCCGCGTCTCGGTCGTCCTGATCATGCTCGGCATGGCTCGTCACGCTCGCCTTCGGGCTCTGGCTCGTTCACGAGAGCGGCTACGACTTCGGCGACGGCTGGATCGGCGCTTCCCTCGCGCTCTGGATCGGCGGCGCTCGTCCTCGGGGCCGTCGGCGGCCGCCGCGACCGCAAGACCCGCGAGCTCGCCGAGCAGCTCGCGGCGGAAGCGACGCGCCGAGCCCCGAGCTCCAGGCCCGCCTGCGCGACCGGCTCTCGCTGATCCTCAGCTACGGCAGCGGCGCAGCGATCCTCGCGATCCTCGTCCTGATGGTCTGGAGACCCTGACCGCTTACAAAACTTTTACCGCCTCCGCAGATTGCGCTTGCAGCGCCCGGGTAGCGTCAGGCCGAATGTCGGTACCGGCCTCAGCGCTTCTCCAGACGCCCGGCTATCTCGTGGCCGACGCGCAGGGCCGTCTGGTCGGCCGGGTCGAGTGCGCGATGTACGGAACGCGGCCGGAGATGCCGGACGCGCTCTCCGTGCGCAACGGATTCACCCGCCGGCGCCGCATGGTGCCCGCCGACGCGATCGACGAGATCGACCGCGCGAGCGGCGTCGTCGGGCTCAGCGTCGAGCGCGAGTCGCTCCGAAGCTTCCTCTAGGAGGGCTTGGCGGAACCCCGCTCGTCGTCGGGGGGGGGGGGGGGGAGGGGGCGCGGCCTCGGGGGCGGGCAGCGCGCGGCGCGACGGCACAGACTGGGTTTCGTCAAGCCCTCCTAACAACGACCACGAGCTGCGGGAAACCCAGCAGCTCGCAGTCGGCCGTCAGAAGATCCCGTCAGCCGCAGAGGCCGCGAGACCTGGCGTCGATTGTCTCACAACACGGACAGGTAACGCGTCGCGCTCCCAGTCGGTGAGCTGCACGCGGTAATCGTCCCACTCCTTGCGCTTGAGCTCGACGTAGCGGTCGAAGATGTGCGGGCCGAGCGCCTTGCGCGCGAGCTCGGAGCCGGCGAGCGCGTCGATCGCCTCGCCCGAGCGTCTCCGGCAGCGAGACGATCCCGCGCTCGCGCCGCTGCTCGGGCGTGAGGTGGTAGAGGTTCGTCTCCATCGGCTCCGGCAGCTCGTAGCCGCGCTCGATTCCCTCGAGCCCCGCGTGCAGCAGCGTCGCGAAGGTGAGGTACGGGTTGCACGCCGGATCGGGGCAGCGGATCTCCGCGCGGGTCGCCTGCTCCGAGCCCGGCTTGTAGAGCGGGATCCGGATCAGCGCCGACCGGTTGCGTCGCGACCACGCGACGTAGACCGGCGCCTCGTAGCCCGGCACGAGCCGCTTGTACGAGTTGACCCACTGGGCGAACACGGCCGAGATCTCGCGCGCGTGGCGGAGCTGGCCGGCGATGAACGCCTTGCCCGCGTCGGAGAGGTGCCACTCGTCGTCGCCGTCGAAGAAGGCGTTCCGGCCGTCAGTGAAGAGCGACTGGTGCGTGTGCATGCCCGAGCCGTTCTCGCCGAAGATCGGCTTCGGCATGAAGGTCGCGTGGAAGCCCGCCTTCTTCGCGATCTCCTTCACGATCAGCCGGTAGGTGACCGTGTGGTCGGCCATCGTCAGCGCGGGCGCGTAGCGCATGTCGATCTCGTGCTGGGACGGGCCGACCTCGTGGTGGACGTACTCGATCGGGATCCCGACCGACTCGAGCGCCCGCACCGTCTCCTGGCGGAGCTCGCTCGCCGCGTCCATCGTCGTCATGGCGAAGTAGCCGCCCTCGTCGAGCGTCTCTGTGCCCTTGTCGTCGCGGAAGAGGAAGTACTCGAGCTCGGGCCCGACGTTGAAAGTGTCGAAGCCGAGCTCGCGCATCCGGTCCAGCGCGCGACGCAGGACGTAGCGCGGGTCGCCCTCGTAGGGCTGCCCGTCCGGCGTGACGACGTCGCAGATCATCCGCCCGACCTTCGTCTCGCCCTCCTTCCACGGCATCGGCGTGAACGTCTCCGGGTCGGGGATCGCGACCATGTCCGACTCCTCGATCGCGTTGAAGCCGGTGATCGACGAGCCGTCGAAGCCCATCCCGTCGTCCAGCGCCGCCTCCATCTCGCTCGGCGTGACCGCGAAGCTCTTCAGGTGGCCTTCGATGTCCGTGAACCAGAGGAGCAGGAACTCGATCCCCTCCTCGTAGATCCGCTCGAGCACCTCCTTGCGCGCCCCCGGATCGCTCGTCGCCCTCGGCTTGCTCTCGACCTGCGCCACGCTCGTTCCTCCCTTCAAACACAAAAGCCCCGGACGCTTCCGCGCCCGAGGCCTCATCGCCTACGAACGCGCTCACTCTACCACTCACCCGCAGCAACCAGCCTTTCCGCGAGCTCCACGAGTCGCAGGTAAGGATCGGACTCGTCGGGACGGATGGGCTCGTCCAGCCGGAAGAGCCGGTCGGTCACGGCTCGGTAGATGACCGCTCGCACGAACAGCTGGGGGAACTGGTCGACGTGCGCAACCTCCGCGAGGATCGTCTCGTCCGACAACTCCATGCCGACCGCATCGGCCACCACGACCGCGGCGCCGAATCCCGCAGGGCGCCAGTAGGGCGAGAAGTCGATCACAGCCGGCAGGAGCGCGTGGGCGAAGAGGACGTTCTGGGTGAGATCGCCGTGGATCACCTGGCTCGGAAGATCAAGCGGCCGAAGCAGGTTGGCGAGGCGCGTCAGATGCTTCACGACGGCATAGTCCTCGAGAGGAAGCGCGCCCCAGGCGACGCGATCGGCAATCGCCCATGGATGAGAGCGTGCGTCGAGGAAGGACGGGCGCGGCACGTTCTGCAACGCCCTGTGGAAGCACTCGCCCGCCCGAAGCACCTCACCCCAGCGATTGTCTTCCGCTCGGCCCTCGAGGTACTCCCACGCGCACCAGCCCTCGTGGATCAGCGAGCCGCCTTCGGCTCGCACGGGTCGAGGGGTACGCACGCCTCGGAAAGCGACCGCTTCGAGGACGTGCGCCTGCCACTCGAGCTCCTCGGGAGACATGTCGAGCGGCTTCAGGACCGTGTCGCCGGCACGCCAGCTCGTTCCCTGCCCGCCGGCGAGCGCCAAAGGCTCGTGCCGAACCGCGAATGCGCTGAGCACGGCGGGCGGCGGTTGCTTCACGCAGGCAGGTGATCGGCGACCGGCAGCTCCTCCAGCTCGGGCTCGCTGCCTTCGTGGGCGACGCGCCGCCGTAGAGCCCGAGCGCAGGCGCGATCGCGACCGCGCCGACCGCAGCGCGCTGCGAATCCCCCAGACGTTGCCGATCACGCCGAGCACGGGCCCGCCGCCAGCCTGGCCGATCGCGTTTGCCTGGCCGCTGATCGAGAGCACCGTCGCCCGCACGCTCGAGTCGGTGATCTGCTCGTTCAGCCAGATCGAGTAGAGCGGCCCGGCGAGGTTGCGGGCGAAGAAGACCCCGAGCAGCGCGGCGATCGCGAGCCAGGTCGAGCCGGTCAGCGCGAACGCGAGCATCGCGACCATCTCCATCGCCGTCAGCGTGAAGAGCGAGCTCGTCACCACCTGGCGTCCTCCGCGCTCGAACGCTTGATCAGCCGCCCAGTCCCGAGGAACGCGAGCACCATCCCGGCGAGCGAGAAGATCCCGAACCAGACGACCGGGTCGAGCTGGCCGACCGCCGGCAGCCCGACGTCGCGCAGGAAGTGCGCTTCCTTGAGCCGGTCGAACGCCTCGCTGGACATGCCCATGAACAGCTCGACGCCGACCAGCAGCAGGATCACCGGCGCCGCCCAGGCGAAGCGGGCGCCGCGCGACCGGCGGTCGAGCGCATCTCGGCGAGCGCCGAAGCCGCGCTCGGCGCGCGGGCGTCGGCGGAAGCCCGTCTCGGGCATCACGAAGATGCAGAGCAGCGCCGCAGAGCGACAGTGACCGCGCCGCCCGCGATCACGCCGCCCTGAGCGAGTACCACGCCGATCCGACCTGCGCGACGAGCCCGACGAGCGCGCCCGCGTAGCTGATCCGCTGCCCCTTGAGGAAGACGCGCCCCACCTTCTCGACCCCGATCTCGTCCGTGATCCAGGCCTGGTAGGCGCCGCTCGTGAACGTGTACGAGATCCCCCAGACCGCCCAGAGCGCGATGATCGCCCAGGCCGACGAGAAGACACCGACGAGCATCCACGCGACGCCGATCCCGAGGTAGCCGACGATCAGCGACAGCCGCCTGCTGTACGTGTCGGCGACGACGCCGGTCGGCATCTCGAACAGGAAGACCGCGGCCTCCATCGCCGTCCCCATCAGCACGAGCTGCAGCGGCGAGAAATGGAGCACGCTCACGAGGTACACGGCCATCGCGACCCAGGTGGGCATCGCGAGCAGGAACTCGAGCGAGTAGTAGAGCCGGGTGGGGTCGGCGCGCTTCATGTCTGCGCGAGCACCCAGAGGAACGTCGCGTCGCCCTGCGGCTCGGGCTCCCTCATGGTCACGAGCTCGTCGATCAGCAGCGTGAAGCCCGCCTCATGGAGCAGCCGCCGGTTCGTGTCCGCGTCGTGGCTCGAGAAGAACATCTCGACGCCGAGCCAGTCGCCGGTCCAGTCATCGCTCACCTTGGCACCGTGCGTGGCCAGGAAGTGGCCACCGGCCCGGAGCCAACACGCGATACGCGCGAACAGGACGGCGTGCTCTTCGCGGGGGACGTGCGTGAGCGAGTAGAAGGCGGTGACCGCGTCGAACGTGCCGTCGGGGAAGTCGAGCGCCGCGAGGTCGCCCTGGACGAAGCTCGCCTGCGGGACGTTCTCGCGCGCTCGCCGGACCTGTTCTTCCGAAAGGTCGACCCCGAGCACGTCGAACCGCTCGGCCAGCCGGCTCGTCTTGGGCACGCCGGCCCCGCAGCCGAGGTCGAGCACGCGCGCGCCGTCCTCGAGCCGCGCCCCGAGCTCGGCGACGAAGCGCTCCCAGGGATCGCCCTCGACCGCCTCCATCCAGTCGGCGAACCGCGGCGACAATGAGTCGTAGCCGGCCTGCACCGTCCGTCTGCGCTCGTCGAGCGTCACGCCTTCTCCCAGACCGAGACGTGCCTCGCGCTCTCGCTCGTGAACGGCTCGCGCTCCCAGCCGCTCCAGCGCTCGCGCAGCCGCATGCCGGCGAGGCGGGCCATCAGGTCGAGCTCGGACGGACAGACCGAGCGAAACGGGATCGAGAAACGCACGCCACTCGCCCGTCGACGAGCGTGAAGTGGTGCGAGACGCAGCCGCTGCGTCGCGGCGTCGTACTCGTCCACGCCGACGTGCGTCTCCTCAGGTCGAAGACGCTCAGCGGCGGCCGGCCGGGACGCCGACCTCGACGACGAAGCAGCCGCCGGGCTGGAGGTGCGCCGACGCGTTCTCGAAGCACGCGACCTGCGCGTCCTGCGTCGTCAGGTTGTTGATCGTGTTGAAGACGATGTAGACGAGCGAGTACGTCCCGTCGACCCTCGTCGTCGCGAAATCGCCGATCGTGACGGGGATCTCGGCCCCGCCCTCCTTGGCGCGCAGCTGCGCGACCATGTCGGGCGAGAGGTCGATCCCCTGCACGGGCACGCCGCGGGCGGCGAGCGGCAACGCGATCCGGCCGGTGCCGATCCCTAGCTCGAGCGCGGCGCCGTCGCCGGCGAGCCCGGCGAGGAAGTCGACGGTCGCCGCGACGACCGGCGGGATCGCCCCGGTCGCCGAGCGTCGCGTCGTAGCGCTCCGCGACCGGGCCGGCGAACCAGTCCGGCAGCTCTTTCACAGCGGCAGGCTCCGCGAGAAGGCGACGGTCACATCCGTGGTGACGTACCCGAGCCGCGCGTTGACGGCCTGCATGTTCTCGTTGCCGGTCTGCGTGTAGGTCACGAGGCGGCGGAGGCCGTTCGCGGCGGCCCACGCGATCTGGCGCTCCTTCAGCGCGGAAGCGAGCCCACGCCGGCGCCAGTCGCGGCGAACGACGGTGAGGCCGTGCTCCGCCTTCGTCGGCTCGTCCGCCCAGCGCAGCAGTCCCGGCGTAGCCGACGACCTCGCCACCGGCGAGCGCGGCAAACGAGCCCGCAGGGAGCGTCGCCTCCTCGGCGAGCCAGCCGTCGAGCGGGACGTCGAGGCCCTCGATCGGCATGTCCTCGTAGCCCTCCTGCGCGAGCGGGTACGCGGCCTCGAGGAGATCGGGCCGCGCCTCGATCGACAGCGAACTCGACGCCCTGGACCTCTCGCGGCTCCACGGCGCTCACGTCGAGCACCTGCTGCACCTCGCGCCGTGTCTCCCCGAAGCCGAAGCGGTGCGCGAACGCGATCGAACGCTCGTCGTCGCCCGCGACATGCGAGCCGGCGCGCGTGTATCCCCGCTCGACCGCGTGCGCCGCGAGGCGCTCCAGGAGGGCGGTGCCGACGCCACGGCCACGCCTCTGCGGGAGCACACGAGGCGCGACGTGCGCGTTCCCGGTATCCGAACGGTTCACGAGCCCGCTGCCCGCAAGCTCCCCGTCGAGCTCGGCGAGGACGTGCAGGTCGCCGGGCTTGATGACGCTCCTTCAGCTCGGGGAGGCTCGGCGTGCGCTCGTTCGGCAAGACGGCGCGGCGGACCGCCAGCCACGCCTCGTAGTCCGCATCCGTCTCGCAGGGGCGAATCGAGATCATCCCGACCGCTTCAGCTTTCCGTGCTTCTTCGCGTACCGCTCGCCGGTACGGAAGACCCAGAGGCCGAGCGGCACCGAGACGGCGCCGATCACGAGCAGCGGCCAGATGTCGCGCCAGAGGTCGCTGATCCCGGCGCCCTCGAGGATGGCGTTCCGGCAGCCGCGGAGGGCATAGGTCGCCGGCGAGATCTTGGCAACCAGCTGCATCCAGGACGGCAGCACCGAGACGGGGTAGTAGACGCCGGACACGACGAGCAGCAGTCCCTGCGCGACGAACCCGAGCTGCGTGCCCTTCTCGGGCGAGATCAGCGGCAGGACGGCGGTCATCATCCCGATCCCGATGAACGAGACCGACGCGATCACGAGCAGCACGAGCGCCGCGCACGTAGTCGGCGTCCGGCACGTGCAGCGTGAAGAACGCCGCCACGACACCGAACAGCAGCACCGCGCGCACGACGCCGTAGACGACCGCGAACAGGCCCATCCCGAAGAGGTGCACCGGCCGCGAGAGCGGCGCCATGAACGTGTACTCGATCGTCCCCTCCCAGCGCTCCCAGGCGACCGTCTCGGTGAGGATCTCGAAGATGATCCCGAGGTAGGCCCAGATCACCGCGCCGACGAGCAGGATCGTCGTCACGCGTCTGGACGTCGATCTTGCCGCCCACCGCCGGGATGCCCTTCGCGATGAAGACGATCGTGAGCGTGTTCGCGACCGTCCAGAGGAAGAAGGCGACGTCCCACCAGATGTAGCGCTTGACGAGGTAGATGTTGCGCTCGATCACGCCGCCGAGCCCGACGAGCTCGTGACGCAGCGCGAGGCTTCATCGCTCTCATGTCGGCTCCGTCCCCGTTCTCGAAGGCGTGGCCGCTCGCGGCGAAGAACGCCTCCTCGAGCGTCTCCGCGTTGTAACGCGCCTTCAGCTCGTCGGCCGGCTCGAGGCAGAGCAGGTTGCCGTCGTCGAGGATCCCGACGCGGTCGGCGAGCGTCTCGGCCTCGGCCAGGTCGTGGGTGCAGAGCAGGACGGTCGCGTCGTGCTCGGCCCGCACCTGGCGGATGAACTCCTGCACCTCCTGCTTCGAGCGCGGGTCGAGGCCGGTCGTCGGCTCGTCCAGCAGGAGCAGGATCGGCGCGGTCAGGAGCGCGCGGGCGAGCGCGACCTTCTGCTGCATCCCGCGTGAGAGGTTCTCCATCGGCTCGGTCGCGGCGGTCGCCTGGGAAGCCGACGCGGGTGAGGATCTCGGGGATCTTGTCCCTGGTCTGGTTCGGGCGCAGTCCGTAGAAGCGCGCCGCGTAGCTCAGGTTCTCGATCGCGCTCATCTTCTTGAAGAAGCTCGCCTCGACGGAGACTCGGTTGACCATCCGGCGCACGGCCTTCGTGTCGCGGAAGGCGTCGCGGCCGAACACGCGTGGCCGTTCCGCCGTCGGGGAGCAAGAGCGTCGAGAGCAGCCGGACCAGGGTGGACTTGCCCGAGCCGTTCGGCCCGAGGATGGCGACGCACTCGCCGCGCTCGATCTCGAAGTCGAGGCCCCTGAGCGCGGCCACGCGACGTTTGCCGCGGCCGTCACGGCGGGTGAACTCCTTGCGCAGGTTGTGGACTTCCAGGGCTTTCATCGTTGCTCCAACTCGACGGGACACGGACAGGGCGCGCTCACCCAACGGGGCGGCGCGCGCAGAAACCGGAGTCAGCCGAGGAGCAACATCGCCGATCGAGGGTACCTGGGCGCTCGGACGGGCGCAAGCTTGCGTTTCGTCCGGCTGCGTCCGCTAAGTTGCCTCCAGCGTTCGCCGCGGAAGGCGGGCGCAGAGGCATTGGGGCCTCACGACCAGAGAGTCGTGGGCCCTTTTTGTTGGTCCGAAACCTGTCAGTCCAGAACCGGGAGGGAGCAAGATGAAGTTCAAGCTCGAGTACATCTGGCTCGACGGCTACGAGCCCGTTCCGAACCTGCGCAGCAAGACGAAGATCGTCGACTTCGAACGGAGCCCACCCTCGACCAGCTGCCGCTGTGGAACTTCGACGGCAGCTCGACACGCCAGGCGGACGGCTCGAGCTCGGACTGCTTCCTCCAGCCCGTCGCCCTTTTCCCCGACCCCGCGCGCAACCGCGGCCACCTCGTCATGTGCGAGGTGCTGTTGCCCGACGGAACGCCGCATCCGTCGAACAGCCGCGCCGCGATCGCGGACGATCCCGATGCCTGGTTCGGCTTCGAGCAGGAGTACTTCCTGTACAGGGACGGCTCGCCGCTCGGGTTCCCGAAGGAGGGTTTCCCCGCACCGCAGGGTGAGTACTACACGGGCGTCGGCTTCAAGAACGTGGGCGACGTCGCGCGGCAGATCGTGGACGAGCACATCGACCTCTGCATCGAGGCCGGCATCGCGATCGAAGGCGTGAACGCCGAGGTCGCGAAGGGCCAGTGGGAGTTCCAGATCTTCGGCAAGGGCGCAAAGCGCGCGGCCGACGAGCTCTGGATCGGGCGCTACCTGATGCTCCGCCTCTGCGAGCGTTACGGCGTCGACGTCAACTTCCATCCGAAGCCGCTCGGTGCCGACGTCGACTGGAACGGCTCGGGGCTGCACACGAACTTCTCGACGAAGCACATGCGCGAGGTCGGCGGCGAGGAGTACTTCACCGCGCTGATGAGCGCGTTCTCGGAGGCGCGCGACGAGCACATCGGCTGCTACGGCCCGGAGAACCACCTGCGCCTGACCGGCCTCCACGAGACCGCGGCGATCGACGACTTCACGCACGGCGTCGCCGACCGCGGCGCGTCGGTCCGGATCCCGCACAGCTTCGTGGACAACGGCCACCGCGGCTATCTCGAGGATCGGCGGCCCAACTCGCTGGCGGACCCGTACCGCATCACCGGGCGGATCCTGCAGACGATCGAGTCGGCCACCGCGCAGGCGCTGATCGAGGACGCGTTCGCGGCGTAGCCGATGCTCCCTGCGCCACGACTGCTGAGCGTGGACGTGCGAGACCTCCGACCTGACGACTGGCCGGAGGTCTCGCGGATCTTCGCCGAGGGAATCGCGACCGGAAACGCGACCTTCGAGACGGAGGTCCCGGGCTGGGAGCAGTGGGACGCGGCGCATCTCGCCGAGCACCGGTTCGTGGCGCAGAAGGACGGCCGGGTGGTCGGCTGGGTCGCGCTCGCTCCGGTCTCGCCGCGGGCCTGCTACGCGGGCGTCGCTGAAGTCAGCGCCTACGTCGGCGAGGAGGCACGCGGCGAGGGCGTCGGCGCCGAGCTGCAGGCCGCGGTCGTCGAGAGCTCGGAGCGGGCCGGCATCTGGACGCTCCAGACCGGCGTCTTCCCGGAGAACGAGGCGAGCCGGAGGCTTCTCCGGCGATTCGGTTTCCGTGCCGTCGGCACGCAGGAGCGGATCGGACGGTTGCACGGAGTCTGGCGCGACGTGGTTCTGCTGGAACGGCGAAGCGAGGTGATCGCATGAAGAAGGTCGAGGCAGTCGTCCTCCGGGAGCGGGTCGAGATCGTGATCGACGCCGTCGAGGAGCAGACGGGTCATGTGGGCGTGACGGTCGTCGAGGCGGTCGGGCACGGGCGCGAGCGCGGGATCACGCACGAGTACCGTGGCCGGGTCTTCGAGTCGCGCTTCCTGCCCAAGGCTCTGCTCACCTTCGTCGTCGAGGACGCGGTCGCCGGAGAGGTCGCGGCCACGATCGCGGACGCCGCCCGCAGCGGCAACGACTGCGGCGACGGGCTCGTCTGGACGACGCCGGTCGCCCACGTCACTCACAACCGAACCGGCAGGTCACTGGAGGAAGCCGCATGAGCAACGCCAACCTCCTGCTCGCGGCCAACACCCTCTGGGTGGTCGTTGCCGCGATTCTCGTGATGTTCATGCAGGCGGGTTTCGCCTTCCTCGAGGCGGGCCTGACGCGGATGAAGAACGCCGCCCACATCGCCGGCAAGAACGTCCTCATCTTCGGCGTCTGCTCGCTCGTCTACTGGGCGGTCGGGTTCGGAATCGCGTTCGGCGACGGGAACAAGGTGATCGGAACGACCGGCTTCGCGCCTTCGGTCGATTCCCTGCTCGCGGTCGGCAAGGCGCCGTACTCGTTCTTCACGACGATCCCCGGCGCGGCCGGCTACTTCTTCGAGGTCGTCTTCGCGGGCGTCTCGCTCGCGATCGTCTGGGGGGCGATGGCCGAGCGCGCGAAGCTCTGGGTCTACTTCGTCTTCGGCGCGGCCTTCACGCTCATCTACTCCGTCACGTCGCACTGGGTCTGGGGCGGCGGCTGGCTCTTCGGCCTCGGGATGCAGGACTTCGCCGGCTCGACCGTCGTCCACTACCAGGGCGCGCTCGCAGCGCTTGCAGGCGCGCTCTTGCTCGGCCCCCGAATCGGCAAGTTCGACGGCCGGCGCGGCAACCCGATCCCGGGCCACAACATCCCCTACGCCGTGCTCGGGACGCTGATCCTCTGGTTCGGCTGGTTCGGCTTCAACCCGGGCTCGACGCTCGGCGTCGTCACCGGCCACCGCGTCGGCTTCTTCGCGTACGTCGCGCTGACAACGAACCTCGCCGCGGCGGCTGGCGCGCTGAGCGGAGCCGTGACCGCCTGGCTCGTGCTGCGCAAGCCCGACATCTCGATGATGCTGAACGGCGTCCTGGCCGCGCTCGTGGCGGTCACGGCCGCCTCCGGCTTCGTCGCGCCGTGGGCGGCGGTCGTGATCGGCCTCGTCTCGGGCGTGATCGCGGTCGTCGGCGTGCTCGCGGTCGAGCGGATCGGGATCGACGACCCGATCGGCGCTGTCGCCGTCCACGGGGTCTCGGGCGTCTGGGGGACGGTCGCGACGGGACTCTTCGCCGTACCGGCGCTGGCCGCGACGCTGAACACCGGCCGCGGCGGCTTCGTCTACACGGGCTCGCTGCACCAGGTCTGGGTGCAGCTCCTCGGGCTCGCCGCCGTCGGCACGTTCACGTTCGGCGCCTCGTTCGGCTGCCTCTGGACGATGAAGCGCCTCTGGGGGATCCGCGTCGAGGAGGAGACCGAGACCGCCGGGCTCGATGTCTCCGAGCATGGCATGTGGGGCTACCCGGAGTTCTACATCCCGGTCCCGGGCGGCTATGGGACGGAGTCGCACGGCCATCTCGTCGCCCCCACGCACCCGCACCGTCCGCCGGCGCCGCCACCATCGATCGAGGAGGCCGCATGAAGACTGTCCAGAGCTGCACCTGCGAGAAGCCGCTCCTCCAGGAGCGTTCCGACCGGAAGGGCGCCAGCATGAGCCGATGTGGCCGCTGCAAACGTCCGATCACGCTACGGCCGGCGGGTTTCCGCAGCGCCTTCGCCTGAGCGGGTAGCAACCCGTTACCTGGACGGCGGGCCTCAGGCACGCTACGCCCGTGCGCTACCAGTTCGTCGATTGCCGCTGGGAGCTGAGCAACCCCGGGCGGGGCCGCGAGCTCTACCTGGCGGGGCACATCCCGGGCGCGTCGTTTCTCGACGTCGACGGGGACCTGAGTGCGCCGCCGGGCCCGGGTGGACGCCACCCGCTTCCGGCGCCCGACGACTTTGCCCGCGCCGCCTCGCGGGCCGGGATCGGCGAGGGCGTTTTCGTCGTCGCCTACGGGAACATGGGCGGGCCCGAGCGGCTCTGGTGGCTGCTGCGCCACTTCGGCCACGACGACTGCGCCGTGCTCGAGCTCGACGGCTGGCTCGGCCCGCTGCGATCCGGAGAGGAGGAGATCGAGCCGGGGGACTTCGGCCCTCGGGCGCGCAGCGGCGACACGATCGAGGCGGACGAGCTGGCGAGACGGCTCGAGGAGCTGGTCGTCGTCGACGCGCGCCGTCCCGAGCGCTTCCGCGGCGAGGAGAACCCGATCGACGAGGTGCCGGGCCGCATCCCCGGCGCGAGCAACGCACCCTGGAACGAGCCGCTCCCGGAGCTCCCCGAGGGAGAGCTCGTCGCCTACTGCGGCTCTGGCGTCACCGCCTGCGTCACGCTCCACCGGCTTGCCCTCGCCGGTCGCGAGGGCAAGCTCTATCCGGGCTCGTGGAGCGAGTGGGAGCAGCTCGGCCTGCCCGTTACCCGAGGCTGAACGTCACCGTCACGCTCGCCTGAACGGTCTGCGTGCCGCGCGCGATCGGCGTCGACCGGTCCAGGGCAACGGCTCCGAAGTACGGCTCCGGCTGCGGCGCCTGGCCGTTCTCCTCGATCCGCAGCAGCTCGCCGAGTTGCCCGCCGGTCTCCTGGGCCAGCGCTTGCGCCTTCGCGTGGGCGTTCTCGAACGCGTCCCGTAGCGCGCGCTCCGTCAGCGACGCGCGGTCCTCACGGTCGAACGACGGGCCCGAGGTCTCGTCGGCACCGGCCGCGGCGGCCGCGTCGACGACCTTGCCGGCCCTGGAGACCTGACGCACCGTGGCCGAGACCGAGCCGCTCGCGCTGAAGCCGTCGCGCGTACCCGACTCGTTCGTGTGGGGGTAGACGGAGACGTCCTGCGTCTGCAGGTCGGCCTTGGCGATGCCGGCCTGGCGCAGCGCGACGAGAATGCGGCGCATCCGGTCGGCGTTCGCGGCGAGCGCAGCCTGCGCCGTCGCGCCTTCGGTCTCGACGCCGAACGTGAACCGCGCCGTGTCGGGCACGCCGCGGACCGTGCCGAGGCCGTCGACCGTGATCGTTCGCTGGGACGGAGCCGGCGACCCGTGCGCCGCCCCCGGCCGGCCGACGCCCGCGAAGGCGACAGCCGTTGCGAGTGCCGCGGCCAGAGCCGCGACCATGGCGATCTTCATCGTGTCCTCCCGGTTCGCATGACGGCGTGCATACGCCGCCGCGGCCGGCTCAGGTCACGCGGTCGCCGTCGCGGCCCCGGTCAGGCCGTTCAGGTACGGCTGCCAGCCGTTCGGGATCCGAGGCGTCGCGAGATGGATGAAGAGCACCGGCGCGGGCGGGCGCGGCTTGACGCGCATCGCCATCGAGACCTCCTCCGGGAGCCGGTTGCCCTTGCGCATGTTGCAGGGCGCGCACGAGGTGACGACGTTCTCCCACACCGAATCGCCGCCCCGGCTCCGCGGCACGACGTGGTCGAGCGTCAGCTTCCCGCCGTTCGACCCGCAGTAGACACACCGCCAGCCGTCACGCGCGAACAGCGCGCGCCGCGAGATCTTGCGCTGGAGCGTCCGGGGCACGCGGACGTACTGGACGAGCCGGATCACGTGCGGCCGCGGGAACGTGTCGGTCGCGGTTCGGAGCGGCTGCTCGAGCCGCTCGATCACTTCGGCCTTGCCCTTGAACACGAGCACGTGGGCACGACGAACCGTCGTCACGTTCAGTGGCTCGTAGCTCGCGTTGAGGACGAGAACCTGCTGCATAGCGACCCGAATTTAGCAGCCAGCGTGCAGGACTCCGCCGTCGGCCGAGCCCTCCGGCCCCGCGACTGGATAAATGTCATTCGCGGGTTCGGCCTCGCCGCGGCGCGAAGATGACTCGTTCGCGTACGGGTCGCGGCCTCCGCTGCGGTTGCCGGCGGGGATCGAGCAGGTCGTGGAGGCCATCGGCGAGCACGTTCGCCGAAATCGCGAACGTCGCAATGGCGAGGGTGGCGAGGAACATCTCCCACATCCGGAAGAAGTGCCAGCCGTCGAAGGCGATGTTCCCCCAGGTCGCGGTCGGCGCTTCGGGCCCGAAGCCGAGCACCGCCAGGAAGGCCTCACCGAGCACGACCGTGGGAAGCTCGAGGAAGATTGCGACGAGGAGGATCCCGGCCGAGTTGGGGAGGATGTGGCGGCGGGCGACCTGTGGCCAGCTCGCGCCGAGCGAGCGCGCCGCGCGGACAAAGTCGCGGCTCTTGAGGACGAGCACCTGACCGCGGACGAGCCGCGCGGTGAGCATCCAGCCCGCGATCGACAGGGCCAGGACGACCGCTGGGATGTTCTGAGCGTGGAGGCGGAGGACGACGAGGATGACGATCGCGACCGGGAGGCGCGGGATCGCGAAGAGGCCGTCGACCACTCGCATCAGCAGGGAGTCGACGAAGCCCCCGGCGAGGGCGGCTGCCGTCCCCCAGAGGAATCCGATCGTCAGGATGATCGCAAGGGCAAGAGCCGCGATGGCAAGCGTCGTTCGCCCGCCAACCGCGAGCCGGGTCAGCAGGTCCCGCCCGAACTGGTCGGTGCCCAGCGGATGCCCGAGACTCGGTAGCTCGCGGCCCTGGCTGAGGTCGACGTCGTTTGCGCCATACGGAGAAACGAGCGGGAAGAGGACGACGTAGGCGATCAGCGCCAGCAAGATGAGCGCCGCGATGACCATGGGCCGGTTCTCGGTCAGGAGCCAGAGACGCCCGAGCCTGCTCGGCCGGCCCACGAGCTGCCCGTCCACCGGTTGCTCGATCATCGCCGGAGCTGCTCCCGGATCCGCGGATCGACGAGCGCCAGGAGGACGTCCGAGATCAGGTTGGCCACCAGGACGATGACCGCCAGCGCGGCGGTCATGTTCATGACGATCGGGTAATCGCGCGTCCGTGCGCCCTCGACGAAGAACGAGGACGCGCCGGGGATCCCGAAGGCCTCCTCGACGAAGAACGCGCCGGTGATCAGCAGGGCGATCATCGGGATCGCCGCGGAGAGCAACGGCGCCAGCGAGTTGCGCAGGACGTGCACCCAGATCACGCGCGTCCGGCGTAGCCCCTTGGCGCGCGCCGTCCGCACGTAGTCCTCTTCGAGGGCCTCGACGACGGCGGCACGGACGAGCCGCCCGACGTAGCCGACCGGCGCGAGGCCGAGGCTGAAGACCGGCAGTAGCTTGGTCTGCCAGCCACCCCAGCCGCGCGGCAGAAGATGCCACTCGACGGCGAGGTACTTGTTGAGCGCGAAAGCGACGAAGAAGACGGGAACGACGAGGAACAGCGTCGAGACCGAGGTCGCCAGGAAGTCGACGACGCGCGCACGGTGCGTCGCCGCCCACACGCCGAGCCCGATGCCGACGGGCACTGCCCAGGCGGCCGAGAGCAGGACGAGCTGAATTGTCACCGGGAGCGCGTTCCGGATGATCGACTCGATGCTCAGGTTGCGCAGGACGAGCGACGGCCCGAAGTCGAACGTGAAGATGCTCTTGACCCAGTACGCGAACTCGACCAGCCAAGGCTCGTCGAGGTGGTAATGGGCGCGGAGGATTCGCTCGTACGTTTCCGGCACGCCGATGTAGCCCTCAGGCGGCCGGAACGGGCTCCCCCCGCTGCCCCGCATGAGCGCATACGTGACGAGCAGAACCCCAAGCAGCAGGGGAATCGTCCACAAGAGCCGGCGAACGACGAAGCGCAACACGGGATCAGCGTGCCAGCCCGCCCGTGGTCGCGGTCGAGGCGATGCCCGCTAAGCCGGGGCCGACAATCTCGGGCCGGATTCGGCTCTCGCCGTTGTTCGCGAGCCGCCGTTGCTCGTCTCAGCGCGACATGGCTCTCTCGACGGCCTCGGCTTCTTCCGGCGAGAGGGCGACAGAGGGGCGGCCGCGGTCGAGCTCCTTCATGTAGAGGCGCGCGTAGTCGCGGCCCTGGATCGCGGTGACCACGAATCCGGTGCGCTGCGAGTCGAGCACCGCCAGGGACGCCGACTGGTGCCCGCCGGTGTGCTCGTAGGCGTCGTAGCGCACGATCGACGTGTTGCGCACGGACTCGTCGACACGGCGGTCGACCCGGACGAGCCCCGCGGCCACCTCGTCCACGGCGCGGTGGAGGTCGTCGATCCGCCCCTGGAGCGAGACGGCGAAGTCGACGAGATCAGACTTTCCGCCGCCGAGCAGGACGCTCTGGGTCGAGCGCAGTCGCCCGACGCGCGTCCAGACCCAGACTGCGGCGAGGAGCGCGGCCGCCGCGGCTGCCGCAGCGCCGATCGCGATCCAGGCGGCGGTGCCGGCGGAGACGCTCAACCTACTGCCTCACTAAGTGGCGACGGTGAAGATGACCGGATAGTCGGCGGAGTTGTTCGTCTGGTTCGTCTCGCCGGCGACGGGCCGCACGTCGACCTTGATCTGCAGCGGCGTCGCCACGTCGGTGATCGAGATGTTGCGGAAGGTCACGGTCGTCTGGGCGCCCGGATTGAGGAAGTCGATCTTGGCCTTCTTGGTGATGTTGCCGGCCTTCGGCTGCTCGATCGTCAGCGTGACCGGAACTGAGAAGACCTGCGATTTGCCGGAGTTCTCGACGGTCACCTGGAACTGCATGTTCACCGAGGCGACGACGTCCGTCTGCTGCTGGGTGCTGAGCTCCTTGCCCGACGAGACCTCCTTCGTCGAGAGGATGCCGGTTCCGCACGGACAGCCCTGCCCGGCGGTGGAGGCGCCCTTGAGCCTGTCGACCACGGAGGTCATCGCGCTGGTGGACGCGAGCTCGGAGTTCTGCAGGAACACCGAAGACGGCACGAGCGGGCCGCCTGCGTCGTTCGTCCCCGTCACGCCCTGCCGATCGAGCTCGGCCTGCGCAGGCCCCTTGAAGGCGTCGTCCCAGACGACGTCGCTCGCGAGCAGGCGCTGCATCTGCTTCGAGAGCAGCCCGGCGGCCGTGGTCGTGTTCTTGATCGACGCCGTCTTGCCGAGCGCGTCTGCCACCCCGGTCAGCCCGCTGACGCGGAACTGCAGCGCCTGGATCACCGCCTGGTGCTCCTCGCGCAGCGGCCCCGGGGGCGTGATGTTGCGCGCCTGCTCGACGTCGAGCTGCTCGCGCCGGGCGAGGCCGGAGATCTGCTGCTGCAGCTCCGGGCGCTTCGTCCCCGGGGCCAGCAGCGCCTGGCTGAGCTGACGGCCGATCTGCTGCGAGGCGGACGCGACCTCGGAGACCTTCGTCATGTAGCCCTTGTAGGTCTTGGTCTTGCCGCTGGCCTGACAGCTCTGGACCCAGAAGACGAGCAGGACGATGATCAGGATCGCGAACGCGATCAGGCCGACGAGGCGCAGGAGCGGTGTCAGGTTCTGCGGCCCGCTCGGCGGGCGTTTCGGCCCGCGCGGTCCGGAGCGCCGGATGATCCGCGTTCGCGACGTCTCCTCGGTGGGCGGTTCCTCCTCGAAGAAGTCGAAATCGATGTCGAGATCTTGCTCGCTCATAGGGCGGGTTTGCAGGAGAAACCCGGCTCACTCTACAGCGTCGCCCGGAGGGCGCAGGATTCTCGGCGGCGACGCGAAAACCCGGCAATCGTGGCCGAGGCGGCACTTGCGCTAACCCCAAGCGAGCTCGTGGCCGGACGCTACCGGCCCCTCCGGCCGCTCGGAAGCGGCGGCTCCGGGTCGGTCTGGCTCGCGCGCGACGAGCAGAACGGCCTCGACGTCGCCCTGAAGATCGTCCCCCGCGAGGGCAAGGCGGCGACGCGGGCAGAGCGCGAGGCGCTCGCGGCTGCACGGTTACGGCACGAGCGCTGCCTGCGCGCCTATGCGCTCGAGCGGGACAGCCGCAACGTCTACATCGCCTACGAGTACGTCCCCGGGCAGACCATGCGGCAGGCGCTCCGCGCCGGCGAGCTGGACGACGGCGCCGCCGTGGAGACGGCCGCGCAGGTGCTCGAGGCGCTCGCTCACGCGCACGCGCGCGGGATCGTCCACCGCGACGTCAAGCCGTCGAACGTGCTCGTCGCCGAGGGCGAGGGGATCTCCGTGCGGCTGCTCGACTTCGGGCTCGCGCAGCTCGCCGAGGAGGAGGCGATCACCGCCACCGGCGACGTCCCGGGAACCCTCGCGTACGTCCCGCCGGAGCGCCTGCGCGGAGAGTCGGGCACGGCCGCGGCCGACATCTGGGCCGTCGGCGTCCTGCTCTGGGAGGCGCTCGCCGGCTGGCACCCGTTCTGGAACGGGTCGCTGCTCGAGACGGCGAGCCGGATCGAGAACGGCGCCGCTCCGCTCGAGCAGGCGCGGCCGGACCTCCCGAAGCCGCTCTGCGCGCTGGTCGCACGCATGCTGTCGCTCGATCCCGCGGTTCGCCCTCCGGCTCACCTCCTCGCGCACGAGCTGCGCGACGCGCTTTCCTCGCGCATCCGGCAGCGAACGAGAGGCCCGGCCCTGCCGTGGCACCAGACGCTCCGCTTCGCGGCGCCCGCGGCAGCGGGGATCTTCGCCGGCTGGACGGCCGCGGCCCTGCCCTTCTACCCGGCCCTCTTTGCGCCGCTGCTCGGCCTGCTCGCGTTCGCGCTTGCGCTCCTCCGTCCCCGGCTCGGCCTCGCCTTCGCGCTCGCGGTGCCCGTCTTTCCGCTCGGAAACGTCTCGTCCGGCCTGGCGCTTCTCTACGGGGTGCTCGCCTGCGGCTGGCTGCTGCTCTCCTGGCGCTCGCCGCGAGAGGGGCTCTTCGTCGCCGCCGGCCCGCTGCTCGCGCCGGTCCTCGCTCTGGGGCTGCTGCCGCTGGCTGCGCAGGGGATCCGCAGCGCGCCGCGGCGGGCGGTGCAGGTCGCCGTCGCCGTCCTGCTGGCCGCGCTCGTGGCGGGCCTGCGCCACGCGCCGCTGCCCTTCACCGGGGCCGCTCCGCCGAAGGGGATCGGGATCGCGGGCAGCGAGGACCCCGTCGCGGTCGCCTTCGCGCTCTGGCGCGCGCTCCTCGACCGTCCCGCGCTCCTGCTGGAAGCGGCCGTGCTGGCCGCGGCCGCCGTCGCGCTGCCGCCGGCCCGCAGGCTCGGCCTCTGGGGAGTCGCGGGCCTCGGGGCCGGGCTGATCGCGTTTGCCCTCCTGCCCGCCCCTGCCGTCGCCGCCGCCCCGCTCGTCGCCGCCGCCTGGGCGATCTGCACCGTCCTGGTGCTCCAGGCCCGGGGTTAGAGTTCAAGACCCGGGAATACCCGGGCTCAAATGAGCGTCCTCAGGAACATCGAGCACCGCATCGAAGGCCTCTTCGAAGGCGTCTTCGGGAGAGCCTTCCGTACGCACGTCCAGCCCGTCGAGCTGGCGCGAAAGCTCGTCAAGGAGATGGAGGACCACCGCGTGATCTCGGTCTCGCGCGTGTACGCGCCGAACGAGTACGTCGTCTACCTGGGGCCGTCGGACCGTGAGCAGTTCGGAAGCTACGAGGACTCGCTCAAGGCCGAGCTGCAGGACTACGTCGCCGAGAACGCGCGCCGGGAGCGCTACGAGCTGCTCTCGCCGCCGGTGGTGAAGTTCGAGACCGACGACGACCTCGAGATGGGCGAGTTCGGGATCGCGACGAGAATGGTCCAGGGCGCCGTGCCGACGCCGGACGCCCCGCCGTCCGAGCCGGTGCCGGGAGCGACGATGGTCTACCGCAAGCCGGTCGAGACCGAGTCGGCCTCGCCGGAGGAATTGGGCGTCGGCCGCGAGACCGTGACCGTCGAGGTCGACGGGCGCAGGCACGAACTCGACGGCACTCAGACGGTGATCGGCCGCTCGAAGGAATGCGACATCCAGCTGGCAGACGCGAACGTCTCCCGCCGTCACGCGGAGATCCGCCAGGAAGGCGCCGCGTACTGGGCGATCGACCTCGATTCGACCAACGGCATGGAGGTGAACGGGCGCCGTCAGAAACGCGCGAAACTGCGCCAGGGGGATCGGATCATGGTCGGCTCGACCGAGCTCGTCTTCCGGCGAGAGCTGGAATGACCCTGACGCTTGCCTCGATCGCGGTCGCGGAGGCGCTGCTCGTCCTCAAGATCCTCTTCCTCGTCCTCCTCTACCTGTTCATCTGGCGGATCGTGCGCTCGGCCGCACGTGACGTGGGTCTCCACCAGGAGAGCTTCGTGCTCGCGCCCGGCTCGATCCCGGGCCTCGGGGAGGACCCGCACGTCGAGGCGGGGAGGCTCGTCGTCGTCAAGAGTCCGGCCCTGAGCGAGGGCGACGAGTGGGAGCTCGACTCCTCGGCCCTCACGTTCGGGCGCGGCTCGCAGAACGACGTCCCGCTCAAGCGCGACGAGTTCGCCTCCTCGAAGCACGCGCGCATCGAGCCGCGGCGCGACGGGGTCTGGCTCGAGGACATCGGCTCGACGAACGGGACGTACCTGAACGGGATCCGCCTCACCCACCCGAAGAGGCTCACGTCCGGCGACGTCGTCCGGATCGGCGAGACCGAGCTGAGGTACGAGGCATGAAGCTCGGCGGCAGCGCAGCCGCCACCGACCCGGGCCGGCGGCGCCGGAACAACGAGGACGCCTACGTCTGCAAGCCGCCGCTGTTCGCGGTCGCCGACGGCGTCGGCGGGGCGCAGGCGGGCGAGGTGGCGTCGAGGATGGCGGCGGCGGCGCTCTCCGACGACGCGCGCCCAGACGACGGCGACGGGCGCGCGCGGGTCGACGCGCTGATCCAGGAGGCGAACCGCCGCGTCTACGAGCGCCAGTCGCAGGATGCCGCCGTTTCCGGCATGGGAACCACGATCACGGTCGCGCTCGTCGCGGACGGCTGCGTCTGGATCGGCCACGTAGGCGACTCCCGCGCCTACCTGATCCGGGACGGCGCGCTCGAGCAGCTCACGGAAGACCACTCGCTCGTGGCGGAGCTCGTCCGCAGCGGAAAGCTCTCGCCCGAGGAGGCAGAGACGCACCCGCAGCGCTCCGTCGTGACGCGCGCGCTCGGCAGCGATCCCAACGTGGACGTCGACACCTTCCCGGTCGAGGCCCGGCCCGGCGACCTCTTCCTGCTCTGCTCTGACGGCCTGACGACGATGGTCGACGATGCGACGATCCTCGCCGAGATCGACCGCCACCGCGACGACCTGCAGGCGGCGGCCAAGGGGCTCGTGCGGGCGGCGAACCGCGGCGGGGGCGAGGACAACATCACGGTCGTCTTCTTCGAGCTCGAGGACGCCGGGGGCGCGACCGAGCGGACGGTGACGCTTCCGCCGGCGCAGGACGCCGAGACGGCCGACGACGACACGCTGGACGAGCTCGACGGGATCGCGCCGGTCCGCGTCGAGGAGCGGCCGCCGCGCGAGGCGAGGAAACGCCATCCCGTTCGCCGCCGCCTGCTGCTCGCCACGCTCGCCCTCCTCGTCTTCCTGCTCGCCTGCGCGCTCGGCGGCTGGGCGCTCTGGCGCTCGCACTTCGTCGGCGCCGAGCCGAACGGACACGTCGCCGTCTACCAGGGGGTTCCGTGGAATCTCGTCGGCAACGTCCGCCTCTACCGAACCGTGTACGTGAGCCCGCTGCTGACCGCCCAGCTGAACCGGCAGGAGCGGCAGAAGCTCTTCGACCACAGCCTTCGCAGCAACTCCTCGGCGCTCGCAGCCGTGCATCGCTTCGAGCGCGAAGTGGGCCGGTGAGGGCAGAGTGAGCCTCCGGAACCGCGAGCTCGCCAACCTGTTCGTCGTCGGGCTGCTGACCGCCCTCGGCTTCGCGAGCGTCTTCATCGCGCGCTCCGCGGTCGTCTCGACCGCCTCTCTCTCCTACGCCGGGTTCTTCTTCGCCCTCTACCTCGCCGCCCATCTCGTCGCCCGGCTGACGGTGCCCTCGGCCGACCCGTACCTGCTGCCGATGGCGGCCCTGCTGACCGCGATCGGCCTGACGGAGATCTACCGGCTGAACCCGACCGACGCGTTCCGGCAGGGGCTCTGGATCGTGGTCGCGCTCGCCGCGCTCGCCGGGACGCTCTTCCTGCTCCGCCACGACTACCGGAGGCTCGAGAGCTACAAGTACCTGTTCGGGCTCGGTGCGATCGGATTGCTCGTGCTGCCTGCGCTGCCCGTGATCGGCCAGTCCGTGAACGGCGCGCGGCTCTGGATCCACTTCGGCTCGCTCCAGTTCCAGCCCGGCGAGCTCGCGAAGATCCTGCTGATCGTCTTCCTCGCGGGGTACCTGCGTGAGAAGCGCGAGGTGCTGGCGCAGGGGAGGCTGAAGGACTTCGGGCCGCTGCTCCTGATCTGGGGCGGAGCGATGCTCGTGCTGGTCGAGACGAACGACCTCGGCTCGGCGCTCCTCTACTTCGGGATCTTCCTGGCGATGCTCTACGTCGCGACGGGGCGGATCCTCTACGTCGGGATCGGAGTGGCGCTCTTCCTCGGCGGCGCGGCCGGCGTCTACAAGCTCGTCCCCCACGTCCGCGAGCGGATCACGATCTGGCTCCACCCCTGGACCGACCATCCCGTCCACTGCGCGCTGAACGGCAAGCTGGCGCTGCGGCAGGACTGCGCCAGCTACCAGCTCGTGAAGTCGCTCTACTCGCTCGGCCACGGAAACTGGGTCGGCACGGGCCTCGGCAAGGGCACCTTCGAGACGACGAGCGGCCACCAGCTGATCCCGTACCTGAACACCGACTTCATCTACTCCGCCCTGGCCCAGGAGCTGGGGCTGGTCGGCGCCGCCGCGCTGCTGCTGGTCTACATGCTCTTCGTCACGCGCGGGATGAAGGTTGCGCTGCTCGCCGACGACGGCTTCTCGAAGCTGCTCGCCGCCGGGCTCACGTTCGCCTTCGCGCTGCAGACGTTCATCATCGTCGGCGGGATCCTGAGGCTGATCCCGCTGACCGGGATCACCCTTCCGTTCGTCAGCTACGGCGGCTCGAGCGTGGTCGCCAACTTCGTCCTGCTCGGGGGCCTCCTGCTCGTCTCCAACCGCGGCGCGGGAGACCGCGCGTGAACCGGCAGATCGCACGGCTCGCGCTCGTCGGCCTGGCGCTCCTCGCCGCCCTGATCGTCGGGACGACCTACTGGCAGACCTGGGCGGCGGCCGGTCTCGCAGACCGGCAGGACAACGCGATCCAGCGCGTGGCCCAGTTCTCGATCAAGCGCGGAAAGATCCGAGCGGCCAACGGGATGATCCTCGCGACCAACCGCCGCAAGCGGGTCGGCGGCCAGACCCTCTACTTCCGGCGCTACCCAACCCGCGGCCTGTTCGCCCACGTCGTCGGCTACTCGACCCAGTCCCGCTCGCGCTCCGGGATCGAAGCCTCCGAGAACGACTTCCTGACGGGCTCGAACACGAACCTGAAGACGGTCATCGACAAGACGCTCGACCAGCTCCGGGGCGCGACGATCAAGGGCAACGATGTCTGGCTGACGCTCAGGCCCGGCGCTCAGCGGGTGGCGATGGACGCGCTCGCCGGCAAGTGCGGCGCCGCCGTCGCGCTCGACCCGAGGACCGGGGCCGTGCTCGCGATGGCGTCGCGGCCGACCTACGACCCGAACCTCGTCGAGCGGAACTTTGCCGCCATCTCGCACGTGCGCTCGGGCTGCCGCTCGCCCGCGCCGCTCCTGAACCGGGCCACCGACGGCCTGTTCGTCCCGGGCTCGATCTTCAAGGTCGTGACCTCGACGGCCGCGCTCGCGTCCGGTCGCTACACGATCGACTCGCGTTTCGTCGACAAGGGCTACTGCATCGAATACGGCAAGCAGGTCAGGAATGCCGGCGACCAGGGCCCGGAGGTCTTCGGCTCGGTCAACTTCCTGCAGGCGCTCCAGCATTCGATCAACGCGGTCTTCTGCGACATCGGCAAGGCGATCGGAGCGGGGTCGATCCTCAACGCCGCCAAGCGGTTCGGCTTCTACAAGGACCCGCCGCTCGAGACTCCGTCGAGCGAGCGCTCCCCGAGCGGCCTGTACTCCCACGACCGCCTTTTCGACCCGCCCGACCCGAGCAAGGTCGACCCCGGCCGGCTCGCCTTCGGCCAGGAGCGGATGCTCGTGACGCCGCTCCAGATGGCGATGGTCGCGAGCGCGGTCGCGCAGACGGGCGTGATCATGCGGCCGCACGTCGTCGCACGCGTCACCTCCCCGGGCGGCACGGTGATCGCGCGTACGCGGCCGCACAAGTACCGGCGCGTGATGAGCCCGGCGAACGCGGCCGCGCTCAACCAGATGATGCAGGCGGTCGTCAGCGCCGGGACCGGCACGGCCGCCCAGATCCCGGGGATCGCGGTCGCCGGCAAGACCGGAACCGCCGAGACCGGCAGCAGCGGCACGCCGTACACGACCTGGTTCATCGCCTTCGCGCCCGCCGACCACCCGCGCGTCGCGGTGGCGGTCGTTCTCCAGAACCAGACCGGCTTTGGAGGCACGACCGCCGCGCCGATCGCGAAGGCGATCATGCAGGCCCTGCTCGCAGGCAGGTCGAATCCCTAACCTCTGATGGAGACATGGCAGTCTCGGACACGCTGATCGGCACCGTCTTCGACGGTCGCTACCGCATCGTCCGGAAGCTGGGCGCAGGTGGGATGGCCGACGTCTACCTCGCCGAGGACCAGGAGCTCGGCCGGCGCGTCGCGATCAAGATCCTCAACGAGCGGCACGCGGTCGACGACCAGTTCATCGAGCGCTTCCGGCGCGAGGCCAAGAACGCTGCGGGGCTCTCACATCCGAACATCGTCTCGGTCTACGACCGCGGCGAGGCCGAAGGCACCTACTACATCGCGATGGAGTTCCTGGACGGGCGCTCTCTGAAGGAGCTGATCGTGAGCCGCGGCTCGGCGCCGGTGAAGCTCGCGATCGAGTACACGCGCCAGATCCTCGCCGCCGTCGGCTTCGCCCACCGCAACGGAATCGTCCACCGCGACATCAAGCCGCACAACGTGATGGTCGGGCCGGAGGGCCGCCTGAAGGTGACGGACTTCGGGATCGCCCGCTCCGGGGCCAGCCAGATGACCGAGGTCGGCTCGATCATCGGCACGGCGCAGTACCTCTCGCCGGAGCAGGCGCGCGGCTCACGTGTCGATCAGACCTCCGACCTCTACTCCGTCGGGGTCGTCCTCTACGAGATCCTCACCGGCCAGGTTCCCTTCACGGGCGACACGCCGCTCGAGATCGCGATGAAGCATCTCTCCGAGGTGCCCAAGCCCCCTTCCGAGCTCCGGCCGGACATTCCGCACGACCTCGATCTCGTCGTGCTGCGCGCGCTGGCCAAGGATCCCTCCGAGCGCTACCAGACGGCCGAGGAGATGGACGCCGACCTCGAGCGCGTGCTGCAGGGGCTGCCGGTCGGCGAGGAGACCGCGACCGCGGCGACAGCGGTGCTCGCGGGCTCCGGGGCGCTCGCCGCGGCGCCGACGTCCGTGATCACGCGACCCACGCAGGTTGCACCGAGCCGCCCGGCGCCGCCGGGAACGACGCCGCCGGCCGGCTACTACGGCTACGAGGGCCCGCCGAGACGCCGCCGGCCCGTCTGGCCGTGGATCCTGGCCGTGCTCCTGCTCGCGGCGGCAGGCGGCGCGGCCTGGTTCGCGTACACGAAGATCCAGGACCAGCTCAACGCCAACAAGCCGGTCTCCGTGCCGAAGGTCGTGCCGCTGAAGGAGTCACTGGCGGTCCAGAAGATCCGCGGCGCGCACCTCGTTCCCCGCGTCCACCACGAGTTCGACGACACCGCACCCAAAGGTGTCGTCACGGCGCAGAGCCCGAACGCAGGCCAGCGTGTGCCGAAGAACAGCCCCGTCGACATCACGGTCTCCAAGGGCCTACCGCCTGTGAGCGTTCCGGACGTGATCGGCAAGAACCGCGACGACGCCGTCAGCACGCTCGCGACCGCAGGGCTGGAGGCGAAGGTCTTCCCCGTGCACTCGAACAAGCCTCCGGACACGGTCACGGGCCAGTTCCCGCACGCCGGAACGAAGGTGGTCAAGGGCTCGTCGGTACGGATCAACGTCTCCAGCGGCCCGAAGCCGGTCACCATCCCCAACGTCATCGGCCTCTCCTTCGACCAGGCGAGCTCCCAGCTCGTGGACTCGGGCTTCGAGGTCGGGCGCACGAACGTCGACAGCGACCAGCCCGCAGGCACGGTCGTGGCGCAGGACCCGACGGGCACGGCCGCACCGGGGTCGAAGATCACCCTCAGCGTCTCGAAGGGCCCGAAGGAATCGACAGTTCCCGACGTCACGAACCTCGACGAGCAGTCGGCGCGCGACACGCTCAAGCAGGCAGGGTTCAAGGTCGCGGTCCAGCGCCAGGAGGTGACCGATCCGGCCCTCGAGGGGATCGTGCTCTCGCAGGACCCGGGCGGCGGCACGCAAGCGGCGAAGGGGTCGACCGTGACGATCGTCGTCGGCAAGCTGCAGCCGCCGCAGCCGTGAGCCGGCGCCTGCGCGTCGCAGTCCTCCTGGGCGGCCGCTCCTCCGAGCACGAGATCTCGCGTGCCTCGGCCCGCTCGGTGCTCGAGGCGCTCGACCCGGAGCGCTACGAGACCGTCTCGGTCGAGATCGGGCGCGACGGGCGCTGGGAGCTCGGAACCGGGGCTGACGGAACGCCCAGCGTCGCGGAGACGCTGCCCGTCCCCACGAGCAAGGTGCCGGCGACGCTCGGCGAGGTGGACGTCGTCTTCCCGGTGCTGCACGGCCCGTTCGGCGAGGACGGGACCGTCCAGGGCCTGCTCGAGCTGGCCGGAGTCGCGTACGTCGGCGCGGGCGTGCTCGGCTCGGCGCTCGCGATGGACAAGGACGTCTTCAAGGCGGTGATGCGGGACCGCGGCATTCCGGTCACCCGCAACATCACGCTCAGGCGAGGCCAGGCGCCCGAGAACCCGTTCGGCTACCCGGTCTTCGTCAAGCCGGCGCGGCTCGGGTCGTCGGTCGGCATCTCGAAGGTGAGCGCCGAGGACGAGCTCGCGGCCGCCGTCGAGCTCGCCTTCGCACACGACGAGAAGGTGCTCGTCGAGGAGTTCGTGGACGGGACCGAGGTCGAGTGCGGCGTTCTCGGCAACGACCGGCCCCTGGCCTCGCTCCCCGGCGAGATCGTCTCGCACGGGTTCCGCGGCGCCGACTGGTACGACTACTCGGCCAAGTACGAGGAGGGCGGCATGGACCTCGTCGTTCCGCCGAACCTGCCTCAGGAGACCGTCGAGCGGGTGCGGGAGCTCTCAGTGCGCGCGTTCGTCGCAGGCGAGTGCGAGGGTATGGCGCGGGTCGACTTCTTCGTCCGCTCGGACGGCGAGGTGCTGCTGAACGAGCTGAACACGATCCCGGGCTTCACCGCGACGAGCGTCTACGCGAAGCTCTTCGAGGCCTCCGGACTCCCCTATCCCGAGCTCGTCGACCGCCTCGTCGAGCTCGCCCTCGAGCGGCACGAGCGCCGCTCCAGCTTGCGCTTCTAACCGCGCGCGGTCACTTCGTTCACGTGGGCGACGCTGAGCGGGCCGAGGTCCGTGATCCACACGACGTAGTACCGGCTCGCGCCGCCGTGGACCGAGAACTTGGTCACGCGCCCGACGGGCTGCGAGCTCGAGACGGGCTCGAAGCCTCCTGACGAGGTCGGGCCCGATTCGATCTCGGCCGTGAAGCCTGGGGTGTCGGTCCACACGGTCACCCTCGACAGCTTGCGCGCTCTGCCCGCATCGAGCACGACGCCGACGCCGTCCTTCTGCAGGCCGCTGTCGTAGGTCTCGGTCGTCCAGTACGACGTCTGATCGCCGTCGGTCGCGTTCGTCGCCTCGTCGTTGTGCTCGGCGTGGTTGTCGCCCTGCGGGTCGTAGGCGGTGATCCCCGACAGGCGCACGGGCTTTGGCGAGGTCCCGACACCCACCTTGTGAGCAATGTCCGAAGGCTTGGGGATCGACCCGGTGAACGCGAAGACCGCGGCGAAGATGCCCGCGAGCACAGCCAGTCCCGCGAGCAGCAGGATCAGCGGCCAGACCGACGGACGCTCGGCCGGCGGACGCGCCGCCCTGCGGGGCGGACGCTTCGGCGCGACGACGAGCGTCTCGTCGCCGGGACCGGCCCCATTCGCGCCGGCCTCGCCGAGACAGGCCTGCAGCTCCGCCGCGAAGGCGTCCATCGACGGGAAGCGGTCACGCGGAGCCTTCGCCATCGCCCGCAGGATCGCGGCGTCCAGCCGTGGGGTGACGTCGGGCCGCCGCTCGCGCACGCTCGGGGCAGGCTCGTTGACGTGCCGCATCGCGACGGCGACGAAGTTGTCGCCGTGGAACGGCACGTCGCCGGTGAGCAGCTCGTACAGGACGACGCCGAGCGAGTAGACGTCCGTCTGCACGCTCGCCTTCGAGCCGCGGGCCTGCTCGGGCGCGATGTAATCGCTCGTCCCGAGCACGGTCCCGGTCTGGGTGAGGCCGCCCTGGACGTCGAGCGAGCGCGCGATCCCGAAGTCGGTCACCTTGGCCTCGGCGCCGTCCGCCAGGAGCACGTTCTGCGGCTTCACGTCGCGATGAACGAGCCCGTGCTCGTGGGCGAACGCGAGCGCGTGGGCGATCTGCAGCGAGAGCTCGACCGCCTCGCGCTCGGGCAGCGGCGCCTCTCGCTGGACGAGCTCCTTCAGGTTCTCGCCGGGGACGTACTCGAAGACGATGAACTGGCGGCCGTCCTGCTCGCCCCGGTCGATCACGGTCACGATGTTCGGGTGCGAGAGCTGCGCGACCGCTCGCGCCTCGTGCCGGAAGCGCTCGACGTGGTCGCCGTCGTCCCCGAACCGCTCGTGCAGGACCTTCAGCGCGACATCGCGCTCCAGGAGCTTGTCGTGCGCCCGGTAGACGCTCGACATGCCGCCCGTGCCGACGAGCTCCTCCAGCTCGTAGCGTTCCGCGATCAGCTCGCCGACCACTGCGAAATTGTGCCCGTCCGGGCCGGAGCTAAGCCAGGGAAGCGTCCAGCGCCTGCTCCCAGACGTCCAGCGCCTCGTCGAGCTCCCCGTCCGAGATCACGAGCGGGGTGAGGACCCGGATGCAGTTCGAGTAGATGCCGGACTTCAGGAGCAGCAGTCCGCGGGCCGCTGCGGCTTCGACGACCGCGCTCGCAAGCTCGGCGGCGGGCTCCCGGGTCTTCCGGTCGGCGACCAGCTCGATCGCCAGCATCGCGCCGAGCCCGCGGACGTCACCGATCGCGTCCCAGCGCTCCTGCCAGGCGAGCATCCGGGCGCGGATCGTCTCGCCGATCGCCTCCGCCCGGGCGCTCAGGCCCTCCTCCTCGAAGACGTCCAGGACGGCGAGCGCCGCCGCCTGCGCGACAGGGTTGCCCACGTAGGTGCCGCCGATCGCCGAGTCGCCGGGGGCGTCCATGATCTGCGCCTTCCCGAGCACGGCGGAGAGCGGAAGGCCCGCGGCGATCGATTTCGCGAGCGTGACGAGATCGGGCTCGACGCCCGAGTGCTCGATCCCCCACATCTTCCCGGTACGGCCGAAGCCCGTCTGCACCTCGTCGACCACGAGCACGATCCCGTGCTCGTCGCAGATACGGCGCAAGCCCTGGAGGAACTCCGTGGGCGCCACGACGAAGCCGCCCTCGCCCTGCACCGGCTCGACCACGATCGCGGCCACGGTCTCGGCGGCCACCTGCGTGACGAGGGCGCGCTCGAGCGCCTCCAGCGCCTCGGCCGCGCTCGGCCCGCGGTACGAGTTCGGGAACGGCACGCGGTAGACCTCCGGCGCGAACGGCCCGAGGCCCGCCTTGTACGGGTGCGTCTTGGAGGTGAGGCTCAGCGCGAGCAGCGTTCGGCCGTGGAAGCCGCCTTCGAAGGCGATCACGCCCTGGCGCTTGGTGTAGGCGCGGGCGAACTTGACCGCGTTCTCGACCGCCTCCGCGCCGGCGTTGAAGAACGCGGCCTTCACCGGCTGACCCATCGGCGCCAGCTCGCAGAGCCGCTCCGCCAGCGTCACGTAGAGCTCGTACGGGACGATCGTGAAGTCGGTGTGGGAGAAGCGGGCGAGCTGCTCCTGGGCCGCGGCCACCACCTGCGGGTTCGAATGGCCGACGTTGAGACACCCGACGCCGCCCGTGAAGTCGATGAAGGAGTTGCCGTCGACGTCGGTGATGGTCGCGCCGTGAGCCTCCTCCGCGACGACCGGCAGGAAGACCGACAACGGGTCGGCTACCACACGCTCCTTGCGCTCGAGAATCGCCCTCGACTTCGGTCCCGGAATCTCCGTGCGGAGCTCGATCGATCGCGTCATCGCCATGCGGTGACCCTATCGAAGCGCCCGGCTTTCCGAAACGGCTACGGCGAGAGGGCGCCCGGGTTGTAGTGCGACGGGTAGACGATCGGGGAAGGCGTGCGTTCCGATCGGGCTCGGCCGGCAAGAGCTCCGCAAGCACAGGCACTTAGAATCCATCCGTGGTCCTGTCCGACCGGACGATCCGGCGTCTCCTCGCGGAGGGCCGGATCCGGATCGACCCCTACGACGAGGCGCTCCTCCAGCCCTCGAGCGTGGACGTGCGCGTCGACCGCCTCTTCCGCGTCTTCCACAACGCGCGCTACCCGTTCATCGACGTCAAGGAGCCGCAGGAGGAGCTGACCGAGCTCGTCGAGATCGGGGACGACCAGCCGTTCATCCTCCACCCCGGCGAGTTCGTGCTCGGCTCGACGCTCGAGCGGCTCGTCCTCCCCGACGACCTCGTCGCGAGATTGGAGGGGAAGAGCTCATTGGGCCGGCTGGGCCTGCTGATTCACTCGACCGCGGGCTTCGTCGACCCCGGCTGGGACGGGCACGTGACGCTCGAGCTCTCGAACGTCGCGAACCTGCCGATCACGATCTACTACGGGATGAAGATCGGCCAGCTCTCCTTCGTCCAGCTGACCGAGCCCGCCGAGCACCCGTACGGGACGGGCGCGCTCGGATCGAAGTACCAGGGCCAGAAGGGCCCGACGCCCAGCCGCTACTGGCAGAACTTCGAGCGTTAGAGGACGCGCGCGCAGACGAGCTGCAGGTCGGCGAGCGCCTGGCTCGCCGCGGTGCTTCGCAGCGACCAGCTCCCGCCGCGGGAGGAGGCGAAGGAGGCCTCGACCGTCACCTCGTCAGGGCGCGCGTAGCCCGTCGCTACCGCGAACCAGCCGCTCGGGCAGGCTTCGCGGACGACCTGGGCGCCCGGCTGGACGGGCGTCGTATCCGTCGTCACCTTCACCTGCAGGCGAACCCGGGCCGCGCCTGCGGGCGGAACGACCGTCAGGCAGCTGCCGTACACGACTACCGAACGGCGGGCGCGGCCCACGTTCTCGAACACGAAGGTGAACCTCCGGAGCGGCTGCGTCTGCCGGCGCAGGTCGAGAGGAGAGCCGCCGAACCGGCCGGCCGCGCTGACGCGCGGCGGCCGCCGCGATCCTGCGGCAGGCGACGGCGAAGCCGGCCTTCCGGGGTCCATTCCCGGCGGGATTTCCGACGTGGAAGGCGTACGTGCGGGCCCCGGTCGCGTGGATTGCGAGCGCCGTCGCTCCCGGCGCCGCCTTGCTCACGCCGCCGCTGACCGCGACGTATCCGGAGGGGCATCTGAGCGTGAACGCCGAGATCGAGCTCGGCCGGACACTCACCGTGCGGACGACGGTCCGTGCATCAACCGACCGCGTGCTCTGCGAGGTCGCCGAGGAGGCGACGACGAGCGCCGCGCCGATCGTCAGCGCGAATACGAGCCTCCCCATTCAGTGACCCCCTCGGGCAACCGTACACCGGATCGACCGTAGAATCGAGTCGTGATTCTGGTTACGGGTGCGACGGGCTTCGTCGGGCCGAAGATCGTCCACGCGCTGCGCGGGCGGGACCTGCCGGTTCGCTGCCTGGTGCGGAACCCGTCGGGCGGCGACGCAGGCTCGCTTGCGGCGTGGGGGTGCGAGCTCGTCTCCGGCGACGTGACGGATCCCGCGAGCCTCGACCGCGCCGCTCGCGGTTGCGACGCCGTCGTCCACCTCGTCGCCATCAGGCAGGGATCGGCGGAGCAGTTCCGGCGAGTGATGGAACAGGGCACGCGCGATCTCGTCGCGGCGGCGAAGGAAGCGGGCGCGCGACGCTTCGTCCTGATGAGCGCGCTCGGAGCGAGCGCGGAGACGCAGGACCTCGTGCCCTACTACCACGCGAAGTGGGAGCAGGAGCAGACCCTGCGGGCCTCCGGGCTCGAGTACGTGATCTTCCGGCCGAGCTTCATCTTCGGCCGCGACGGCGGCATCCTCCCGACCTTCCGCCGCCTCGCGAAGCTGGCGCCGGTGACGCCCGTGATCGGTTCGGGCCGGCAGCAGATCCAGCCGATCTGGATCGACGACGTCGCCGCCTACTTCGCGGCGTCGATCGACAAGCCCGAGGCAGGCGGCCGGATCTTCGAGCTCGGCGGGCCGGACGCGGTCACCTGGAACGAGTTCTGGGAGCGGCTGAAGCGCACGCTTCGGATCCGGCGCCCGACCGTCCACGTCCCGATCGGGCTGATGCGCGCGAACGCGCTCGTGACGGAGCGTCTCCCCGGGAACATCCCGCTCACGCGCGACCTGCTGACGATGCTCGAGCACGGCCACAACGTCGTCTCGAACGACGACGCGGTGCGCACGTTCGAGCTCCCGCTCGCGCCGCTCGACGAGCAGCTCCGCCGCGCGGTCTGAAAAGAAAGGGGCCGCCTGGAGGCGGCCCCTGTTCCGGTTACCAGCGTTGAAGTAGTAGAGGCGCTTCCGGCCGGTCCCGAGTGGTCTCGGAGCGGCGGCGCGAAGTCGCGAGCCCCCTACGCTGGCTAGGCGGTTCCCCGTAGGTCGCGGGGACGTACGCCTCTACCCGCTGGTACCTCCACTGCCCGTACTTGATGAAATCACTATCCGGACCACCTCCTTTCCGCGGTATCAGCACTTTAGCGATCGGAGAGGACCACCGTCAGCTCGAGGCCGCGGTCGATCGGAATGGTGACGCTCTCGAGCGAAGGATCTGCCTGGCGCGCCTGCGAGTAGGCGGCCAGCGGGTCGGCGTGCGAGAGCACGTTGTCCGCGATCACGAGCGCGGCCGGCTCGAGCTTCGGGCGGGCGAGCTGGAAGAGCGGCTCGTACTGTTCCTTCTCCGCGTCGAGGAAGACGAGGTCGAACACGTCGTCGATCGCCGGGAGCGTCTCGAATGCGTCGCCCGGGAGGAGCTCGGCCCATTGCTCGAGGCCGGCCTCCGCGATGTTCCGGCGCCAGGCCTCGACCTTCGCGGGATCGTGCTCCAGGGAGAGGACGCGGCCGCCGAGATAGCGGACGCCGGCGGCGAGCCAGATCGTCGAGTAGCCGCGCGAGGCGCCGATCTCGAGCACCTCGCAGTCGGTCTGCGGGGCGACGAGGGCGAAGAGGAACTGGCCGGTCGTCCGCGCGACCTGGCGCGCTCGCTGCTCGCGCGGGACGCCCTCTGCGCGCTCGCGGGCGTCCTCCTCCTCGAGGCGTGCGAGGACGGCGCGGATGCGGTCGTCGAGCACAGCCCGGAGCCTACTCGCGCGTTTTCGTTCAACGCCGGATGACGAAGCGTCGCGCGAGCTCGTCGGCGCCAAGGCCGTTCCGGGCGTCGACCTTGAACAGGTAGGCACCGCGACGCGCGAGCCGGCCGGAGCGGAGACGGCCGTCCCAGAACACGGCCCGCACGCCCGCGGAGAACAGCCGTCGCGGGAGCCGGCGAACCAGGGTTCCCTTCGCCGTCCAGATCGACGGAGTGATCCACGCGTTGTGCGCGAGGCGGAACCGCGCGGCAACCCGACCCGGGACGCGCCTTCGCAGCTTCAGGCTCCTGGGTGCGACACGGATGAAGCCGAGTGTGTCGTTGACCCGGAACGACCGCTGCATCGCCGAGCGGCGCCCTTCGAGATCGACCGCGGAGACGACCCAGCGCCAGCGGCCGAGCCGCCGCCTCGGCACGCGATGCTTGGCGAGGATGGGCCGGTGGTAGGCGTAGATGCCGGGCTCGCGCGGCCGGACGTCTTTGAGGACAACCCGGCCGGCCGGGTCGAGTAGGCGGGCGGTCACTGTCGCCGGAGCGACGACCTTGTAGCTCAGACGCTGCCGGTCGGCAACGCCGTCGCCGTTCGGAGACACGACCGGGAGGACAGGCGGCGGCACGTAGACGCCCGTGTAGAGGACCGCGAGGCTCTCGCCCACGGCACGCTCACCGCCCGGGTCGGACGGCCGGTTGAGCAGCTTCCCGTCGAACGCCATCGTCGTGGAGCCTCCGGAGTCGAGCGCCGACGCTGTGTAGGCACCCAGCTGCGCCATGGCCTCGGCCAGCTCCCAGTTCGTCAGGCCCGAGCTGAACCCCGGCTGCCTCCCGTCCACGGCGAGCAGGACGATCTTGCCGTTCCGCCGCTGGCCGACCGCAGTCCGCGGACTGAGCGGGTTGAGCTGCGACGGCAGGAAGTCCTCGCCTGCGGTCAAGACGGGCCTTCCGCTCCGGACGATCAGCGGGCCCCCTCCGAGCGCCTGCGTGACCTCCGCCGCGCGCCACTGCGGCCCCAACGTCAGTCCCGCGGCGAGCTGTCCACCCACCGGAGCTTCGCCCGCCAGCGTCTCGGCCTGTGAGCCGCTGGCGACCAGCACCGCCCCGTCGGCCGGGATCGGCGTTCCGCCGCCCGCCGCCTGTGCGGTCACCGTTCCGGCCAGGCTCTGCCCCGGGACGGCCGGCGGGAACGGCTGGACGACGACCTCCACCGCGCCGGCGAGAGGCGGGGTCGAGGTGCCGTAGGCAGACGTGAAGAGCGAGGTCGCGTCGGCGCGCGGCGGCCGGTTCAGCCCCGTGAGCGGGTGCCGCCTTCCCGAACCCTGCCAGTAGCCGTACGAAGAGACGCGGGCGACGTCGAGCCTGCCCTCGGCGGTGACTCCGATGCTCGAACGAAAGCGATACGGCGGGCTCTTGAGCACGCCGTCCTCGACGAGCACGCCGGTCGGATGCCCGTCCTCCCGGTTGAAGAGGTCACCGTTCACGCCCGCGGCCGTGGCCGACGCGGAGACGTCGCGTTGCATCGACGTCACCCGCTCCAGCCCTACGATCGTCCCGTTCGAGAGGAGCGGCTTCAGCTGGTAGAGCCCGCCCGGCCGGGGAGCGACGATCACGTTGAGGACGACGGGGCCGTGCGCGGTGAACTGCACCGAGCGCCGGTAGCTCACCCTGGGCATCAGCACGCGTGTGCCCGCCCGCGCCGGCGCCGCGAGACCACCCGCCACGGCTATCACCAGCGCGGCGAAGACAAGTCGCCGCAAGAGGGGCCCGAGCCCCATCTCAGCGAACCACGAGCACCCTGCTGGTGGCCTTGTCTGCCGGCGAGTAGACCCGGAAGACGGTGCGGCGCCCTGCCCGCACGACGCGACGGAACGAGCCACGGGCGTTGGTCAGCCTGTAGGGGCCGACGGAGACCCAGCGACCATGGGCGCGGCGCTGGAGCCTGTAGAGCTGCCGCCCTGAGCGCGGCCGCACCTGACCCCAGAGCGTCGTCCGCAGGCGGTGACGGGAGATCTGGGCCAGCGGCAGCATGTAGGCGTAGAACGCAGGCTTGCGGGTGCCGGACGGCGTGAGCAAGCCGCTCTGCCAGCCCGCGGGCGTCGGGTCGTCCTTGACGATGAAGTGAATCAGGACGTCCACGTACCTCGCGCTCTTCGCGCGAAGCGCCGCCTCCGACACGAACCGGGCCTGGGCGCCTCTCGAGACGCCGAGCCTCCGGTTCGGCGGCCTCGTCTGATGGCCGTACTCGGTGAGCCAGATGCGCTTGCGGCCGAAGTCGCGCCGTACCTCCCGCAGCAGGACGGGCAGGTTCGCGAGCGTCAGGATTCCCTTGCAGTACCGGCACACTCCGCGCGCGAATCCCCGCGGCGTCTCCCCACGCGTGACGGGGTAGGGATGGTGCGCATAGGCGTCGAGGCGCGCATGCGCCTTCCGCATCCCGCGCATGAAGGCGACGGGTGACTTGCCGCTCGGCGTCGGTCGCGGCGAGGTGGCACCTCCCGCGACGCGGTTCGACCGCCGAACGGCATGCAGCGCCGCATAGGTCGGGTTGAGCAAACGGTGCACGTAGAACGCGGGCGAGTTCGGCTTCAGCGAGACGCGGAGGTTCGGCTCGTTCCAGACCTCCCACATCCGGATCCAGGGATACCGGCGGGCCACTGCGCGGGCGAAGGCGGCCAGGGAGTACTTGCTCGTGGGGACGACGTTCGCGGACCTGCCTCCGTTCGCCCACGCGGGCGTTCCGTAGAGCGTCACGAGCACGCCGATCCGATGCTCGCGGAGCGCCCTGAGAACCGCGTCGGTGGCGGCCCAGTCGTACGCCGGGTCATCCGGGTTTACGGCACGCGCCGGCTTCCTGCGTGCGACCTGGCGCCAGTGGACCGTGTAGCGAACGAGCTTGACCCCGAGCCGGTCGAGGGTGGCGATCCTGGCCTCGGCCGAGGGCCCGGGCGCGAGGAACGCGTCGTCCTGGACGCCGTACCTGATGAACGGCGACGCCTCCGCCGTGGAGCCTACGAACAGCGCGCTCACGGCGGTCACGAGCGCAAGAATCGTCATCTGGATCAACCTCTTCAACCGCAGCACCTCCCATGAGCCTTTAGAAGTCCGACGCCGTGCCCAGGCAATGGTTAGGACTGCGATGCACTCGCTTACGAAGGCTTACAGACTCCTAACGCGAGGCCGCCGCCTCTAGGTGATGTCGACAGTGACCATCCCGTCGACCACGTTGACCGGGAACGTCTCGACGGGCAGCACGGCGGGCAGCGTCAGCGGCCGACCGGAGCGGATGTCGATGTGCGCGCCGTGCCGTGGGCAGACGGCATACCCCTCCTCGAGGTCGAAATCGCCCTCGCAGAGCGGCCCGTCGTCGTGCGAGCAGCGGTCCTCGATCGCGTAGTACTCACCGCCGAGGTTGTAGACCCCGACCGCGATCGACCCTGCCCGCACGATCTTCACCGTCCCCGGCGGAAGATCCTCTACCGCGCAGACGTCGATGGCCGCCATTCAGCGACCCTCCGCCGTGGCGGAGCGCACTACTTGAGCTCGAGCTCGTCGAGCCCGGCCCACTCGTCGGGCAGAGGCGTTCCCTTGGCCCGATGGAGCGCGACCTTCAATACGCCCAGGCCGAGCAGCGCACACTTGAGCCGGATCGGCGTGAGCGGGATTCCGACCTCTTCGAGCAGCTCCTCCCTGGGCAACTCGGCGATCTCCTGGGCAGTCCGTCCCTTGACCAGCTCCATCAGCATCGATGTCGACGCCTGGCTGATCGCGCAGCCGCGGCCCGAGAACTTGACCTCGTCGACGGTCTCGCCGTCCTCGGCGAACTGGACGTAGATCGAGACCTCGTCGCCGCAGAGCGGGTTCACGCCCTCCGCCGTCGCGTCCGCGTCCTCGAGCACCCCGTGTCCCCGCGGGTTCTTGTAGTGGTCGAGGATGACCTCGCGGTAGAAGTCGTCCGGCATTCGTCTCTACCCGAGGATCTTTCTGGTCTTGTGGATGCCGTCCACCAACCGGTCGATCTCTTCCGGCAGGGTGTAGAGGTAGAAGCTCGCCCGGTTCGTGGCCGCCACGCCGAAGCGGGTCATCAGCGGCTGGCAGCAGTGGTGGCCGGCCCGGATCGCGACACCTTCGGAGTCGAGCACCTGGGCGACGTCGTGCGGATGGATGTCGCCGACGTTGAAGGAGACGATGCCGGCACGCCGCTCCGGCGGGGGCCCGTAGAGCTTGATCCCGGGGACCTCGCCGAGACGCTCGAGCGCATAGGCGGCGAGCTCCTGCTCGTACTGCTCGATCGCCTCGACCCCGGCCGCCTCCAGGTACTCGATCGCCGCACCCAGCCCGACGGCTTCGGCGATCGGCGACGTGCCGGCCTCGAACTTGTGCGGCAGCTCCCCCCAGGTCGTCTCCTCGAACCGAACCTTGCTGATCATGTGCCCGCCGAGGTTGAAGGGCTCCATCGCCTCGAGCAGCTCGCGCCGCCCCCAGAGGGCGCCGACGCCGCTCGGGCCGCACATCTTGTGGGCGGAGAGCGCGAAGAAGTCGCAGCCCAGAGCCTGGACGTCCACCGGGTGGTGAGGCGCCGCCTGGGCACCGTCGACGACCATGATCGCGCCCTGCTGGTGCGCCCAGTCGGCCAGCTTCTCGACCGGATTGATCGTCCCGAGCGCGTTCGAGACGAGGTTGTTCGCGACGACCTTGACGTTGCCCTCGCCCGCGAGCGCGTCGAGGTCGCCGAGGTCGAGCTCCCCGTCGTCGTTGACGTGGATCATCCGGAAGCCCGCGCCGGTCCGCTTCGCCATGTACTGCCACGGAACGAAGTTCGAGTGGTGCTCGAGCTCGGTCACGACGACGAGATCGCCCGGCCCGAGGTTGTTCAGGCCCCAGGAGTAGGCGACCAGGTTCAAGGCCTCCGTGGCCTGGCGGGTGAAGATGACCTCCCGCGCCGAGGGCGCGTTGACGAAGCCGGCGACGAGCTCTCGCGCCCGCTCGAACTCGGCGGTCGCCCGCTCCGAGAGCGTGTACACGCCTCGGTGCACGTTGGCGTACGAGGTCTCGTAGAACGTCTGCATCGCGTCGAGGACCTGTCTCGGCTTCTGCGCCGTCACGGCGGAGTCGAGATAGGCGAGCGGCTTGCCGTGGACCTCCTGCTCGAAGATCGGGAAATCGGCCCGCAGACGCTTCGCTTCGAGCTGGGGTCGCGATGTGGCCACCATGGCGCTATCGTATCCGCCTACCGGGTCTATGAAGTTGCGTGTTCTTCAGGGAGGGGTTCTACTAGCGGCGCTCGCTCTCGCCGCCGGTTGCGGCAGCTCGGGATCTCACAAGAAGTCCGCGGCGACGAAGCTGCCCGGCGCGAAGGTGTTCGCGTCTGCGGGCTGCGCGAGCTGCCACACGCTCCAGGCCGCCGGCGCGAAGGGGCAGGTGGGGCCGAATCTGGACGAGCTCAAGCCCAGCGAGGGGACGGTCGCGCGGCAGGTACGCAGCGGAGGCAACGGCATGCCTTCCTTCGGGAGCCGCCTCTCGTCGACCCAGATCGAGCAGGTCGCCGCCTTCGTCTCGAAGGCCGCGAAGAGCTCCGGATCGGTCGCCCTCTACCACCCCGACGACACGACGATCGAGAGCTGCCAGCACAGCAACAAGCCGTTCTGCTACCGCCAGGCCTTCGCGAACATCGCGTACAAGCAGGGACCGCAGAAGGCGCTGCAGCTACTCGGCCAGGACGACCGGTCGATGCCCCAGGTGCACGCCGACTGCCACCAGATCAGTCACTGGGTCGGCCACGGAGGGCTCGCCCACTACAAGAAGGACGCCGCCCAGGCCCTGTCGCACGGAGCGATGACGTGCAACTCCGGCTACTACCACGGCGTCCTCCAGTCCGCGTTCGGAGGCCTCACGAAAGCCGAGGTCGAGCACAAGGCGCGCGTGCTCTGCACCACTCCCGCCGTGAACACCGACGACTTCCTGCTCTACCAGTGCGTCCACGGCCTCGGCCACGGACTGATGATCTACAGCGGCGACGAGCTGCCGTGGTCGCTCAAGACCTGCCACACCCTGCAGACGGACTTCGACCGCGTCTCCTGCACCGGCGGCGTCTTCATGCAGAACTACGACACGACCATGGGCAAGTCGAAGTACCTGAAGGAGGACAATCCGATCTACCCGTGCAATATCGTCGCGACGCAGGACAAGTACTACTGCTACCTGCAGGTGACGGATCGCGTCCTGCAGTTCGTCGGCTACAACTGGAAGAAGGCGGCGAACTGGTGCCGGAAGGTCGAGAAGGGCTGGGTCAGCATCTGCTTCCAGTCCCTCGGACGCGACGCGTCGGGCACCAGCCAGTACAACGCCGCCCAGGCCGTCCAGACCTGCTCTCTGGCCGGGAGCGGCGAAAGCGACTGCATCTACGGGGTGGCCCGCGACTTCGGCAACAACTTCGCCGGCGACAGCAGGTCGCTCGCCATCTGCGCCGCCGCCGGCGCCCGCTTCAAGGCCCGCTGCTACGAGGGGCTCGGCACGATCTTCGGCGCGCTTCACCGTGACGAGCAAGGCCGCCGGACCGCGTGCTCCACGGGCATCCCAAGCGCTACCGGAACGCCTGCCTCCGCGGCGCGGCCGTTCTCTAGGTCGTCGCTCTAGGTTTCGGGAAGACGCGCTTCGAGCGCGCGCGTGACGGCCTCGCGAACCGGCTCGAGCTCGATCCGGTCGAGCATGTCCTGGAAGAACCCGCGGACGATCAGGCGCTCCGCGTCGGGCTGCGGCAGCCCGCGGGCCATCAGGTAAAAGAGCTGCTCGCGATCCACCCGCCCGACGGTCGCGCCGTGGGTGCAGCGGACGTCGTTCGCCAGGATCTCGAGCCCGGGAATCGGGACGGCGTGCGTCGTCGGCGAGAGCATCAGGTTCCGGCACTCCTGGTAGGCGTTCGTCTTCTGCGCGTCCTCCTCGACGCGGATCATTCCGCGCCAGACCGCGGTCGCGTGGTCTCGCAGCGCGCCCTTGAAGGCGAAGTCCGACTCGGTGTTCGGCGCAATGTGCTCCTGGAAGGTGTCGTAGTCGAGGTGCTGCTCGCCGTCGGCGAAGTAGGCGCCGGTCACGCGGGAGGTGGCGCCCGGGCCGGCGAGGTCGTTCTGGATCCGCACCTTGCCCTTCTTGGAGCCGAAGCCGCCGCTGACCCAGTCGAGCTCGGCGTCCCGCTCGACCCGCGCGTGGTGTGAGGCGAAATGCCACGTCTCGCGCGAGAGGTTCTGCAGCGAGACGTATTCGAGCTTCGCCGCCTGCTCGACGAACAGCTCCGTGACGCCGTTGAAGTAGCCGCCGAGCTCGGGCGAGAGCGACGCGTACTCCTCGACGAGCGAGAAGCGCGACCCTTCCCCGGCGATCACGAGCAGCCGCCAGAAGAGCGAGCCATCCTCGATCGCGTTGGTCACGCGCACGAACAGCGGCCGCTCGAGCACCAGCCCGTCCGGGACGTGGACGAGCAGGCCGTGCTCCCACGCGGCGGCGTTGTGCGCCGCAAACTTGTCGTCGGCCCAGCCGACGAGGGAGCCCAGCCGTTCGTGGGCCTCGTCGAGCGGCTCGAAGCGGATCTCCTCCGGCGCGCGCGTGATCTCGATCCCGGTCTCCGTGACGACGGCCTCGGCCGCGACATCCAGCTCCAGCATCGACCCGGCGCCTTCAACCGGGGTCTGACCCCGGTTCGCGAACGCCTCGGGGTCGAACCCGCGCAGGTCGGTGAAGCGCCAGTGCTCCTCGGTCGTGTCCGGTACCGACAGCTCGCGGTAGCGCTCGAGCGCCTCCGCCCTACTCATACGGCTTGTACCTCCTGTGCAGGATGACCGCGTTTCCGTCCGGGTCGAGGCAGACGGCCATTCTGCAGACGCCCGTGTCGCCGGAGCCGACGAATTCGACGCCCTTCTCCTCGAGCTCCGCCTTCGCCTGCTCGACGTCCGCGACGCGGAGCGCGAAGCCGCCGATGTCGGGCTTGAACTCGATCCCTTCCTTCTCCGGCTCCCAGAACGCAAGAGTCACCTGCCCCGCAGTCAACTCGGTGCGGTTGTTCGGATCCGGCGCGAGCCCGAGAACGTCCTGGTACCAGGCGCGCACGCGTTCGGCGTCGCGCGTGGGGATGTTGACGAAGTCGACCTGCTCGACCTGCAACTAGCCGACTGAGCCTTCCATCTGGAGCTGGATCAGCCGGTTCATCTCGACCGCGTATTCGAGCGGCAGCTCCTTGGTGATCGGCTCGACGAAGCCAGAGACGATCATCGCCGAGGCCTCGGCCTCCGAAAGGCCGCGCGACATCAGGTAGAAGAGCTGCTCCTCCCCGATCTTCGAGACGGTCGCCTCGTGGCCGATGTCGACCTCGTCCTCGTCGATCTTGATGTACGGGTAGGTGTCGGAGCGCGAGTCCTCGTCGAGGATCAGCGCGTCGCAGACGACCTTCGACTTCGCGCCCTTGGCGCCCTTGGCGACCTCGAGCAGCCCGCGGTAGCCGGCGCGGCCGCCGTTCTTGGAGATCGACTTCGACGTGATCACCGAAGTCGTGTTCGGGGCGATGTGGACGGCCTTGCCGCCGGCGTCCGTGTGCTGGCCGGCGCCGGCGAACGCGATCGAGAGCACCTCCCCGTGCGCGCCTTCGCCGAGCAACCAGATGCTCGGGTACTTGGAGGTGATCTTGGAGCCAAGGTTGCCGTCCACCCACTCCATCGTTGCTTTCTCGTAGGCGACGGCCCGCTTCGTGACGAGGTTGTAGACGTTGGTCGACCAGTTCTGGATCGTGGTGTAGCGGCAGCGCGCCTTCGGCTTGACGATGATCTCGACCACCGCCGAGTGGAGCGAGTCGGTCGAGTAGATCGGCGCCGTACAGCCCTCGACGTAGTGCACGTAAGCGCCCTCGTCGACGATGATCAGCGTGCGCTCGAACTGGCCCATGTTCTCGGCGTTGATGCGGAAGTAGGCCTGCAGCGGCATCTCGACCCTCACGCCCGGCGGCACGTAGATGAACGAGCCGCCCGACCAGACCGCGGAGTTCAGAGCCGCGAACTTGTTGTCGTTCTGCGGGATGACCGTCCCGAAGTACTCCTTCACGAGCTCCTCGTGCTCGCGAAGGCCGGAGTCCATGTCGAGGAAGAGGACGCCCTGCTCGGTCAGCTCCTCCTGGAGCTTGTGGTAGACGACCTCGGACTCGTACTGCGCGCCGACGCCTGCGAGGTACTTCTTCTCCGCCTCGGGGATGCCGAGCTTGTCCCAGGTGTCCTTGATGTCGGCGGGCAGGTCCTCCCAGGAGTTGGCCTGCTTCTCGGTTGGGCGGATGTAATAGAAGATGTTCTCGAAGTCGATCGTGCTCAGATCGGGTCCCCACGCCGGAAGCGGGCGCGCGATGAAGTAGTCGAGCGACTTGTGCCGGAACTTCCGCATCCAGTCAGGCTCGTCCTTGTGTGAGGAGATCGCGTCGACCAGCTCGTGCGAGAGCCCGCGGCCGGACTTGAAGAAGTAGTCCTCCGCGACGTGGAACCCGTACTTGATCTCGTAGTCGGAGCCGATCCCGGCGACGACTTCTGTCTCAGTGGTAGCCATCAGGCGACCGCCTTCTCGTAGGCCTTGTACCCCTCGGCCTCGAGCTTGTGCGCGAGCTCGGGGCCGCCTTCTTCGACGATCCGGCCGTCCACGAAGACGTGGACGAAATCGGGTGTGATGTGGTTCAGGATCCGCTGGTAATGCGTGATCACGAGCGCGCCCGTCTCGGGGCCGATCAGCTCCTGGACGCCGTCCGCGATGATGCGCAGAGCATCGATGTCGAGCCCTGAGTCGGTCTCGTCGAGCACCGCGATCCGCGGCTTCAGCATCGCCATCTGCAGGATCTCGACCCGCTTCTTCTCCCCGCCCGAAAAGCCGTCGTTCAGGTACCGCTGCGCGAGCTCGCGCGGGATCCTGAGCCGCTCCATCTGGGCGAGCATCTCCAGCCGGAACTCCTTCACCGGCACGGGATCGTCCACGCCCCCGGCGCGCGCCTTGCGGGTCGCGTTGATCGCGGAGCGCAGGAAGCTGGTCACCGTCACGCCGGGAACGGCGTGCGGGTACTGGAACGCGAGGAAGAGGCCGCGCTGCGCGCGCTCGTCAGCCCCGAGCTCGGTCACGTCCTCGCCGCCGAAGAGGATCTCGCCTTCGGTGATCTCGTACGCCGGGTGCCCCATCAGGGCGTAGGCGAGCGTCGACTTGCCGGAGCCGTTCGGGCCCATGATCGCGTGCACCTGGTCGGTGTCCACGGCGAGGTCGACGCCCTTGACGATCTCGGTTCCGTCCTCGAGCGCGACGTGCAGGTTCTTCAGTTCGAGCAAAGCCATGTCAAGCCCATGCTAGCGAGCCACCTCAACCTTTCGGGATCAGGAGACGAAGCTTGGTCCAGACCGTGGAGCCGCGCGACTGGGCGTCGAATCTGCCATGCGCTTCCGGGTCTCCGGACAGCGTACCGAAGAGGTTGTCCGGCGCGTCGACCGGCTTGGGCTCGTCGGTGTGCTGGTTCTTCCAGCCTGTTCGGCGCAGAACCCAGTCTCCGGCCCGGGGTGCGAGCTTCTGGCCCCAGAGCAGCTTCTGCGCTCCCCAGGAGATCGGCAGCTCGCGGACCGGCCGCTCGGCACAGCGCAGGGTCGCCTCGGCGAACGGCTCCGGCTGGTAGATCGGCGGAACCGGCTGCGGCTGGTAGCCGATCTTCTGGCGGTCGCGGTCGAACTGTGGCGTGTTGATCGCCCCGGGCAGGACCAGCGAGATCGCGACGCCGGTACCGGCCTTCTGCTCCTCGACCCGCGCCGACTCGAGGAACGCCCGCAGGCCCGCCTTCGAGGCGCAATAGGCCGCCTGGAGCGGGATCCCGCGGTACGCCAGCGCCGAGCTGACGTGGAGGAAGGTCCCCTTGCTTTCACGCAGGTGCGGGAGCGAGGCCCAGAACCCGTAGACGACGCCGAAGAAGTTGACGTCGATCACGCGCCGCAGCTCGTCGGCAGTGAGCCGCTCGGCCTCCGCGTAGACGGTCACGATCGCGTTCGCGACGTAGGTGTCGATCCGACCGAATCGCTCGATCGCCCGGGCGACGACACGCTCGACCTCGTCCTGCTCGGCGCAGTCCGCCGGCACGGCGAGCGCCTCGGAGCCGGCGCGCTCGACCTCCTCGACACAGTTCGCAAGCGCCTCCTCGTTCCGCCCGGTCACGACGACCTTCGCGCCGCGCTCGCCCGCCCCGCGCGCGACCGCGCGCCCGAGGCCGCTCGAGGCGCCGGTGACGACCACGACCTGCTCGGAAAGCGGTTTCTTGCGCGGCATCTATCGCGCCGTACCCGAACGCGCTACCCTGAAAGCATGGTTCCTGAGATCGGGATCACCGGGCTGATCCTCATTCTGGTCGTGGCGCTGCTCGTCTTCGGCCCCAAGCGGCTCCCCGAGATGGGACGCTCGCTCGGCAAGGGCATGCGCGAGTTCAAGGACTCGCTCTCCGGCAAGGACGAGCGCTCCGAGCTGCCGCCTCCGCCGGCCGACGACGCCCAGAGCTAAGTTCATGCGGCCGTTCCCGCGGCGCCTGCGCCACGGCGAGGAGGCCACTCTGGTCGAGCACCTCGGCGAGCTGCGCATGCGACTGATGATCGCCCTCGGCGCGCTCGCGGGCGCATTCGTCGTCACCTACGTGTTCCACGGACGGCTGCTCCACTGGCTCAACCGCCCGCTGCCGCCGCACCTGCGCAAGCCGGCCACCTTCAGCCCGATCGAGCCGTTCACGACGTCGATCTGGGTCAGCCTCTGGGCGGCCTTCCTGCTCGCACTGCCCATCGTCTTCTGGCAGCTCTGGGCCTTCCTCGCGCCGGCGTTCGAGGAGCACCGGCAGCGTTCGATGGCCGCGCTCGTCGGCTTCGCGACGCTGCTCGGCCTCGGCGGCGTCGCGTTCGGCTACTGGGTCATCCTGCCGCCGGCGATCCACTTCCTGACGAACTACGACTCGTCCCACTTCACGATCCTGATCCGCGCCCGCGACTATTACCGGTTCGCGAGCTTCGTGCTGCTGGGCGTCGCGCTCGCGTTCGAGGTGCCCGTGTTCGTGCTCGCGCTCGTCCGGCTGCGCATCCTCACGGCAGCTCAACTGCGCCGTACCTGGCGCGTCGGGATCTTCGTGATGACGGTGATCGGGGTCATCCTTCCGGGAGTCGACCCGGTCTCGACGATCCTCTCCGTCATTCCGCTGGTCGCGCTCTACCTGCTCTCGATCGGCCTCGCCTCGTTCTTCGAGCCGCGCTGGCGCGCGGGCACCGCGCCGGCCGTCGAATGACGTTTCCGAGGCTCGGGCTTTACCAGATACCCTAGGACTCGATGGCCCGAGGAGCAGCACAGGCGCAGCGGCAGCGCAAACGCGACGAGACGCGGCCGAAGCGAAAGCAGGCGGCGAGCTGGGAAGACCAGCTCTTCTTCGCACGCCTGCGCCGCCACGCCAAGTGGATGTTCGTGCTCCTGGCGCTCGCGTTCGCGATCGGTTTCGTCGCCTTCGGGGTCGGCTCCGGCTCGAGCGGGATCGGTAGCGTCGTGGGCGACCTCTTCAACGGCGGCAGCAGCAACTCCGTCGACTCGCGGATCAAGGACGACCGGAAGAAGCTCGACAAGAATCCGGACAACATCCCCGTCTACCTCGACCTTGCGACGCTCTACCAGCAGAAGCAGAACACGTCCGCCGCACTCGCGACGCTCGAGCGCGCCAACAAGGCCAGGCCCAAGGATCTCGACGTGCTCAACCGGCTCGCGGGTCTCTACCGCGGCGAGGCCGAGCAGGCGCGAACGGAGGCTGCGAATGCCCAGGCCGAGCTCGCCGCCGCCAGCGCGACGCCGCCCGGGCTCGACATCAACTCGACTCTCGGCCAGGCGCTCGCGTCGGATCCGCTGAGCCAGGCTCTGAAGACCAAGGCGACGGACAGCTACACGAAGATGGCGACCGCGTTCACGAAGTCGGAGTCGGCGTACAAGCGGCTCGCTGCGGCGGCCCGAGGGACCTCGGAGGAAGCAAACGCGCAGCTCGCCCTCGGAGGCGTCGCCAGGGACACCCTTCAGGTCACGGGCCAGCCGAGCGACGCGAGGATCGCGCTCGCGGCGTACAAGCGCTACCTGAAGCTCGAGCCCAACGGCGTCCAGGCGACGCTCGCACGGCAGACGGTCGCCCAGATCGAGGCTGTCCTCCCGAAGAGCGGGCACTAGTTAGACTCACGCCGTGACGAAGAGGGGTCTCGCGTGAACTTCGACATCAGCACCGAAGAGGTCGGCAAAGGCCTCTACGTGATCTCGCTCGCGGGCGAGGTCGACCTCTACACGGCGCCGGAGTTCAAGCAGGAGCTCCTCGACGCGATCGGTAACGGCGCCAAGGAGGTCGTCGTCGACTTCTCGAACACGACGTTCATCGACTCGACGACGCTCGGCGTGCTGGTCGGCGGCGTCAAGCGGCTCCGGACGAACGAGGGCCAGCTCTCGCTCGTCTGCAACGACCGCAACATCACGAAGATCTTCGAGATCACCGGGCTCGACCGCGTCTTCACCATCTACCCGACGCGCGACGAGGCCGTCGCGAAGATCTCCTCCTCGGGCCAACCCTCCGCGTAGTGCGGGCGGGCGGAGCCGTCCCGGCCCTCGCCGTCGCGCTGCTCGCGGCCGGATGCGGGACCGGCGGCATCGTCAAGGGCGGCGATCAGAGCCGGGGCAAGCAGGTCTTCGTCTCCAAGTGCGGCGGCTGCCACACGCTTGCCGACGCCGGCACGCACGGAACCGTCGGTCCGGACCTGGACGACGCCTTTGCCTCGGATCGCCGGCAGGGCTACAAGGACGTCACCATCCAGCAGGTCGTCCGGCAGCAGATCCCGCTCGCGAGCGGCCGCATGCCGGCGAACCTGGTCAAGGGCGCCGACGCCGACGCCGTCTCGGCCTACGTTGCGGAGGTCGCCGGCGTTCCGGGCAAGGGCGGCGGCGGGAACCTCACGAGCGGCAAGGACATCTTCGCGGCCAACTGTGGAAGCTGCCACACCCTCGCGGCCGCAGGAACGAGCGGGACGATCGGGCCGAGCCTCGACGATCTGAAGCCGGACTTCGCCCGGGTCCAGCGCCAGGTGATCAACGGCGGGTCGATCATGCCCGCCTTCAAGGGCAAGCTCACCGCCGCGCAGATCACGTCCGTCGCGAAGTACGTCAGCTCGGTCGCAGGTAAGTAAGCCTTAGCCCGTCGGGCCGCGCTCGGCCTCCAGGTCCACGACCACGTGCTCGATCGGGACCTCGAAGCGCTCGCGCGCGCCGCTGACGACGCCCCGTTCGAGCCAGTGCGAGCGGCCCTCGGGGTGCGTCGAGATGATCACCTCGTCCGCGCCGAACGTGCGCAGGCCGTCCTCGATCGCCTGTAGCGGGTCCCCGTCGCCGACCTCGCCGCTCGCCTCGATCCCGGCTTCCCGCAGCCGCGCAAGGCTCGAGTCGAGCCGCTCGCGCGCCTGGCGCCGGGCTTCGTCGACGTCGGAGACGAAGTGCCTGAGCGGCGTGTTCAGAGCGGGCGTGACGACGAGCACCTCGGTTCGGCGGCCTTCGCTGCGGCCGCGGATCTTCTCCAGCAGCGCCCGGCCGCCGACGGTTTCGTTCGCGATCACGAGGATGCGCCGCTCGTCCGGCGCTCCACGGTGCGCCGGCGCCGTCTTCGGCTGAACCTCGACCCGCCTCGAGCGGAGCCACCAGGCCACAACAGCCGCGCTCAGCACGACGAACACGGCCAACCCCGCCCAGGGGTTGAGCACGCCGGCGATCGCGATCAGGCCGAAGTAGACCGCCGCGCCCAGCAGGAACTGGAACGCCTCGGCTTCGCTCCTGAGCGGATTCTTCATCGCGTCAGAGGATGTAGACCGTCGTGTAGACGACGATCCACATCACGTCGACGAAATGCCAGTAGATGCCCGGGATCTCGACCCCGAGGTGCGCCTCGGCCGAGTAGTGCCCGCGATACGCGCGCGTCGTCGCTGCCAGCAGCAGGGTCAAGCCGACGAAGACGTGAGCGCCGTGCAGGCCGGTGAGGCAGAAGAAGATCGTCCCGAAGCCGTTCGTGTACGGGGCGAAGCCGATCCGCGAGTACTCGAGGATCTGCGTCAGCAGGAAGGTCAGCCCGAGCAGAAACGTGAGCGTCAGGCCCGCCTGCAGGCCGACGCGGTTGCCGCGCTTGATCGCCTGCAGCGCCCAGTGCATCGTGAAGCTCGAGGTGACGAGGATGATCGTGTTCACCCCTGCGACGAAGACCGGCAGCTCGAGGCCCGGCGTCGGCCAGGCCGTTCCCTTCGCGACGCGGACGAAGAAGTACGCCGTGAAGAACGACCCGAAGAGCATCACCTCGGAGGCGATGAACAGGAACATCCCGAGCGTCCGCGCGTCGACCCGCGAGCTCTGGTGCGCGGCGGGCGGGTGAGCGGCGTGCGCCTCGGCGTGGACGCTCATACGGTCGCGGCCTCCGGCGCCGGCTCCACCTCGACGTGCTCGACGGGAAGGCCGGTCTGCTTGCGCAGCCGGTTGACGAGGTCGCCGCGCAGCCAGGTCGAGAGCTTCTCGCCCGGGAAGGTCGAGACGATGATCTCGTCGACGCGCTCGTCCTGAACTGCCTGACTCGCCGCCGTGAACGGGTCGGGGTGCGCGATCTGGCCGTGGGCGTCGATGCCTTCGCCGTGCAGGATGGCCAGCGCCCGGCGCAGCCGCCGCTCCGCCTCCGGATGCTCGGCCGCTGTCGCCTCGCTCTGCGGAGAGACGATCAGGAACGAAGCCGGCCCCCGCGCGGCCCGCTCGCGGATGCGTCCGAGCAGCGGGTCGCCGAGCAGGGTCTGGTTGGCGACCACGAGCACGTTCGTCTCCGCCCCGGCGGCGGCGTCCGGGCGGTCCTCGTGCAGGTCGACGACGACGTGCTCGACGGGCAGGTCGCCCGCGGCCTTCCGGATCCGCTCGACGACGTTCCGCCGCAGCCACCCCGACTTCTGGCGCGGGTGGGTCGAGACGACGATCTCGTCCGGGCGCGGGTCGAGCTGGGCGAGCGCGTCGCGCAGGGCCGCAACCGGGTCGACGTCGACGACGTGGCCTGTCGCTGCGATCCCCTCGGAACGGAGCGTCTCGAGCGTGCGCCCGAGCCTGCGCTCGGCGGAGGCGCGGCGCGTGTCCTCGTAGACGACGTAGCCCTCACGCGGCTGATTCACGGGGCAGACGACCGTCACGAGCAATGGGCCCTCGCCGGCTCGCCGCTCGAGCGCCTCGATCAGGCTGCGGCCGGCGACCGTCTCGTTCGCGATCACGAGTACGTGCTTCACCTCGCCGGCACCTCCTCCAGCTCGGTTGCGCGATCGCCGTTGAAGACCGCGTGGCGGGCGCCGACAACTCCGTACTCGTACGGGTTGCCGACGACCTGCGGGATCTCGTCGAAGTTGAAGATCGGCGGCGGAGAGCTCACCTGCCACTCGAGCGTGAGCGACCGCCAGGGGTTGGCGGCGGCGGCCGGCCCGAAGCGCCAGCTGGAGATCATGTTGTAGAGGAAGACGAGGGTCGAGGCGCCGAGCCCGAACGAGGCGAGCGAGATGAACAGGTTCAGGTCGGCGAAGCGGGGCACGTAATCGGCGACACGCCGCGGCATCCCCTGGATCCCGAGCCAGTGCATCGGGAAGAACGTCAGGTTGAAGCCGATGAAGGTCAGCCAGAAGTGGAGCTTGCCGAGCCGCTCGTCGTACATCCGGCCGGTCATCTTCGGGAACCAGAAGTAGATCCCGGCGAAGATCGTGAAGAGCGAGCCGCCGAACAGCACGTAGTGGATGTGCGCGACCACGAAGTACGTGTCCGACACGTGGATGTCGATCGGCACCGCGGCGAGGTAGATCCCGGAGAGCCCGCCGATCACGAACATCGAGACGAACCCGAGCGCGAACAGCATCGGCGTGTCGAAGTGGATCCGCCCCTCCCATAACGTCGCGAGCCAGGAGAAGACCTTGATCCCGGTCGGGACCGCGATCACCATCGACGTCGCCATCATCGGGATCCGGAGCCACGGCGCCATGCCCGCCACGAACATGTGGTGGGCCCAGACCGAGAACCCGAGCACGAGGATCGCCATCAGCGACAACGCCATCAGGCGGTAGCCGAAAATCGGCTTCCGCGCCATCACGGAGATCACCTCCGAGGCGATCCCGAACCCAGGCAGCATCATGATGTAGACGGCCGGGTGGGAGTAGAACCAGAAGATGTGCTGGTAGCCGAGCGGGTAGCCGCCCGCGTGGAAGTCGAAGAAGTGCGTGTGCATGACGTGGTCGAACATCACGAAGAACTGGGACCCGGCGATGAAGGGTGTCGCGATCACGACCAGAAGTGAGGTGGTGAAGTTGGCCCAGACGAGCAGCGGCATCCGCCAGAAGCTCATCCCGGGCGCGCGCATGGTGATGATCGTGACCAGGAAGTTGAGCGCGGTCATGATCGAGCTCGCGCCCGCCCACTGGACGCTCATGTTGAAGAAGACGGCGCCGATGGGCTGGTGCGCCGAGGCGAGCGGTGCGTAGCCCGTCCAGCCGGAGGCGAAGGCGCCGCCGGGGGCGAGGAAGCTGCCGAGCATCATGATCCCCGCGACCGGGAGCAGCCAGAACGAGAGCGCGTTCAGCCGCGGGAACGCCATGTCCGGCGCACCGATCATCAGCGGGATCACGTAGTTGCCGAGCCCCGCGAAGGCGGGGATGACGAACAGGAAGATCATCAGCGCCGCGTGCACCGAGAAGAGGCCGTTGAACGCCTGGTTGTCGACGAACTGCATCCCGGGCCGGGCGAGCTCTGCGCGCATGATCATCGCCAGCAGGCCGGCGGCCACGAAGAAGAAGATCGTCGTCACGAGGTACTGGATCCCGATCACCTTGTGGTCGGTGTTGACGCGGAAGTAGTCGCGCCAGCTCCGCGCGCCGTGGCCGGAGTGGTCCTCGGGACGCGTGGGCGACCCGACCGCGTAGCGCATCCAGTAGTCGAAGCCGCCGAGCCCGGCGAGGAAGCCGAAGGGCACGGCGCTGAGCTCGACCGTGGTCAGCACCTGGCCGTCCCAGACCGGGTCCCAGCCTTCGAGCCAGCGGACAAGGCATGTGATCCCGGCGCCGATTCCGAAGAAGAGCACCATCATCCAGGGCACGCGGAGCCAGCCCGGGGCCAGCGCGCGGCGCCAGCCGGTCGGCGGAGGCGCGGGCGCGGCGTGCTCGGCGCGGGCGTCGTGCAAGCCGGCCTCGGTCACTTCTTGCTCCCGGCGAGGAAGGTGACGAGGGCGTCGAGCTGGGGCTTGGGAAGGCTTCCGAAGTTCGAGGGCATGATCCCCTTCGGGAACCCGGGCTCGACGTACGTGTTCGGGTTGACGATCGACTCTCTGATGAACTGCTCCAGCGGCTTTCCGGCCCTCTGCGCCTCTTCGGGCAGCTTATCGAGGTCGGGCCCGACGGTCCCCTTCGCCCCGGCGGGTGTGAACGTGTGGCAGCTGGCGCAGCCGTTGTTCGCAAAGACCGCCTTGCCGGAAGCCGAGGGTGGCCCGCCCAGCTTCTTCTTCTGACCCTCGGCCCACGAGACGAACTGGTCCCGCGGCATCACCTGCGCGGTCGAGCGCATGAGGGCGTGACCCAGGCCGCAGAGCTCCGTGCAGATCACCGGGAAGGCGCCCCGGCGGTCCGGTGTGATCACGAGGTCGTTGGTCGAGCCGGGCACCGCGTCGAGCTTCTGGCCGAACTCGGGCACCCAGAACGAGTGGGTTACGTCGAGCGAGGTAATTCGCAGCTTCGCCGTGACATCGAGCGGCATCTTCAGCGTCGCCGAGGTGAGGCCGCCGTAGCCCGGGTACTTGAAGCTCCAGGCGAACTGCTGGGCCGTGACCTCGACGACGAGCGGCTTCAGCGGATCGGTCGCGGCGGAGGCGTGCGGGATGTGCTCGTTCTTCGCGAGCACGACCGCGCTCACGATCGAGATCGCGACCACCAGCGCGGCCGGGACCGCCGTCCAGACGATCTCGAGGCCGGTGTTCCCATGGATCGGCGGCCCGTCCTCGTCCTCTCCGGGCTGTGCCCGGAACTTGACGATCGAGTAGACGATCACCGCCGCGACGAGCGCGAAGATCGCGATCGAGATCGCCGTCACGAACCAGAAGACGAAGCTGATTCGGCCCTCCTGCTCGCTGGCGGAATGCGGAAGCCAGGGGATCAGGAGCGCCACGAGCGCGGCACCCGCGCCGCACACGGCTCCGATCGCGACGAGCTGGACGATCGATCCCCTCCGCACCGCCGACGAGACTACTGGACGCGAAGGGGCGCGGGCGGCAGGAAGTGCCCGGCTCGAAACGCCTGCAACGTGCAGGGTTGAGTCGCGGGTCGAACGGGTATCAGCGGGTGAAACAAGGAGGTTGTATGGGACTCGGAGTCAGCATGTTGCTCATAGCGGCGGGGGCGATCCTCGCGTGGGCCGTGAACGCGGACGTTTCCGGCGTGAACATCCAGACGATCGGCTGGATCCTGCTGATTGTCGGCATCGTCGGCGCGGTGCTCTCGATGATCTTCTGGTCGTCGTGGGCAGGCCCCGGCTACTGGTCGAACCGCCGCCGCGGCGGCTACGCGGACGAGGGCCCACCGCCCTACTAGACGCCAAAGAGCCTGAGCTTCGGAGCGGCCGCAAGGCCGCTTCGTCGTTCAGGCGGGAACCTCTGTCGCCCCCGCGGCTGCTTGCGCGCGCTCCAGCCACGGGCTGGCGCGAAGATCCTCGAAGGTCTCGCGTGCCTGGTCGAGCAGCGGCCGGGCCTCGTCGGCGCGACCTGCCGCGAACAGGTGCTCGGCGCGCTCCAGTCGCGTGACGGCGACGTAGAACGGCATCTCGGCCTCCACGAACAACCGCTCTGCGGTAGCAAGCTCGGCCTCCGCATCGTGCTCGGGCAGGCGGGCGCGGAAGCGGGCCTTCTGCGCGCGCATGAAGGATCCCTGTTCGCCGGGGTTGAGCTCGTCGACCACGGCCAGCAGCTCGCGCAGCTTCTCTTCGCCGGCGAAGTCCGCCACCACGTCCAGGGCCACGAACCGGATCAGTGCCTGAGAGCCGGCCACGTTCGCCCGGAGGGCCAGCGCACGCTCGATTGCCGCCAGCGCCTCGTCGCGAGATCCCTCCGCGGCGCGAAGCTGAGCCTCCACCAGCGCGTAGACCGCTGCCCAGCTTGGGTTCTCGGAGCTGGCCGCGCTTTCGTTCTCGACCAGCAGCCTGCGCGCGCCGTCCAGGTCGCCGCGATGGACGTAGATGGGCGCAATCATGAGCGCAAGACCCCGCAGGAACTCGTTCTGTGGGAGCGCCTCCACTTCCGCCGCTCGGGCGAGGGCTTCGTCCCAGCGGCCGAGCATCATCAGCATGCTGGTCGGACCGGCGAGGAACGTCGACTCCCACTGACGGTCGCCCACCCGGCGCGCGAGCTCGACGGCTCGCTCGGCGTTCGCGATCGCGGCGCGGAACTTGCCCATCACCCAGAGATCCGCGTTGATGTTGTTGTACGCCCTCAACGCGGCCGAGTGGAGATCGTGCTCGAGGGCGATCGCGCGCGCTCCCTCGAGCAGGATCATCGCCTCGCGGGGGCGATGGCCCTGGACGAGGAGAAGCCCGGCCTTGCTGTTCATGGCCTCCGCGATCGTCTCGGGCTGGTCGAGGGCCTCGGCGAGCGTCAGCGCGCGCTCGAGATACGGGAGCGCGGGCTCGTGCTGCCCCGAGAAAAAGAGGTAGCGGCCGAGTTGAGCCGAAACGGCTGCGATGTCCGCCTGGGTTCCCGCGGCCTCCAGGGCAGCCAGTGCCGGCTCGAGTCGAGCCACGGCATCCGGAGGGTGCCCGTCGATGAAGTCGACATCGGCGAGACGCGAGGCCGCTCGAGCGGCCGCGACTGGGTCGCCGAGCTCCTGGTGTGAAGCGTGCGCGCGCTCGAGCAGAACGCGGGCCTCATCGATCTTGTTGGCGCGGAAGGCCATCTCGCCGGCCCTGGCCGCCAGGTCAGCCCGTGCCTGCTCGTCGGCGGCAAGACGCTCCGCATGCTCGAAGTAGCGCTGGGCCTCGGCGGCCGCGGCCAGGCTCGACGCTCGTTCGCCGGCCCGTACGAGCGCCGCGGCGGCCCTGCTCTTCAGCTCCTCGGCGTCGTCCGCCTCCGGCACGGCCTCGAAGGCCGCCAGCAGGTGGGACGCGATCACCTCCGCGACTTCTTCTTCGGAGGACGAGCCGGCGAGCTGGTCGGCGACGGCCAGGTGGCGGCTCTTGCGGTCGCGGCGGGACAGCGTGTCGTAGGCGACCCGGCGAACGAGATCCTGCAGAAAGCCGTAGTTCCCGTGTTCCGGCGAGCGCGAGTCGGACTGCAGCGAGAGCACCTCCTTGCGCACGAGTGAGCCGAGAAGGGGTGCGAGCTCGGCCTCGTCGAGCCCGGCGAGCCCCGCCAGAGCGCCGCGGCTGAAGCTCTTGCCGAGCACGGCGCCGTCCTGCAGGACGCGGCGCTCCTCGTCGCTGAGCCCGTCGAGCCGCGCGGCGATCAGCGCGTGCAGCGTCTCGGGCACCTCCAGATCCGCCACCTCGCCGACGACGCTGTAGCTGGAGCCCTCCTGGGCGAGGAGCCCACGGTCGAGCAGCATCCGGACGGTCTCGACCGCGTAGAGGGGCACGCCCTCGGCACGCGCCAGAATCTGCGCTCGCAAGTCTCGGGCATGCCCGGCACGAGGCCGGCGAGCAGCTCCTCCATCGCCGGCTCTCCGAGCGGCTCGAGGTAGATCGAGGTGAAGCTCCGCTGCCCGGCTCCCCAGGTCGGGCGCTTCTCCAGCAGCTCGGGGCGCGCCAGTGTGATCACGCTCAGCCGGTGGCTCCGCGACCACTCGAGCAGGTACTCGATGAAGTCGAGCAGGCTCGCGTCGGCCCACTGCAGGTCCTCGAAGACGAGGACGACCGGATACGTCTCGGCCAGGCGCTCGAAGAAGAGGCGCCAGGCAGCGAAGAGCTCCTGCCGGTCGGAATCCTCGGCGCCGGCGAGCGCCGAGCAGCTGCGCGAGCGCGGGCTCGACGAAGCGCCGCTCGTCCTCGTCGAGCAGGTGCTCGCTGAGCGCCGCGCGGAGCTTCTCGAGCGCGATCCCCGGCTCGTCGTCCTCGGCGATCTGGCAGCGCATCCGCACCATGTCAGCGAGCGCCCAGTATGTGACTCCTTCGCCGTAGGCGAGGCAGCGCCCCCGATGCCAGTAAGCGGTCTCGACGATCCCGTCGAAGTACTTGTAGAACTCCCAGCGCGAGCCGCGACTTGCCGATCCCGGCGACGCCCGTGATCGAGACGAGATGCGCCTTCCGCTCCTCCGAGCACGCGTGGTACAGATCCTTCAACTGCCGCAGCTCCCGCTCGCGGCCGACGAACGGCGCTTCGAGCCCGTCGGATCTCAGCTCGCCGCGCCTGGCCGAGACGATCCGTTGCGCGCGCCACAGGACCGTCCGTCCCTCCTTGCCCTTCAGCTCGTGCTCACCGGCGGGCTCGTAGGCGACCGTCTGCTCGGTCGCACGGCGGGTCGCGTCGCCGGCGAATACCGAGCCCGGCTCGGCCGCCGACTGGATGCGCGAGGCCGTGTTGACGAGGTCGCCGGCGACCATTCCCTCACCCTCGGCGCCCACCGTCACGGCCGCCTCACCGGTCAGGACGCCCGCGCGGGCGCGGAGCTCTGGAGCGCCGACCTCGTCGCCGAGCGCCGAGACGGCCGCGACCAGATCGAGGGCGGCGCGAACGGCCCGCTCGGCATCGTCCTCGGTCGCGACCGGCGTCCCCCAGACGGCCATCACGGCGTCGCCGATGAACTTCTCCACGGTTCCGCCGTAGAGGCCGATCAGGCGCCGGCAGGTGTCGAAGTAGCGTGAGAGAAGCTCGCGCGTCTCCTCCGGATCGCGCGATTCCGAGGCGGCGGTGAAGCCGACCAGGTCGGCGAACAACACCGAGACGAGGCGCCGCTCGGCAGTCGCAGCCTGAGGCGCCGCGGCCGCCGTCTCGCTCTCGAGCGCAGACCCGCACTGCGTGCAGAACCGCATACCCGGATCGTTCGCCGCCCCGCAGGACGCACACATGCGACTGAGCGACGTGCCGCAGGCGCCGCAGAAGCGAGCACCGGCGGCATTCTCGGTCCCGCAACCAGGACAGACGTTCATGCGAAGAGCGTAGACCGCCGCGCCTGCTGCTTCCAGCCGCAGCGGACTTCACCGGCGAATGGGCCGTGCAGGGATCGAACCTGCGACCTTGGGATTAAGAGTCCCCTGCTCTACCAGCTGAGCTAACGGCCCTGGGCGCCGCGTAGTGTAGCCCGCGTGAAAATCGTCTCGATCGTGGGCAACCGGCCGCAGTTCATCAAGGCGGCGCCTACCTCCGTCGCCCTTCGGAAGCGCGGTTTCGAGGAGGTCGTCGTGCACACCGGCCAGCACTACGATCGCGAGCTCTCGCAGGTCTTCTTCGAGGAACTCGGGCTCGACGAGCCACGCTACCGGCTCGACCTCCGCACGGCCGATCCGGACCTGATGCGGCCTCCGATCGCGGAGCGCCTGGCCGCCGAGCGGCCCGACTGGGTGCTCGTCTACGGCGACACCAACTCCACGCTCGCAGGCGCACTCGCGGCCGCCGGGCTGGGACTGCCGCTCGCGCACGTCGAGGCGGGCCTCCGCAGCGGCGACCTCTCGATGCCGGAGGAGCGAAACCGGATCGAGACCGACCGGCTGGCGCAGCTCCTTCTCTGCCCCGACGAGCGCTCGCGCGAGACGCTCACCGGCGAGGGCGTGTCCGGCCGCGCGGAGGTCGTCGGAGACGTGATGGGCGACGCGACACGGCTCTTCGAGCCGATCGCGCGGCGGCGCGCGCCCGAGCGCCCGGCGGGGTACGCGGTCCTGACGATCCACCGCGAGGCGAACACGGAGCCCGAGCGCCTGGAACGCCTGCTCGAGGCGGCCGGCTCGAGTGGCTGGCGCTTCGTCTTCCCGACGCACCCGCGCACGCGCGAGGTGATCGACGAGCACGGAATCGCGCTCGCGCCGACGATCGAGGCGATCGAACCGGTCGGCTACCTCGAGATGCTGGCGCTCGTCTCCGGCGCCGCCCGCGTCGTCACCGATTCGGGCGGGCTGCAGAAGGAGGCGTACTGGCTACACGTGCCGTGCGTCACGCTGCGGCCCTCGACCGAGTGGGTCGACACGGTGGAGGTTGGTGCCAACCGGCTCGCCGAGCCCGAGGAGCTGGCGCAGGCGCTCGCGGACGCCGCCTTTCCCGAGAACGCGCCGCAGCTCTACGGGAACGGCCACGCGGCGGAGAAGATCGCGGAGGCCCTACTCATACGCTTAGCCGCGAATGAGCGAGATCGGAATCATCGGCGCCGGCTACGTCGGCGTGCCTCTCGCCGAGACGTTCGCGCGGGCCGGGCGCTCGGTCGTGCTCGTCGAGATCCAGCCCGCCCGGGTCGAGCAGCTCAACCGCGGCGAGAGCTACGTCGACGACGTCTCCTCGGAGACCGTTCGGGAGCTCCTCGACGCCGGCCGCCTGACCGCGACGAGCGACTACGACGCGCTTCGCGAGTGCGACGCGATCCTGATTGCCCTCCCGACGCCGCTCTCGGAGCAACGGGAGCCCGACCTCTCGATCGTCCTCGATGCAACGAGGGACATAGCGACCCGTCTCCGCAAGGGACAGCTCGTCGTGCTCGAGTCGACGACCTACCCGGGCACCACCCGCGAGCGGCTGAAGCCGATCCTCGAGGAGAGCGGCCTCACGGCCGGCGAGGACTTCCATCTCGCTTTCTCACCCGAACGTGTCGACCCGGGCCGCGAGGACTGGACGACGAAGACCACGCCCAAGGTGGTCGGCGGCCTGACCGAAGAGTGCACCCGGCGGGCGGTCGAGCTCTACGAGAGCGCGCTCGACACGGTTCTGGCGGTGTCGTCGCCCGAAGCCGCCGAGCTGACGAAGCTGCTCGAGAACATCTTCCGGTCGGTCAACATCGCCCTCGTCAACGAGCTCGCGCAGCTCTGCGACCGCATGGGCCTCGACGTCTGGGAGATCGTCGACGCCGCCTCGACCAAGCCGTTCGGGTTCATGCGTTTCGAGCCCGGCCCCGGCCTCGGCGGCCACTGTCTGCCGGTCGATCCGTTCTACCTCTCGTGGAAGGCCCGCCAGTACGACTTCTACACCGAGTTCATCGAGCTCGCCGGCAAGGTCAACGCGAACATGCCGTACTTCTGCCGCTCGCTGATCTCACAGGCCCTGAACCACAGCCGCGAGCTCTCGCTGAAGGGCTCGAAGGTGCTGATCCTCGGGGTCAGCTACAAGCCCGACGTCCAGGACACGCGCGAGTCGCCGGCGCTGAAGCTGATCGAGCTGCTGCGCAACGCGGGAGCGGAAGTCGCCTACCACGACCCGCACGTGCCGAAGCTCCACGATCATGCCCTCGAGTCGGTTCCACTCGAGCCGGCCGAGCACGACTGCGTCGTGATCGTGACCGCGCACTCGTCCATCGACTACGAACGCGTGATCGAAGAGGCATTGCTCGTCGTCGACCTCCGCAACGCGAGCGGAAGGAACGGCCGCGTGGACGGGAAAGTCTGGAAGCTGTGAACGCCCGCATCGGGATCGTCGGCCTGGGCTACTGGGGCCCGAATCTGGCGCGCAACTTCGACGACCTGGCCGAGCTCGCCTGGCTCTGCGACGCCTCCCCGGACGCGCTCGAGCGCTACCGCATCCGCTACCCGCAGGCGCGGACGACGACGAGCTACGACGACGTCCTCGGCGATCCCGCGCTGGACGCGGTCGTCGTGGCGACCCCGGCGGTCACCCACTACGAGCTCTCCAAGCGCGCGCTGGAGGCCGGCAAGCACGTGCTCGTCGAGAAGCCGCCCGCGATGAACGCCGCCGAGGCCGAGGACCTCGCCGCAACCGCGGAGGAAAACGGCCGCGTGCTGATGCCCGGCCACCTGCTCCTCTACCACCCCGCCGTTGCCGCGGTGAAACGGCTCGTCGACTCGGGCGAGCTGGGCGAGGTGCTCTGCGTCTACTCGAACCGGCAGAACCTCGGCAAGATCCGCACCGACGAGAACGCGCTCTGGTCGCTCGGCGTCCACGACCTCTCGGTCGTTCTCCACCTGCTCGAGGAGGAGCCGTCGGAGGCCTGGGCGCACGGAAACTCGTTCCTGACCCCCGGAGTGGAGGACGTCGTCTTCTGCTACCTCCGCTTCCCCTCGGGGCGGATCGCCCACCTGCACCTCTCCTGGCTCGACCCGCACAAGATGCGCAGGATCACGGTCGTCGGGAAGGAGAAGATGGTCGTGTTCGACGACATGGAGCTCGAGCGCAAGGTGACGATCTACGAGAAGGGGCCGTGGCAGCCGACGGATACCTACGGCGAATGGCAGACGCGCACGGGTGACATCTTCAGCCCGAAGATCGCGAGCGACGAGCCGCTGCGCCTGGAGTGCGCGCGCTTCCTCGAGCTCGTCGGCGGGGAAGGCGATCCGCTGCGCGCCGCCCAGGACGGGGTCGCGGTCGTCCGCGTGCTCGAGCAGCTGCAGGCGTCTCTGGTCGCGGCCCCGGCTTGAGCGAGGTCGCCGAGACCGCGATCGTCTACCCGGGGACGGTTCTCGGCGAGGGCTGTCGGATCCTCGACTACGCGGTCGTCGGCAAGCAGCCGACGCTCTCCCCGCGCTCGACCGCGGCGCGCGAGGAGCTGCCGCCGCTCGAGCTCGGCGCGGGATCAGTCGTCTCCACCGGCGCAGTGGTCTTCGCGGGCACACGCGTGGGCGAGCGCGTGGTCGTGGGCGACCAGGCCTGCGTGCGCGAACGCTGCGAGATCGGCGACGACGTCGTGATCGGACGGGGCTCGCTCGTCGAGAACGACACCACGGTCGGCGCCAGGACGAAGATCCAGGCCGAGGCCTACGTGACGGCGTACTCGACGCTGGAGGAGGACGTCTTCGTGGCGCCCTGCGTCGTCACGACGAACGACAACTTCATGGGCCGCACGGAGCGCCGCCACGAGCTGCGGCGCGGCCCGACGATCCGCCGCGGGGCGCGAATCGGCGGCGCGGCAGTCCTGCTACCCGGGATCGAGATCGGAGAGGAGGCGTTCGTCGGGGCCGGCGCGGTCGTGCTCCGCGACGTCGCGCCACGCGCGGTCGTCGTCGGCAACCCGGCCCGTCAGATCCGCGAGGTTCCCGAGGACGAGCTGTTGCAGCGCTCCTAGGGCTTGGAGCGCCGGATTCTGAGCGAGTAGGAGCCGGACGCGCCCCGGCCCGCCGCGACCTGGAGCGAGAACCAGCCGGTCGTCCTGGCACGGAACACGATCTTCTCCCGCTGCCCCGGCGGATGCGACGAAAGCCGAGCGCGGAGCGCCTCTGTCCTGGCCGCCAGCGAGGAGAGTCCCGGTTTCCACAACGCCAGCGAGAGATCGGCTTCGAACCCCGACCTGGCGACGGCCGAGATCCTCTGGCCACGGACCAGCTTGATGCGGTAGACGTCGTTCGGGTCGTCCCAGTAGTCGATCGTCGCGTCGAAGGGCGCTGTCCCCCTGACCGACGTCCCGATCGGGACGTCGTCGTTCGGCTCGGAGGAATCCGGCGCGGGGGTGCGCCCGTTCCGGAGTGCGCGCACGGCCGCTGCGATGTTCAGCCTGCCCCAGCCGCTCAGCGAATCGCGGCCGGGCTCACACTCGTCGCAGCCGTTGACCGGCGTCGCGGGAGTCGCCGTGCGCTCGAGCAGGGTCGCCACCTGCTCGGGAGCGAGCCAGGGACGGAGCGAGAAGAGCACGGCCGCCGCGGCCGCAACCTGAGGCGTCGAGAAGGATGTCCCCGCGCCGCGCCGGTACTCCTTGGGACCGCAGCTCGAATACCCCTGTTCCTGGCAACCGGTGTTCTTGGACGTGATCGCGCGCGGGAGGAGCGAGAACACTCCTTCGCCGGGCGCCACCAGGTCGAGGTACTGGTCGTCGTGGTTGGAGAAGTCCGAGACATCGCCCGACCGCCCGTACGAGCCCACTCCGACGACGTGGTCGAGGGCCGCCGGATAGGACGCAAACCGCCACGATCTCATGGCCGGGTACGGGTTGTTTCCAGCCGAGGCGATGACGAGGGCCCCTCTCGCGGTCGCGTAGTTGATGGCGCGCTGCTCGACCAGGGAGAAGCCCGAGTGATGCCGGTCCTGTGGATCGCGAACCCCGCCGAGGCTGATGTTGACGACCTTCGCTCCGTTGTCGACCGCCCACCTGATCGCCTGTGCCTCGACCCGCGGAGACACGGTTCCGTCGTCGCGGACGACCTTCGCCACGAGCAGCCGCGCCGACGGTGCAAGCCCCGCGATCCCGCGGGCGTTGTCGACCGCCGCGGCGATCTCGCCGGCCACGAAGGTCCCGTGGCCCTGCTCGTCCGCCGCCGTGCCGCCGACGAAGCTCCGCGTCTCGGCGACCCGTCCCTGGAGCTCGGGGTGGGAGAGGTCGACGCCGGAGTCGATCACGGCGACGCGAACGCTCGGCAGCAGCGGTAGGAAATTGAATGCGTCGAAGGCCCTGTCTTGCGTGAGGTACCACTGCTTCGCTGCGAGCGGGTCGTTGGGCGTGAAGGCCTGCGCGGCGGCGGGCACGGCCAGAAGCGCGATCGAAGCCGAGCCAACCACGAGCAGACGCCTCACGGCGCGACCACCACCAACGTCTTCGAGATGCCGACTGCGAAGCCGCTGCCGATCACGCGAGCGCGGTAGCTCCCCGGCCGAAGGTTGACCGGCGCAGCGAAGGACCCGTTGGACTCGACCGCGGTCGTGGCGACCGTGGTCCAGACGCCTGTGCCGAGCCGCTGGACATCGACCGATGCGCCGGGCAGAAGCGGGCGCTCGAGGCCGGCGACGGACGCGCCGTCGGCGGCCGCGGAGAGTTGCACCAGCGGCGCTACGGCCACGCGGACGACGCCGCTCCTGAAGCCGCCGCTCTGGAGGCGGTAGTAAGTGGGGACCTTCGGCTTCACCAACGAGCTGACCGCGCCGTTCGAGACCTTCAGCCGGCCGAGCGTCTTCCAGCCTCCGCCGTGGACCCGCGCCTCGAGCGTGACGGCCGAAACGCCCCGTACGGAACCGGAGAGCCTGACCGAGGAGCCGTAGACGACGGGGGCCGCGGGGCTCGTGAGCCCGAGCAGACCTAGGCGGAACCAGGTCGAGCGCAGCCCGAGAGCCGCGCGAACGGCTGAGCCGCTGACGGTCCACGTCTTGCTTGTCCCCACGAACGTCAGGGTCCGAACCCTCCCCGAAGCCGCCACGTTCGCCCTGAAGTCGGTGATCCGCCCGGGCAGGTGCAGGCGCTTGGCGATCCGGGCAGCGCTGAACCGCAGCGGCCCCCAGTTGTGGTAGGGCGAAAGCGTGTCGTAGGGATCCGGCACCGAGACGAGATAGGGCGTCGGCTTCGAGCCGGCCCAGACATCCTGCACGTCCGCGGTCCGGCCACCGGAGCTGGAGAAGAAGAACGTGTCGGCGAGCTCGCCGTCGTAGAGCACGACCCGGCCCGCGGTCTGGTTGACGGCGAGCGTGGTGCTCGGGGACTCGGCCGCGATCCCGCCGTAGACCTGGCTGCGCGTGTCCGGGTAGAGGTCGAAGTCGCCCTGGTGCAGGTGCGCCAGCGCGTACGTGCGCGCGACGACGGCCTGGGCGGCGAGCGCCTCGGCCGGCCAGCGGTTCGGCATCTCGGACGGGACGACGCCCCACAGGTAGGGCTCGAGCCCGACCACGTTCACGACCTGCAGCCTCGCGCCCGCCGCCTTCACTCGCAGAGTGCCGCGGTAAGCGCGGCCTCCGAACGCGAGCGGGCTCGTGCCGGGCGAGAAGAACAGCGGCCCGGGTAGCGCTCTGGGCGGCTTCGACGGAGAGAGCTTCAGCTTCAGGCCGGGCCCGACGACGTGCGCGCCCGCGCCGAGGTTGTGCGTCTTGCCCGCTGCATCGCGCACTGTGAACGCCGCGGTGGACGAGACGACGGCGCGCGGCGCCTGGGGTGCGAGCAGAACACGCACGCGCTGCACCTGCGCCTGGTCGAGCGTCGTCCCGGGGAAATAGTGCTCGACGATCCTGTCGAACGTCCAGCCGTGCAGCGCGTAGCCGTACGCGCCGTACTGCGCCAGGCCGACGCCGTGCCCCCAACCGTGGCCGGCGACGAAGAGCACGGGCAGCGCCCTCGAGTGCGCCGGGCGCACGGCGTGCGTGCGCGCGGCGGGACGCGCCTGGGAGGCAGGCTGAGAGGCGGCACCGGCGGTGAGCCCGAGTGCTGCGAGAACGGCTGCTGAGACTTTGGTGACCATCGGCATGGGCGAAGGGTGATTGGGCGCGTGCCGGCCTGACCGACCGCGAGCCAGAATCTTGAGGTTAGCGCACCCTTTGCTGGTAAATGTCGGTCTTTACAGAAAACTTCCCCACCACCGGGAGCGTTTTTCTCCTTCCGGGCGGGAAGACGCCGGGCGATGGCGCCCGGCACGGAGTTTCTTCCTCAGCGGTACCGCGCGCCCGAGCGCATCGGAGTCGGCGGGATGAGCGAGATCTTCCTGGCGCAGGACGCGGTGCTTCAGCGGCGGGTCGCGGTAAAGGTGCTCGCGGAGCGCTACGCCCGTGACGAGGGAATCAGGCAGCGGTTCACGCGGGAGGCGCTGACCGCGGCTCGGCTGTCCGGCGAGCCTGGTGCGCTGACGATCTTCGACGTCGGCGAGTCGGACGAGCGGCCGTACATCGTGATGGAGTACGTGCCCGGCGGTTCGCTCGAGGACCGGATCCGGCGCAACGGAGCGGCCCCGCCGGCAAAGGCACTCCGCTGGCTCGAGCAGGCTGCGGCCGCCCTCGACGTTGCTCACAGGCACGGCATCGTCCATCGCGACGTCAAACCGGCGAACCTGCTCCTGGACGCGCGAGGGAACGTCCTCGTAGCCGATTTCGGGATTGCAAGCGCAGCTGGGCTCGACTCGCTCACGCTGACCGGCACCGTCCTCGGAACGGCCGGCTACCTGTCGCCGGAGCAGGCTCGCGGCGAGCGGGCCGGGCCGGCGAGCGACCGCTACGGGCTCGCTGTCGTCGCGTACGAGCTCCTGAGCGGCGAGCGGCCCTACGCAAACGAGTCGGTGACGGCGGAGGCGGCAGCGCACGTGCACGCCCCGATCCCTTCGATCGCCGAGCGGTGCCGGAACCTCCCGCCGGAGGTCGACCCGGTCTTCAGACGGGCGCTCGCAAAAGACCCGGCGGTCCGCTACGAGACCGCGGCCGACTTTGTCGCCGACCTCCGCGAGGCGCTGGCACAGGACGCCGGCGCAACAGGCCGGATCGGAGTAGTCGCGCCGGCACCGGCGGCACGATGGTCGACACGAAGCCTGGCGATTCCCGCGGCGCTGCTCCTCGTGGCGGGCGCCGCCGGGGGCGTCACCGCGGCGCTGGTCGCCGGCGGCAGCAAGCAGGCGGCCGGACGGCTTGTGACGCGACGGGTGACCGGGCCGGCCGGCCGCGTGAGGACCGTTCGCGAGACCGTCACGCGGCAGCAGACCGTGACCGCGCCCGCGCCGACTCCTCCTCCTCCTCCTCCCCCGCCGCCCGGAGGCGGCGACGGACACACCCTCAACGACCGCGGCTACCAGATCATCCAGCAGAGCGACTTCACCGACGCGATCCCGCCTCTGCAGGAGGCAGTCCGGAAGCTCGCGGGGACCGGACCCTCCGACCCCTACGAGGGGTACGTGAACTACAACCTCGGCTACGCCCTCTATCGAAGCGGGCGCTGCGCGGAGGCGATCCGCTACCTCCGACGCGCAGAACAGCTCGAGCCCGACCGCAGCGAGCCGGGCGACATCCGCAGGCGCGCCGAGCGCTGCTCGTAGACTGGCGCCGATGCGACTGCTCGTCACCGGCGCCGCCGGCTTCATCGGCTCCAACTTCGTCCGCTACTGGCGCGAGCGCCGTCCGGACGACCACGTCGTCGCCTACGACCTGCTCACCTACGCAGGCGTGCGCGAGAACGTGCCGGAGGACGTGCCGTTCGTCCACGGCGACATCGCCGACCTCGAGCTTGCGGAGCAGACGCTCGACGAGCACGACCTCGACGTCGTCGTCAACTTCGCCGCCGAGTCACACAACAGCCTGGCCGTCCGGGATCCCGGGCTCTTCTCGCGCACGAACGTGCTCGGGACGCAGCTCCTGCTCGAAGCCTCCCGCCGCCACGGCGTCGACCGCTTCCATCACATCTCCACCTGCGAGGTGTATGGCGACCTTCCGCTGGAGAGCGGCGAGTCGTTCACCGAGGACTCCCCCTACCGGCCGCGCACGCCGTACAACGCTTCCAAGGCCGCGGCCGACCATTACGTCCGTTCCTACTTCGAGACGTTCGAGCTGCCCACGACGATCACCAACTGCTCGAACAACTACGGGCCGTTCCAGTTCCCGGAGAAGGTGATCCCGCTCTTCACGACGCGCGCTTTGGATGACCTGCCGCTGCCGCTGTACGCATCCACCCGGAACAAGCGCGAGTGGCTGCACGTGCTCGACCACTGCCGCGCGATCGAGCTCGTCCTTGCGCGCGGCGAGCCGGGAGAGACCTACAACGTCGGCTCCGGCGTCGAGCGCTCGATCGAGGAGATCGCCGACGCCGTGCTCGAGCTGACCGCCAAGGACGCCTCCCTGAAGACGATCGTCCCCGACCGGCCCGGCCACGACCGGCGCTACCTGCTCGACTCGCTCGAAGATCCGCGAGCGGCTCGGCTGGCAAGACGAGGTCGGCTGGGAGGAAGGGCTGGCCGAGACCGTCCGCTGGTACGCGGACAACCGCGACTGGTGGGAGCCGCTCCGCGACCGCGCGCCGGTCGACGAGGCCGCCTGGCGCTAGCCCATTCGCTCCAGGCAGGTGCGCAATCCCTCGCGCCAGTGCGGGAGACGAGGGGCGCCTTCGCGCTCGCTGCGCAGCACCGAGTACGGAGGGCGCGGCGCGGGGCGGCCCAGCTCGTCGGTCGTGATCTCCCGTACGCGGCAGTCGAGGCCGGCCTCGTCGAAGATTGCGCGCGCGAACTCGGCCCACGAGCACTCGCCTTCCGCGCCGACGTGCCAGACGCCGTGCGGGAGCTCGAGCACCGCTCGGGTCGCCTCGGCCAGATGGCCGACGTACGTCGGCGAGCCGACCTGGTCGGCGACGACGGCCACCTCGTCCCGCTCGCGGCCGAGCTCGAGCATCGTGCGCACGAAGTTGCGCCCGCTCCAGCCGAAGAGCCACGAGCTGCGGACGATCCAGCCCTCGCGGATCTCGCGCTCGCCGCCCAGCTTCGTCCGTCCGTAGACGGAGAGTGGGTTGGGCTCGTCCGACTCGACGTACGGCTCGCGCTTCGTCCCGTCGAACACGTAGTCCGTCGAGAAGTAGACGACCGGCGCGCCGAGCGCGACCACATTGCGAGTCCCGAGAACGTTGACCCTTTCCGCGCCGGCCGCGTCGGACTCGGCGCCGTCCACGTCCGTCCATGCGGCCGCGTGCAGCACCAGCTCTGCGCTCGCAGACAGCGGCTGCGTAACGTCGACCTCCGCGCGCGTGCGCGCGTCGGCCTCCGGAAAGGCCTCCCGCAGCGCGGCGCCGAGCTGGCCGCCGGCGCCCGTGATCAGGAGACGGCGTCCCGCTCCGACAGGATCGGCGATTCGGTGCTCCAGAGGTGCGCGACGCGGGGGTCGTTCCACGGGACCTCGTGCTCGTCGGGGTCGTCGCGGTCGTACTCCTCGGTCACGTGGTAGAGAAAGAGGCAGTCGGTCAGCGCCTCGTAGCCGTGCCCGTGGTGACCGGGGATGTAGACCGCGACCGGATTCTCGTCGCCGATGTCGGCGGTGAACGTCTCGCCGCTCGAGCGGTCGAGGACGACGACCCGCACCATCCCCTCCAGGCAGCAGAACAGGTCGCACTGGCCGCGCTCGTGGTAGTGCAGCCCGCGGATCACGCCCTTGCGCGAGAAGACGAGGTTCGACTGGCGCACGGGCTTCGGCAACGAGGAGGCGCGCATCAGCTCCGTGAACCAGCCGCGCTCGTCCTCGGTGCGCCGAAGCGGGATCAGCTCGACGCCGTCGACCATGCCTCTTTGTTGGCCCCATGGGCGCGGACGAAGTCGTTGACCTCGTAGTAGGCGTCGATCGACTCGCCCGCGTCGCCCCAGAAGCCGTCGAGCACGTCGTACTCCATCTGGCCCTCCTCGACGTACCAGTTGTTGACGTCGGTGATCTCGAGCTCGCCGCGGCCCGACGGCTCGAGCGCCGGCAGCACGTCCCAGACCTGCTCGTCGTAGAAGTAGATCCCCGTGACGGCGTAGTCGCTCGGTGGGTCGGCCGGCTTCTCGTGGATCCGCGTCACGCGGTCTCCGTCGAGCTCGGCGACGCCGAGGTGGCGCAGATGCTCGGGCTGGTCGAGCCGTGCGAGCAGGATCCGGCCGCCGCGCTCCTGACCGCGGAAGTTCCCGACCGCGGGCGCGAGCGAGCGCTCGACCACGTTGTCGGCGAGCATCACGACGACCCGACCGCCGCGCCCGAACCGCTCCGCCAGCCCGAGCGCCTCCGCGATCCCCCCGGGCTTGTCCTGGTACGCGTAGAAGAGCCGGTCGATCCCGTACTCGTGCCCGTTGCCGAGCAGGCGGAAGAACTCGCCCGCGTGCGTGCCGCCGGTGACGAGCATCAGCTCGGTCACGCCCGCCTTGACGAGGCTCTCGATCGCGTAGGTGATCATCGGCCGGTCGTAGATCGGCAGCAGGTGCTTGTTCGTGATCCGCGTCAGCGGATGCAGCCGCGAGCCGGTGCCGCCCGCGAGAATCACGCCCTTGAGCCCGCTCGTCATCGGGCGGATGCTACGGGTACGGAAGCGATGCCGAGCCGCTAGCGTCCGGCGGGCCGTAGCGCCGGTTGCGGCGCCGGCTCGAGCGGCGAGGGCTCGACTCGCACTGCACGGGCAACGCGCATTGGCAGCCACCAGTTCCAGCGCCCGAAGATCGCCATCAGCGACGGGACGAGGAGCGCGCGGACGATCGTCGCGTCGACGAAGATCGCCACCGCGAGGCCGAAGCCGAACTCCTGCAGGCCGACCACCCTCCCCGCGATGAAGCCGGAGAACGCCGCGACCATCACGATCGCTGCGGCGGTCACGATCCGGCCCGTACGCTCGAGGCCAAGGCCGACCGCGCGGACGTTGTCCTTCGTCTCGTCCCAGGCCTCGCGCATGCGCGTGACCAGGAAGACCTCGTAGTCCATCGAGAGCCCGAACAGCATCGCGAAGAGGAAGATCGGGATCCAGGCCTCGACCTGCGGGAACTGGTACAGCCCCCAGAGCTGCTTGCCGAGGCCCCACTTGAAGACGGCCACCAGCGCGCCGTAGCTCGCGCCGACCGAGAGCAGGTTCAGCAGCACCGCCTTCAGCGGCAGGAGCAGCGAGCGGAAGGCGCGCAGCAGAAGCAGGTAGGTCAGCACCAGCACCCCGAGAACGAGCCACGGGAAGACCGCGTAGGAGCGGTCGATGAAGTCGACTCCCTGCGGCGGCCCGCCTCCGGCGAGGACGTCCACCCCGGCGGGCCAGCCGGCCGACGGGATGATCCGATCTCGGAGCCGGTGGACGAAGCTCTGCGCATGCCCGTCGCCGTACTCGTGCACGCCGGCGACGACAACCTGCGCGTAGCGGCCGCTCGGGTCGAGCCACGGCTGCCCGGGCCGGTAGCGGACGAAGCGCACCTCCGGGTCGTCCTGAACGTTCGCGATCAGCGTCCGGATCGAGCGCTGCACCTGCGGGGCGCCGGCGCCGCCCGTCCGGCCGGAGTCGACCACGATCTGCGTCGGCGAGAGCGCGCCCGCACCCACTGCGGACTTGAGGATCTCGAAGCCGTGCACGGCCTGCGGGTGCTTCGGGATGCCCTCCGCCGAGCCCGGCGTCAGCTTCAGCCAGAAGACCGGCAGCGCGACGACGATCAGCAGCGTCGCGCCACCGGCGAGGAAGGCCAGCGGGCGGCGCATGATCGCGTCCGCCAGGCGCTCCCAGAAGCCACGCCCTGCCGAGCCGCGCGCGCGGCGCATGATCGCCGCCCGCCGCACGCCCCGGCGCCCGTACAGCGAGAGCAGCGCCGGCTGCAGCGTCACCGCGGCGGCCATCGAGACGAGCGGGATCAGGAAGCCGCCGATCCCCATCGAGCGCATGAACGGGGAGGGCATGAAGAGCAGCAGCGCCAGCCCGATCGCCACCGTCGCTCCCGAGAACAGCACCGCGCGGCCCGCGGTTCCCATCGTGCGGACGATCGCATCGTCCTTCGACCCGGTGCGATGGAGCTCTTCGCGAAAGCGGTAGACGATCAGCAGGGAGTAGTCGATCGCGATCCCGAGCCCGATCAGCTGGACGAGGTTGGTGACGTAGGTCGCCATCGTCACGTAGTGCGCGAAGACGTAGACCGCGCCGAGCGTGCCCATGATCGTGCAGGCCGCGAAGAGGAGCGGAATCGTCACCGAGGCGGAAAGCCCGAAGACGAGCACGAGGATCAGGAGGGCGATCGGGATCGCGATCAGGAGCTCGCCTTTCTGCAGGTCCTCGTTGAAGATCGGGTCGAGGTCGTGCTGAATCGCGGCCTGTCCCGTGACGTAGGGCGTGACGCCGTCCCCTCGCGGGAGGGCCCGCAGGACGTCGCCGGTGTAGTTCTTGGCGTCCGCGATGCTGAGGGTCGAGACGATGTCGCCGTAGAGGACGTGCTCGCCGCCCGGCACGAGCCGCCGGGGCTCCCCCGACGGGACCCGTTTGGCCGCCCGGGCGAGAGCCGCCTGCAGGCGCGCGCGGAGCGCCGGGTCGCCGGCGTTCCGAACTTTGAAGACAACGGTGAACGCACCGTCGCTGCGGTCGCCGTAGTGGCGCTCGAGGATCGTGCGCGCGCGCTCAGAGTCCGTGCCCGGCATCGTGAACGTGTTGGAGAGGAGGCTCGACAGCTTGCTGTTCGAGTAGCCGCCGGCCACGAGCACGACGGCCCAGACGGCCACCACGAGCCAGCGGTGGCGTAGCATCAGTCTCGTCCAGCGCTCCAAGACGGCCGCTTCCCCCTCCTGGTTAGTAGTTGCTAACCTAGCGACGGCTAACTTACCAGGGCCGCAGGGACTGTCAAGGGGAACTTTCGACGCCCCGGAGACGTTCACCCACCAGGATGCGAAAACGAGACGACATCGACCGCCTGCACGACGAGATCCGAGAGCTCGTGGACGACCTCTGGCACGTTCCGCGTTTTGTCGCCACGCGGCGCGGGTTCCGTCCGAACGTCGACTGCATCCGCAGCGCCGAACCGCCCGCGCTGCACGTCATCGTCGAGCTGCCGGGCGTCGAGCCGGCGTCGATCAAGGTGATCGCGGCCGACCGCGTGCTAGTCGTCGCCGGCGAGCGCTGCCGGCCCCAGCTGGCAGGGCGTTACCAGCAGATGGAGCTCGAATACGGCCCCTTCCAGCGGCGGATCTCGCTCGCCGAGCCGGTCGACACGGCGGAGGCGACCGCGACCTACGAGCAGGGCCTTTTGACCGTGGTGCTTCCGATCGCGGCGAAGGCGCCCCAGCGCGAGCGGGTGACGATCGTGATCGGAGGCAGGGGATGACCGAGCTCAGCTTCGACGAGCAGCTCGAGCAGGGCGAGATCGAGATCCCGGCGACCTTGCCGGTCCTGCCGCTGAAGGAAACCGTCGTCTTCCCGCAGTCAGTCTCGCCGCTCGCGATCGGACAGGAGCGCTCGGTCAAGCTCGTCGACGACGTCGTCGCCGGCGACCGCATGCTCGCGCTCGTGACCGTCCGCGACTCGGACGCCGACGAGCCCGGCTGGGACGACCTCTACGAGATCGGGACGGCCGCGGTCGTCCACAAGATGATCCGCGTTCCCGACGGGTCGCTGCGGATCCTCATCCAGGGCGCCGGCCGGATCAGGCTCGAGCGCCGCGTCCAGGACGAGCCCTACCTCATCGGCGAGTTCAGCGAGGTCCCCGACGTCGTCGAGGAGACGCCCGAGCTCGAGGCGCTCAAGCGAAGCGTGCAGAACGAGTTCAGCCGGCTGATCTCCGCCGTCCCTTACCTCCCGGCCGAGCTCGAGCTCGCGGCGGCCAACGTCGACGATCCGAGCGCACTCTCCCACCTCGTGGCCTCGACGTTGCGCCTGAAGGCCGACGAGAAGCAGCGACTGCTCGAAGAGCGGGACGTCGCGGCGCGGCTACGCGAGCTTCTCGGGGTCCTCGGGCGCGAGCTCGAGGTCGTCGAGCTCGGCTCCAAGATCCAGTCGCAGGTTCACTCCGAGATGGAGAAGGGCCAACGCGAGTTCTTCCTGCGCCAGCAGCTGAAGGCGATTCAGGAGGAGCTCGGCGAAGGCGACGAGCAGCAGGCCGAGCTCACGGAGCTACGGGAGCGGATCGAGGAGAAGAACCTGCCGGAGGAGGCGCGCAAGGCCGCCGAGCGGGAGCTGGCACGGCTCGAGAAGCTGCCTCCCGCCGCAGCCGAGTACGGCGTCATCCGCACCTACCTCGACTGGATTCTCTCTCTGCCCTGGAGCGAGGCGACCGAGGACAACCTCGACCTCGACCACGCACGCGGGATCCTGGACGAGGACCACTACGACCTCGAGAAGGTCAAGGAGCGGATCCTCGAGTACCTGGCCGTCTCGAAGCTGAAGAACGACCTCTCCGGGCCGATCCTCTGCTTCGTGGGGCCGCCCGGCGTCGGCAAGACGTCCCTCGGCCAGTCGATCGCACGCACGGTCGGACGCAAGTTCATGCGAATCTCCGTCGGCGGCGTCCGCGACGAGGCCGAGATCCGCGGGCATCGCCGCACCTATATCGGCGCGATGCCGGGCACGATCCTCCGCTCGCTGCGCGACGCCGAGTCGCGCAACCCGGTGCTGCTGATCGACGAGATCGACAAGATGGGCGCCGACTTCCGGGGCGACCCGGCGAGCGCGATGCTCGAGGTGCTCGACCCCGAGCAGAACAAGAACTTCCGCGACCACTACCTCGACCTGCCGTACGACCTCTCGAAGGTGCTCTTCATCTGCACCGCGAACCAGCTCGAGACGGTCCCGCCGCCGCTGCTCGACCGGATGGACGTGATCCAGCTCTCGGGCTACACCGAGGACGAGAAGCTCGGGATCGCCCGCAGGTACCTGGTGCCGAAGCAGCTCGAAGCGCACGGCCTCACCCCGGAACGGCTCACGATCGACGACGAGGCACTCCGCGTCGTCATCCGCGAGTACACGCGCGAGGCCGGCGTCCGCAATCTCGAGCGCCGGATCGCCGACCTCTGCCGCAAGACCGCTCGCGAGATCGCCGAGGGCCGGGCCGAGAAGGTCGAGGCCGGCGAGGAGCGGGTGCGTTCCTGGCTCGGCCCGCGCCGCTTCCCGGCCGACCCGCGCAAGCGCACTGCCGACCCCGGCGTTGCGACCGGCCTTGCCTTCACCCCCGTCGGCGGCGACGTCCTGTTCATCGAGGCGACGGCGTACCCGGGCAAGGGCCGGCTCACGATCACCGGCCAGCTCGGTGAGGTGATGCAGGAGTCGGCGCAGGCTGCGCTCTCATGGGTGCGCGCGCATGCCGAGAAGCTCGGCGTCGCGCCCGGCTGGTTCGCCGAGCACGACGTCCACATCCACGTCCCCGCCGGCGCCGTGCCGAAGGACGGCCCCTCGGCCGGGATCACGATCGCAACTGCGATCGCCTCGCTCGTGCGGGACGAACCGGTTGCCGAGGACGTCGCCATGACCGGCGAGATCACGCTCACCGGACAGGTGCTCCCGATCGGCGGCCTGCGCGAGAAGGTGCTCGCCGCCCAGCGCTACGGCCTCAGGCGGATCGTGATCCCGAGCGACAACGAGCCCGACCTCGAGGAGCTGCCGGAGGAGACGCGCCGGGAGCTCGAGTTCTTCCCTGTCGACGCGATCTCGGAGGTCTTCGAGATCGCGTTCAGCGAGGCGGCCTCGGCTCGGCCCCGCGCCGCCTCGTCGGGCGAGCGCCAGGCGGCGCTGCCTTCCTCGGTTTAGCAGCGCGCGCGCCGAGGGTAGAGAATGCTCGCTTGTAAGCGAGCGAAAGGACGGCCTCTCCGATGGCCAATGCGAAAGACCGTGTTGCAGACGTCAAGCCCTACGTGCAGCGTGCAATGCAGGACGAAGAGTTGCGGGACAACCTCCGGAGCGCGTTCGCGACCGCGCGCGACGTCTACGACGAGCTGATCGGCGGCCGCGGCGTGACCGCCGTCGCGTCCAAGGTCGCGAGCGACAAGGACATCCAGGACCAGCTCCGCTCGGCGATCGAGGATCTCCGCTCGGCGGCGAACCGGATCCAGGGCAAGGACGAGCACAAGGGGCGGAACAGCTCCCTACTCCTGGCCGGGATCGTGCTCGGGCTCCTCTTCAACCCGATGACCGGGCCCGAGACCCGGCGCTGGCTGAAGGACAAGATCTTCGGCGCCGACGAGGAGTTCGGCTACGGGTCGAGCGGGCCGAGCGGGAACTCGGGCTGAGAAGTAGCCGCTAGCCGCGGTCGGCGCCGGCGTTCGGCGGCGGGCGGAAGCCCAGCGCCCTCAGCAGGGCAGGGCTGCTCTGCCCCGGGACGCGCGAGGCGATCGCCCGCTGCAGCGAGCCGGGGTCGAGGCCGCTCCCCTCGGAGATGTCCGAGACCTGAAGCAGGATGGCCGCGGGCTTCGGTGCGGGATCGGAGACCGCGGCCGCCGGCACCCAGCCGGCGACGTTCTGGAAGCGCACGTCCTGGAGGTGCTTCCACGCGGTCAGATACGAGGTCGGATTGACGGCCCCGTCGTAGCCCATGAAGAGGAGCGACGCGGGATGGACCTCGAAGTGAAGGTGCGTCGGGGTCCCGGCCGCATCGCCGGTGTTGCCCACGAAGCCGAGCACCTCGCCCGCCTTCACCTGCCGGCCGTTCCTGGCCAGTGGGGAGAAGGCGGAGAGGTGTGCGTAGTAGAACTCATTCCCCTGCGAGTCGCGCAGCCAGAGCCGGTTGCCGCCGACCTCGTTCCAGCCGACCGAGAAGACGGTTCCCTCCACACACGCGAGCACCGGTGCGCCGAGCGGGGCGAAGATGTCGTCGCCGTGGTGCCAGTTGCCCGGAACGTCGCCCCGGAAGGCTCCGAACGTGTCCGAGAACGACGCCGGCCCGTAGACCGGGAAGACGTAGCCGCCCGCGGTCAGCTGCGGCTGCAGGTTCGGCGGGCCCAGGAGCAGCGGGCCGGACGTGCCGTGATGGCGAGTCGGCTCCGGAGCGTGCGGGCCTTTCTTCGGCTGCTGCTTCGGCGCGTGATGCGGCACCGGCCTGGGCCGGGGCGGAGCCGGCGCCTGAACGGTCACCTCGGCGTAGCCGATCTGGATCTCGGAGCCTGCCGGCAGCCCGCCGTGCGCTGCTGTCACGTGGACGTCGACTGCCGTCGCGAAGCCGTGGAAGACCTGTCCGGCGCCGGGGCCCGTGCTCGTGTTCGTGCCCTCGATCAGCGTGTCCAGGTAGCCCCAGTCGGCGAGCGGGACGCGGCCGTTCGGCGCCACCCCGGCGGCCACTCCGAGCACGGTCACGCCGGAGACGGAGGAGCCCGAGACGTCACCGCTCGCGGTGCGCCCCTCGGTGAACCCCGTCGCCTTCGCCGTTGCCGCGGCGACCGTGACCTCTCCGCCGAAGAGCGAGACCGCCTGCACCCCGCCGGAGGCCCTCGCGGTTCCGCGCGCGCCCGCATCGCTCTGGGCAGAGGCTGTCAGCGATCCGGTCGTAACGGCGGAGCCGTCGGCGGGATAGGCGAACCCCTCGCCGAACGAGACGTGGTAGGGCGGAGCCGCGACCGAGCCCGCCGTTGCGCCCGCCTGACCCGGCACGACGACGCGGATCGAGAAGGCGCGCGCGGAGGCAGTCGCGCTCGACCCGCCTCCCGCGCCGGCCGACCCGGCGCCGAGTAGCAACATGCCGGCGAGGAGCACGCTGAAGCTGAGCCGCTTTCCCACCTTCACCGCATTATTGACGAAACACCGAACGGATAGTCGGAAAAGTCAGGTTCGGAAGCTGAGATACGGCTGCTCCGGCGCGGCGACCGGCGCGATCCGCCGGGCCTCGACGACGAACCTCTTGCCGCGCCGCTCGAGCGAGCCGGTGACGTCAAGCCACGTGTCGGGGCGGAAGGTGCGTCTCTCGACGGCGCGTGTGATCGATCGGAACGCCGACCGGCTGGGCGTCGGCGACGCAGCACGCGACGTAGAAGCGCGCGAGCTCGAAGGTGCCCGCGGGCACGTCGCGCGAGCCGCTCACGAAGCCGAGCAGGCGGACGCGCAGCCCCGGCCGGATCCCCGCGTCCGCACCGAAGGTCTCGTCTCCCTGCGCGATGCGGATGTCGAGGAACGAGGCGTCCGAGGGGCGCGCGGGTGCAGCCTGGCGGCTCAGGAAGTGGATGCCGCCGCCCTTGCGCGACGCCGCGAAGGAGCCGAGCGCGGCGTGGGGGACGAGAAGCACCGCCGCCAGCGGAACGAGCAGCGCAAACAGGCTGCTCGCCTCGCGGAGCGTCAGCGCGGGCCCCTGCCGACGCGAGCGCACGTAGCCGTGGGCGTACAGCAAGGTCGCCAGCGCGAGCGCGACCGCGCCGAACGGGACGACCCACTGCGTGCGCGAGCCGAGGTAGCGGTCAGACGTGCCGGTGGCCTCGAGGACGACGAAGAAGACAGCCCAGAGGGCGAGCACGCCGCCGCGGAAGATGCGCGCGTCGACGGTCACGTGATCGCCTCGAAGAGGAGCGAGCCGGCGACTATCAGCGGAATTGCCACGAGCAGGAGGCGCGGAGAAACCAGCGCCGGAACGTCGCCCCCGTAGAGGACGGAGAGCTTGACGTCGGCGAGCGGGCCGAAGACGAGGAAGGCGAGCTGCGCGCCGAGCGAGAACGAGGTGAAGGAGGCGGCGATGAACGCATCCGCCTCCGAGCAGAGCGAGAGCACGTACGCGACCACCATCAGCGAGAGCGCCGAGAGGACGGGTGCGCCGCCGAGGGTGGAGATCGCCGACTCCGGTACGCCGGCCTGCAGCAGCGCCGACAGCGCGGCGCCCAGGACGATGAACTTCCCCATGAACAGGAAGTCGGCGACAAGGTGGTTGGAGAAGGCGGCGGAGCGGCCGCCGGTCGTGCCGGAATGGTCGTGGTCGTCGCCGTGGGCGGCGCTCCGCGGCCGCAGCAAATCGGCAGCGCTCTCGTCCGACCGAGCGCGAGCCCGGCCGCGGAGGCCGCGAGCAGCCCGAGGCTCGCGCGCCCGGCGACCATCTCCGCTCCGCGCTCGTGGCCGCCGTAAGCGACCCAGGTCGAGGTCAGCACGATCGGGTTCAGCACCGGCGAGGCGAGCATGAAGGTGACTCCGGCGCCGGGATGGACCCCGCGGGCGATCAGCCGGCGCGCAACCGGCACCGAGCCGCACTCGCAGACCGGAAAGGCCAGCGCGCCGAGCGCCGCGCCGGGGATCTGCAGCGCCAGCGGCAGGCGGGCGAGCCGGCCGAGAGCCCGCTCCGGAAGAAAGACGGCGATCGCTGCCGAGGCGAGCGCTCCGACGAGGATGAAGGGAAGCGCCTCGACGACGATCGACGAGAAGATCAGCAGGAAGGTCTGGGCCGCCGGGCCGCGGGCGAGGCCGGCTGCGGAGGCGACGACGGCGAGGAGGACGAAGACGCCGAGCAGGCGACCGAAAATCGCCTCCGAGACGACCGTCGTCTCCCAGGCACGTCTCAGGCGCAGGTGGGACGGCGGCGAGGGGGCGGCGACGCCGGCGCGGTCCATGCGCGGAAGTGTCGCTGGTCGCGCCGTCGCCCGCTAGGCGCGACCGCGCAGGACTTCAGCGGCGGCAGTGACAAGGAAGAAGCCGGTCGCCGTGAGCACGATCGTCCCGCCCGGGGGCAGATCCGCGTAGTAGGAGGTCGTGAGTCCGGCGAGCACGGAGCTCGAGCCCGATCGCGACGGAGAGGCCGATCGTCGAGCGCAGGCTCCAGGCAATCCGCTGCGCGGCGATCACCGGCAGCACCATCAGCGCGGCGATCAGGAGGATCCCGACGATCCGCATCGAGATCCCGATCGTCAGGGCGGCGAGCGCCGAGATGACGCCGTTCAGCAACGGTACGGGCAGGCCGGCCACGTGCGCGCCCTCCTCGTCGATCGAGACCGCGATCAAGGCGCGCAGGAGGACCGCGACGAGCACCAGCGCAGCGAGCCCGAGCAGCGCGATCGTGAGCAGGTCGCCGCGGCTGACGGTCAGAATCGAGCCGAAGAGGTAACTGAACAGGTTCGCGTTCAGCGCACCCGCGGCCGAGATCAGGACGACGCCTCCGGCGATCCCGGAGTAGAACACGAGCGCGAGCGCCTGGTCACCGGCGGCCGTCCGGTGGGCACGCAGCCATTCGATCGCCGCCGCGCCCACGATCGCCGCGCCGAGCGCCGTCCAAACCGGCGAGATACCGAGCAGGAAGCCGAGGGCCACTCCGGCGAAGGCGACGTGGCCGATGCCATCCCCGATCAAGCTCATCTGGCGCTGGACGAGGAAGAACCCGACCACGGGCGCGACCAGGCCCACGACCCCGCCGGCGGCGAACGCGAGGCGCATGAACTCGAACTCAAACATGAACGTGAGAGGGGTCGTGCCAGACCCCGGGCAGCGAGGCCGGCGGGCCGTCGAAGACGATGCGCTCGCGGACGAGGACGAGGCGCTCGACGACGTGCTCGATCGCGCCGAACTCGTGTGAGACGAAGAGGATCGTGACTCCGAGCTCGCGATGAAGCTGCGCGAGGAGGGCGGCAAGCGACTCCTGCGCCTCGACGTCGACGCCCGCGGTCGGCTCGTCGAGCGCCAGCAGCTTCGGATCGCACACAAGGGCCTTGGCGATGAAGGCCCGCTGCTGCTGCCCGCCGGAGAGCCGAGGGAGCGGCCTGCGTGCCAGCGGCGCTGAGCCCGACCAGCTCGATCGCCCGGTCTACGGCCTCCCGGTCGCCCGCGGTCAGCCTGCCCCACGGGTTGCGGGCGGTGCGGCCGGCGGAGACGACCTCGCGCACGGTCGCCGGCGCCTGCACGCCGAGCTGGGCCCGCTGCGGTCAGATATCCGAGCCGAGCGCGCTCGCGAAACCGCTCGGGGACCTCGCCGAAGAGGCGCACCTGCCCACGGGTCGGCTGTAGGAGTCCCAGGGCTAGCCGCAGAACGTCGTCTTGCCGCCGCCGTTCGGGCCTGCGACCGCGACGAAATCGCCCGCATCGATCGCGAGGTCGACCCCGTGCAGCACCGGCGGACCATGCTGTAGGCGAAGTCGACTCCTTCGAACTCGACCGCTAGCGGCATGCGAGCGCGCTCCGGAGACGGCTGAGATTCTGCCGCATTAGCGTGAGGTAGTCCTCGCCCCGGGACTGCTCCGCCGGGGTGAGACCTTCGATCGGATCGAGCACGGCCGCCTTGGCGCCGGCGTCGCGCGCAACCGTCTCGGCGAGCCTCGGCGAGACCAGACGCTCGAAGAAGACCGTGCTCACGTGCTCCCGCCGGACGAGGACGATCAGCTCCCGCAGCCGCCCCGGGCTCGGCTCCGACTCGGGGTCGATCCCCGTGATCGGAATCTGGCGAAGGTGGTAGCGGGCGGCCAGGTATCCGAACGCGGCGTGGCTCGTCACGAAGTCGCGGTGCCTGCAGTGCGCGAGGCCGGACCGGTACTCGCCGTCAAGCGCGAGGATCTTGCCGGCCAGCGCCGAGGCCCGCGCGGGGCGACCGAGCGCAGAACCGATCCGGCGGACGATTTGCGCGAAAAGGATGGGATCGAGCCAGACGTGCGGATCGGTCCTGCCGGCCTCGTCTCCCACGCCCGCGCGCAGGTTGAGGCCCGCGAGGGCGTCGACCCGCCTCCCACGTGCACCTTTGACTGCCTGCTCGACCGCCGGCTGGAACCCGTGCGAGAGGTAGAGGACGACGCCGGCGGTCTGGATCCGGCCGACATTGCGCGGCGTGAGCTCGATGTCGTGCGGCTCAGCGCCGGGCGGGGTCAAGTTCTCGACGTCGATCCCAGCTCCGCCGATCTGCTCGGCCGAAACGCAAGCGGATAGAAGGCCGCGACGACGCTCTTGCCCGCGCCATTGGGCGCCGACGAGCACGCGGTCGTCGCCAGCACGGCGAGCAGCATTACGGGAACGATTCTCATCGCGCCGGTAACGATAACCGTTCTCGAGAACCGTTACCATCTTTGTATGGCCGACCCCGAAGCCACCTGGTCGCAGCAGGCGCTCGACGAGCTCCTGGCTGCCGGCTACCGCCGGGGGCTCGCGAGGATGCGCGTGATCGATTTTCTCGAACGGCTAGACTGCTGCGCCGGCGCCCAGGAGATCCACCACGAGCTGCGGTCGCGCGGAGAACCGGTCGGCCTCGCGAGCGTGTATCGCGTGCTCGAGATCCTCGCCGAGAAGCCCCTCGTCCAGCGGGTCGACCTTGGCGACGGAGTGGCCCGCTTCGAGGCGGTCCGCTACGCGGTGGAGCACCACCACCACATCGTCTGCGACGACTGCGGCAAGATCGAGCCGTTCGCCGACCAGCGGCTCGAGCGGGCCCTGAAGGACGTCGAGGAGTCGAGCGGCTTCGAGGTCGCCGGCCACGACATCGTGCTCCGCGGCGCTTGCAGCACTGTCGCTAGGTGTCGGCCGCGAGGCGGCGCTTGGCGAACTCGAGGAAGCGTCGGCGCGCGGCCTCGTCCGGCCAGAGCGGCCCGTCTTCGGCGTAGATCGGGTCCGCCGCGATCTCCTCGGCGACCGAACGCACTTCGGCAACGGCCTGCGCGCGGACTTCCGGGTCTTGCAGTAGCTGTTCGGCCCAGTTCGCCGAGTCGTCCGGAACGAGGTCGCGCTCCATCAGGAGCCGGCCCAGCAGCATCCCGACCCGCAGGTAGGCGAACGTACGGAAGGCGAGCAGCCGGCGCGCCGAGTCGACGAGGGCGCCGATGTCCTCCTCCTCCGCCTGAATCTCAGAGACGAGCGTGCCGATCGGCTCGTCGACAAGCGGGATCCAGAGCTCTTCGTCGGGCGTCACGGCTGCGAAGGATAAGCCGGGCGCCGCAAAGCGCGCCACGCGACCTGGAACGCGACCCCGAGCACGAGGGCCCCGAAGAGGCGCCGTAGCGCATGCTGCGGCAGGGCTTCCGCGAGCTGGACGCCGCCCTCCACGCCGGCGATCGCCGCGATCCCGAGTACGAGCGCGGGACGCCAGCGGACGTGACCGTAGGTGTGCTGGCGCCAGGCGCCCACGGCCGCCGCGGGCAGGATCGCCAGCAGGCTCGTCGCCTCGGCGTGAATCTGCGTCAGGCCGAGGACGAGCGTCAGGGTCGGTACGAACAGGATCCCGCCGCCGACGCCGAAGAGCCCCGCGAGGAGACCCGCGACCGCGCCGAGCATCCCGGCGGCGAGCAGGACCCACATCAGACGAGCAGCCGCACGCCGATCGCGGCGAGAAGCGCCGCGAAGGCAATCGAAAGAGTCCGCGTGGCGAGCCGCTGCTGAAGAGCGGCCCCTCCGAAGGCGCCGAGAACCGCCGGCAGCCCGACCAAGGCGGCGGCGCCGGGCTTCACCTCGCCGTGGAGCGCGTAGGTGACGGCGCCGACCAGCGAGATGACGGCGATCGCCGCGAGAGAGGTCGCCATGGCCGGCCGCTCACGGAAGCCGGCCGCGAGGATCAGCAACGGCACGACGATGATTCCGCCGCCCACGCCGAAGATCGCACTGAAGAGGCCGGCGACCAGGCCGATGACGACGAGCCGCAACACCACCGTATTCTCCTGCCCGTGGAGGATGTGCTGTCCCAGCTGGCGGTGGATCCGGCTTCGGCGGCGATCTTCCTCGACGTCGACGGCACGCTCGCGCCGATCGTCTCGCGGCCGGAGCTGGCGGCGGTGCCGGCGGAAACGCAGGCCGAGGTGGCTCGCCTGGCGGGCAAGTACGCACTCGTGGGCTGCGTGAGCGGCAGAACCGGAGCGGAGGCGCGGCGGCTCGTCGGCGTCGACCGAGTCGTCTACGTGGGGGTGCACGGGCTCGAGCTGGCGCCGGAGGCCGAGCGCTGGCGGCCCGCTCTGCGGCGGTTCGCGGAGCTCGACTGGCCGTGGCTCGAGGACAAGGGGCTGACCGTCGCCTTCCACTGGCGGGAGGCGCCGGACGAGGAGTCGGCTCGCGTCGAGCTCGAGGACGTGGCCGAGCAGGCACGCGCCGCCGGCCTTCTGCCGCGCTGGGGCCGCAAGGTGCTCGAGCTGCGGCCGCCGGTCGAGGCGGACAAGGGCACGGCGGTTCGGGCGCTGCTGGAGGAGCGCGGGCTGCACCGGGCGCTCTACGCGGGAGACGACACGACCGATCTCGACGCCTTCCACGGCCTCGACGAGCTGCGAGGTGGCCGTCCGCGTCGCGGTCGCCTCTCCCGAGGCGCCGGGCGGGCTGAGCGAAGCGGCCGATCTCGTCGTCGCGCTCACCGGCCGCGCTGCTCGAGCTCCTCCGCCTCCTCTAGAGCAGCGCGAGCAACGCGACGCCGCCGGCGACCAGGACGGCGCCCGCGATCCGGCTCCGGGAGACCCTTTCCCGCAGAACGAGGGCGGCGAGCGCGGTCGCGATCACGACGCTTGTCTCCCGGACCGCGGCGACGGCCGGCGCGGCGGCGAGCCGGAGTGCGAGCAGGACGAGCAGGTACGCGCCCGCCGAGGCGGCTCCGACCAGCACCGTCGCGGGCGTAAAAGCCGCCGCGACCCTCCTGCGCCCGACGGCGAGCGGGTAGACGAGCGCCGGTCCGAGCATCACGAGCAGCAGGTAGGGCGCGGCGTTCGCGTGCCGGATCCCGTACCGGTCGACGACCGTGTAGCCCGCGATCACACCCGCGACGACGAGCCCCGCGCCGAGACCACCGAGGCTTGCGGCCGGCCGGCCGCGCACGAGCAGGACTCCGGCGCCGACCGCGAGCACTCCGCCGATCTCGCCGGCCGAGGGACGCGACAGGGTGACGAGCACGGTCAGCACGAGAGCCAGGACCGGCGCCGTCCCGCGCGCGACCGGGTAGACGACGCTGAGCTCGAAGCGCCGGTACGCGGCAGCGAGGAGAGCGACGTACCCGAGCTCGAGCGCGCCCGAGCCGAGCAGGTAGGGGAGCGCGTCGCCCTCGACCCGCCAGGTGAGCGCCGCGGGCAGCAGCAGCAGCGCGACCAGCGAGGCGACCGCGACCGCGGTCGCCGCCTCGGGGTCCGGCTCGCGCGCCAGCAGGAGATTCCAGAACGCGTGGAGGAACGCCGCCCCGAGCGCGAGCGCAAGCGCTTCGACTGGCACCGACCGGGAAACTACAACGCGTGCACCTGACCGAGGCTGTGCTCGCTCCCCTGCGGGAGCGCTACGGCGAGCCGGCGCTGATCGAGTGGACGGGCGAGATCAACGAGCGGGAGCACGCGATGGCTACCTACGACCCGAAGCGGATGCACGACGTGACGCTCTTCATCCTCAACGGCGAGCGGCTGGCGCTGATCCGCAAGCCGCACTTCGAGCCCGGCATCTGGCGCCCGCCCGGCGGCGGGATCAAGGCCGGGGAGGACTTCGTCGAGGGCGTTCGGCGCGAGGCGCTCGAGGAAACCGGCCTCGACGTCGAGCTGCAGCGCTACCTCGTGGACGCCGAGGCGCGCTTCCTCTACGAGCCGGACGACGTCCCCTGGCGGACGCACGTCTTCCTCGCGACGACCACCGGCGTGGAACTGGCCCCGCAGGACACCGAGGAGATCGCCGCCGCCCGCTGGGGCACGCTCGCCGAGCTGGCCGGCCCGCTGCGCGAGCGCCTACTGGCGACCGGCAGAGCGTTCTGGCGCTACCGCGTGGCGCTCCACGACGCCGCCCTCGAGGCGCTCGGCGGCAGCCTCTAGCGGCGCGAAGCCTTCGAGCGCGTCCGTGATGCGGCGCCGGTCGGCATCGTTCACGGCGGCGTCGAGAGCAGTCTGCGCCGTCGCGCTCACCGCCTCGCCGAGGGAGTGCAGACGCTCGCCGGCGCCGGCGTCGAGCGCGGCTCGCCCGACCGCGGAGGCAGCGTCGATCAGCTCCGCCGCGACCCGCGCGTCGGTCGCGTGGCGGCCGACCTGGACGAAGGCCGCGTCGACATACGTCGCGAACGGCGTCACCTCGACGACGAGCACGACGTCGTCCGCCAACCGGCGCACCGGCAGCGGCAAGGCCCGCGCTGCGAGCCGCTCCAGGATGGCTCGGAGGTAGCGCAGGCAGGTGACGGCGGTCGTCGGGTCGTTCACGGACGGCGAGATTGCGCGCATCGCGATATCGGCGAGCTGCCGCACGCCGTAGCCCGCGTCCTGCCCCAGGTCGCGCTCGTTCTCGACCGCGACGCAGCCACGGACGCGCGCACGGAGCTCGTCGTCGAGCCGCGGGCTCCAGACCTCGACTATCGGGTCCCGCTCGGTCACGAACGCGCCGGGTGCGACCGCGACGTGCGCATGGAGCGGGCGTTCCTCCACCGCCTCGCAGAGCGCGTCCAGGCTCATGCTTCGAACGTAGCCCGGCCGCGCCGAGTGGACCACGTGGGGCCGCCGCTCGTCGCGCCACTCCGCGAGGATCGTCTCCGGGTCGTCGGACTCGGGACCGCCGAAGGTCTGCGGGTAGAGCTCGTCGATCGCCGCCAGCGTCCCGTGCGCGACCTTCGCCGTGATCGACGAGACCTGGATCGAGCTCGACATGTGGTGGATGAAGACGAGCAGGAAGCCCATCGCGACGACACCCAGCGCGATCGCAATGGTGATGCTGAGCGACGGGATGAAGCCGTTGCCGGCGCGAACCGAGCGCAGCACTAGCAGGCAGTACGCGAATGTCCCCACGAAGACGCCGGCCGTCGTCTGCGTGACGCGGTCGGCAAGAAACGTCCGGATCGCGCGCGGGCTGAACTGCTGCGAGACGAGCTGGAGCGAGACGATCGTGATCGAGAAGGCGAGGCCCGCGACGGTGATCAGCGAGCCGGCGACGGTCGAGAGGATCGTGCGCGCGCCTTGCGCGTTGCCCGCGAAGCCGATCCCGACTCCCTTCGCTCCGCCAAGCTCGTCCAGCCGGACGGCGAGCAGGGCCCCGGCGACGAAGCCTAGGGCGATCGCGCCGGGCAGGAAGAGGAACCCGTACCGCAGCTCGGGCCAGCGCCGTAGCAGCTTGCGGAGAACGCCCATCTCTCTCCGCTTCCCCGCCGCGAGGGTTCGGAACCAACCGGATCGTCCATGGCGGAACGCCCCGGCCTCAGAGAACGTCCAGCAGCTCGGGCAGCGCGCGGATCCGCCGGCCCGCCCAGTCGACCTCGGTGTCGTCGCGCTCGAGCAGGATCGCGGTCATGCCGACCCGCTCGGCGCCGGCCAGCTCGTCGTTCGCGCCGTCGCCGACGAAGACCGCCTCTTCGGGCTCGACGCCGAGCTGCTCGAGGGCCAGGTGGTAGATCCGCGGATCGGGCTTTCGCAGACCGACCGAGCACGAGAAGACCTCTGCGTCGAAGAGCCCGTGGAACGCGGTCTCCTCCCAGAGCAGCGGTACGTCCTCGCTGCAGACGGTGATCAGCCCGGTCTTGAGCCCGCGCTCGCGTAACGCGGCGATCGTCTCCGCCGCTCCCGGGACCGGCGCGAGGCCCTGCAGCGTGACGCCGCGGCGCAGCTCGAGGATCTCCGCGGACGTCTCAGGTGACGCACCGAAAACCGCGAGCGCGTCGGCCAGCGGGCCTGTCTCGCGAACGTGCGCGATGTCGCCGTACCAGCGTGCATCGAACTCCTCGAGCGTGAGCCCGACGCGCTCGGCGACGCTCGGCCGTACTTCGGCCCACGCCTGCTCGGGCCACTGGGCAATCGTGTTCCAGAGATCGAAGACGACAGCGCGCAGGCGTTCAGGCCTTGCGCGTCTTGACGGCCGTCCCATAGGCGCAGATCTCCGTCCAGTTCGAGCCCATGTCCGAGGTGTCGAAGCGCATCGCGACGATCGCGTCCCCGCCCTTCTCCTCGGCCTCCTGCACCATCCGGTCGATCACCTGCTGGCGGCTGTCCACGAGCGCCTTCGTCATGCCCTTCAGCTCGCCGCCCATGATCGACTTGAGCCCCGCACCGAGCTGAGAGCCAATGTTGCGCGAGCGGACAGTGAGGCCGAAGACCTCCCCGAGCGTCTCGGTGATCTCGTGACCGGGCAGGTCGTTCGCGGTCGTGATCAGCATCGTCCTCCCTTTCGTTAGCTCTTCTTCATCAGTTTCTCGAGCTGCGCCCAGGAGCGGGTGTTCGCGATCTGATCGGCGGTCAGCCACGCGCGCCGTGCCTGCGCGACGCCGAAGTCGACGTAGTCGAGCGCGGCGATCTGGTGCGCGTCGCTCGAGATCACGATCTTCACGCCGGCCTCGCCCGCCAGCCGCGCGTCGACGTCGCGCAGGTCGAGCCGGTCGGGCTGCGAGTTGATCTCCAGAAACGTCCCCGTCTCGACCGCCTTCTCGACCACGCGCTCGAGATCGATCTCCATCGGGTCGCGCCGGTTCAGCTTGCGGCCGGTCAGGTGCCCGATCACGTGGACGTGCGGGTTCTCCATCGTCGCGAGCACGCGCTCGGTCGGCGAGCGGTCGAAGGCGGTGTGGATCGAAGCGACCACCCAGTCGCGCTCGGCGAGCACGTCGTCGGCCACGTCCAGCGTCCCGTCGGCCTTGATGTTCACCTCGACGCCCTTGAGCAGGCGGAGCGGCGCGACCTTCTTGGCGAGCTTGTCGACCTCGCGCGCCTGCTCGTTCATCCGGCCGTCGCGCAGGTAGTGCGAGTGGTCGGTGATCGCGTAGTAGGCGTAGCCGCGCGCCTTCGCGGCCGCGACCATCTCGTCGAGCGTGTTCTTGCCGTCGGCCGACCAGTGCGAGTGCGTGTGCAGGTCACCGCGTAGCTGCCCCGGCTCCACGAGCTCCGGAAGCTCGCCCTTGCGCGCCGCCTCGAGCTCACCTCCGTTCTCGCGCAGCTCCGGCGGGATGTACGCGTAGCCGAGCCGCTCGTAGACCTCTTCCTCGTCGCGAGCCGTGAGGACGTCGCCGCTCTCGACCTCCGTGACGCCGTACTCGGAGACGGACAGCCCGCGCCGCACCGCCTCCTCGCGCAGCGCGACGTTGTGGTTCTTCGAGCCGGTGAAGTGCTGGAGCAGGTTGCCGTAGCACTCGGGCGGCACCACGCGCAGGTCGAAGCGGAAGCCCTCGTGCGAGACGACCGTCGCCTTCGTCGGGCCCTTCGCCGCCACCTCAGAGACCCAGGTCAGCTTCGTGAAGTAGTCGATCAGCGCCTTCGGGTCGCTCGCCGTCGCGATGATGTCGAGGTCGCGCACCGTCTCCCTGCGACGCCGGGCGCTGCCCGCCTCGCTCACCCGGTCCGCAGCAGGGTGCTCCCGGAGCACCTCGACGACCGCGAGCAGCGCGGGGAGCGCCCGCCCGAGCAGGGTCCGCGGCGGCCCGGTCGCCTTCTTCTTCTGCCCGACCGACTTGAGGATGTTCTCCTCGAGCCTCGCCCCGAGCCCCGGCAGCGTCCGCAGCCGCTGCGCGCGGGCGGCCTCCTTCAGGTCGGCGAGCGTCGTCACCCCGAGCTCCTGCCAGATCTTGCGCACGGTCTTCGGGCCGAGCCCCGGGATGCGCAGGAAGTCGACGACCTCCGGCGGGATCTTCTTCCGGCGGCGCGAGAGCGCCTCGATCTCGCCGGTGTTGACGATCTGGACGATCTTCTCCTCGATCGTCGCGCCGATTCCCGGCAGCTTCTTGGCCTGGCCGTCGAGCGCAAGCTGCGCGACCGGGCCTCCCGTGTCGCGCACCCGCGCGGCTGCGCGGCGGTAGGCGAGCACGCGAAACGCGGCTTCGCCCTCGATCTCCAGCAGGTCGGCCAGGAGCTCGAGCTGCTCGGCCACGTCGGCGTTGCGCGGGAGCGTCGTCGCCACTCCCGCGATGATACGGCCGTGCGCGCGACCGTCTGCCTGCCGACCTACAACGAGCGCGAGAACATCGAGCAGATGGTCCGCGCGCTCGGCGAGCACGGCGTCTCCGTGCTCGTCGTCGACGACAGCTCGCCCGACGGAACCGGGGAGCTCGCCGACCGGCTCGCGGCCGAGCTCGAGCACGTGAGCGTCCTCCATCGCGAGCGCAAGGAGGGGCTCGGTCCCGCCTACCTCGCGGGCTTCCGGCGCGCCCTCACGGACGGCGCGGAGCTGGTCCTGGAGATGGACTGCGACTTCTCGCACAGCCCAGCCGACGTCCCACGCCTGATCGCCGCTGCGAGGATGCGGACCTCGCGCTCGGCTCGCGCTACGTGCGCGGCGGCACAGTCGCCGAACTGGGGCCTCGTCCGCCGGCTCGTTTCCGCCGGCGGCTCCCTCTACGCGCGCCTCCTGCTCGGCGTCGGCGTCCGCGACCTGACGGGCGGTTCAAGTGCTACCGCCGCTCCGTCATCGAGACGATCGACCTCGACGCGATCTCCGCGCGCGGCTACGCCTTCCAGATCGAGACGACCTACCGGGCGCTGAGAGGGGCTTCCGCGTCGTCGAGGTGCCGATCGCCTTCGTCGACCGGGAGCGCGGAGGATCGAAGATGAGCAGGAGCATCGTGCTCGAGGCGGTCTGGAAGGTGCCCGTGCTACGGCTGCGGGGCCTCGCCGGTCGCTTGTAGCATCGGGTTCGTGCTCGAGCTGACCGACGAGAACTTCGAGCAGGAGGTTCTCCGGGCCGACGGGCCGGTGATCGTCGACTTCTGGGCCCCCTGGTGCGGGCCCTGCCACGCGGTCGAGCCGATCTTCCGCCAGCTCGCGGAAGAGCACGGCGCCGGCGTCAGTTCGGGAAGCTCGACATCGACGAGAACCCCCAGACCGCCTCGCGCTACGACGTGCTCTCGATCCCGACGGCGATCCTCTTCGAGGGCGGCGAGGCGCGCGAGACGGTGATCGGCGCCAGGCCCCGCTCGTACTACGAGCAGGCCTTGGCGCGCTGGCTCTACGCCGACCCGGCGACGCTCGCCGGCAGGCGCGCGCGCCGCCTCCGGACACCACGGATGCACGGCGGGACCCCGCCGTCCGGGTGTGCACGCGCGGATCGAGCGCGCATGTAGACGACGTCGGCGATCAGGTTGAGAGCGCGACCGCGAGGCGACGATCAGCATCGTCGCCATGATCACGGGCAGGTCCGTGGAGGCCACCGAGCTGAAGAGTGCCTGCCCGACCCCGGGAAGCCCGAAGACGTCTCGATGAAGATCACGCCTCAGACGCGAGCCCGAAGTCCAGCCCGAGCATCGACACGACCGGCAGCAGGACGCTCTTCAGGGCACGCCTCCGCACCATCGCCACGTGCTCGGCGCCTTTCGCGCGGGCCGTGCGTACGTGGTCCTCGTGCAGCACCTCGATCACGGTCGCCCTGATCATGCGCGTGTAGAGAGCCGCGAACATGATCGCGAAGGTCAGCCAGGGCATCAGCATGTGGGACGCCCACTGCGCCGCCCGCCGCAGTGGCTCGTGCGGGCTCGAAGAAGCTGCAGTAGTCGCCGACAGGGCAAGATCTGCAGCTTCGCGCCGAGGAAGTAGGACAGCATCAGCCAGAGCCACACCGGGTGGGCCGAGACGCCGACCAGCACGAACACCATCAGGCCCGTGTCGAGCAGGGAGCGCGGACGGAGAGCCGACAGGATCCCGATCGGAATCGCGATCAGAGCCACATGATCGCGCCGCCGATCACCAGCCACGCCGTCACCGGAGCAGCGCATGGTGATGACCGGCTCGCGGGTTCCTCCGAGCGAACGGCCGAAGTCGCCCCGGAGGATGTGCCCGACGAACTGCCAGTACTGATCCGGCAGCCCTCCCGCAGGGCGAACTGCGCCTGCAGGCTCTGCGCCAGCGAGCCCCGCCGACGCGGAGGGTGGCCGCGTTTGGCATCACGAAGAAGATCAGGAACGTGATCATGGTGACCACGAGCAGCATCCCGCCCAGCACACCGCTTGACCATGAACGGAAGCAAGGGCGGGAAGCCTACCGGTCGAGCCGCCGTTCCGCAAGTCGCCGCTCGCCGGCGAAGTGGTCCCAGCCCGCAAGAGCTACCGGTCTGCCTTCGAGCTGCATTTCACCCCCGCGCCGCTCTCGCACCGCCCGACCACCGTGAGCCCGCGTGGACCCGACGTGCCGCGAGCAGCTCGTAGTCCTCGCCGAAGCCGAGGTCGTCCGACGCGTCTCGCGACCCGACCACCCGAGCGAGGCACGCGGTCCAGCTCGAGCTCGCAGCGGCAGCCGGAGCGCTCGGCGATGTGCCCCGCGTCGACGGCCAGCCCGTCCGAGATGTCGAGCATTGCGTGCGCGTGCGCCGCCAGCCGGCGGCCTTCCTCGAGCCGGAGCGGAGGCCGGTTGTGCGCGCCATGAGCGGGCTCTCGATGCCGTCGAACAGGCGAGGCCGGCGCCGAGGCGCCCAGCGGCCCGCTGACCACGAGCAAATCGCCCGGTCGCGCGCCGGCCCGGCCGGGCACGCGCACAGCCCGACCGAGCGCGGTCACGCTACAGCAGTCAGGCGATCGGCGCGTGTCGTGTCGCCGCCGACGACCAGCACGCCTGACTCGTTCAGCCCCTCGTAGAGCTCGAGCACCTGGTCGAGCTCGGTGTCCGGCGGCGCGCCCAGCGTGACCAGCAGGCCTCGGGGTCGCCCCGGAGGCGGCGAGGTCGCTGAGGTTGACCGCCGCGGCCTTGTAGCCGAGGTCGCGCCGAGTCCAGTCGAGGCGGAAATGGATCCCTCTCGACGAGCGCGTCCTGCGTGACGACGAGACCGCCGTCGAGCCGCGCGGCGTCGTCGCCGATGCCCTCCGCGAGCCCACGGCGCTCGAGCTCGGCCAGCAGGCCGAGCTCGCCGAGGTCAGCGAGCCGCATCGAGGGCGGCGGCGAGCCCCCGCGGCCCTCGCGGGCCGCGCGGATCACCGCCACGCCGGTCGCGCCCGCGACGACGCACTCGGCTGCGTTCGAGGCGTCGACCCCGCCGATCGCCACGACCGGAAGCGCACCGCGGCACAGATCTCCCGCGAGCCCGCCGAGCCCGATGGGCGGATCCGCATCCCCCTTCGACGGGCGTCGCCCAGACCGGGCCGGCGCCGACGTACGACGCGCCGGCGCGCTCGGCGGCGGTCGCCTCGTGCACGCTCGAGGCGGAGAGCCCCAGGAGCAGCCCGGCCTCGAGCGCCCGCTCGGCACCGGAGTCGTCCCGGCCCAGGTGGACACCGTCCGCGGCCAGGGCGAGCGCCGCTTCGACGTCGTCGTTGACGATGAACTCACACCGGTCGTCGGGCAGGGGGGCGGAAGGACCTGCCGCGCTCGATCGAGCTCGGGAGTCGAGACGCCCTTGAGCCGCAACTGGACGACGGTCGCACCACCGCCGATCGCGACCTGGGCGGTCTCCAGGTCCTCGACGATCGCGTGCAGCCTCATGTCGCCGTCTCGTGCGGGCCCGCTCGCAAGCTCGGCCGGCTCGAGGTTCGCGAGCGCGTCGTAGAGCGCCGCGTGGAACGTTCCCGGGCCCTCGCGTACTTCGGCGGCGGCTCCGCCGGCGACGCCGAACGTCGCCAGCGCCTCCGTTGCGGCGGCGAGCGGATCGTCGCGCCGCACGGCGAGGAAGCAGCCCGTCATCGCCGTCGCCATGCAACCCGTGCCGGTGACCGTGGCCCAGCAGCGCGTGGCCGTTCGCGACGCCGCCGCGCGCTCGCCGTCCGAGACGTGGTCGACCGGGCCGGTCACGGCCGCGACGCAGCCGAGCGTCACCGCCGCCTCGAGGGCCAGCTCTCGGGCTCGGCGCCGGCGCCGATCGCCTCGACGCCCGCGAATCTCCGCCGCCCGCCCGACCAGCGTCGCGATCTCGCCCGAGTTGCCGCGCACACCGCTATCTCGACCTCCCGAGCAGCCGGCGCGCCGTCTCCGTCCGGTACGCCGTCGCGCCCGCGCCGACCGGGTCGAGCACGACCGGCACGCCCGCGCGGTTCGCAGCCTTCCCGCAAGCAACATCGCGTCGACCCAGTCGGCCGAGAGCGTGCCGATGTTGAGGACGAGCGCGCAGGCGAGCGGAGCCATCTCCTCGACCTCCTGCAACGCATGGGCCATCACGGGCAGCGCGCCGAGGGCGAGCGTCGCGTTCGCGGTCTCGTTCATGACGACGTAGTTCGTGATCTGGTGGACGAGCGGCTTTCGCTCGCGCAAGATCGCGAGCGCAGGTCGGCGCCGGCGTTCATGCCGCGCCCCTTAGGCCGAGCACGTCGACCGGCCCTTCGCCCGCGCCGATGCCCGACGAGGCCCCGGGCGACCGCCTGCGAGGCCGCGCGGGCAGCACCGCGAGCCGCCTCAACCGGGGTCAGTCCCCGGGCGAGGAGCGCCGGCGAGCGTGGCCGAGTGCGTGCAGCCGGCGCCGTGCGTGGCCGCGACGGCGTGCCGCTCGACCGGAATCTCGACGTGCCGCTCGCCGTCGAAGAGGTGATCGACCGGCTCCTCGCTGTGCCCACCGGTGACGATCACGGCCGGCGCGCCGCGCTCGTGCAGCCGCTCGGCCAGCTCCCCCGGCGCGTCCCGTGCCCGCCAGCGCCTCGGCCTCGGGCAGGTTCGGGGTGACCACCGTCGCCAGCGGGAAGAGCCGCTCGACCAGCGTCTCGACCGCGTCCTCCTGCAGCAGGCGGCGCGCCGGAGCTCGCCACCATCACCGGGTCGACCACGAGCGGGCACGGGGTGCCCGGCGAGGAAGTCGGCGACGGTCTCGATCAGAGCCGCCGAGAAGAGCATCCCGGTCTTGGCGGCGTCGACGCCGATGTCCTCGAAGACCGCCTCGAGCTGCGCGCGGACGAAGTCCGGCGGCACCTCGTGGACGGCGGTGACCCCGGTCGTGTTCTGGGCGGTCAGCGCGACGATCGCGCTCGTCCCGTGGCAGCCCGCCGCGGCGAAGGCCTTCAGGTCGGCCTGGATGCCGGCGCCGCCGCCCGAGTCGGAGCCCGCGATCGTCATTGCGCGTGGAACTGCCATTCGTCTCCCTTCGCCGGCATGACCCGGATCAGGTTCGTCGGGTGTGATCTCAGCCCCGCCTGGGGCACCCCGGTCGGGTCAGGCTAGCATCGCTCGCATGGGCGAAGCCCGTTACGACTCGATCGCCGAGTGGTACGACGCCGAGTTCGCCACGTCCGAGCTGGGCCGGTCGGCACGCCGGATCGTCGTCCGGCTCCTGGGGCCCGGCCCGGGGCGGCTGCTCGACGCCGGCTGCGGCGGCGGAGCGCATTCCCTCGCGTTCGCGGAGCTCGGCTGGAATGTGACCGGAGTCGACATCTCCCCGGCTCAGCTCGAGCTCGCGCGCGCCCGGGGCGTCGAGGTGGTGCAGGCCGACGCGGCGGCCCTGCCTTTCGAGCACGACAGCTTCGACGCGGCTGTCTCGATGTTCACGCACACCGACGCGGACGACTTCGCGGGCCGCTCGGCGAGGCTGTGCGCGTCCTCCGCCGCGGCGGGTCGTTCGTCTACCTCGGCGTCCACCCCTGCTTCGTCGGCCCGCACGCGTTCGTCCACGACCGCGAGGTGCCGGAGCTCCACCCCGGCTACCGCGACACGTCCTTCCGCACGGAGGCGCCGGGCATCTGGGGAGGGCTTGCGCGCCAGGGCCGGGGCACGCCACCTGCCTCTCGGGCTCCTCCTGCAGGGGTTCCTGGACGCCGGGCTGACGCTGGAGCGGCGTCGAGGAGCCGCAAGGACGGGAGTACCCGCACATCCTCGCCCTGCGGGCTCGCAGGTGAGCCTGACCGCCGGGCTGCTGGAGGGCGAGGAGCTCGCCTACCTCGGCTCGGAGCCCGCGCGAGATGCCCTCACGGCACCGCTACCGGAAGAGCTGCACCCGCGAGTGCGAGAGGCGCTCGCCGCGCAAGGGATCGAGGAGCTCTACACACACCAGGCCGAGGCCTGGGAGGCGGCGGCCCGCGGCGAGCACGTGATCGTCACGACCGGGACGGCCTCCGGCAAGACGCTCGCGTTCAACCTGCCGGTGCTCGACGCGCTCGCCCGCGAGCCGAAGCAGCGCGCCCTCTACCTCTATCCGACGAAGGCGCTCGCCCAGGACCAGCTGCGCAGCCTCGGCTCGTTCCGGCTCCCGCGCCTGCGGGCGGCGATCTACGACGGCGACACCGAGTCCGAGCGCCGCTGGCAGATACGCAAGTGGGCGAACCTGATCCTCACCAACCCGGACATGCTCCACGTCGGCGTGCTCCCGCACCACGACCGCTGGGGAGACGTGCTCACGAACCTCGCCTACGTGATCGTCGACGAGGCGCACGTCTACCGCGGGGTCTTCGGCTCGCACGTCGCCAACGTGCTGCGGAGGCTGCGCCGGCTCGCGCGGGTCTACGGCGCCGAGCCGCAGTTCCTACTGGCCTCGGCCACGATCGCCAACCCCGGCGAGCTGGCCCGCAGCCTGATCGGAGCGGAGGCCACCGTGGTCGGAGACGACGGCGCACCTCGCGCCGAGCGGACGGTCGCGCTCTGGAACCCGCCGCTGACCGACGAGGAGCTCGGCCTGCGGGCGAGCGCGCTCGGCGAGGCGTCGCGGCTGATGGCCGATCTGGTCTCGCGCGGCCTGCGCACGCTCTGCTTCGCCAAGAGCAGGCGGGCCGCGGAGCTGATCCACCGCTTCACCGCCGACCGGCTGGGCGACGACTCCCGGCTCTCGCCCTACCGCGCCGGGTACACGCCCGCGCAGCGGCGCGAGATCGAGCGGCGGCTGCTCGAGGGCGAGCTGCTCGGCGTCTCCGCGACAAACGCGCTCGAGCTCGGGATCGACGTCGGCCTGCTCGACTGCGTGCTCTCGGTCGGCTTCCCCGGCACGGTCGCGTCGCTGCGGCAGCAGTGGGGCCGCGCGGGGCGCCGCGGCCACGGCCTGGCAGTGCTCGTCGCGAGCGAGGACGCGCTCGACCAGTACTTCATGCGCGAGCCCGAGACGCTGCTGGAGCGCCGGGTCGAGGCGGCCATCCTCGACCACGAGAACCCGCGCGTCCTCGACGGTCACGTCCGGGCCGCGGCGTTCGAGGCGCCGATCGACGACGCCGACCGCGAGCTCCTCGGCGACGCGGCTCTGGAGCGGGCGGCGTTGCTGCCGGAGCTGCAGAAGACGAAGGCCGGCTACGTGTGGGCCGCGCGCGACTACCCGGCGGCGCGCGTCTCGTTGCGCTCGACGGGCCCCGACGCCTTCACGATCGTCGACGGCTCGAGCGGGACCGTGCTCGGGATCGCCGAAGCCGAACGCGCCTACTCGACCGTCCACGAGGGCGCGGTCTACCTGCACCTCGGCGAGAGCTACCGGGTGCGCGAGCTCGACCTCGGCTCCCGGGCGGCGCTCGTGGAGCCGTTCAAGGGCGACTACTACACGCAGGCCAAGAAGGAGACGATGACCGCGATCGTCGAGGCCGCTCGCGGCGGGCCGCGGCTCGGGCTCGAGCTCTCGTTCGGGCGCGTCGTCGTGACCGAGCAGGTCGTCGGGTACCAGAAGAAGTCGATCACGACGCAGGAGAACATCGAGCTCGTCCCGCTCGAGCTGCCGCAAACCGAGTTCGAGACCGAGGCGGTCTGGTTCCTCCCGGAGCCGTGGATGCTGGAAGGGCTGGAGCGCGAGCCGCGGCTGCTCGGGTCGCTCCACGCGGCGGAGCACTCGCTGATCGCGCTGCTCCCGCTCTGGGCGATGTGCGACCGCTGGGACATCGGCGGCCTTTCGACGAACCTCCACTTCCAGACCGGCCGCCCGACGATCTTCGTCTACGACGGCCACTCGGGAGGAGTCGGAATCGCCGAGCGCGGCTTCGAGGCCTTCGAGGGTTGGGTCGCGGACACGGAGAAGCTGCTCGCCGGCTGCCCCTGCGAGCGTGGCTGCCCCTCGTGCGTGCAGAGCCCGAAGTGCGGCAACCTGAACGAGCCGCTCGACAAGTCCGGCGCGCTGACGCTGCTCGAGCGAATGTCGAAATCCGGCTGACTCGTTCGTCGTATCGTCGTAAGCGACCGAAGGAGGACACCGTGCAGTACGCGCTCTTGATCTACGGCGAGCCGGGACGCTGGGGGCAGCTCAGCGAGGAGGAGCAGCAAACCCAGATGCGGGAGTACATGGAGCTGGGCCAGCGGCCCGAAACCCGCGGCGGCGCCGACCTCGGCGAGCTCTCGACGGCGACCACGGTCCGCGTCAGCGACGGAGAGACGCTCACGACCGACGGCCCGTTCGCCGAGACGAAGGAGTACCTCGGCGGTCTCTACCTCGTCGAGTGCGACAACCTCGACGAGGCGATCGAGTTCGCCGCCAAGATCCCGGCCGCGCGGACCGGCGGAGCGATCGAGGTCAGGCCGGTGATCGAGCACTGAGAGAGCTCGAGGGCGTCTTCCGCGACGAGTGGGGCCGCGTCCTCGCAAGCCTGATCGGCGTCCTCGGCGACTTCGACCTCGCCGAGGACGCCCTCCAGGACGCGGTGGCGATCGCGATCGAGCGCTGGCCGCGTGAGGGCACGCCTCGGAACCCCGCAGCCTGGCTGACGACGACCGCGAAGAACCGGGCCATCGACCGGATCCGGCGGGAACAGACGCTCCAGCGGAAGACCGAGCTGCTCGCAGCCCTCGGCGCAGGCGAGTCGGAGGAGGACGACGTGATCCCGGACGAGCGACTGAGTCTGATCTTCGCCTGCTGCCATCCGGCACTGGCGACCGAGGCGCAGGTCGCGTTGACGCTCCGCTCGTTGGGCGGCCTGACGACGGAAGAGATCGCCCGCGCGTTCCTCGTGCCGGAGCCGACGATGGCGCAGCGGCTGGTGCGAGCCAAGCGGAAGATCCGCGAGGCGGGCATCCCGTTCCGCGTGCCCCCGGACCACCTGCTGCCCGAGCGCCTGCGAGCCGTGCTCGCCGTCGTCTACCTGGTCTTCAACGAGGGCTACGGGCCGCCGCCGCGACGCGAGCTCTGCGAAGAGGCGATCCGGCTCGGAAAGGTGCTCGCGGTGCTGATGCCCGACGAGCCGGAGGTGTTCGGGCTGCTCGCGCTGATGCTTCTGCAGGACGCGCGACGGGAGGCTCGGCTGGACGAAGGAGGCGAGCTGGTGCTGCTCGAAGACCAGGACCGATCGCTCTGGGACCGGGCGAGGATCGAGGAGGGCCGCCGGGTGCTCGACCGCGCGCTGCGGCTCCGCCGACCGGGGCCGTACCAGCTCCAGGCCGCGATCGCCTCGCTCCACTTCGAGGACGAGACCGATTGGCGCCAGATAGCGGAGCTCTACGGCCGGCTCGGCGAGCTCTCGCCTTCGCCGGTGGTCGAGCTCAACCGCGGGGTGGCGGTCGCCATGGCGGACAGGGCCGGAGCACGGCCTCGACCTGATCGACCGGATCGAAGGGCTCGACGAGTACCGCCATCTCCATTCGGCGCGTGCCGACCTCCTGCGACGGCTCGGCCGCGGCGACGAGGCGGCCGAGGCGTACCGCCGCGCGCTCGAGGTCGCGGCGCATCCGGCCGAGCGCGTTTTCCTCGAGAGGCGCCTGGCCGAGGTTACGGAGCGCTGAGCTGCCTACAGCTGCGGCCCGAAGAGCCGCGCCGGTAGCGGCGTGGGCGGCGACTCCGAGGGAAACTCAGGCGTCTCCGGATGGAGGTCGAGCGCGCCTCCGGGCGCGCACTCCGCAGACTGGTAGTCGGTCGGGAGCCACTTCTGCAGCGAGAGCATGTAGTCGGCGACGGCTTTGCCCTCCGTGGCGGAGCCACCCAACCGCTCGACGGTGAAGGCGAGCTCCTGCACTCCGTAGCACTGCGCGGTCGCCTCGTCCGCCCACCCGCGCAGGTGCATCGACTCGTGGGCGAGCGTCATCAGCGCCTCGGCCGTGTCGTTCGCGCGGCGGGCGCAAGCCGACGCCGCCGGATCGCGTCCGTCGAAGCGGCTCCAGTCGAACGCGGTCAGGCACGCAAGCTCCCGGTGGCTCGGACTGCGGCGGAACCGTGCGAGCACGCCGCACAGGCTGCGGGTGACATGCGTGTAGCTCGCCGCGTGCCCGTCCGGGAACGGCACGTCGCCGAGCCGGCTGTCCACGTCGACGAGCGCTTTCCAGAGGCTCTGGCAGCGAACGTGCACCGGCCGCCCGGCGAGCCCGGTCGCGACGGCGCTGAGAACTCGCTCGTTCCCGGCGCGGGAGTGCTTCTCGACAGCCCAGCTACCGCAGATCAGCACGGCGAGAACGAAGGCGGCGATCGTGAGCGTCCGCATCGAGTCGTTATCGACGGCGGGGACTACGATCACGAGCGTGAGTTCCTCCATGACCGCCGATCTCCGGCAGGTGCTCCTGCGCGCACCGCGCAGCGCCGACCTGCACGGCTGGCAGGCCTGCGCGTGGCGCTCGGAGCCCGACGCGGCGGGAATCGCACGCGAGCACGAAGCGCTCTGCGGCATCCTGGAGGCAGCCGGCGCAGAGGCCGTGCTCGCCGAATCCTCCGCCGACGGCAACCCCGACGCAATCTATGTCTTCGACCCCGTACTGATCACAGACGGGAAGGCGATCCTGCTCAACCCCGGGAAAGAGGTCAGGCGAGACGAGCCGGCGGCGCTCGGTGAAGACCTCGAGCGTTCCAGCGTCCCGATCGCAGGCCGGCTGGGTGAGAGCGAGTGGGCCGAGGGCGGCGACATCATCCGCCTGGACGAACGGGCGCTCCTCGTCGGCCGCGGCTACCGGACGAACGACGCCGGGATCGCGCGCCTGCGCGAGCTGCTGCCGGCGCTCGAGTTGCACGTCTTCGATCTCCCGCACTGGCGCGGCCGCGGCGAGGTGATGCACCTGCTCTCGCTCTTGAGCCCGCTCGCGCCGGACCTGGTCGTCGCGTACCCGCCGCTGTTGCCGGTGCGGCTGGCGGAGCTGCTCGAGGAGCGCGGCATCGAGATCGTGGCCGTCCCGGACGACGAGTTCGAGTCGATGGGCACCAACGTCCTGGCGCTGGCTCCCCGCGTGGGCCTCGCGGTCGCCGGCAACCCCGAGACGAAACGCCGCCTCGAGCGCGCCGGCGTAGAGGTGCTGGTCTACGAGGGGAAAGAGCTCTCGAAGGGCGACGGCGGCCCGACCTGCCTCACCTGTCCACTCCTTCGTACCTAGTCCGTAAGGCAGCCGACCTTCGCGCGCAGCAAGGAGGCTGGCCCACTCGACGTGCGCATCTCACGTCTTGCCGGCCTGCGGCTCAGGAAAGGGCGCGCTCGAGCGCCGCGCGATCCGTCGGCTCGCCATGGGCGGGGAGCACGAGCTCGACCGGCAGGTCGAGCAGCGGACGGAGCCGTTGGACGACGTCGTCGCGCGTCACGTGCTTGCGACCGCCGAGCTGGATGTCCAGCCCGTCGCCGAAGTCGGAGAGCGAGTCGCCGGTGACGATCGCGTCGATCGACGGCAGCCAGAGGACGAGGTCGTTGTCCTCCCGGCCCGCGTACGCGGTGATCCCGAACGGCCACGCGCCGGGACCGTGGAAGTGTCCTTCTCCCTCGCCGGCGCGCAGCCAGGCCAGGTCCTCACTCTCCATGCCTCGCACGCGGTCGGGGTCGACGCCGAACTTCTCGACCCAGTCCTCCCAGGTGTCGGCAGGCGGCGTGTGCACCGGAAGGCCGAGCCGGCGGGCGTCGCGCTCGTGGTACGGCGCGGTCAGGACGACCGCGGTCGCCCGTTCGCGCAGCTCGGCGGGAACCGAGAGCGGGTCGAACAACACGAACTCGTCGCCGAATTCGATCCCGTACGACGAGACGAGCTCGGGCCACTCCTCCTCACCGTCCCAGTCGGGGTGCGGCGATTGCCAGTGCCAGACACCGGGGCGCAGCTCATGCATGGCCCGCGATCTTATGTGCGCGGGCTCAGCGAAATGGAGAGCTTTCCGCGACTCGCTCGGCCGGCGTCACCGCAGCCGCTCCAGCGCAAGCTTTACGGCTTCCTCCGGCGACGCGGCGCGCGCGATTCCTTCGATCGCCAGCCCGGGCTCGAGGATCACCACCATACGGCCCAGCCGCGAGGCGAAGCCGATCTCGGCCAGCGTCCCCCAGCTTCCGCCGACCGCGATCACGGCGTCGCCGGAGGCGACGACCGCCAGGTTCCGCGCGTGCCCGATCCCGGTGACGACGACGTGGTCGATCCACTGGTTCGCATCTTCCCGCCGCTCGCCGGGAAGGATCCCGATCGTCGTTCCGGCGGCCGACTTCGCCCCGCGCGCGGCAGCGGCCATCACCTCGCCGAGCCCGCCCGTCACGACCGTGCAGCCGCGCTCGGCCAGCAGCCGCCCGACCTGCTCGGCCCGCCCTTCGTGCTCCGCGCCGCTGCCGATCAACCGCTACCTGAACCGCTCCCACGCGGCGATAGTAGAGCCGTGGCCACGCGAAAGGCACGCGGCGGGACCCTGATCGCGGGCGGCGGCTTCGCCGGCGCCTACGTCGCGCGCTACCTCGGTGACCGCGGCGCGACGATCGTCAGCCCCGAGAACTTCATGCTCTTCACGCCGATGCTTCCGGAAGCGGCGTCGGGAACGCTCGAGCCGCGCCACGTCGTCGTGCCGCTGCGGCTGATGTGCCCGAATGCGGAGCTCCTGCTCGGTCGCGTGACCGCACTCGACACGGATGCGCGCACCGTGTCCGTCGAGTCCTTCGACATCGCGTACGAGCGGCTCGTGCTCGCGCTGGGCTCGGTGCCGCGCACGCTGCCGGTCCCGGGGCTGGCCGAGCACGGGCTCGGCTTCAAGGATCTCGCGGACGCGATCCACCTTCGCAACCACGTCCTGCGGCGGCTGGAGGCAGCCGCGATGGACGAAGACGGCGCCGAGCGGGAGCTGACCTTCGTCTTCGTCGGCGCCGGCTACGCGGGGGTCGAGGCGCTCGCCGAGCTGTCCGACCTCGTCTCGGACGCCGTCCGCCACTATCCGGAGCTACGCGAGCGCCGGCGGCGCTGGGTGCTCGTCGACGCCGCGCCGACGATCCTCCCGGAGATCCCGAGCCGCCTCGGCGAGTACGCCGCGAAGCAGCTCGCAAAGCGCGGAATCGAGATTCGCACGGGAACGACTCTCGAATCGGTCGACGCCGAGGCCTGCGTCCTCTCCGACGGCGAACGCATCCCCACGGCGACGCTCGTCTGGACCGCCGGGGTGCGCGCGAACCCGCTGCTCGCCACGCTCGGCCTGCCGCTCGACGACCGCCACCGCGTCCGCGTGGACGAGACGCTCCGCGTCGAAGGACTCGACGAGGTCTGGGCGCTCGGCGACTGCGCCGGTGTCCCCAACGCGGCCACGCCCGGACAGCCCGATCCGCCGACCTCCCAGCACGCGCTCCGCCAGGCGCGCCGGCTCGCCCGCAACCTGACCGGCGTCCCGGCCCCGTACCGTTACCGCTCGCTCGGCCAGGTGGCGACCCTCGGCCGCTACAAAGGGATCGCCGCGGTGCTGAACCTCCGCCTCACCGGCTTCGCCGGCTGGTTCGTCACGCGGACGTACCATCTCTACCAGCTGCCCCTCCTCTCCCGGAAGCTCCGCGTCGTGGTCGACTGGACCGTCTCCCTTCTCTTCCGCCGTGACATCGCCGAGCTCGGCATGCTCGGCCACCCGCGCCGGCTCGGCGATGACTGACCTGAAACGCGCATACGACTTCCTCGCCCGCGGCGACATGTACGGCACGCGCACTGTGAACTCGTCGGTCGGCAGAGCGGTCTACCTGGACGAGCTCCCGCACCGGCTGGACGCCAACTACCTCTGGGTGGAACGCGAGGCGGAGGCCGGGCAGATCGCCGCGGAGGCCCGGCGGCTCGAGCGTCGCATGATCTTTCTCCCGGACACCGAGCTCGGCGAGCGCGTCGCGCCGTATTTCGAGGAACACGGCTGGATCGCGCGGCGAGTGCTGCTGATGGCCCAGAACCGCGAGCCCGAAGCCAAGCGCGAGGCCGGCCCGAGCATCGTCGAAGAGGTGCGCGAGGAGGACCTGCGCCCCGCGCGGCAGAGCGTGAACGCCGGGGAGCCGTGGGGCAGGCCCGAGGTGATGGATCAGCTCTTCGCGGGCAAGCGGCTGATCGGGCAGCAGCTGCGAACGCGCTTCTTCGCGGTCCGGGTCGACGGCGAGGTCGTCAGCTACACCGACCTCTACCAGGACGGAGCCGAAGCCCAGATCGAGGACGTCGGCACGCTCCGGGAGCACCGCGGCCGCGGCTACGCGACCGCCGTCGTGCTCGCGGCGATCGCCGCCGCCCGGCGCGACGGCGCCGAGTTCGTCTTCCTCGTCGCCGACTACGAGGACTGGCCGAAGGAGATGTACCGCCGCCTCGGGTTCGACGACCTCGGCTACTACGTGAAGCTGGTCCTGCCGGCCCGATGAGCGCCCTCGCCGTCCGCGGGCTGGCGAAGCGCTACGGCCGGGTCGATGCGCTCGCCGGAGTCGACCTGCAGGTGGCCGAGGGCGAGCTCGTCGGCTTGCTCGGCCCGAACGGCGCCGGCAAGTCGACGCTCGTCAAGATCGCCTGCGGGCTCGTCCGGCCCTCTCGCGGTACCGCCGAGATCTGCGGCGTCCGCGCCGGCTCACGCGACGCACGCCGCCTGGTCGGCTACCTCGCCGAGCTCTTCCGCTTTCCGGGCTGGTACTCGGCCGACGAGCTGCTCGAGCTTCACCAGCGCCTGAGTGGATCGAGCGGCGGTGCCGCCGAGCGCGGGCAGCTGCTCGAGCTCGTGGGCCTGGGCGAGGCGCGGAACCGGCGCGTCGAGGAGATGTCGAAGGGCATGCAGCAGCGGCTCGGCATCGCCCAGGCGCTGGTCGGGTCCCCTCCGTTGCTACTCCTCGACGAGCCGACGAGCGCGCTCGACCCGGTCGGGCGCCGGACGGTCCGCAGGCTGCTCGAGGAGCTGCGCGGCCGCGGGATCTCGGTGCTGCTGAACTCGCACCTCCTGAGCGAGATCGAGCTCGTCTGCGACCGGGTCGCGATCATGCTCGGCGGCCGCCTCGTCGCCGAGGGCTCTCCGGCCGAGCTGGCCCGGCCGCGCGGCGTCGAGATCGAGACCGACGAGGGCAGGCAATTGTTCGAGGGCGTCTCCCGCGAAGACGCGCCTCGCCTCGTCTCGGAGCTCGTCGCGGCGGGCCGCAAGGTCTTCGGCGTCCGTGTTCTCACCTCGACCCTCGAGGAGACGTACCTCGAGGCGGTCGGCGAGGAGACGTGAGCTCCGTCCTGACGATCGTCGGGTACGGGCTGCGTGAGGCGCTGCGCAGGAAGGTCTTCGCGATCGTCCTGCTGCTGACGCTTGGATTCCTCGGCCTCTACTGGCTGGCCAACCACTACGCCTTCCGCAACGTCGAGTCGATCCAGCCGCCCGTCGGGTCCGGCATCGACGCGCGCGCCTTCGCGGGCGCCTTCATCTTCGGGCTCGCGATGTTCGCGACGCTCTTCCTCGGCACCGTCCTCGCGATCTTCCTCACGCTCGGAGTGGTTCGCGGCGACGCGGAACGCGCGCTCCTCCAGCCGCTGGTCGTGCGCCCCGTCGGCCGGACGACGCTGCTGTTCTCCCGCTGGCTCGGTGCGATCGCGGTCTGCGTCCCCTACGCCGGCGCGCTGTACGTCGCGTCGATGCTCGTGACCGGGCTGACGGGGCACTGGTGGCCCGACCGCCTCGTCGTCCCGGGTCTCGAGCTCGCCGGCGGAGTCGCCGTGATCGCCACGATCTCGCTCCTCGGCTCGGTCGTCCTGACCGCGACCGCGAACGGGATCGCGGTCTTCATGGTCTTCGGCGCAGGGCTCGTCGCCGGCCTGCTCGGGACGATCGGCCACGGGATCGGCTCGGAGCCGCTGCAGCACGCGGCCAAGGTCGCGGCGTGGGCCCTGCCCTTCGAGGCCCTCTACCAGGACGCCCTGAGGCAGATCACCGCCGACACGACCGGCCTGACCGGTTTCCTGCTCCAGCTCGGACCCTTCGGAGGCGCCAACACCGGCGGCGCCTGGCTGCGTGTGTGGGCGGTCGCGTACCTGCTGCTCGTCGGAGCCGTTGCGGCGATCGGCTTCTCCCGCCGCGACCTGTGACGCGACCCACCCTCAGCGGCGTAAGAACATCCGATGAGAGCCGGACTCGTGCTTCCGCTTGCCGTCCTTGCCGCCGCCTGCAGCTCGTCCGCAGCCTCACCGCCCACGACGCCGGCCCCACGCTCCGCGCGCATCGGGCCGCCGGCTGCCTGGATCGAGACGAAGGCCGACAGCCGCTGGCTCGGATTCTCCAGCTGGTCCTGGAGGACGGGCCGGGCCGGGACGGTCGCCGACGCAGTGGCTCCCAGGTGTGGAGATCGCAGCGTGCCCGACATCGCCGTCGAGAAGGGCGAGACCGTCCACGCGCACCTCGGGTATCGGCCCACCGAGGCATCCGTCGAACGAGCCGACGCGAAGCTCGAGACCCGGACCGTCTCCTGGAGGATCGAGCAGCCGGGCCCCTTCCTGCTCTTCACGAAAGGCGGGAAGGGCGACGCGAGCTACGTCGGCTGCGCCGTCATCCGCTGAGTCACCGGAGCGACTTCAGCGCTGCGCTCAGCGACTGTCGGGTCTTCAGCACGCCCTCGAAGAGGTCGCCGTGCTCGGCGATGCGCTGCCGGACGACGTCCATCGTGAACGCGGCCGGGTCGAGCTGCTCGTTCACCTCGTCCCAGCGCAGCGGGGTCGAGACCGGAGCCCCCGCCTTCGGGCGCACCGAGTAGACCGACGCGATCGTCTTGCCCTCGCCGTTCTGGTTCGCGTCGATCAGGACGCCGCGGCGCTTCGCCTTCGACCACTCGGTCGTGACCAGGCCGCGGTGCGTCCGCGCCAGAGCTCCCGCGACTATTTCCGCGAACTGTCGCGTGTCGTCATAGGTCGAGCGCCGCTCGATCGGCAGGAGCACGTGGATCCCGTCCGAGCCGCTCGTCTTGCAGAACGACTCGAGCCCGAGCGCGTCGAGCGTCTCCTTGACGAGCAGCGCGACCTGAACCGTCTCGGCGAACCCGACATCCGGCGAGGGATCGAGATCGAAGAGCACGAAGTCCGGCCGGTCGAGCCTGTCGACGCGCGAGTACCACGTGTTCAGGTCGATGCAGCCCATGTTCACCATCCAGAGGAGCGCAAGCTCGTCGTTCACGAGCGGGGCGTCGATCTTGCGACGGCGGCGTGGCGTCTCGCGGGTCGAGACCTCGAGGTTCACCGTCGGAAGCCAGTCCGGCAGCCCCGGCGGCCGGTCCTTCTGGAAGAAGAACTTGCCCTGCCAGCCGTCGGGATAGCGCTTCATCGTGAACGGGCGGTCCTTCAGGTGCGGGACGACGGCCGGCGCGACGTCGCGGTAGTACGCGAGCAGGTCGCCCTTCGCGATCCCCTCCTCGGGCCAGAACTCCTTGTCGAGGTTCGAGAGCCGGAGGACGCGCTTGCCCTTCTTGATCGTGTCCGGGATCGGCGCGGCAGGCTCGGCCCGAACCTCGCTCGCGTCCTTGTCCTCGCGCAGCCCGAGGTAGACCGGCGCGCGGAGGTGGCCGTCGTGCGTGAACTCCGCGAACGAGGTCTGCGCCACGAGCAGCGGCTCGACCCAGACGACGTCTCCCTTGCGGATGCGCGGCATCTTCGGCACCTGCGCGAACGGCGGGTCCTTGCGCGCGAGCGGCCGAAGCTTCTTCAGCAGCCGCTGGATCTCCCGCTCGTCGAAGCCGGTGCCGACGTTGCCGACGTACTCGAGCTCGCCGTCGTTCCCGTAGCGCGCGAGCACGAGCGACCCGAACGAGCCCTCGCGCCGGCCCTTGCCGGCCGTGTAGCCGGCGATCACGAACTCCTCCTCGCCGTGGGTCTTGAACTTGAGCCAGTCGCGTGAGCGCCTGCCCGGCTGGTACCGCGAGTCGGCGCGCTTGGCCATGATCCCCTCGAGCCCCTGCTCCTGTGCGGCCTCGTAGAGCGCGGGCCCGTCCTCGAACGACTCGGAGAAGACGATCGTCCGGTTCCGCTTGTCGAGGAGCTTTGCGAGCCGCTTGCGGCGCTCGGTCAGCGGCAGGTCGGTCACCGGCTCGCCCTCGACCTCGAGCAGGTCGAAGACGTAGAAGACGACCGGCGTCTTCGCGCCGCCCTGCTGCATCGCCGAGAAGCTCGGGCGCCCTTGCTCGTCCAGCGCGCAGACCTCGCCGTCGACGACCGCGTCCGGCGTCTTCAGCGCCTTGGCGAGCTCCTTGGCGACGTTGGAGAAGCGCTCCGTGTAGTCCTGGTCCTTGCGCGTCCGCAGCTGGGCCTCGCCGCCGGCGACCCGCGCGACGATCCGGTAGCCGTCCCACTTGATCTCGAACTCCCAGCCGTCGCGCGGCATGCGGTCCACTTCCTCGAGCGTGGCGAGCATCGGCTTGTAGTCGCGGCGCGCGGCCGCCGGTTTCGCCGTGTCCTCGCGCTTGCGGACGATCAGCCAGTTCTTCTCGTCGCCGGAGAGATGAGCCGGGATGAGCGCCCAGGTGCCGTCGAGCTTCTCGCCGTGCAGCCGGACGGTCATGCCGCCGTCGCGCTTGTCCTCGACGAGCTCGTACGTGCCCCTGTCCCAGATCTCGACGGTGCCGGCGCCGTACTGACCTTTCGGGATCTCGCCCTCGAAGCTCCCGTAGTCGAGCGGGTGGTCCTCGACGTGGACGGCCAGGTGCTGCTGCCCCGGTTCGAGCGGCACGCCCTTCGGCACCGCCCAGCTCAAGAGCACGCCGTTGCGCTCCAGACGGAAGTCGTAGTGGAGCCGGCGCGCGTCGTGGCGCTGGACGACGAAGGTCGGGTCCTTCGAGCGCCGCTTGCCCTTGAAGGGCTCCGGCGTCTTCTTCGGGTCTCGTTTTCGCTCGTACTCGCGGAGGCTCACGAGGCCTTTTTAGCGCGTGAGCGCCTGCGACCCTTCTTCTGCGTGCGCTCGACCGACTCCCGGAGTGCGGCCATCAGGTCGACCACCTCCCCCTCTTCCTCCTGCTCGGGCTCCGGCAGCGGCTTGCCCTTCGCCTTCGCGCGCAGCAGCTCGAGCAGCTCCTTGCGATACGTGTCGTCGTACTTGGCCGGGTCGAACGGCTCGCTCAGGTTCTCGACGAGCGACTTCGCCATCTCGACCTCGGGCTTGCGGAGCTGGACCCTGCCGTCGACCTTCTCCGGCTGCCGCACCTCGTCGGCGTAGTACATCGTCTCGAGCACGAGCACCCCCTCGTAGGGCCGCAGCGCCGCGAGATGCTGCTTGTTGCGGATCACGATCTTGGCGATCCCGACCTTGCCGGTCTCATCGAGCGCGCGCACGAGCAGCCGGTAGGGCTTCTCGCTGCCCTCCTGCGGAAGCAGGTAGTAGGCCTTGCGAAAGTAGATCGGGTCGATCTCTTCGAGGTCGACGAAGTCGCAGATGTCGATCGTCTTCGTCAGCTCGACGTCGAGCCGGTCGAGATCCTCGTCCTCGAGCGGCACGAAGCGGCCCTTCTCGACCTCGAAGCCGCGGACCAAGTCCTCGCTGTCGACGTGCTCGCCGTTGTCGCGGCGGACCTTGTCGTAGCCGATCGGCGCGAGATCGCGCTTGTCGAGGAAGTGGAAGCGAAGCTCCTTCGACTCGGTCGCCCCGACCATCCGCACGGGGACGCTGACGAGCCCGAAGGAGATCGTGCCGCTCCAGAGCGAGCGTGGCATGCGACCGTCGTTCCCGCTCGCCCGATGTTTACGCGTGCCGCCGGCGCGGGTATGGTTCGCAAATCCGACGCACACGCGTCGCAAAGCTTCTCCACCCAACGGGGGGTTAGGGTCGAGGCCGGCTACAAGCCGGCCTCGGCATGTGTATGGGCCGGGGATAAGCCTGTGGAAGATGTGGAAAAGGGCCGCTAAACCGCGGTTTCAGGCGGTTGTCGAGAGCTGCCCGATCGTACGGAAACGGGCACGCCGCTGACGGCGCAGGTCCTCGCCGGAAATCCCCTCGAAGAGCTCGAACGACTCCGCCAGAGCCTCGCCCAGCAGTCTTGCGGCCTCTTCGTGGTCGGTGTGGGCCGCGCCTTCGGGCTCGGGAACGACCGCGTCGATCACCCCCAACTCGAGACAGTGTCCCGCGTCCGGCTTGAAAGCCGCGGCCGCCTTCTGCGCCTCGCCGGCGTCACGCCAGAGGATCGCCGCACAGCCCTCGGGCGAGATCACCGTGTAGATCGCGTTCTCCTGCATCAGCACGCGATCCGCGAGCGCGGTGGCGATCGCGCCGCCGGAGCCGCCCTCACCGATCACGCAGGTCACGATCGGCACCCGCAGCCGGGCCATCAGCGCCTGCGAGCGCGCGATCGCGCCGCCCTGGCCGTGCTGCTCGGCGGTCACCCCGGGGTAGGCGCCCGGGATGTCCACGAGCGAGACGAGCGGGAATCCGTGCCGGTCGGCGAGGTCCATCGCCCGCATCGCCTTCCCGTACCCCTCCGGGTGGGCCATGCCGAAGTTGCGGTTGGTCCGCTCCTTCACGTCGCGGCCCTTCTGGTTGCCGACGAGCACCACCGTCCTCCCCCGGAAGCGGCCGAGGCCCGCAACGAGCGCCGCGTCGTCGCCGTGCGCGCGGTCACCGTGGAGCTCGAACCAGTCCTCCAGCAGCCGCTCCACATAGTCGAGCGTGTACGGCCGGTCCGGGTTGCGCGCGAGCTCGACGGAGCGCCAGATCTCCTCGTCGCTCGGCTCGGCGACGATCCGGTCGAGCTGGCGCTGAAGCCGCTCGAGCTCACCCTCGAGACGCGCGCCCCGGAGCAGCGGCAGGCTGCGAAGCCTGCTCAGCTGCTCGCGCAGCCTGAGCTCGGCCTCACGCGCCATCGGCGAAGAGCCGCAACAGCCGCGCGACTGTCGGGCGAAGCTCGGGTCGGGGGACGATCGCGTCGACGTGCCCGTGGCGGAGGTTCGACTCGGCCCGGCCGAAGTCGTCGGGCAGCTTCTCGCGCGTCGTCTGCTGGACGACCCGCGGGCCCGTGAACGAAAGCAGGGCCCCGGGCTCGGCGACCAGCACGTCCCCGAGGCTGGCGAAGCTCGCCAGCACGCCGGCGGTGGTCGGATGGGCCATCACGCTGATCAGCGTGCCGCCGGCGTCGTGCAGGTCCTCGACCGCGCAGACCGTCTTCGGGAGCTGCATCAGCGAGAGGATTCCCTCCTGCATGCGAGCGCCGCCGGACGCGGTTACCGAGACCAGCGGCACGCGCCGCTCGGCCGCGCCCTCGCAGGCCCGGGCGAACTTCTCGCCGACGATCCGCCCCATCGAGCCCCCCATGAAGCCGAACTCCATCACCGCGAGCTGGCACGGCTGCTCCTCGACCGCCGCACGCCCGATCACCATCGCCTCGCCGAGCCCGGTCGAGAGCTCCGCCTCGGCCAGCCGCTCGGTGTAGGGGCGCAGGTCGAAAAAGTCGAGCGGGTCGTCGGAGCGGAGCTCGCCCGCCTCCTCGGCGAAGCTGTCCTCGTCCACGAGCTGGCGGATCCGCTCGCGCGCGTGCACGGCGAAGTGGTGCCCGCACTGCGGACAGACCCGCAGGCTCGCGTCGAGCTCGTCGTCGCGGTAGTGCGAGCCGCACCCGGGGCAGGTGTTCGGATGCGGACGCCCACCGTCCTCGGGCGGGGCGTGCTTGTGCTCGATCGAGACGTCGATCCGCTCGGACACGACTCCCGAGTCTAGACCCCGAGGGCGGCGCAGAGTCGCGTGAGAGGCTCGACGTTCGAAGGCTCCGGCAGAAGCGCGCTGAAACCAGCGCCCAGGATCACCGACTTCTCGCTCACGGCTCGCAGCAGCTCCTCGGCCTCGCCGAGATCGAGGCCGCCAGCCTCGGGCATGAACGCGGCGATCTCGCCGGGGTCGAGCGCGTCAGCGTCGAAGGCGACGTACACGCCGTCGGTGCCGTCGAGAACCTGCTCCAGCTCCGTCCACGTCCGTACTCAGGCCCGTCCGCCGAGATGAACTCGAGCTCGGGCGGATCGAGGTTCCGGGCGCCGAGCAGGATCGTGTCCTCGGGAGCGACCGCGCCCGAGTCGAGGATCATCCGCAGCGGCATCCCCCAGAGGTTCCCCGACGGCGAGCTCTCGGGCGTGTTGAGATCTCCGTGAGCGTCGATCCAGATGAGCGCCAGCCGGTCGTAGCGGGCCGCGAGCCCCTCGACCGCGCCGACGTGGGCGCAGCAGCAGCCGCCGAGTACGAGCGGTCGCTCGGGCAGCTCCGTGGCGATCGCGAGCGTCTGCTCGCCGAGCGTGTCCTCCTCGACGACTGCCGCCTCCGGATAGGGCAGCGGCAGGTGAGCCCCGGCCGCGATTGACTCGCCGCCCTCGCCCCAGGCACGCGGAACCCGGACGAGCCCGGCCGCAAACTCGCGTCCGCAGGCGTGGCACTCGTACCCGGGCCCTAGCGCGACGGCCGTGAAGGTGCCGCAGTCCGGGCATTTCGCGCGCAGGCGGCTCATGCGAGGTCCTTCCAGTAGATCGCGGCCCGGCGCGCCAGCTGCATGCCCGCCTGCTCGTAGAGCCGCACTGCTCCGGTCAGGTTGTCCCCGTCGACGCTGAGGGCCGCCTGCACGCACCCGTGCCGGCGGAGCTCGCGGAACGAGTGCAGGAGCAGCGCCGTGCCGAGCCCGCGCCGGCGCCACGGCCGCCTCACGGCGAGCACGCCCACGCGGCCGGTCTCGCCGCCCAGCTTGCTGCACATCGAGGCGCCTGCGAGCTCGCCGTCAGCCTCGGCGAGGAACCAGAGGCGCGGGTCGAAGGTCGAGGCCGAGAGGAAGTAGTCGCACCACTCGTCGAAGCCGGCGTCGACGGGCTCCCAGTGATCCTCGAAGGCTTCCCGGTCCGCGTCGTAGACGGCCCGCGCGTCCCCGTCCTCGAACGTGCGCACGGCGAGACCCTCCGGCCAGGCCGGCGGCGGCGGCTCCTCCGCGAGTTCGATCTCCATCTCGAAGAACCAGCGGACGAGCTCGTAACCGCGGCGCTCGAGCTCCGCGCGCAGCTCCTCGTCGTCCGCCTCGGCCGGCACCTGCGCGCGCCCTTCGCCGGCCAGCTCGCGTGCCCGGTGCTCGCCCCAGTCGAGCAGTGCGCCGTACAGCCGGCGCTCGCGCGGCAGCGTTCGTGGAAAGAGGAAGGCACGGTCGCGCTGCTTCTCCGGCGCCCAGACGCCGACGAGGCCGGCGATCCGATCCCCTGCGAGCGCAATCCGGTGGTTCTCGGCGACGTTCTCGCGCGTGACATCGTCGCGAACTTCCGCCTCGTTCCGGGGACGGAGGCCGTAGCGCCTCGAGAGACCGGCGAAGAACTCGACCAGCGTCGGGAGGTCGTCGCGCGTCGGTGCGCGCAGCTCAGCGGTCACCGAGCTCCTTCTCGTACGTGTCGTTCCGGCGCGCGACGCGCATGCCGACGCTCTCGTAGAGCCTGACCGCGCCGGTCGTGTTCTCGCCGTCCACGCCGAGGCCGACCCGGGTCGCGCCGCGGTCGCGAAAGTCGCGGAACGAGTGCAGGAGCAGCGCGGTCGCGAGGCCGCGGCGCCTCCACCGGGGTCTGACCCCCAGGATCCCGATCCAGCCGAACTGCGGGTCTCCGGAGAAGTGCCACGAGTTGAGCGACATCGCAGCCAGCTCGTCGCCGTCCTCGACCAGCCACCAGAGCGACGGGTCGAAGCTGTGGTCGTCCACGGTGAAGGTCCGCCACTCCTCAAGCGATGTGCGGCGGAACTCCCAGTGGTCTGCGAACGCGTCCATCTGCGCCTCGTACACCCGCTCCTCCTCGCCGGGGTGGAGGTTACGGAGGGACAGTCCCTCGGGCCAGTCCGGCTCGGACAGGTCGTCGTCGAGCTCGATCCGCATCTGGAACGAGTAGCGGATCGGCTGCCACCCAAGCGACTCGAGCACCTCCCTCTGAACGGCGTCGTCGCCCTGGACGAAGGCGCGGACGCCCTCGGCGCCCTGCTCACGCGCGAGCGTCTCCGCCTCGTCGAGGAGCCGGCGGGCAACCCCGGGATCGAGGGTCCGGACGTCGGCCGGAAAGCGGCCGGATTCGTCCGCGTACAGGTCCAGGTAGCCCACGAGGGCGTCGTCGCAGCTCGCGACGCGGATCGAGAGTCTCGGGCGCGCAAACCACGCCCGGATCTCCTCCTCGCCGAGCTCGGTCTCGCCGAAGGCGGCTTGCGCGTGCTCCTCGATCAGCGCCCGGATCGCGGGCGCCTCGTCGACGGTCGGGGTGCGGACCTCGATCGTCAGGCCAGCTCCTCCAGCGTCCCGGCGAGTCGTGAGAGATCCGGCAGCTCCCGCGTCGGCTCCGGGCCCGGCGACTGGCCACGCCGGTTGATCCAGATCGAAGGCAGGCTGAGCTCCCGTGCCGGCCCGATGTCGTGGAAGAGGCTCGCGGCGACGTGTACGTCGGGCGGGCGGCCGACGCGCTCCTCGAACGCGCGCCAGTGGCCGAGCGCCGGCTTGTAGGAGCCGATCTCGGACGCCACGATCGCGAGCTCGAACGGCACGCCGATCCGATCCATAGACGCTTCGATGTAGTCGCGGTCCGTGTTCGAGAGAATCGCGAGCTTCCAGCCGCGCTCGCGTGCCTCACGCAGCGCCTGCGGCGCCTCGGGGAACGGCCGCCAGCCCGTCAGCGAGTCCGCCAGGGCATGCTCGCTCGCGCGCGGGGCGCCGAGCCGGCGCATCGCCTCGGTCAGAACCTCCCGGTAGGGGCGCGAGCCGTCCAATTCGAGCTCCGGCTCGACCACGTGGTAGCGCTCGAGCACGTCATCTGCCCGCTCCTCGCCGAAGATGCGCGCCAGCTCACGCCGGATCCCGCCGTTCCAGTCGATCAGCGTCCCGTAGCAGTCGAAGGTCGCCCACCGGTCCACGAAGGCGAGCGTACCCGTCCCAAACCGTCGTGTCCCCCAAGCGCGAAAACCGGTGCCGGACCCCGGGTTTCGTCAAGGGCGCGGTGTGGCGAAAGTGCCACAAATCATCGACAGGCCTGGCCGAATCAGTCTTCGAAGCGGCGGACGACGATGCACGCGTTGTGGCCGCCGAAGCCGAAGGAGTTCGAGACGCCGACTCGGACGTCGGCCTCCCGCGCCTCGTTCGGGATGTAGTCGAGGTCGCACTCGGGGTCCGGCTCGTCGTAGTTGATCGTCGGCGGCAGCGCGCCCCGGTTGACGGCGAGCGTCGTGAAGATCGCCTCGACCGCGCCCGCCGCGCCGAGGCAGTGGCCGGTCGCGCCCTTGGTCGAGGAAACGGGCGTGGCGCGCGCGTTCTCCTCGCCGAGCGCCAGCTTGAGGACGCGCGTCTCGGAGGCGTCGCCGAGCGGGGTCGAAGTCCCGTGCGCGTTGATGTAGTCGACCTCGTCGGGCCCGATCCCCGCATCGCCGAACGCCATCGTCATCGCCCGGGCCGGGTTCACGCCCGTCGGATCGGGCTCGGTGATGTGTCGTGCGTCCGAGGAGACGCCGTAGCCGAGCATCTCCGCGTAGATCTTCGCGCCGCGCGCCCTCGCGTGCTCGAGCTCCTCCAGCACGAGGACGGCACCCGCCTCGCCCATCACGAAGCCGTCCCGCCCGGCGTCGAACGGCCGTGACGCCTTCTCCGGCTCGTCGTTTCGCCGCGACAGGGCGCGCATCGCGCTGAAGCCGGCTATCCCGACCTCCGTCACCGGCGCCTCGGTGCCGCCGCAGAGCATCACGTCGGCGCGGCCGAGCCGGATCGCGTCCGCGCCCTCGCCGAGCGCCATGTTCGAGGCCGCGCAGGCCGTGCACTGCGAGCTCAGGGGGCCCTGCGTTCCGAGCTGCATCGAGACCCAGGCCGCGCCCATGTTCGGGATGATCTCGGGGATCGAGAACGGGTTGACGCGGTCGGGCCCGCGCTCGAGGAGCTCGGCGTGGCAGTCCTGGAAGGCCTTGAGGCCGCCGATCCCGGTCGCGATCGCCGCCCCGATCCGATCCGGCTCCCTGGAGATGTCGAGCCCCGCGTCCGCCTCGGCCATGCGGGCCGCGGCGACGATCAGGTGAGCGAAGCGGTCCATGCGCCGCGTCTGCTTCCGCTCGATGAAGTCGGTCGCGTCGAAATCCTTCACCTCGCAGGCGAAGTGGACGTAGAACGCGCTCGAGTCGAACTGCGTGATCGGGCCGGCGCCCGAGCGCCCGGCGAGCAGATTTTCCCAGGAAGTGTCGACGTCGTTCCCGAGCGGCGTCAGTGCGCCGAGACCGGTGATCACGACACGCCGTCGACCGTTGAGGCTCGCTCCGTTCACATTCCCAGACCGCCGTCGACGAGCAGCACCTCGCCCGTGATGAACGAGGCCTCGTCGGAGCAGAGGAAGCGTACCGCCCCGGCGACGTCCTCCGGATCTCCCAGCCTGCCGAGCGGCGTGTTCGAAAGCATCGCCTCCTTCGCCTCGTCGGGAAGCACGTCCGTCAGGCGCGTGTTCACGTACCCGGGCGCGACGACGTTGGCGCGCACGTTGCGGCTGCCGAGCTCACGCGCGAGCGACTTCGTGAAGCCGATGATCCCCGCCTTCGAGGCGCCGTAGTTCGTCTGCCCCCAGTTGCCGTGGATGCCGACGATGCTCGAGACGTTCACGATCGAGCCGGCCCGCTTCTTCATCATCCCGCGGGTGACCGCCCGGCAGGTGTAGAAGACAGACGAGAGGTTCGTCTCGATCACGGCCCGCCAGTCCTCGTCGGGCATCCGCGCCAGGAGCCCGTCGCGGGTCAGCCCGGCGTTGTTGACGAGGATGTCGAGGTCCCCCGCCTCTTCTACGAGCCGCTTCGCCGCCTCCGGGTCGGACACGTCCGCCTGGACGGCCCGGCCTCCCGCCTCGTCCGCGACGGCTTCGGCCTCCTCGGCGCCCGAGCGGTACCCGACCACGACCGCCGCGCCCGCACGCCCGAGCTCGAGCGCGATCGCCCGCCCGATCCCGCGTGAGCCTCCGGTGACGAGCGCCGTCTTGCCCTCGAGCGAGCAGAAGCTAGTGCCCTGTCCAGTAATGCTGCCGCCCTTCTGGCTAGGCAGTGCCGAGCGTCTCCTTGAGCTTCTCGAGCGACGCGAGGTCGCCCACCGGGATCGCCTTCACGGTCCTGTCGATCCTCTTCAGTAAACCGCTGAGGACGTTGCCCGGCCCCACCTCGACGAAGACCTTCACTCCCTGCCGCATCAGCTCACGGGCGGCCTGGGTGAACTTGACCGGCGCCGTCAGCTGGTCGACCAGCAGCCCGGCGAAGCGCTGCGCGGGCTCGATCTTGGCCGTCACGGTCGAGACGAAGGGCGCAATCGGCTCCGCGAACCGCACACGCTCCACCGCCGGGCGCAGGCGCTCGGCCGCGCGCTCGATCAGCGGGCTGTGGAACGCGCCCGAGACGCGGAGCTTGACCGTCCGGCGCGCGCCCTGGAGCTGCGCCTCGGCGCAGCACTCGTCGACGGCGGGATTCTCGCCGGACACGACGATCTGGCCCGGGCAGTTGTAGTTCGCCGGCCAGACCCGCGAGATCCGAGCGCAGAGCGACTCCACGACCTCGTCCTCGAGCCCGAGAATCGCGGCCATCGAGCCGGGGTTCTCGCGCGCGGCGGCGGCCATCGCGAGGCCACGCTCGCGGACGAGCGCGATCGCCTCCTCGGTCCCCAGCGCCTCCACGGCCGCGAGCGCCGCGAACTCGCCGACCGAGTGGCCGACGACGAAGTCGGGCTCGAAGCCGCGGCTACGAAGCGCGGCGAGAACGGCCAGGCTCGTCGCCACGAGCGCGGGCTGCTGGACTTCCGTTTGGACGAGCTCCTCCTCGGGTGCCTCGAAGCAGAGCCGGACGAGATCGAGCCCGGAAGCCTCACTGGCGCGCTCGAACACGTGCATCGCCTCGGGCACCGCCCGCGCGATCTCCCGGCCCATTCCGACGGCGAGCGAGCCCTGGCCCGGGAAGCAAAATGCGATCTTCTGCGCGTTCATCCTCGTCCTCCGTCCGTCCATTCGATCAAACCCGAGCCCCACGTGAGGCCGGCACCCATTCCCGTCATCAGCACGAGCCGACCCGGCTGCAGTCGGCCCTCTCGCCTGGCGTCCGCAAGCGCGAGGGGGATCGAGCCCGAGGACGTGTTGCCAAACCTATCGACGTCGACCACCACCCGGTCTTCTGCGATTCCCAGCTTCTTCCTCGCGTAATCGATGATTCTCACGTTCGCCTGGTGCGGAACGTACACGTCCACGTCCTCGATCGTGCGCCCACACTCGGCCAGCACAGCCTCGGCGGACGAGACGAGTACCCGCGTCGCGAACTTGAACACCTCGCGCCCGTTCATCTGGACGAAGTGGAGCCGGTCGGCAACGGACTCGGCTGTAGCGGGAGTGCGCGAGCCGCCCGCCGGCAGGTACAGCTGCGAACCGCCCGACCCGTCGGCACCGAGCTCGAAGCCGAGGAAGCCGCCCTCCGGGACCCGCTCGAGGACGACCGCCCCGGCGCCGTCGCCGAAGAGCACGCTCGTGCGCCGGTCGGTCCAGTCCATGATCTTCGAGAGGACGTCCCCGCCCACGACCAGCGCACGCTCGGAAAGGCCGCCGGCGAGCATCCCGTAGGCCTGGACGAGCGCGTACATGAAGCCGGTGCAGCCGGCGGAGAGGTCGTAGGCGCCCGCTTCGGCGGCTCCCAGCTGGTCGGCGAGGATCGCGGCGGTTGCGGGGAACGCCATGTCGGGAGTGACCGTCGCCACGACCACGAGGTCGACGTCCGGCCCGGAGATTCCGGCTTCCTCCAGCGCCTGCCGCGCGGCGGGAAGCGCCAGGTCCGACAGGGCCTCCTCCGGCGCCGCGATCCGGCGCTCCCGGATCCCGGTGCGTTCGACGATCCACTCGTCGGAGGTTTCCATCATCGTCGAGAGCTCGTCGTTCGTGAGCACGCGCTCCGGCACGTGCGCGCCGATCCCGGTGATCGCGACCCGGGCTCCGTTCGCGGTACCGATCATCGTTCGACCGCGAAGGTCAGCGTCCCGCGGGCGGCGAGCTTGCCGTCCACCTTCGCGGTCGCCTTGCCCTTGCCGATCGGCCCCCGAACGGCCTCGAGCCTGCACTCGAGCTCGAGCTCGTCTCCGGGCTCGACGATCCGCTTGAAACGGACGTCGTCGATCCCGGCGAACAGCGCGAGTCGCCCTCGGTTCTCCTCCTGCGAGAGCACCGCCACCGCCCCGGTCTGGGCCATCGCCTCGACGATCAGGACGCCCGGCATCACCGGCCGTCCGGGGAAGTGGCCGGCGAGGTACCACTCGTCCGGGCGCACCTTCTTCCGCGCGACCACGCGCTCGCCCGGCTCGAGCTCGACCACTTCGTCGATCAGGAGGAAAGGCTCCCGGTGCGGCAGGATCGCCTCGATCTCCTCACGGCCGAGCGCCGTCTTCAGGCCTTCCTCCCCACGGACCCTAGTGTATGGGCGATGTCAGACTCGCTCGCGCGCGACGACGTCCTCCCGCGCCTGCGGGGGCGCTTCGGACGCGACTACCGCTACGTCGAGTCGACACCTTCGACGCAGCTCCTGCTCCCGCCGGACGCGCCCGAGGGAGCGGTCGTGGTCGCGGGGGAGCAAACCGCCGGCCGCGGACGGCTCGGGCGGCGTTGGCTGGCACCCCCCGGGACGAGCCTGCTCTGCTCGGTCCAGCTCCGCCCCGAAGTCCCCGGCGAGCGCCTCCCGGAGCTGACCGGAGTCGCCGCGCGGGCCTGCGCGGAGTCAATCGAGGCGCTGACGGGCCTGCGCGCCGAGCTCAAGTTCCCGAACGACGTCCTGCTCGGCGGCCGGAAGACCGCCGGCGTTCTCGCCGAGGCACGCGACGGCCGGGTCGTGCTCGGGATCGGCGTCAACGTCAACGTCCGCGGGGCGGAGCTCCCCGCAGACCTCGAGCGCCCCGCAACGTCTCTGCTCGCCGAGACCGGGCGGGAGCTCGACCGCGGGGAGCTGCTCGCAGAGCTGCTCGAGCGGCTCGAGCATCGCTACGACGCCTGGGTCAGCGCCTGAAGCGGATCGTCCGGCTGCGGTTACCGGCCGCGTCGGTCGCGAAGACGCGCACGGAGCGGACCGTTCCCCGGTGGCCGACCCGGAAGACGCCGGAGTGGCGGCGTATGAGGCGATGGGCATGCCCGTTGAGCACGAGCGTCAGGCGCGCGGGCTCGCTCAGCCGAAACCGCAGGTACCGGGCGGAGAGCAGGCGAAGCGCCGGCCGCACGCGGTCGATCGTCACCGGAAGCGAGCGTCTGAGCGTCAGTAACGAGTCGTTCGCGTCGAGAACGGCCGTGTACGCGCCGTCAGGCAGGCCGCCCCCGTCCCAGTCGACCCGCTGGATGCCGGCGTTGAGCTCCGCGTCGAGCAGACTCGCGACCGGCGTCGTCCCCGAGAAGATGCGGAGGCGCACGGCCGCCGGGCCGTAGAGCCGGAAGCCGAGAGCGAGCCGCCGTCCTGCTGCAGGCGAGAACGCCGCCGCGCTCGAGGAGAACGTCCCGAGCGCGCGGTCGACGGTCACGGGGACGAGCGCCTGCGTCTCCCTGCCGAGCGAGTCCCGGGCCACGAGCGCGACGCGGTAGCGGCCGTCGGGCACGGCGACGTCCTTCCACACAAAGCTCTGCGCCCCCGCAGGACGGAGCTTCCTGAACAGCTCCGAGACGACCGCACCCGAGCCGTCGAGCACGCTTCCGGTCACGATCGCCTGCGTGTTCAGCCGGTAGGTCAGCCTCGGACGGTCGTAGGGCGGCCCCCCATTCGGCAGAACGGCGGCCGGAGCGATCTTGACCAGCGCCAGAGCCGGCGGCGCGAGGGCTGTCCCGAGCGCTCCGGTTGCGCTGCGCGCGTCGGGTGCGCCGATCGTCCAAGTGTACCGCTGGTTCTCCAACGCGGCGCTCGCGTCCCAGGTCCAGTCGACCCGGCCGCCGGTGCCCGAGCCGGCGGCGACGGTCGTGCCGGCCTGATCTCGCACCGTTACCGTCCACTCGGCCGCGCTCGACAGGCGCGCCGTGAACCGCACCGGGCCTCCGAGAGCTCCGCTCACGGCCGGCTCGTAGATCTTCGGCAACCCCGTCTGCGCGACGGCCCTCCGGATCGCGGGCAGCAGCGCGTAGAGATTGTTCCCGGGACAGCTCGTCGGGTACGTGTCCCGATGCGCCGAGATCGCATCCAGCGTCACGGCACGACCGGGCGGATAGCGGGGGTTGCCGGCCGAGACGCGGACGACCCGCGAGAGCGGGTCGACGTGGGCGAGATCGAGCCGCCAGGCGAGCAGCGCGGTCAGGGCCGCCTTCGCCGCCGGTGTCACCTGCGCCGTGCTGTAGCTGCCGATCAGCGACACGCCGACGCTGCCGGCGTTGAATCCCATCGCGTGCGCCCCGATCACCGCCCGGGTCATCCCGCCATACCGGCCCTCGAAGATCTGGCCGTACTTGTCGACGAGGAAGTTGTAGCCGATGTCGTTCCAGCCGTTGCCCTGGACGTGGTAGAGCATGATCGCGCGCACGATCGCCGCCGACTGGCCGGCGGTGTAGTTGTTCGAGCCTGCCGTGTGGTGGACGATCGCGAGGTGGACGCCGTCCGCGTAGTACGGCTGCCCGCGGCGGATCCCCTCGGGCGCGCCCCACTGGGCGCGTGTGACGATCGAAGGCTTCCCGGCGATCTCGGGACGGCGCACCGGGGCCATCGACCCCCTACTGCGAACGAAGAAGGCGCGAACGCGCCGGACCCGGCCGACCGTCCGGTACTGCACGCGGTCCGCCCCACCCGTCCAGTAGGGCGCCCCCAGGCGCCAGCCGGCGGCGCCTTCGGTCCCGCGGTCGGGCACGTCGTCCTCGCCGGGCGCGGCTCGATGCCAGGCGCTCCAACGGCCACTCGTGGAGCGCGTCCGGAAGCGAACCGAGCCGCTGCCGCGCCAGTGCAGCCCGACCAGGTCGAACCGCGCGACCGCGTGCGGCCGGCTGCCGCGCAGGTCATGCGAGGCAAGCGAGAGCCCGGACGCGGCGGCGAGCGCCGGGAGCGGCCAGCGCGAGGACGGCTGCGGCGAGGAGCGGTTTCATGGGCGTGTGAGAGGCGAAACCGGGGAGCGACCCGTCCCCGAGAGTCGCACACGCGCTCGGGCTCCGCAAGTCACCCTGATAGCATCCTTACAACTGTGAAAGGGCCGTTTCTGCGGGCATTTTTGGGCTCGCTAGCCGCGATTCTGGCCGTCCCGGCCCTCGCGCTCGCCTCGCCCGCCAAGCCCCGCGTGCTCGTCATCCACTACGAGCTCGAGGTCAACCCGGTCACCTCGAGCTACATCGACCACCAGCTCCACCGGGCCGAGAACGGCGGCTACAGCGCGGCCGTGATCGTGCTCGACACGCCCGGGGGGCTCTCGGAGTCGATGCGGAAGATCGTCAAGACCGAGGTCGCGCTGCGCATCCCGGTGATCGTCTACGTCTCGCCGCAGGGATCACGAGCCGCGTCGGCCGGGGTCTGGATCACCGAGGCCGCCGACATCGCCGCGATGGCGCCGCAGACGAACATCGGCTCGTCGACGCCGATCTCGGGCAGCGGCCAGAACATCGACACCGACCTCCGCCGCAAGGTGATCAACGACGCGGTCGCCTCCCTCGAGAGCCTGATGCGCTACCACCACCGCAACGTCGCCTTCGCTGCGCAGGCGGTCAGGAAAGCCTCGAACCTGCCCGAGTACAAGGCGAAGCAGCAGAACGTGGTCGACGTCCTCGCCCCGACGCTGCCGGCGCTCCTCGACAAGATCGACGGGCGGAAGACGGTGGGCAAGGGCTTCGTCCTGCACACCGCCGGCGCGGAGCTGACGGAGGTTCATCCGGGGTTCTTCACGCGGCTGCTGAACGCGCTGATCGACCCGAACCTGATTCCGCTTCTCTTCCTGGCCGGCCTCGCCGGGATCGGATTCGAGATCTTCCACCCCGGCGTGGTGCTTCCCGGAGCGCTCGGTGCGGTCTCGCTCCTGCTCGCGCTGTTCGGGTTCTCGGTGCTGCCGATCAGCTGGGCCGGGCTCGCGCTGATCCTGCTCGGAGCCGGGCTGCTCGTGATCGACGCGCACGTCGTCACGCACGGCGCGCTCAGCGTCTCGCGGGCTTGTCAGCCTCGTCGTGGGCTCGCTCCTGCTGTTCCACAACGCGCCCGCTCCCTACCACGTCAACGTGCCGCTCGTGATCACCTTCGCGGCGGTGATCGGGATGTTCTGGGCGTTCGCGATCACGAAGGCGGTTCAGATCAGGCGCAGCCCGGTCTCCGTCGGCCCTCAGACGATCGTCGGCGAGGTCGGGGAGGCCCGGCGCGACGACCTCGTGTTCGTGCACGGTGAGCTCTGGCGCGCGCACACTTCGGACGGGGAGCCTCTGCGGCCCGGCCAGGCGATTCGCGTCTCCGGCGTCGACCCCGAGCTCGTCCTCGAGGTCGAGCACGTCGCGGCGGAGTAGGATCGGCACATGACCGCCGCTGTCGTCGTACTCGTCGTCGTCGCTGTTCCTGCTCACGCTCTTCCTGATCTCGGCGATCAAGGTCGCGCGGGAGTACGAGCGGGGGATCGTCTTCCGCCTCGGCCGGCTGCTGCCCGAGCCGAAGGGACCCGGCCTCTTCCTCCTGATCCCGGTCGTCGACCGGATGGTCAAGGTCGACCTGCGCACGATCACGCTCAACATTCCGCCGCAGGAGGTCATCACCAAGGACAACGTCCCGGCCCGGGTGAACGCGGTCGCCTACTTCCGGATCGTCGAGCCGAAGAACGCAATCGTCCAGATCGAGAACTTCATGGTCGCGACCTCGCAGATCGCGCAGACGACACTCCGCTCGGTGCTCGGCCAGCACCTGCTCGACGAGCTCCTTTCCGAGCGGGACAAGATCAACGCGATCCTGCAGGAGATCATCGACGAGGCAACCTCCCCCTGGGGGATCAAGGTCTCGATCGTCGAGGTGAAGGACGTCGAGATCCCGTCGGGGATGCAGCGCGCCATGGCCCGCCAGGCAGAGGCAGAGCGCGAGCGGCGCGCCAAGGTGATCGCGCCGAGGGCGAGTTCCAGGCGTCCGAGCGGCTGAAGGACGCTGCGCTCGTGATCGAGGAGCACCCGATCGCGCTCCAGCTCCGCTACCTGCAGACCCTGCTCGAGCTCGGCTCCTCGCAGGCGACGACGATCGTCTTCCCGGCGCCGATCGACCTGCTGACGCCGTTCCTCGAGCGCGCGCAACTCCGGCTCCTGAACGACGAACTCCGGCTCGATCCGCTCTCCGGCCGGCTAGTCGCCGTCGCACCCGGCCGCGCCGAACGGCCCGGCGCCGGGTGGGCGGCGCTCGAGCCAGAGACGCCGGGGAGCGCGACGAGCTGCCCCTTCTGCGAGGGGCGGGAGGATCGGACCCCGCCCGAGATTTTCGGGCTGCCGGCAGAGGGCCGCAGCCCGGATACGCCTGGCTGGACGGTGCGGGTCGTGCCCAACATGTATCCCGGCGTTCGAGCGCCAGGAAGTCGTCGTCCACGCCCCGCGAGCATGTCCGCTCGCTCGCCGACCTGGACGACGCGCAGCTCGAGCTCGTCGCCGAGGCCTGGCGAGGCGCGCGCCGCGGCGGCGCACGCGGAGGGCTTCACGTACCTCTTCGCCGGCGTCAACGAGGGCCGTGACGCCGGCTCGAGCCTCCCGCACTCGCACTCGCAGCTCGTCGGCCTGCGCAAGGAGCCGCCGCCGTGCAGGCGGCGGAGCGCTGGGCGCAGCGCTGCCGCGTCTGCGCCTATTCGACTGGGAGCGGGGCGACCCCGCACGGGTCGTCCTCGAGCGGGACGGGCTCGTCCTCTCTGCCCGTACGCGGGTCGCACGCCCTACGAGTGCCTCGTCGCCCCGGTCCGGCACGAAGCCGACGGCTTCGAGAGCCCGCTCCTCGGTTCCGCGCTCGCCCTCGCCGCGGAGGCGCTACGCCGTCTGCGCGCGGCCGAGGGCCCGTCGCCCGCGAACCTCTGGCTCCACGGCGGACACTGGCACCTGGAGCTGCTCCCGCGACTGACCGTCATGGCCGCCGTCGAGCTCGGCGCGGGGCTTTACGTCAACCCGCTCGCGCCCGAGCGGGCGGCGGCGGCGTTACGGAGACTAGGTCGGCGCGCGGGCGGCTTGGTCGCACGGAAGCTCCGGGCCGCCTCGATCGCGGCGCCGAGATTGAGGCCCTTGTCCTTCGCCTGCTTGATCAACATGACCGTCTCGAGTGCCTCCATGTCGTAGATGCGCTGCTTCTTCCCCTTCGTCGGGATCTGGGCCTTGTTCGTCCAGTAATCCAGCTGCATCTTCGAGATACCCGCTATCTGGCAGACCTGCCCGAGATAGAGCTCGATCTTCTCGAGATGCTCACTCATGTCGATCGGCTCGAGGAAATCGGCCGGCTTGTCGTACACCATCGCCTCCACCTCCGCGGGGAACGTCGTCGTCTGTGTTTCAAGTTATACACGCCTCGTTCCAGCTTGGGAAGAGGAAGCGTGAGGTTTCCCGCGAGAAGTTACTCGTTCTTGGCGGTTTCTTCCGTCGCCGGGGCCGAATCTCGGCGGCGTTTCCGTTTTCCTCGGGCTCCGCGACCCGGGCGATGCTGGAAACCTGCTCGTCCCCGCGCAGGCGCATGACGATCACGCCTTGAGTCGAGCGTCCGGGCGCTTGATCTCCTGACGAGCATCCTGATCATCGTCCCGCCGGTCGAGATCAGCATCAGCTGATCGCCCTCAGAGACGGCGACCGCGCCGGCGAGCTGCCCCCGTGCCTCCGTCAGCTTCACCGTCTTCACGCCGAGCCCGCCCCGGCCCTTGACCGGGTAGTCGGCGATGCGCGTCCGCTTGCCGTAGCCCTGGTCGGTGACGACGAGCATGTCGAGGTCGGCCTGCGCGATCGTCGCCGAGATCACCTCGTCGTCCTTGCGGAGACGCATCCCCTTGACTCCCGACGTCGCGCGTCCCATCGGCCGCGCCTCCGTCTCGTGGAAGCGCATCGCCTGCCCCTTGCGCGAGACGAGCATGATGTCGTCGCTGCCGGACGAGTGGAGCACGTCGACGAGCGCGTCACCCTCCTGGAGCTTGATCGCGATGATCCCGTCCGCCTTCAGCGGCGTGTTGTACTCGCTCGAACTGCGTCTTCTTGACCATGCCCGTTCCGCGTGGCGAAGACGAGGTACTCGGCCTCCTTGAAATCGCGCGTCGCGATCACCGCCCGCACCTGCTCGCCCTGCGCGAACGGCAGCAGGTTCACCATCGCGCGGCCCTTCGACTGCCGGGTCCCAGCGGCAGCTCGTGCACCTTCAGGCGGTAGACCTTTCCGACGGAGGTGAAGAAGAGCAGGTAGTCGTGGGTCGACGCGACGAACAGGTGCTCGATGTAGTCGTCCTCCTTCAGGTCCATGCCCATCACGCCGATCCCCCCGCGGCGCTGCTCGCGGTAGGTCGTGACCGGCAAACGCTTGATGTAGCCCGAGCGGGTGATCGCGATCACCATGTCCTCCTCGGCGATGAGGTCCTCGAGCTCGAGCTCGCCCTCCGCGGCGACGATCTCTGTCAGCCGCTCGTCCTTCCGCCCGTAGATCTCCTTGATCTCGAGCAGCTCCTCCTTGATCAGCCCGTCGATCCGCGCGGCGTCGCCGAGGATCGTCCGGAGCTCCGCGATCCGCTCCTGGAGGTCGGCGTACTCGTCCTCGACCTCCTTGCGCGCAAGCGCGGTCAGGCGCGCGAGCCGCAGGTCGAGGATCGCCTGGGCCTGGAGCTCGCTGAGCGCGAACTGCTCCATCAGCCCGGTCCTCGCGGTGTCCGTGTCCGGCGCCGCCCGGATCAGCGCGATGACGGCGTCGAGGTTGTCGAGCGCGATCAGGTAGCCGCTGAGGATGTGCGCACGCGCCTCCGCCTTTCGCAGCTCGTACTTCGAGCGGCGGGTGACCACCTCGCGCTGGTAGTCGAGGTAGTGGCGGACGAGCTCGAGCAGCGACAGCGTCTTGGGCACGCCGTCGACGAGCGCGACCGCGTTGTAGCCGAAGTTCGTCTGCAGCGGCGTGTGCTTGAAGAGCTTGTTCAACGCGACCTGCGGGATCGCCTCGCGCTTCAGCTCGATGTAGATGCGCATGCCGTCCTTGTCGGAATGGTCGGCGAGCGCTCGTCGCTCATCGGGATCTCCGTCAGCACCTTGTTCTTGACGAGGTCTGCGATCTTCTTGATCACGCCAGCCTCGCCGCCCTTCTTGCACGCCGTAAGGCAGCTCGGTGACGATGATCGCGTCCTGCCGCCGCGCAGCTCCTCGATGTGCGCGCGCGCGCGCATGACGATTCGGCCTCGACCCGACCGGTACGCGTCGCGGATACCGGAGCGGCCGACGATGATCGCCGCCCGTCGGGAAGTCCGGGCCCCTTGACATGGCTTGAGAGCCGCTCGACGTCGATCTCCGGGCTCCTCGATCATCGCCAGGATCGCGTCCATCACCTCGCCGACGTTGTGCGGCGGGATGTTCGTCGCCATGCCGACCGCAATGCCCGGCCGAGCCGTTCACGAGCAGGTTCGGGAACCGCGACGGCAGGACGCTCGGCTCCTTCTCTCGACTCGTCGTAGTTCGGGCTCGAAGTCGACGGTGTCCGCGTCGATGTCGCGCAGCATCTCGGTGGCGATGCGCGAGAGCCTCGCCTCCGTGTAGCGCATCCGCGCCGGCGGGTCGCCGTCGACCGAGCCGAAGTTGCCCTGGCCGTCGACAGCGGGTAGCGCAGCGAGAACGGCTGCGCCATCCGGACGAGCGTGTCGTAGATCGCGACGTCTCCGTGCGGGTGGTAGTGGCCCATGACGTGCCCGACGACGTGGCCGCCGACTTCTTGTAAGGGCGGTTCGGCTGCAGGCCGTCCTCGTGCATGCCGTAGAGCACCCGCCGGTGTACCGGCTTGAGGCCGTCCCGGACGTCGGGCAGCGCGCGGCTAGACGATCACCGACATCGCGTAGTCGAGGAAGCTCGAGCGCATCTCCTGCTCGAGCTCGCGGGCTCTCGATCCGGCCGGCCCGCGCGCCCCGGTGCCGTTCAGACATCGTCCCTCACCTCACACGTCGAGGAAGCGCACGTCCTGTGCGTTCTCCTCGATGAACTCGCCGCCGCGGCTCGACCTGATCGCCCATCAAGCGTGGAGAAGACGCGGTCGGCCGCCGATGCGTCCTCGACGTCCACGCTGCATCAGCATGCCGGCGGGTCGGGTCCATGGTCGTCTCCCAGAGCTGCTCGGGTTCATCTCGCCCAGGCCCTTGAAGCGACTGAGCTGGATTCCCTCCTTCGCCAGGTCGAGCGCGTCGTGCGCGAAGCGAGCCGAACGTCTCCGCGCGCCGCGACTTCTTGCCCGCTCGAGCGCGAAGGGCGGCAACCCCACGATCTCGGCAGGCGGGCATAACTGCGCCGCACGTTGGCGTAGATCGGCGAGACGAGCAGCCCGGCGGGCACGCGCACCTGTGCGCGGCGCTCGTCTCGAGCTCCACCACCTTTACGCGTCAGCACCTCGGGATCGCTGCGGCGAGCGTGAACGCGTACCCGTTCTCGCCAGCGACCTCGATCGCCTTACCACGTCCGCAAGCGTGGCCGCCTCCGACTCGACCAGCCGGTGGGTGACGATGAAGTCCGCCGCGGGCGCGCCGAAATCGGCCCGGAGCCGCGCGACCAGCCTTCGAACTCGGCTCAGCTGCGCGCGGTGAAGCGCGCCCAGCGGTCTCGGTCATCTTCACCTGGCCGCGCCGTCGGCGACGCGATCTCGAGATCGGGGATGCGCTCGCGCACGAGCAGCTCCTCGAGCTGAGCGTCCTTCTCGAGGTAGTCTCCTGGCTGCCGATCTTCACGAGTAGAGCGGCGGCACGGCGATGTAGACGTGCCCGCGCTCGAACAGCTCCGGCATCTGCCGGTAGAGGAAAGTGAGGATCGAGCGTGCGGATGTGGGCGCCGTCGACGTCGGCGTCGGTCATCACGATGACCCGGTTGTAGCGGAGCTTGGCGATGTCGAACTCGTCGCCGATCCCGGTGCCGATCACCTGATCAGGCCTGGATCTCGGTGTTCGAGAGCATCTTGTAGATCCGGTTCTTCTCGCTGTTGATGATCTTCCCGCGCAGGGGCAGGATCGCCTGGTCGACTTGTCACGCGCCTGCTTCGCCGACCCGCCGGCCGAGTCGCCCTCGACGATGAACAGCTCCGAGGCCTCGGGGTCGCGGATCTGGCAGTCGCGCGAGCTTCTTCGCCATCGCCGCCGCCGAAGGCGCCCTTGCGCCGCGTCAGGTCGCGGGCCTTGCGCGCCGCCTGGCGGGCGCGCGCGGCCGAGATCGCCTTCAGAGGATCTGCTTCGCATCGGTCGGGTTCTCCTCGAGGAACTCGGCGAGCTTCGCGTTCACCGTCTGCTCGACGAGCCCTCGAATCCACGGGTTGCCGAGCTTCGTCTTCGTCTGGCCCTCGAACTGCGGGTCGCGCGAGCTTCACGGAGATGACCGCCGCGAGGCCCTCGCGCACGTCCTCGCCCTCGAGATTGTCCTCCTTCTCCTTCAGCAGGCCCTTCTCGCGTGCGTACCTGTTCAGCGTGCCCGTCAGCGCGGCCTTGAAGCCCGAGAGGTGCGAGCCCCCCTCGTGGGTGTTGATGTTGTTCGCGAACGAGAAGACCGACTCGACGTACTTGGTGTTCCACTGCATCGCCACCTCGACCTGCGCCCTGCTCGCTCTCGCCCTCGAAGTAGACGATGTGCTTGTGGATCGGGTCCTTCGCCTGTTCACGTGGTCGACGAAGTCGCGGATGCCGCCCTCGTAGTGGAACTCGTCCGCTCGCCCCCTGCCCGCTCGTCCGCGAGCGAGATCTGCAGCCCGCGTGTGAGGAAGGCCGTCTCGCGCAGGCGCTGAGATCAGCGTGTCGCGTCGACCACTCGACCGTCCTCGAAGATCTCCGCGTCGGGCAGAAACGAGATCGTCGTTCCGGTCTCCTGCGACACGCCGACTTCTTCATCTCGTCGACCGGGACGCCGCGCGCGAACTCCTGGCGGTAGACCTTGCCGTCGCGGCTGCACCTCCGCGACGAGCCACTCCGACAGCGCGTTGACGACCGAGACGCCGACGCCGTGCAGGCCGCCCGACACCTTGTAGCCGCCCTGCCCGAACTTCCCGCCGGCGTGCAGCTTCGTCAGCACGACGGTCAGAGCCGGCAGCCCCTGCTCCTTCATGATGTCGACCGGAATGCCGGAGCCCCAGTCGCGAACCGTGACGGAGTTGTCCGGATGGATCGTCACGTCGACGCGGTCGTTGCGGCCCGCGAGCGCCTCGTCCACGGCGTTGTCGACGACCTCGTAGACGAGGTGATGCAGGCCCCGCGCGCCGGTCGAGCCGATGTACATGCCCGGGCGCATCCGGACCGGAGCGAGGCCTTCGAGGACCGTGATGTCTTTTGCGGTGTAAGTTGGTTCTGCCATAGAGAAAAAGCCCTGCAAGTTGCGCGTTTTTGGGCTGCCATAAGTCTACCAGACCGAGCGGCCGGTAGAGGCTCTCGCGAGACTTGCGCGCGCAGCTTTTTCCACTGTTTTGCGAAGTTCCTCGGAGCCGATCCCGGCAGCCCACACCTCCGCCTCGCGGGCCTGCTCCTCGGTGGGCTTCGGCAACGGCTCCACGCGTGCCTCCGGCGGCGGCATCGGCGCCTCCGGAATCGGGCCTGGCGAGAACCTCAGCCGCCGCGGCGAGCCGGTGCCGAGCGTCTCGCGTAGCCGCGGGAGGATCTCGCCCTCGAGCTGGCCGAGCTCGAAGGCCCAGGCGGACGAGCTGGCGTAGACGTGCAGCGTGCCGTCGCGGGCCAGGCGGGCGGGCCAGGCGTTTGCGGCCACCTGCTCACCGACGAGCGCGGGCCAGGCAGCGACCAGGTCGGTCATCGCGCCCGCAGTCCCGAAGCGGCCGAGCTCACGCCGGACGGTCTTGCCGATCCGCTCCATCAGGCGGCGCTCGCCCGACTGGCGCCGTCGCTGTCCTGCGCCACCGTGATCGTCTGGGCCGGCTCCCCCGGAAGCGCGTTCCTGCTGGCGCTCGTGACGAGAGCCTGGCCGGAGGCCCGGAGCCGGTCGGCCAGGATTCGGCGCCGGTCGGGGTCGAGCTCGGAGAGGACGTCGTCCAGGAGCAGCAGCGGCCGCGCCCCGCGGCGCTCCTCGACCAGCTCGGCCTCGCCGAGGAGGAGAGCCAGGACGGCGAGCCGCTGCTCGCCCTGCGACCCGAAGGCGCGCAGGTCGCGGGCGCCGGCCAGGATCCCGACGTCGTCCAGATGCGGCCCGAGGCTCGTCGTGCCCCGATCCAGGTCGTGGGCCGTCCGCGCTTCGAGCTCCTCGACCGTCGGCGCCCGCCCCGAGTAGGAAAGCTCGGCGCCAGGGAGACCGAGCTCGTCGCCGAGCTGCCGGAAGCACGGACGCAGGCGCGAAACCGTGTCCGCCCGGCCCGCCACGAGCTCCGTGCCCAGGCGGCTGACCTGCTCGTTCCAGGGCGCGAGAGCCTCCCGCGAGGAGAGCTGCTGAGCGACGCGGCGAAGCGCAGCGTTCCGCTGGCCGACCGCGGCGCCGTACTCGGCCGACAGCCCGGCGCGCGCCGGCGAGAGGCGTCCCAGCGCGCGGTCGAAATAGGCACGGCGGGCGGCGGGGCCCCCCTTCACGACGACCAGCCGGTCCGGGGTGAATACGAGGGTCGAGACCTCCGTCCGCAGCTGCTCGGCCGCACGCAGGCGCGCTCCGTTCAGGCTCGCCCGCTTACCCGCCCCGAGCTCGAGCGTCACCTCGAGCTCGACCCCGACGCCGGCCCGCTCGCCCCGCAAGGCGATCCGTGCCGCGTCGCGGCCGAAGCGCACGAGCTGGGCGTCGGCGCGCGTCCGCGGCGAAAAGCCCTGGGTCCCGACGTGCAGCGACTCGAGCAGATTCGTCTTCCCCGCGCCGTTCGGCCCCGTCACGAGCACGAGGCCCGGCTCGAGCTCGAGATCGAGCTTCTCGTAGGAACGGAAATCCCGAAGCGAGACGGCGGCGACGATCAGCTAGCCAGCCAGGCGGATCGGCATGATCAGGTAGAGAAAATCGTCGTTCTCCCCCTGGAGAACGGCGGGGCGGAGCGGACTGATCAGCTTCAACCGGACCTGCTCGCCGTTGACCGAGTCGACCCCGTCCCGCAGGAACTCCGCGTTGAAGCCGATCTCCAGCGCCTCGCCCCCGAACTGCGCCGGTAGCGACTCCCGCGCCTCGCCCACGTCCTGCGTCTGCGCCGAGACGGTCAGCTCGCCCTCCGCGAAGCGCAGCCGCAGCGGCGAGTTGCGCTGGGCCATCACCGACACGCGCCGGACGACCTCGAGGAGCTCGTCGCGCGGCAGAGCGACCTCGTGCTCGAACTCCTCGGGCACGAGCTGCTTGTAGTTCGGGAACTGCCCGTCGATGCGGCGGGTCGTCAACCAGGCGGTTCCGGTGCCGAAGAGCACCTGGTTCTCGTGCACGCCGAGCGTGATCTTCTCGCCCTCCGGAGCGATCCGGACCAGCTCCCCGAGCGCCCGCGCCGGGACGATCGCCTCGAGCTCCGGAACCGAGCCCTCGAGCGCGGTCTCCTTGACCGAGAGGCGGTAGGAGTCGGTCGCCGCCATGACCAGCTTCCCCGGCGCGAACTGCACCAGCACGCCCGTCAGGACTGGACGCGACTCGTCCCGCGAGGCCGAGCGGCTGACTCGCGCGACCGTCTCGAGCAGCGTCGCGCGGTCGACCTCGTGCAGCTCGATGCCCTCCGTCTCCGGAAGCCGCGGGAAGTCGTCGGGGTTGTAGGTGTGCAGGCGGTACGTCGCCGAGCCGCAGCGGATCTCGACGCCGGCCTCCTCCGGCTTGTGCTCGATCGAGACCTCCGCCGCCGGCAACAACCGGGCCAGTTCCAGGAGCAGCTTGCCGGGGACGACAACGGAGCCCTCGGCCTCGACCTTCGCCTCGAGCGAGGTCCGCAGCGAGACCTCCATGTCGGTCGCGGCCAACCGCAGGGTTCCTCCGCTCGCCTCGAGCAGGACGCCGGCCAGGATCTGGACCGCGGTTCGCGTGGAGACACCTCTGGAGACGACCCCGAGCGCGTGCAGGAGCGCGTCCCTCGGACAGACGACGCTGAGCGTTCCCTGGGCGACCACAGCTTCTGTTTCAATCATTTATGAAATTCCTTTGTCGTAGTCATAGAGAGTGTGGACGTTGGGGACGACGCCCTGCGGCGGCTCTGGAAGCGGGCTTTCCCTGTGAGGCTGGGGTGGGGAGAACCACGGCTTGTCTACAGGGGTCGCGCCGGCTCTCCGATCCGTCCACATCTCAGCGCGCCTGCTTGACCCTTGCGGTCAGCTCTTGCACCAGGTTGTACACAGACCGGTCCTCCCGGATCATGCGCGCGATCTTGGTGGTCGCGTGGATCACGGTGGTGTGGTCGCGACCCCCGAACTGCCTGCCGATCTTCGGCAGCGACGAGTCGGTCAGCTCGCGCGAGAGGTACATCGCGACCTGGCGCGGGTAGACGATGTTCTGGGAGCGGCGGTCGCCGCAGAGCTCCTCCAGCGAGAGCCCGAAGCGGTCGGAGACGAGCTCCTGGATCCGTTCGATCGAGACCTGCGGCACCTCGCCCTGCGGGAAGACGTCCTTCAAGACGTCCTGGGCGAGGTCCTCGCTCATCGGGCGTCCCGTCAGCGACGAGAAGGCGACCACCCGGGTGAGCGCGCCTTCGAGCTCGCGGATGTTCGACGAGATGCGGCCGGCGATGAACTCCAGCACCTTCGGGTCGGAGATGTGGATGCCGTCGGTCTTCACCTTCTTCCGGAGGATCGCGATCCGCGTCTCGAGGTCGGGCGGCTGGATGTCCGTGATCAGGCCCCACTCGAAGCGCGACCGCAGCCGCTCCTCGAGCGTGGAGATCTCGCGCGGCGGCCGGTCGGAGGAGATCACGAGCTGTCCGCCGGCCTCGTAGATCGAGTTGAACGTGTGGAAGAACTCCTCCTGGATCCGCTCCTTGTGCTCGAAGAACTGGATGTCGTCGATCATGAGCAGGTCGTAGGCGCGGTACCGCTGCTTGAAGCCCTCGATTCGCTTGTCGCGGAGCGCGTTGATGAAGTCGTTCATGAAGGTCTCGCTCGTGACGTAGCGCACCGACAGCTCGCTCTGGTGCTCCCCGACGTACTGGGAGATCGCCTGGAGGAGGTGGGTCTTGCCGAGGCCCGTGCCGCCGTAGATGAAGAGCGGGTTGTAAGCCTGCGCGGGGGCCTCGGCGACGGCGAGCGCGGCCGCGTGCGCGAAGCGGTTCGAGGAGCCGATCACGAACGAGTCGAACGTGTACTTCGCGTTGAACCCCGGAACGAGAACCTCGCCCACGGCAATTTCGGGCTCCGCGGCCGCGACCGCCACGGGGTCGGCCTGCGACTCCACGACCGCGAGCTGCACGCTGCGCTCCTGCCCGGTCGCATCGGAGATCGCGGCTCGGATCAAGCCCAGGAAGTGACCCTCGATCCAGTCGCGCGTGAAGGCATTCGGAACGGAGAGGACGAACGCGTCGTCCGCGAGCGAAGCGCCCGCGACGTGGTCGAACCACGTGCGGTACGTCGTCTCGTTGAGAGCGCCCCTGAGCCGACTAGACACCTCGCTCCACAGGCCTTCCGCGGTCAACTCGATTGAGGGCTCCACGCCGCCGGCAGGCTCCTTTCGGTTGACCGGGCGAGCGTCCGAGCATAGCAGCGTCCAGGCGCGCGCTCAATGGGCCCTCTCCGCGCCTCCGCGGCTTCTCTGCGGATTGCAAAATTGGCCGATTTGCAGGGAAATTACCGTACTCCACAAACGTCTCCACAGGTGTGGACGGTCCTGTCGAAACAGGCGACGCTTGCACCCCGCTGACCCGCTCTCACGCCACGATTCCCAGGCTGCTTGTGGGTCCCATTGTCTGGGGAGAGCGACCCCGAGTACCTCGTCTATACTGGCTCGAGTCGCCGCCTCTTCCGGGCGGCTCTTTCTTCGGCCTTCGACTCGTGAAACGGACCTACCAGCCCAACGTGCGCAGGCGCAAGCGCCGGCACGGCTTCCGTGCGCGCATGGCCACGCGTGCCGGTCGCGCGATCCTCAAGCGCCGCCGCGCGAAGGGCCGGAAGCGCCTCTCGGCGTAGCCAGCTGGACGGGCGTGTGAACCGTCGCCACCGCCTTTCGCGCTCGCGGGATTTCGATGCCGTCTACCGGCGTGGCCGCTCGGTCTCGACGCGCTACCTCGTCCTGCACTGGTTCGAGCGGGAGGAGGACGGCGAGGGACCGCGGCTCGGGCTGGCCGTGCCCAGAGCGGTCGGGACGGCGGTCGTCCGTAACCGGGTCAAGCGCCGGCTGCGCGAGATCTTCCGCGCGCGCTCGGAGGGTCTGCGCCAGGACCGCGACTACGTGCTCGTCGTCCGTCCGGGCCTCGCGGAGGCCGCCGAGAGCCGCGGCTTCGACTGGCTGACGGAGCGGGTCGAGGAGATCCTCGGGAAGGCGCAATCGTGAGGTACGCGCTGCGCTTGCCGACCTACGCCGGCCTCGGGTTGATCTACGCCTACCGTTGGACGCTCGGCGTGCTCTGGGGCGGGCGCTGCAAGTACCACCCGACCTGCTCGCAGTACGCGCTCGACGCGCTCCGGCATTACGGGCTCGTGCGCGGATCGATCCTCGCCGGCTGGCGCCTGTTGCGCTGCAACCCCTGGAGCCGCGGGGGAGTCGACTACGCCGAGAGCCAGAGGCTGTTCCGGTGATCTTCGGCTCGCCGCTCACCCCGCTCGAGGACATCCTGCGCCACATCCTCGACTGGCTGCACGGCTCGGTCGGTCTCTCCTGGGCCTGGTCGATCGTGGCCCTCACCGTCATGGTCCGGCTCCTGCTCGTCCCGCTGATGGTGAAGCAGATCCACTCGATGCAGAACCTGCAGCGCCACGCGCCGCAGATGAAGGAGCTGCAGAAGAAGTACAAGACCGACAAGAAGCGCCAGCAGGAAGAGCTGATGAAGTTCTACAAGGAGAACAACATCAACCCGGCCGCGTCGTGCCTGCCGATGCTGGCGCAGTTCCCGGTCTTCATCGCGCTCTACTTCGTCCTGCGCCACTTCGCGAAGAGCCATCCGGGCGGCGACCTCTCGTGGCTCCACCACTTCGTCCCGGACATCACAGCGCACGCGAGCGCGCACTGGTCCGGCTTCTTCCTGCTCGGGGTCTACGTCGTCACGCAGATCGTGTCCACGCTGCTGATGGCGACGGCGATGGAGAAGTCGCAGCGGATCATGTTCCTGATCCTCCCGCTGACCTTCGTCTTCTTCCTGATCAACTTCCCTGTCGGTCTCGTCGTCTACTGGGTGACGACCAACCTCTGGACGGTCGGGCAGGGCCTGATCACGCGGCGACTGATGCCCAAGCCCCAGCCGCCTGAGAAACGGTCCTCGCGGACCCCGCCGAAGGAAGAGAGCGCGCGGGACGGCGCGGCGGAGCTTTCCCCGGCGCCGGCACCGGCCGTCGCGCCGGTCCAGCCGCGCCGCGTGCGTCGCAAGAAGAAGAACAAGGGAGCCCGGCGGTGACCGAGACCGAGCCGCTGCAGGTCGAGGCCACCGGCGAGACCGTTGGCGAGGCGAAGTGGTCGGCGCTCCGCGAGCTCGAGAAGCTGGAGCCGGGGATCGACAAGGCAACCGTTCGTTTCCAGGTCGTCTCGGAGGGCGAGCGGGGCCTGCTCGGCGTCGGCTACGCGCCTGCGCGGGTGATCGCGACGGCCGATGTCGCGCACGCGGTCGCGCCGGCCCAGCCCGCTGAGGACGAGAGCGGTCTCGGCGCGGAAGTGCGGGACGTCCTCGAGCACATCCTCGAGGCGCTCGGCATCGGAGCGCGAATCGAGCTTCGGGAGGACGACGCGTCGCTCGTGGCGACGATCGCCGGCCACGACCTGGGTCTGGTGATCGGCAAGCACGGCCAGACCATCGACGCGATCCAGTACCTGGTCAACGCGATCGTCTGGCGCGAGCACGGAGACGAGCGCAAGCCGGTCGTGATCGACGCCGCCGGCTACCGGGCCAGGCGGGAGGCGACTCTCGCCACGCTCGCGAAGCGGAGCGCCGAGCGGGTGCTCTCGTCCGGGCGTGCCCTCGAGCTCGACCCGATGTCCGCCGTTGAGCGCAAGATCGTGCACCTGCACCTGCACGACGTCTCGGGCGTGGCCACGCGCAGCGAGGGCACCGAGCCCAACCGCTTCATCGTCATCGAACCGGAGTGAGCATCCTCGAGCGGTGGCTCGAGGCGCTCGTCGCGACTCCCGGGCTCACGTCTCTCCGCGGTGCGGAGGCGCGGCGGGTGCACCTCGAGGACAGCCTGGCCGCGGTGGCGGTCGTCCGCGAGTACGGGGGGCCGATCGTCGACGTCGGGTCGGGCGGCGGTGCTCCCGGGATTCCTCTCGCCGTGGAGCTTCCGGAGCGCGACGTGACGCTGCTCGAGGCCAACCGGCGCAAGTGCGAGTTCCTCGAGCGCTGGGCGCGCGAGCTCCAGAACGTGCGGGTCGTCTGCGGCCGGGCCGAGGAGCAGCCGCTCGAGCGCCTGGGGCGTCGCCGTCGCAAAGGCGCTCGCCCCGCCTCCGGTTGCGGCCGAGTGGTGCCTGCCGCTGGTCGCCTCCGGCGGCGCCGCGATCCTCTTCGTCGGCCCGAGCGTCGACGCCGAGCCGGTCGCCCGGGTCGCCGAGCAGCTCGCGGGGGAGCTCGTGGAGTCCCCTCCGGGGCTGCTCGTCCTGCGCAAGCTCGGGCCGACTCCGCCCGGCTTCCCGCGCCGGCCCGGCGTCGCCAGGAAACGTCCGCTCGCGTAGCTAGCGTGAGCGCATGCCCGGCCGGGTGTATGCGCTTGCCAATCAGAAGGGCGGCGTCGGCAAGACGACGACCGCGATCAACCTCGCGGCCTGTCTCGCCGAGGCGGGCGAGCGCACGCTGGTCGTCGACCTCGACCCGCAGGCGAACGCGACCTCGGGGCTCGGCGAACGGGCGAACGGGAGCTCGTCCCTCGACCTGCTCGACGGGATCTCGCTCGAGCGGCTCGTCCGGCCGACGCGTTTCCCGCGGCTCGACCTCGTGCCGTCACGGCCGGAGCTCGCCGGCGCGGCAGTCGAGCTCTCGCGCCGGCCCGACGGAGAGCGCTACCTCGCCGAGGCACTGGCGGGCGCCCGGGGGTCCTACTCGTTCGTGTTCGTCGACTGCCCGCCCTCGCTCGGGCCGCTCACGGTCAATGCCCTCGCGGCGGCCGACCGCGTGCTCGTCCCGGTGCAGGCCGAGTACTACGCGCTCGAAGGGCTCGCGCAGCTCGTCGGCTCGGTCGAGCTCGTGCGCTCGCGGCTGAACCCGCGCCTCGCGATCGGCGGCGTGATCCTGACGATGGTCGATCGCCGCACACGCCTTGCAGCCGACGTCTCCGACGAGGTGCGCCGGCACTTCGGGGAGCTCGTCTTCCGCACGGCGGTTCCGCGCTCGGTCCGCGTGGCCGAAGCGCCGAGCCACGGCCTGCCCGTGACGACCTACGACCGCGCGTCGGCCGGCGCCGACGCCTACTGGAAGGTGGCGATGGAGCTTGTCGGCCGTTCCTGAGAAGAGACGAGGCCTCGGACGCGGCTTCGAGGTGCTCGTCGGCGGCGAGGGCCGCCCCGAGCTTGCGCACCTGCCCGTCGAGACCGTGCACGCAAACCCGCGCCAGCCCCGGAAGCGCTTCGAGCACGAGGCGACGAGCGCCCTGGCGGACTCGATCAGAGCCCAGGGGCTCGTCCAGCCCGTCGTGGTGCGCCCGCGCGCGGCCGGTGGCTACGAGCTGATCGCCGGCGAGCGCCGCTGGCGGGCGGCTCGCGAGGCGGGCCTGCCCACCGTTCCCGCGCTCGTGCGCGAGGCGGACGACCGCGACTCGCTGCTGATCGGTCTCGTCGAGAACGTCGCCCGCGAGCAGCTCTCGGCGGTGGAGGAGGCCCGGGCCTACGCGTTGCTGATGGACGAGTTCGAGCTCTCGCTCGGCGACCTCTCGGAGCGCGTCGGCAAGGCGAAGCCGACGGTCTCGAACCGGCTGCGGCTGCTCGAGCTTCCCGACGACGTGCTCGGTCTCGTCGAGCGCGGAGACCTCTCAGAGGGTCATGCGCGCGCGGTGCTCGCGGTTCCCGACGACGACGGCCGCCGCCGGCTCGCGGGTCGAGATCGTCCGGCGCGGGCTGTCCGTGCGCGCCGCCGAGCGCGCGGCCCGCTGGGCCGGGGCGCGGACGAAGCCACGCAAGGTGCCGAAGGTCGACCCGGCGCTGGCGGAGCGGGCACGGAAGGCGGCCGAGCGGCTGACCGGCTTTACCGCGCGGGTCGTTTCCGGCCGGCTCGAGATCGCGTTCGCCGACGAGACCGAGCTCGAGGAGCTGGCCGAGGCCCTGGAACGCCCGGTTGCATGACCCCCGTATCCGCGGGCGGCGCCGGGGCGTTAGGGAATTGTGATGCTGCCGACCTGGCACGCCGACCTCGAGTCCTTCGAAGCGATCTCGCAGGACGATCTGACTCGCGACCTCGTTCTCCACATGTCCGCCCTCTCGCAGGCCGGAAGCCTCGGCCCGTTCCTGTTCGAGCTGGCCCGTGACGACGAGCTCGATGACAACACGAAGGGCACCCTGGCCGAGATCGCGGACGATCCGAGCTTCCTGCTGGCGGTGGAGGACTACCTCCAGCGCACCGAGATCTCCCACTAGAGGCGGCGTATCCTTGGCGGCGTGCCGCCGTTCCCGAAGCCGCGCTTCGCCTACGACTACGACCTGAAGCGCGAGCTCGCCGCGCTCCGGGCCTACCGCAGGCGGAAGCCGGGCCGGCAGGTTCCGCCCAAGGGGAAGGACCGGCTCCTGGTCGCGACCTGGAACATCGCGAACCTCGGCGTCCAGGACCGGCTCGAGTCGGACTACGAGCTGATCGCCGAGATCATCTCCTGGTTCGACCTCGTCGCGGTCCAGGAGGTGAACGACGACCTGCGCGGGATCGAGGCGCTTCACGACAAGCTCCCGGGGCGGTACGAGCTGCTCTTCTCCGACGCTTCCGGGAACCAGGAGCGGCAGGCGTTCCTCTACGACTCGCGCAAGGTCTCGAGGCTGAGAGAGGTCGGCCGGCTCTCGATTCCGCCGAGCCAGCTCTCGGCGATCAAGCTGCCGGGGACGGCCACGCTGTTCGGCGGGTTCGACCGCGGCCCGTACCTCGCGAGCTTCGCCGCCGGCGCGTTCCGCTTCTCGCTCCTCAACGTCCACCTCTACTACGGCTCGGACAAGCCGGAGGACATGGACAGGCGAACGCTCGAGACGTTCGCCGTCGCCTGGTGGGCCGATCGCAAGCACCGCGACAAGCGCTCGTACGTGCCGGACATCCTCCCGCTCGGCGACTTCAACCTCCCGAAGGCCGACCCGGGCGACCGGATCTACGCCACGCTCGTCTCGCGCGGGCTCCTGGTGCCGCCACACACCTCCCAGATCGGCTCGGCGATCGCCTCCGACTCCTACTACGACCAGATCGCGTTCTTCCCCGGGGCGACGAAAGAGCGCTTCACGGGAGCGACCAACGTGTTCGACTTCGACGGCGCCCTCTTCCAGGACCTCTGGCAGGACCGCCCAGGCTCCCCGTTCCTGAGCTACATGCGCTACCACATGTCCGACCACCGCCCCCTGTGGGCCGAGTTCCACACGGTGTAGCCAGAGCTCTCGCCACCGCGCCCGACATGGCGGGCGCGGTCCACGACGCTCCCGGAGAGCAAGACGATCCGGCGCAAGTCGCCATGCCCGCGAAGCGGGCGGACTTGCGCCGGCTAAGTGGGCGATCGTGGATTCGAACCACGGACCTCCGCCTTATCAGAGCGGCGCTCTAACCAACTGAGCTAATCGCCCGGGGCGGGCCAGTGTAGCGGCACCCACACCAGGGATGCAGGCGTCGCCGGAGGGTGCCGAGGGGTCCTTGAGACTGCGGCTATGAAGATCGGAGAACTCGTCACCTACAACGGCCGGCCCCACTACCTACGGGGCCTGGAGCCGATGAGCATGCCCGACCGGAAGGCCACCCTCGAGGACGCTGAGACCGGCGAGCGAGTCACCGCGCCGGTGGACGAGGTCGAGCCCGCCGCGCCGGACGATCAGTCCGGGCTCAGCCAAGTTTGAGCCGCTACGCTCTGGCTATGAGCGAAGCCGGGGACGGCGCGTGATGCAGGAGATGGTGATCTACGGGGTGAGCTTCGACCTCGTCGGCAAGCAGCCGATCGTCCTCCTCAAGACCGCGGACGGCAACCGGTTCCTGCCGATCTGGATCGGTCACCCGGAGGCGGCGGCGATCCTGATGAAGCTGCAGGGGGCGAACACCCCGCGGCCGATGACGCATGACCTGCTGACCGAGGTGCTGAGCCAGCTCGACGCCCAGATCGTGCGGATCACGGTCACCGAGCTGAAGGAGAACACCTTTTACGCCAGCATCACCGTGCAGCAAAACGGCTCCGAGATCGAGATCGACTCGCGCCCCTCGGACGCGATCGCGCTGGCGGTCCGGGCCGACGCGCCGATCTTCGCGGCCGAAGACGTGATCGAGGAGTCGGCGATCGAGTTCGAGGGCGAGGACGTGAACGAGGAGGAGATCGTCTCCGAGTTCCGGCAGTTCCTCGAGCACGTCACGCCCGACGAGTTCGCCGAAGCAAACGGCGACGACGACTGACTACTGAACCTCGCGCTTCGTGAGCTCGAGGATCTCCTCGAAGACCTGACGCAGTCCCTCGGCTGAGAGCGGGCCGCGGTTGGCGCGCGAGAGGTACTGCAGCATCCACTCCTCGCGCTCGGGGTCGACGAACGAGAGCCCGCGTGACTCCTTGTAGCCCTTCAGGCGCCCGACCAGCTTCAACCGCGCGTTGATCGCCTCGACGATTGCGCGGTCGTTGTCGGAGATCTGCTCGCGGAGCTGTCGGATCAGTGGGTCTTGTTCGCTCATTTCTGCCTCGAAGCTTGACGTAGACCGGCTTGGCGCTGCCGTGCATGGCCAGCACGCGGTAGACGTACGTGACCCGGGGCTCGACCGGTTCGCCGAGGGAGGGCGTACGCTCGTGGGCGTAGACGTAGATCCCTCGCCGGCGCTCGATCACCCGCTCGACCTGCAGCGAGTAGCCGGTGCTCGACCGAGGCCCCAGCGCGATCACGACGACCTGGTCCCGGTCCCAGTTCAGCTTCGGTGGAGCCGGGGCCCGGCCCGGCATCGTCGCGGCCAGCAGCCGCGTGAACGCGGCGCGGGAGTGGTAGACAGCCTGAACGCGGCGTGTGAACTCGACCCGGCCGAAGCTGGAGGTCACATCGCGCCAGGCCACGGGATGCTCCCCGCGGGTGCCCCACAGCTGGGTGTACACCAGCCACCCCGTCGCGGCGAGCGCGACGACGGCGACGCTAGTAGACGTAAACCGCCGTGCCGTAAGCGACCAGCGAGTACGCACGTTGGGCGACCCACAGCGGGATGCGGACGCAGCCGTGGCTCGCGGGGTAGGTCGGCACGTCGTGGTAGCCGTGGATCGCGAAGCCTCCGATGAAGAACGACGAGTAGTACATCTCCTTCGCGTTGTAGCCGGGCACCTTGCTGTACACGTGCCAGAGCCCGACCGGCGTGTTGCCGGTCGCGCCGGTGGAGACGGGGACGATGAGCGTGACCTGACCGTCGCGGACGAAGAACAGCACCTGCAGCTCTTTGCTCACCTCGACGTGGTCGCCGCCGTAGCGCGGGACAGGGACGTGCGCGGCCGCGAGCTCCCGCCAGAAGCGGGGATCGACGGCCCCGGTGCGCGGAAGACCGTGCAGCTTCTGGAAGGCCACGACGGCGTCGGAGGTGTCGGCGCCGTAGTAGCCGTCGACCGCGCCGAGCGCGTAGTGGAGTGCGTTCAACCGCTGCTCGAGCCCGTAGACGCTCGGGCCCCGGGAGCCGACTCGGAGGTTGGGCACGAAGACGGTCCGCGTGAGGAGGCGGCCGTTCGCGACGTATCCCGGTGCGGGTGCGACCGCGGCCCGCACGCGGTACGTCACCGGGCTGCGTGTGCGGAGTCTGACCCGCAGCTTCCCGGCGCCCTGCCGCGTTGTGAGCAGCCGGCCGTTCCGCCAGACGCGCACGGTGAGCGTGCCGGCGCCCGCCGGCCGGACGCGGGCGATCAGGCTGAGTGGACGGCCGACCCGGCCAGAGCCTGCGAAGGCCGTGTTGAGGGTCGGGCGGACGGCGAGCGCGACCGCGTTCGAGACGGCGCCGCCGTAGCCGGCGGTGTACCGGGCGTCGGGGAGGCCGACCCGGCCGCGCAGCCTGTACCGGCCGTCTTTTCCGGTCTTGGCCGACGCGATTCGCTGCGAGCCTCGATAGAGGGCGACGCGGACGCCCTTCAGCGCGGGAACGAGCCGGCCGTGAAAGGGCACGCGCTGCCCGTAGGAGCCGATGCGCGGCGCCGACAGCGTCAGCCCGAGCGAGGTGATCGTGACCTGCGCCTGGGCCGTCTCTCCGGTCGGCGAGGTCGCCGTGACCCGTGCGGTGAACCGCCCGGCCGGGTAGGCGTGCTGGACGACGGGGCCGTCCGCGGTCGTCCCGTCGCCGAGATCCCAGTGGTAGGCGGCAGGGTCGCCGCTCGCGTTCAGCGTCACGGTCAACGGCGCCGGGCCGGTGGACGGGCTTGCCTGGACGCTCACAACCGGAGGTGCCGCGTGCGCCGCCGGTGCGAACACGAACCCGAGAGTCGCCACCAGGATCGCCGCGCGTCGCATGTCGCGCAGAATAGAGCCCGCTACCGGACGAACGCCACCGAGAGCGCGGCCGCGTTGAAGAGGGCGTGGAAGAGCATCCCCGGGTAGACGCTGCCCGTTCTCAGCCGGAGCGTCCCGATCGCGGCGCCGAAGATGAAGAGGGCGGGAAACCCTTCGACCAGCCCGTGGGCCGCGGCGAAGGCGACGGCGGTGCCGCCGACGGCCACGATCGCGCCGAACCGCTCGAGTGCCGCGAAGCCGAGCCCGCGGTAGGTCAGCTCCTCGACGAACGGCGCGACCAGAACCACGACCGCGGCGTTGAGGGCGAACGGCACCGCGCGGGAGGGGTCCCAGTGTGTCGGCTCGAGGCCCTGCTCGCGCGACCCGTGCAGGACGCTTTCCAGCGCCTGCTCGACGAGCACGATCGCCACGAAGAGGGCGAGGGCAAGGCCGAGCGCCCGCCCCCACGAGCGTGGAGCTCTCAGCCCGAGCTGCCGCCGTTCGATCCCGCGGGCGATCAGGAGGACGGCGCCGAGCACGAGCAGCTCGAGCACGAGACCGCTGGCTGCGACGCCGTACTGGTAGAGCGCGTCCCGGGGCGGCTTGCCCCCGAGCAGGCGGTCGGAGTAGGCGAGCGCCGCGAGGACGGCCGCGAGCGCCGACCAGGCGACGAGCTTGCCGCTGGCCACCCGGCTCGTCAGCGGAAGGCGTCCGGGTGCAGGATGCGCGCGATCCGCACGAGCGCCGCTCCCACCTGCGGCCCGGGCTCGGCGAGCCGCGCGGGCAGGACGCCGAAACGGCCACTGCGCACGGCGGCGAGGCGCTTCGTGCGCGGGTTCGCGCGCAGCCGCTTCAGAGTCGCGTCGCTGGCCGAGGTGGCGATGTAGGCCTGCGGGTCGAGCCGGGCGAGCCGCTTCAGGGAGAATGGTCCCTGAGCGGGGCTCGGGCCGGCGACGTCCTTTCCGCGGGCCTCGGCGACGAGGTCTGCGAGGAGGCTGCGCGAGCCGACGGTTGTGAAGCCGCCCACGTCGATGAACGTCGGGACGACCCGGGAGCCGCTCACCTGCGCCGCGACCCTTTGTCGCGCGCGCTCGATCGCCGCGCTCACCTTGCGGCCCGCGACCGGCCGTCCGGTGAGGAGGCCGATGTCGGCGATCGCCCGCTCGATCTCGTCGAGGGAGCTGTCCGGCTCCACGTAGACCGCGGCGTGGGTCGTTGAGCGGGCGCGCGCCAGGTCGAGCGGGTCCGCGTCTCCCGAGGCGATGATCAGGTCGGGCCGGGCGCGACGGATCTGCCCGACGAGCGGCAGGCCCACGAGCGACTCGTTGACGGTGACCGCCCGGCCTTCGAGCCCCAGTGCACGCACGATCTGCCGCGGGCCCGGGCCGACCGGAACGATCCGGCGGGGCGCTCGCCGGACGGCTGTCGGCCGCTCGGCCGCTCCCTGCACGGTGACGGGATAGAGCCGGACGCTCGCGCCCGTCGGCTCGGACCGCTCTCCGCAGGCGGTGCCGGCGCCGAGGAGCGCCACAGCCCCGAGTGTCACCGCGATCCTCATGCGACCCACTGCCAGAGCGCCCATTGAACCACCGCGACCCCGAGCAGGAGCGAGCTGATCGCGGCGATCGCGGTGTGCGCCCGCGGCCGGCCGCCGATCAGCGCCAGGGCGAGGAAGAGCGGAAAGATCGTCAGCCCGAACCGGGGGATCGAGAGCAGCGGCCAGCGCTCGCTCGGGACGCTGAGCGGGATGGCGAGGCTGAGCGCCGCGAAGAGGCCGTAGGGAGCGCCGAAGCGCCGCCAGGCGACTATCGTGAGGACGACGAACAGCACGAGGAATGCGAGATTCTCGAGGTTGAGCGTCGCGGCCCGGATCGGGTCCGTGTCCTGGACAGCGCTCCAGTAGACGTGCGTGTGCGACCCGGAGGCGAGCTGCTCCACCCCGGCCCAGCCTGCGCGAAGCCCATCCCAGATCCCGCCGAACGGCCCGGCCGGCGAGAGGTGGCGGCTCCAGAGCCGCTGGGCGTGCACGAACGCCCACGGGTCGCCCTCGGCGCGCCAGAGGTAGAGCGGATAGGCGGCGAAGAGCAAAGGGGCGACCGCCAGCGAGGCGAGCGCCCGCAGGCGCTCCCGCTCGCGCCAGGCGAGCAGGGCCAGCGCCGGAAGCAGCGCCACCCCGGTCGGCCGCGTGAGCAGCGCGAGCCCCGCCGCGGCGCCCGCGGAGAGGAAGCGGCGGCGCTCGGCGAGCGCGAAGGCCGCCAGCGTCAGCAGGAGGTAGAGCGACTCGCTGTAAACCGCCTGCAGGAAGAGCGCGAACGGGAAGAGCGCGAGGTAGAGCACGGCGCGCCGCCCGCCGTCGGCGCCGAGCCTCTCCTCGGCGAGCCGGTAGAGGAGCAGAAACGAGCCGAACGCGGCCGCGAGCGAGACGAGGATCCCGGCGAGCACGTAGTGGCCGAAGAGCACTCGCCCGAGCCCGCCGACCGCGGCCGGGTAGAGCGGGTAGAAAGCCGAGGCCGCGCCGCTCGCGGCGTCGTAGCCGTGCTCGGCGATGCGCAGGAACCAGACGCTGTCCCAGCGCGCCCAGACATCGGTGACCGCGCCGAGGTCGTGCGTCAGCGACGGGTCGTCCCAGCGGCCCGCCCGGGGGTGCCGGTTCGGCACGAACGCGAACAGCGCGAAGAGCGCCGCGGCCCAGATTGCGGTGCGCGTCCAGAGGAAAATCTCCGGCGCAGGGTTCCAGGCTCGGGGCAGCCGCAGCTCGCGGCGAGCCGCCTGCGGCTCGCGAACGCGTTGACCGGCGGACACGGCGCGCGATGATACTCGGATGACCCGCCGCTACTTCACGCCTGAGGAGGCGAACCGGCAACTCGAGCAAGTGCGCCCGGCGGCCGAGGCGCTCGTCGCCCACAGGCAGGCGATGGCGATCGCGGCCCGGCGCCGGGCGGCCCTCGTCCAACGAATCGCCGGGAACGGAGGCGACTTCGACCCGCAGGAGCCGCGTGCCCTGGAGGAGGAGTTCGCGCGCGAGGGCGAAGCGGTCGCGCAGTGCGTGCACCGCCTGGAGCGAATCGGCGTCCTGGTCAAGGATCTCGACTCGGGGCTCGTCGACTTCCCCGCGCTCCACGAGGGCGAGGAGGTGCTGCTCTGCTGGCAGGTCGGGGAGGACGAGGTCGCCTTCTGGCATCGCGTCGACGAGGGCTACGCGGGCAGGAAACCGCTGCCGTTCGGGTAACAGGGAGGAACGATGCCGCTATGGCACCGGCTCGTCGTGCTGGGCGCGGTCCTGCTCGTGACCGCGGCCGCCGCGCGCCTGGTCGACGGACGACTGGCGCGACGTGAGCTGCCGGCGGGCGCAGTCACCCGCTACCGGGTGCTCCGCCGCAGCATCTTCGCGCTGATCGTCTTCGTCGGGGTCCTGTCGGCGCTGCTCGTGATCCCCCAGGTGCGCGCGGTCGCGACCGGCATCCTCGCCTCCTCGGCGATCGTCGGGCTCGTCGTCGGATTCGCGGCCCAGCGGACGATCGGCAACTTCATCGCGGGGCTCCTGATCGCGTTCTCGCAGCCGATCAGGCTCGGCGACCACGTGGAGATCGACGGCACCTCCGGCGTGGTCGAGGAGATCGGGCTCACCTACACGTTCATCCGGGTTGCCGACGACGACAGGCTCGTGATCCCGAACGACCGGATCGCCTCCGATACCATTCTCAACTCGTCCATCCGAGGACGAAGGAAGCTCGCCCACGTGACCGTTCAGGTGCCTCTCGACAGCGATCTCGACGACGTCTCTCGATTGCTCCGCGAGGCGGCCGGTGACGAGCGCGCCGAGGTCGTCGTGACCTCGGTCGAGGACAGGGCGCGACTCGAGCTCAGCGTCTGGGCCGACGACTTCCCGAGCGCCCGCCGGCTCGAGAGTGAGTTGCGTCTCCGCGCGCACAAGAGCCTGCGCGAGGCCGGGATCTACTCGTGAGCCCGCCGCCGGCGCGAGGGGTCCGCCGCCGCGACGACTTCGAGGACATCCGCCGCAGGCGCAGGCGGCGGGGCCGCGGCCGTGCCCGGGGCCGCACGCGCCACGGGAGATACGTCCTCGGCGCGTTCCTGGTGATCGTGCTCGCGCTGCTCGTGACGGGTGTCGGGGCCGTTGCGAAGTTTCGCTCCGGCTGCGACTTGAGCAAGCTGCGGGCCGTCCAGAGCGGCGAGAACTCCTTCATCTTCGCGGCCGACGGCTCGACGCTCGGGTCGATCCCGGCGGAGAAGAACAGGACGCCGGTCCCGCTGCGCAAGGTAAGCCTGTGGCTGCGGAAGGGGACGGTCGCGATCGAGGATCACCGCTTCTACGAGCACGGGGGTGTCGACTACGAGGGCATCGCCCGCGCCGCCTGGAGGGACCTGCGTGCCGGGGAGGTCGTCCAGGGCGGCTCGACGATCACGCAGCAGCTCGTGCGCAACCTCTACATCTCGAAGGAGCGCACGTTCAAGCGGAAGATCAAGGAGGCCTGCCTCGCGATCAAGCTCAGCCAGCGCTGGTCGAAGGACCGGATCCTCGACGAGTACCTGAACCAGGTCTACTACGGCAACCACGCCTACGGGATCGAGGCGGCGGCGCAGACGTACTTCTCCGAGCACGCGCGGCAGCTCGGCCTCGCCCAGGCGGCGCTGCTCGCGGGCCTGCCGCAGGCGCCCTCGAGCTACGACCCGTTCCACCGGCCCGCGTCTGCGCTCGCCCGCAGGGACGACGTGCTGCGAGCGATGCTCCAGTACGGGTACATCAACCCGGCGCAATATCGCCGCGCGGTCGCGAAGCGGAAGCTCCACCTGCGCCCCGGCAAGCTCTACACCCGGATCAAAGAGCCCTACTTCTTCAGCTACGTGCGCGACCAGCTGATCGCCGAGTACGGCACCGGCACGGTGCGGACGGGTGGCCTGCGCGTCTACACGACGATCGACCCGCGGCTCCAGAACGCGGCGGAGAAGGCGATCCGCGACACCCTCTACCTGCGTGACGATCCGGCGGCCGCGGTGGTCTCGATCGCCCCGGCGACCGGCGCGATCCGGGCGATGACCGCCGTCACTCCGGGCCGCACCGGCAACCAGTTCAACCTCGTCGCACAGGCCAGGCGGCAGCCGGGCTCGACCTTCAAGGTGATGGTGCTGACCGCCGCGATCGAGCAGGGCATGAACCCGGACTCGACGTACTACGTCTCGGCGCCGTTCCACTACCAGCCCGATCCGTACGCGGCCGCCTGGGACGTCTCGACCTACGATCAGACGTATGCCGGCTCGATCTCGGTCACGAGCGCGACGCTCCGCTCCGACAACACGGTCTACGCGCAGCTCACCCTGGACGTCGGGCCCGACAAGGTGGCCAACATGGCGCACCGCCTGGGAATCAAGTCGAAGCTCGACGTGGTGCCCGCGATGGGCCTCGGGGCGGACGCGATCTCGCCGCTCGAAGAAGCGTCCGCCTATGCGACGCTGGCCGCCGGCGGGATCTACTCGGAGCCGATGGCGATCACCAAGGTCAAGCTGGCGAACGGCAAGGTCGACACGGACGTCGGGTGGGGGAAGCCGAAGCGCCGCCGCGTGATCTCGGACGGCGTCGCCTACGAGGTGACGCGGATCCTCGAGCAGAACGTGCTCAGCGGGACGGGCGTCGGCGCCTACTTCGGGCGCCCCGCGGCCGGGAAGACCGGGACGACCGACAACCACGCCGACGCCTGGTTCTCGGGCTACGTCCCGCAGCTCGAGGCCACGGTCTGGGTCGGGTACCCGCAGGGCGAGATCCCGATGGAGAACGTGCACGGGATCTCGGTCGCGGGCGGGACGTTCCCGGCGACGATCTGGCACCTGTTCATGCAGGCGGCTGTCGCGAACAAGCCGGCTCTCGACTGGCGCACCCCGGCGAACCCCGTCGAGTGGACGCCGTTCACCCAGGGGCACTACGGCTCGAGTAACGTCCCCCCGCCCCCTCCCTCCGGTCAGCCGCCTACGACCACGACGGGCTCGACGACGCGCGCCGCGCCGCCGCCGCCGCCTGCGCCGCCGCCCCCGCCGCCACCTGCTCCCCTTCCGCCGCCGCCCCCAATGCCGCCGCCTCCGCCGGAGCCTCCGCCGCCGCCGCCGCCCTCGCCTCCACCTGTGCCCTAGTGCCTCTGGAGCCGGCGGGCAGGCGGGATGCGCTGCGTGCTGCTCTCGTGGCCGTGCCTGTCTTCCTGGGCGCCTGCGCGGTCCCGGACGGGGGCCTCTTCCGCGCGGCACGCTTCCGGGACCTGCACATCTACCAGGGCTACGCGGAGCGCTTCCTGCACGGGGCGATCCCGTACCGGGATGTCTTCGTCGAGTATCCGCCCGGCGCTTTCGCGGTCTTCATGCCGCCAACCGCGTTCGGAGAGCCGCACTACAACGCTGCCTTCAAGGCGCTGATGGCCGCCTGCGGGGCGGCCACGATCGTGCTCGTGGCGCTGGTGCTGGTGGAGCTCGGCGTTTCCCGGCGGCGACTGTTCGTCTCGGTGGGCTTGCTCGCGCTCGCTCCGGCGGCGGTCGGCCCGATCTCGCTGAACACGTACGACGCCTGGCCCGCTCTCTTGACGGTGCTCGCGCTGCTGCTGTTTCTGCGCGGGCGAGGCACGCTCGGCGGAGGAGCGCTCGGCCTGGCGATCTCCGCCAAGGTCTACCCGCTCGTGCTGCTTCCGCTCGCGGGGGTCTACCTGTGGCGCCGCGCCGGGCCGCGGCAGGCGGCTCTCGCGCTGGCGGTGTCCCTCGCGGTCGCGGTTGCCGTCGTGGCTCCGTTTGCGGCCTATGACTTCCACGGCGTCGCCTCGAGCTTCCGCTCCCAGGCCGAGCGGGGCCTGCAAGTCGAGAGCCTCGGCGCGTCTCTGCTGCTCGCGGCGGACCGGCTCGGGATCTACGACGCCCACGTCGTACGAACGACGGGCGTCGCCGGGCGGGACCTCGCCGGCTCTCTGCCCGACGCCGTGGCTGTCGCGACACTGGTGCTCGAGGCGCTCGCCGTCGCCGCAGTGTGGATCCTCTACGCGCGGGGCCGCGATCCGCGTGGCCGCCTGGCGCTCGCCTTCGCGGCGGCGGTCGCCGGGTTCCTGGCGTTCACGAAGGTGTTCTCGCCCCAGTACCTCGTCTGGCTCGTCCCGCTCGTCGTCGCCGCGGGCAGCGCCGTCCCGGTCGTGCTTGCCGCGATCTCGCTGCTGCTCGCCCAGGCCTGGTTCTTCCACTACCACGCGCTGTTCCGGCTCGACTGGCCGGTCTGGCTGCTCCTCGCTCGCGACCTGCTCGTGGTGGCCGCTTTCGCGGCCCTCGCGGCGGCGCTTGCGCGCGGTCAGCCGCGTCGCTGGAAGATCAGGATTCCGTCACGCTCGAAGACCAGCCGCCACTCGGGGTTGCGGCGGAGCCAGGAGAGCTGGACCGCGGTCGGCAACGGCGCCAGCCGGTCGGCGTAACCGGGGGAAGTCTCGTCCGCGGCGACCCAGGTTGCGTCCTGTAGGTACGGGAAGCTGAGCACGCGCCGGCGTGCCGAGAGGTGGGCGCCGAGCGTGTTCGTCGCGCTGACGACCGCGTGGGCCGGAAGCAGCCGGAGCGCCTGCGCTGCCAGACGGTCGTGGCGCGTCACGCGGGCCGCGCTCGCCTGGGCGTGCTGGGCGGCCGGGAAGTAGCGCCAGACGGGGATCGCTCCGAGCAGGTAGTTCGAGACGAGCGCGACGACGAGCGCCGCGGTTCCGAGCCGCGGCGCGAGCCCCGGCCGGCCGCGGGCGAGCCGCGCGGCGCCGAGGACCGTCGCGGCGACCAGGACGGGGATCAGGCCGGCGGTGTAGTGGAACCGGATCGACGTCTGCGTGGGCGCGGCCGAGAGGAGGTTGAGCGCGATCTCCGGCAGCGCGGCGAGGAGCAGGAGCGGCGCGAGCAGCGCCAGTAGCCCGAGCGGCAGCGCGAGCCTCGCGAGGTAGCCGAGGTCGTGCCAGGTGAAGGCGGTCGTGATCACCTTCCAGGGATCCGTGACCGCGGTGCGCAGAATGCCTCCCGTCGAGGTGCCGAGCTCGCTGTAGCGCGAGAAGAAGCTCGACGCGCCGGCCCGGTTGAAGTGCGGGATCACGACTTCGATCGCGAACAGGGCCACCCCGATCCCCGCGGCGAGGATGGCGGCGCCCTCGAGGCGGCGACCGTGAGCGAACGCGTACCAGAGCCCGAGGCCCGCGACCACGAGCGCGATCTCCTCCTTGCTCAGCGCCGCGAGCAGCGCGAAGACGGCGAACGGCAGCAGGCGCTCCTCGTCCAGGTACCAGATCGCGAACAGGAGGAGTGGGCAGGCCAGCGCGACCGGATGGAACTCGTTCAGCGTCAGCCACTGCGTGGGCGGGTAGAGCAGGTACGCGAGGGCGAAGCCGAGGCCCGCCCGCTCGGAGCCGAGGTGCTTGCGCCCGAGCCAGAAGACGGGGAGCGCCCCGAGCGCGACGGCCGCCGCTTGCGCGACGAGGAGCGAGTCGGGGCTCGGCCAGGCGAGCCAGAGGGGCGTGAAGACGACGAGGATCGGGTCGAAGTGCGCGCCCAGGCGGGAGAGCTCGTCTCCGCGCAGGCCGGTGACCTCCAGCGGATGGCCGTGAGCGGTCGACCAGACCGCCTGGACCATGTTCCCGAGGTCGAAGCGACCGGTCTCGAAGCCGCGGTGGCGCAGCACCGACAGCGTGGCGAAGCCGGTCGCATAGGCGGCCATCCCGCTCCAGAGCAGGAGCAAAGGACGTGGGCGCGGGAAGGTCATCGCGCCTGCGATCGTACGGCGACGGCCCGCTCGAGCACGGCGCGCCAGCGTCCGCCGAGCACCTCCTCGCTCGCGTGCCGGCGGTAGGCGGCGAGGCCACCCTTGCTCAGGGCGCCGGCGAGGTCGGCGTCGCGCGCGACCCGGAGCACCGCTTCGGCCAGGGCTTCGGGGTCCCCCGGGGCGACGAGCAGGGCGCTCTCTCCGTCGACGAGGAGCTCACGCGCCGCGGGCGTGTCGGCCGTGACGAGCGGGGTCCCGCAGGCGAGCGCCTGGAAGGCCTTGTTCGGGATCACGCGAGCCGCCTTGCCCGAGGTGCCGAAGATCCCGAGGGCGCAGCCGGCGCGGTGAAGCTCGTCCGGAAGGGATTCGTAGTCGACCCAGGGAGCCCAGTCGACGTTCGGAGGACGGTCGCGGAGCGCTGCCTCGAGCTGCCCGCTGCCCACTATGCGGAAGGCGAGGTCAGGGGCCGCACGCGCGGCCGCGAGGATCGTCTCGACCCCGTGCAGCGGGATCAGCTTGCCGACGAACAGGCAGGTGAAGGGCACTCTGCGCGCCCAGCCGGGTCGGAAGAGCCGTTCCTCCGCGCCGACGAGGCAGACCTCGATCCGCTCGGGAGGCAGTCCGGCGAGCGCCGCCAGATGCGCGGCTCCGGCACGCGTGTCCGCCACCACGAGGTCGGCCGCGCGGAGCGCGTGGCGGTCGATCGCGACGAGCGTCCGAGCGGCGGGAGAGCCCGGCTGGAACCTTCCCCGGTCGGAGACGAACGTGTCGGCGAGCGAGACGAGGGGATTGAAGACGACCGGCCGGCCACCGGCGGCGCGCCGGGCGGCAACCAGGTCCAGGTGCCCCGGATAGCCGACGACGAGCACATCGAAGCCGATCCGCACCGGCGCGAGCAGCCGAAGCTCCGCGGCGGCCAGGCGGAGGGCGGCGCCCCAGCCGGCGCGGAAGCTCTCCCGCCGGCCCTCCCAGACTCCGACGTGGCGCTCGAGCACCTCGACGCCCGAGCCGCGCAAACAGGAGATCACCTGCGCATTCCGCGGGTAGTCACGCTCGTACGTCCCGAAGTAGAGGGCTCTCACCGGCGGCTCACCCATGGTCATGTAATTCAGGCGCTCCCGGCCTCCTCCCCACTGCGAGCCTAGCGGCGTACGGCGCGCGTGTGGGTGACGTCTCTGCGCCGAATCTGTGCCGTTCGCTAGGAGAGAATCTCTTCGACGTCGAGCTCAGTCCGCTCCCGCGGTTCCGTGCGTTCCTCGTGCTGGCTCGTGATCAGCTCGCTGATCAGGCCGAGCGAGAAGAACTGCAGACCGACGACCACGAGCAGAACTCCGAGGATCAGCAGCGGCCGCTGCCCGATCGCATGCCCATCGATCTTGAGCACGGTCAGGTAGACGAGCAGGAGGAAGCCGACCCCACCGAGCGCCAGCCCGAGGCCGCCGAAGAGATGGAGAGGCCGGTGCCGGTAACGGCCGATGAACGAGACCGTGAGGAGGTCGAGGAAGCCGCGCAGGTAGCGCTCGATCCCGTACCGGGAACGGCCGTGCTCGCGGGGGCGGTGGTTCACCGGCAACTCGGCGATCCGGTGCCCGCGGTAATGAGCCAGGACGGGGATGAACCGGTGCAGCTCGCCGTAGAGGCGCAGTCCCTTGACGACGTCGGCCCGATAGGCCTTGAGGCCGCAGTTGAGGTCGTGCAGGTGCAGCCCGGAGACGCGGCCGGTCACCCAGTTGAAGATCCGTGAGAGCGCCCGGCGTGTGAGCGGGTCTCGCCGGTGCGTCTTCCAGCCGGAGACGAGGTCGAAGCCCTCGTCGAGCTTCGCCAGCAGGCGTGGAATCTCGGCGGGGTCATCCTGGAGGTCGGCGTCGATCGTGACGACGACGTCGCCTTCGGCCTGCCTGAAGCCGCCCGCGAGGGCCGCCGCCTTGCCGAAGTTCCGTCGCAGGCGCACCACACGCACGTTCGCGTGCGCGCTGTGGAGGCGCGTCAGCGCCGCGAACGAGCCGTCCGTGGAGCCGTCGTCGACGAAGACCGCCTCCCACGGCTGACCGAGCGGCTCCAGGGCGGCCTGCAACTCTTCGAAGAGGAGTGCCACTGTCCGCTCCTCGTCGTGGACTGGGACGACGACCGAGATCAAGGCCGCCTGAGCCTACCCACCGCGCGTAGCGTATGCGGCGCCCGTGGCCGAGTTGCTTACGTTTACCGAGGCGCAGCGCCTGATCCTGGCGCGGGTTTCCCGGCTGGGCTCGGAGAAACTTCGGCTCGAGGACACGGCCGGCCGGGTGCTTGCCGAGCCGGCCCGGGCCGCGGTCGATCTGCCGCCGTTCCCCAGCTCGGCGATGGACGGGTTCGCGGTGCGCTCGGAGGACACGCCAGGGAGATTGCCAGTAGTCGACCGGATCGCCGCAGGCTCGCCTGCTTCAAGCGCGCTGGGACCGGGGGAGGCAATGGGGATCGCCACCGGAGGCGTCGTCCCGGAGGAGGCCGATGCCGTCATCCCCTTCGAGTATGTTGTCGAGGATGACAACTTCGTCGAGATCTCTGAGGCCGTTTCTCCTGGTGCCAACGTTCGCCCTCGCGGCGGCGATCTGTATGAGGGCGACACGGTCGTCGAGGCCGGGACCCGCCTCGGCGCGGCCCAGCTCGGCGCGCTCGCGGCGGCCGGCATCCCTCTGGTCGCGTGCTCCGCTCGGCCGCGGGCCTCCGTGCTGGCAACCGGAACCGAGCTCCGGTCTCCGGGCGAGGCGCTCGGGCCGGGCCAGGTCTACGAAGCCAACGGATTGATCCTCGCCGCGCAGCTCGGCTCCGCTGGCGCGGAGGTCGACCGCCTCCCCGCAGTGGCGGACGACGCCGAGGCCCACCGGGCAGCGCTCGTGCGCGGCCTGGAGTCAGACGTGCTCGTCACCTCCGGGGGCGTCTCGGTCGGCCCGCACGATCTCGTCCGCCGGATCGAGTCCGAGCTCGGGGTCGAGGAGGTCTTCTGGCGCGTGGCGGTCAAGCCCGGCAAACCGGTCTCGTTCGGCGTGCGTGGCTCGACGCTCGTGTTCGGCCTGCCCGGGAACCCGGTCTCCTCGCTGGTCGCGTTCGAGCTGTTCGTGAGGCCTGCGCTGCTCGCTCTACAGGGGCACGCCGACCCGCTTCCCCGCTTCGAGCCGGGGAGGCTCGCGGCTGCCGTTAGACGGAGCCCCGGCCGCGATCAACTGGTACGGGCGCGGAGTCGCGCTGCCGACGGGGCGGTCGAGCTCGATCCGCTCAGGGGCCAGGAATCCCACATGATCGCCCGAGCCGCCTCGGCGGACGCGCTCGTCCTGCTCCCGCGCGGCGAGGGAGAGCTACCGGCCGGGACGGCTGTTCGCTACCTGCGGCTGGCCTGACGCTCAGCTCCTAGCCCCGAACGGCTGCGAGCGGGGCGGCGCGGAGCTTGGCCGACGGTGGCTTGAACGTGCGCCCACCTCGTGCCTCAACGCGGACGAGCCGTCCCCAGACGATGTACCGGTTCGTGGCGAAGAAGCGCGGGTGACAGGCCTGCAGCGCCACCACCTCGCGACCCTGGGAGCGCAGCACGGCGAGGTCGTCGCTCGGAACGACCTTCTGCCGGAAGACCCGGTAGCGGAACGTCCCGTACGGCACCTCGAGCGTGATCGGGTCGCCGGCGCGCATGGCGTCGATGTGTGCAAACGGGGCGAGGTAGGTCGTGCGGTGGCCGGCGATGTAGATCAACTGCCCCTCGCCGGGCATGTACGTGCGCAGGTCGCGGCCGGGACCTTTCTTCAGCGTCGAGTCGTCGGTGCCGTTGACCAGGACCATGTTCACGCCGAGACGAGGCACGACGATCCGTCCGATCGCCTGGCCGCGCCTGGACTCGCGTCGGTAGCGGTGGGCCTCCCCGGCGATCACCTGCATCGTCTTCGCGAGCGATGCCTGGGCGCGGCCCTCCCGCGACGGCCGGTACGCGGCGAAGCGCTTCTCGTACGTGCGGGCGAGCCGGTGCTGCTGCCAGTGCGTATACAGGCCCGTGAACGGGTCCTGCCAACGCCAAACGATGACGACCCAGACGAGCATCAACGCACCCGCTACGACGAGTGCGGTGCCGCCGATCCTCACTGCTCGTCTCAGGCTCATCCTTCCAACGCCTCCGGTTCCGCAGCCGCTGCGCGCCTCCTGGCTCGGCTTGCCAACACGATTCTTCGGACGGTTTCGCGGATCGGCCCTCGCGGCGGCCGTTCCCTCGCGCTCGGATATGGCCCGTAGCGGCCGAGCGAAAGCGCCGCGACCTGTCCGGCGGCCGCCAACCAGCCTACCGCGATCACGACGGCTGACAGGCGAACGTAGCCGGTGGCGGTCAGTTCGGCGACATACCAGGGCGTGTCGAGGCCGAGCCCGTAACGCCAGGCGAGCGAGCCGAGCAGGAGCAGCGGGCCGAGGAATCCCGCGACGAGCAGTGCGGCGCGCGTCCAGAGCGGCTTGTGCCGTGCGTGCGGCAACCAGAGCCACGCATGCAGCGACGGAAGCAGAAAGAGGAGGGCGAAGGGGTTCGTGGCGACAACGAGCAGCGCGACTACCGCCAGCGCGAGCAGCGCCGCCGTCGACCCGGCGAGCTCCTCGACGGAGGCGACGGCTCGTCTCGGCAGGAGCCGCTCTCTTGTGACGAGCCAGCCGAGCAGGCTGAGGAAGCCGAATCCGAGCAAGCCGAGCACGGGCCAGGCGGTCACGGGCGAGGCTTCCGGTGGGAGCGGCGTCGCCGGAGCGGCCGGCCAGACGCCGGCCAGCGCGAAAAGCTCGAAAATCGCGGCGCTCCAGAGCCAGAAGCCCGCTCGGCTGCGGTAGCTGCGGAGTGCCGGAGCCAGGGGGATGTGACGGCGCCGGCAGCGGGCGAACAGATCGACTGCGGCGACCAGGAACGGGACCAGCATCGAGATCAGCACGAGCTCGATCGCCCAGCCGGAGAGGATTCTGGGGCCGAAGTAGATGTAGCTCCTCGTGCCCGGAGCTAGCTCGGCGCCGGAATCGAGCCAGCGGAGGAGGTCCTCCGCGGCGCGGCCGAGCTCGGCGAATCGCGTGCCGTCGAGGCGGGCCGGCTGGTCGGAGAACTGGGCGGGCGGCCGTTCGCCCCCGGTCGTCAGGGTCAGCGCCGGCAGGCCGCGCGCGAGCAGCGGTCCCTGCTCGTTGAGGGTGAAGGGAAACGCAAGGTCGATCAGCTGCTCGAGGGGGCTCGGCCGCTGCGGCCGCTCGCCTGCCTGCTCGAGCAGGCGTCGGGCCGCGGTCTCGACGATCTCGGGCTGGGCCAGCCGGGGCTCCGACCCGGCCAGGACGAGTCGCGGCCTCCCACTACCCGCCACGGAGTCCAGGTCGATCACCGCGAGGACACGCCCGCGGTGGCTCTGGGCAAAGCGCCGTGCGCCGAGTGCCCCGAACGAACCGCCGTCGGTTGCCACGAAGACGAGCGTGTGCAGCGGGCTGAGCGCGCGGACGCCCGGGGACGCAACGGGCGTCCCGTACGAGCGCGCGAGCTCGACAAGGGTGGCGATCCCCGAGGCGTTGTCGTTCGCGCCGGGGCCGACACCTCCGTCGTCCCGGTGAGCCATCACGACGATCTCGGCCGGCAGGCGGCCGGGAATCGTGACGGACTGGTTCACGAGCGTCGCATGTCCGCGGCCGGGCAAGAGTGCGCGAAACCGGTCGGGCGAGACCGTCAGGCCGTACGGGGAGAGCTGGTCGGCGAGCCAGCTCGCGGCTCCCGCTGCGCCCGGAGTCCCCGGCACACGGTCGGGATAGGTGCTCGCGAGCTCGGTTGCGAGCTGGACGGCTCCGGCCCGGTCGAAGGCTGCCGGCAGGGCGGGCTCGGGAGCGGGCAGCGGCTCGGCCTTCCGCACGCTGAAGGCGGCGATCAGGAGCGGGATCCCCACGAGCAGCCAGGTCCCGCGATAGAGGCGGCCACTCACGGGCCGCTCGAGCGACCCGAGCCGCGGTCGGCGGCGTGCTGGACGGGGCGGAAGCGCCGCCATAGCGGGCTATAGTAGGCGCGAGAGCTCCCAGCGCCGGCGGGCACTGCCGATGCCAGATTCCTCCACGATCCTGCTCGTCGACGACGAGGAAGCGGTCCAGAAGCTCCTCGCCTACCCGCTCGAACGCGACGGGTTCCGCGTCGTGCAGGCCAGGGACGGCGAGGAGGCGCTCGAGCGCTTCGCGCGCGAGCGGATCGACCTCGTCGTGCTCGACCTCATGCTTCCGAAGCTCGACGGGCTCGAGGTCTGCAAGCGGCTTCGGGCTGCGAGCAGCGTTCCGATCATCATGCTGACGGCGCGCGACGACGAGCTGGACAAGGTGCTCGGACTGGAGCTCGGCGCGGACGACTACATCACGAAGCCGTTCTCGATCCGCGAGTTCCGCAGCCGCGTTCGGGCGCTCTTGCGGCGCGCCGCAGCTCCGCCGAGCGCCGGGGGCGAGGACGAGCGCATCGAGGCGGACGGACTCAGGATCGACCTCGCCAGGCGCGAGGTCGAGGCGCACGGGCGCCCGGTGCAGCTGACCTACGTCGAGTTCGAGCTGCTGAGGACGCTCGCAGCGCACCCCGGTCATGTGTACACGCGCGAGCAGCTCCTGCAGGCGCTCTGGGGCGGGTCCGAGTACCGCGAGCCACGGACGATCGACGTCCACGTGCGGCACCTGCGCGAGAAGATCGAGCGCGACCCGCGTGAGCCGGAGCTGCTCCTCACCGTCCGCGGCGTCGGTTACCGCTTCCGCAGCCCATGAGCCGGGTCGTCCGCAGCGTCGGGACGAGACTCAGCTTGGCCCTGCTTCTGCTCGTCGCGGCAGCCCTGGGGATCGTCTACATGGCCGTCGTACCGTCACTCGAGAACCGGCTCGAGAGTGCGCGCCTGGCCCAGCTCGAGGCCGCCGCCCGGCACCTCGGCCCCCAGGCCGAGAGCAACCCCGGGTTCCAGGATCTCGCCGAGACGTCTGCCCGCGAGGTCGGTGCGCGCGTGATGATCTTCCAGGCGAACATCCTGCCGGGCGGTGCCGCGGTGGGCAGCCCGATCGCGGATTCCAGCGGCGCGAAGTCGTCCAGGGACGCGACCGACGACCCGTTCGCCACGAGGGCGCTCGAGAGCGGCCGCCTGCGGCACGGGATCCTCAGCAGGGGCGACGCACGGTACGCCGAGGCGGCAGTGCCCTTCGCCGACGGGAAGTTCGTGCTGCTGCTGAGGGACTCGCTGGACAGCCAGCTCGGGAGCGTGCATCTCGTCAAGCGCCGTCTGGTTCTGGCCGCGGGCCTCGCGCTTCTGATCGCGCTCCTGCTCGGTTACGGCGGCGCGTGGGTCTTCGCGCGGCGGATCCGCAGGCTCGAGCGCGCCGCCGAGCGCATCGCCGGTGGCCGTTTCGACGAGCCGGTGATCGACAGCGGCGGGGACGAGCTGGGCGACCTCGCGATTGCGTTCGAGCGCATGCGCGTGCGGCTTGCGCAGCTCGACGACGCGCGGCGCGAGTTCGTTGCGAACGCCTCGCACGAGCTGAGGACGCCGCTCTTCTCGCTCGCCGGCTTCCTGGAGCTGCTCGACGACGAGGAGCTCGACGAGCCCACGCGGCTCGAGTTCCTCGATTCCATGCGGGAACAGGTGAGCCGCCTGACGAAGCTTGCGTCGGATCTGCTCGATCTCTCCCGGTTGGATGCAGGTCGCATGACCGTCGAGCGGGAGCCGGTCGACCTGCTCGCGCTCGGAGAGGAGCTCCGCGAGGAGTTCTCGCCGGCCGCCCGCGCGTCGGGCCACGAGCTCGAGCCGGTGGCCGGGAGCGGCGCGGTTGCGCTCGCGGACGAGTTGCGCGCGCTGCAGATCGGCCGGATCCTGGTCGAGAACGCCCTCCGGCACACCCCGCCGGGCACTCCTGTGCGTCTCCGGGCGCTCGTCAGGGACGGGAACGCCGTGCTGGAGGTGGAGGATGAGGGCGGCGGGATCCCCGCCGATCGCCGCGACCAGCTGTTCGAGCGGTTCTTCAGGCTGGAGGGCGCGCGCGCCTCCGGGAGCGGCCTCGGGCTCGCGATCGCGCGGGAGCTGGCCGAGCTGATGAGCGGGAGGGTGACCCTCGAATCTCGCCCTGGGAAGACCGTCTTCGCCCTGGTTCTTCCGCAGGGCTTGACGCACGATCGGCCCGGCAGAGAGTCGGTCAGCGTCTCGGAATCGTGATTTCCCGTGAAATCAGCCTCTCACCGGGTGACCTCCGTGCGATGCAGAACGTCGTCTTGGCGAGCTGGCGCGTGGAGAAGCCGCTCGTTCGCTTCCACGTCGGCGATCTCGCCTGGGCGCGCCACCAGCACACCGGACGAGAGCATGAATGGCAGGCGCGGCTCTGGGAGACGCACGACGGACCGGTCGGCTGGGCCTGGCTCCACCTCCCGGACCGCGCGGAGCTCTTCGCCCTGCCGGATCGCCGCTCGAGCCTGATTCCGGACATCCTCCGCTGGCTTGCCCGGGAAGCCGCCGCTGCGGGAGCCGAACATCTCACCGTCAGCGCGCTCGACCGCGACGAGGCGACCGTGGAGGCGCTACGGGCAGAGAGCTTCCGGCCGGCTCCCGGGCGGCCCTTCGAGATGATGGTTCTCCCCCTCGGCGGCGCACTGCCCGAGCCCGTCCTGCCCGACGGCTTTCGGGCGCGGCACGTGGCCGGCGAGAAAGATCTGCCGAGACGCGTCGCCGTCCATCGCGCGGCCTGGTCGGTCTTCGGCCCGTCTCGCGTCACGGAGACGAGCTACCGCAGCCTGATGCAGGCGTGGCCGTACCGGCGAGAGCTCGACTGGGTGGTCGAGGCGCCCGACGGCAGCTTCGTCTCCTCGTGCCTGGCCTGGCTCGACGAGGAGAACCGCGCCGGCGAGCTCGAGCCGGTCGGCACCGACCCCACCTACTGGCGCAGGGGCTTCGGGTTTGCGGCCTGCGCTGCCGCCCTGCGGGCGCTTCGAGCGGCAGGTGCGGACACCGCGGTCGTCTACTGCACGAGGGTCGAGGGGAAGCCTCTCGCTCCCGCGCTCTACCGGTCGCTCGGGTTCGAGCCACGAGGCCGGCACCTCGATTTCGTGCGGGACGTAGCTACAGTGCGTTGAGCGTGCGCTCCGGGGCTCTCCTCGCGGTTGGGATCGTCTGCGCCCTTCTGGGCGGCGTGGCCGCGCTTGCGCTCGGAAAGGCGACCGGCTGGGTGGGCGGAGGGTCGACGACCACCGTCTTCCGCGCCTCGCCGATCCCGGGCGGCACGGGCTCGGCCGCGCCGGCAGCCGTCGGCCCCTCTGCGCGGCCGCTCGCGGGCAACGGCTTCGACCCGCGCAGGATCTACGCGAGCCGCTCCGCGGGCGTCGTCACGATCTTCGCTCAGTACGGGACCGACCCCGCCTCCGCCGGGATCGCGCAAGGCTCGGGCTTCGTGGTCTCGACGAACGGCTACATCCTCACGAACTCGCACGTCGTCACGAACGCGGGCTCCGCCAAGAAGATCCACGGGGCCGACCGCGTGTACGTCGAGTTCCAGGGCCTCGATCGCGTTCAGGCGAGCATTGTCGGCTGGGATCCGTTCGACGACGTGGCGCTGCTCCAGGTCGATCCGGGCGCGCACAGGCTGAGGCCTGTTCCACTGGGCAACTCCGCCGCGGTCGCAGTCGGGGAACCGGTCGCCGCGATCGGAAGCCCGTTCGGGAACGAGAACTCGCTGGGCGTCGGCGTCGTCTCGGCGACGCATCGCTCGATCGACTCGCTCACCTCTCGCTACTCCCTCGTCGACGCGATCCAGACCGACGCGCCGATCAACCACGGCAACTCGGGCGGGCCGCTCTTCGACGCTCGCGGCCGTGTGATCGGGATCAACGCACAGATTCGCAGCGACACCGGGAACGCCGAGGGTGTCGGCTTCGCCGTTCCGATCAACTCGGCGAGGCGGTCGATGCAGCAGCTGATCGCCAACGGATCGGTCTCGTACGCGTACGTCGGGATCGTGACGACCAGCCTGACGCCCGCGCTGGCGAAGCAGTTCGGGTACCCGGTCGAGCATGGCGCGGCAATCACGAGGGTCGAGCCGGACTCCCCCGCTGCCGCCGCCGGCCTGCGTGCCGGCAAGGGAACGCGCCGGTTCCTGGGGGTCGACTTCCCTCCGGGCGCGGACGTGATCGTGGCGATCGCCGGACACCCGGTGACCACGTCGGAGGATCTTGTGCGGATCGTCACAGAGAGTCTTTCTCCCGGACAGCGGGCATCCTTCACCGTCCTGCGCGACGGCCACCGCCTGCAGGTACCGGTCGTCCTCTCGCACCGGACGAATCCGTGATCCGGTTTGGACGCCCCATTGAGGGGTAGGGGGGCGGTATGACGGTGGAGGGGCGCTCCGTGCGCCTGACTATTCCTGCCCGGCCGGAATACATCAGCCTCGGCCGGCTCGCGCTGAGCGCGCTCGCCCATGTCCGCCCGGTCTCCGACGAGACCCTCCACGATCTCAAGCTCGCGCTGACGGAGGCCTGCACGAACTCGGTCAGGCATGCCTACGCTGACGGACGCGAGGGCGAGGTCGAGATTCTCTACGAGCTCGAGCCGGACCGCCTTGTTGTCGAGGTTGGCGACGAAGGGTCGGGCTTCGAGCCCGGCGAGGGCCGCTCCGAGGGTCCTGAGCTCGAAGAGGGCGGCCTCGGAATCGCGATCATCCGGGCCGTGGCGGACGAGGTCGAGATCGGCCCGCGCGGCGAGGGCGGCTCGCGTTTGCGCTTCGTCAAGTTCCTCGCCGACTAGGGCCCACGTTAGGCTCCAGCGGGGGCCGTGGACTATCCTCGGACGCCGCGCCTCCCACCTAGCATGCTCCAACTCGTCAACGTCGGACAGAAGTCTCTCGGCGACTACGCCACCATCGCCGCGCGCGGCCTGATGGAAGAGATCCGCCGTCTTGCGGAGCCGCTCGCGGGACGCCGGGTCGTGCATCTGTCGGCGACGGCGTTCGGCGGCGGTGTGGCGGAGATCAACTACGCGCTCGTTCCCCTGATGAAGGACGCGGGCCTCGACGTCGAGTGGCGGATCATCGGCGGCGCCGACGAGTTCTTCGCCGTCACGAAAGCGATCCACAACGCGATGCAGGGCAGCCCTCAGGGCCTGACGTCGGCAAACGAGGAGACGTTCCGGCGCTACAACGCGCTCAACGCCGCCGAGCTGGAGGACGAGTACGACTTCGTCATCATCCATGACCCGCAGCCGGCAGCGCTGATCGAGCACTTCCCCGAGAGCCGGGCACACTGGATCTGGCGCTGTCACATCGATCTTTCGCAGCCGAACGGGGACGTGCTCGCCTTCCTCGTGCCCTGGCTCTCGCGCTACGCCGCCGCCGTCTTCCACATGCCCGGCTACGTCCCGCGTGCCGGCGGCCTGCCTCCCGCCTACATCTGGCCGCCGGCGATCGACCCGCTCACACCCAAGAACATGGCGCTCTCGGCAGAGGACGCCGCCTACATCGTCGACCAGTTCGGAATCGACGTCGAGCGCCCGATCCTGACGCAGGTGTCGCGCTTCGATCCCTGGAAGGACCCGCTGGGCGTGATCGACGCCTACCGGCTGGTCAAGGCGGAGCACCCGGAGGTCCAGCTCGCGCTCGTGGGCTCGATGGCGCACGACGATCCCGAGGGCTGGGACTACTACAGCCGCACGGTCGCCTACGCAGCGGGCGATCCGGACGTCTACATCCTTTCGAACCTGAACAACATCGGCTCGGTCGAGGTGAACGCCTTCCAGGTGCACTCCTCGGCCGTGATCCAGAAGTCGATCCGCGAGGGCTTCGGCCTGACCGTGACGGAGGGGCTCTGGAAGGTGCGGCCGACGGTCGCGAGCCGCGTGGGTGGGATTGTCGCCCAGGTTCAGGACGGGGAAACCGGTTGGCTGGTCGATCCCGAATCGCCGGAAGAGTGCGCGCGAGCGTGCCTGCAGATCATGAGCGACCCGGTCGAGGCGAGGCAGCGTGCCCTGCGCGGCAAGGAGTTCGTGCGGCGCAACTTCCTGATGCCGAGGCTGCTGCGTGACTGGCTCGTCCTCTTCAACGTGCTCGACGGGAACGACACCGCCGGCGCCGAGCTGGCGAAGGTGGCTGCCTCGGGAACCTAGAGAGCCGGTCCCTATACTGCGCCGAGTTTTAGGGCGATGGAGCTCGCCCTCGACCGCCGTTCGGCTGATGGCTCCTGCGACGAGAGGAGCTTCGGCATGCGAACGGCGGTTGCGATCGGGGTGGCGGGTGCGCTCGGTGCGCTCGTCAGGTACGGGGTCGAGGGGCTGGTTGCGCGAAGAGCCGGGTCGTTTCCGTGGGCGACCTTCGCCGTCAACGTCAGCGGCTCGTTCCTGCTGGGCCTGGTGGTGACGCTTCTCGGCGAGCGCTTGACTGTCGCTCCGTGGGTGCGCGCGGCGGTCGCGATCGGCTTCCTCGGGGCCTACACGACGTTCTCGACGCTCTCGCTCGAGAGCTACCGGCTGGTCGAGGCGCGCTCGTACGCGCTTGCGGCCGCGAACCTGCTCGGAAGCATGACCGCCGGGCTGGTCGCGCTCTATGGTGGCGTCGTGCTCGGAAGGACGCTCTGATGAAGATCGAGGGGGAGGGCAAGCTGCTCCGGATCTTCGTAGGTGAGTCCGACCGCTGGCACGGCAGGCCCCTCTACCAGGCGATCGTCGAGCGCGTGCGTGAGGAGGGCCTCGCGGGCGCGACGGTCCTCCGTGGGATCGAGGGCTTCGGCGCCGACTCCCGCCTGCACACCGCACGCATCCTCCGGCTCTCGGAGGATCTGCCCGTCCTGATCGAGATCGTCGACTCCGCCGAGCAGATCGACCGAATCCTGCCGGTGCTCGACGAAATGGTGGGAGAGGGGATGGTCACGGTCGAACGCGTCGAGGTGATCGCCTACCGCGGCAGCGGCGGCCGGCCGGACTGAGCGCGCGTTGCGGCCGCGCGGACGGCGGCAGCGCCGGCCAGGGCGCCGAACGCCGCGACGACGGCAAACAGCAGCCAGACCGCGCCCGTACCGGCGTGAGCGCGCAGCTCGAAGGCGACGAAGGGTGCGAGCGTCCAGGCCGGACCGGTCATCGCTCCGAGCGCACCGAAGTACGTCCCGCGCATCGGCGCCGGCGCGAGCCGGGCGGCGATCGTCTGCGAGGTCGGCATCCAGATCATCTCGCCCAGCGCGAACAGGACGATCACCGCGGCGATCACCGCAACGGTGCTGCTGAGAAGTAGGGCGAGGAACGGCAGTCCCATCAGCAGCGTCGCCCCGGCAAGACGGGGCGCCGGGGGAATTCGCCCGGTCGCGCGCGTCAGTCGAAGCTGGCCGAGGATGACGAGGGCGGGACTGATCACGACGAGCAGGCCCCAGGTCGACGGCGCCAGGCCGTAGTTCGAGACCGCGATCACCGGCAGGACGGTCTCGAAGCCGCAGTAGACGACGAACGCGAGGAGAACCGAAAGCAGGAGCAGCCCGAACGGACGGTCGCGCAGCACCTGGCGCAGCGAGCCGACCTCCTGTCCGGCCGCCGGCGTTCCGGTGGTCTCCGTCAGCAGGCCGGCCGTGAGCAGCGCGCCCGCGATGCCGAGAACGCCGATTCCGAGCAGGAAGGACGTCCAGCCGCCCACGTAGACGAGGAACGCCGCCAGCGGCGGGCCGAGGAGCACGCCGAGATTCGCCGCGACACGCACGGTCGCGTAGGCGTTCTCCCGCTCGTCCGGGACGGGCACGAGATCGGCGACGAGGACTCGATCCAGCGAGTAGGCCGGCGCCCCGATCACGCCCTGGAGGACGATCAACGCGAACGCGATCGGCGTATGGGTGCCGAGCGACGCGAGCACCGCCATGTTCGCGGTCGAAGCCAGGAAGCTGGCGACGATCGGCCGCTTGCGCCCGACCCGGTCCGAGAGACGGCCGCTGAGGTAGTTGGCCACCGCAGCGGCGGGGGCGCTGGCCAGGAAGAGGACCCCCACTCGCCCCGCGGGCCAATGGAGGCCCTCGATCGCGAAGACGCCCACGTAGACCCAGAAGGTCGAGAACGAGGCGCCGTAGGTGAAGCTGATCGCAATGACCGGGACGATTCGCCGCTCGACGTCGCCGCCGAAAACGGCCCGGAGGAGAAGGCGCAGACGACCCGCGCGTGCAGGATCGGTGAGGGGATCGGTGTTCAGCGCCCGCGAATTGTCCCCTTTCACGGGCTCCCTTCCCTCGAGAGATAGGGTCCGATGCGTGGCGGGCGCTCGGAGAAGGCTGATCGTCGTCTCGAACCGGGGACCGGTCACCTACGGGCGCGGGAACGGGGAGCGGGTGGCCCGCCGCGGCGGCGGCGGGCTCGTCACCGCCCTGCGCGGACTGGTCGCCCACCACGACGTGACCTGGATCGCGAGCGCGATGAGCGAGGAGGACCGCGCCGTCGCGAACGAGGCTGGCGGCGGGACCGTCGAGGAGACCCTCGACACCGGGTCGGCGTTCCGGCTCCGCCTGGTCGCCCACGAGGAATCGGCTTACGACTGGTTCTACAACGTCGTCTCGAACCCGATGCTCTGGTTCCTTCAGCACTACCTCTGGGAGCTCGCCTACACGCCGTCGGTGGACCTCGCGCTCGAGCACGCGTGGAGTGAGGGGTACGCGCGGGTGAACGAGTCATTCGCGCAGGCGGTTGTCGCCGAGCTCGAGCACGAGCCGGAGACTCCGGTCCTCTTCCACGACTACCACCTGTATCTCGCGCCGCGGCTCGTCCGCGAGCGCGTGCCCGAAGCGCTGCTCGCGCACTTCGTCCACATCCCGTGGCCCCAGCCCGACTACTGGCACGTCCTGCCGAGGCCGATGCGTCGCGCGATCCACGACGGCCTGCTGGCGAACGACGTGATCGGGTTCCACGCCAACCGCTGGAGAGTGAACTTCCTCCGTTCGAGTAGGGACATCGTCGGGGCCGACTCCAACTTCGTCGAGAACTTCGCCGACTACCGCGGCCACCGCGCCGGCGTCGCCGCGCGCCCGATCTCGGTCGACGTGGGCGAGTTCGAGGAGCTGGCCCGGAGCAAGGACGTGCTCGCGGCGGAGCATGAGCTTGCCGGGCGGCGCCCCGAGCGGCTGATCCTCCGCGTCGACAGAACCGACCCCTCCAAGAACATCGTCCGCGGCTTCCGCGCCTTCGAGCTTTACCTCGAGGCGCATCCGGAGTCGCACCGCCGGGTGGGGATGCTCGCGCTGCTCGACCCCTCGCGCCAGGACATTCCCGAGTACTCGGAATACCTCGGCGCGATTCAGCGTGAGGCACGCCGCGTGAACGACCGCTTCCAGCGGGAAGGCTGGGCGCCGATCGAGCTCGTGATCGAGGACAACTTCCCGGGCGCGATCGCGGCCTACAAGCAGTTCGACGTCCTGTTCGTGAACGCGATCTTCGACGGGATGAACCTCGTCTCGAAGGAGGCCCCGCTCGTCAACGAGCGCGACGGGGTGCTCGTGCTGTCGGAAAACGCGGGCGCCTACGAGGAGCTCGGCGACTGGGCGGTGCGGGTCAACCCCTTCGACGTCGCGGGCCAGGCCGAAATGCTTCACCGCGCCCTGACGATGCCCGCGGAAGAGCGGCGCGAGCGGCTCCAGGCGATCCAGTCCCATGTGCGCGAGCACGACGTCGCGGCCTGGATCGAGGGCCAGCTCGCCGAGCTCGACCGGTGGTCTGGACACGCGCTCCTCACGGATTAGGCTTTTGACGCGATGCTGTGCCCGAACTGCAGCAGGGAGAACCGGGAGGGGCGCAAGTTCTGCGCCGGCTGCGGGCTGCCGCTGGCTCTCGCCTGCTCCGCCTGCGGCGCTGCGAACGAGCCTGGCGAGCGCTTTTGCGGTGAGTGCGGATCCGTACTGGACGCGACCGCGCCCCCGGCGCCCCCGCGCGAGGAGCGGGGGGCCGAGCGCCGGCTCGTGTCGGCTCTGTTCGCCGACCTCGTCGGCTTCACCCCGCTTTCGGAGACGCGCGACGCCGAGGAGGTACGCGAGTTGCTCTCGCGCTACTTCGAGGCCTGCCGCCGGATCATCGGGCTCTACGGCGGCACCGTGGAGAAGTTCATCGGCGACGCGGTGATGGCGGTCTGGGGCGCTCCGACTGCGACCGAGGACGACGCCGAGCGGGCGGTTCGGGCCGCGCTCGACCTGGTGGCCGCGGTCTCCGCCCTCGGAGAAGAGATCGGCGAGACGGGGTTGCGCGCGCGAGCCGGCGTTCTGACGGGCGAGGCCGCGGTGACCGTCGGCGCGCAGGGCGAAGGCATGGTCGCAGGCGACCTCGTCAACACGGCGTCTCGGATCCAGGCCTCTGCCGAGCCCGGGTGCGTCTACGTTGGCGAGGCGACGCGGCGGACGACCGAGCAGACGATCGTCTACGAGGAAGCAGGCTCCTTCGAGCTGAAGGGCAAGGAACAGGCCGTGCCGCTCTGGAAGGCGCGCCGGATTGTCTCCGGCCTGCGCGGCTCCCTCAAGTCGGAGGCCATGGAGGCGCCGTTCGTCGGGCGCGACCGCGAGCTTCGGCAGATCAAGGACCTGTTCCACTCCGCCGCCGAGGAGGGCAAGGCGCACCTGATCTCCGTCACAGGGATCGGCGGGATCGGCAAGTCGAGGCTCGCCTGGGAGTTCTACAAGTACTTCGACGGGATCGCGGAGACGGTCTACTGGCACCGCGGCCGTTGCCTGCCGTACGGCGAAGGCGTGACGTACTGGGCGCTCGCGGACATGGTGCGGATGCGCTGCCTGATCTCCGAGGAAGACGAGCCGGCGACGGCGGCCCAGAAACTGCGGACGACGCTCGAGGAGCACATCCTCGACCCCGAGGAGCGCGCCTTCGTCGAGCCGCGGCTGGGTCAGCTCCTCGGCCTCGCGGAGCACGAGGCGCGCGAGCAGCAGGATCTCTTCGGCGCCTGGCGCCTGTTCTTCGAGCGGCTGGCCGAGTCGTATCCGACCGTGCTCGTGTTCGAGGACATGCACTGGGCCGACTCGAGCCTGCTGGATTTCGTCGAGTACCTGCTGGACTGGTCGAGGAACTATCCGTTGCTCGTCGTCACGCTCGCGCGGCCGGAGCTGCTCGAGCGGCGCCCCAGCTGGGGCGCCGGGCAGCGAAGCTTCACCTCGCTCTACCTCGAGCCGCTGGGCGAGGAGGAGATGAAGGCGCTGCTCGCGGGTCTGGTGCCAGGGCTACCGGAAGGTCTGCGCGACCAGATCCTCAACCGCGCCGAGGGCGTGCCGCTCTATGCCGTCGAGACGGTCCGGATGCTTCTTGACCGCGGCCTGCTCGTGCAGGAAGGCTCGTCCTACCGGCCGGCCGGCGAGGTGGAGTCGCTCGAGGTGCCGGAGACGCTGCACGCGCTGATCGCGGCGCGGCTCGACGACCTCTCGTCGGACGAGCGCAAGCTGCTCGAAGACGGCGCCGTCCTGGGGAAGTCGTTCAACAAGGACGCGCTGGCCGCCCTCTCGGGCCTGGACGAGCCGCGGCTCGAGCCGCTCCTCACTTCCCTCGTGCGCAAGGAGGTCCTGAGCGTCCAGGCCGACCCGCGCTCGCCCGAGCGCGGGCAGTACGGCTTCCTGCAGGATCTGGTCCGCCACGTCGCTTACGGGACGCTCTCGAGGCGGGAGCGTCGAGCTCGACACCTCGCCGCCGCCGAGTATCTGAGCGCCGCCTTCTCCGGCGAGCAGGACGAGGTCATAGAGGTGGTCGCCTCCCACTACCTGGCCGCCTACGAGGCCCTGCCGGACGCCGACGACGCGGACGAGCTCAAGCGACGGGCGGCAGAGTTCCTGGATCAGGCCGGAGAGCGCGCGGCGTCGCTCGCCGCGTCGCGTGAAGCACAGCGGTACTTCGAGCAGGCGTGCGGTCTGGTCGACGGTCCCCCCGAGCGGGCGCGCCTGCTCGGACGCGCAGGCGAGATGGCCGGCCGGGCGGCCGACCCCGAAGCCGCCCGGGCGCTGCTGGAGGAGTCGAGGGCGCTCTACGAGAGCGCCGGAGACACTCATGGCGCCGCCCATGTCGCAGGCCTGCTCGGGCTCGTGCTTGCCTTCACCGGTAACCGCGACGAGGGCGTTGCGCAGATGGAGCGTGCATTCGACGTCATCTCGCGCGACCCGCCGGACGAGGTGCTGGCCCTCCTGGCGGGCCAGCTCGGGATCAACTACTGGTTCCAGGGAAACCTCGAGCGGTCCACGGAGCGGGCGGAGCTCGCGCTCGAGATCTCCGAGACGAATGGATATCCGGCCTCCCTCGTTCTCGCACTCCGCTGCAAGGCTGCGGTCGCGGCCAGTCGCGGCCACGACGAGGAGTCGACTGCGCTGAGCCGGCACGCGCTTCGGCTAGCGCTCGCGCACGATCTCACCGACGAGGCAGCCATTCTCTACTTCGGGGCCTCCAACAGCGAGTTCCGGCGCGACCGCTACGGGGCCGCGCTCGAGCTTCTACGCAACGCGCTTGCCCTCGCGCGGAAGCTGGGGAACCGTCCCGGCGAGTACGCGAACCTGGCCGAGACCTCCTACCCCCTCTACATGCTCGGGCGCTGGGAGGAAGCACTGGCCGCGCTTCCGAACCCGTCCGAGGAGCACACACGGTCGGGCGGGGTGTTGCTCAGCCTGCTGACGGGTGTTCTCGAGATCCACATCGCGCGGGGCGAGCTCGACGAGGCTCGGCGGATGCTTTCGCTTTTCACGCACGCCGAGGCCTCGACCGACGTGCAGGACCGATCCTCGTACCTCTCGGCGAGGGCTTCGCTCAATCTCGCCGAGGGCCGTCTCGCGGAGGCGCTTGCCGACGCCGAGGCCGCCATCGCCGCCGCGAGCACGCTCGGTTTCGGCGCGCAGGCTCTGAAGCAGTCAGTGGTCGCAGGAGTGGAGGCGGCGCTCGCGGTTGGAAACACGGCGAAGGCAGAGGCGCTGATCTCGTCGCTGGAGGAGGCTCCGCCCGGGCGGAGGGCGCCGTTCCTGGAGGCGCAGGCCCACCGCTTCCGCGCGCGGCTCGAGAGCGACGAGGCGCAGTACCAGGCTGCCGAGAGCCTCTTCCGCGAGCTCGAGCTTCCTTTCTGGCGCGCCGTCGTCCTGCTCGAGCGCGCCGAGCTGCTGGTGGCGCAGGACCGTGCCGGTGACGCTGAGCCGCGGCTGGCCGAGGCCCGGGAGATCTTCGAGCGTCTGGAGGCGACCGTGTGGCTCGAGCGGGTCGCTCGGGCCGTGCCCGTCCGCAGCGATACCGTCTCGGTGCTGTGACCGATCTCTCGCACGTCGACGAGACGGGCGCCGTGCGGATGGTCGACGTCGGCGCAAAGCCGGCGTCGCGCCGGCGCGCTCGCGCTCGCGCTGTCGTGCGGATGGCGCCGGAGACGCGCTCTGCGGCTCGCCGAGCTGCCGAAGGGGGACGCGCTTGCCGCGGCCCGGCTCGCCGGGATCATGGCGGCCAAGCGGACGAGCGAGCTGATCCCGCTCTGCCATCCGTTGCCGCTCACGCACGTCGCCGTCGAGCTCGCGGTCGGTTCGGATTCGGTCGAGATCGTGGCCTCCGCCGAGACGACGGCCCAGACCGGCGTCGAGATGGAGGCCCTGGTCGCCGCGTCGGTCGCCGCGCTTACCGTCTACGACATGGCGAAGGGCGTCGACTCCGGGATGGAGATCGGCGAGATCCGGCTGCTCGAGAAGGTGAAGGAGTGAAGACGGCCGTCGTCACGGTCTCGGATGGCGTCTCGGAGGGCACGCGCGAGGACGGAAGCGGCGACCTGCTCGCCGAGCTTCTGGCTGCGGAGGGCTACGAGGTCGAGCGGCGGGTCGTTCCCGACGAGCGGGACGCGATCGCCGAGGCGATCGCCGAGCTGGCCGAGGACTGCGCGCTCGTCCTCACCACCGGCGGGACCGGCCTCGGCCCGCGCGATGTCACGCCGGAGGCGACGGCCGAGGTGCTCGAGCGCGACGCCCCCGGGATCGCCGAGGCGCTGCGTGCTGACGCGCTCGCGAAGACGCCGCACGCGCTGCTCTCTCGCGGGCTCGCGGGCGTCCGGGGTCAGACCCTGGTCGTGAACCTGCCCGGCTCCCCCGGCGGCTGCCGCGACGGCTTCGAGGTGCTCCGACCCGCGCTGGCGCATGCGCTCGCGCTGCTGGCAGGCGAGCCGACGGCGCACCGGCAGACATGAGCGTAGGCTCGACGGAGCTCAACAAGGAGCGGAGGCGCCGGCTTTGCCGGTGCCGGGAGCGGGAATGAGCGCCCTCGCGTACCCGGCGAGGTTTGCGCGGCTCGTCAAGTTCGAGCACACGGTCTTCGCGCTCCCGTTCGCCTACGTCGGTGCGTTCCTCGCCGTGAACGCGGCGCCGAGCGCACACGACCTGCTCTGGATCACGGTCGCGATGGTCGGCGCCCGGTCGCTCGCGATGGGTCTCAACCGCCTGATCGACGCGGGCCTCGACGCGCGCAACCCGCGCACGGCGCGGCGCGAGCTGCCGAGCGGGCTGCTCTCTCCTACGCAGGTCGTCGTCTTCTGCGCCGTCTCCCTCGCCGCCTTCCTCGTCGCCGTGTACCAGCTCGACCCGCTCGTGCACTGGCTCTGGCCGGTTCCCGTGGCCGGGTTCGTGATCTACCCGTACCTCAAGCGCTGGACGTGGCTCTGCCACCTGTGGCTCGGCGCGGTGGACGGGCTCGCGCCGGTCGGCGCCTGGGCGGCGATCACCGGAACGATCCCGTGGGAGGCGTGGGCGCTCGGCGGGGCGGTCGCCCTCTGGGTGGCCGGCTTCGACTTCTTCTACGCGCTGCTCGATCTCGAGGTCGACCGGGCGGAGGGCCTGCAGTCGATCGCGGTGCGCTTCGGCGACCGGGGGGTCTTCCTGGGAGCTCGGCTCTTCCACCTCGGCACGGTCGCGCTGCTGGTCGCCACCGGGCTCGGCCTCGACGTCGGCGTGCTCTACTGGCTCGGCGTCGCGGCAGTTGCCGGCCTGCTTGCGTACGAGCACTCGCTCGTCCGGCCGGGCGACCTGCGCCGGCTCGACACGGCTTTCTTCACGATGAACGGCGTCATCTCCGTCGCGTTCTTCGCCTTCGTGCTCGGGGACGCCCTCGCATGATCCGGGCGGAGCGGCTCGAGAAGCGCTACGGCTTCAAGCGCGTCCTGCGCGGGGTCGACTTCGAGCTCGAGCGCGGTGGGTTCCTCGTCGTGACCGGGCCGAACGGCGCGGGCAAGACGACGCTGCTGCGGCTCTGCGCGGGGCTCGCGCTGCCAAGCGCCGGGACGCTCGAGATCGAGTCCGAACGTGGCCGGATCGGCTTCCTCGGGCACGATCCGCTCGTCTACCGGGAGCTGACGGCGCTCGAGAACCTCGACCTCTATGGGCGGCTCTATCGCGTGCCCGAGCGGCGCGAGCGGATCGGGATGCTGCTCGAGCGCTTCGGGCTCTGGGAGGCGAGGCGCGAGCGGGCCGCGGCCCTCTCGCGCGGGCAGCTCCAGCGGCTCGCGCTCTGCCGGTCGGTTCTGCACAAGCCGGAGCTGCTGATCCTGGACGAGCCGTTCGCCGGTCTCGACGCCGACGGCGCGGAGCTCCTCGACCGGGAGCTCGCGGGGATGCGCGGGCGGCGGACGCTGCTCGTCGCGACGCACGATCCCGAGCGCATCGCGCCTTTGCAGACGGGAGCCCTCGCCCTTGCGTAGGTACTTCGGAGACGTGGCGGTGCTGGCGCGGAAGGACGTGCGGCTCGAGCTGCGCGCCCGCGACACGCTGCCCGCGATGCTCCTGTTCGTGCTCGCGATCCTGTCGGTCTTCCACTTCGCGCTGCCGTCGGGCTCCTCGCGGCTGGCCGAGCTCGGGCTGCTCTGGGTGGCGATCGTCTTCACGGCGCTGCTCGGGCTCGGGCGCGCGTTCGTCGCCGAGCGGGAGCAGGGCTTGCTGGATGCGCTCGTGCTCGCCCCGTGTGACCGGAGCACGATCTGGCTGGCCAAGGCGATCGCAACGTTCGTCTTCCTGGCGCTCGCCGAAGTGGTCGCCCTCCCGGCGTTCGGGCTCTTCTTCTCGCCGGTCGGCTGGGGGACGATCGGCGGCGTGCTCCTCGCCGACGTCGGCATTTGCGCGGTCGGGACGCTTCTTTCCGCGATGGCGGCGGCCGGCCGCGCGCGCGAGCTGCTGCTGCCGCTTCTCTTTCTGCCGCTCGCGCTTCCGATCGTGATCGGCGGCGTGGGCGCGAGCGTCGCCGGCGACCCGGGACGCTACCTCGCCTTCCTCGCCCTCTACGACGCGATCTTCACCCTGCTCGCCTGGGCCTCGTTCGAGTACGTCGTCACGGAGTGACGGGGACCGGCTCGGCGCGGCGGGCCAGGCGCCGCTGCTCGCGGGCGTCGGGCCACATCGCGATCAGCGCGCCGAACAGGAAGACGAGGCCGGCGAGCCAGACGAACGGGACGAGCGGGTTGACGAGCACCTTGAGAACGACCGAGCCGTCCTTGTTGAACTGGTCGCCGATCACGAACAGGTCCTGCGCCCGCAGCCAATCGGTGTGGATCGAGACCTCGTTCGAGACCTGGCCCTCGGCCGGGTAGGAGTTCTTGCCGGCCATCAGCGTCCCGACGCGATCGCCGCCGCGCGAGACGGCGAGCCGGGCCCGCTCCTCGATGTCGTTCGGGCCCCGGTGCACGACCGCTCCGAGGTAGTCGAGCCGGTAGCCGCGGATCGTCATCGACTCGCCTGGCCTCAGGTGCTGCACCTTCGTTGCTCCGTAGGCGCCGCCCGCGACCCCGATCGCGAGCAGCACGATCGCCGCGTGGACGACGTAGCCGCCGTAGCGCCGCCGGTTGCGGCTGACGAGCGAGTTGAAGGCGCCGAGCCACGTCCGCTCGCCGAGCGCTTTCCGCGCTCTCGTCCCGCGTGCGAACTCGAGCGCGATCGCGGCGAGCACGAAGACCGAGAACGTGTACGCAACGAGACCGGGGATGCTCGAGCCGGCGCCGAGGCCGATCAGCACGCCTCCGAAGGCGGCGGCAGCCCCTGCAGGCCAGAGCAGGCTCGTCCCGAGCGCCCGCAGGGAGCTCCGCCGCCACGCGACGAGCGGCCCGATCCCCATCAGCAGCAGCAGCGGCAGCCCGAGCACGCGCAGGAAGAAGTCGAAGTACGGCTGGCCGACGGTGAAGCGCTCGCCGCGCACGGCCTCCGAAAGGAGCGGGAAGGCGACGCCCCAGAGGACGGTCAGCGTGAACGCGACGAGCAGCAGATTGTTGTAGAGAAATGCCGCCTCGCGGGACGCGAGCGACTCCAGCCCGGGTGCGGGTGCGCAGGATCGGCAGCCGCCAGAAGATGAGCGCCGTCGAAAACGCCGCGGCTGTGACGATGAAGCCGAGGAACCACGGCCCGATCGACGACTGGGCGAAGCTGTGGATCGAACTGAGCACCCCGCTACGGGTGAGGAAGGTTCCGAACAGCGAAAGCGCAGAAGGCGAGCGAGCGAGCACGGCGTTCCAGACACGCAGCATGCCCCGCTTCTCCTGCACCATCACCGAGTGGAGGAAGGCGGTCGACGCGAGCCACGGCATCAGCGCGGCGTTCTCGACCGGGTCCCAGGCCCAGTAGCCGCCCCAGCCGACCTCCTCGTAGGCCCACTTGGCGCCGAGCAGGATGCCGATTCCGAGCGCCGCCCAGCAAGCAGCGTCCAGCGGCGGGTGGCGACGATCCAGCGTTCGTCCGTGCGGCCGGAGAGCAGCGCCCCGGGGCGAAGGCGAACGGGATCGTCGATACCGACGTAGCCGAGGTAGAGGAGCGGCGGGTGGATCACCATGTACGGGTTCTGCAGGCTGGGCGTGAGGCCCGAGCCGTCCAGCGGGGCGACCTGGCGGGCAAAGGGGCTCGCCACGAACGTGAGGACGAGCGTGAAGAAGGCCGCGACTCCGCCGAGGACCGGGATCGTCCACGGAAGCAGCTGCCGGATCAGCCCCCGGTTCAGCAGGACGGCAGCCGAGCCGAGGCCGGTCAGCACGAGCAGCCAGAGCAGAAGCGAGCCCTCCTGGCCGCCCCAGAAGGCGGTGAGCGAGTACGGGTACGGCAGCTTGCGGCTCGAGTGCTGGGCGACGTAGGTGAACGAGAAGTCGCGTGCGCGGAACGCGTTCAGGAGCACGATCGCGGCGACGGCCGTCGCGGCGAAGACGCCGAGGAGGGCGTTACGCGCCGACTCGTGCAGACGGCGCCGGCCGCTGTAGGCGGCGATGCCTCCGGCGACCGCCGTGTAGAGGGCGAGACCGAAGGCGACGATCAGGGCTGCGCGACCCAGGTCGGCCACGCAGCGAGTGTAGCCGCGGGGCGGGGCACTTCTGCGATCATCCCGGCGGTTTCGTGCTTCTGCGCCTCCGTCAGCTTCCGCTCCCCGCGCTCGCGGGCGCGACCGTCCTCCTGGTCGGCACCGCGCTCGCGCTCATCTTCTTCTATGCGCCGATCGACGCCGACCAGGGGCTCTCGCAGAAGATCTTCTACATCCACGTGCCGATTGCGCTGACCGCCTACGCCTGCTTCGCGTGGGGCGCGGCGAAGGCGTTTCTCCACCTCTGGAAGCGGCCACCCGGCGCCGACCTCGAGAGCTACGCCGCCATCCACCAGGGCGTGATCTTCGGCTCCCTGACTCTGCTCACCGGCTCGATCTGGGCGCGGATCTCGTGGGGCCACTGGTGGACGTGGAGCTCGAACCAGCTCGTGACGTTCCTCGTCCTGTTCCTCTTCTACTCGGCCTACTTCATGCTCCGCTACTCGGTCGAGCCGGGGCCGGCGAGGGCGAACATGTGCGCGGTCTACGCGCTTTTCGGCGTGGTGCTGATCCCGATCAGCTGGCTCTCGATCCGGATCGCCAACGACTACATCCACCCGACCGTGTTCACGACCGACGGGCCCCAGATGTCCGGGTCGATGTTCCTGGCGTTCTGCGCCTCCTGGGCGTCGCTGCTGGCTCTGGCCGGGACGATGTATCGCGTCGAGCTTGCCGGCAAGCGGATCGACGCGCGCCTGCGCGAGCTGCGGGAGCTGTTGGCGTGAGCGCTTCCGAGAAGTACGTCGCCGCTGCCTACCTGGTCGTGTTCGTGGCGGTGCTCGCCTGGGTGGCGATCATCGCGACGAAGCTCGCGCGGCTCGAGCGCGAGATCGACGAGCTGGCGGAGCTGGCGCGACGGCGGGCCGAGCATGCGGACGAGCGGGAACGCGTCGGGGCTAGATAGATGCTGCTGCGGGTCGGCTCACGCGGCTCGCGGCTCGCGCTGACGCAGGCCGAGCTGGCGGCCTCCCGGCTGCGCCGGGCGGGCGTGGAGATCGCGCTCGTTCCGATCACGACCGCGGGTGACCGCGACCGGACGAAGCCGTTCGGGGAGATCGGCTCTCGCGGCGTCTTCGTGAAGGAGATCGAGGAGGCGCTCCTGGCGGGGCGGATCGACGTGGCGGTGCACTCGGCGAAGGACATGACGTCGACCGACGCCGACGGGCTGGCGGTGGGCGCGTACCTCGAGCGGGAGGATCCGCGCGATGCTCTGTGTGGGGCCTCCGAGCTCCGCGCCGGCATGCGGGTCGGGACGGCGTCGGTCAGGCGGCGCGCGCAGCTTCTCGCGGTCGAGCCCGAGCTGTCGGTGGAACCGCTGCGCGGGAACGTCGAGACGCGATTGCGCAAGCGAGGGGAGCGCGGCCTCGACGCCGTCGTGCTCGCGGCCTGCGGGCTCGACCGGCTGGGGCTGGGCGGCGAGATCGGGTGGCGGTTGCCGGTGGAGGAGATGCTGCCGGAGGCGGGTCAGGGGGCGCTCGCGCTGCAGGTGCGCGCGGGGGAAGAGGAGTTGGTGGCAAGCGTGGACGATGACGAGACGCGCCGGCGGGTCGAGGCCGAGCGGGCGTGCGTCTTCGCGCTCGGCGGGGGCTGCCTTGCGCCGGTGGCGGCGCACCACGACGGCGAAGTCCTGACAGCGCTGGTCGCGGCGGAGGACGGCTCCTGGCTCGAGCGGCGAAGCGGTGAAGATCCAGCCGCTCTGGCGGCAGAGCTTTCGCCCCTGGTCGGCTCGTGAGATGCCGCGGCCGAAAAGTCACAGACTCGGCACAGGTGAGTCACAGACACGTGCGACTTCCAACGGTACTTTGAGTAGTCCCCGGGAGGGTGGGGGTTAGGGATGGGTCCCGCCGGTCGCCCCCTGCGCGTGATCGTGACCCGGCCGCGGGAGCAGGCGGAGCCGCTTGCGGACCGCCTGGAAGCGCTGGGCCTCGACGTCGTGCGCTGCCCGCTGATCGAGCTCGAGCCGACCGGCCCGGAGACGGTCAACGCGACCGGCTACGACTGGCTCGTCGTCACGAGCCCGCGGGGAGCGCACGAGCTGGTCCGGCGCCTCCGCGGCGAGCTTCCCAAGGTCGCGGCGATCGGCCCCGGGACCGCCGCGGCGCTGCGCGAGCACGCGATCGAGCCCGACCTCGTCCCGCGGGTTTCGACGCAGGAAGGGCTCGTCGCCGAGATCCCGCGGCCCGCCGGGCGGGTGCTGTTCGCAGGCGCGGAAGACGCTCGGCCCCACCTGGCTGAGGCGCTCGGAGCCGAGACGGTGGTGCTCTACCGCACGCGCCAGCTGCGCCCCGAGACGCCTCCGGCCGGTGACCTCGCCGTGCTCGCCTCCGCCTCCGCCGCCCGCGCCTTCGCGAAGCTCGGGCTCGAGGTCCCCGCCGTGTCGATCGGCCCCGAGACGACCCGCGAGGCGCGCGTCCAGGGCCTCGACGTCGTCGCCGAAGCCGAGACGCATGATCTCGACGGCCTCGTCGCGGCTGTGGCAGCCGCCGCGGCCGACTAGCATCGCGCCGTGTTCATCACCTTCCTCTCCGACTTCGGCCTCCAGGACGACTTCGTCGGCACGTGCCACGGCGTGATGAAGAGGATCGCTCCTGACGCGGAGATCCTCGACATCACGCACGGCATCCCGCCTCAGCATGTGCTGCAAGGAGCGCTCGTCCTCTGCAACACGCTGCCGTACATGCCCGAAGGCGTCCACCTCGCGGTCGTAGATCCCGGAGTCGGAGGGCAGCGTCGGTCGCTCGCCTTGCGGACGGGGGAAGGGCGCCTGCTGGTCGGCCCGGACAACGGCCTCTTGATCCCGGCCGCTGAGCGCACGGGCGGGGTCGTGGCTGCGCATGAGCTGGCGAACCCCGATTACGCCCTCGACACCGTCTCCCGCACCTTCCACGGCCGCGACCTGTTCTCGCCGGCAGCCGCCCATCTGGCCTGCGGCGTGCCGCTCGACGAGCTGGGGCCGCCGCTCGACCCGCAGGCCCTCGTGCGGCTCGACGTGCCGGAGCCCGAGGTCGGGCAGAACCGCATCCGCGCGACCATCCTCTACGTCGACCACTTCGGGAACATGCAGCTGAACCTCACGCGCGACCACCTCGAGCAGGCCGACGTGCTGCCGGGCGTGACCATCGAGCTCGAGCTGGCTCTCGAGCGCTACTACGCGATCGCGGCGCGGACATTCGCCGACGCGCGTAACGGGGACATCATCCTCTACGAGGACGCGTACCGGAACGTGGCGATCGCGATCAACGGCGGCAGCGCGGCGGAGCTGTTCGGCGCTCGGGCCGGCCAGGACGTTCGCATCCACCTCCGAACGCCGTGAGGCTGCCGACCGCAACCGAGCTCGGGCGGCGGTTCGCGCGCGTCGCGACGAATGCGGTCGTTCGCAGCCCGCGTCTGTGGCGCCTCTTTCGCGGGCCGCTGCGCCTCCAGTTCGACCGCCTGGCTCCGGTATGGGACTCGATGCGTAGCGCCGAGTACCTGGCCCCGTTCGAGCGTGCCCTCGAGGCCGTCAGCCCTGCGCCGAGCCGCGCTCTCGACCTCGGCACCGGGACCGGGGTCGCCGCGCTCGCGACGGCGCGCCGCTTCCCGGAGACGGAAGTCGTTGGCATCGATATCTCGGAGCGGATGCTCGCCGAGGCTCGGGCGAAGACGCCTCCGGAACTGGCGCAGCGGGTCCGCTTCGAGCATGGAGACGGCGCCTCGCTGAAGTTCCCGGACGATTCCTTCCAGCTCGTCACGCTCGCCAACGTCATCCCCCTCTTCGACGAGCTCGCCCGTGTCGTCGCTCCGGGCGGCTGGGCGCTCTTCTCGTTCTCCTCGGGCCCGGAGACACCGATCTGGGTTCCGCCCGAGCGGCTTCGGGAGGAGCTCTCTCGCCGTGGATTTTCGGATTTTGCGGACTTTCAGGCGGGCGCAGGGACGGCGCTCCTTGCCCGCAGCCGCACGCGGAAGTAACCTCCGGTTTCAAAGGACGTTCGCGGCGCGGTAGCACCGGCCCGGACGTCCTTCTTTTGCGGGGGCCCGGCTACACTAGGCGGCCGCGGCGAGGTAGCTCAGTTGGTAGAGCACACGGCTGAAAACCGTGGTGTCGCCGGTTCGATTCCGGCCCTCGCCACCTAGGAGAGCTTGGCGTTTCCATTGGCGAAACGGGTAAGACTCGCCCGAGGTGGGCGAACGCGACTACGAGATAATCGCGGAGCAAGTCAATGACCTCAACGAAGAGGTCAGAGACCTCACGACGCGCTTGGCGGCGGTCGAAGCAGTGAACGCCAGGCTTGAAATGGCAGCAGAGACCACGGGCCGCGCTTTGAAGGAGATCTCACGGCACTGGGACGCGGTGTATGAGGCGATGCGCCGCGGGACCAGGTAAGCGAGAGCTACGCCGCGAGTGGAACGGCTCGGTCTCGGGCAAGCGCCCGACTGAGCCGGGCGAACATCACAAGGTCGGCGTGACGTGCGACACGTTCCAACCCGCGAACGCGGAGCGGCGCGAGTCCGTAGTCGTTCTTCAAGCGTCCAAACTCGCGCTCGACGGCAGCGCGACCACGGTAGAGCGAGCGTCACCGCTTCGTCTCGCGCGGGATCAGCGGGTGCAGGCGTGACGCCTGCGCCAGGTGGATTTTGGCTCGCACTCGCCGGTCGGCAGCGTTGCCTGAATGGGGTAAGACACCCATGGACGTGAGGTAGTGGTCCTCATAGGCAATTCGCAAACGCGCACGGCTGCGGCCTTCAGAGTTTCGCCACTTTCTCCTGGGAGGGCTTGACGCAATGTCGCCTGTCCCGCCGGCCACACCCGCCTACTTGCCGTTTTCGCGGGCCGCCGCGAGACGTTGCAGCAGCGCCTCGACGAGTCGGTTCTTCAGGAGCACCTCGTCCGCGCCCGCGTGGCGCAGCGCATGGTGAAGATCCGGCGCCTCGTCGCCCGTCAGCGCGATCAGGCAGACGTTCGGATGATCGCGGCGTAGACGGGCGGCCGCCGAGACTCCGTCGAGGAGCGGCATGTGGACGTCGAGCACGACGGCGTCAGGGTCGAGGCTCTCGGCGAGCTGGATCGCCTCGAGCCCGTCGCCTGCGGCGCCGACGACCGAGAGCTCGGGCTGCCGTTCGATCAGATCGCGTAGCGAGTCACGGAACGGGCGATCGTCGTCGGCGATCAGCACGCGGATCCGAGCCTTCGGCGGCGGTTGGGGGGAATTCGCCATCTGCGCTACGGAGTTAGCCTTGCCCGGATGGGAACCCAGGAAAACGCGCAGGCGGTGGCGATCATCGGCGCCGCGCTCGATCTCGGCTCGGGACGGCGCGGGGTCGACATGGGCCCGTCGGCCGTCCGTTACGCGGGGCTGAAGGCGCGAATCGAGGGGCTCGGCGGCCGGTGCGAAGACTGGGGCAACGTCGTGACGGCCGTCGCGGAGGCCAGCGCGATCGAGGACGAACGCACCCGCTTCCTGCCCGAGATCCTGGAGACGTGCGAGCGCGTGGCCGAGCTCGTCGGGCGGGCGGTCGAGGGCGGGTACCTGCCGCTCGTGCTGGGCGGCGATCACTCCGTCGCCCTCGGCACGCTCGGCGGGCTCTCCCGCGCGAAGGGCGTCGGCGGCGTGCTCTGGCTCGATGCGCACGGCGATCTCAACCGTCCGGACACCTCGCCGACCGGAAACGTCCACGGGATGCCGCTCGCGGCCGCGCTCGGCCTGGCCGGGCCGGAGTTCGACAAGCCGGCATTCCGCTTGCCCGCAGTCGATCCTGGGCGCCTCGCGCTGGTCGGTGTTCGCGCGCTGGACCGCGCCGAGCGTGAGCTGCTTGCCGAGCTCGACGCGTGCGTCTTCACGATGAGCGACCTCGACCGGATCGGGGTCGAGACGGCCATGCAGGAGTCATTGGAGCACGTCGCCGGCGACGGGTTCGTGCACGTCAGCCTCGACCTGGACGTGCTCGACCCGGAAGTGGCGCCGGGGGTGGGCACGCCGGTGCGCGGGGGCCTCTCCTACCGCGAGGCGCACCTGGCGATGGAGCTCGTCGCCGAGTCCGGGCTCGCCGGCTCGCTCGAGGTGGTCGAGGTGAACCCGATCCTCGACCGCGAGAACGAGACCGCGAAGCTGGCGGTCGAGCTGGTCGCGAGCGCCCTCGGCGCGCGCATCTTGTGAGATCTCCCGCGCCCTCAGACGAGGAACTTTTCCAGCGCCTCGGCCGTCTGCTCGTACGCGTCCCAGTAGACGATGTGCCCGCCCGGGACTTCGGTGACCTCGAGGCGCTCTCCCAGCGCCTGCTCGTACTCGGCGAGCTGCTCCTCCCGCACGAGGCCGAACTGCGAGGCGTGGACGATGAGGGATGGGTTCGGCAGCACAGTCGGCGGCGGCGGCTCCGTGCAGAGCTCGCCGTACGCGCTCACGACGGCCGCGCGGCAGTACCGCCAGCGCAGGCGCCCGTCCGCGCTCCGCTCGAGGTGCTCGAGCGCCTCCTCCTCGACGTGCTCGCGTGGCGTCGCGGCGCCGGTCCCAAGGCGGGCCTCGATCGCCTCGTCCGGGTTGGCGAAGGACTGGTCAAGCGCTGCGTCCTGGGCGAAGTCGAGGCCGACGTGCGGGAGGATGTCGATGGCCGGGTCGAGCAAGACGGCGCGCGCGACCCGCTCCGGCGCCTGGGCGCAGAGCTCCAGCACGAGCCGCCCGCCGAAGCTGTGGCCGACCCAGTCAGCACGCTCGACGCCCGCCGCGTCCGTCGTCTCCACCACGTCTGCGAGGAACGTGGCCAGGTTCCACGGCGGCTCCCAGCTCGACCGCCCATGCCCGCGCAGATCGGGGGCGAGCACGCGGAAATGTCCCGCGAGCCGTTCCTCCGCCAGCCGCCGGTAGCGCCGGCCGTGGGCGGAGACGCCGTGCAGGCAGACGAGCGGCGGAGCTGTCGGGTCGCCCCATTCGTGCAGGTGGAGGAGCATCAGCCGCCCGCGTTGAGTGCCTGGGCGAACCGCGGGAGCGTCTCGCGCCAGTCGCCGGCGACCGCGACGTCTGCGCTGCCCGCCACGGGCTCGGTCGAGCTCTTGAAGACGGCGATCACAGCGGCCTTGACCGATGCGGCCGCATGCTCGAAGTCGCCGTTCGTCTCGACTGCGACGTAGAGGCGCGGCGCGACGGCGCGGCCCAGCAGTCCGAGGCGGCGGCTCTCCGGGACGAGCCCTGCCTCGCGGGCGCCGCGGTCTCCACCTACTGCGGCGCCGAGCTCGTTCGCCGCCGCTTCCAGCTCGTCCATGGCCTCGCCGACCCCGGCGCCGGCGGCGAGCACGATCTCAGCCTCGTCCAGCTCGTAGGCGGCATCGTCGGTGCGCTCGATCAGATGGGAGCGTGCTCCCGGGAGGCCGTCGAGAGCAAGCTTCCGGACCTCGACGGGGCCCCCGTCGCGCGGCTCGAGCGGCTCGAACATCCTCGGCCGTACGGTCGCGAGCTGCGGCGTGGTCGCGCCCATGATCACCGAGACGATGTTGCCGCCGTACGCGGGCTTGAACTGGATCAGCCGTCCGGCGCGGTCGATCCCGAGGTCGACGCAGTCCCCGGTCATGCCGAGCTCGAGCAGGCCGGCGGCTCGCGGGCCGTAGTCGCGGCCGCGGCTGGTCGCAGGGATCAGGAGGACGTGTGGCTGCTCGCGCTCGAGGACCTGCCGGAGCGCGTTCGCCCACAGCTCCGGCTCGTACTGCGCGAGCAGCGGGTCGTCCACGGTGACCACCGCGTCGGCGCCGTGCCTGGCCGCCTCGCGCGCGGCCCCGGCCAGATCGTGCCCGAGCACGAGGGCGACGTTGCGCCCGCCGAGCTTCCCCGAGAGCTCGCGTCCCTTCGCCAGCAGCTCGAGCGAGACGCGGGCCGGCCGGCCTTCGACGAGCTCCACGACCGACCAGCACTCGTACGAGGCGCCGGGCTGCTCGCCCAGCCGCTCGGGCTTCTCCCACGCAGAGGCCGCCGGCGCTCGTTCGGCGAGCAGCTCCCGCACGCGCGCGGCCGCCTGCGCCGGATCCGTGTACAGCTCGCGCGCGCGCTCGGGCGAGACGTCGCGCACGGCGAGCACCCGTGTCGGCGACCCGCGCTGGCCCACGAGCCGCTCGTCCACTCCGAGGTCTGCCGCCGTCCAGACGTCGATCCTGCCGTCGGTGGGCTCGACGTCGAGCGACGCTCCCTCCGGCGGCAGCGCGACCGAGCAGACGGCAGGCAGCTCCAGCTCGTACACCTCCTCGCCCTCGTCCCCGAGACGGCGCGCGCGCAGTCTGCCGTCGGCGGGCTCGAAGGAGACGACGTTCGTGGCCTGGGGCCAATCGAGGAAGGCGGCCACCTCCGGCGGCACCTGCCACGTCTCCGAGTCGAGCGTCTTGCGGCCGCAGAGAACGAGATCCGCTCCTTCCCTTTGGATCGCGAGCGCGAGCGTCCGGGAGGTTCCGAGCGTGTCGGCGACCGCGAACAGCCGGTCGGAGAGGTGGATGCAGCGGTCGGCGCCGAGCGCGAGAGCGAGCTGCAGCGCCTCCTCGGCCTGCGGCGGTCCCATCGTCATCGCGACCACCTCGCCGCCGAGCTCGTCCCGCAACCGGGCCGCGTGCGCCACCGCGAAAGCGTCGAAGCGGTTCAGCTCGAGCGGAACGCCCTCGCGCTTCAGCGACTTCGTCTCCTGGTCGAACTCGATCGCGTCCCCGCGCGGAACCTGCTTGACCAGGCAGACGATCTTCACGTCGGTGAGACTACCCCGCCGTGCTCGGCGTGCTCTACGACATCCACGGGAACCTGCCGGCGCTCGACGAGGTGCTCGCGGACGCCGAGCGTGCAGGCGTCGACCGGTGGCTCCTCGGCGGCGACTACGGGACGCCGAGCCCCTGGCCGCTGGAGACCCTGGCGCGCCTGCGCGAGCTCGAGAACGCGACCTGGATCCGCGGGAACGGCGAGCGCTGGCTGCGGGAGCCGCCGCTCGACCGGCCCGAGGTGATGAGTTCCTACGAGCTCTTCACCGGCGGGCTGCTGGACGACGTGGTGGATTGGCTCTACGGGCTCCCGGCCCAGGCCGAGCTCGACGGCGTGCTCTATGTCCACGGCTCGCCGCTCTCGGACGTCGAGAGCTTCGCTCCCGAGCCGCAGGAGGACGAGGCGCGGATGCTCGCAGGCGTGCGCGATCGGACGATCGTCTTCGGGCACAGCCACCAGCAGTTCCGCCGGCCCGGCCCGAACGGCACGACGCTCGTCAATCCCGGCAGCGTCGGGATGCCGCTCGACGGCGACCGCCGCGCCGCCTGGGCGACCTACGACGGCGAGTTCGAGTTCCGCCGCACCGAGTACGACACCCAGAAGGCGGCCAACGCCTACCGCGCCATGGGCGGCGCCGACTTCGGCGAGATGGCCGCGCGCAGGATCGAGCGCGGCTCGGACTAGGCCAGGCTCGCGTCGAGCGTGACCTCGACGTTCCCCTTGAGGGCCTGCGAAACCGGGCAGTTCTCCTTGGCGCCCTCGGCGGCCTGACGGAAACCCTCGTCGTCCAGGCCGTCGACCTCGCCGCGGATCGTGAGCTCGATCCGAGTGATGCCGAAGCCCTCGCCGACCTTGTCGAAGGTCGTCCGCGCTTCCGACTCGAGCTTCGTCGGCGGCGTGCCGGCCCGGGCGAGACCACCCGCGAGCGCCATCAGCACGCAGCTCGCGTGGGCCGCCGCGATCAGCTCTTCGGGGCTCGTTCCCTCCCCACCCTCGGCGCGGTCCTTCCAGGTCACCGCCAGGTCGGTGATGGCGCCGCTCCCGACGCTGATCTGCCCGCGACCTTCGGCGAGCGTGCCTTCCCAGGTTGCCCGTGCAGTCTTCTCAGTCGCCATCGTCTACCTCCTCCTCGCCCGACCCCGAGGGCCGGTAATAGGTCTTTCCGCGTAGTTGCTCCGGAAGGTAGTCGACCTCGAACCCGCGCGGATCGTCGTGCGGGTAGACGTAGCCCTCGCCCCGGCCGAGCTTACGCGCGCCGGGATAGCCGGTACCGCGCAGGGCCCGGGGTGGGCGCACCTGGCCGTGCTCGCGCACGTCTGCCGCGGCCTCTTTGAGCGCGACGTAGGACGCGTTCGACTTGGGCGCCCGCGCGAGATAGATCGCCGCCTGCGCCAGGTTCAGGCGCGCTTCCGGCAGGCCGACGTGCTCGACCGCCTGGGCGGCCGCAACCGCGACGAGCAGTGCCCGCGGGTCGGCGTTGCCGATGTCCTCCGAGGCGAGCACGATCATCCGCCGCGCGACGAAGCGCGCGTCCTCGCCGCCCTCCAGCATCGCGGCCAGGTAGTAGACGGCGGCGTCGGGGTCGGAGCCGCGCATCGACTTGATGAACGCCGAGATGAAGTCGTAGTGGGCGTCTCCGCCCTTGTCGTAGACGAGCGGGCGCTTGCGGGCGGCGTCTTCGACGTGCTCCTCCGCCGGCGCCACGCCTTCTGCGCGGGCGGTCTGCACCGCTAGCTCGAGGATGTTGAGCGCGTTGCGAGCGTCGCCGCCGGCCCGCCGCGCGACGAGTGCGACGAGCGAGTCCTCGATCTCCGTGCCGAGCTCCTCGGCCCCGCGCCGGACGATCAGCGCCAGCTCCTCCTCGCTCAAAGGCTCGAGCTCGTAGATCTGGCAGCGGCTGAGGAGCGCCGAGTTGACCTCGAAGTACGGGTTCTCGGTCGTTGCGCCGATCAGCGTCACGAGGCTCTCCTCGACCGCCGGCAGGAGCGCGTCCTGCTGGGCCTTGTTGAAGCGGTGGATCTCGTCGAGGAAGAGGATCGTGCGCTGCCCCGACCCGCCGAGCCGGTCGCGGGCCCGCGCGAGCACCGCGCGCACGTCGGAGACCGAGGCCGAGACCGCGGAGAGCTCCTCGAACGCGGAGCCGGTCGTCTCCGCGACGATTCGCGCGAGCGTCGTCTTCCCGGTCCCCGGCGGACCGAAGAGGATCATCGAGCCGACCCGGTCCTCGGCGATCGCGAGCCGCAGCGCCGACCGCTCGCCCAGAACCTCCTTCTGCCCGACGAACTGCTCGAGCGTCCGGGGGCGCATCCGGAGGGCGAGGGGCGCGAGCTCGTTGATCCGCTCGCGGGCGGCGTCGGCGAACAGGTCGCTCATGGACGAGGAAGTATGCTCCGTCCGGTGAGTACCGCCGTCGGGCCGCTGGTCAGCAGGATCAACGTCGTCTACCTCTACGTGTCCGAGATGGAGCGGTCGGTGGCGTTCTACCGCGACCTGCTCGGCATTCCGCTCGAGGGCGACCAGGACTGGCAGGAGGCCTCGCTCGGCGCCACCCGCTTCGCGCTGCACAGGGCGCACGAGGGAATCGGCGAGCTCTCTTCCGGAACGGTCCAGGTCAGCCTCGAGGTCGAGGACGTCGATGCCGCGGCAGAGCGGCTTCGCGGCGCCGGTGTGAGCGTGAAGGAGACGATGCGCGACGACTGGGGCGCCGCGGTGCAGGTCGTCGACCCGGACGGCTACGAGATCTATCTCTTCGAGCCGCCCCGCTGATGGCGGTGGAGGACTTCACCCAGCCGATTCTCCCCGGCGAGGGCGCGAACGACTACGAGCGCTACCTGCGGACGGACGAGCTGCTCGCGCTGCAGAAGACACCCGACGAGCAGGCGCACCGCGACGAGCTGCTCTTCCAGACGGTGCACCAGGCCTCCGAGCTCTGGCTCAAGCTCGCCTGGAACGAGGCCGAGGAGGCGACCCGACTGGTCGAGCGGCGCGACACGCACGCGGCCGCGCGCCTTCTCCGCCGCTCGGTCCTGGCCGTCCAGTACGTGATCGCGCAGCTCGACATGCTCGAGCAGATGTCGCCGTGGGAGTACCAGACGATCCGCAAGGTGCTCGGGCACGGCAGCGGGTTCGACTCGCCCGGCTTCCGCGAGATCAGGCGCGTCACCCCCGAGCTCGGGCAGGCTTTCTCGGCGCTCCTGCGCGAACGCGGCCTGACGGTGGTCGAGCTCTACCGGCAGGGGCGGGAGCACGAGGACCTGTACCAGCTCGCGGAGCTCCTGATCGCCTGGGACGAGCAGGTTTCCCTCTGGCGGATGCGCCACTACCTGGTCGTCGCGCGCGTGATCGGAGACCAGGTGGTCGGCACCCAGGGGACGCCGGTCGAGTTCCTGGGCGGGCTGATCAAGCAGCGGTTCTACCCGGAGCTCTGGCAGGCCCGGAACCGGCTCACGCAGCTCGCGAACGAAGAGGATTGAGCGCGCTCCGCGACGAGGCAGTCGAGCTCCTCCAGGAGCTGATCCGCCTCGACACCGTCAACCCGCCGGGCAACGAGACCGCCGCGGCGGAGCTGCTCCGCGACTACCTGGCCGGCAGCGGTGTCGAGGCCGAGCTGTACGCGAAGGTGCCGGAGCGGGCGAACCTGGTCGCGCGCCTGCCGGGGAGCGGCGAGGGCCCGAGCCTGCTGCTGCTCTCGCACACGGACACCGTCGTCGCCAACCCCGCCGAGTGGCAGGTCGACCCGTGGTCGGGCGAGCTCCGAGACGGAGAGGTGTGGGGCCGAGGCGCGCTCGACATGAAGGGCGAGGTCGCGGCGAGCGCGGTGGCGATCGCCTCGCTCGCGCGGGAGGGGTTCCGGCCGCGGGGCGACCTGATCTTCGCCGCGGCCGCCGACGAGGAGGTGGGCGACGACGTCGGGCTGGCCTGGCTCTGCCGCGAGCACCCGGACGCCGTCCGCTCCGACTACGCACTGAACGAGGGCGCCGGCGAGCGGATCGAGCTGGCCGGGCGCGCCTTCTACCTCTGCTCGACCGCCGAGAAGATGAGCTCTCCGTTCCGCCTACGCGTGCACGGCCGGGCCGGTCACGCCTCGATGCCGGGGATCGCGGACAACGCCCTCGCGAAGGCGGCGCCGCTGATCGAGCGGCTGGCCGCATACCGCCCGGAACTTCGCCTCGGGCCGGAGACCGAGGCCCTGATCGAGACGATCGCCGGCGAGAAGCTGGAGCCGGCCGAGGCGCTGGAGCTGACGCGCGGACTCGACCCGTTCACGGCCGAGCTGCTCGAGCCGCTGCTCTCGTTCACGCTCTCGCCGACGATGATCTCGGCCTCCGAGCGGCGGAACGTCGTCCCGTCCGTCTGCGAGGTCGTCGTCGACTGCCGGCTGCTGCCGGAGCAGACGCAGGCCGAGGTGGAGCAGATCGTCCGCTCGGTGCTCGGCGAGGGTGACTACGAATTCGAGTGGATCGAAGGGCGGGGCGGCACGCGCTCGCCGCTCGAGACGCCGCTCTGGGCGGCGGTCGAGAGCTTCGTCTCGGAGGTCGAGCCCGGCGCCGCCCCGGTGCCGATCTGCGTCCCGGGGTTCACCGACAGCCACTGGCTGCGGGAGGCCTTCGGCACGGTTGCCTACGGCTTCTTCCCGATGCGGACCATGGACTCGCAGGTCGCCGCACGCCTCATCCACTCGGCGGACGAGCGGATCGCGGTCGAGGACCTCGAGCTCGGCGTGGACTGCTTCCGCCACGTCGCGCGCACGCTCTCTGGCTAGGCTCTCAGCGATGGCTGACGACCGGGAAAAGATCCGCCTGGGCGGGATGGCCCTGCAGAACGGCGTGCTCGTGCACGGCCCGAACGCCTGGGCCTGTGCGGTCCGCACCGAGGACGGCGAGCTGAAGGTCGTCTCGGACTACAAGCGCCTGCGTTCGAGCCGGGTCGAGTCCTCGCTCCTGCGCGGCCCGGCGCGCATCGCGGAGATCTTCGCGCTCCTGCCTGTGGTGCGACGCCGGCTGCCCGAGGCCCGGCTTCCCTTCCAGCGCCCGGCCGTGCTCGGGGCGATGCTCGCGAGCGCGATCACGGTCCGTGCGGTCAAGACCTCGAGCAGGCTGGCGCCCCTCGCGCGTGAGCTGATCAGCGGGCTGGTCTCCGCTGTGCCAGCCGCCCTCGCCCTGCGCGGGTCCGATCTGGCCGCCTACCATGGCGCCGAGCACATCTCGATCGGGAGCTACGAGCACGGCGAGCGGCGCGAGCGCGAGCACGAGCGCTGCGGCTCGCACATGCTCGGCCCCCTGCTCGCAACCTCGGCCGTCGGCAACGCGCTCGTCACCCGCGTGCCCGGGGCCCTGCGCACCCCGGCGCGCATGACGGCCCAGCTCGGGGCGCTTGCCGCCTCGACCGAGATCTTCGGCTGGATGGTGCGCAACCCGGACAAGCCGCTCGCCCGCGCGCTCGCGCGCCCGGGGCACGAGCTCCAGCACCGGCTCGCGACCGCGGAGCCGAGCGCGGAGCAGCTCGAGGTCGCCGAAGCCGCGCTCGCCGCCTGCCTAGCGCTCGAGCATGCCGCCGAGAGCGATGGAGCGGACCAGCACTAGGCGCCTGCCGCCGCAGGTCTTCGAGCTTCCCGTCGAGAAGATGCGGGAGGGCTACTACACCGACGCGTACTTCAACCACACGCGAGAGGCGCTTCTCCGCGACGGGCGTCACCCGCGGGTCGTGATGCAGGTTTTCCAGAAGCACCATTCCAGGCTCGGAGGAATCGACGAGGCGATCGCGATCCTGACGCTCTGCGCCGACGACTGGGACGACCTGACCGTCCATGCGCTCTACGACGGCGACCCCCTGGATCCCTACGAGCCGGTGCTGACGATCGAGGGCGACTACACGGGCTTCGCGCACCTGGAGACCGTCTACCTGGGCGTGCTCGCCCGTCGCACGCTGATCACGACCAACGTCGTGCGCGTGCTCGAGGCGGCGAACGGAAAGCCGATCATCTTCATGCCCGCCCGCCACGACCACCACCGCGTCCAGACCGGCGACGGTTACGCGGCCTACGTCGCGGGGCGCGTGATGGGCACCGAGATCGGCGTCACCTCCGAGGCGCAGGCCTCCTGGTGGGGCGGCCGGGGGGTCGGGACCGTCCCGCACTCGCTGATCGCCTCCTACGGAGGAAACACGGTGCTCGCCGCGACCAAGTTCGCAGAGAACCTCGATCCCGAGATCAACATCACCGTCCTGGTCGACTTCGAGAACGACTCCGTCAAGACCGCGCTCGAGGTCGCGCGCGCCCTCGGCCCGCGCCTCTGGGGAGTCCGGCTCGACACCTCCGGCCAGCTCGTCGACCGCTCGCTCTGGGACGAGCTGGGCGACTTCGACCCGCGCGGCGTCAACGAGCGCCTCGTCCACAAGGTGCGGGACGCGCTCGACCGCGACGGCTTCGAGCACGTCAAGATCGTCGCCTCCGGCGGCTTCACCGTCGAGCGGATCCGCGAGTTCGAGCGGCTCGGTGTGCCGGTCGACTCCTACGGGGTCGGCTCGGCCCTGATCCGCGGGGAGAACGACTTCACGGCCGACATCGTGATGACAGACGGGCGTCCGTCGGCGAAGGCCGGCCGCCGCTTCCGCGCGAACCCGCGCCTCGAGCTCGTGGAGTGAGCGCACTCCGGGTCGCTCCGGTGACGGAGGAGCGCTGGCCCGATCTGGCCGATCTCTTCGAGCGGCGAGGGCCGCGGGGCGGCCACCGGAACGTGCCCGCGTACGGGTGCTGGTGCATGTACTGGCGGGACCGTTCGCTCGAGCACGGGACGCCGAAGAAGCGGGCGATGGCTTCGCTCGTGCGGGCCGGAGACTGAGCCCGGCCTGCTCGCCTACGACGGCGACGAGCCCGTCGGCTGGATCTCGATCGCGCCGCGCGAGCAGTACGGAGCCCTACTTCGGTCGCCGCAGTACCGGCCCCAAGACGAGGACGAGGGCGTCTGGTCGATCGTCTGCTTCGTCGTCGACCGGCCGCGCCAGCGGGAGGGCATCCGCGGAGTGCTGCTCGAAGGTGCGCTGAATCACGCGCGGGCACGAGCGGCAACGGCCGTCGAGGCCTACCCGCACCGCTTCAAGAAGGACGACTACATGGGCCATGTCGACCTCTTCGCCGAGCACGAGTTCGAGGTCACGCAGGAGACGCCCAAGCGGGCGATCGTCCGCCGCCGGCTCCGGTAGGCAGCGGGCCTCCGGGGGAGAGGACGTTCCCGCAGGGAGCGCGACCTGGCTAGGCGTGAGATGCTGCCTCAGCAGTGGATTCGCCGCGACGCCACAAAGGAGGAGTTAGATGATTCTGGCAACGACGAAGGTCGAGGATTTCGACCGCTTCCTGGGAATCTTCTCGACCAAGGGCACCGAGAAGCGAAAACAGCACGGGTCCAAGGGTTCGACCGTCTTTCGCGATCCCAATGAAGAAGACCGGGTCTGGGTGCTCTTCGACTGGGATGCGGAGGGCTGGCAGAACTTCGTCTCCGACCCAGAGGTCCCGGCGATCCTTCAAGAAGCAGGGCACAAAGGTAAGCCCCAGGCGGCGGAGCTCGGCGGCCAGTACGACGCCTAGCACGTCCCTCGGTGCGGGGCGCGAAGCGTAGGGCGTCGGATACCGAACGGCGTTGTTACGGCTGCTTGCGGCGAACCGCTCCGAGCTTCCGGTTGGCAAGGCGCCACATGCGGATGCTCGGCCAAGAGCCGAACTTGACGTCTACAGAGACGGCTCTCCCCGCGAAGCGCACGTGCCATGCGACCCGTCGCTTTGTCGTCGAGCGCCTTGATGGAAGTCGAAGGTGGGTGACGCGGCGCCAGCGTGCGGATGTCCCCCACGACCGGAAAGTCGCTGAACGCGATCATCACTTTCGCCCGAGGTATGGAGGGTGACCCTTCGTGCCCCGCCGCATCGGCCCGGAACCAGAAGTTGCCGACGAGTACCCAGGCGGCGGGACGTCCGTTCACGACGCCGGGCCCGACCGAACCGAACCAGCCTCGCCCGCCGCGGAGGCAAAGCACCGGTCCGCAGTCTCCTCGGCCCGCATTCGGGCTGGCCGAGCTGGTCAGCACCGTTCCGAGGGCACACACCAGGCAGACCGCTGCTATTCGCCTGATCCCCATGCAAGACGATTACGGCTGCCTCCGCCCCTCCGGTCCGTAGTCGGCTCGCAAGCGGCTCAGGAAGGTGCCGACGCGCCGACCCCGGGCCAGGTCTCGATCGGGTCGGTCGAGCGGACGATGTGCATCCCCGCTTCCGCGAAGCGTTCGAACGCCGCATCCGCGTCGGCGGTGTAGTCGGCGCCCGGAACGACCACGGGCGAAGTGCAGTCCTCGAGCAGGTAGACCTTCTCCGCGAGGCCGGGGTAGGGCGAGCCGAGCAGGTCGTCGATCGTCCACGCCACGCAGTGGCTCTTGGCCTGTCCCGCGATCACGACCGCGTCGAATGCGAACAGCTTCTCGAACAGGGGCGAGTTGCGCTCGCCGAGCGGCTCGCCGTCCGGGCCGCGCGTGACCTCGGGGCCGAGCACCGAGTAGTGCTCCGTCAGCGGCGAGCGGCCCTTCGGCTGGAAGTCCGGCTGCGAGCGGCGTGCGATCGCGTGGAAGAAGATCGCCTCCTCGACGGCGGACACGAGCGCGTTCCCGATCCCGCCCAGGAGCGCGTGATACGGCCAGATCGTGAGCTGGTACTTGCCGCTCTGCTCGAGCGCGCGCGTGTAGTGCGCCAGGTGGCGCTCCGCGTAGTCGGCGTCGAGGCCCAGCGCTCCCGCGACGCCGGGATCGACGTGCCAGCGGCCCTCCGCCACGTCCTCCGCGGAGACGAGCGTGTACGGCTCCGGATGGTTGCCCTCCTCGTCGACGAGCCAGAGCGCGTGGAAGACCTGCATCGCCTGGTGCGTGTCCAGCGTCGGAACCACCTGTGTGACCGCGTCGAGGTTGCGGTAGAGGAACTCGCAGAGGCGGCGGTTGTCGTCGACGGCGCCCGTCCCGGAGCGGCCGGCGACGAACAGCTCGAAGCCCGGAATGCAGAACGTGTTCTGGACGTCGACCGCGATCAGGCAGATCCGCGGAGCGTCCTCTGCGGCCGGGCGCAGCCCGTGCTCGCCGGCCCAGGCCTCGGCTTCCCGGGCGCGCGTCTCGTACTCGACGCGCCAGACCTCGCCGACCCTCTCCGGCTGGAAGTGCGAGGGAACCGGGAGCACGGCGCCTAGTCTAGAGACGTGCAGGAGCCAGCCCTGGTGACGCGGGCGCTCGAGCTCGAGCGCCGCCTCGGCTTCACCCATTCGTCCATCCCCGAGGTCGGGCGCCTGCTGCACGTGCTCGCCTCCGGGCGGGGCCGCACGCGTGTCGGCGAGCTGGGCACCGGCTGCGGGGTCGGCGCCGCGTGGATCGTCTCGGCGCTCCCGCCCCCGGTTCCGTTCGTGACCGTGGAGCTCGATCCCGCGCTCGCGGAGGCCGCGGCGGAGCTGTTCGCCGAGGACGAGAACGTGCGCGTGCTCCAGGGCGACTGGCACGAGCTGATGCCGCCGGAGGCGCCGTTCGACCTGCTGTTCTACGACGGCGGCGGCAAGCAGCACCCGGAGGTCGACGGCGAGGACGTCGTCGGGCTCCTCGCGCCGGGCGCCACCGTAGTCATGGACGACCTCACCCCGGGTCGCGCCGAACACGATCCGGTGCGCGAGTTCTGGCTCAACCATCCGGAAGTCGTGGCGCTCGAGGTCCTGACGACGCCCGAGACGGCGGCGATCGTCGGCACGCGCGCCGGTTGACGCGCGCTTCAAAGCCGACCATAACTAGATGGGATGCATGGGCTGACGGTGTTCCGCGACGAGTTCGCGAACTGGCTACCGCTGCTTTTCGGCGTGCTCCTGATCCTGATGGTGTACATCCTGTGGCGCACGCTGCAGGTGATGCCGCGGGTGACTGCCGCGAAGACGATCACCTCTGAGGCGAACGTCTCCTGGGACGACGTCGCCGGGCTCGACGAGGCCAAGGAGGAGCTGCGCGAGGTGATCGACTTCCTGAGCGACCCGATCCGTTTCGGGCGGTTGGGAGCGCGTGTCCCGAAGGGCATCCTCCTCTACGGACCGCCCGGCACGGGGAAGACCCTGCTCGCGAAGGCGATCGCCGGCGAGGCCGGGGCCAAGTTCTTCGCCCAGAGCGCGTCGGCGTTCGTGGAGATGTTCGCCGGTCTCGGCGCCGCTCGGATCCGGAAGCTCTTCGAAGAGGCGCGCAAAAACGCCCCTGCGATCATCTTCATCGACGAGCTCGACGCCGTTGGGGCGCAGCGCACCGGCCACGGCTTCTCGCGCGAGCAGGATCAGACCCTGAACCAGCTCCTCGTCGAGCTCGACGGCTTCGAGGCCCGCGAGCAGGTGATCGTGATGGGCGCCTCGAACCGGCTCCAGGATCTCGACGCCGCGCTGCTCCGTCCCGGCCGCTTCGACCGCCAGGTACTCGTTGCCGCGCCCGACCTCGCCGGGCGGGAGGACATCCTCAGGGTGCACACGCGCGGAAAGCCCCTGGCCCACGACGTCGACCTGCACTCGGTGGCGCGCCAGACCTCCGGCCTAACCGGCGCGGAGCTCGAGAACATCGCCAACGAGGCGGCGATCATCGCCGGGCGGTCCAGCCAGGAGTTGATCCGCAAGGCGGATTTCGAGAATGCGATGGAGCGCGTCGTCGCAGGGCTCCAGCAGCGGCGCGTGGTGACCGAGAAGGAGCGGCGGATCCTCGCCTACCACGAGGCCGGCCACGCCGTGATGTCGCACCTGACCGGCGACCTGCTCCCCGTGCACAAGGTGACGATCATCTCGCGCGGCTCGGCGCTCGGCTACACGCTCAACCTGCCGACCGAGGAGCGCTACCTGCACACGACGGAGGAGTTCGAGGACCTGCTGTCGGTCTACCTGGGCGGACGGGCCGCAGAGCAGGTCGTCTTCGGGCGGATCACGAACGGCGCCGCGAACGACCTCGAGAAGGCGACCGAGCTCGCGCGCGCGATGGTCTTCGAGTTCGGGATGTCGAACGCCAGCAACTCGCGGACGATGCGCGCCGACAACTACGCACTTTCCGAGGAGACCAAGAGCATGCGCGACCAGGAGCAGGCGCGGCTGACGGACGAGGCCTTCGAGGTAGCGCTCCGCCTGCTGCAGAAGCACCGCCCGGCTCTCGACCGGATCGCGCTTGCCCTGCTCGAGAAGGAGACGCTCGACAAGGACGAGCTGGCGGTTCTCCTCGAGGGCACCGAAGCGGAGTCGCACTCCTCGGAGACCGCCGGGACCGTGCGCATCGTCGCCGCGGAGTGAGCCGATAGCATCGGCGGCATGGAGCCGCACGGAATCCATCACCTCGGCGTAGCGGTCGAGGATCTCGACGAGGCGGTCGCGACCTACGAGCGCCTGTTCGGCGCCGAGCTGGAACACCGCGAGACCGTCCCGGAGCAGGGGGTCGAGGCCGCGTCGCTGCGGATCGGCGCCGGCCGCGTCGAGCTGCTTGCCTCGCTCGGCGAAGAGACTCCGGTGGGGAAGTTCCTCGCCAAGCGCGGTCCCGGGATGCACCACGTCGCCTACGAGGTCGAGGACGTGGGCCGGGCGCTGAGTGACCTCTCCGCGCAGGGGGCGCAGCTGATCGACGAGCGGCCGCGGCGCGGGCTCTTCGGGCTCGAGGTCGCGTTCGTCCACCCGGACACGCTCCACGGAGTGCTCGCGGAGGTGGTGAGCGTTGGCTGAGGACATCAGGGTCGAGGTCGCCTTCGACGGCGGCCAGGTGCTGGCCGTGGTCGTCGCGCCGGAGATCGCGCAGGAGCTCGAGCGTGCACTCGAGAGCGGCGGCACCGGCGCTTTCCCGCTCGAAGCGGAGGACGGCCTGTACACGGTCGCGCTCGGAAAGATCGTCTACGTCAAGCGGTTCAAGCGCGAGTCGCGGGTCGGCTTCACCCCGGCGTAGTTAAAAGCAGCCGCCGGCCGGGCATGCCTGGCTCATGCCCGCATCCTCGCCGAGTGCTGCCGCGCGGCGGCCCGAGTTGCGCGAGCTCGTCACGCGGGCAAAGCAGGGCGAGCGCGCGGCGCTCGAGGAGCTGTACCTGCTCCACTTCGACCGCATCTACGGCTACCTGCACCTGAGCGTCGGCAACCGGCACGACGCCGAGGACCTGACGACGCAGACGTTCCTGCGGATGCTCGAGGCGATCGGCCGCTTCCGCTGGCAGTCGGCGCCGTTCTCGGCGTGGCTCTTCCGGATCGCCCACAACCTGGCGATGGACCACTTCCGGGCGTCGAAGCGGTGGCAGCCCGAGGAGGAGGTCCCCGAGCCGGAAGGAGCTCGAGGAGAGCTCGGCCGAGGACGCCGCCTTCGAGGCGATGGGTCGGCAGAGCATGTTCGAGCTGCTCGAGAACCTCTCGCCCGAGCAGAAGCAGGTGCTCACGCTCAAGTTCGTCTTCAATTTCTCGAACGGCGACGCGGCGACAATCCTCGGCAAGTCCGAGGGCGCCGTGAAGTCGCTCCAGCACCGCGCGCTCGCCTCCCTGCAGAAGCAGATGCCGTCAAGCTAGCGGGGACATGCTCAGAGTTGGAATCGTGGGGCTTCCCGGCGCCGGCCGCTCCACGCTGTTCGCGGCGCTGACCGGGGGCCACGGGCCCGCCGGCACCGTCGCCATCCCGGACGCGCGGCTCGAGGCCGTCGCGCAGGTCGAACGCTCGGCCAAGGTGACGCCGGCAACGCTTGATGTCGTCGACGTGCCGGGCGCCGGCCCGGCGCTGCTCGGCAACCTCCGCCAGGTGGAGGCGCTGCTCGGAGTCGTGGACGGCTTCTCCGGGACGCGCGACCCGGCGGCAGACCGCGAGGCGCTCCTCCTGGAGATGGTCGTCGCCGACAGCGACCACGTCGAGGGTCGCCTCCAGCGCGTTCGAACGCAGGCCAAGTCCGGCGACCCTCGGCTGAAGGAAGAGGTCGCCGAGCTCGAGCGCGCCCTCGCGCACCTCGAGGAAGGGCGGCCTCTTTCGGAGCTCGACGGGCGGCTCCCCGGCGGGCTGGAGCCGCTCACGACGAAGCCGCTCGTCGTGATCGAGAACGGCGCGGGCGGGATCGACCTCAAGCTCGAGGCCGAGCTCGCGGAGCTGCCGGCCGACGAGGCGGCCGAGTTCCGCGAAGGCCCGTCTGCACTCCAGTCCGTCCTGCGAGAGATCTTCGCGACGGCCGATCTGATCACGTTCTTCACCGCGAGCGACAAGGAGGCTCGGGCCTGGACGCTGACGCGCGGCGAGACGGCGCTCGACGCAGCCGCGACGATTCACACGGACATCGCGCGCGGCTTCATCCGCTGCGAGGTCATCCCGTGGGACAGGCTGGCCGAGGCCGGCTCGAGGGCGGAAGTTGCGCGGCGCGGCTTCCAGCGGATCGAGGGGAAGACCTACGTGGTGGCGGACGGCGACGTGCTGAACGTCCGCTTCAACGTCTAGCTCAGTCGACGGGCCGGGTGGCCGCGGCGGAGTCGAGCTGGTTCGCGTGGTAGAGAACGGCGGCTTCGGCAGTCCGCGCCGCGCGCGCCTCGTGATGGGACGCGACGGCGTGGAGCAGCTCCGCCCTGGCCTCTGTGTCGAGCCCCGCCGCGCGTTCCTCGACCAGCCGCAGGCCGAGGTGGACGTGTCCGAGCAGCCGCCCCTCCTCGGTCGGGCGGAACGTCGGCCCGCGGACAAGCTCGACGGTCCGGCCGACGTCGTGGAGCAGCGCCGCCGCGAGGACCAGGTCCGAGCGCAGGCGCGGATGGAGTTGCGCGGCCTCCCGGCAGAGCGTGGCCACGCCGACGGTGTGCTCCAGGAGACCGCCGGCGTACGAGTGGTGGCTCTCAGCGGCCGGCAGCCCGCGCAGGTCCGCCCGCACCTGCTTGTCGTTCTCGAAGCGGCCGACCACCGCGCGCAGGCCCGGGTGCGCGATCTCCCCGGCCAGGAACTCGAAGAACCCGTCGAGCTCGTCCGCGTCCCGGCGCATCGCGGGCGCGAACTCGGCGGGATCGGCCTCCGCGGCCTCCAGCGAGCGGACCTCGAGCTGCAGGCCGTTGCGGAAGCGCTCCACGCGCCCCAGCACGTGGACGGCGTCACCTTCCGCGAACCGTCCGTCCAGCAGCTCGACGTCCGACCAGACCCGCGCGTCGATCCGCCCGCTCGGGTCGACCAGCTCGAGCGCGAGATACGGTGCGCCCGCCTTCGTCCGGCGGCGCTCCTTGCGCGCGACCGCGTAGACGCCCTCGACCACACGGTCCTCGGCGAGGGATTCGATCGCGGCCACCCGGCGAGTCTAGGCCCGGAGCCGGATGCTAGGCTCGCCCGCGATGGCCGAGGTCAAGCCGTTTCGCGCCGTTCGCTACGGCGAGCGCGCCGGGCCGCTGGAGACCCTCGTCGCACCCCCCTACGACGTCATCTCGCCGGAGGAGCGGCAGGAGCTCGGCGCCCGCAATCCGTACAACGTCGTCCACCTGACGCTGCCGCATGACGAGCCCGACGCGGGCCGCCTCTGGCGGGACTGGCGCGGCGGCGGCGTCCTCGAGGAAGAGCAGGAGCCGGGCTACTGGTGGCTCTCGCAGGACTACGTCGGCCCGGACGGAGTCGCGCGCACGCGCGAGGGGCTGGTTGCCGCGCTGCGCATCGAGCCCTACGAGAACCGGGTTGTCCTGCCGCACGAGCTGACACACCGCGGCCCGAAGGAGGGCCGCCTGCGCCTGCTGCGAGAAGTGCGCGCGCAGCTCGAGCCGCTGTTCTTCCTCTACGAGGGCGCACCACCCGCGCGACGCCCCGAGCGGGACCCCGACGTCGAGCTCGAAGACGTCCGTCTCTGGCGCCTGCGGCCGGACGGAATCGCCGAGGCCCTCGCGGACCGGCGGCTCCTGATCGCCGACGGGCACCACCGCTACGAGACGGCGCTCGCGTATCACGCGGAGACCTGCACGGACGAGAGCGCCTATGTGCTCGCCGTGCTCGTCAGCCTTGACGATCCGGGCTTGACGATCTTCCCGACGCACCGCTTGCTCGGGCGCGTCAACGGGCCGGCTCCGACGCACGACGACGTCGAAGAAGCGCTTGGCGAGCTCGAACGGCAGCCGCACGACGAGGCGCACGGCGTCCTCTACCGGCGAGACGGGCGGATCGCGCTTCTCCACGGCGACGCTGGGCAGCTCGACGTCGAGCTGGTCGATGCCCTGAAGCCCGAGGATGTCAGCTACACGGCGTCCCTGGACGATGCGATCACCGCGGTCGATCGCGGCGACGCGGAAGGTGCACTGCTCGTCCGGCCGGCCCGCGTCCAGGAGGTCTACGCGCGGGCGCAAGAGGGCCACGTGATGCCGCAGAAGACGACCTACTTCTATCCGAAGCTCGTCTCCGGCCTGCTCTTCCTTCCCCTTTGAGCGACACCTGGCTCGCGATCTGCCGCGAGGCGGTCGAGGACGTCGAAGGCGTGCTGGCGGACCTGCCGACGCGGGCTGAGCGCGAGCCCGTTGTCGGCGCGGGCGAGGGCGGCGACGACACGACCGCGATCGACGCGGCAGCCGAGCGGGTGATACTCGAGCGGCTGCGCGCGATCGACGGCGCGACGATCGTCTCCGAGGAGATCGGCGAGCTTCGAGGGGATGGCCCGCTGCGCATCGTGGTCGACCCAATCGACGGGTCGCTCAACGCCAAGCGCGGAATTCCGTTCTTCTCGCTGTCGATCGCGATCGCCGAGGGGGAGACGATGGACGACGTCGTCTTCGGCTTCGTCCACGACTTCGGCACCGGCGAGGAGTGGACGGCGGAGCGCGGCGGCGGCGCGCGGCTGAACGGCGAGGACCTCGGGCCGACGCGGCCGCGGGAGGAGATCGAGATCCTCTCCTTCGAGGCGACGCTGACGTCGTCGGTGGCCGAGAAGGCTGCCGCGATGGTCGGGATCGCCTACCGGCTGCGGATCATGGGCTCGCTCGCCCTCTCGCTCTGCCACCTCGCCGCGGGTCGCGTGGACGCGGTCTGCTCGCTGAAGGGGGCACGCTCGGTCGACATCGCCGCGGCGCAGCTCCTCGTGCGGGAGCGTGGGCTCGCGATCGACCTGCCCGAGGCGCCTCCGTTCGGCGCCGCTCCGCTCGATATCGAGGCGCGCTCCCGCGTAGTCGCGGCTGCGACCCCGGAGGTCGCCGCCGGGCTCTTCGCCGCGCTGCGGTGATCAGGATCGGCTGTTCCGGCTGGAACTACCAGCACTGGCGGAACGGCGTCTTCTACCCGCCTCGGCTGCCACCGCGCCGCTGGCTCGAGTTCTACGCGGAGCACTTCGACACCGTCGAGGTGAACATGACCTTCTACCGGCTGCCGAAGGAAAGCGCAGTCGCGAACTGGGTGCAGGAAAGCCCGCCCGGATTCGTCTTCGCGGTCAAGATGAGCCGCTACGTCACGCACGTCAAGCGGCTGCGCGACCTGCCGCCGAGCCTCGAGCTCTTCTACTCGCGGATCCGGCCGCTCGCCGGCACGCCGAAGCTCGGGCCGGTGCTCTGGCAGCTGCCGGCGAACTTCCGCCGGGACGACGAGCGGCTGGCGCAGGCGCTGGAGGCACTCCCGTCCGGCCGCCACTGCTTCGAGTTCCGCCACGAGAGCTGGTTCGCAGAGGAGGTCTACGAGCTGCTCCGGCGGCACGGCGTCGCGCTCGTGATCGGCGACACGCCCGAGCGGCCCTTCCAGACGGACGAGCTGACCGCCGGCTGGACGTTCGTCCGCTTTCACCACGGCACGCGCGGGCGGCGCTCGAACTACTCCGAGCGCGAGCTCGAGGAGTGGGCGGAGCGGATCGAGGACTGGGCGTCGCGCGGGGACGTCTACGCGTACTTCAACAACGACCGGAACGGCTACGCGGTGCGCAACGGCCGCTGGCTGAAGCGACGGCTCGGCGTCTAGCATCGTCGCGTGCGGATTGGGCTCGCGGCAGCGGTGGCGATCATGGCCGCCGGCTGTGCGGGGCACTCGGCGCCCACGCGCGCCGTCGGGCATCCGAAGCCCAAGCCGCGCCTCCACGTGCGCCTGACTGCGGACTCGCACCACCCGCCGGCCGGCAAGCCGTGGCACTACGAGGTGCGGGTGACCGACGCGGCGGGACGGCCCGTGCCGGCTCGGATCCACCTTCAGATCCTGTTCGGCGGGGTGCCCGTGGGACAGATCGGGCGGCACCGGGTCGCGAACGGTGTCTGGCGGGAGACGATCGGTGCCGGCGCCAACGCTCCATTCCCGCCGCGGGCGCGTGGGCAGCCGCTCGTCTTCGAGGCGGTCGTGACCGCGAAGGAGCAGACGGTGAAGGCGGACTACCCGATCACGGTCCGGTGATGGCCGGCGCAGAGGTTGTCGTCGAGCACGTGCGGAAGTTCTTCGAGAACGGGCGTATCCGGGCGCTCGAGGACGTGTCTCTGCGACTCGAGCCAGGTGAGCTCGTGGCGCTGACGGGCGCTTCGGGGTCGGGCAAGAGCACGTTGCTCAACCTGATCGGGGCGCTCGACCGGCCGGATTCGGGACGGCTGGTGGTGGACGGAGAAGCGCCGGCCGGCGACCGCTACCGCGCCGGGATCGTCGGATTCGTTTTCCAGTTCCACAACCTGATCCCTGTGCTTTCCGCCGGTGAGAACGTGCAGGTGCCGATGATCGGGAGCGGCCATTCGCGGTCGGAGCGGCAGCGGCGGGCGGCGAACCTGCTCGCCGAGGTCGGCCTCGCCGAGCGGGTTCGAGCCTTCCCGCCGACGCTCTCGGGCGGTGAGCGCCAGCGCGTCGCGATCGCCCGCGCACTTGCGAACGATCCTCGCCTCCTCCTGGCGGACGAGCCCACCGGCGCGCTCGACTCGGAGACCAGCGCCCAAATCGTCGCGCTCCTCGAGCGGCTTCGGGAGAGCCGTGGGATGACGATCCTGCTCGTCACGAACGATCGTCTGATCGCCGAGCAGGCCGACCGCCTGCTCGAGCTCCGCGACGGCCGCCTCGGCACCGGCTGACGGAGCGCTTTGAGGGACAGTCCCTCGGCCGCGGCCGGAATGGCCACGGCCTCGACATTTCGCCCCCGCTTGGAGCTTCCAGGGACTGTCCCTGGGGCATGGCCGAAATTGACAGCTATTCGCGGCGGAGGGCTTCGATCGGTGAGAGGCTCGTGGCCCGGATCGTCGGATAGATCGCGCCGAGGAGGCCGACGCCGAGGGCGAACGCGAGGCTCCACGCGAACACGCCTGCCGTGAAGTCCGGCTCGATCAGCGCGCCGCTCGAGTCCCCGGTCGTGAAGAGCTCGGCCGCGGCGTAGCCAAGCAGGAGCCCGGCGCCGAGCGCGAGCAGGCAGATCGCCAACGCCTCGCTGACGATCAGCGCCGCGATCCGTCGCGCCGGCCAGCCGACGGCGCGCAGGATCCCGATCTCGCGGACGCGCTCGAAGACGGACATCGCCATCGTGTTGGTCACGGCGATTCCGCCCACGATCAGCGCGAGCAGCGAGATGATCCAACCCGTCGTCACGATCAGCCGCAGGCTGGTGTCGATTTTGACCGCCTGTCCGGGCTCGGTGACGGCCAGGGTGTTCGGAAAGTCGCGCTCGAGCCGCTTCGCGACCGTCTTGGGCCGCGCGCCGAGCGACGCCGTGACCGCGATCGTCGTCACCTCGTGCGGTCGCCTCGCGAGACGCTGCACCACGCGCAGCGGCAGGACGGCGCCGTTGTCGACGAACGCGTTGCCGCTGTGGTAGAGCCCGGCGACCCGGAAGGAGTGCCGGCCCAACCTCAGCGATCCCCCAGGCTGCAGATGCAGCCGCCGCGCCGCCGCGTCCCCGAGCAGCGCCTCGTTGCCGCTCGGCCGCCGGCCCCGGACGACCACGGTGCGCCGGGCGGGAAAGTCCGGTCTCGCGTAGCCGAGGACGAGCAGCCGGTCGGTGCTGAGCAGGAAGATCCGAGCGGTCGCTGCAACGCCGGGCTCGCGGTCGACCTCGGCGGCCATGCTCTCCGGGAGGAGCGATTGCGTCAGGTCGGAGGTCCCCGCCTGGAAGAGACCGAAGTCGGCCCGCCCGATGTGGATGAGCTGCGCAGCGGTGCGTTTCGCCCCGTTCGCAATCGAGAGCAGCGCGACGATCAGCCCGACGCCCACCGCGACCCCCACCGCCGTCAGCGCAGTCCGCCACGGCCGCCGCAGTAGGTTCCTCAGCACGAGGCCGGTCCACGTCACTGCGACCTATCTTCGCGCTTCGGGCACCATGCCGGAACGCCTGTGCAGCCGAACCCGAGGTGGCTCGCGGCCGCCGTGCTCCTCGCCCTCGTGGCGGCAGGCGCCGCGCTGGCGGTCGCGCTCTGGAGCGGCGGCGGCGCGTCCGACTCGACGCTGCGTGCGAGCTACGTCGACCGGAACGGCGACGGCGTGCTGGAGCGCGGTCCGGGAGAGCCGTTCGTCGAGCGAACCGAGCTCGCGCCCCGGTCGCGCCCGGTCCGCCGGCTCGCGGTCTTCGCGCAGATCACGGACGTGCACGTGACCGACGAGGAGTCGCCGGCGCGTCTGGAGATGCTCGACCGGCTCGGGGCGCCGTTCACCTCCGCGTTCCGACCGCAGGAGGCGCTGACCGGCCAGGTGCTCACCGCGACGGTGCGCGCGCTGAACAGGCTGCATCCGCAGGCGGTCGTCGAGTCCGGCGACCTGATCGACAACGCCCAGGCGAACGAGTTGCGCGAGGCGGTGACGATCCTGCGAGGCGGACGGGTCGATCCGAACAGCGGCGCCGCCGGCTACCAGGGCGTGCAGGCGGCCTCGGACGCCGACCCCTACTACTACCGCCCGGACGTCGACCCGCCGCGGCACCCGGGGTTGCTCGCCTCTGCCGAGCGGCCGTTCCGCTCGCCGGGCCTTGACGCGCCGTGGTACCCGGCGCTCGGAAACCACGACCTGCTCGTGCAGGGAAATCTTGCGCCGACCCCGGAGACGAAGGCGATCGCGACGGGCGGGCGCAAGCTCGTGACGCTGAGCGCTCAGGCCCAGGAGCTGGCGAGGGCGCTCCGGCTCTCGCCGGCGGTACGGACCCTTCTCCGGCGGGGCCTGCCCGGCCGCTCCGTGCCCGTCGCCCCGGATCCGGCGCGGCGTGAGCTGGGGCCGGCGCAGGTGCTACGGGCGCTTCGCCGCGCGAGCGGTCACGGTGGCAGCGGGCCCCTGCTCGACTACGGCTTTCGGCTCGCACCTCACGTGCGCGGGATCGTGCTCGACACGATCCGGCGGGGCGGGGGCGCGAGCGGAGTCGTCCGGCCGGCGCAGCTGCGGTGGCTGCGTGGCGCACTGCGTGCCGCGGGCAAGGAGCCGGTCGTGGTCTTCTCGCACACGCCGCTCCGCTCGGCCGCTGGAGGCGACGCCGCGCTGGCGCTGCTCGACCGTGACCCGCACGTCGTCGCCGCCGTCTCCGGCGACACGCACCGCGACTCGATCGCCGCCCGGCGAACTGCGCTCGGCGGCTACTGGCTGATCGGCACCGCCTCGCTGGTCGACTACCCCCAGCAGGCTCGCGCGTTCGCCCTCTCCCGGACCGCAGACGGGGGGCTCGTGCTCGAGACCTGGATGGTTGACCACGACGCCGGGGACGAGCTTGCCTCCGTCTCGCGCCAGCTGGCGTACCTCGACTTCCAGGGCGGCCGCCCGAAAGGCGACGCCGGCGCAAGGAGCGACCGGAACGCGCGCCTCTACCTGCCGCGCCGCTAGGTCTCGCGCAGCGCGTCGACCACTGGCCCGCGGGTGGCCGTGCGGGCCGTCCAGAGCACGGTGACGAGAGCGCCGGCGCCGAGCCCCGCCGCCGTGGCGCCCACGGCGGCCGGGGAAGGCCTCAGGGAAAGCGAGACGTAGCTCGCGGCGAGGCGCGCGACAACAGGCCCGACGAGAAAGCGCTCCGCGACGAACCCGAGCGCGACGGCCGCGAGCGCGATCGGCGCCGCCGTGCCTCCGAGGATGCTCGTCAGCTGCCTGCGCCCCGCCCCGAGCGCGCGCACGGCCGCGAGCGCCGAACGCCGTTCCCAGACCGTCAGCGCGAGCAGCTGAGCGATCGCGTAGAGGCAGACGAGCCCATCGATCACCGCCACGGCGCGGAGCAACGCCACGAGCAATCCGATGAAGCCGCTCGAGCGCGCCGCCCAGCTCTGCACCGACTGGCCGGCGATGCCGCCCGTCGCGGAGGCGATGTAGCCGCCGTCCTCGAGCTCCCGCCGCACGGACGCCTCGCTCGCTCCGGGCCGCAGCCGGACTGCCAGCTCCGACGGCGCGAACGGCTCCGCGGCGAGCAGCCGCCGCGACCGCACGTAGACGACCCGGCCCTGCCGCTCGAGCGCTCGGACGACCCCGACCACGCGGAAGCGAAGCTCGCGCCCGTCCGGGAGCTGCGCCGCCAGGGTCGAGCCGGGATAGAGGTTGAGGATCTGCGCCAGCCCGAGCCCGACCTCCGTCTCGTGGTCGTTTCGCGCCCGCCGGCCGTCGGCGAGCGAGGGCGCCTCGAAGCGCGTGTGGTCGCCGGGGTAGGCGATCATCGAGAAGGGCTCGCCCAGGTCGAACGAGTCCGCGGCGTCGACCTCGTACCGCGGCGCGACGGCCTCGACGCCCGGCAGGCGCGCGATCCTGGGCGCGACCGCGGCGGGCGCCGAGACGGAGATCTGGTACCGCTTGCCGATCGCGACCGGGCTGCGGTCGAGCCGCAGCAGGAGCGTCGCGATCGAGAGGATCAGCAGGATCACGACGACCGCGGAGCCGAGGACGACCGCGCCGGCGGCGCTTCTGAGCGGTCGCGCCAGGGCCATCCGCAGCCCGAGCCCGGTGAGCCCGCTCGCCCCGGGAAGCCGCCGCGCGGAGCCGATCACGTCGCCGCGCCGCAGGATCGCGGCCACCGGAGCGCGTGTCGCCCGCCAGGCCGGCCAGGCCGACGCTGCGCAGACGACGAGCACGAGCCCGAGCCAGGCCGCGGCCAGGAGCGGCGCCGCCGACCAGCCGGGGCCGAGCTCGCTCAGGCTGCCGAGCAGCCGGTCGAGCGGGCTCGAGACGGCGAGCCATCCCGCCACGATGCCGAGCGCGCCCGCCGGCAGCGCGACGAGCGCCGCCTCGATCATTCCGGCGGCCACGACCTCGCGCGGCGCCGCGCCGAGCGCGCGCAGGAGCCCGAGCGCCCCGAGCCGGCGCCGCACCTCGGCGTTGGCCGAGGCCGCCAGCATCGTCCCGGCCACCGCCACGGCGATCAGGGAGAAAGCCACGAGGAGCGCGATCACGATCCCGGCGGCCTGCCCGACGAGCGCGTGCAGCCCGCTCCTCGTCGTCAGGCGCAGCCCCCTGACGCCGAAGGCGGCGGAGCGCGCCTGCGCGAGCGTCACGTCGGCGAGCCGCGGGTTGGAGAGCCAGACGAGCGCCGAGTTGACGTTCCCTCTGTGCGTGGCCGTGACCCAGGCGGCCTCCTCGTAGCCGGTCCACACGCGCGGGCCGCGCGCCAGCGGGAACGCGACGTTGTCCGGCGCGACCGCGACTCCGGCGATCCGGAAACGGCCGCCGCCGCCGGCCCCGCGAAGCCAGACTCGGTCGCCGGGGCCCAGGTGCCACGACCGCGCGAGCCCCTGCTCGACGAGGACGTCTCCGCGCGCCGAGAGATCGTGCCCGGCGACGACGGCGTAACCCGGGGGACCATCGTGCCGCAGCCCGATGAGCGTCGCGCCGTCGTCGTAATGCCCATTCGCGCCGACGTGGATGCGGCCGACCTGGAGCCGGAACGAGCTCGCGCGCACGTTCGCGAGGCTCGAGACGGCGTCGCCCACCCGCTCGCGCGAGAGGGGCTCGAAGGTCGCGAGCACGTCGGGAAGCTGCGCCCGCTCCGCCGTGCGGTCGAACGCCGTGCCGAGGCCGTAGGAGACCGTTACCGCCGCGCCGAGCATCGCGCCCGCGGCGGCGATCCCCCCGGCCGCGAGCAGCACACGACCCTTGCGGAGCCTGACCCGGGCGAGGGCGTAGGCCAGGACGGCTCTCACCGGAGGCGGCCCCCTTCCAGCCGCAGGACGCGGTCCGCCCGCCGCGTCGCCTCACGTTCGTGGGTGACGAGGAGGACCGCGCGCCCCTCGTCGGCGATCGCCCGCAGCAGCCCGAGCACGGTCTCGCCGGACTCGGTGTCGAGGTTGCCTGTGGGCTCGTCGGCCAGCACGAGCAGCGGGTCGTTGACGAGCGCACGCGCGATCGCGAGGCGCTGCTGCTCGCCGCCGGAAAGGACCGCCGGCAGCCGCTCGGCGGCGTCGACGAGGCCGAGCTGCGCGACCAGCTCCACGCCGCGCTCGAGCGATGGCCGCCGCCCGTCGAGCCGGGCCGGCAGGAGGACGTTTTCGAGCCCGGTCAGCTCCGGCAGCAGGTGAAACGACTGGAACACGAACCCGATCCGGTCGCGGCGGAGTGGCGCGAGCCGACTCTCCGAAGCTCCGTCCAGGCGCACCCCGCAGACCTCGACCCGGCCGGCGTCGGCCCGGTCGAGCGCGCCGATCACGTTCAGCAGCGTCGACTTGCCGGAGCCGGAGCGCCCGGTGACGGCGACGAGCTCGCCTGTCTGCAGTTCGAGGTCGAGGCCGTCGAGTATGCGTACCGCAGCGCGTCCCTGTCCGTAGACCTTGACGACGCCGTGTGCGCTGGCAACCACCGCCACACGTGCAGAGTGCCTGCAGCCGCAGGCGGGCGCACGGGGGTTGCTAGGCTCGAACGAGATGGAGCCTTCCCGCGAAGAGATCCTGAAGGCGCTCGAGCAGGTCATCGACCCCGAGCTGAAGCGGAACGTGGTCGAGCTCGACATGGTCCGCGACGTCCGCATCGACGGCGGCGCGGTGACCGTCGGGATCGCGCTCACCGTCGCCGGCTGCCCGCTCCGCGCCAGCTTCGAGGAGCAGGTCGCCACGGCACTCGCTCCCCTCGGAGTCGATCGTGTCCAGCTTGAGTTCGACGTCATGACCCCCGAGGAGCGCTCGGCGCTCACCGCTCGCCTGCGCGGCTCGGTCACAGAGCGCACGAAAGGGATCGCGCTCGACCGCTCGACCCGCGTGCTCGCGATCGCAAGCGGCAAGGGCGGCGTCGGCAAGTCGACCTTGAGCGCGAATCTCGCGGCCGCCTTCTCCCAGCTCGGCCAGCGCACGGGGATCCTCGACGCCGACGTCTACGGCCACTCGATCCCGCACCTGCTCGGAATCGACCAGAAGCCGGTGGCGGTCGACCGGATGATCGTGCCGCCGGTCCGCGGTGAGCTGAAGCTGATGTCGATCGGCTTCTTCCTCGACGACAACCAGCCCGTGATGTGGCGGGGGCCGATGCTCCACCGCGCGCTCGAGCAGTTCCTCACCGACGTCCACTGGGGCGAGCTGGACACGCTCGTCGTCGACATGCCGCCCGGGACCGGCGACGTCTCGATCTCGCTCGGTCAGCTCCTCCCGCGCGCGGAGGCGGTGATCGTGACGACTCCGCAGCCGCTCGCGCAGGAGGTCGCCGCGCGCGCCGCGCTGATGGCGCAGAAGACGAACATGCGCCTGCTCGGCGTGATCGAGAACATGAGCGGCGAGGCTTTCGGCACCGGCGGCGGTGAGCGCCTGGCGGACTCGCTCGGGATTCCGCTGCTCGGCCGTGTGCCGCTGGATGCCCGTCTGCGCGAGTCGGGCGACGCCGGGGTGCCGCTCGTCGAGAGCGACCCCGACTCGGAGCCCGCGCGCGAGATCGTCGCGATCGCCGAGGCCGTCGCAGCCACCCGGCGCGAGCAGGGCGTGGGCATCGTCAAGTCACTGCCGGTCCTCTCCTGACAGGCAAAGGGCGCCCCGAAGAGCGCCCTTCACGTCCAGCGGACCCCGGGGCCATTTCACCTTGAGCCCCGCTGTACCAGCTATGACGTTGCCGGAGCGAAAAGTGCCGTGGCCATTCGTAAGGATTTCGTGAAATGCGCTCGGACGACGTGCTCCAGCGGCTCGTGGGACTCGGTTTCGCCGATGTCGACGCACAGACGCTCGCGGACCACTTCCTCGATGCGGAGCGGCGCGGAAAGCGCGGGCACGGCCTCTCGCGCGTCGCCTGGCTGGAGACCCGTCCCGTCGAGCTCGATCCCGCCGCCGTGCCCCGGCGCGTTCTGCGGGAGCCCGGGTACGAGCGCTGGGACGGCGCCGGAGCGCTCGGCTACCTGACGCTGGCGGCGATCGTCGAGGCACAGCTGGCGGATCCGCCCGAGCAGGCCCGGCTGGTCGTGGCGCAGCGCTGCTTCCCGACCGGCGTGCTCGGCTACTGGGCTCGAAAGCTCGCCGAGGGCGGGCTTGTCGCGACGCTCACGGCCACGTCTCCTCCGCGGCTGGGACACCCCGGCGGCGGCCCGAAGCTGGCCGGGACGAACCCGCTCGCGCTCGCCGTGCCGAGCTCGGATGGGCGGCCGCTCGTCGCGGACGTCTCGATGGGCCGCGTCACCTACGGGGACGTGATCGCGGGCACGGCCGCCGAGGGCGAGCTCGTGCCCTTCGGCGGCGAGCAGGCGCACAAGTCGTTCGCGCTCGCGCTCGGGCTGCAGCTGCTCGTGGACTCGCTGGTCGCCGCGCCCGGCTACGGAGCGGTGCTGCTCGTCGCCCGCCCCGAGTCGGACCCCGTCCCGGGGTTACGAGGCCGGGCCGGCGGTGTCCGCTTGCCGGGCGACAGCTGAGGCGAACTGCGGGTCCTGGCGGACCGGGTCGAAGTCCCGGTCGTCCTCGGCAACCTCTGCGAACTGCGGGTCGAGCTCGACCGACCGTCGTAGGTGCGCGAGTGCTTCGGCGGGCCGGCCGTCACGGCTCTCCGCGCAGGCGAGGTTGTAGAGCACGCCCGCATCGTCGGGATGCTCCGCGTGGGCGGCCGAGAGCAGCTCGATCGCCTTGCCGAACTCACCGGTGTTCCAGTAGGCGAACGCACGCGCGGAGCGCTCCCAGGGCGACGGCGCGAACGCCTCGCCCGCGCGCCCGCCCGCTACGACGATCGTCGTCCCCGCCTCTTCGGCAACCGCGGCGCGCTTGGCCGCGGGATCGCGGACGAAGACGAAGGTGCCGGCCGGGGCGTCGATGTCGTCGCCTGCGACGGTGAACCGGGCGTGGCCTTCCGCGACGAAGTAGAGCTCCTCGTGCCGCCCGGCCCGCTCGCCGAGCTCGTCGTGCTCGCCGATCAGCTGAGTGCCGGCCTCGACGGCTCTCCAGGCGTTGATGCCGAAGCTTTCGATTCCGTAGTGAAGGCGCACGATCGCCCAGCGCGGCCACTCCGGACGATCCGGGTTCGGGGGAAGCTCCAGCTCGGAGAGGTGCGCGGAGCCGCTCACGCAGGGAACTCCGGGTCGTCGCGGAGCGCGTCGAAGTCCTCGTCCTCGGCCGCAGCCTCGCGCGCGGCCGGATCGAGCTCGATCGCCTTGCGCAGGTGAGCGAAGGCCTCTTCCCGGTGACCGGTCTGGGCCTCGAAGCAGGCGGCGTTGAAGAACCCCTGCCACGCGTCAGGATGCGCCTCGAGCGCCGCGGCGAGGATCCTCCGGCCCTCGTCTTCCTGGCCTTTCCGCAGATGGCCGAACGCGGCGAAGATCTCCTCCCACGCCGAAATCTCGTGCGGGACCCTCGCTTGGCGCCGAAGGCGACCACGGCCGTTCCCGGCTCGGCGGCATGTGCGCCCCGCCGTGTGCCGGGCTCGGCGTAGACGAACGTTCCGGCAGGCGCGTCGATCTCCTCGTCTCCGAGCAGGAACTTCGCGCGACCGCGCGCGACGAGGTAGAGCTCCTCGGCGCCGTCCCGCTCGTGATGCTCCTCTACGACGCGGTCGCCGGCGTTCTCGGCCGTGTAGGCATTCGTCCCGAAGGCCTGTATCCCGAGTCGGCGCCGCACGGGTCGCCAGACGAAGGGGTCGTCTTCCGGGCCCGCGGGAAACTGCTCCAGCTCGTCCAGGTGCGCAACCTCGTACGGCTTCACGACTGCCTCCTCAGCTCCTCGAGCACGACAGGATCGATCCGCTCGACGCCGTCCACGCGCTCTTCCAGGTTCTCCTTGCCGGCCCACGCGAAGAACGCGTCGCCGAGCTCGCCCTCGTAGCCGAGCCCGGCGAGGTGCTCGCGCAGCTCGGCGGCGAGCTCGTCGTCGACCTCGAGCCAGTCCTCGGGCGGCGTCTTGCCGAAGATCGCCCGGTGGAGTCCGTAGATGCGGCGCAGCTCCTCGAGCGGGCGCGGGTGGTCCTCGACCCGCAGCTCGACGACCACGTCGGACATCCCGGCGTAGCCGCCGTCGCGCTCGACGACGAGCAGCGCCGCCGACTGCTGTCCGCGCCGGTCGCCGCCGGCCGCCTGCGCGGCGTCGAGGCAGTCGATCAACCGTTCCGCGAGAGGGCCGGAGCCGCCTTCGAAGGTCTCTGCGATCGCGTCGACGGTCTCGCCCGAGACGAGGATGTTCCCCTGGGCGGCATAGCACTCGCCGGTCCGGCCGCCGGCCCAATCCATGCACTCCGAGCCCGTGTAGCTTGCCGAGCGGCCCTGGCCGTCGACGACGCCGAGCTGGCGGTGGTCGCGTCCCTCGTCGGCCGAGGTCAGCCGTTCGACGACCTCCTCGGCGCTCAGTCCCTCGCGCAGCAGCGCGAGCCCTTCCGGGCCGTAGCGCGGGTTCGCATAGGCCTGGGTCGCGATCGCGCCGACTGCGGGCTCGGCCCACGGGACGACGGAGCCGACTGCGAGAAACTTCGACTGGGTGGCGACGCCCCACTGTCCCGCCGCGAGGTCGCAGGCAGCGATCGAGTACGTGGCGACCGGTCTAGAGGCTTGATGTGGATTCGGCTCCCCGTGGGGCCGTTTCAGACCAAGCCAGGGTGGCTCGGCGTCCGCAGGCCAGGCCGTTGGCCTGGTCAAGGGCGACGAGACGGCCTGGCGCCGCGTCTGAGGCGGCAGCCGCGGGACAGGCGCAATTCGCATCAAGCCTCTAGCCATAGGTGAGCTCCGTGAGGTCGAGCTCGAGCAGGTCGCGTTTGGCTTCCGGCACGAGCACGGCCGCGACCTCGGGCCGCTCGAGCGCGGCGCGAACCGCTTCCGCCGAGTCGGCGCGGACGACGACCGCGCGCCCGGCCTCGTGGGCTTCGTGCAGCAGCGCCGGATCCATGGTGTCATCGAGCACCAGCGCATCGTCCAGCTCGAGCTCGCCCTCGACGGCGATCTCCGGCACCCGGCGGCCGGTGGCTCCGAACCAGCGCTCGCGCATCAGACGGTCGCCGTCTCCCCCGGCTCGAGCGCGATCACCTCGACCCCCGGCGCCTGCTCGCGCAGCTCGTCAGGCGTGCCCGCGAGCAGCGGGAACGTCCCGTAGTGACAGGGGATGCAGCGCTTCGTCCCGAGCAGCTCGAGTGCCACCGCAGCCTCGCGCGGGTCCATCGTGAAGTGCCCGCCGATCGGCAGGACGGCGACGTCGGGCGAGTAGATCCGGCCGATCAGCGACATGTCCCCGAAGACACACGTGTCGCCGGCGAAGTAGAGCGTCGTGCCGTTCCCGAAGCGGAGCACCAGGCCCGCCGCCTCACCGAGGTAGTCGCCGTCGTCGGAGGAGCTCGAGTGGAAGGCGTTCACCAGCGTGAACTTGACGCCGGCGGCCTCGACCGTGCCGCCCTTGTTCGGGCCGGGAGTCTCGCCGACTTTGGCGCCCTGATTGCCGAGCCAGCCCTTCAGCTCGACGTTGGCGACGATCTCGGGCTCGAACTGCTTGCTCAGCTCGACGGTCTCGCCGACATGGTCGCCGTGCCCGTGCGTTAGCGCGATCGCGTCGACGCGCTCTGGCTCCTGCTCGGAGTCGGGGCACTTCGGGTTCGAAAGCCACGGATCGACGTAGATCCGCTTGCCCTCCGGCGAGTCCACGCGGAAGCTCGCGTGACCCAGCCAGGTCACCGCCACGTCCGGCATTTGCGCTCCTTTCTCACGGGTGGCCTGAGCGTAACGAAGGAACATCCGGCGGGAAGGCGAACCTTCCGGCATGGCTCTTCGCGGGCTTCCGGTGGCGCTCGTGCTGGTCGCCGCGGTGGCGGATGGGGCAGGCGCGCACGGGCTCGCCTTCTACGCGTTGCTCGCGGCTGTCCCGGCCGGGGCGGCGGCGGCGCTCGATGCGTTCGGCGACGCGCTGGCGCAGGAGGGGAGCCGGCTGCACGCGGCCCTCTGGGGAGTCGTGCTCGCGTTGACGGTCACCGCCGCCGCCGTCCGGGCGCCGGCGCTTGCGGAAGGAACCGTCCCCGCGCTCGGCCGCTCGGCCGTGGTGGCCTGCCTCGCGATCTTCTGCGTCCAGGCCCTGATCGGCCTCGTCGCCGAGCTCCGCCGTCAATAAGTTCACTCGCGCCGGCGGTGGCGCTCTCCAGCACCCGCGCCCCTTGGGGTGGGTGGGGGTTAGGGACGGTACCGGTCCGGATCGTACGAGTCTGTGACGACTCTGTGCCGATTCTGTGACTCTTAGAAGATCGCCGAGGCAGCGTGCTTCGCGCCGTCGATCAGGGGCTGCACCGCGAAGAACGAGCCGACCGTGACGACGAGCGCTGCGGCGACGGCTGTCTGTAGCACGAGCTCGCGCGGCGGCGAACCCCCTGCAACCGGCGCGAGCTGCAGCTCCTCCGACGGCCGCATGAACAGGGCGCGAACCACCCCGAGGTAGTAGTAGAGGCTGACCGCGGTCGCGGCGACGCCGACGATCACGAGCCAGATCCAGCCGTGCCGGTACGCCGCCGCGAACACGTAGAACTTGCCGACGAACCCGCCGGTGAGCGGAAACCCCGCGAACCCGAGCATGAAGACGCTCAGCGAGATCCCGAGCAGCGGTCGCTCCCAGCCGAAGCCGGACAGCCCCTCGACCGTGACCGGCCGGTTGCAGCTCCCGCTCGCGCGCCGCAACGATCGCGAACGAGCCGACGGACATGGCCGAGTACGGGATCAGGTAATAGAGCAGCGCCCGCCCGCCGAGCGCATTGTTCGCGGCGATCGCGATCAGCATGAAGCCCGCGTGCGAGATCGACGAGTACGCGAGCATCCGCTTGACGTTCGTCTGGACGAGCGCGGCGAGGTTCCCGATCGCAAGCGACGCGCAGGCGATCACGGCGATCGTCACGGTCCAGAGCCGGGCCTCCTGTGGGAAGGCCGTCACGAGCACCCGCAGGGTGAGGACGAGGGCGACCGTCTTCGTCGCCGCGGACATGAACGCGGTCACCGGCGTCGGCGCGCCCTCGTAGACGTCCGGTGTCCACATGTGGAACGGCGCGGCCGAGGCCTTGAAGCCGAGCCCGCCGAGCATCAGCGCGAGCCCGGCGACGAGCAGCGCGTCGTGGCTCAGGTGCTGTACGCCGACAGCGTGGGCGATCTCCCCGAACCGCAGCGCGCCGGTCGCCCCGTAGACGAGCGCCGACCCGAACAGGAGCATCGCCGAGCCGAAGCCGCCGACGATCAGGTACTTGAGCCCCGCCTCGAGCGAGCCGGCCAGGTCGACGTCGATCGCGCAGAGGATGTAGAGGCTGATCGAGAACCACTCGAGGCCGAGGAAGAGCGTCATCAGCGTGCTCGCGCTCGCGAGGAAGGCCATCCCGGCGCCCGCCCACGCGAGCAGGGCGTAGTACTCGGCCACGTGGTCGTCTCGCATCGGCTCGGAGTAGGAGGTGCCGATCGCGAGCAGGCCCGCCCCGGCGACGATCATCTGCGCGAGCGTGCCGAGGCGGTCGCGCTGGATCGCGGCGCCGATCACGCCGTGGCCGTCCGCAGAGTGGGCGTAGAGGATCGCGGCGAAGACGAGCGCGGCAGCAAAGCCCAGCGCGCAGACGATCGCGCCGAACGTCCGCCGCCACCCGCGCGGGACGAGCACCGCTGCGAGCAGCGAGATCCCTCCGGCTCCGAGCAGCGCGAGCGGCGCGGAGATCGCAAGCCAGTAGACGTGCGGCGTCGAGATCATCGCAGCGCTCGCGTGATCGCGGCACCGCCGTCGATGAAGGACCGATCCGTAATCGCCGCCGGCCAGGCCGAGAGGACGAGCAGGATCGCGACGAGGGGAACGAGGACCCCGAGCTCGGCCGGGCGGAGATCAAGCGCCGTCTCCGAGACCGAGGACCCGGGCGCTTCGTGCAGGACGGCCGAGATCAGGCGCAGCATGTACATCGCGGCCAGCACGATCGCGATTGCGCCCACGAGCGCGTAGCCCCAGCCCGTGAAGAAGACTCCGGACAGAATCGAGAACTCACCGGCGAACGCCGTCGAACCGGGTACCGCCAGCGCGATGATTCCGGTCGTCATCAACACGGTCGCCAAGGCCGGTCTCCCGCGCGCCATCCCGCCGAGGCGCGCCAGCTCACCCGTTGCGGCACGCCGCTCGATCCCGCCCGCGAGCAGGAACAGCGTCGCCGAGATCAGACCGTGGTTGACCATCTGCAGCACGGCTCCGTTCAGCCCGAGGTCGTTGACCGCGAACAGCCCGAGCACGATCAGCCCCATCTGGGCGAGGCTCGAGTAGGCGATCACCCCGCGCAGGTCAGGCGCCCGGAAGGCCAGCACCGAGCCGTAGACGAGACCGCAGGCCGCGAGCACGAGGATCGGCGTCCGGAGGTCCGACAGCGGCCCCGGGAACTTCGAGATCGCGATCCGCAGGAAGCCGTACGCCGCGGCCTTGGAGACGACCCCGCTCAAGACGGCCGCCACCTCCGGCGAAGACTCCCGGTAGGCCTCCGGCAGCCACGCGTGCAGCGGGAACAACGGAGCCTTGACGGCGAAGGCCGCGACGAACCCGAGGAAGATCCAGTCGCTCCCGCTCGTCCCCGAGCCGACGAGGTCGAACGTGCCCTGCGAGAGCCCGAGCACGATGATCGAGGCCAGCATCAGCAGCGAGCCCGCCATCGTGTAGATCACGAACAGGAGCGTCGCCCGCAGCCGCCCGGCGCCGCCCCAGACGCCGACGAGCACGTAGAGCGGGATCAGCATCGCCTCCCAGAAGACGTAGAAGAGGAGCAGGTCCTGGGCCGCGAAGACGCCCACCAGGGCACCGGTCAGAAGCAGCATCAGGCCGTAGTACGCGCGCGGCCGCTCGCGCCCGGCCCAGAACGCGTAGCCGATCGCGGCTGCCATGACGACGACAGTCAGCCCGACGAGCCAGAGCGAGAAGCCGTAGAGGCCCACGTGGTAGGAGACGTGCAGGTCCGAGAACCAGCTCGTGCGCTGGTCGAGCTGCAGGCCGGGCCGGCCGAAATCGAAGCGGGCGACCGAGTCGATCCAGAGCGCGACCTCGGCGAGCGCGACGAGCAGCGCGGTGGCGCCGACCGCGAACGGCCGCAGCGGCACGATCCAGATCACGACCGCGCCCGCGACCGGCAGGAAGATCAGCGCGGTCGCCAGCCAGTGCACTACCGCACCACCACGAAGACGACCGTGACGACGGCGAGGCTGGCGGCGATCGCGAGCGCGTAGGTGCGCACGAGGCCGGTCTGGAGCACGCGCGCGCCGAACCCGAGGTCGCGCACGCCCGCCGCGAGCTCGCGCACCGAGCCGAACACGAGCGGCCGCTCGATCCCGCCGAGCAGGCCGCGCGTGAGCAGGACGGCCGGCCGGTAGAAGAGCGCGTCGTAGAGCTCGTCGAAGTAGAACTTGCGCTCGAACAGCCGCAGCGGCCTCGGCGCCGCAGCGCGGCGGGCCCCGTAGATCCACCAGGCGACGCCGATCCCGGCGAGTCCGAGCACCACCGCCAGCACGCTCGAGACCGCCTCCTGCACGCTCGACGCATCGACGAGCGCCGGTGCGACCGGCTCGAGGAAGTCGGAGACCGGAGTCCAGATCCCGGCGAACTGCAGCCAGCCGCCGACCGCGGCGAGCACGGCCAGGACGGCAACGGTCGAGGTCATCGAGAACGGGCCTTCGCCCGCGTGCACGTGCCCCTCGTGGGCGCCGTGCTCGCTGTGGCCCTCGCGCTCGTGCGCGTGCGAGCCGGCGATCAGGTGCTCGCGGACGAACGGGGACGGCTCTCCACAGAACGCGATGAACAGCATCCGGAACGCGTACAGGCCGGTCAGGAAGGCGCCGAGCAGACCGGCCGCCCAGAGCAGGTAGCCGTACCAGCCGCCGTTGGCGAGCGAGGCGGCGAGGATCGAGTCCTTCGAGAAGAAGCCGGAGAAGGGCGGCACGCCCGCGAGCGCGAGCGCGCCGATCACGAACGCCCAGTAGGTGCGCGGAAGCAGGCTTCGGAGCCCGCCCATCTTCCGCAGGTCCTGCTCGCCGGCAAGCGCGTGGATCACGATCCCGGCCGCCATGAAGAGCAGCGCCTTGAAGAAGGCGTGCGTCATCAGGTGGAACATCCCGTTCGCGTAGGCGCCGAGCCCCGCGCCGAGGAACATGTAGCCGATCTGGGACATGGTCGAGTAGGCGATCACGCGCTTGATGTCGGTCTGGACGAGCGCGATCAGCCCCGCGACGACGAGCGTCGCGGCGCCGAGCCCGGCAGCGAGCTGCTCCACGTGCGGCGCCGCCTCGAACAGGGGATGCGTGCGGACGATCAGGTAGACGCCCGCGGTCACCATCGTCGCCGCGTGGATGAGCGCGCTGACCGGCGTTGGCCCTTCCATCGCGTCCGGCAGCCACGTCTGCAGCGGCAGCTGCGCCGACTTCGCCACCGCGCCGCCGAGCAGCCCGAGGGCGACGAGGTTCGCGGTCCAGCCGCCCAAAGCCCCGGCGTGGGGGAAGACCCGCTCGAAGTCGAGCGAGCCGGTCCGCTGGATCAGCAGGAAGAGCGCGAGCGCCATCGTCGCGTCGCCGATCGCGTTCATCACGAAGGCCTTCTTCGCGGCGGCGACCGCGCTCGGCCGGTCGTGCCAGAAGCCGATGAGCAGGTAGGACGAGAGCCCGACGAGCCCCCAGCCCGCGAGCAGCAGCAGCAGGTTTCCGCCCTGGACGAGCAGGAGCATCGAGAAGACGAACAGCGCCATGTAGGCGAAGTAGCGGCGCTCCTCGTCGTCGCCGTCCATGTAGCCGATCGAGTACGCGACGATCAGGAAGCCGACGCCGGCGACGACGAGCATCATGAAGACCGAGAGCGGGTCGACCAGGATCCGCAGGTCGAAGTGGTACGGCCCGGCGGTCAGCCAGCGCCAGAGCGTCGAGGGATGCGAGCGCTCGCCCGGCGATTCGCCCAGCAGGAGCGCGAAGCTCACAACGGCCGCGACGAACGAGACCCCGACCGAGGCGGTGGCGAGGTAGCCGGCGCCGCGCCGGGTCAGGCGCCGCCCGGCGAGCGTGATCGCGAGCGCCGCGCCCAAGGGCATGAAGAGGCAGATCCAGCCGGCGGCGACCACGTCAGCCGCGCAGGGTCCGGAGCTTGTCCACGTCGAGGTCGAGCCGGCGCCGTGAGATCGCGACGATCAGTCCGAGCCCGACCACCACCTCGGAGGCCGCGACCGCCATCACGGTCAGCGCGAAGATCTGCCCGTCACCGCGGCCGTGGTGGCGCGCGAACGCGATCAGGGCGAGGTTCGCGCCGTTCAGCATCAGCTCCAGCGAGAGCAGCACGATCAGCGGGCTGCGCCGGATCAGGACGCCGAACGCCCCCGTGAAGAAGAGGAACGCGGCGACGCAGAGGTACCAGACGACGTCCGGGCCGTTCACTCGTTTATCTCTCGCGAGTGGCTGCCCAGGATTACCCCGCCGACCGCCGCGACCAGCAGCACGATCGACGTGATCTCGAACGCGAGTAGGTGGTCGGTCAGGAAGAGCCGGCCGATCTCGTAGGGCCGCCCGAAGAAGTAGTCGGTCGGGGCCTCGTGCGAGAGGCGCCCGCCCGTCTTCAGCCCGATCACCACGATCACCTCGACGAGCAGCGCCGAGGAAGCGGAGACCGCCGCGAGCGCCTGCCAGCTCGGCCCGCCGGCCCAGGGAGCGTCCGCACGCCCGCCGAGGTAGGCGATCACGAAGAGGAACATCACCATCACCGCGCCGGCGTAGACGAGCACCTGCGCGGCTGCGACGAACTCGGCGGAGAGCAAGAGGTAGAGCACCGCGAGCGAGGCAAGGTTCCCGATCAGCGAGAGCGCCGAGTAGAACGGGTTCGTGAACGAGATCACGGCGATCCCGGAGCCGAGGCACGCGAAGGCGGCGACGACCCAGACCGCCCAGACGAGGACGTTGCCCACTACGAATGGTCCTTGTAGAAAGGGATCGGGGTGTCGTAGAGGTCGCGGTCGGCCACCGGCACCTGCTTGATCGGCTCCGCGAGCAGCATGTCCTTCGTGTAGATCAGGTCGTCGCGCGAGTACTCCGAGATCTCGTACTCGTTGCCGAGCGTGATCGCGTCGAACGGGCACGCGAGCTCGCAGTAGCCGCAGAAGATGCAGCGGCTCATGTTGATCTCGTAGATCCGCGCGTATCGCTCGCCGGCCGAGACGCGGTTGTCGTCGGTGTTCTCCGCGGCGACGACCCGGATGCAGTCGGCCGGGCAGGCGGCCGCGCAGAGCGAGCAGCCGACGCACTTCTCGAGGCCGTTCTCGTGCCGCCAGAGCCGGTGCCGCCCGCGGAAGCGCGGGTACACGGGCCGCTTGTACTCGGGGTACTGCTGCGTGATCGGCTTCTTGAAGATCTGCTTGAAGGTGACCCCGAAGCCCTTGACGCTGTCGAGCGGATTCCCGCGCGGCACTAGTGCCCCTTCCAGTGATGCAGCCCAGTTTCTGGGTCGCGAGCACCAAGCCAGGGGCCGCACTCGTCCGCGGCCAAGGCTGGTTGCCTTGGCAAGGGCGTGGGTGGTTCCTGGCGCCGTGTGATCGCGGGCCAGAAGCAGGCGTGTATTGCTGGATGGGGCACTAGATCGCCACCACCAGAGCCGCCGTCACGATCGCGTTGATCGTCGCCGCGGGCAGCAGGACCTTCCAGCCGAGGCGCATCAGCTGGTCGTAGCGCAGCCGCGGCAGCGTCGCGCGCAGCCAGAGGAAGACGAACAGCACGGCGAGCAGCTTCAGCACGAACCACAGCGGCCCGAGCGGCGCCCACGGCCCGTACCAGCCGCCGAAGAAGAGCGTCACGGCGAGCGCGGAGAGCGTGATCATGTTCACGTACTCGCCCATCTGGAAGAGGCCGAAGCGCATGCCGCTGTACTCCGTGTGGTAGCCGGCGACGAGCTCGGTCTCCGCCTCGGGCAGGTCGAACGGCGGGCGGTTCGTCTCGGCGACCCCCGCCACGAAGAAGATCATCAGGCCGACGAACTGCGGGCCGAAGAACCAGAAGGTCTCGCCCTGCTTGTGGACGATGTCGACGAGCGAGAGCGACTGCCCCATCAGTACGACGCCGAGCACGGCGAAGGTCAGCGAGACCTCGTACGAGACCATCTGCGCGCAGGTGCGCATCGAGCCGAGCAGCGAGTACTTCGAGTCCGAGGCCCAGCCGCCGACGATGAAGCCGTAGATCCCGAGGGAGCTGAGCGCGAAGAGCAGAACCAGCGAGATCGGCACGTTCACGACCTCGCCGTTCACGTTCCAGTGCCCGATCTGCCAGCCGGGCCCGAACGGAATCACGCTGAAGGCGGCGAGCGCCGTGAAGGACGAGAGCACCGGCGCCGCGATGTAGAGCACGTCGACGGCGGAGGCCGGGAAGAAGCTCTCCTTGCGGATCAGCTTGACGAGGTCGGCGATCGGCTGCAGGAGCCCGAACGGGCCCGCGCGGTTGGGCCCGTAGCGGAGCTGCATCCGCGCGAGCACCTTGCGCTCGACCCAGGTCATGTACGCGAAGGTGAGGAGGAGGATGTTGATGATCAGGGCCGCCTTGATCAGCGAGATCCACCACACCTCGTTCACTTGCTCACCTCGACCGTGCCGCCGAGGGTCCCGCTGTGGCCGGCGGGGATCCGCACGACGCCTACTCGCAGGCCACGGCTGACGCGGGCGCGGAGCTCGAGGGAGGTGCCGTTGTGCGAGACCGTCACGGTCTCTCCGGTCACGATCCCGCGCTCCCCGGCGTCGGCGGGCGACAGCTCGACCTCGGCCTCCGCCCGCTGGAACTCGAGCTCGGGCACGCGCTCGACGGCGGGGCCGGAGAAGAGCGGCCGGTAGCGGACGAGCCGCAGGCCCTCGCCCTCGGCTGCGGGCGGGGGCTCCGGCAGCTCCGGCGCGGGCGCCTCGCTTCGCGTTCTGAGCGTCGCCTGCTCGCCGACCTCGCCGAAGGGCAGCCCGTCGTAGATCCGCTCCGAGAGCTCGGCGAAGACCGCTGAGGCTTGCGGGGGGATCTCGACGCCGAAACGCTCCGCGAGCCTCGAGATCCAGGCGAGCTCGTCCGGCGCGGGCGGGATCACGGCCCGGCGCAGGCGCTGCAGCCGCCCTTCGAGGTTGACGTAGGTGCCGTCGCGCTCGAGGTAGCTCGTCCCGGGCAGGACGAGGTCGGCCCAGCCGACTGCGAGGCCGCGGAACATCGTGATCGCGAGGACGCGCTCGGCGCGCTCGGCGAGGGCGCGCACCCCGGGCTCGGCGGCGGCCTCGTCACCGGAGACGACGAGGAGGGAGATCGGGTCCGGGTTCTCGGCCTCCTCGTCGGAGGCGGCCGCCCAGGCGTCGGCGACCCCGCGGCCGTTCGCCGTGCGGGGCAGGTGGAAGGCGCCGCAGGCGGGCTTCGAGGCGAAGCCGAGCTCCCGGGCAAGCGCGGCGAGGTGCGCGCCGCCTGCTCCTTCGTCGCCCGACCAGATCAGCACCGCCCGCTCGCTCTCGCGCAGGCGCCCGCCCAGCTCGTCCTCGGAGGAGGCGAGGCGGCGGCAGGCCTCGTGCGCGTCCCCGGCGAGCTCGACGGCCGCGCCCTGTCTGCGCGCCGCCCGCACCCAGAGATCGACGATCGGCGCCCGTTCGGCCACCGGCTCGTCCCCCAGCACGACCACGAGCTCCGCGTCGCGAATCGCCGAGAGCGGCAGGCGGAAGGCGTCGAGCGCCGGGCTGACCTCCTCCGGAAGCAGGGCGGCGTGCGCGCCGAGCCCGCCGCGCAGCAGCCGCCCGAGCGCGTAGGCCTGCTCGACGGTCTCCGACCCCGAGAGTGCCGTCACGATCCGCCCGCCGGCGGCACGCAGCATCTGCTCGGCCGCGTCGAGCGCGTCGTCCCAGGAAAGCTCCTCGAACCCGCGCCTGCGGATGCGGCGGAGCGGATCGTGGATTCGGTCGCGGGCGTGGAGGTGCGTGAAGGCGAAGCGCCCCTTGTCGCAGAGCCAGCCCTCGTCCACCTCGGGGTGGTTGCGGGAGAGGATCCGCTTGACCTTCCCCTCGCGCGTCGTCGCGTGGACGTTGCAGCCGACCGGGCAGAGGCCGCAGACGGTCGGCACGTTCTGGATCTCCCAGGGCCGGGCCTCGAAGCGGTACTGGGTCGAGGTCAGCGCGCCGACCGGGCAGAGCTCGATCACGTTCCCGGAGAAGGGCGCGCGGTAGGGCTCGTCCTGGAAGGTCGCGATCAGCGACTGCGCGCCGCGGTTGACGGCGACGAGCTGGCCGTCCTCGGCCACGCTCTCCGAGAAGCGCGTGCAGCGGTAGCAGAGGATGCAGCGCTCGCGGTCGAGGGCGATCGTCGGAGAGACCGGGATCGGCTTCTCGAACGTCCGCTTGGGAAAGGTCATCCGCGTGTTCCCCGGGCCCCAGCGGAAGGTGAGGTCCTGGAGCGGGCACTCGCCGCCCTTGTCGCAGACCGGGCAGTCGAGCGGGTGGTTGACGAGGATGAACTCGAGCGTCGCCTCCTGGCCCTCCGCGGCCCGCTCGGAGGTCTCGGCGGTGCGGACGGCCATCCCGTCGGTGGCGGTCATCGTGCAGGCGGCCTGCAGCTTCGGCATCCCCTCGACCTCGCAGAGGCACATCCGGCAGGCGCCGATCGCCGCGCCGAGCCGGGGCTCGTAGCAGAAGACGGGGATCTCGACCCCGGCCTGAAGCGCCGTCTCGACGAGCCCGGTCCCCGGCGGCACCTGCACCTCCCGCCCGTCGATCGTGACGGTGACGAGCTCGGGCGCGCTCACGCCGGCACCTCCGCGACCGGGCTGTGGGTGTGCTGGTCGACCGGCGCGAGGACGCCCTCCAGAGACGACTCGCCGCCGAACGGACACCCTCCCTCGTCGATGTGCCTCTGGAACTCGTCCCTGAAGGCCCGCACGTACTCGACGACGGGCCCGGCGGCGAAGTCTCCCAGGGCGCAGAGACACTTGCCCATCACGCGGTCCGCGACCGAGAGCAGGAGGTCGAGCTCCGACTGCTCCGCGCGCCCGTCCTCGAGCTTGCGCAGGAGCTGGGTCATCCAGCGCGTCCCCTCCCGGCAGGGCGTGCACTTGCCGCAGGACTCGTGCATGTAGAACTGGGTCGAACGGAGCGCGAGCTGCACCATGCAGGCACGGTCGTCGATCACGATCACGGCCGCCGCGCCGAACTGCGAGCCGGCTTCCGCAACCGAGTTGTAGTCGAGCGAAGTGTCGAGCAGCTCCGGCGTCATCACGGTCGTCGACGAGCCTCCGGGAATGACCGCCTTCAGCTCTCGCCCGTCCGGAATCCCGCCGCCGAGCTCGTAGATCAGCTTCCGGAGCGGCGTGCCGAGCTCGAGCTCGTAGTTGCCCGGGCGCTCGACGTTCCCGGAAAGCGAGAAGACCACCGTTCCCGGCGAGGACTCCGGCCCGATCGAGGCGTACCACTCGGCCCCGTGCTCGACGATCGGCGGCACGGTCGCGATCGTCTGGACGTTGTTGATCAGCGTCGGCGAGCCGTACAGGCCGCTGACGGCCGGGAAGGGTGGGCGCGACCGCGGCTGTCCGCGCTTGCCCTCGAGCGACTCGAGCAGCGCCGACTCCTCGCCGCAGATGTATGCGCCCGCTCCGCGGTGGAGCACGATCGTGACGTCCTCGAGCAACCCCGCCTCGCGCGCCTCGTCGAGCGCTCGGCGCATGACCTCGAAGACGTCGAGGTATTCGCCTCTCAGGTAGATGAAGACGTTCTTGGACTCGATCCCCTGCGCCGTGACCAGGCAGCCCTCGATCAGGAGGTGCGGGTTGCGGAGCATGATCTCGCGGTCCTTGAACGTCCCGGGCTCGGACTCGTCCGCGTTCACGCAGAGGTAGGTCGGCTTGCCGGTTCCCTTCGCCAGGAAGCTCGCCTTGCGGCCCATCGGGAAGCCGGCGCCGCCCCGCCCGCGGAGGTTGGACTTGACGAGCTCCTCGACGATCGCGGCCGGCTCCATCCCGCGCGCCTTCTCCAGCGCCTTGTAGCCGCCGATCGCCTGGTACTCCGCGAGCTGCGCCAGGTCGCGCTCGTCCGCGTGCGCGAGCGTGATCTCGTCAGCCACGCACTTCCTCCACGATCCCCGGGACGTCTTCGGCCCGCACCGGCTCGCGGTAGCGCCCGTCCACGACGACGACCGGCGCGCGGCCGCAGCCGCCGGCGCACTCGATCGTCCGCAGCGTCACCGAGCCGTCCTCGGCGGTCTCGCCTGGACGAATGCCGAGCTCCTGCTCGAAGGCCTCGACCACCTGCTGGGCCCCGACGAGCGCGCAGGAGAGGTTCGTGCAGACCTCGACCAGATGCCGTCCGACGGGCTCGAGGTGGAGCATGTCGTAGAACGACGCGACCGCCTCGACCTGGGCCGGCGCGAGCTCCAGTGCGTCCGCCACCTCCCGCAGCGCCTCGGGCGGCAGCCAGCCGCCGTGCTCGTCCTGGGCGAGCCGAAGCGCCGGCAGGATCGCTGAGCGCCGGTCCGGATATTCCGCCGTGAGCGCTTCGAGATTCACCGGTCGACCTCACCCATCACCGTGTCGAGCGAGCCGACGATGGCGATCAGGTCGGCGACGAGCGCGTCGGACATGCAGGTCGCGGTCGCCTCCAGAGCGACGAAGCTCGGCGCGCGAAACTTGACCCGCCACGGCCTCGGCCCGCCGTCCGAGACGACGTAGCAGCCGAGCTCGCCGCGGGCGGACTCGACCGCAACGTAGACCTCGCCCTCGGGCACGCGGTATCCCTCGGTGACGATCTTGAAGTGGTGGATCAGCGACTCCATCGAGGTGTGGAGCTCCTCGCGCGGCGGCAGGACGACCTTGCGGTCGTCAGCGATCCACGGCTGCCCTTCCATCTCCTCGAGCCGGTCGAGGCACTGGGCGACGATGCGGGTCGACTCCCGCATCTCGTCCATGTGCACCTTGTAGCGGTCCCAGACGTCCCCGTTCGAGTAGACGGGCACCCGGAAGTCGACCTGGTCGAAGGCGAGGTACGGCTCGTCGCGGCGCAGGTCCCAGTCGACCCCCGACCCGCGCAGCACGGGCCCGGACTGGCCGAGTGCGATCGCGTCCTCGGCCGAGAGCAGCCCGATCCCCTTCGTCCGCTCGAGCCAGATCTCGTTCTTGTCGACGAGCGCCTCGTAGTCGTCGACAGCCTTCGGCATCCACTCGACGAACTTGCGCGCCTCGGGAAAGAACCCGCGCGGGATGTCCTCGGCGAGCCCGCCGGCCTGGAAGTAGCGCGTGTGCATGCGCGCCCCGCAGACCAGCTCGGAGAGATCGAGGATCTGGTCGCGCTCGCGAAAGCAGTACCAGAACATCGATATCGAGCCGAGCTCGAGCGCCGCGGTCGCGAGCCACACCAGGTGCGAGTGGATCCGGTTCAGCTCGGAGAGGCACATCCGCATCCAGGTCGCCTTCTCCGGCACCTCGAGCCCGAGCAGCTTCTCGATCGCGAGCACGAAGACGAGCTCGTTCGTCTGGAAGGAGAGGTAGTCGATCCGCTCGGGGTACGTGATCGCCTTCCACCAGGTCTTCGCCTCCATGTTCTTCTCGAAGCCCGTGTGCAGGTAGCCGACCACCGCGCGCAGCCCGACGACGTGCTCGCCGTGGAGGTCGACGACCAGGCGCAGGACGCCGTGCGTGGACGGGTGGTTCGGCCCGAAGTTGACCTGGAGGATGTCCTCGGAGTCGCGGAGCTCCTCGGGGATTCCCAGGATCGTCGGCACGGGCGTCGGGATGCGCGTCCCTTCGTAGATCCGGGGCCGCTCCGGAGTGACGGCCATTACTCCTCCCCCGAGAAGCGCACCGGCTCGCCGCCGATCGGGTAGTCCTTGCGTAGCGGGTGGCCCTCCCAGTCGTCCTCCATCAGGATCCGGGACGGGTTCGGGTGGTCGGCGACGGGGATGCCCATCAGGTCCCAGGCCTCACGCTCGTGCCAGTCGGCGGTCGGCCAGACGCCGACGACGCTCGGCACCGGCTGGCCGTCGTCGAGCCAGACCTGCACGCGCACACGCCCGCCCTGCGGGACCCGCAGCAGCTGGTAGCTCATCGTGAAGCGCTTCGTGACCGGCTCGGGCGTCCGTGCAAGCCCTTGCGAGCCGGGACGGTTGAGGTCGCGGCCCCCTGCGTTGCCGATGTAGCCGGCGACTCCGCGCTCGCCCCAGCCGAGGTAGTCGGTTGCCGCGATATCGGCGAGGAAGTTGAAGCCTTCCTCGTCCCGCAGATGCGTACAGGCCTCGACCAGGCGCGCGGGATCGACCACGAGCGTCGTCTCGCCACGTGCCTCGAACGACTCGACGAGGCCGGGAACCCCTTCGTAGGTCAGGACGCGACCCCGCGGATCTCGTAGGCCGGCGGCACCCCGGCCTTGATCTTCTCCTGGAGCCGGACGATCCCCTCGACGAGCGCCTCGGGCCGCGGCGGGCAACCCGGCACGTGGATGTCGACCGCGACGATCTTGTCGACGCCCTGCAGCACGGCGTAGTTGTTGAACATCCCGCCGGAGCTCGCGCAGGCGCCCATCGCGATCACCCACTTCGGCTCGAGCATCTGGTCGTAGATCTGGCGCAGCGGCGCGGCCATCTTGTGCGCGACCCGCCCGGAGACGATCAGCAGGTCGGCCTGGCGCGGCGAGGAGCGGAAGACCTCGGCCCCGAAGCGCGCGATGTCGTAGCGCGCGGAGACGATCGACATCATCTCGATCGCGCAGCAGGCCAGCCCGAAGGTGTCGGGCCAGATCGAGCTTCCCTGCGCCCAGGCGACCGCCCTCTCGACGGTGGTCAGCCCGAGCTGCTGCTCGAGATCCCCGAGCTCCGTCTCGAAGACACCCGGCCCCTTGCCCTGCCAGAGCACCCGCTCCGACTTCAGCCCGTGGTCCCTCAGCGCCATTCCAGGGCGCCTTTCCGCCAGATGTAGACGTAGGCGACGGCCAGGATCACGAGGAAGAAGAGGAACTCGACGAAGCCGAACCAGGCGAGGCTGTGGAGGATCACCGCCAGCGGGTAGAGGAAGACGATCTCGATGTCGAAGACGATGAACAGCATCGCCGTCAGGTAGAAGCTGATCGTGAAGCGGCTCTGGTGCGGCGGGCCCAGGGAGACGCCGGACTCGAACGGGAGCGTCCGGGCGCGGGTGCGGCGGCGCGGCCGGGTCGCGAATACGAACGACATCGCTGCCATCGAGACCGGAATCGCGAGGGCGAAAACCCCGTAGATGAGGAAGGCCAACCAGCTGTTCAGCACCGCGATCCTCCCGCGTCGCGAGAGCCGGACGCTAGCAGAGCGGGGAGGATCACGAGCGAGGAGGAAAACGGCTCAACCAAGCGTGAGACAGCTGTTACAAGGTAACCCTCCGAGCGGGGGATTCGGAGGGTCGGAAGACGCTGCTACGATGCGCTCGATGGAGATCACCGAGCGTCCGCTGACCCTCGTCTCGCTGACCGAGAGCGCGGCGGCGAAGATCCGCGACCTGATGGCCGAGGAGCCCGAGGGCGAAGCGTCCGTCCTGCGGATCGCCGTCCAGGGCGGTGGGTGCTCGGGCTTCCAGTACGCGCTCGGCTTCGACCGCGGGCCTCAGGACGGCGACAACGAATTGGAGAGCCACGGCGTTCCGGTCGTGGTCGATCCCTTCAGCGCCCCGTACCTGACCGGCACCGAGATCGACTGGGTCGAGGGCCTCCAGGCCGGCTTCGCGATCAACAACCCGAACGTCTCCGGCTCGTGCGGCTGCGGCCACTCCTTCCAGGTGGAGGAGGGCGAGGAAGCGCCCGAGGGCGCTGCCGGCTGCGGCTCCGGCTGCTCGCACTAAGACGCCCCTTCCGCGAACCGGTTCGTCGCTGACTCCGTAGTTCTCCCGATGACTGTTGGACGGCCCTGGGCGATCCTGGGTCGAAATCGAGGAGGCAGGCTATGCGTCGTCGGCTCACGTTCTTCGGAGTCCCTTTCGTCGCCATGTTGGCGCTCGGAGCTCTACCTTCGGCGGCTGCCGGCATCGCCGTGAAGGTGCCGACCTGGACCGGTGTCGACATCGGGCGCTTTCCGGTCGCGGTCGTCGCCTCCGATCTCAACGGCGACGCGCGTCCCGACCTCGCCTGGGGACGTGACGACTTCTCTCAGGACTCGATCACGGTCCAGCTCACCGGCGCGAACGGGAAGCTCGGCCAGCCGCAGACCTATCCGGCGGCGCTCGACGTGCAGGACATCGCAAGCGGCGATCTGAACGGGGACGGACGCCGCGACCTGGTCGCCGTCTCGCAGGGCGCCGACGGAGCGAGCCACACGATCGACCTCTACCTCAACACCGGGACGGGTGCGTTCACGCACACCACCCGCACGGGTGGCAACGGTCCAGCGCGCGTCATGGTCGCGGACCTGAACGCCGACGGGAACCTCGACCTGGCGCTGACCAACTTCGGCTTCGCGCAGGGCAACACGCTCGGGGTGATGCTCGGCCATGGGAACGGGACGTTCGACCCTGAGGTGCGCTACACGATCGGCAACGGCGTCTTCGGCGTGGCCGCAGCCGACCTGACCGGCGACGGGGCGCCTGATCTTGCGGTCGGCTGGTCGAGCGCCGACAGCACGGACTACCACGTGACCGTGCTGCAGAACAACGGCAACGGTGTCTTTACACCCGGGACGACGCTCGACGTGACCACCTCGGACGGGTTTGCACCGTTTTGGACGAGCGTCGCGGCCGCCGACTTCGACGGCGACGGACACATCGACCTCGCCGCGACGTCAGGCGGAACGTTGCACCTGGTTGTCTTCCGCAACCTCGGCAACCTGAGCTTCTCACCGACCACCTACGAGGCGGGTGGCGGCCCGACTCGCCTGCTCGCCGCCGACACGAACGCCGACGGCCGGCCGGACCTCGTCGAGGCAGCGCAAGGCGACAGCTTCGCCGGCCACGTAGTGCTGCTGCGAAACCTGGGCGGCGGGAGCTTCGGGCAGCCCGTCCGCGTCGACGCAGGACCGCAGCCGTACGGGGTCGCGCTCGCCGACATGAACGGCGACCGGCGCCTCGACCTGATCGCGGCCAACCGCGGCTCGGGCACGGGCTCGATCGATCCGCAAACGAGCAACGGTAGCTTCGCCGCGGCGCCCATCTACGAGGCGCTGCCCGACCTGATCCCGCTCGACTCCGCAAGCGCCGACTTCGACGGCGACGGGCGTCCGGACATGGCGCTGAGCCAGCTGGATCTGTTCTCGGACGGCGGCGACCGGGTGGTGATCATGCACAACGACGGCGCGAGCCACATGGCGCTGGCGCAGACGTTGCCGAGCGGGACGGACAGCAATCCCAAGTCGGTGATCGCGGCGGACTTGAACGGCGACGCGCGGCCCGATCTTGCCTGGACGCCGGAGATCTCCTCTCTGCAGGCCAGCTATCCACTCGAGGTGGCCCTGAACAACGGGAACGGGACCTTCGGGCAGCCGGTCGCCTATCCCGTGCAGACGTGTGGCACCGGCGCCGTCACCGCCGGTGACGTCAACGGGGACGGCATCGTCGACCTGATCGTCGCGAACAACCGCGGCGGCCCGGGCGGCTTCTGCGACAGCGTCAGCAGGACGGTCAGGGTCGCCCTCGGGAACGGCAACGGCACGTTCCAGGCCGACTTCGGCGTCCAGATCGGACTGCTGACGGAGATGGCGGCGGCGGCTGACGTGAACGGCGACGGGAGGGCCGACATCGTCAGCACCGCGGCTCTGACCCATGTCTCCCTCGCGCTGGCCGGAGGCGGTTTCGCGGCCGCCGTCCCGTACAATGCGCGCGGCACCGAGCTCGCGGTCGCCGACATGAACGCGGACGGGCACCCCGACGTCGTCACGGCGGACGGCAGCACCTCGTTCGTCTACGTGCTCCGCAACAGCGGCAACGGCTCGTTCACGGTTCAGGGCTACGAGGGCGAGCAGGTCACCGGCCTGGCGAACGGCAGGGGGGTCGCGGTCGGCGACATCAACAGCGACGGTTTGCTCGACGTCGCCGTCGCGGACGTGTCCGGCCAGAACGCGGGCGTCTTCTACGGCCGCCCGGGCGGGCTGCTCGGACCGGAACTGCGCTACGGCACGCACGCCGGCTTCAACGACGTCAATCTCGCCGACTACAACGGCGACGGCCGGCTCGACCTGGCCGGGCCCGGCTACCTCGAAGGGCAGGGGATCTTCCCGGAGCACTCCGGCGTCTCGGTGCTGCTCGACATCCTTGCGCCGTGTATCTCGACCGCAGGGTGCGAGGATCCGCTCGGGCCGCCGGTGGCTCCCCGGATGCACGACCGCGGGCATGTGGTTCGAAAGCATTGCGGTTCTGGAAGCTGCCACCGCTCGGTCCTACGGCTTCACCGTCACGTGCACCCGAAGCAGCCCTGATCCTTCACGCTGCGGATCGGGCTGTTCTAACTTGACCGCCTAGCGCTTAGACTCCCGTGCGTCATCGACGACGGGAGGGCACTGTGGCAGGGCTGAGGCCTGGCGCTCAGACTGTGATGTTGTGGTTCGCACGGCTGATGGCGCTGGCGATCGTGGTGCAGATTCTGCTGGCCGGCGAGGGGATCTTCGGGCTGAAGAACGTCCAGAAGCTCGACGACGCGAAGACGCTCGACCCGCACCGGGCGCTCGGGTTCATCCTCGCCGACCCCGCGGCGCTGCTGTTCCTGATCGTCGCGCTGCTCGCGTGGCATCCGCGCACGAGGGTCCGCTGGATCTCCATCGGTTTGCCGATCCTGACCTTCGTTCAGGGGCTCCTCGGCGGTGGCGGGCGCTGGGTCGGGATGTTCCATCCGCTCGTGGCGTTTGCACTGCTTGCGGGGTTCGGCTGGCTGGGCGGTCACCTCCATCGCGAGCGGGCCGGACACGGGCAGGCAGCGCCGGCAGCAACTAGCACCTAGCGGGCTAGCATTCGAAGCCGTGAGCGCTAACGGCGTCGTCGACATCACGATCCTTGGAGCGGGGCCGAGTGGGCTCGCCGCCGCCTACTACGCCGGGCACCGCGACGCCTCGGTCCGGATCATTGAGAGCCTCGAGCAGCTCGGCGGGCAGGTCGCCGCCGTCTACCCGGAGAAGCACGTCTACGACGTCGCGGGCCACCCGAAGATCCTCGGCACCAGGCTGGTCGAGCTCTGCGCCGAGCAGGGGCTCCAGTACGGGCCAGAGGTGCGGCTGGGCGAGGAGATTCAGAGCCTCGAGCGGATCAGCCAGAACGGCGAAGAACTGCTCGCCGTCTCGACCGACAAGGGCGGGCCGTACCTCTCCCGGGCCCTGATCATCACCGCCGGGCACGGCGCCTTCGAGCCGCGCAAGCTCGGCGTCGACGGGATCGACGCGTGGGAGGGGAAGGGCCTGCACTACTTCGTGCGCGAGAAGGCAGTCTTTGCCGACCAGACCTGTGTGATCGTCGGCGGCGGCGACTCGGCGCTCGACTGGACGCTCGGCCTCCAGGACACCGCGCGCACGCCGATCGCGCTCGTCCACCGGCGCGACAACTTCCGGGCGCTCGAGTCCTCGGTCAGCCAGGCGAAGGCACTGGAAGGCGAGGGCCGCGTCCGGATCATGACCCCGTGCGAGGTGCGCGACGTCCACGGCGACGGCTCGATCGAGGCGGTCACGATCGAGAACACGAAGACCGGCGAGACCGAGCAGGTGCCGTGCCAGGCGCTGATCACCCTGCTCGGCTTCCACTCGCACCTCGGCGCGATCGCCGACTGGGGGCTCGAGCTCGAGGGCAAGCGCCAGATCAGGATCGACCCGATGACGTGCGAGACCAACCTCCCCGGCGTCTATGCGGCGGGAGACGTCGCCGGCTACCCGGGCAAGATCACGCTGATCACGATCGGCATGGGCGAGGCGGCGGTCGCCGCGAACAACGCCGTCGCCGCGATCCGCGGCGAGAAGGTCCAGCCGAAGTACTCGACCGACTAGTTGCCCGAGCGGCATCTGGAGTGACATCACTCGAACGAGGGACGCCCGCCGCGCCGGGAGGGCCGATCCAGGAAGCATGGCGTCTCTGCGGGCGGAGTGTCTTCGCTGTGGTGAGGTGCGGGTCCTGTACCCCGCCCCGGGCCGCAACCTCGACGCGGGCGAGTGCCCGCGCTGCAAGTACGTCGGCTGGGCGCCGTCGGTCGAGGTCGCCGAGAGCACGCGGCGGCTGTTGCGCCTGCGGCCGCTCGAGCGCCGCCGCATGCACGCCGCTCACTAGACTCGGGCCGTGGCGACCGGGGCGCAACAGGAGCTCTGGGGCGGCGAGACCCGGAAGGCGGTGGAGAACTTTCCCGTCTCCGGCGAGCCGATCCCCGCACCGGTCGCGCGCTGGCTCGGCCGGATCAAGGCGGCCGCGGCGCGAGTGAACGCCGACCTGGGCCTGCTCGACCCGGACAAGGCCGAGCGGATAGTCGCCGCCGCCGACCGCGTCGCCGCAGGCGAGCTCGACGACCAGTTTCCGATCGACGTCTTCCAGACGGGCTCGGGCACCTCTTCGAACATGAATGCGAACGAGGTGATCGCGAGCCTGGCCGGCGACGACGTCCACGCCAACGACGACGTGAACATGGGCCAGTCGTCGAACGACGTCTTCCCGAGCGCCGTCCATCTCGCCGCGCTCGACCAGACCGTCAACGACCTGCTGCCCGCTCTCCGGCAACTGGCCGAGTCGCTCGAGGCGAAGGCGAAGGAGTTCGACGAGATCGTCAAGTCCGGTCGCACCCACTGGATGGACGCCGTGCCGGTCACACTGGGCCAGGAGTTCGGTGGCTACGCCGCACAGGTACGCGAGGGAGTCGCACGGGTCGAGGGCGCGCTGCCGAGGCTCGGCAAGGTGCCGCTGGGGGGAACGGCCACCGGGACGGGCCTGAACACGCACCCGGAGTTCGCCTCGCGCGTGCGTGCGCGCTTGCAGCAGGAAACCGGGCTCGAGATCTCTGCGCCCGCGGACCCCTTCGAGTCGCAGGCCGCTCGCGACGGGATCGTCGAAGTCTCGGGCGCGCTCAAGACACTCGCCGTCTCGCTGACGAAGGTCGCCAACGACATCCGCTTCATGGGCTCGGGCCCGCGCGCCGGGCTCGGCGAGCTCGTCCTGCCCGAGCTGCAGAAGGGAAGCTCGATCATGCCCGGGAAGGTGAACCCGGTGATCCCCGAAGTCGTGACGCAGGTCGCGGCGCAGGTGATCGGCAACGACCAGGCGATCGCGATCGGCGGCATGCAGGGCCACTTCGAGCTGAACGTGTTCGTCCCGCTCCTGGCCCGGAACCTGCTCGACTCGATCAAGCTGCTGGCGAGCGCCTCACGGCTCTTCGCCGAGAAGTGCGTCGACGGGATCGAGGCGAACCGGGAGACCTGCGAGCGCTACGCGGAGCTGACCCTCTCCGCGGCGACGGCGCTCAACCCGTACATCGGCTACGACAAAGCCGCCGAGATCGTGAAAGCGGCGGCGAGCTCGGGACGCTCGCTGCGCGAGGTCGCGCGTGAGGCCGGCGTCGAAGAGACGACCCTGGACGAGGCGCTCGACTACCGCAAGATGGCCAAGCCGCACAACGACTGAAAGAAAAGGAAGTAGACTCCCGCCGACTGGGCCTGCGGCCCCCGAGGGGTGGCCCCCGGCACATTGTTAGGGGAAGGGAGAACGCTTTGCGTAGCAACCACCAGCGGACGCTCCCGCTTGCACGGCGCGTCCGATCTCTGTTCACGCACCATCGCACTGCCCGCGCGGCGATCGTCGTCGCGGTAGTCGCGCTTGCGGCGGGCCTAACGCTCGCGCTCGCGACGACCGCGGGGCCGTCCCGCTCGAGCAAGAGCCACACGTTTGCAAGCAAGCTGAGCTCTCAGGAGGTCGTCGGGAACCGCGGCGAGCCTGACGGCGCAGAGAGTCCCGATACGGCCGCGCAGGAGAAGTACGCGGCCGAGGCCTATCCGGCCAGCGGGATCCCGCTCCGGGCGACGCTCAATGCCCAGGCGGCCTTCAGAGCCGTCAAGGCGCGCGGCGTCGGTCGCGGCAAGAACCAACCGGGCCAGTGGACGCTCGCCGGCCCGAGTCACGCCGACTTCCCGGACGTGCTCACGTTCTCGGGCGCCCCGTACACGACGTCGGGCCGCATCACCGCGCTCGCCGTCGATCCGGCGTGCTCGCACGCGCGTTGCCGCGTCTGGGCAGCCGCCGCGGGTGGCGGCATCTGGAGGACGGACAACGCGCTCTCCGGTGGCGGCCCGAGCTGGACGTTCGTCTCGGGCAGCTTCGCGACGAACGCGATCGGCACGCTCCTCTACTCGAACGGCGTGCTCTACGCCGGCACGGGCGAGCCGAATGCATCCGCCGACTCCGAGGCGGGACTGGGTCTCTACAGGTCGACGGACGGCGGCAACTCCTGGACGCATCTCGCCTCCCACGTCGGCCCGATCACGACCTTCACGCCGGGCGTCGGCACGAACGGGACCTACGAGGGTGACGCCTTCCTCGGCCGCTCGATCAGTGCGGTCGCGGTCGATCCGAGCAACCCGAACCACATCTACGTCTCCTCGACCCGCGGCGTCCGCGGAGTCAGCTCCGTCTCGAGCGGCGGCGCCACTTCGAACCCGCCGATCCCCAGGCCTCCGTTCGGGCTCTTCGAGTCGACGGACGGCGGTGCGAACTTCAACTTCATCTGGGACGGCGGCGACGGATGTCCTGCGGTGTGTGACGGCACCAACCCGAAGGCCTCGATCCGCGGCGTCAACGAGGTGAGGCTCGATCCGAACTTCGCCACGAACCACACCGTCTACGCGGCCGACTTTGCCGCGACCGTCGCCGGCAGCGGCGGCGTGTGGCGTTCGACCGACGGCGGTACCACGTGGACGCAGATCAAGCCGGCGCTCAACTTCGCTCAGAACACCGACCGGGCGGAGTTCGCACTGGCGCCGCTTGCGAGCGGTGCCCTGCGCATGTACGTCGGAGACGGCAACGCGAGCGACTCGGGCTCGAACCGCGCCCGCTTCTACCGCACCGACGACGTGCGGGCAGCCTCGCCGGTCTTCGCCGATCTGACGACCAGCCAGAACATCGGCTACTGCACGGCCCAGTGCTGGTACGACAACGTCGTCTACTCGCCCCCGGGCAAGCCGGACACGGTCTACCTCGGCGGCTCGTTCTCCTACGGCACGTACGGATTCACCACGAACGGCCGCGCCTTCATCCGCTCGACCGACTCCGGCGGGTCCTTCACTGACATGACGTGGGACGCGACGACGAATCCGACACCGCCCGGCAGCTGCTGCCAGCCGAACCCGATCGCACCGAACGGCCAGCATCCCGACTCGCACGCGATCGTCGAGCTTCCGGGCTCGAACGCCGCGATCTTCGGCGGGGACGGCGGGCTCATGCGTTCGAGCGGCCGGTTCGCCGACATCTCGTCGCAGTGCATCGACCGCGGGCTGAGCGGCGCGAGCCTGGCTCTGTGCCAGCAGCTCCTCTCGGCGGTGCCGACGTACCTGTACAGCCTCAACAAGGGGCTGTCGACGCTGCAGTTCCAGAGCCTGTCGGTGGCGGCGGACAACCCGAAGCACCTGCAGGGCGGAACGCAGGACAACGGGACGTTCGAGACCACCGGCTCGGCGGTCGTCTGGCCGCAGATCATCTACGGCGACGGCGGCCTGTCCGGGTTCAACGCGAGCAACAGCTCGATGAGGTTCAATTCGTTCACCGGGCAGTTCCACGACGCCAACTTCCAGAACGGCGATCCGACCAAGTGGGTGATCATCTCGGCGCCGATCGCGGGGAGCCCGGAGGGCTCGTACTTCTACTCGCCGATCATTGCCGACCCGAACCCGGCGGCCGCGGGCTCGATCTTCGAGGGCTCGCAGAGCGTCTGGCGCACCCAGGACTGGGGCGGCGACCAGGCGACGCTCGAGGCGAACTGCCCCGAGTTCACGACGCCGGGCACGCAGGCGGGCTGTGGTGACTTCGTCCAGATCGGCCCGGCGGGAGCCACCGATCTGACGGCGCCGGCGCTCGGCACCCGCTCCGGCGGCTTCGTCGCTCGCATCGCCCGGACTCCGGTCGATACCGGGACGATGTGGGTCGCGACCGGAGCCGGCCGCGTCTTCATCTCGAAGAACGCGAACGACCCGGCCGCCGGGAACGTCACGTTCACGCGACTCGACTCCCTGGCGGCGAACTCGCCCGGGCGCTTCGTGAGCGGGATCGCGGTCGATCCGGCCAATCCGAACCACGCCTGGATCTCCTACTCCGGGTACAACTTCAACACCCCGAGCCAGCCGGGTCACATCTTCTCGGTGACCTATGACCAGGGCGCGGGGACGGCGACGTGGACGAGCCTGGACGGGAGCGGTACCACCGCCTTCCCGGACTTCCCGGCCACGGACGTCGCCGCCGACACGGTGACGGGAGACCTCTACGCGTCGAACGACTTCGGCGTGCTGAGGAAGGCGAGCGGCTCGAGCGACTGGACGCTCAGCGGCACCGGCCTTCCGCAGGTCGAGGTCGCAGGCCTGACGATCGTGCCCGGCGCACGCAAGCTGTACGCCGCCACGCACGGCCGCAGCGCCTGGTCGCTGACGCTTCCGTAGGAAAAGCGGCAAGCACGAAGCCAGAAGAGGCCCGCTCCGGCGGGCCTCTTCTGTTTGTTTGCGGCACGATTGGGAGAACCCTGCCAATATCCACTCGACAGGAGGCCCTCGGCCGGGCTTCCGGGAGGAAAAGGGGGAGCGTTGAAGAGGCTCACCATGCGGAGAGCGCTGCTCTACTCGGTGCCGCTCACCGCACTCGTCCTGCTCGTCCTGGCGGGCGCCGCACTGGCGCCGCAGAACGCGAGCGGGAAGGCACAGATCGGCAACAAGATCCTCGCGCACAAGCTCGCCGTCGCGCTCGGGCGAGAGGCGCCGAGAGGAAAGGAGATGCCGCTCTCCTCAAGGCGTGCTCCAGACGCTGCTCGAGGCGTCCGGCGTCAACGATCAGAGAATTGCCGCGTGGGCCCGGACGCCGCGAGGCAAGGCGGCCATGAGGGGCTCGAACGACCACGGCATCTCGAAGAGCAAGACCGAGGGCTGTCAAAACGAGTTCCACGGTCACGGGCAGAAGAACACGCGTGTGAACCAGGACTGCTCGTTCCGGCGTCAGGCCGAGGAGATGGTCCAGCTCAACCCGCTGGACGAGAAGAACATCATCGCCGGCCAGAACGACTCGCGGATCGGCTTCAACCACTGCGGGTACGACTGGTCGTTCGACGGCGGCAAGAACTGGGGCGACCAGCTTCCGCCGTTCTGGCAGTTCGTGCAGCTCGACGGTCACACGGCGGATGCCTGCAGCGACCCGACCGGGACCTGGGACAGCCGCGGGCAACGCGTACATCGGCGGCGTCTTCTTCGACATCTCGAGCGACGCGAACTCGGTGCTCGTGATGAAGTCGAACGCCGGCAACGGCGGGGCTTTCTACCACTCGCCTGCTTCGGGCGCGTTCCAGGAGTACACGGACAGCCCGGGAGTCGTCTCGAACGACATCGTCGACTTCAACGACAAGGAGCTGATGTCGGCGGACGCGCACCCGTCGAGCCCGAAGCGGGACAACGTGTACATCACCTGGACGAAGTTCAACACCGCCGGCCACAGCCCGATCTACTTCAGCCAGTCGACCGACGGCGGTGCCACGTGGTCGCCGGGAGTCGAGATCAGCGGTTCGGATGCAGGGCTCTGCCCGGTTCCGGATCCGCTCGGACCGTGTAACGACGACCAGGGCTCCTATTCGGTCGTCGGGCCGGACGGGACGATCTACGTCGCGTTCGCGAACGGCAACATCCCCGGGGCGGGCCAGGAGCAGGTCTGATGGTCAAGTGCCCGGTTGCGGCCGACTGCAGCAACGCCTCGAACTGGACGTCGCCCACCAAGGTCGGCGACATGCACTCGACGCATCCTGTCGGGCCGCCGAGCCAGAACGGGTGTCCGAACCGGCAGTGCCTGCCGCCCAACGGCTATCGCGCTCCGGACGAGACGACCGTCGCGATCTCGGTCGACCGGAACAGCAACCTGTTCGTCACGTGGGCCGATCACCGCAACAACACGAACCCGAACTGCGAGCTGGGAGCACCCGGCGGCGGCAGCCCACCGTGCGACCACGACATCTTCTACGCGTTCTCGCTGAACGGCGGTGCGACCTGGAGCGCCACGCGTGATATCACGCCGCGCTCGCGCTTCGGCGAAAACGCGCAGTGGCAGTCATGGAGCGAGGTGACGAACCGACGGTTCGCGGCTGTGGGTGGCCTACTACGACCGCAGCTACGGCAACTGCGAGTTCACGGGCTGTAACGACATCACCGCCGCGGAGATCAGGAATCCCGCGTCGGGGAACCCGCAGTACCGCTACGAGCGGGTCACGACCGCCTCGATGCCGAACCTGACCCCGGCGAACAACCCGGTTCAAGCCGGCTTCCTGGGCGACTACATGTGGGTCGACACCGACCGTCACGACGACGCCCACGTCGTCTGGGCCGACACCCGCCCGATCAGGGGCACCGCCCCGGAAGAGGACATCTACTACGCGGAGGTGCACTCGGAGGGGCACGGGCACGGCAGGTAACTCCGCGAAAGCTCGTAAGCGACAGGAAGGGCCGCCTCCGGGCGGCCCTTCTTCTAGTACGCGACCGCGCCGCGCCCGGTCTCGGCGGCGTGGCGCTGCTCGTCGGCGCGGTAGCTCGAGCGGACGAGCGGGCCGGCGAAGACCGAGCCGAAGCCGAGCGCCTCGCCCTGCTCGCGGAGCCAGCGGAACTCGTCCGGGTGCACCCAGCGGTCGATCTGCGCGTGCTTCGCGCTAGGCTGCAGGTACTGGCCGATCGTGACGACGTCGACGCCGTGCGCGCGCAGGTCGCGCATCGTCTCGACGACCTCGTCGTTCGTCTCGCCGAGCCCGACGATGATCCCGCGACTTCGTCAGCACCGGGATAGTCGGCGAGCTCCTTCGCGCGCGCGAGCAGCCAGAGCGCCTTCGTCGTACGACGCCTTCGCGCCGCGCATGCGCCGGTGCAGCCGGCGCACGGTCTCGATGTTGTGGTTGAAGACGTCGGGCCGCTGCGGCGAGCACGGTCCGGAGCGCCTCCTCCTCGACGCCGAGGAAGTCCGGCGTCAGCACCTCGACCGTCGCGCTCGGGCAGCTTGCGCCTTGAGCGCCCGGATCGTCGCCGCGTAGTGGCCGGCGCCGCGGTCGGGCAGGTCGTCGCGGTCGACCGAGGTGACGACGACGTGCTTGAGCTCCATCTGCGCGGCCGCCTGCGCGAGCCGCAGCGGCTCGAGCGGGTCGGGCGGGTGCTCGGGCCGGCCGGAGTGGACGTAGCAGTAGCGGCAGGCGCGGGTGCACGTGTCGCCGAGGATCTGGAACGTCGCGGTGCCGCGGCCCCAGCACTCGGCGATGTTCGGGCAGCGCGCCTCCTCGCAGATCGTGTGCAGGCTCTGCGCCGTGGATCAGCTTCTTGACGTCGAAGTAGCGCGAGTCCGCGCTCGGCGCGCGTACCTTCATCCACTCGGGCCGCCGGGGACGCTCGGCGACGGGCAGGGAGCGTCTCTCATGTGCTCGTAGTCTAGATCGGCCCCTCGGCGCCGCCGAAGATCGAGCTTTCGAGGACGTAGAAGACGGCGATCGCGCCGAAGAGGATGATGCTCGCGACCGGGCTCACGAACGCGACCAGGGTGGCGGCCAGGTAGATCCATGGCCCGGGGATGTACGTCCGGGTGATGCCCTTGACGACTCCCGGGTCGGCGTCGGGCAGCAGCAGCCGCTTTCCCAGCGCCGCGTAGAACCAGGTGACGTTGAACATGACCGCGGTTGCGACGGCGGCGAAGCCGTAGGCCAGTGCCGCCTCCCGCGCGCCGTCGCCGCGCACGTGCTCGGCGACGAGCCGGGTCGTGAACGGGAAGAACGCGATGCACATGAGCAGGCCGATGTTCGCGAGCAGGAACCGCCGGTCGGCGCTCCTGACCTGGCCCATGATCGTGTGGTGGTTCACCCACATGATCCCGATCGTCACGAAGCTGGCGGCGTAGGCGAGGTACGACGGCCAGATGTGCGCGAGCCGCCCGCCCAGGCCGTGGACGTCTTCGGAGACCTGTCCGTCGACGTTCAGGATCAGCAGCGTCGCGGCGATCGCGAAGATGCCGTCTGCGAAGGTCTCGAGCCGCGCTGTGCTCACGCGGACGGAGTCTGAACGCCCGTCCGGCTGGGCTGGTGCACGGGCTGCGGCCACAGCCCGGCGGCGATTTCGGTCGGGAGCTCCTCGAAGGCGAGCCCGAAGACGGCCTCCAGCGCCGCGACGGCGTGGGGGCGCACCTCGTCCACGGAGACCGGCCGGCCGAGCTCGCGGGCGATCGTCGTGAACGCGGCGTCCTCGAGCCCGCAGGCGGTGATCCACTCGGTGAACGGGGCGGTGTCGAGGTCGACGTTGAGCGCGTACCCGTGGGTCGTGACCCACTTCGAGATGTGGACGCCGATCGACGCGATCTTCCTGGGGGGCGGCTCGACCCAGATTCCCGTCAGGCCCTCGATCCTGGTGGCCTCGACGCCGAGCGGCGCCAGGGTCCGGATCAGCGCCTCCTCCAGGTCGCGGCAGTAGCGCTTGACGTCCTGCCCGTGGCGGGTCAGGTCGAAGATCGGGTAGCAGACGAGCTGCCCCGGCCCGTGGTAGGTGGACTTCCCGCCGCGATCGGTCTCGACGATCTCGACCTCGGCGCCGGGAGGCACGTGGAGCTCGCCCGGCTCCGATCGGCGGCCGAGCGTGATCACCGGTGGGTGCTCGAGGAGCAGGACGGTGTCCGGAAGCGCCCCGCGCGAGACCGAATCCGACAGGGAGCGCTGCAGGTCCCACGCTTCCTCGTAGCGCACGGGCTCGCGAAGGTGCATGACGGTCCCGGGGCGGCTCACGCGCGGAGGGTAGCCGCCTGCGCGGCCGCCAGGCCGGCGAGGCAGGCGACCGTGACGGCAACGAGCGTGGTCCCCAGGATCGAGAAGCCCGTGACGGCCACGAGGAACACGATCCCCGCGACCGCGCTGACGGCATTTCCGAGCGCGAGCTCGCGGAGGCCCAGGCGTCCGCTCCAGATCGCGAGGCCGAGGAGCAGCAGGGCCAGGCCGACGATTACGAGCAACTTCGCGTCAACCGGTCGCGGGAAGTCGGAGCCGTCGAGCGCGCCGGTACTCGCACCCACGATGAGCGCGGTCCCGAGGGCTGCCTCGAATACCGCGTCCAGCTTTACGAGCATCCGGTCCTCCCGCTAGTTTATGAAACGACCGTATCACTAATGGCCAGGCCCGTCGATCCCCAACGCCGCGCTGCGGTTCTCGCAAAGGCCGCGGGCTACGTGCTCGAGCACGGCCTGGCCGGCCTGAGCCTTCGTCCGCTGGCGAAGGCACTCGGTACCAGCCCGCGGATGCTGCTCTACGACTTCGGCACCAAGGAGCGCCTGGTGCACGAAGTGCTGGCCGAGATCCGAAGCCGCGAGCAGTCACTCCTGGAGGCGGACATCCGCACTCTCGAGGAAGTCTGGCGCTGGATCGCGGCGCCTGAGCGCGAGCCGTTCCTCCGGCTCTTCTTCGAGATCTACGTCGACGCGCTCGGTCGCGAGGAGGCGGAGCCGCTCGTTCGCGACTGGCTCGACTTCCTCCGCACGAGCTGGACGCCGCAGGTCGACGAGGCGACCGCGACGCTGATGGTCGCCGTCGTCCGCGGCCTCCTGCTCGACCGGCTTGCGACCGGCGACCATGGTCGCACCGACGCAGCGCTGCGCCGGTTCGCCGAGCTCACCGGGTGACGCTGAGCACGGGCTCGGCGTCCAGGAATCTCCCGATCCGGCCGGCCTCGGCCTCGAGCTCGGCGCGTTCACCCGGGGTCAGACCCCGGATCGGGTCGACCGCGATCTCGACACGCTTGCCGCGCTTCGCCCGCCGCCAGAGGCCCGCGACGACACCGTCGATCAGGAGCGTCGGGACGCCGGCGATGCCCTCGAAGCGGCCGCGGGGATGCGTCTTCAACCGCTCCCGTACGTCGTCCGGCACCAGGTGCTCGCGCTCGCGGGAGCCCATCACGTAGCAGTCGTACTCCGGGAGCAAACGGAGCGGGCCCGGAGCCTCCGCTGGTTCCACGGCGATGTCCGGCTGGTCGAGCGATTCGAACAGCCGCCGCGCGTCCGGGCTCTTCATCCCGAGCCACGCGGCGAACTGGCGAGGACCGGCGGGGCCGTAGGTTTCGAGGAAGCGCCGCGCAGCCTCGGCGAGCGCCTCGTCGGGGTCGACGTCGCGCCAGCCGACCCACTGGTCGGTGCGGACGAACGTCACCTTCTGCCCCTGCGGAGGCCCGTGGCAGAGCTTTCCCACCGCCGCGGCCGAGCCGATGATGTGGCCCCAGCCGGATGCGATCCTCTCCCGTGTCCACTCGCCGGCCCGACGCGCGACCTCGTCCGCGAGCTCCTCGCGCAGGAGCGCGCGCCCGTCGAGCGCGTCCCCGATGGCGTCCAGCACCTTCGCCCCCTGTGCCTCGTCGAGCCCGTACTGCTCGTGCCACGGAGGCCCTACCGCGCGCTTCGCCGCGAGCCAGAGCGGCAACTCGTCCGCCGGATGCAGGTGAAGCGTCCCGCGGATCGTCCACGTCTTGACGAGCGAGCGCCGCTCCCAGAGCTCCGCGCGAACGTCGTCCTGCGTGATGCCGTCGACCCGGGCGGCGATCGACAGCTCGGCTGCCGCGGTCACCTGCGCGTGGATCCCGCAGACATCGTGGACGGCTTCGACGAGCCGCTCCCGCGGCACGCGGTCGATCAGGTGACTTCGCGCCAGCCTGCGCCGGCGGACGGCGTCAGTAACTTCCTTCGTCGAAGCCTTCGAGATTCTCGCGCAGCTCCTTCATGAACTGCGCGGCATAGGCGCCGTCGACGAGGCGGTGATCGTACGAGAGGCAGAGGTTCATCATCGGCCGGATCCCGATCACGTCCTCGCCGCTCTCGTCCTGGACGACGACCGCCCGCTTGACGAGCGCCTCGATGTCGAGGATCGCGACCTGCGGCTGGCTGATGATCGGCGTCCCGATGATCGCGCCCCAGCCGCCGGGGTTCGTGATCGTGAACGTGCCGCCCTGGACGTCGTCGGGGGTCAACTTCTTGTTCCTGGCCCGGTCGGCGACGTCTGCGATCGCGCGCGCGATACCGAGCAGGTTCAGGCCCTCGGCGTTCTTGATCACCGGGACGATCAGGCCCTGACCGCCGCCGAGCGCGACGGCGATCCCGAGGTTGACGTACTTCTTCATCACGATCTGCTCGCCGCGGATCTCGGCGTTGACCCACGGCCAGTTCTTGATCGCCTCGATCGTCGCGCGCGAGATGAACGCGAGATAGGTCGGATTGACGCCGTAGCTGCGCTCGTACTCCGGCTTCAGCTTCTTGCGGATCGCGACCACCTTCGACAGGTCGATCTCGAAGACGGTCGTCACGTGCGCCGAGGTGTCGAGCGAGCGGCGCATGTGGTCAGCGATCCCGCGCCGCATGGCCGTCATCGGCTCGACGACCTCGCCCGGCGCCGCCTCCGGCTCCGGCTGAGCCGCCGCGGCCGGTGCGGGAGCGGGTTCCGCCTTCGGCTCTGGAACCGAAGGCGCGGCGGCGGGCTCGGGCGCAGGAGCTGGAGCAGCAGGCGCAGGAGCGGGAGCAGGAGCAGGAGCAGGAGGCGCCTCGGCCTCGGGAGCCTGAGCCGGAGGGCCGGATTCGACGAAGGCGAGGATGTCCTTCTTCGTCACACGGCCGCCCCGTCCGGTGCCGGAGACCTGGCTCACGTCGACGCCGTGCTCGGAGGCGATCCGCGCGACGACAGGCGAGACGAAGGTCCGCTCGCCGGCGCCGTCCGTGGGCTGCACCGGCGCCTGCTGAGGGGGAGCGGGGGCCGGGGCCGGTGGCGCCGGCTCGGGCTCGGGGGCCTGCTCGGCGACCGGCTCAGGCGCCGCTTCCGGCTCGGGCTCCGGCTCAGCAGGAGCGGGCGCCTCTGCGCCCTCGGGCACGATCACGGCGAGCTTCGTCCCGACGTCGACCGTCTCACCCTCCTGGACGAGAATCTGCTGCACGACGCCCTCCCCCGGGCTCGGCACTTCCGTGTCGACCTTGTCGGTGGAGATCTCGAGCAGGGACTCGTCGGCCGCGATCTTCTCGCCTTCCTGCTTGAGCCACTTGGTGATCGTCCCCTCGGAGACGGAGACGCCCATCTGGGGCATCACGACGTCGATTGCGGAAGTCGTCGCCACGCTTCCTAGTACTCCGTAAGCTCCCGCAGCCCTGCGGCCACGTCCTCGACCTGGGGGATGTATGCCTTCTCGAGTGGCGGCGAGAACGGCACCGGCGTGTCCGGCGCGGTGATCCGCTTGACCGGCGCGTCGAGGTCCTCGAACGCCTCCTCGGCAATGGTCGCCGCGATCTCGCCGCCGAAGCCGCCGGTGTGCGTGTCCTCGTGGAGGACGAGCACCTTCGAGGTCTTGCGGACGCTCTCCAGCACGGCCTTGCGGTCCCACGGGATGAGCGTGCGGAGATCGAGGATCTCGACCGAGACGCCGTCGCTCTCCAGTTGCTTCGCTGCCTCGTCGGCGGTCCAGACCATCGCGCCCCAGGTGATCAGCGAGACGTCGTCGCCCTCACGGTGGACGCGCGCCTGGCCGAACGGTGTCGTGTAACGCCCGTCCGGCACCTCGGCCTTGATCCGGCGGTAGAGGTGCTTGTGCTCGAAGTAGAGCACCGGGCTCGGGTCCTGGATTGCGGTCGCGAGCAGGCCCTTTGCGTCCTCGGGCGTCGCCGGGCAGACGACCTTCAGCCCCGGGATGTGCGCGAACGAGCTCTCCGGGTTCTGCGAGTGGAACGGCCCGCCGGAGAAGCCGCCGCCCGAAGGCAGCCGCACGGTGATCGGCACCGGCGTGCCCGCGCGCCAGCGCTGCTTGGCGGCGACGGTGACGAGTTGGTCCCAGGCGCAGGAGATGAAGTCGGAGAACTGCATCTCGGCCACCGGCCGCATGCCCATGATCGCCGCGCCGGTGCAGCCGCCGACGATCGCGGCCTCGGAGAGCGGCGCGTCAATCACGCGCCAGGGGCCGAACTCCTCCTGGAAGCCGAGCGTGACCTTGAAGGCGCCGCCGTAGACCCCGACGTCCTCGCCGATCACGAAAACGCGCTTGTCGTGCTGCATCTCCTGGCGTAGGCCGTCGGAGATCGCCTGGAGGTAGGTCTTCTCAGCCATCAGTCATCTATTTGTGGTGGGGCGTGTCGAGGTCTTCCGGGCTTGCGAAGACGCCTTCGGTGAGCGAGGAGGCGTCCGGCAGCGGCGACTCGTCCGCGCGCGCCAGCGCGTCGTTCAGGAGCTTCTTGACGCTCGCGCCGATCTCTTCCTCCTCCTCGTCGGTCATGTCGGCGTTCTGGTGCAGCCAGGAGCGGAAGCGCTCGATCGGGTCGTTCGCAGCCCACTGCTCGAACATCTCCTTCGGGACGTAGAAGGCGTCGTCGTGGACGGCATGGCCCTCCATCCTGAGCGTCAGGCACTCGATCAGCGTCGGCCCGCCGCCCTGTCGCGCCTTCTCGATCGCGCGCCTGGCCTCGCGGTAGACGGCGAGCACGTCGGTGCCGTCCACGACCACGCCCTCGAACCCGTAGGCCTCGGCGCGGTCGGCGACGTGCTCAGTCGCGTACTCGAGGTAGGTCGGGGTCGAGTAGGCCCACTGGTTGTTGTCGCAGACGAAGACCACGGGCAGCTTGCGCACGCCGGCGAGGTTCATCGCCTCGTGGCAGTCGCCGCGCGCCGAGGCCCCCTCGCCGAACCAGCCGACGGCGACACGTTTCTCCTCCCGGATCCGAAACGCGAGCGCGCACCCGACTGCGACAGGCAGCATCGCCGGTAGGTGGCTGACCATCGCCAGCAGGCCCAGGCGGGAGTCGGCCATGTGGACATTGCCGTCGCGGCCCTGGGTCGGCCCGTCTGCGCGCCCCATGTACTGCGCGAAGATCCGCCAGGGCTCGACGCCGCGCGTGACGTGGACGCCCATGTCGCGATGCAGCGGGGTCCCGACGTCGTCGCCGCCGAGCGCCGAGGCGACGCCGACCGCGGCGGCCTCGTTCCCCCGGCCGGTGTAGAACGAGCCGGGGATCTTGCCCTGCTTGTAGAGGATGTGGCCGCGCTCCTCGATCCCGCGCGTGACGAGCATGTGGCGGTAGATCGTCAGGAGGTCCTCGCGGTCGAGACCGGCCTCCTTGACCTCCTGGAACGAGCCGACAGGCTCGGCTTCACGCGCGATCGCCATCGGCCCCAACTCTAACGATCGCTCTGGCGGTACAGTCGCGTCGTGGCAGACGAGCCGCTGCAGCAGCACGACCGCTTCCTGATCGAGCAGCTGGTTCGCCCGATCGTCAACCTCTACCGGGTCACGCCGCTCGCGGTCGGGGAGACGCCTGCGGGTGGGCCTGTGGCGTTCGTCCGCCAGAAGCGAATGGCGTTCCGCGAGGACATCCGCTTCTTCGCGGACGAGAGCGAGACGCAGGAGCTCTTCCGGATCAAGGCCCGGCGCGTGATCGACATCGGCGGCCGCTACGACGTCCACGACGCGGCCGGCCAGCCGATCGGCGTGCTCGAGCACCAGTTCGGCAAGTCGCTGCTGCGCTCGACCTGGCGCGTCCTCTCCCAGGCCGACGAGGAGCTTGCGGTCGCGCAGGAGCGAAGTGCCGCTCTCGCGATCGCGCGGCGTGTCGTCGACCTGGCGCCGTACGGGGAGTTCGTGCCGGTCCCGTACAACTTCGTCCTCCGCCGGGATGGGCGGGAGCTCGGGCACTTCACGCGCAAGTTCCTGTCGATCCGCGACACGTACACGCTTGACCTTTCGGGGGACGCGGAGAAGCGCATCGACCGGCGGCTCGGGATCGCGCTCGGCATCGGTCTCGACGCGCTCCAGAATCGCTAAGCGACTGTTCCCGTAAGGCGCCGTTAGTACGGCACGCGAAAGACGATCGTCCGCTCAAGAAAACGGCCAGTGGCGGAGAGCCGCTGGCACCCTCGGCCAAGCCGGATCGCGACGCTGACGACCCGCCATCGGCTACGACCCGGTCCGATGCGGAGCCGTCCTCGAACGCCGCCGACGAGGAACGCTCTGACGGGCGGTGCGTCGACGACGTTCCCGTGGATCTCGATCTGGCGAACGTACCGCGGCTTGATCCGCGCGAAGCCCAGGTGGGGCCCCTGGATCTCGACGGCGGGCCGGTAGTCAGGAGCGATCGCGAGCAGCGCCCGGTGGAGGCCGACGCCATTGGGAGAGATGTCGTCGCCGTCCCGGGAGATCGCGCCCGACGATGACAACATGAGCAGGTAGATCGGGTCAGCCGCCAGCGCCTGCTCAGAGCTTGGGCCGGCCCACGGCCATGTGGCGCGTGCGTCGGCCCGGACAGCGGACGCAATACGACTCGCTCGCGTGACCGGACAACCGCTGGCTCGGGTGCCCGAGCCGCTGCCGCATGCAGCGAGGCCAAGGCTGACGGCGCCGAAGAGGAAGCCGGCCATCACAGCGTGCTGCGGGCGCAGAGGAGTCATCGAGTGCCTCCGAACGTCTACGCTGGCTCGGGCAAGGAGGTCCTGCCAGGATGACCAAGGCGCGAAGCTGGCTGCAGGAGGAGCGGCGGAAGACCCTCGGGGACTGGGTCGCCGTCTGCCTCGGCTGCGGCTCCGCCCAGCGCTACTTCGAGGAGTCGGAGCCCGAGCTGCCGGCCGCGTGCCCGCAGTGCGGCGGGGAGATGCGTGCGCGTTGCCCGGAGTGCGGTGCGCGCTTCTCGTCTGCGTTCGCCGTCGAATGCGAGTCGTGCGGCGCCGAGCTCCGGCCGCCGGAGCAGTTCGGGGTCCCAATCCGCAAGCGGGGGCGCTAGTCGGTCAGGCGCGTAGCACGTGATGCTCGATGCGGAGGGTCCGTCGGTCGCGGATCCCGCACAGAGAGGCACACCGGGGGAAGTCGACTGGCCGCGGATGCGGGCTTTGCCCGCGTCCGCACACTGCGGTTTGCCGGCAGTCGTCCATCGTGAAAGTCGTCATGGCGCGCGAAGCGCGCCGGACTTTCACGATCTAATTTCCGAGAACCGGATCACGGTCACGAGATCGTCGCCCGAGACCTCGCGGTTGTAGAGCTGGCCCAGGAAGCTCGCCATCTCCTCGGACCGCCGGATCTCCGGGTTGTCGTGCTCGATCTCGCGGGGCGAGAGCTCGGAGAGCTGCTTGACCTCGACCTTGTCGATCACCGCGTCGAAGATCCTCTGGCGGGGGCTGTAGCGGGTTCCCGCCAGGACCTGGACGATCATTCCCTTGCGGTACTTGCGCGACTTGTCGCCCAGCCGGATCGTCGCCGTCTTGCGGCCGCTGCGAAGCTGGTCGGCCACCATCGGCGAGTAGAAGTTCAGGGCGTACATCGCGTGATCGTCTCCTGCCACCGGGAACGCGAAATCATAGTGCCCCGTCGCGAATGGATGAGATCGCCTTGGCCGCCATCTCGCGCTCGCCCTTGTACGCGAGCAGGCGCGGGCCGTCGTCGAGGGGCAGCCAACTCGTCTCTGCCACCTCGTGCGCCGTCGCCGCCGGGAGGTCGCCGAGCCGTCCGCGCGCGTAGCGGAGCAGATAGAAGCTGACGACCTTGAAGACGCGGGCTCCGTCCCACGTGTAGACGTAACGGATGTCCCCGAGCTTCTCGACGAGGCGCGCCTCGACCCCGGTCTCCTCGGCGGCCTCCCGCAGCGCGGTCGCCTCCGGCCTCTCGCCCGGGCCGATCAAGCCTTTCGGCAGTGCCCAGACCCCCGGTTCCTTGCCTGCCGGCCTGATCACGGCCATGACCCACCGCCCCTTCAGGCGCCGGACGAGCACCCCGCCGGCCGAAAACTCCCTGCGCACAAACCCTTTGTAACAGACGGTCACCGGGGCACCAGGTCCTCCCTTGCACGGGATGGAGCAAAGCCGTTATCATGGCTTCTGGCACTCGGAGGTCAAGAGTGCCAGCATCTGTCACAAAGTCATCACGAAGGAGGGCTGGATGGATCTACAGCCGCTGGGAGACCGCCTGATCGTCGAGGTCCTCGAAGACGAGGAGACGACGGTCAGCGGGATCGTCCTACCCGACACCGCCAAGGAGAAGCCGCAGCGCGGCAGCGTGCTCGCGGTCGGCCCGGGCGCCCGCAACGACAAGGGCGAGCTGGTGCCGATGGAGGTCGCCGAGGGCGACGAGATCATCTTCTCCAAGTACGGCGGAACGGAGATCAAGCTCGGAAGCGACGAGGTGCTGATTCTGCGTGAGTCGGATGTGCTCGCGAAGGTCACCTCGACGGGCTCGAAGAAGACCAAGAAGAAGGAACTGGCCGGCGCTACTGCGTAGCGGTGAGCCGAAGGAGGTACTGAATGGCACATAAGGAGCTGAAGTTCAGCGAGGACGCACGGCGCTCTCTCGAGCGTGGTGTGAACATCCTCGCCGACGCGGTCAAGGTCACCCTGGGGCCGAAGGGCCGCTACGTCGTGCTCGACAAGAAGTTCGGCGCGCCGACGATCACGAACGACGGTGTCACGATCGCCCGTGAGATCGAGGTCGAGGACGTGTTCGAGAACCAGGGCGCACAGCTCGTCCGCGAGGTCGCCACGGCGACCAACGACGTGGCGGGTGACGGCACCACGACGGCGACCGTGCTCGCGCAGGCGATCGTCCGCGAGGGCCTGAAGAACGTCGCCGCCGGCGCGAACCCGATGGGCCTCAAGCGCGGCATCGAGACGGCCGTGAACGCGGTCGTCGAGAACCTGAAGAAGCAGTCGAAGGAGATCTCGGGCAAGGAGGACATCGCCCGGGTCGCCACGATCTCCGCGCGCGAGCGCGAGATCGGCGACGTGATCGCCGACGCGATCGACAAGGTCGGCAAGGACGGCGTGGTGAACGTCGAGGAGGGCCAGACCTTCGGCCTCGAGCTCGAGTTCACCGAGGGCATGCAGTTCGACAAGGGCTACCTCTCGCCGTACATGATCACCGACGCCGAGCGGATGGAGGCAGTGCTCGAGGATCCCTACATTCTGGTCGCGAACCAGAAGATCGGGGCCGTCAAGGACCTGCTGCCGGTGCTCGAGCAGGTGATCCAGTCCGGCAAGCCGCTGCTGATCGTCTCGGAGGACGTCGAGGGCGAGGCGCTTGCGACGATCGTCGTCAACAAGCTGCGTGGCACCTTCACCGCGGTCGCGGTCAAGGCGCCGGGCTTCGGTGACCGCCGCAAGCGCATGCTCGAGGACATCGCGATCCTCAGCGGCGCCGAGGTGATCACCGAGGAGATGGGCCTCAAGCTCGAGAACACGAAGATCTCGCAGCTCGGCAGGGCCCGCCGCGTCGTGATCACGAAGGACACGACCACGATCATCGACGGGGCCGGCGACTCGGACGGGATCAAGGCTCGGATCAAGCAGCTCAAGGCCGAGATCGAGAACACCGACTCCGACTTCGACCGCGAGAAGCTCCAGGAGCGCCTGGCGAAGCTCGCGGGCGGCGTGGCCGTCGTCAAGGTCGGCGCCGCAACCGAGACCGAGATGAAGGAGAAGAAGCACCGCGTCGAGGACGCGCTCCAGGCCACCAGGGCAGCCCTCGAGGAGGGCATCGTCCCCGGCGGCGGAGTCGCGCTCCTGAACGCGGTCGACTCGATCTCGCTCGATGGTGAGGGCGACGAGCGGACGGGTGCGTTCATCGTGACCCGCGCGCTCGAGGAGCCTATCCGTCAGCTCGCGAACAACGCGGGCCTCGAGGGCTCGGTCGTAGTCGACCAGATCCGCAAGGGCGCGAAGGGCCACGGGTTGAACGTCGAGACCGGCGAGCACGAGGATCTCGTGAAGGCCGGGATCATCGACCCGACGATGGTCACGCGCTCTGCGCTGCAGAACGCAGCGTCGATCGCGAAGAACATCCTCACCACCGAGGCAATCGTCGCCGAGCCGCCGGAGAAGCAGCCGGCGATGGCGGGGATGCCCGGCGGAGGGATGCCCGACATGATGTAACCCGCTCTCGGGTTACCGCAGTAGGGAAGGGCCGGCTTAGCCGGCCCTTCCGCTTTCTCGCCGGGCTACCAGCAGATCTTGAACGTCCGCCGGCTTTTTCGTACCGTGACTTCCAGCGGCACTGCAAACGCTTGAAAGGGGTCTTCCTGTGGACACTTACCACTACGTGCTGTACATCCACCTGCTCTCGCTCTTCGTCGGCATCGGGGCGGCTGCCGTCCTCTCCGTTTGCCTGTTCCAGCTCCGGCGCGCGCGGGAGCTCGCCGACGCGCTCCCCTGGGGTCGTGTCGCGGGCACGGCCGGCCGAGTCTTCCCGATCGCGATCCTGGGCCTGTTCGGCTCGGGCGCGTACATGACGAGTGACGTCTGGACCTGGAGCACCGGCTGGATCGAGGTCGGGATCGCCGCCCTCGTCGTGCTGGCGATCCAGGGACCGGTGATCGCAGAGCGGTCGGGCAAGAAGCTCGAGCACGCCCTCCGCGAGAACGGTCCTGGGCCGTTGGGAGAGCGCGCGCTGCGGATGACGCGCTACCCGGGCCTGTGGGTGACCGAGTTCAGCGCGATCGGCCTGGTCCTCGCCGTCGTCTGGAACATGACCGCGAAGGCGAGCACGGGAACCGCGATCGCCGCCGCCGCCATCGGCTACGGCGCCGGCGCTGGCCTCGGCTTGCTCTTCACGAGGGCGCCGAGCGCCGAGCCCGAGGCCGCGGTCGCGGCCCAGAGCCAGTAGGCGACTCGCAAGGGAGGCGCGGCCGGCCCCCCGAAATGACGAAACGGCCTCGAGGGCCGTTTCGACAGGGATATGGGAGGTGGGTCGCCCTATCTATCGGACGACCCACCCCTGTTCTCAGTCCCTTGTTCTAGTGATCTCTCCTACGGCGTCGGGTCGGCGTACGAGCCGCCGTAGATGTCGGTGTTGCCGAAGTTCGGCAGGCAGTCCTGCTCGGGCGCCGGGCGGGAGATGGGCGTCCCGTCCACGAGCGACTGCCGGTAGGCGTCGATCGCCGGACAGTCGGCGGCGTTCCGGGCGTCGTTCCAGACGGCCACGCCGAACGCGTCCGTTGCGAACGCGTAGTTGTAGTCGCCGAGGAACTCGCTGTCGAGCGCGTTCGCGCTCGAGCCGCGGGCATCGCCCGCCGGGCCTCGGTTGAGATCGCTCCAGGCGCCGATCGCGCCGGTGCCCGGATCGACGTCCGCGTGCCGCACGACACCCTGGAACAGCCGTGGCGTTGCGGTCGTCGACTGGTACGGCTGCATGAAGCTCATGTAGGTCAGGTATAGCATCACGCCCGTTCGGCGAGATGGCGACGGCCGGGAAGTCCGGCCGGTCGCTCGCCGGCGAGCCCACGCCGCCCGACGTCCAGCTGTTGCCGCCGTTGCGCGAGTAGAGCAGGCGAACCTCTTCGTTTGGCTCGCTGGGGTCGGTTGGCGTCGGGCCTTCCGTCCAGGCGAGCACGATCTCGTCGCTCGCGCCTGCGCCGGTCGGCGCGCCGTTGGCGATGTCGACCGTCGGGAACGAGCCGTCGCGGGCACCCGCGACACCGTCGTTGGTGAAACCGCCGACCGGGTCGAAGATCCCTGACGAGACGAAGTGCGTGACGATCCGCGCCGGCCGCTCGAAGTGGATGCCGCCGTCGAACGAGCGGATCATGTAGATCGCATCGGAGTTCGCCCGCTTGTCGAAGCCGTCCCAGAACACGTAGAGCGTGCCGTGGCTGTCGGTGTTCACGGCGCAGTCCTGGCGGCCGCCGTTGACGTTGTTGTCGACCGCCGGCGAGACCTGCGTCGAACGCCAGTGGTCGCCGCCGTCCGACGAGGAGTTGACGACGATCGGCTCCGGGAAGCCGCCGATCTCCTGGCTTCCATATTATTCTTTAACATCCGTTTTAATAGAAAAAAGCGTTATCTTATATCTATTAACCGATATCGAAAAATCTGAGTTATTTCCACGTTTTATGGATTCAATTATCTCAAAATCAGTAAGATTCTTCATAATTATTAGACCCCAAAAATCAAATCAAGGTTACAAATCAAGATTACCGGCTGTTATCATGCAGCATTGTTAAACCTTGTAACCTAATTTAATTAAAGATAGTCATAAGAAATAGAGAAAAGAAAAATTTTAGAGTAAAAGAAAAATTTCAAAAGTTGGCGTTGTTAGATTTGGAAGTTCAAACTGAAAGGAAGAAAAAATGAACGAACCAGAAGGATTTGTAGGGGTAATAGCAGTATCTATAACGATAGTATTCACCTTGGTGGTTGGATTAGTTTTTGTGACTTTTTTTATTTTAGATCAAAATAAATACAATGTTGTTTGATAAGGTTGGATGTCATTCAATTGAGGAATTTTTCGACAAAAACTGATCCTTTTTCCTTAATGAAGTTCGGTAAAACCATACTTGCTTTTGGTATTGGGGCTCGGTTTGGACTAATGCTGGGAGATTATACTGATGAGGGTTACTGGATTTAAGCTTAATGTTCGGATTTACGGGTATTGGTTTTTAGTAGCAAATGCTGTTGCAGAAAAATTAGCAAAGAAAAATCCATAGAAAATATCATCTCTTCATGACAAAAAACGGATTTTAAAACCGGGTTTTTTATTGTTAAAATAATTTCCCTTAAATTAGGCTTCTTCCTGTGCAGCAAGCCATCGTTCACAATCCAGTGCAGCCATACAGCCCGAACCGGCAGCAGTTACAGCCTGGCGGTAATTTTTATCAGCAACATCACCGGCTGCAAATACACCTTCTATATTTGTATTTGAATAACCCGGTTTGAGCTTAAGATAAGCTGTTTCATCCATATCAAGGAAACCGTTAAATAAAGCAGTATTCGGTTTATGCCCGATAGCAAGAATAAACCATCTACATCAATATTTTTTATCATAGATCTTTGGTATTTCTGAATTACTCGCGCCTGTCATTACTTTCCTGTCCGTTTTCTTCCTCTACCTTAAACTCTCTTTAACAAATACTATTAGTTAAAAATTTTATTTTATGATTTTTCTTTGCTCTTGCCAGCATTATTTTAGACGCACGGAATTCATCGCGCCTATGCACGATGGTTACTTCGGAAGCAAACTTCGTTAAGAAATTAGCTTCTTCCATTGCGGTATTGCCGCCGCCTACAACAAGTACTTTCAAACCTTTATAGAAAAATCCATCACAGGTTGCGCATGCAGAAACGCCATAACCCATATATTTGCTTTCACTCTCAATACCAATAAGCCTTGCAGAAGCACCGGTCGCGACAATTACTGCATCTGCCGTATAAGTTTCATTATAAGATTCAACAGATGAAAGGTCTTTTGGAAAAGTCAACTTTTGTTATTTCTTTGTAAAAAGATTTTGCTCCAAACCTGTGTGCCTGTTTTCTCATACTGTCCATTAATCCAGGGCCCTGTATTCCCGCTTCAAAACCAGGATAATTTTCAACTTCCGTTGTTATCGTCAATTGACCTCCAGGCTGCAAACCTTCAAATATAACCGGATTTAAATTTGCACGGGCAGTATATAATGCTGCAGTAAAACCAAAAGGCTTGCCCCAATTATTACAACTTTGAGATGATTATTATTGTTAATTTCAGCCATTTTTTCTCCATATGCAGAATAATTGAACAAATAAAATTAAATATATTAACAATTAGATACATGAAAGTAAGGGTGGTTTCAAAATATTGAAGAAACCAAAGCAGCGTTCCTCTTTAAACCGGATAATTTAGCTCTTTTAACCGGGCTATCCTTAAACCTTTTATTGGT
>CAWAAD010000002.1:0-3324 GCA_963779895.1 uncultured Actinomycetes bacterium | reverse complement strand
CGAGCTCGCGCCGTAGACGCTCCGACGTCCTGCCGGCCCGGTGCGCGCGGTGGCCGAGGGCGCGGACGCGGCGCCGGTCTGCGAAGCTGACGGCGGCCCGCGACGGGTCGAGGGGCTCGAGGCAGGAGACGGCGATGCAATTCGGGGACGAGGCTCCGCGCACGCGGTACGCCCGCAGCGGCGGGGTCAGCATCGCCTACCAGACGCTCGGCGAGGGGCCGCTGGACGTCGTCGTGGCGCCGGGATTCCCGAGCCACCTCGAGCACGGCTGGCGGCAGCCGCGGCTCGCGCACTTCTACCGGCGCCTCGCGTCGTTCTGCCGCCTGATCCTGTTCGACAAGCGCGGGATGGGGCTGTCGGATCGAGTCGCCGAAACGGATCTACCCGGGATCGAGCAGCGCATGGACGACATCCGGGCGGTGCTCGACGAGGTCGACTCGCAGCGCGCCGCCGTCGTGGGCCTCTCCGACGGCGGCCCGATCGCGACGGTGTTCGCGGCGACCTACCCGGAGCGCACGAGCGGCCTCGTCGTCGTCAACAGCTACGCCAAGCGGCTCCGCTCCGACGACTATCCGTGGGGGCCGACCGCGGAGGAATGGCAGGCGTTCCAGGACCTGGCTCTGGCTCGCTGGGGCGAGCCGCTCTTCCTCGACTTCCTCGTGCCGAGCCTCGCCGGCGACGCCGCGTTCGCCGCCTGGTGGGCGGGCTACCTGCGCCAGAGCTCCAGCCCGACCGCGGCGGTCGCCTACCTGCGCATGAACGCGGAGATCGACATCAGGGCCGTGCTGCGGGCCGTCCACGTGCCGACGCTGGTCGTGCACACGGTCGGCGACCGCATCGACCCCGTGCAGGGCGGCCGCTACCTCGCGTCGCAGATCGCGGGCGCCCGGCTCGTCGAGCTCCCCGGCGAGGATCACCACCCGTGGGTCTCCACCGCGGAGCCGCTGGTCACGGAGATCGAGGAGCTCGTCACCGGCCAGCGCGGCGGCCCGCCGCCCGCGAGCGTCCTGACGACGCTGCTCTTCACCGACATCGTCGGCTCGACCGAGCGCGCGGCGGAGCTCGGCGACCGGCGCTGGAAGGCGCTGCTCGACAGCCACCACGCGATCGTGCGTGCGCAGCTCCAGCGCTTCGACGGCGTCGAGGTGAAGACGACCGGCGACGGGTTCCTGGCGATCTTCGACGGCCCCGCGCGTGCAGTGCGCTGTGCGCTGGCGGTCGACCTCGCGCTGCGAGAGGTCGGCGTGAGCATCCGCTCGGGCGTGCACACGAGCGAGGTCGAGCTCGCGGGCGACGACGTCAGCGGGCTCGGCGTGCACGTGGCCGCGCGGATCATGGCGCTCGCCGGCCCGGGCGAGGTCGTCGTCACCGCCGTGGTGCGCGACCTCGCGCTCGGCTCCGGCCTCGCCTTCGAGGAGCGCGGCCGGCACGAGCTCAGGGGCGTGCCCGGGGCGTGGGAGCTCCTCGCTGTCGTCGCCGGCGAGCCCGGACGCGCGTAGCCCGGCGCAGTACGACCTCGCGCCCTGGCGCGAGGCCCGTTAGAGTCGACCGGCACATATCGGGTTCCGACCCATCGTCGGTCTCGCTGGACCCGTCACATCCCGGACTGGAGGGACAGATGGCTGTCGTGGAAGAGAGTCCTCAACCCGCAATCCAGGCGCTCGCAGACCCGGCGCCGCTCGGGCTCGCAGGCTTCGGCATCACGACGCTGGTGCTCAGCGTCTTCAACGCCAAGATCCTCAGCGGCGCCGGCGAGCCGGTCGTGTTCGGGCTGGCGATTGCCTACGGTGGCGGCGCTCAGCTCCTCGCAGGCATGTGGGAGTTCCGCAACAACAACACCTTCGGCGCGACCGCGTTCTCCTCGTACGGCGCGTTCTGGATCTCGTTCTGGTTCCTGACGCACTTCGACGCGGGCAAGATCGGCGGCGACGCAGGCAACGCGATCGGGCTCTACCTGGTCGCGTGGGGCATCTTCACGCTCTACATGTGGCTCGCCTCGTTCGGCGTCAGCGTCGCCGTCAACGTGGTCTTCCTGCTGCTCTGGATCACGTTCTTCCTGCTCGGGATCGGCGAGTGGTCGAGCGGGGAGAACTGGACGAAGGTGGGCGGCTACGTCGGCCTCGCGACCGCGGGGGCCGCGCTCTACACGTCGTTCGCCGTCGTCACGAACTCGACCTTCAAGCGCACCGTGCTGCCGACGTGGCCGCTCAGCCGGCCGCTCGGCAAGGCCGCGTTCGTTCGCTAGCGGCGAGTTGGGGAAAGAGTCGACGAAAAGGAGGTGAGCTAGTGGGATCCGTTGAAGATGTCTCCGAGGCGCAGATCGCCGTCCACTGGCGGGAAGAGGAGTACTACGACCCGCCGACCCGCATCGTCGAGGTTGCAAACGCGAACGACCCGGCGATCCGGGAGCGCTTCGCCGAGGAGCATTACCCGGACTGCTTCGTCGAGTACGCGGAGCTCCTGACCTGGGACCGCAGGTGGGACACGATCCTCGACACGTCGACGCCGCCGTTCTGGAAGTGGTGGGTCGGCGGCAAGCTGAACGCCTGCGTCAACTGCGTCGACCGGCACCTCGAGACAGCGCGGCGACGAGAACGCGATCATCTGGGTACCCGAGCTCGAGGAGCACGAGACGAAGGAGATCACCTACGCCGAGCTGCACCGGCGCGTGAACGAGTTCGCGGCGCTGCTGCAGGACGTCGCCGGCGTCGAGACCGGCGACCGGGTGACGTTCCATCTGCCGATGGTCCCGGAGCTGCCCGTCGCGATGCTCGCCTGCGCCCGGATCGGCGCCATCCACTCGGAGGTGTTCGGCGGGTTCAGCGGCACCGCCTGCGGCCAGCGCATGGCCGACGCGAAGAGCACGGTGCTCGTCACGATCGACTCCTACTACCGCAACGGGGAGCTGATCGACCACAAGGTGAAGGCCGACGAGGCGATCGAGGCGGCCCGCAAGGAGGGAACCGAGGTCGAGAAGGTGCTCGTCTTCCGGCGACGCCCCGGCGAGTACCACTCCGAGAGCCCGATGGTCGAGGGCCGCGACGTCTTCGTCGACGAGTTGCTCGAGCGCTACCAGGGCAAGGAGGTGGAGCCGGTCTCGATGCCGGCCGACGGCACGCTCTTCCTCATGTACACGAGCGGTACGACCGGCCGCCCGAAGGGCGCGCAGCACTCGATCGGCGGCTACCTCTCCTACGTCGCCGGCACCTCGAAGTACTACCAGGACATCCATCCCGACGACACCTACTGGTGCTTCGCCGACATCGGCTGGATCACCGGGCACTCCTACATCGTCTACGGCCCGCTCGCGCTCGGGACGACGAC
>CAWAAD010000001.1:115000-656445 GCA_963779895.1 uncultured Actinomycetes bacterium | reverse complement strand
GCCGGCGTGGACGGCCTGCTCGACGAGCCGAGAAATGTCCTCGTTGTCGACGACAGCGTTCTCTTCGGTCGTCAGCTGCAGGCGGTCAGGCAGCGGATAGGTGAGGCCAGCCTGCCGCACGCCGTGCGTTACGCGGCGCTGTATCCGGCTCCCGGATCGGAGCACCACCTCGACTTCTTCTTCGAGACGGTCGAGACTCCCCGGTGCTTCGAGTGGAACCTCATGCACCATCCCTGGGTCCTCTCGAAGACGTGCATGGACATCGATGGCGTCCTCTGCCGGGACCCCACTCCCACGGAGAACGACGACGGACCCAAGTACCAACGGTTCCTGCAGGGGGCGGACCGCCTCTATCTGCCAAGCGCACCGGTTCGTTGGCTTGTGACGTCGCGGCTCGAGAAGTACCGGGCGGCGACGAAGGATTGGCTTGCCGTAAACGGAGTCGAGTACGGAGAGCTCATCATGATGGACTACCCGGACATGGCTGCGCGCCGAGCTGCGAACGCCTACGCATCCTTCAAAGCCGAGATCTACGACAGAACGGGAGCGATCCTCTTTGTGGGAAAGCTCGCCGAAGCGGGCAGCCGAAATCGCTCAGCTTTCCGGAAAGAGTGTCTTCTGCGTGGAGACCCGGAAGATGATCGATCCAGGCCTGCTCCCGCGTGTTCGGCGCAAGACCGACGACCTGCGCCACGGCGTCCGCGCGCGGATGGGCAAGGCCCTTCACACGCTGACAGCCGCACGTCGCCACGCCTGAACCAGGCTCTACCCAACCGTCGAAATCAGGTCAGCGACCAGGCACCGCCCGAACCGGCGGCCTCGCGGCGGACGAGACCGTCGTAGTCGCTGTAGCGCGGATGATCGAGGATGTGCGCCATGTACAGCTTTCGCACCCAGAGCGCGCGCGCTTCGCGGTCCGGGACATAGAACTCGGCAGCGTAGATCGGCGAAAGTTTGCGGAGCGGGTGCGCTGCGTTGAACTCCGAGATCGCGAGCCGCTCTCCGTTGTGGTCCGCATACGTGAACCCCGTGATGTCGTCGAAGTAGCACTGGACGCGCGGGAGCGTGAGCTCTGCCGCGGCTTCGAATATGCGCAGCGCGCTTACCGTCGACGAGTAGAGGTCGAGGTCGAAAGAAGCGAAACCGATCGGCGCCGGTGGACGCTCCATGAATGTCGACACGGCTCGACGAGACCGAGGATCAGCTCCGCCCGCTCGAGGCGCAGCGCGAGGCGCGCCTCGTCGAGCGGAAACTGCCCCTCCAGGAAGAGGTTCGGACAGTCACGGAAGTCTGTCGGCTTCGGCAAGCCACGACCACTGTCGAAACCGTAGGCATCGACGGTCACGCCGAATGCTTCTCCCGCGTACACACCGGCCTTCTCGAGGGCGAGAAGCCCCCGTCCGCCCGCGACGCCGAACTCGAGCACCGAAATCGCCGGGATACCGAGTACGCTCGCCAGCCGTGCGGCGTGAAGCACGCCGTGGAGATAGTTCGCGCGCAGCGCCGAACCCTCGGTCGCCATGATCCTCTCGTGAAGGAGGTTCACCCGGGCGTAGTCGAAGGGTGACCGCGCAGCCTGCTCCTCGGTTGCCCGGCTCGCGTCGGGTTCCTCGGCGACCCGCGCAGCAAACGACACAAGGCGGCGCATGCCGCCTCTCAGTCGTTTCCTCATGAACGCGCGCGATGCTCGGAGCAGAAGCCCACTCTACCCCCTGGCGGGCTCGGCCCCACCTCGCTTTGCGACCTGTAAACCGGGGAACAGCTGGTTCACGGCGCGCAAGCTTTCGCGTGAGCCTGCTGCGCTGCAACAGGGGAGTATTGAGCCAGGAGCGCCGTCCGGGCCGGCTGTAGACTCGGCCTTTGCGCGGGTTGCGGAAAGTTCTGGTCACGCTGTCGATCCCCGGCGTGGTCGCGGCGGGTGGGGCTGCTCTCTTGGTGGTCACCGATCTCAATGCCTCCCTCGTCCTTACGCTCTGGGTCGCGCCCCTGGTGGTGCTCATTCCGTGCGCATGGCCGTCCACCGGGCGGCGTGGCTACGGATTCCGGACGGTTTTGGCAGCGTTCGTCTTGCCGACTCTGATCAGCATCTGGGTCGTATGGCTCATCCTCAGTCATGGCGTCATAGGCCACCACCCATGAGCGAGATCCAAGCGACGAGCATGCGCGCCGTCGCTCCGCGAGTGGCTGCCGCAATTGCGGCAGCCGGCGTGGCCGTCCTGCTCGTGACTTCTCTACTGCCGCCGCAGCGGATCCTTTCACGGCCCAACCACGGAGACACCGAGGAGTACTTCGAGTACGCGCAGCGCACCTTCGAAGGGCAGGTGCCGTACCGCGACTTCGTCCTGGAGTACCCGCCGGGGGCTCTGCCGGTGTTCCTAGCGGCTGGGCCCGCGGATCGCGGCTATCACAACCGCTTCCGTCTCCTCATGCTAGTCCTCGGAGCGGCGTCGATCGTCCTCCTCGTCGAAACGATGTTCCGCGCAGGCGCCGACGCAGCTGAGCTTGCCGCCGGGGCGCTCCTCCCGGCAACCCTGCCGCTCACGGTCAACCCGGGCCTCGTCTTCGAACGCTTCGATCTCTGGCCGGTGTTTCTGGTGCTGCTGGCAGTGGTCGGGCTCCTGCGCGGAAGTCGGCTGCTCGGCCTCGTGGCCCTGAGCGTCGGCGCGGTCGCCAAGCTGTACCCGCTGGCCCTCGTTCCGCTCGCGCTCCTCGTCCGGCGCGGCCACACTCACCTGCGCCGTGACGTGGCTCTCGCAGCGGGCATCGCCCTTGCGTTCCTTCTTCCGTTCGCGATCCTTGCTCCGCGCGGTCTGGGCCACGTCGGCTGGCTTCTCGTGCGCCGCCCCTTGCAAACCGAGAGCCTAGGTGCCTCGATCCTGCTCGCTTCGCACCGTCTCAGTCTCTATACGCCGACGACCTACTACAGCATCGGCAACTCATGGGATCTGGCTGGACCGGCCGCGAAGGCGGTCGCGTTCGTGAGCTCGTTGGCGGGGGCCGCCGCACTTCTCGCCGTGTGGTTCTTCTTCGCCCGCAGTCGTCGCGAGCCCCGCGACCTCCTGTTGGCAGTGGCGGCGGTCGTAATCGGTTTCGTCGCTTTCGGAAAGGTCTTCTCGACCCAGTACATGCTCTGGGTGGCGTTCGCCGCTCCGCTCGTGCTCGGACGGATGAGGCCCTTCGCCCTGTCCGCGACCGTCGCCGCACTACTCCTATCGCGCTATGTCTACGGCTGGGGCTACTGGGATCTCCTTGCCGGCGGGCGCACGACCTGGGTCATGCTTGTGCGGAACTTGATTTTGGTCGCGCTTTTCGTGTTGTTGCTCCTCGAGCTCGTGGTGCGCGGACGCGAGCGTTCTCCGCACGCGAGCCCGGGCTTAAGCACATCAACGGAGAACGCGGGTTCCTCCGGCGCCCACCCAAGAGCGCGCCTCCTGCCGCCTTAGAAGGCGCCCGGCAAGTCGCGGAGCGATTGTGATCGCTGCAGTCTCGAGTTTCCGGCGCGGGTGAAGCCCGGATCCTCGGAGCAGGGCGAGCGCGCGCCGCCTCGTGCCCGCCTCGCCGGCCGCGACCGCGGCTCGCAGGTCGAGCAGCGAGAGGTCGCGACGGTACGCACGCAGCGACGCCTCGAGCACCGGACGTTCTTCGTCCCGCAATTCCGGGTTCTTTCGCGCCTTCTCGAGCGTCATTAGTTTCCCGAGCTGGAGATCGCGCCGCCGCGCAGTGAGGCTCGTCTCACGGAGCCGGTAGATGGCGAGTGGCTCGTCGACGCAGCCGGCCGACGCGCCGGCAAGGATCATCCGGAGCCAGAGGTCCCAGTCGGTCGTCCAGAGGATCGACTCGTCGAAGCCGTCATGCTCGACGAATCGCGTGCGGCGGACGGCGGCGTGTCCGAAGACGAAATTTCGCTGCAGGATCGCTCGGCGTTGGTTCTCGACCTCGAACCGCCATGTACGGTCGTAGTTGTTCCGGACGGTGACGCCGTTCGCCTCGAGCAGCGCGTCGGTCGTGAGGATGTCGAGATCGGGTCGCTTCTGCGCGAGCTCGGCGAGAGCCTCGAGCCGCTCCGGCAGGTACTTGTCGTCGGAGTCGAGGATCGCGATGAAGTCACCGCGCGCGTGGGCTGCGGCCGCGTTCTTGCCGGATGCCTCGCCGCCGTGCTCCTTCCGCAGGAAGATGATGTCCGCTCGGTACGGCTCGAGCGCTGCCTCGAGCTCGTCCGTGGACCCGTCGTCGCAGACGATCACCTCGAGCGGCGCGATCGTTTGCGCCTGAATCGAGTCCAACGCGTCCCCGATCACATCGGCGACGTTGTATGCAGCGACGATCACCGAGAACGTAGGCGCCGGCCCCGGCTCGATCTGGGCTGCCGGCGGTGCAAGAAACGCGTCGTCCATCCCGGGGCGCCGGGTCCGCTCCTTCAGCGCCGAAAACCTGGAGCGCCCCGGCCTCATGCGGAAGGGGATTCTATTCGGCACCGTCGACGAGCGGGCTCCTGGCGAATCGTTACCTGGAACCTAGGGGGCCGAGCGCGTCAAACGACTACGGCCGGCGCGCGCGCGCCGCTCGAGCACACGAGCGGCCATCTTTGGCGCCAGCACTGCCGCGAGCGCGCCTGCACGCGAGACGAGCCGGACGCGCCCGACACGTGCCGCCGCGAGGGCACGCTTTCGCGCGTCGGGCGATTGCGCGCGCAGTGCCGCCTCCGCCTCGGTGAGCGCCAGGGTCGCGCGCTGTCTGGCTACGGAGCGCTCGAGCGTCAGGCGTTCCTCCCGGCGGAGCTCGTGGGCTGCGGCAATTCCCTCCAGCAGCGCGACCCTGTCACGCAGTGTGCGTAGACGGTCGCCGGTCAGACTCTCGGCGCGTATCCGGTAGCGGTAGAGCGGCTCGTCCACCAGGCCGGCGCTCCCTCCTGAATAGAGGAGGCGGATCAGACATTCCCAGTCGGATCCAGTCTCCAGCGACTCGTCGTAACCCCCGATCGCTGCGAGACTCGTGCGTCTCAGCGCCGGCGCAGCGCAGAAGCAGCGTTCGAGGATGGCGGCGCGCTGATTCTCCACCGGGAATGGCGTGGTGTCCGTGAACCGTTCCACGACTCGTCCGGCAGCCTCGAGGAGGACGTCTGTGCAGAGGATGTCGAGATCGGGCCTCGCCACCGCGAGCTCCGCGAGCGCCTCGAGACGGGTGGGCGCGTAGGTGTCATCGGCATCGAGCACGGCGAAGAAGTCACCCTTAGCAGCTTCGAGCGCCAAGTTGCGCGCGGCCGCGACGCCTCCCCGCTCGTGGCGCAGGCAGGTGATCCGGTTCCGGTACTGGTCGAGCACGGCATCCGTCCCGTCCGTGGACCCGTTGTCGACGACAATCACCTCGAGGGGTGGCATCGTCTGCGTAAGCGCCGACTCGAGGGCGTCGCGGAGCGACTCCGCCGCGTTGTGCGCTGCGATGACCACGGAGAAGGTCGGAGGCACGTCACGCGCGATGTCGCCGCGAGGGGACGGTGCTCGAAAAGCGCGGGCGGGCATCTCTGATTTCCATACTACGAACGGGATCGCCCGGCGGAAGAAATACCCTCTACGACGGTGAGAGCTCGTCGCGTACGACGTCTGCAGGCTGCCCGCGAGGCGTTGCGGCGGAACGCACGACTGCGGCGGCTACGGCACCCCGCGTTCCTCGGCACAGTTCGTCGCACTACCCCTCTCAGCGATCACTGGGGGCGGGACCGGGGCACCCCGGTCGACCGCTACTACATAGAGCATTTCCTCGCAGGCGCTCGACATGCGATTCGAGGACGCGTGCTCGAAGTCATGAACGCCGACTACACGGACCGCTTCGGGGTGGGCGTCGAACGTAGCGACGTTCTGGACATCGATCCGAGTAACCCCGTAGCGACGATCGTGGCCGACCTGGCGAATGCGGACGACATCCCGAGCGAGACGTTCGACTGCTTCATCCTCACCCAGACGCTCCAGTACATCTACGACATTCGATCCGCGGTCGGGCACGCCCACCGGATCTTGCGCCCGGGCGGGACGCTCCTCTGCACTGTGCCGACCGTCAGCCGAATCGCGCGTCTCGAGCTCGAGTCCGAGTACTGGCGCCTTACGGCAGCAGCGTGTTCACGACTCTTCGGCGACGTATTCGCAGGTGGCGTCGTCGACGTCCGCGCCCGCGGAAACGTACTCAGCGCCGTTGCCTTTCTCGTAGGCATGGCGCGTGAGGAGCTCTCGTCCCGAGAGCTCGATCGGGACGATGCATTCTTCCCGGTGATGGTCACGGTGCAGGCTAGAAAGTCGGCGTGAGCGATCGCGTCATTCTTCACTCGGTCGCGGGTGCGCCGGGGAGCCCCCTCGCGCACTGGCTCGAGCGCACCTCTCCCCCTTACGGGGAGCTCCGCCCACTCGTAGGGCCGTTCCCGCGACCCATCGTCCGGATTACCGGTGCGGACACTCTCGTGGGCGAGGCCGCCGAGTCACTGCCGGAGGGTGTCGCGCGGCCCGAGGCGATCGCTGTCCGTCTCCGCCGCGACGGTGTCGAGCTTTCGTGGGGCGAACCAGATGTGCTGCCCGACACAGCCTCGTTCATCCGACTCTGTCGTGCCCGCGGAGCTTCGTCGGTCGAGCTCGTGCGAACCGATCCTTCGCTGCTCACCGAGATGCAGCTCGGTGCCTTCTTCCACGCTTACTGGCACCGACGAGCACTTCGGCACGCGGGTATCCGGCTCGGGGTTGCACATGTGCTCACCCGGTTCCCGGCGGTCCTGGAACTCGCAGCGGATCTTGCATTCTGGACCGGCGTTCGCTCTCGAGCGACGAGCCACGAATGGAAGCGATTCGCGCGCAGCTCCTACGTGGTCTTCTACTACCACAGAATCGGGCGCGGCGGCTGGCCGGGTCAGGCGCATCTCGACCTCGATGTGCGGCGTTTCGAACGCCAGCTCCGTCTCCTCCGATTGCTCGGCTTTCGCGCTCTCTCGCCGGACGAGCTGCTGGCCTTCCATGCCGACCCCGGCGCGACGCTTTCGCCGCGGAGCTATGTCCTCACCGTCGACGACGCACTGCGTGACGCCGTCGTCGCGCTGGCCCCACATGGAGCTCTGCGCCCGCAGGTCTTCGTGAACACCTCCGCGGTCGGAGGCACGCCCCCCTGGGGCTTCGGCAAGTCCATAGCCGATTGGGATGAGCTGGAGGCTTTCGAGGCAACCGGCGGAATCATCGGATCCCATTGCCGCCGCCACCCGCAACTGCCGACGCTCGACCCCGACACCTTGCGAGACGAGCTGACGGGGTCGCTGCGCGACATCCGCACGCGCTTCCCAGACGCGCCGCCCCTGCTTGCCTATCCACACGGCCAGTACGACGAGCGCGTCCGTTTCGCTGCGGGAGCAGCCGGATACCGCGCCGCATTCACAACGGAGCCCGGGCGCAATGGGGCCGGCATCGACCCCTACTGCCTAAGGCGAATCGGACCCAAGGATTGGGATGGTTATCTGGGCTTCCTCTGGAAAGCGCTGTCCGGTGAGTGGCTGCCGCGGGCTTGGGGGAGGCTGACGCGAACGAGGATTCGGCCTGCTCCCCCACAACGCAGGCCGAATCCGCATGAATCGTTGGAGTGAGGCTGGCGCGCAGGACTGAGCAGACGTACTCCTTGTTAAGGTGCTGCGGCCCCGTGCCTCAGCCAACGCCGGAGATCGCCGCTGCAGTTTGATCCCGAGCGCTACTGGTCGGATCGACTCGAGCAGACGTACACGCTCGGCGGGGTCGGCTGGCTCGGTCTCAGCGAGTCGTTCAACCGCTGGAGTTACGCCGTGCGGCGCCACGTCTTCCGGCGTGCGCTTCGGCGGCGACTCGACCCCCCTCAGGCGCGCGTCCTGGACGTGGGTAGCGGAACCGGCTTCTATGTTGCGCTCTGGCAGGAGCTCGGCGTCCGCGAACTCACCGGTTGTGACCTAACACGGGTGGCAGTGGAGCGGCTGCACGCCCGGTTCCCCGGGGTTCGGTTTGAGCAACTCGACATCTCTGCGGCCTCGGTCGAACTCCCGGGGCGGTACGACGCGATCTCGGCGATGGACGTACTCTTCCACATCGTGGATGACGAGGGTTACAAGCGGGCCCTGCGGAACCTGCGAGAGCTACTTCGACCCCGCGGCTTGCTCATCTTCACCGAGCAGCTTCCGCACGGCGAGGTCAAACGCCATCGGCACCAGGTGAGCCGCAGCTTCAAGGAGGTAGAGGCGCTTCTGCATGAGAGTGGGCTCGACATCGAATTGCGCCGCCCGTTGCTCGTGCTGATGGACAACCCCGTCGACTCGGGCAGCGTGCTGCTCACACGAATGTGGTCGGGCATACGCTTCCTTGCGAGGCGCAGAATCCGTGGATGGTTGGTCGGTGCGGTCCTCTTCCCGCTGGAGTTGGCACTAACGCGCATCGTCAGAAGAGGACCGGCGACCGAAATCGTGATCTGTCGTCGTCGAGGCTGAAAGCATGGCGTTTACGCGGCTCGTCGAGCGTGGGCGTGTGCCTGTGGTCATGTGCACCTGGAAGCGCGTAGACCGGTTGCCCCGGACGCTCGAGCTACTGGCCGAGCAGAACACACCCGTCGCCCTGTACATCTGGAACAACAATCGCCGCGAGGCGTCTCGCCTCGACTCGCTCCTCGTTCGGAGTCGCATTCCTGCTCAATTGGTTCATTCCAGGCGCAACATTGGTTCTTTCGGACGGTTCTACCTCGCTCGTGAGCTGGCTGATGCACATGACGTCTTGCTATTCATCGACGACGACCAGGAATTTGAACGGACGATGGCCACCGATCAGTTGGCGAGCTTCGAGCCCGATTCACTCGCCAGTTGGTGGGCCTTCACCTATCTGCCTGGAGCACGTAGCTACGCGGAGCGGAGACGAGTGGACACTCCGCTCGAGCCTGCGGATTACGTCGGCGTCGGCGGCCTCGTGGCCGATGCGCGCATCTTCCGCGACCCCGCCCTGTTCCGTTGTCCACGTCGGTACTGGTTCATCGACGACATCTGGTTGTCCTTCTACGCAGGCCATGTTCGCGGCTGGGCGCTTCGGCGGTCGCGTGCCGAATTCCGCTTCCACTCCGACGAGAAGGACATTCACGAGACACTCTGGCCCGCAAAGGCACGAATGTTTCGGTATCTCAAGCGCAGCGGCTGGGACGTGCCGCGTCGTGAGGTAGCCTAGCCGTCGGGACCGCCGGGCCGTCCTGGTCCTGTTTGAGGCGCCTCCGAGAGCTCCGAATCGTCGTCCCTTACGACTCCGGTCACCGCTCCGAGTGTCGCTTTGGGGCCAGTTACCCTATCCCACCCAATCGAGGCGAGGCTCAGTCTCGCGCCTGCCAGCTCAGAGCGCACGCGTCGAGTCAACCGTGCATATAGCGAGGCTTCGCTCATAGGTCGCTACGCGTACGTTCGACTGTCACTCCCAGGCGCGACCGAACTTGGGGGCTTCGTATCGATCTGGCGGAGCGAAGAGCTTGTATCGCTGATTTACTGCTGTTGCGAACGGCATAGATAAGATTATTTTCTTGACGAAGTTCTTACGCGCATTTATGCGAGCACGATGTTTGTGAAAGGCGTTCTTTGCGGGAGAGGTCTTCGAGTAATACGGACTTCCGGCATGCCAAACCTTGAGGCCCTCGAGGATACCGGTCCGATAACCATTCTTACGGACATCGCGGACGTATGTCTGAGTCTCATGCCAGAAGACGAGTTTCTTGTGTTGCTTAAAACCTTTCACTCGGTCGTAGACTTCTCGGGATGTCATTGCACAGCCACCTGGTGTCGGGCCCTCTAGGAGCCGGATTCCCTCAAACTCTGTAGGGACAAATACGTCCTTGGTCTCTTTCACATATTTTAGATAGCAATATGCGGAGTCGTTGGGATCTTCCTTGAGGTCCGCAGCAAGGTGTCCTATGTTCGGAATCTTCTGAAAAGCGTTCAGCAATACCTGATCCCAGTGACGCGGAGCCTCGATAACGTCGTCGTCCAGTTCGACAAGGTACGGAGCGGATGTCAGCGCTATCGCGGGTGCATAGGCGTTGGTCCCGATGTTGGTTTGGTGGCGGACGACGCGGATCCTGGGATCGTCCAAACCGGCGAGGTAATCTTCTGTGCCGTCGTCTGACGCGTTGTCCCAAATGATGATTTCAGTCGTGCTGGGCGAGGTCCGGAAGAGGACGTCTTCCACGCAGCGCTTCAGAAGGTGCGCGCGGTTGTGTGTGATTACGGCGACTGCGATCATCGAAGCGGAAGGATAGCGCCAGTAGACCTACAGGACCGGGTAGCCGAAGTCCGCGAGCTCGTCAAACGAAACCAGCGCTATTTCCAAGGAGTCCACTGCCGCGCGCACTCGCGCATCGCATAAAGAGCGGATCTCCTGGACCCGCTCCTCGCGATACCAGGCTTTCAACCCGTCTGTGTAGCCTGGATGGCAGCCCAGCTCGGTGACTCCCGAAGGGAGGCTGCGCAGCAGGTTCACGAGAGCCAGCGGGGCGATTGCGTCCGGGCTCGGCCGTCCCTTTCCGTCGTGGCCATAGAAGTCTCCACAGAAGCGGATTGCCGGCGTGAAATGGCGGAGCGGGACAGCGAGCTCCTGCGCAAGATCCGAAAAGATCGATGGCAGGGGCTCGACGCGGTGGCGGTGGTGATGGGAGTCGATGTGTGACGGACTTCGCCCGGTGAGTCGTCGGAACTCGTCGAGCTGAGCCTCGAGCTCCTTCGCGACCGCCGCTTTCAGCTTCTCCTCCGACCGAACGCGTGACCACGGGCGACGCTGCACGCGCCAGGAACGCAGGTCGACGTGCAGGCCGACGCCCAGGGCCGGGCGGGCATGACCAAGCTGAGCCGCCTCGGCAGCAGCGGCTCCGTACACCATCAGGCTCGCGCTCGTCACTATTCCGCTCTCGTACGCCTCCACGATCCCGGAGTTGACGCCAGGGCTGACGCCGAAGTCGTCTGCGTTGACGACTAACAGTCTCAATGGCCGCGCCTCATCCTGAAGACCCGTATCCGAGTGACGACGTCCTCTCAAGCAGTTCGTAGCCCCGCCGATATCCTAATCTCGTGCAGACCGAAGAAGCCCGCGCGCCGTTAAGACCTCTAGCTCCGTCTGCGAGAGCGGGCCCCATCAGCCGCGCACGTCGCTCGCTTTCGGGGACGGTCGATCTCCTGCGAGTTCTAACCGAATCCGATCTTCGCTTGCGGTACGGCCGTGGCCCTTGGCGCTTTATTCGCTGGCTGCTCGAGCCTTTCGCACTCGTCGGTGTCTATCTGGTCCTCGTCACGTTCGTTCTGAATCGTCCTGGAACCGCGGTCGGCCTAAGTCTGGCATGCGCAATCGTACCCTTTCAGTTTGTGACGTTGACGATACAGAATTCGATGACGGCGCTCGATGCGCGGCGACCGATCCTTCTAAATATGAAGTTCAATCGGATGCTAATTCCGACCGCATCCGCGCTGACCGAGAGCACCGGATTTGCATCGAGCTTCTTTCTCATCATCTTCATGATGGCTACGTACAAGGTTGGACCTACATGGCATATCTTCTGGTTTCCTCTTGTCCTTCTTGTGAATCTCCTCCTGGCGGTTGCAGCAGCCTATCCTGCGATTCTGTTCAGCATTTGGTTGAGGGAATTGAGAGCTTTTGTAATGAGCTTCGTTCGGGTGCTCTTCTTCCTCAGTGCTGGACTTGTGCCACTGAGCGAGACTAGCCCAGGGATCAGGAACATACTCCGGCTGAACCCGCTGACAGGCGTTTTCGAGTCCTACCGAGCTGTCTTTCTGTTCGGGCGAGCACCCGCCGCCTGGGAATTGCTTTATCCGCTTGCGGCGGTCGCGGTTCTGCTCGCCGTCTTCGTGCCTCTTTATCGGGCTGAGCAACGACAATTCGCAAAAGTCATCTAGTGATCGTCGCCACGGACGTAGGGATCCAGTTCTTCTTCAACCGCTATCTGCGCGTGGTCACCCCCGGGGAGGCACGCATGCGAGGCAAGGGGATGACAGCGTGGGGACTGCAAGACGTTCTCGTTCTCAATCGGTCCCGGTGAGGGCGTCGCGCTGATCGGACCAAGTGGATCGGGTAAGACGACCTTGCTCCGCGTCCTCGCGGGGATATTTGAACCCGACCGCGGAACGCTGGAGGTCCGCGGCCGAGTCGCGTCGCTCCTGTCGATCGATGCGGGGCTGATGGCCTTGCTTACCGGACGCGAGAATGCGGCACTGCTCGGCGTCATCGCGGGGCTCCCCCGGCGCGCCACGCGAAAAGCCTCAGAGCACATAAAGGCGCGCAGCGGGCTCGGGGAGGCGTTCGAGCGACCGGTGCTGACGTACTCACAGGGGATGAAGGCTCGCCTCGGCTTCGCCGTGGCGGAAGAGGTCGATCCGCAGATCCTCCTCCTCGACGAAGTCCACGAAGCGCTCGACCACGAGTTCAGAGACTTTCTTCAGGAGCGGGCGCAGGCGATTCTCGACGCCGGAGGAGTCGTCATCGCTGCCGGTCACGACCATCCAATGCTGGCTCGACTCTGCAATCGCGCGTTGTGGATGCAGGACGGCATGGTCCGGGAAACCGGGCCGTTCGAGGAAGTGCAGCCGCGGTACCTCGCCGCCGTCCACGCTCAACCCTGAGAGCTATTCTCTCGCTCGCGCCGGGACGCCGGTCACCGTTAGACCCGCTGGAATATCGCGCGTCACTACGGCTCCGGCGCCGACGAGGGCGCCGGCGCCGATGCGGACGCCGCCCAGGACCACGGCTCCTGACCCCAGGGCCGCGCCTCGTTCCACCACCGTTCGTGTCAGCGTCCAGTCGGCGTCGGTCTTCAACGCACCCCAGTCGGTCGTCGCGCGCGGGAACTTGTCGTTGATGAACAGCGTCCCATGGCCGACGAAGACCTCGTCCTCGATCTCGACCCCGCTGCAGATGAAGGCGTGGCTCTGGATCTTGCACCTCGCCCCGATCACGGCATCACGCTGGATCTCGACGAACGGGCCGATCCGCGTCTCGTCGCCGATCCGGCAGCCGTAGAGGTTGGTGAAGGGCGACACGACGACGCCCTTCCCGAACGTGACGCCGTCGATCAGCCGGTACGGTGCGTCGTTTGCCGGCTCTGTGGCCATCTCAGCCGCCCCCGTAGATCGAGATCGGGAGGTCGAGGACGACGTCGTCCTCGCCGTTCGGCAGCTCGGTCTCGAGACGCTCGAGCACCTCGACGGCTCCAGGCGCTGCGGCGAACAGCCTCGTCTCGACCTCGTCGAGCGTCGCTAGCTGAACGAGCTCCTGCTTGAACGGGCGTGGGAAGCGGCCTCGACCCAGGTACCAGCCGTAGAACTTCTTCAGGAACCCGGTCGCGCGGTGCTCGCCGAGCTCACGCACGGTTTCGCGGACGAAGAGGACGAGCTCGGCGACGACCTCCTCGCGCGACGGCTCGCGCGCCGCGCCGTCCACGATCTCGCGAAGCGCCCACGGATTGCCCTGTGCAGCCCGTCCGACCATCACCGCCGCCGCACCGGTCGTCGCGAGGATGGCCTTCGCCCGAGCACGCGAGGTAACGTCGCCGGATGCGACCACCGGGACGTCGACCAGCGACACGAGCTCGGCGGTGAGCGAGTGGTCCGCCTCTCCCGTGTACATCTGCCGCGCGGAGCGCGGGTGCAACGTCAGGGACGCCGCTCCCGCCTCGACGAGCCGCGGGCCGAGATCAAGGCAGGCGCGAGAGCCGTTTTCGATCCCGCGCCGCATCTTCACGGTCACGGGCACATCCACGGCCTCCGCCACGGCCGAGACGACCGCGCAGGCTCGCGCCGGGTCCTCGAGCAGCGTCGCGCCGGCCCCAGTCTTCGTCACCTTCTTGACCGGGCAGCCGAAGTTGACATCCACGAGATCGGCGCCCGCGTCCTCGACCATCCGCGCCGCTTCGGCCATGACCTCGGGCTCCGAGCCGAAGATCTGAACGGCCAGCGGCCGCTCGTCCGAGGCGATCCGCAGGTACCCGAGCGTCTTCTCGTTTCCGTGGTGCAACCCGGCGCAGCTGACCATCTCCGAGCAGACGAGCCCGGCCCCATAGCGGCGGCCCTGGCGGCGAAAGGCCTGCACGCTGACGCCTGCCATCGGCGCGAGTACGAGCCGTGTCGGAATCTCGACGTCGCGGATCCACCAGGCGCTGCGGAGATCTACCTGCACAGAGCCGGAAATCGTAGCGGCAAGAGGGGTTGACGTCCGCTGGCCATCGCAGGTAACATCCCCGCCCGCGACGGCGCCGGTGCGCCGCGCGTTTTTCTTTGAGGAGGCCAGTTGAAGGACGTCATCCTTACCCCTGAAGGCTACGAGAACCTCAAGCAGGAGATCGAGTACCTCTCGAACGACAAGCGCCGCGAGGTCGCGGACCGGATCAAGACCGCCCGCGAGTTCGGCGACATTGCCGAGAACGCCGAGTACGACGACGCGAAGAACGAGCAGGCGCTGCTCGAGCACCGCATCGCGACGCTCGAAGAGCGGTTTCGCAACGCACGCGTGATCACGAAGAAGGACGTGGCCAAGGACGTCGTCTCCGTCGGCTCGAAAGTGCGACTGCGCGACATCTCCGCGAAGCAGACCTTCGAGTACAAGATCGTCGGCTCTGCCGAGGCCAACCCTGCCGAGAACAAGCTCTCGAACGAGTCGCCGGTCGGCAAGGCGATCATCGGCAGAAGAAGGGCGAGACCGTCGAGGTCGAGGCCCCGCGCGGCTCGATGAAGTTCAAGATCCTCGAGATCAAGGCCGCCTGAGCCCGGCGCGCCACGCGCTCTCGTCGGAGTGCTGCGTCGCCTCCGATGTCCCGCTGGCGACCCGCTCGCACCGTGGTGCCCTCAACTGAGGCCGTCACGCGCCGACGCGCAGCAAGGCGGGCGACCACTTCGTTGTTTCTCCAGCCCAGGCGGCCCTCGCGCGGAGCGCCCTACCGTTCGACCGCGCCGACAGCCGCCGGCGTGCGCGATGACCTCTCGAGCGCCAGGCTCTCGGATAGACGTCGCGCCGCGGCATGTCGGATGCCGAGGTAGACGGCCACGAGGACGAGCAGAAACCCGAATGTGAGCCTTGCGGCGAGCAGTTGGTTAAGCCGGTCCGGTAATTGATCCAGATGCCAGTTCTCCTTCACAGCCACGCAGAACAACGCAGCCCACGTGACCCAGTTGTGCAGATCCGAGGATCGAGTGGCTGCCGCGACCGCGAAGGGGAGGAGATAGACGCCGTAGAACGGAAATGCAAAAGTCGAGAGCAGGAAGGCGGCGACCAGGACGATCGTCGAGAGCTCGACAAGACGGTGCGGCTCAGTCGTGCTGCTGGTGCGTCGCCGCGACACCAGGACAGCCGCGGCGAAGAACACCGCCAGGCGAACAAGATCAGTGGCAAGTCGCGGAACGCCGAGCTTGTCGCCGACGCTGCTGAGCGAGATGCTCACATGCTGGATCACGAGATTCTGGCCGTGCCAGAGGAGCGGGAGCGTGTGGCTGAAGTAGTCGCGTGACTCAGGAGCGGCGAGCAGAACGATTCCCGACAATACGCACGGCACCAGCACTGCCGCGGCCAGCGCCCGCCACCGGCGATAGAGGGCGACAATCAGCAAGACCGGAACGAGCACCGGCTTCAGCGCAATCGCCAGACCGAGAAAGATTCCCGCGCCGGTCCATGCGTTGCGGGTGGCGGCGACGAGGAAGGCCGAGAAGCCCAGCAAGACGAAGGCGTCGACGTTGCCGGCCCCGACTGTGAAGAACACCGGCCAGGCGAAGCTGAGACCGCAGAGCGTGACCGCGCCCGCAAGCCCCGCGATGCGAAAGCCGAACAAACGCAGGAGCAGGCCGGCGCTCAGCAGGATCGCTCCGATGTCGGCAAAGAAGAGAGCTGCTTTCGCGGTCCGGAGGCCGAGCGCGCCGAGAGGCAAGAGCATGAGGAGCGCGCTCGGTAGATAGAGGAAGTCGCCGGCCCCACGCTGTGTGTAGATGTCGCCTTGCGTAAGCAGAGCATGGACGGCTCGCCAGACCGGGACCGTGTCGTAACCCTGGTCCTTGATAATCGGCGACAAATTCGTCGCAAAGTTGAGGACGCCCGCGGTTAACAGTGCGACTTCGAGTTGTCGCTTACCCACTGCCCGGATTCTAGGACGTCCCGAGACCGCTGCACCGAGCCGAAAGCTCGGCTTCTTTACCGAGCGATAGACGGCGGACGCCCGACTCGGCGTATGGGAACCAGCCACTCCGCGATGCCCTGCCTCGAGTCAGGCCAATACCGCAGGGGAGCGTCCCCAAAGACGCTGGCGCTCAGCGGCCGTCCGCGCCGGTCGATTAATCCCGCCTCACGACGAGACGCGCGACTACCTCGGTGTCCTCCAACCAGGCGTTCGTCTCCGGCGCGTAGGCCGAGCGCCGCGCCGACATCGACCTGGTTGGCCTCGTTCCAGAGGACCAACCTGCCGTCGACGACGTCGAAATTCCACGCGTGCAGCCCGCTGTACCGCGCGCTCGCGCCCTCGTTGCGCTTGTGCCTGAGGATCACGACTCCGCCGGGCGGACGAGCCGACCATGTTCGGATGATCGTGAAGGGGTCGGCGCTGTGGTCGAGCGCGTTCGTCGCGTAGGCGATGTCGAAGCTCGCCGCGCCGAAGTGCTCGAGGATGCCCTCGCCGGCGACGCGGATCGTGCGGATCGGCGGCTCGAGGCTGGCCTCACGAAGCAGCCGGTCGTACTCGTCGGCGAGCGGGTCGACCGGCACGATCGTGAGCGTCTTCCCCGGGTAGCGGTAGCCGAGCCAGGTGAGCGGGCCCGCGCCGACGTCGAGGATCGAGATCGTCCTCGGCCGGTCCGCGAGCACCTCGCGGACGACGCCGTCCCTGATCTCCGTCTCCGGATCCAGTCGTGCCTCGCGATCGTCGCCCATTGCTCCGTCCCGGGAGCGCCGGTCAACCAGTCGGCCCAGAAGTCGACCTCGCCGCGCGTGCGGCGCCGCCACACGAGCCGGCGGCCGAGCGTGGAGTGCATCAGCGCGCGGCGTGGGAGCGTTAGATGCCATGGCATGGTCAGGCACGCCACCGGCTCCAGCCGACGCCCGAGCGCGGGATGTCTCATCCATGCGTCGGCGATGCCTTCCAGCCCGTGGATGCGAGGGGGATCTCCGGGCGTGAAGGTGGCGATGTCGCCGGTTGTGGACGTTCGCCGAGAGGGAGTGGCTCAGCCAGCAGAGCGTCGCGACCGGGCCCACTGCGTCCGGGCGGTACGGCAGCCGCCTCGGCACCACGGCGAACCAGGAGAACAGGCGCGCCGACGACGGAGCCTCGCCGGCGAAGAGCCTGGCGATCCGGCGGGGCAGCTGTTCGGGCGAGTCCGGCCTCCCGTCGAGTGGCACGAGGGCGTCCGCGAGGAAATAGAGGAGATCCCAGAGCGGCAGGGCGAACTCGCCGCACGTTCTCCCAGTCGACCACGACGAACTCGTCGTCATGCGCGACGATGTTCCAGGCACCGAGGTCGTTGTGCTGCGACATCGGCAAGAGGAGGCAGCTCGTCGACCAGGCTCCGCCGTCGACGCCGAGCTGCCGCCAGCTCGGCAGCACCTCGTGCGCAGGCGCCGGGCTCCGCGGCAAGGTCTCCGGCGCGTCCTCGGTGCGCCGGCCGAGCTCGAGGATCCAGTCGCCGATCCGCTCGATCAGTTCGAGCTTCGCGTCCCTGCCGCCGGGGCTACGAGGACGTCGCGCAGCCGCCTGCCCACCGCGGCCGTCTCGAGCGACGCGTGGACTCCGTCGACGGCGAAGCGGCCGACGAACCGGGAGCGTGCGGCCGCGATCGTTACCACCTGCACCACGTCCAACCGCAAACCGTGCTCGTCGCTCTCGAACCGATCCGAGTACCCGGCGACACGCGCGAACTTCAGGACCCAGGACGGCTGCGCCGAGGCCGGCCCGAAGAGCTGGAAGGCGTTTCGGCTGAGGGCGTCCCCTTGGCCGAAGGTCAGGAACCAGCTTGCGTCAGCCGGAACGCCGAGATCCTCCGGCGGCCGCGACGAGGACCCGAGGCTCGGGCCTGCGTCTCGACCGTGACGGTGACGATCGGCGAGGCCCACGACGGGAATACACCACGTGCAAGACGAGCTGTGCGCGCGGCCCGCATGCGAGCGCCTCTTCCAACGGCGATCGACGACGCTCCAGTGTTCCAGCGCATACGCAGCGGCGCCGGTTGGTCGAGCGGTAACGCAAGCGTCGGGCGCTGCCGCGTCGGCCTGACGAGCAACCGTTGGGCGCGATAGTCCGCGTCGTGCAGCGCCCGCCCGCGTGACCCTTCGACGATGATCGATGCGCGCGCCGACCGCGCCTCGGCGGCGAGGCGAGCAGGCGCCACGACGACGTCCGGACGATCCGCGATTCGCCGGAAACCTCGATCCCGCCGACGCCAACCCGGCCTCCCATTCCTCCAGCCCGTCGAGAACGATTGCGCGGCTCACCCGATGCGGCAGAACGAACCGCGGATCGACGCGATGAATGCTCACCCGATCACTCATCGTAGGCGGCCCACGCGGTGGCGCCTAGAGAACGGCCGCACCGGCAAAGCCGGTCCGGGCCTCCACGGTCGGCGTCGCAAGCGAACGCCTTAGACTCGGCGCCCATGCCGCCGAACCGCTTTCCCGACCGCGAAGAGATTGTCGCCGTTCGCGCAGAAGCCGAGGGGCCGAGCCGGGGGAGTCGCTCGAGCAGGAGCACCGCGTCGCCGGCCGAGTCATGGCGCGGCGCGAGATGGGCAAGCTGACCTTCCTCGACCTCGTCGACCGCTCCGGGAAGATCCAGCTGATCTCGCCGGAGAAGGTCGACCTCGACCTGGGCGACATCGTGGGCGTGACCGGAAAGCCCGGCGCGCTCGCGCCGCGGCGAGCCGTCTTTGAACGTCACTGACCTGCAAGTCCTCGCCAAGATCCGCCGCCCGTTGCCGGACACCTTCCACGGCGTCACCGACGTCGAGACCCGCTACCGGCAGCGCTACCTCGACCTGCTGATGAGCGAGGAGTCGCGGCGGCTCGCGGCGACGCGCACCAGGATCGTCCAGGAGGTTCGGGCGTACCTCGACGGCGAGGGGTTCCTCGAGGTCGAGACGCCGATCCTGCAGCCCCGCTACGGCGGCGGCTTCGCGGAGCCGTTCGTCACGCACTCGAACGAGCTCGACGCCGACCTCTACCTGCGCATCGCGGACGAGCTCTACCTCAAGCGGCTGATCGTCGGCGGCCTCGAGAAGGTCTACGAGCTCTCGAAGGACTTCCGCAACGAGAGCATCTCGTACAAGCACTCGCCGGAGTTCACGCAGGTCGAGTGGTACGAGGCCTACGCCGACTACCGCGACACGATGGAGCGAACCGAGGCCCTGGTGGAACGCGCCGCGCAGGGCTCGATCGGCACGACGAAAGTCACCTTCCGCGGCAACGAGGCCGATCTCGCGCCGCCGTGGCAACGGGTCAAGTTCGTGGAGGCGCTCGAGGCGAAGGGCGTCTGGTCTCGGGACGAGGCCGAGCTGCGGGCGAAGCTGAACGAGGCCGGGATGGACACCGGCGGCGACCGCTCCTGGGCACAGCTCGCCGACCATGCCTACTCGCACTTCGTCGAGCCGGAGCTGATCCAGCCGACGATCGTCCACGACTGGCCGATCGAGCTCTCGCCGTTCGCGCGCACGACCGACGACGACGAGACGATCGTGGAGCGGTTCGAGTGCGTCGTCTGCGGGATGGAGTTCGCGAACGCGTTCAGCGAGCTGAACGACGCGGAGGAGCAGGAGCAGCGCTTTGCGATGCAGGAGGCGGAGCGGGCGGCCGGCGCGGAGGAGTCGGAGCCGGGCGATCCGGACTTCGTCGAGGCGCTCTCGTACGGCATGCCGCCGACCGGCGGCTGCGGGGTCGGGATCGACCGGTTGACGATGACGATCACCGGCAGCGACGCGATCCGCGACGTGATCCTCTTTCCCGCGCTTCGTCCTCGGTGACGCCCGAGCGGCGGTACGCGCTCGATGCTCTGCTCGACGCGCTCGGGCTGCCGTTCGACGAGACGGTGCGGGTTGACGAGGCGCTGCTCGACGAGGTATTCGCGTTGCTCACGCTGGCGCGCGAGCGCGGCGCGGAACGCGACGGGCACGGCCGCCCGCTGCCGCCCGCCGAGCCGCCTGGGCCTCGGGTCGCGGAGATCGCCGCGAGCCTGGGGCTCGAGCGCCGAGGCTATCCCGGCGGCGAGCGCTTCCTGGTCGCGTTGACCCACGACGTCGACCAGCTCGGCGCCGGTGGTCTCGAGACGGCGCTCCGCCGGTTCGCGCGCGGCCGGAGCCGCGAGGGCCTTTCGTTCCTGATCGACGCAGCGCTCCGCCGCGATCCCGCCTTTCCCCACGAGCGGATGGGCCCGCCGTCGACCTGCTTCTTCCTCGCCCGCCAGGACGATCCGCACGACGGCTATCCCGAGCGCTACCGGCCGGCGCTTCCGCGCGCGCTGGAGCAGGCCGCCGCGACAGGGCGAGAGCTGGGCCTGCACGCCTCCTACCGCGCGCGTGACCTTCCCGGCGCGATGGCAGCGGATGCCAAGCTCCTTGGAGCCCCACGCGGCGTTCGGCACCACTATCTGCGCAGCGATCCCGACCGGCTCGCGGCGGAGCTCCGCGCCGCGGGCCTGCGCTACGACTCGAGCATCGGCTGGGCCTCGCGCCCGGGTCTGCGGGCTGGGACGCCGTATCCCTACCGGCTCTGGGACCCTGAGCGGCGCGAGCCGGGCGCGTGGGAGCTGCCGCTCGTGCTGATGGACGCCACGCTCGCCGAGGAGCGCTACCTCGGTCTCGATGCCGAAGCCGCCTACGAGGTCTCCACCGGCGCGCTCGATCCCGTCGCTGAATACGGCGGCGCGGTCGCGATCCTCTGGCATCCGCCGTCGCATCACCCGCGCCTGTCACGTGGCTACGACCGCCTCTACCTGCGCCTGCTCGACTGGATCGATCGGCGGGGCGGCCGGACAGGCACTGCGGCAGAGACGCTTGACCGCTGGGAGGCGCGTCGGCGCTAGTCGAAGAGCTGGTGGTGGAGCTCCGAGACGAGCGCACGAATCTCGTCGGCAATCCTGCGCTGCGCTGAACGGGGCCGTCCGAGCGGATCCGCGATCTCCGGCACGGCACGGTTTCGCTCGCCCGAGCGCAACGCGTGGGCGCGCTCGATCCGCGCTCGCGCCCGCTCGACGGGCTCCGACGACGAGGGCTCGTCGGGAAGCGCCGCCAGAAGCTCGACGAGCTCCGGCAGCGTGAATGTCCGCTCCAGCGCCGCATGCCCGTCGACGACCGCCGTGCTGACGTGGATCTGCTCGAAGCCGAGCACGAGGTCGAGCGGCCGGAGGTCGAGCTGGGCGAGGTCGCGCGTGCGGTGCCCAGATAGGTCGAGCCCGATTGCCTCGGCGAGCTCGACGGCCTCCGAGAGCGCCGGCGCCGCACCGAGCGAGAGGAGCCCGAGGGAATGGATCCGCAACGGCAGCCTGGCCGCTTCGCGCGCGAGCAACGCCGCCGCCAGGGGGCTACGGAACCGATTCCCCGTGCAGACGAAGGCGACGTCGAAGGTCGTGGAGGTGCCGATCGCTGGAAGCTACCCGCCGCGAGAAGCGTCTAGACCTCGAGCAGCTCCAGCGCGGCCATCGCCAGGGTTGCCCGCGACGAACAGCAGCAGCGAAGAGAGCCGTCTTCCCGTGGCCCCGTTTGTTTCGAAAGCCGGAGGGACTCAACCTGATCCGCGCCTCAACCGATACAGCTTGGAAACGTCCTTGGAGGGGCATGCGCCACCCCCCGACCCCTCCGCTACGATAAGGCTTCAGCGATCCGGGAGCGGGGAAAGAAGGAACGTGTTCGAGCGATTCACCGAGAGAGCCCGGCAGGTCGTCGTTCTCGCGCAGGACGAGGCGCGGGCGCTCAAGCACAACTACATCGGCACCGAGCACATCCTGCTCGGCCTGCTCCGCGAGGAGGAGGGGCTCGCCGCGCGCGTGCTCGAGTCGCTCGACATCACGGTCGAGGAGGTGCGCGCCCAGGTCGCACGCATCGTCGGCCAGGGCGACGAGGTCACGACCGGCCAGATCCCGTTCACGCCGCGCGCGAAGAAGGTGCTGGAGCTCGCGCTGCGCGAGGCGCTCTCGCTCGGCCACAACTACATCGGCACCGAGCACATCCTGCTCGGGCTCGTCCGCGAGAACGAAGGCGTCGCAGCCCGGATCCTGCTCGACTTCGACGCCGACGCGGAGAAGATCCGCAACGAGATCATCCGCATGCTCTCCGGTCCCGGCCGGCGCCAGCAGGGCGCGGGCGGCGCTCCCGGCGAGAAGTCGAAGAGCTCGAAGCTCCTCGACCAGTTCGGGCGCAACCTGACCAAGCTGGCCGCCGAGGGGAAGCTCGACCCCGTCGTCGGGCGCCAGACCGAGATCGAGCGCGTGATGCAGATCCTCTCGCGCCGCACGAAGAACAACCCGGTCCTGATCGGCGAGCCGGGCGTCGGCAAGACCGCGGTCGTCGAGGGCCTCGCCTCGCGGATCTCGTCGAACCAGGTGCCCGAGCTTCTCAAGGGCAAGCAGATCTACACGCTCGACCTCGCGGCGCTCGTCGCCGGGTCGAAGTACCGCGGTGAGTTCGAGGAGCGCCTCAAGAAGGTGATGAAGGAGATCACCCAGCGCGGCGACATCGTCCTCTTCATCGACGAGCTGCACAATCTCGTCGGCGCCGGCGCGGCCGAGGGCGCGATCGACGCGGCCTCGATCCTGAAGCCGGCGCTCGCGCGGGGCGAGCTGCAGACGATCGGCGCGACCACGCTCGACGAGTACCGCAAGTACCTCGAGCGCGACGCGGCTCTCGAGCGGCGCTTCCAGCAGATCCGTGTCGACGAGCCGTCGGTCGACGACACCGTCCAGATCCTGCGCGGTCTGCGCGACCGTTACGAGGCGCACCACCGCTGCAAGATCTCCGACGACGCGCTCGCCGCCGCCGCGACGCTCTCCGACCGCTACATCCAGGACCGGCACCTGCCCGACAAGGCGATCGACCTGATCGACGAGGCGGCCTCCCGGATGCGCATCAAGACGATGACCGCGCCTCCGCGCTACCGCGAGCTCGAGGACGAGATCGAGAAGGTGCGCAAGGACAAGGAAGCCGCGATCGAGGACCAGGAGTTCGAGAAGGCCGCCTCGCTGCGCGACAAGGAGCGCAAGCTCTCGCAGAAGAAGCGCGAGCTGGAGGAGAACTGGCGCGCCGAGGAAGGCGGTGCCGAGCAGCCCGAGATCGGCGAGGAGGAGATCGCCGACATCGTCTCGATGTGGACGGGGATCCCGGTCTTCAAGCTGACCGAGGCCGAGTCGCAGAAGCTGATCCGGATGGAGGACGAGCTGCACAAGCGCGTGATCGGCCAGGAAGAGGCGATCGTCGCCGTCTCGAAGTCGATCCGCCGCGCCCGTGCCGGGATCAAGGATCCGAAGCGGCCCACCGGCTCGTTCATCTTCCTCGGCCCGTCCGGGGTCGGCAAGACCGAGCTGGCGCGGACGCTCGCCGAGTTCCTGTTCGGCGACGAGGACGCGATGATCCAGGTCGACATGTCGGAGTACATGGAGAAGCACTCCGTGTCCCGGCTCGTCGGCTCGCCTCCGGGCTACATCGGCTACGACGAGGGCGGCCAGCTCACCGAGGCCGTCCGCCGCAAGCCGTACTCGGTCGTCCTGCTCGACGAGATCGAGAAGGCCCACCCGGACGTCTTCAACATCCTGCTGCAGATCCTCGAGGACGGGAAGCTGACCGACGCGCAGGGTCGCAAGGTCGACTTCCGCAACACGATCGTGGTCATGACCTCGAACATCGGCGCCTCGACGATCTCGAAGAACCAGACGCTCGGCTTCTCGATCGGCGACGACAGCGGGCTCTCCTACGACGAGATGAAGGACCGGATCATGGGCGAGCTGAAGAAGGTCTTCCGGCCCGAGCTTCTGAACCGGATCGACGAGGTGATCGTCTTCCACAAGCTGACGAAGGACGAGATCATGCTGATCGTCGAGATCCTGATGAAGCGGCTCCGCGAGCAGATGGGCCAGCACGAGGCGGCGATCGAGCTGACGACGGAGGCGAAGGAGCTGCTCGTCGACAAGGGCTACGACCCGACCATGGGCGCGCGGCCGCTGCGCCGGGCGATCCAGCGCTTCATCGAGGATCCGCTGGCGGACTTCGTGCTCGGACGCGAGCTCGAGCCGGGCTCGACCATCCTCGTCGACCGCAAGAACGACGAGGAGGTCGACATCACGATCATCCCGGGCGAGATCACGCCCGAGAAGGTCACGGTTCCGCCCGAGGAGCCGAGCGACTCCGCCGACGAAGACACCGAGCCCGGCGAGTAGCGGCCGAACCTTCGCTCCTAGCCAGGCCGCCCGCACTCACCCGCTCCGCTCGCGGACGAAGTGTCCCAATCTCGACACGCGTTGCCCTCGACCCCGAACGGTGTCCGGACACCATTCGCCGTCAAGTGTTCTTTGTGCCGAGCGTGCAACAGTTCGGGCGGGGCCGCCGCTAGCCTGAGCCGGTGCCTCGGAGGCTTCACGACCGGCCGATCTCGGCCGCGCTCGCGGGCGCGCTGGCGATCTCGTTCTCGGGGATCCTGTTCCGCGTCGCGCACGTCTCGCCGACGACCGGGGCGCTCTTCCGCTGCGCCTACGCGCTGCCCCTGCTCTGGCCACTCGCCCGGCTCGAGGACCGGCGTTACGGGCCGCGGCCGCTCAAGCAGCGCGCCCTCGCCTGGCTTGCCGGAGCCTTCTTCGCGGTCGACCTCGTCGCCTGGCACCAGGCGATCGAAGAGGTGGGCGCCGGGCTCGCGACCGTGCTCGGGAACCTCCAGGTCGTGCTCGTCGGCCTGCTCGCCTGGGCGATCCTGCGCGAGCGGCCGCCGGGCCGCTCGTTCGCCGCGATCCCGGTCGCGCTCGTCGGGGTGGTGCTCATCTCCGGCGCCTTCGAGGGCGGTGCGTACGGCCGGAACCCCGGCCTCGGCGTCGCGTACGGGATCCTGACGGCGCTCGCCTACTCGGGCTTCCTGCTCGTGCTCCGAGAGGGCAACAGGGACCTGCGCCGCCCGGCCGGCCCGCTCTTCGACGCGACCCTGGTGTCCGCGCTCGGAGTGATCCCGATCGGCCTGGTCTGGGGCAACCTGGACTGGACGCCCGGCTGGAGCGCGCAGGGCTACCTCCTGCTGCTGGCGCTGAGCTCGCAGGCGCTCGGCTGGCTGTTGATCTCGATCACGCTGCCGCGCCTCCCGGCGGCGCTCACCTCGGTGTTGCTCACGGTCCAGCCGGTGCTCTCGGTGCTCTTCGCGTGGGCCATCCTCGCGGAGGCGCCCTCGGTGCTCCAGCTCGGCGGAGTCGCGCTCGTCGTCTGCGGGCTGCTGATCGTCTCGGCCGGCCGGCGCCAGGAACCGCGCGCGCCGGAGCCGGGCTACGTTCCGGCGGTCGCAGAAGTTCCGGATTAGTCACAGTCCGCGTCCGCTCGCCTTTCTACCCTTGCGGAGTGGCGAAGGCGGCGACCCAGTTTGCGTGCACTGACTGCGGCTACTCGGCCGGGCGCTGGTTCGGCAAGTGTCCGTCCTGCGACGCCTTCGGCACGCTCGTCGAGGAGGAGACGCAGGCCTCCGGCGCGGCCGCGCCCCGCGAGACGGTGCGGCTGGTCGACGTCCAGGCCGAGGAGGCAGACCGGATCCCGACGGGCGTCCCCGAGCTCGACCGCGTCCTCGGCGGTGGGCTCGTCCCGGCCTCCCTCGTGCTGGTCGGCGGCGAGCCCGGGGTCGGCAAGTCGACGCTCCTCCTCAGCGCGCTGCGCGCGATCAGCGCCTCGAGAGCGTCGCTGCTGATCACCGGCGAGGAGTCGCCGGCCCAGGTGAAGCTCCGCGCAGAGCGCCTCGGCGGAGCCGGCAAGATCGCGATCCTGCCGGAGACCGAGCTCGAGGCCGTCTGCGCGACGCTGGAGCGGGAGCGCCCCGAAGTCTGCGTGATCGACTCCGTCCAGACGCTCTACTCGCGCAGAGCTCGGCTCGGCGCCGGGCTCGGTGGCGCAGGTGCGGGAGGCGGCCTCGCGGCTGCTGCGGGTAGCCAAGGAGGCAGGGATCGCGATCTTCCTCGTCGGCCACGTGACGAAGGACGGCGCGGTCGCGGGCCCGCGCGTGCTGGAGCATCTCGTCGACTGCGTGCTCCAGTTCGAAGGAGACCGCTACCACGAGCACCGCGTCCTGCGCGCGACCAAGAACCGCTTCGGCTCGACGAACGAGCTCGGCGTCTTCGAGATGACCGGCACCGGGCTCGTCGGCGTCCCCGAGCCCTCCGAGCTGTTCGGCCGCACGCGAAGGGCGAGGTCGGCGCGGCCGTCGCGTGCGCGCTCGAGGGCACGCGGCCGCTCCTGCTCGAGATCCAGGCGCTCGTGGCGCCGACCGACCTGGCGATGCCGCGCCGGGTCGCGACCGGCGTCGACCCGAAGCGGCTGGCGATGATCGTCGCGGTCCTCTCGCGCCATGCCGGCAGTCGCCCTCGGCCAGGCGGACGTCTTCGTCAACGTCGCCGGCGGCGTCCGCATCGACGAGCCCGGCGCCGACCTCGCCATCGCGCTCGCGATCGTCTCCGCCGCGAAGGGTGCGCCGCGTTCGCGACGGGATCGCCGCCTTCGGCGAGATGGGGCTCACCGGCCGGCTGCGCCCCGCGGCGCAGGCCGAGCGGCGCCTCGAGGAGTGCGCCAAGCTCGGGCTCTCGGCGCTCGTCGCGCCTGCGGGCACGCCAAGCGCGTGGCAAACTACGCGTTCTCGAAGCCGACACCCTGCGGCAGGCCGATCGGAGCGGGCCATCGATGCAGAACGATCCGAAGCAGGCTAGGAACGACGACCGCGGATCCCGTCGCCCCTCGGGCTTCATCGCGGCAGCCGTCACAGGACGACCCGCGCACCGACCCGCGGTCCTGCTCGAGCGCGCTCGCGCGCATCGCACCCGGCACCGAGCTGCGGCAGGCGATCGACGACATCATCCGCTCGCAGCGAGGGCGCGCTGATCGTGATCGGCGACCCGGCCGAGCTGTCGTTCCTCTACTCGGGCGGCATCCGGCTCGACCAGCCGTTCACGCCGCAGCTCCTCTACGAGCTGGCGAAGATGGACGGCGCGATCATCGTCAACGCGCCGGCGTCAGCAAGCTCGCGTACGCGAACGTCCAGCTGATGCCGGACCCGACGATCCCTCCCGCGAGACCGGCACGCGGCACCGCACGGCCGAGCGCGTCGCCAAGCAGACGGACGCGCTCGTGATCTCGATCTCGCAGCAGCGCATGACCGTGACCGTCTTCGTGGGCCAGAGCCGCTACCAGCTCGAGTCGATCGCCGACGTGCTCGCGAAGACGAATCAGGCGGTCTCGACGCTCGAGACCTACCGGGCGCGGCTCGAGCAGGTGCTCACGCGCCTGACCGCGCTCGAGTTCCAGAACGCGGTCGTGCTCGACGACGTCCTCGTCACCCTCCAGCGCGCCGAGATGACGACGCGGATGGCGGAGGAGATCGAGCGCGACTGCGTGGAGCTCGGCGAGGAGGGCCGGCTGATCAGGATGCAGCTCGAAGAGCTCGTCGCCGACGTCCCGGACGAGAAGGGAGCGCTCGTCCACGACTACCACGCCGACGGCGGCGTCGAGCGAACGCGCGAGGGGCTCGAGGCACTCGGCGGCGCTTCCGTACCAGCCAGCTGCTCGAGTTCGAGGTTCTGGCCGAGGTGCTCGGCTACCCGGCCTCGGTCAACCCGCTCGACCACTCCGTCTCGCCGCGCGGTTACCGCGTCCTGTCGCACATTCCGCGGCTGCCGGACGGCGTCATCGAGCCGCGTCGTGTCGAGCTTGCCGGGCCTCGAGGCGATCGTGCGCGCGACTCGCAGCGCGAGCTCGAGGCGGTCGAGGGCGTGGGGCCCGGCCGCGGCGCGCGAGATCCGCGAGGGTCTGCGGCGGCTTGCAGGAGCACAACCTGGTCGACCGCTACCTCCAGTTTGAGGAAGTCGTCGCTCTGAGCAGGGATTTTCCGCCCGGAGGTGCCGCTAAAACCCCTGGAAAAGTTGGCCTTTTCCGGTGAGCTTTCGCTATACTGGCGCCATTGCTCGCCGGCGGAGCTCACGGCCGCCGGCGTATTCTTGACGACATGAACCGACGAAAGGGGAGGTCGGCTTGTTCAAGGTCGGCGACAAGGTGGTCTATCCGCATCACGGCGCAGGCACGGTTGTGAAGCAGGAGGTCCGCGAGATCGTGCTGGGGAGAAGCGTGAGTACCTGACCATCAAGATCCTGCACAACGACATGACGGTGAATGTCCCGTAGCGAGAACGCCGAGCGGGTCGGCCTCCGGAAGGTGATCGACGAGCAGATGGTGACTCGAGGTGCTGAAGGCGCTCACCGGCAGCGGCACGAAGATGCCGAAGAACTGGAACCGCCGCTTCAAGCACAACCGCGACAAGATGAAGACCGGCGACATCTTCGAGCTTGCCGAGGTCGTGCGGAACCTCTCGCTGCGCGACCACGAGAAGGGCCTCTCCACGGGCGAGAAGCAGATGTTCGTCAAGGCCAAGAAGATCCTCGCGAGCGAGCTCATGTACGCGAAGGACATGGACGAGGACGAGGCGGCGAGTGGCTCGACGGTGTCCTCGCCGGCGCCGAACGGCGGCGAAGAAGAAGAGCTAAGGCAACAGCCAGCCCTGCGGCCTAGAAGACCGCCTTAGACTTCCGTCGTTGGTCCGATGTCTGGGCCGTCCTCGCTGCCGCGGGCCGGCGGCGAGCGGCTCGGCTCCGACCGGCCGAAGGCGTTCGCGCGTCTCGGCGGCAGCCGCTGCTCGCGGAGAGCCTGGAGCGACTGGAGAGCTCGGACTGGATCGACGGATCGTCGTCGCGGCGCCGCCCGGCTGGGAGGAGCCGTGCGATCCTGCTCGCCGAGGAGCTCGGCGCGGGCAAGGTGAGCTCGGTCGTGACCGGCGGCGAGGCGCGCGTCCGAGTCGATCCGGCTCGCGCTGGAGGAGGTGCCGGACGAGGCAGCCGTCGTCCTCGTCCACGACGCCGCCCGGCCGCTTCTTCCCGGCGAACGTGATCGAGCGCCTGCTCGCGCCGCTCTCGGAGGGCTGGGACGGTGTCGTTCCGGGCCTCCCGCTGAGCGACACGGTCAAGCGAGTCGACGGCGAGGCAGGTGGTCGAGACGCTTTCCGCGTGAGGAGCTCGTCGCGGTGCAGACACCGCAGGCTTTCCTCGCGTCGGTTCTGCGGCGAGGCCCTCGCGGGGGGCGTCTCGGAGGCGAGCGACTGCGCCTCGCTCGTCGAGGCGCGCGGCGGCCGCGTGAAGGTCGTCGAAGGAGACCGCCGCCTGCTGAAGGTCACGGATCCCGACGACCTGGCGCTCGTCGAGACGTGGCTGGCCGAGGCCCGTGCTTCTTGACTACCACATGCACTTACGCGGGCCGGACGACGGGGCGGCCGGGCCGTACTCGACCGATCGTGCGGAGGAGTACGTCGCCCAGGCGAAGGCGATGGGGATCGCCGAGATCGGGTTCAGCGACCACGTCTACTACTTCCGTCAGACGCGCGAGCTCTGGGGGATCCCCTGGATGGCCGAGCGCTGCGGTGACGACCTGGACGAGTACGTCGATGCGGTCGTCGAGGCCAAGAGCCGCGGCCTCCCGGTCAGGCTTGGCCTCGAGGTCGACTACTTCCCCGGAATCGAGCGCGAGCTGGCAGCGTTGCTCGAGCCGTATCCCTGGGACTACCTGCTCGGCTCGATCCACTTCGTCGACGGCTTCCCGGTCGACCAGGAGCCGGGGCTCGTCCATCGTGTCCCGGTCCGCGAGGCCTGGCGCCGCTACTTCGTCTCGCTGCGAAACGCCGCCCGCAGCGGGCTCTTCGACTCCCTCGCGCATCCGGATCTGATCAAGTTCTTCGGCATGCGCCCGCCGGACGAGGAGACGCACTACCTGCACGTCGAGACCGCCGACGCGATCGAGGCCGCGGACGTCTGCGTCGAAGTCTCGGCCGCCGGGCTGCACAAGCCCGTCGGAGAGATCTACCCGGACCGCGAGCTGCTCGCCGCCTGCCGCGAGCGTGGAGTCCCGATCACGCTCGCCTCGGACGCCCATCAGCCCGCGCACGTCGGTCGCGACATCGCGCGGGCGGCCGCGCTCGCACGCGAGCTCGGCTACGAGACGGTGACCGCTTTCGATCGCCGCAAGCGACGCCAGGAGCCCCTGGCGTGAGGATCGGTCTCGGAGTCGACGCGCACGCGCTCGTCGAGAGCGTGCCGCTGGTGCTCGGGGGCGTCGAGGTCGACTCCGAGCGCGGCCTGGCCGGCCACTCCGACGGCGACGTGATCGCCCACGCCCTGATCGACGCGCTCCTCGGCGCCGCCGGCCTCGGCGACATCGGCTCGCTGTTCCCGTCGGGTGCCGCCGAGTGGGAGGGCGCCTCCTCGCTCGACCTGCTGACCCGGGCTTACGCGCAGCTGCGCGAGGCCGGCTGGGAGCTGGGCAACGCCGACTGCGTGCTCGTCGGCGAAGAGCCCCGAATCGCTCCCCTCCGCGGCGCGATGCAGGCGCGCCTCGCCGAAGCGCTCGCCGTCGAGCCCGGCCGCATCACCGTCCGCGCGACGACGATGGACCGCCTGGGTTTCACCGGCCGTGGCGAGGGGCTCGCCGCGATCGCGGTCGCCCTGCTCGAGCGAGCCTGAAACCGACGCCCGGCCGGCTCCGTACCCCCTTCTGACTTCCACTACCGAGGAGGGGACATGACATCTTCGAAGAGATTCCTGGCGGCCGCGGTTGCGGTCGCAGCGGCGGTCTTCGCGGCGACCGCGGCAGCAGATCACGGAGATCACGGCGGGCGGGGGAATGGGAGAACGGTGCTGCGGGCGAGCCTCGTCGGCAGCATCCTCTCCGATCCGCCGATCCACGGCGTCGTGCGCGGCGGGGTCCCGTGGGACGGCGGAGGCCGGGCGCGGCTCGACCGGCGCGGCCGTTTCGAGCTCCGCGTCCGCGGCCTGGTCATCTCAGGCACCGGCAACGCGGGCGGCGTCACGTCGATCACGGCGTCGCTCTTCTGCGCGCCCGACTCGGACGCTCACTTCCGCGTTCACGACCAGCTCGGTCGCGCTCTCGCACGAGGGGAACGCGCGCATCAGGCAGCACGTGACGGTGCCGGCGAGGTGCCTCGCACCGGTGCTGCTGGTGCACCCGAACGGCGACGCCAGTCGCTACATCGCCGCGAGCGGCTTCGTTACCGGCTCCTAGGCCGGCAGGCGGACGAGCTCGTCCTCGACCAGGACGAGCTCGTCCCGCTCGAGCGCGCGCACGGCGTCGGCATCGAGCTCCGCCAGCACCCGCGGCTGCTCGGCGACGAGCCGCAGCGTCCGCGCCCGCCGCTGGCGGAAGGAGCCCTCGAACGCGCCCTGCCGGCGGAGCGGCTCGAAGCGGCGCCCGCGCGAGGGGCAGAGCTCGGCCAGCGGGCACTCGCCGCAGCGCGGCACTCGCGCGATGCAGACGGTCGCGCCCAGATCCATCAGCGCCTGCGCGCAGGTGTGGTCGAAGCTCGCGCCCGTGCGCTCCTGCACGCGCCGCACGTTCACGTCCTCCGGCAGGACCGCCCTTCCGAAGGCGAAGCAGGCGACGGCCGCCGCGGTGTACGGCCCGACGCCGGGAAGCCGCGTCAGGTCCTCCGGCCACCCGTTCGCCGCGACCTCGCGCGCCGCCCGCTGGAGGTGGAGCGCCCGCCGGTTGTAGCCGAGCCCCTGCCAGGCCCGGATCACATCCGCGGTCGAGGCCGCCGCGAGCCGCTCCGCGCTCGGCCAGCGCTCCAGCCACGCCTCGAACCGGGGCATGACCCGCGCCGCCTGCGTCTGCTGGAGCATCACCTCCGAGACGAGGATCGCGTAGGGGTCGCGCGTCCGCCGCCACGGCAGCTCACGGCCGTGAACGGCGAACCAGCGGAGGAGCTCCTCCTGCACGGATCGAGACTAGCCGTCCACGAAGAAGCCGTTGAGCGGTCCGAGAACGCCTTTCGCCCTGCGCGAGACGTGCGGAAGGAGCGCCAGCCTGTGGGTGGGCGGCTCGCCGCGCGCCCGCCGCGCCAGCTGCTCCTCGGCAAGCGGCCGCCAGCGCTCGTCCACGATCGGGGCGGCGCCTCCCTCCAGCTCGCCGGGCTCGCAGCCGAGGTGCTCCGACCAGAGGCGGAGGCGCACGGCGCGCGCCAGATCCGGGTCGTGAGCGACGACGTTCATCTCCGTGTCGTTGAAGAACGAGTGCTCGTTCAGGTTCGCGGAGCCCAGCGTGAGCCAGCGGTCGTCCACGATCCCGATCTTCGCGTGGACGTACACCGGATCGGCGCCCTCGCCCGGCTGCCAGAGGGTGCACGCGAGCAAGCGGCCCCTGCCGGCGTCGGCCTCGGCCAGGACGCCGAGCTGCCCGCGCGTGTTCTCGCTCCCGTTCTTCGGTCGCACCGGGAGCACCACCACGAGCCGGAAGTCGTCGGCCGGCGCGTTGCGCAGCTTGTCGGCGAGCACCGAGACGAGCTCGGGCGACCAGAGGAACTGGCTCTCGAGATAGATCAGGCGCTCGGCCGAGCGCAGCGCCCGCAGGTAGCTCTCGACGATCCGGAAGTCGCCGTGCGGCAAGCGCTCGTAGACGTCGTTCGGGACCGTTCGGACGATCTGCAGCTCGAGGCCGTCGTCCACCTCGGCCGCCGGCTCGCTGCGGAGCTCCTCGCCGGTCGTCTCCTGCCAGCGGAGGGCGAAATGGCCCGCCACGTCCTGGACGGCCGGGCCCTCGAGACGCGCGACGGCATCGTGCCAGCCGAGCCGCCCGCGGGCAGGGTGCGAGGAGCTGTCCAGACGGTCGCCCCCGAGCGTCGTCAGGTCGATCCCCCCGACGAAGGCGACGCGACCGTCGACGATTACGAGCTTCTCGTGATGGCAGTGCATCGGCCGCTCGCGGTCGTCCAGGGCGCAGGCGATGCGCGTGCCGCGCACGAGCCGCTCCCGCATCTCCCGGACCTCCTTGCGATCCGGGTGGAAGAGCGGCAGCGGGGCGCCGGCCCAGGCGAGCACCCGGACGTCGGCGCGCTCGGCGGCCTCGGCTAGCAGCTCGCGCAGGGTCGACCCGTCCAGCTGGAGCTCCGGCGTGAAGTGCCAGCCCGCGAGCCAGACGCTCGTTCTTGCCGACTCACATGCCCGGGCGATCGCCGGCAGCGCTTCCGCTCCGTCGACGATCACCTCGATCCGGTTTTCCCGGCGGGTGGTGGCTCGCCCGCTGCCCAGCCGCCGGGGCCGGCGTCGAGTGCGTGCAGCCAATCGTGTCGCCGCAGCCGCCGGCGATGGTGCTTGACGACGAGCTTCTCCAGGCCGTCGCCGATAGCTCCGTCGACACGCTCGAGGAGACGGCCGCGATCCACGACGAGAGGCTACGGTCTCGCCGTGCGAAAGGTCGAGCTAGAAGAAGCGAGGCGGATCGCGGTCCGCGCCCAGCTTCTCGACGGCTCCGCGCGCGGCGTGCTGAGCACGGTCCGCCGGCTCGGGTCCCTGCAGATGGACCCGATCTCCACGGTCGCCACGCCGCAGCAGCTCGTTCTCTTCAGCCGCCTGGGGTCGTATGACCCCGCGGAGCTCGACCGCCTCCTCTGGAAGAAACGCAAGCTGTTCGAGTACGACGCGTTCATCTACCCGATCGAGGACCTGCCTCTCCAGCGGGCACGCATGCAGCGACGTCGCCGGTTTGGGTACCTGAAGACCAAGCGCGACCTCTGGTCCCAGAACTTCCTGCGGGAGCACGCGCGCCTGCGCCGTTACGTCCTGCGCGAAATCGACCGGAACGGGCCGCTGCTTTCACGCGACCTCAAAGATGGCTCGGCGCGGGCGGAAGAGCGGCATGCGTGGTGGGGCAGCGGGCCGCTGCGGCTGATGATGGACATGCTGGCGGGCCGGGGTGAGATTGCAGTCGCCGGCCGCGTCGGCACGCATCGCCTCTGGGATCTTCCGGAGCGCGTGTGGCCGGAGACCGAGACCGTTCCGTGGGGCGAAGCGGAGCGTGAGCTCGTCGAGCGGCGCCGGCGGGTACTCGGCGTGTGGCTGGAGAAGGGCGAATGGCGTGCACACGAGGATGTCGCGGACGGCCCCGTCCCTGACCGCGCCACGCTGCTGTCCCCGTTCGACCCCCTGATCAAGGACCGCGCCCGGCTGGAGGCGCTCTGGGGCTTCCGTTACCGCCTCGAGATGTACGTGCCGAAGGCGAAGCGCGAGTACGGGTACTACGTCCTGCCGCTGCTGGTCGGCGACCGGATCGTCGGCCGCGCCGAGCCGCGGTTCGACCGCAAGAACGGCACGCTGGAGCTGCTCGGCGCCTGGGGCGACACCGCGCGCCTCGAGGAGGCCATGTCGAGCCTCGCGAAGTTCCTCGGCGCGAAAACCCGCGTGTAACTTTCGCGCCATGGTGAAAGTCCGTTTCGCTCCGAGCCCGACGGGGTCGCTCCACGTCGGCAACGCGCTCAGCGCGGTCGCCAACCGCGGCTTCGGCGACAACTTGCTCCTGCGGATCGACGACACCGACCCGGCCCGGAACGTCCCGGGCGGGGAGGAAGCGCTGCTGCGCGACCTCGAGTGGCTCGGGATCGGGTGGGACGAGGGGCCCGTGCGCCAGAGCGAGCGGCGGGAGCGTCACCTCGAGGCGGCGGCGCGGCTCGGCGAGCGCTTCGACGGGATCACCCTCGTGCGCGAGGACGGCACGCCGACCTACCACCTCGCGAGCGTCGTCGACGACGTCGACCACGGGATCACGCACGTCGTGCGCGGCAACGACCACCGCCCGAACGAGGCGCTCCACCGGCGGCTCTTCGAAGCGCTTGGCTCGGAGCCGCCGGAGTTCGTCCACCACGGCCTGATTCTCGGCCCCGACGGTAAGAAGCTCTCGAAGCGGGCGGAGGGCGCGACGGTCGCCCTGCTGCGGGACGCGGGCATTCCGGCCGAGGCTGTGCGGCGCTACCTCCAGGAGCTCGGCCTGCCGAAGCACGACGTGCACTACGACCTCGCACGGATCCGGCGCCTGGCGACCGAGGCGATCGGGGCGATGTCCGACGAGGAGCTGGCCGAGCGCGCCGGCGCGCCTCCCGAGCTCGTCCCGGCGCTCCGCGGCGCCCGCGACCTGAACGAGGCGCGAGCCTATGCCCGGGCGATCCTCGAGCCGCGGGACGGCGTCCGGGTCGACTCGCCGGAGACCCTCGAGCGCTTCCGCGACCTGCTCGGAAACGACAGCGACCCGCGCGAGCTCGTGCGCGAGCTGAAGGCAGTCGGCGGAGACCTGCGCGCACTGCGGCTCGCCCTGACCGGAGCCGAGCGCGGCCCCGAGCTGTGGACTGTCCTCGCTGCGCTCCCCGCCGACGAGCTCCTGCGTCGCGTCGACGCCGCGGGGAAGTGAGACGATTGCGGCCAGCCATACGAGACCGAAAGGGTGGGTTCGATGAAGGACTTCAAGGAGTTCCTGCTCCGGGGCAACCTCGTGGACATGGCCGTCGGGATCGTGATCGGGATCGCGTTCGCGGCAGTCGTCACCGCGCTGGTGGCCGACCTGATCACTCCGTTGATCGCGGCCATCGGTGGGAACGCGGACTTTTCCAGCCTCAGCTTCACGATTCACAAGAGCCGGTTTCTCTACGGGGCGTTCATCAACGCCCTGATCTCGTTCGTCGTGATCGCCGCGGCGGTCTTCTTCCTCGTGGTCAAGCCCGTGAACGCCCTGATGACGCGCCGCAAGACCGAGATGCCGGTGGACGAGCAGACGCGGCAGTGCCCGGAGTGCCTCAGCGAGGTTCCCGTGCTCGCCCGCAGATGCGCGTTCTGCACCGCGGAGATCGGCGCGGCGCCAGCCTGAGAGAAGGCCGCTGATGCGGCTCTATGACACCGCCACCCGCTCGCTGCAGGAGCTGCCGCCGCCGCCCGGGCCGGTCGCGCATGTACTTCTGCGGCCCGACGGTCTACGCCGCGCGCGCACGTCGGGAACGCCCGGCCGTTCGTGATCGGCATGTGGCTGCGGCGCTGGCTCCGCGACAGCGGCTACGACGTCACCCTCGTCCACAACATCACCGACGTCAACGACAAGATCTACGCGGCCGCGCCGGGCGCGAGCGCCGAGCTCGCCGCCAGGGCGAGCGACTGGTACATCCAGGACACCGGCGACCTGGGGCTCGGCCGCCCCGACCACGAGCCGAAGGCGACCGAGTCGATCCCGGAGATCGTCGCGCTGATCGAGGAGCTGATCGAGCGCGGCCTCGCCTACGCGGCCGGCGGCGACGTCTACTTCCGCGTCGCGCGCTTCCCGGACTACGGCGCCTCTTGCCGGCCGGCTCGACGAGGAGTCGGTCCGGAACCCGTCCAGGAGGAAGAGCCGAGCGAGCTCAAGGAAGACCCGCGCGATTTCGCGCTGTGGAAGGCGCACAAGCCGGGCGAGGACACGTGGTGGGACTCGCCGTGGGGCCGCGGCCGGCCCGGCTGGCACATCGAGTGCTCGGCGATGGCCGAGAAGTTCCTCGGCGCGGCCTTCGAGATCCACGGCGGCGGGCTCGACCTCGTCTTCCCGCACCACGAGAACGAGATCGCGCAGTCCGCGCGCGCCGGCCGCGAGTTCGCGCGTGTCTGGATGCACAACGGGATGCTCCAGCTTCGTCGGCGAGAAGATGTCGAAGTCGCTCGGCAACGTCGTCACGCTCCGCGAGGCGCTCGACGGCTGGGGCCGCGAGACGCTGCTCGTCTTCTTCCTGGCGGCCACTGGCGCAAGCCGCTCGACTCTCGACGAGGCGATGCAGCCGGCCGCCGCGCAGGCCGAGCGCGTTCCGCGAACGTCTTCCGTGCGCGCGTCGGAGCCGGCGGGGGAGGCTGGGGGCGGTTCGCGGCTGCTCTCGACGACGACTTCAACACGCCCGAGGCGCTCGCGGTCCTGCACGGCTGGCGCGACCACGAGCCTCGCTCCGCCGCGGGCTCGAGGTGTTCGGGCTCGAGTCGCTCGCCGAGCAAGCCGAGCGCCGGCCGAGGTCGTCGAGCTCGCCGAGCGCGCGCGAGCCGGCGCGGGCGAGCAGGGACTTCGCCGAGGCCGACCGGCTGCGCGGCGAGATCGAGGCGGCCGGCTGGGACGTCCGCGACGTCGACGCGAGCCGGCTTCCGGCTCGTTCCGCAAGCGGTGAGCTCGCGAGCTCGTCTACGGCCGGCGCCCCGTCCGCGAGGCGCTGCGCGGGCCGCGTGAGGTGCTCGAGCTTTGGGCGACCGAGCGGGCGCTGCAGGCCGAGCCGTGGCTGCAGGAGGCCGGCGTGCGGGTGCAGCTCAAGCCGGAGCGGGAGCTGAACGACGCGGCCGGGACGCGCGACCACCAGGGCGTGTCGCCCGCGTCGAGCCGTACCGCTACGCCGACGCCTACGAGCTCGCCGCGCGGCCCCGAGCCGCTCATCGTCTGCCTCGACCAGGTCACCGACCCGCGCAACCTCGGCGCCGTGATCCGCAGCGCCGAGGGGGCGGGCGCGACCGGCGTCGTCGCTGCCCGCGCACCGCTCGGCGCGCGTCACCGCCGGCGGTCTGCCGCGCTTCGGCGGGCGCGGTCGAGCACCTCCCGGTCGCGGTCGTGACGAACCTGGCGCGCTACCTGAACGAGGTGAAGGGCCCGCGGCTCTGGGTCTGGGCGGCCGACGGGCGAGGCGGAGACGCCGATGTGGGAGGCCGACCTGGCCGGCGGGCTCGCGCTCGTCTTCGGGGCGGAAGGGAAGGGGCTGCGCCCGCTCGTCCGCCGCGCCTGCGACGCGGCGGTCGCGATCCCGCTGGCGGGCCGGGTCGAGTCGCTGAACGTCAGCGTCGCCGCGGCGGTCCTGCTCTACGAGGCGAGGCGGCAGCGGCGCGGTGGCTGAGCCGACGCTCTACCTCTTCGACGGCTACAACCTGCTCCACGCCGGCGACTTCGCCGACGTCGCGCGAGCTCGTCGACCGGCTGGCGAGCTTCGTCGCGCTGCGCGGCGCGCGCGGCGTGGTCGTCTTCGACGGCGGGGGCGACGACCGCGACGCTCGGCCCGCTCGAGGTGCGCTACGCGCCGCACGCCGACACGCTGCTCGAGCGCCTCGCCGCCGAGCACCGCGCCAACGAGACCGTCTGCCTCGTCTCGTCGGACGCCGCCGTTCGCGGCACGTCCGGACAGGAGGTGCTCAAGCTGCAGCTCGCGCCACGTTCCTCGACGAGCTCGCGCGCGCCCGGCACGAGGAGACGACGCCGTTCGCCGCTCGGCGATCGCATCGACGACGAGACGCGAGACACGTCTGGAGCGGCTGCGCCGCGGGCAAGAGTACCGGTTAGCCAGCAACAAAGAGCAAGGCTCTTGAAACCTTGTCTGGGAACCTGCTATGTTCTTCCTCAACTTCAGGGTGAGGCTTGCGGAGCTCGCCTGACCGGCAGCGAGGGGAAGGCAATGCCCGCTCGACCCGCCAGCACTCCAGACGCCAGCAGAAGGCTCAACGGGAGCTTGAGGATCTCCAGCTCGTCATGCGCGCGCGGAACGGCGACGGCATGCCCTCGACCAGCTGATCCGCCGCTACACGCGGCTTCGTCCGGCTCAAGGCGAGCTCGTACTTCCTCGCCGGCGGCGACGCCGAGGACCTGATCCAGGAGGGGCTGATCGGCCTCTACAAGGCGGTGCGCGACTTCCGCCCCGACAAGGAGACGTCGTTCCGCACCTTCGCCGAGCTCTGCGTGACGCGGCAGATCATCACCGCGATCAAGACGCGCGACGCGCTTCAAGCACGCGCCGCTGAACACCTACGTCTCGTTCAGCCATACGCCCGCCGGCCAGGAGCGGGACGGCGACTGCACGCTCGGCGACGCGCTGCCCGGCCCGCGCGTGAACGACCCGTCGGTCTGCGTGATCTCGACCGAGGAGCTGCAGAGCCTCGTCTTCCGCTCGGCACCGGCCTCTCGCCGCTCGAGGCGGACGCGCTCCGGCTCTACCTCGAGGGCCCGTCGTACGAGGAGATGGCCGAGGACCTGGGCTGCGACACGAAGACGATCGACAACGCCCTCCAGCGCGTGAAGCGCAAGATCCTGCAGCACCAGCAGTCGCGGCTAGTCCTGCAGTAGCGCCTACGGCGAGAACGGCTCCAGCGCACGGGCGGCTGCGAGGACCAGCTCGCGGTTCGGCGCCAGGATCGTCACATAGATCCCGTCCTTCACGGTCAACCCGATCCAGTGGGCCCGCGCGAGCATGACCGTGTCTTCGCCCACGACCACCTCGCCTGGCCTCGGCACGGGCGTGTCGAGCCACCCGTTCTGCGGTTGGGGCTCGTTCGTCTCGGCGACGACGAGAAAGGGTTTGTTGCCACGGAAGTCAGCGGTCCCGTAGTCGAATTCGAGCCCCTTTGCGACTCGAGGCGCGACGTGCGCGTCGGGCTTGAAGACCGTCGAGAGCTTCGTCTCGATGACCTCTACCAGCGACAGCCCGCGGAACGAGCTGCCGACGGCGAGCGCGCCCGGAACCACCTGCGCTGCCGCTCTCGGTTCGATGCGTACGGGCAGGCGCCCGTAACTCTCCGTCTCTCGTGCGTCGACGCGTGGCGGAGTGAAGTTACCGCTCCCCTCGGGGAGCGCTTCGATCCTGCGCACGTCGTAGATCGTCGGCGCGAGGTGGCCCAAGTATGTCTCCACGCGGACCGGTAGCGATGTCTGCGCCTCGATTGCGACGCGCTGGTGGAGGCCGCGTTCGGGAGCCAACCTCAGCCACGTGACCGGCTTTCCGTCGACCACGCCTTGGCCGTCGCGCGTGGCCCGTCCGCTGCTCAGCGCCGAGCGGTATCCGTCGACGAACTCGCGCAGAGCAGGGTCGAGCCAGGGTGCCGCGTCGCTGTGGAATGACCGCGTCGGCGTGACCAGGCGTGTTTGCGTCTGCAGCGTGGCGTACTTCAGCTGTCCGCCGATCCGGAAGATCGAGTGCTCGACGTCCCGCGTTTCGTCGAACCAGATTTCCGTCGTCGCAGGCAACGGTCGCTCTCGGCCTGTCGCGGAGTCAACCGCGATGAGCTCGTGGCGTCGTTCGTGCTCGAGCACGGCGTGGAGCACCGGGCCATTGCCGATCGCTGCGAGTGCCCGGTCGACGAGCGACGCCCGGCTCGAGCCCTGCCACGGCGATGCGACTGCCAGCGCGGCGAGCGCGGCGGCGACGGCCGCAACGACGAGGATTGGAGCAGCGCGACGCCGGCGTCCCGATCGAGTCGCCGCGATCGCGTCTGCGAGCGCGAGAAGCTCGGGGTCGTCGGCCAGGAGCTCGACGAGGTCAGCTTCCTCGAAGACGATGATGCTCACGGCTGGATCCCCTCTCGTTCGAACGTCGAGCGCACGGATGCGAGCCCTCGGCGGAAGCGCATCTTGCAGGCGCCTTCGGTGCTGCCCATCCGGCTCGCGATCTCGGCGAACGACCGACCCTCGACGAGGCGGAGCACGACGACCTCTCGCTGCGCGTGCGGCAGTGCCGCGAGCGCAGCCTTCAGCGCGCCCGCGACGTCACCGCCGTAGGAAGCCTCCGCCTCGGGTGCGCGGACGGCGAGGGGGAGCGCGGCGCTACGGATCGTGCGCCGACGAGCCTCGTCGATCAGCCGGCGCTGGGCGACCGTGTAGAGCCAGGCCAGCGGCGGAGGCAAGCCTTGCTTGACCGCATCCAGCTGCGCGGCGGCCTGCGCGAAGACCGACTGCGTGATCTCCTCGGCCTCGGCGTCGCTCGCCGTTCGCCGTCGGACGAAGTGGAACACCTGGCGGTAGGGCTCGTGCAGCGATGCCTCGGCGAGGTGGTCCATTACCTCTTCTATCGCATCACTCGCGGAAAGGTCACGCTTCGCAGTGAGGATATCTTTCTGATATCTTGATATCTCCATGGCTCGACCGAGGCGACAAGCAGACGAGACGGCGCTCTTCGTGCGGATCCCCTCCGCCGAGGCGGACAAGCTGCACCGGGCCGCCAGCGCGCTCGGCGCCCCCAAGCGGGAGCTGATCGCGAAGCTCGTCGCGCGCTACGTCGATCCCGAGAGCCCGGCGGCGATGAGCCGGCTCGGAGGCACCGAGCCGGAGCTCGGCGTGGGCCGGGCCTGGTTCCGGCCGGCCGAGGAGCTCGAGATCCTCACGCCCGCTCAGCTCGCGGGACTGCTGCAGGTCGAGGAGGAGACGGTCGTCGGCATGGCGGAACGGGGCGAGATTCCGGCGCGCAGGATTGGAGAGGAGTGGCGGTTTTCCCGCGAGGCGGTCCTCGCGTGGCTCGCCGAGGACGAATGAGGATCGGGCGCGTCGAGCAGGCGTGGGACGCCGAGGAGCTCCGCCCTGCGGTGGGCTGGAAGGTCTGGCACGTCGACGAATACGCCCGCCTGCGGAGCGTGCTCTACGGCGACCCGTGGCCGGTCGCCGAGCCGGTGCAGGCGACCTGCCGCCGCCTGCTGAACGTGACGCACGAGGCGCCGGCGCGGGGCTGCGAGTGCGGCATCCACGCGGGCCGCGAGCTCGGGGCCTGGGACCACTACCTGCAGATCGAGCCGGAGGCCCGCGTCTTCGGGCGTGTGCTGCTCTGGGGCTCGACGCTCGAGGGCGCGCATGGCTGGCGCGCTGCGCAGGCTCGGCCCGTCGAGATCTTCGTTCCGATCGCCGTCACGAACCAGGAGGAGGTGGCAGCAGGCCTGCGCGCCTACGGCGTGCCGGTTCACGTGCTCACGCCGCTCCGCGAGGAGGTGCTCGTCCCGTGAGCCCGCTGATCCCGATGGTGATCGAGCAGACCTCCCGCGGCGAGCGCTCGTTCGACATCTACTCGCGCCTGCTGAACGACCGGATCGTGATGGTCGGCAGCGTGATCGACGACGAGGTCGCGAACGTCGTCGTCGCGCAGCTGCTGCACCTCGAGTCGGAGGATCCGGAGAAGGACATCTCGGTCTACGTCAACTCGCCGGGCGGAGACGTCTACGCGGGTCTCGCGATCTACGACACGCTCACCTTCGTGAGGCCGGATGTGCGGACGATCTGCGTCGGGACGGCGATGTCGATGGGCGCCGTGCTGCTCGCGGCCGGCACGAAAGGGAAGCGAAGCGCGCTTCCGAACGCGAAGATTCTCATCCACCAGGCGTGGTCGCCCGGCTTCGGCGGACAAGCCTCGGATGTCGAGATCCGCGCACGCGAGATCATCGACCTGAAGCGGCGTCTCGAGCAGATCCTCGCCGACCACACCGGCCAGCCGCTCGAGCGGATCTCGCAGGACACCGACCGCGACCGCTTCATGAGCGCCCAGGAGGCTGTGGAGTACGGCCTGATCGACGAGGTCATCGAGCACCGCTAGCGCTACGCTGGCCCCAGGCCGGAGTAGCTCAGTGGTCAGAGCAACGCCCTTGTAAAGCGTGGGCCGTGGGTTCGAATCCCACCTCCGGCTTGTCGTCGAAACCGCTCTCGGGCCGCTCCCGTACAGACCGGAGAACCTCGATCTCGAGCGGAGGAGGAGAGAGAATGGGAGAGCATCCTTCCGGATTCCCCCGGCGCGCCTTGCTTGCGCTGGCACTCGTGCTGGGCGCCACGGTCGTAGCGGTCTCGCCGCTGAGCGCCGCCCAGCGCAACTCGTACACGGTGGTCCCGCTGGTCTCCGACCAGCCGGGCGTCGCGCCGAACACCGACCCGAACCTCGTCAACGCCTGGGGCTTGACCTCGAGCCCGACGTCGCCTTGGTGGGTCGCCGACAACGGCACCGACCGCTCGACGCTCTACCGCGGCGTCGACGGCATGCCGCAGGCGCTCGTGGTCGACGTCCACAACGCGCCGACCGGAACGGTCTTCAACCCGACGACCGGCTTCGTCCTGCCGACCGGCGGCAAGGCGCTGTTCCTCTTCGACACGGAAGAGGGCACGGTGCTCGGCTGGAACCAGGCTCAGGGGACGACCGCGGTCGTCGTCGCCGACCGGTCGGGCGAGGGCGCGATCTACAAGGGCCTCGCGATCGCCGACACGGCGGCCGGCCCTCGCCTCTACGCGGCCGACTTCCACAACGCCCGCGTGGACGTCTTCGACGGCGACTTCAACCTCGTGGCTGGGCGGCTTCACCGATCCGTCGCTGCCGGGCAATTACGCGCCGTTCGGGATCCAGACGATCGGCGACCGCGTCTACGTCTCCTACGCCCAGCAGGACGAGGACGCCGAGGACGAAGTGGCGGGCCAGGGCAAGGGCTTCGTCGACGCCTACGACACGGCCGGGAACCTGCTCGGGCGCGTCGCTCAGCACGGCCAGCTGAACGCTCCTTGGGGCCTGGCGCTCGCTCCGGCGAGCTTCGGACGCTTCGCCGGCGACCTGCTCGTGGGCAACTTCGGCGACGGGCAGATCAATGCCTACGCGCCGAAGGGCAACGGGCGCTTCGAGCATCGCGGCGAGCTTCGCGGCGCCGACGGGAAGCCGCTCGCGATCGACGGGCTCTGGGCGCTCGAGTTCGGCCAGGGTGGAAACAACGGCCCCGCCGGGACGCTCTTCTTCACCGCCGGGCCCGACGACGAGACCCACGGGCTCTTCGGGCAGATCACGTCCGGTTGAGCCCTACGACTTGCGGGTGAGCCCCTGGATCAGGTCTGCGGCCTTGACGGTCCCGGGGCTCGCCCGCAGGCGCGCGGAAGCCGCGCGGAGGCGCGAGTGGTCCGAGGCGAGGAGCCGCTCGATCGCCTCGTGCAGCTCGTGGTCGGCGAACTCGTAGGTCGGTAGCCTCACGCCGAAGCCGCACTCCGCGATCCTCTGAGCGTTGTCGTACTGGTCCCAGAACAGCGGCAGCACGATCATCGGCTTCCCGAAGAAGATCGATTCGGTGACGGTGTTGTTTCCGCCGTGGGTGATCACGAGGTCGGCTTCGGGCAGGATCGCCGGCTGCGGCAGGAACTCTGCGCCCGTCATGTTCGGCGCCAGCTCGATCAGCTCGTGCTGGGGCCCCTTGCTGACGACGTAGCGGTGCGGGGTCTCCGCGAGCGCGGCCACGAGCCGGTTCATCAGCTCCACGTCGGCCGAGCCGAGGCTCCCGAGGCTGACGTAGACGAGTGCGCCGTCGCCGGGCGGGAGCTCGAACGGCTCGGCGACCTGCCGCACGCACGAGTCGAGGCGCTCCCAGCTCGGCCCGAGCGGTCGCGAGCGTGCGTAGTCGGCTTCCTCCGGATAGAGGTAGAGGTTCAGGAACGGCGACTCGTGGATGAACTCGAGCTCGGGCAGCGGCGGCGCGCCGCGTTCCTCGCAGAAGGCCGAGAATTCGGCCTGCGGTTCCACGTGCAGCTCGCGGTAGCGCCGGCGGAACTCCTCCCAGCCGGAGCGGTCGTCAGTCGGATACCCCGAGAACGGCGGCGGCAGCTCCGGATCCTTCAGCTCGAGCGGGTTGCACGAGACGATTCGAACCCACGGCCGCCCGGAGGCGGCAACGGCGGGGAAGGCGACGACGTTGTCCTCGACGATCACGTCCGGCTCGAGCTCGCCGAAGATCTCCCGAAGCCGGTCGTCGACGTAGCGGGCGCCGTCGACGAGCTCCTGCCAGACCGGGAGGACGAAGGTCTCGAGCTGCTCGATCGTCGGCTTGCGGAACTCGGGGGCGGTCTCCCGGACGAAGTCCTTCCAGAACTGGCCGGCCGTCAAGGGGGCGGAGCCGGTGGGCGGCTTCAGCAGCATCAGGGCCTCCTCGAAGCCCTGGGCCTCCAGCGTGCCGGCGAAGGACTCCTCGACGACGAACACGACGCGCACGCCTCGCTCCAGCAGGACGCGCCCGATCCCGACGCAGTTGTTCGTCGGCCCGAAGGCGCCCTCCGGAAAGAAGACGACGGTCAAGCGAGCGCTTGTTCGAGGTCGGCCCACAGTTCGCTCGGGTCCTCGAGGCCGACGCTCAGGCGGAGCAGGCCGGGAGGGACGCGCTCGCCTTCCCAGCGGGCGCGGCTCTCCAGGAGCGACTCGGTGCCGCCGAGGCTGGTCGCGTTGGCGATCACCCGCACCGACGTCTCGACCCTTCGTGCCGCTTCTGCGTCTGCCACGTCGAAGGAGAGGAGGCCGCTGAAGCCCGGGTAGCGGACGGTCTCGACCGCCGGATGCGAGCGCAGCCGCTCCGCAATGTCCTGCGCCGTCGCCGTGATCCGCTCCATCCGCACGTGCAGCGTCTTCAGGCTGCGGAGCAGGAGCCAGCACGGATCGGGCGCGGCCACGATCCCGGTGCGGCCGCGGAAGGCGCCCAGCCGCTCGGCGTCTCCGTCCGCCCGCGCGACGACTGCGCCGAGGAGGACGTCCGAGTGACCGCCGAGGTACTTGGTCGCGCTGTGCACGACGAGATCGGCCCCGTGCTCGAACGGGCGGAGGTAGACCGGGGTCGCAGCCGTCGAGTCGACGACCACGCGGGCCGGGTGAGCGGCGGCGGCCTCGAAGTCCGGCATCGTCAGGAACGGGTTCGAGGGCGCCTCCAGCCAGACGAGGTCGACTCCGTCGGGCGGTGGGCCGGTCTGGTCGAACTCGAGGTGGCGCACGCCCCAGCGTTCGAGCTCGGCGAACAGGAGGGCCGTCCCGTAGTAGCCGCCCTCCGCGAGCGCGATCGTCTGCCCCGGCTCGAGCAGCGCGAGCACGAGCGCTGTGATCGCGCCCGACCCGGAGGGGAAGAGCAGCGCCTCGCCGCCCTCCAGCTCGCCGAGCGCCCGCTCGGCCGCAACCCCCGTGGGATGTGCGTAGCGCTGGTAGTAGAAGTCGCCGGGCTCGCCGTCCTGGAAAGGCCAGATGGTCGAGCGGTCGAGCGGCTCCACGCCGCCACTCTAGGTCAGACCCGGCGTGCCACGTTCAGCGTGAAGAGGTAGGTCTTGCGCACGATGCTGGTGCCGATTCGCGCGTGAATGCGCTGATAGAGCTCCCGCCGGGCCCCTTCGGGCATCGAGCGGTGGCCCGAATAGGTGTCGAGGACGGCCACGTACTCGTCCGCGGTGTAGGGCGCGTCCCAGAGGTAGCGGCGCACCGCGACGTTCTCGAAGCGGCCGCTTGCCGCGATCTCCTCGGTCAGGTCGGGGATCTCGTCCGGATGCGGCGGCGGGCGGTTGTCGGGGCTCGGCACGACGGCGTCGTAGTCCGACTGGACCTCCGTCCAGAACCGGTCGCCGTCTTCTGGGAGGACGTGCTTCGTGTCCACCACCGCGAGCGCGCCGTCCTCCCGCAAGAGGCGCGCGGGCTTGTCGTACTTCGCCTCGGGGTCGATCCAGTGGAACGCCGTGAAGGAGACGACCGCGTCGAATCGCTCGTCGGTAACCCACTGCTCGAACGGGACGTTCACGATCTCCACGTTCGGAAAGCGTGCGAGGTTCCGGCGCGCGACCGCGGCGAGGCTCCTGCCGAGCTCGACGCCGACCACCCGGAACCCGCGCTCCGCGAGCGGGAGCGTCGCCTTGCCGGTCCCCGGGCCGAGCTCGAGGATCCGCCCGCCTTCGGGCAGCCCGCCGAGCGTCACGAGATCGTCGAAGAGCTCGGCCGGATACGACGGCCGGGCGCGGTCGTAGAGCTCCGGCACTTGCTCGAAGGTCTCTCGGAGCCGCCGGCGTTCGTCGTCGGGCACGCCGCAGCCTAGAGCGGTACGCTCGCGCCGTGTCCACGGAAACGGATTCGACCGAGGCCAAGCTCCGCCGGCTCCAAGAGGTGCGCGAGGAAGCCCGCCACGCGGGCAGCGAGCGGGCGGTCGAGCGGCAGCGCTCGCAAGGGAAGCTCCTCGCCCGCGAGCGTGCGGAGACGCTGCTCGACCCGGGCTCCTTCGTCGAGCTCGACCGCTACGTGCGCCACCGCGAGGCCGAGTTCGGGATGCGCGAGAACCGGCCCTACGGCGACGCCGTGGTCACCGGGCACGGGACCGTCTTCGGCCGCCGCGTCTTCGTCTTCTCGCAGGACTTCACCGTCTTCGGCGGCAGCCTCTCGGAGGTCTTCGCGGAGAAGATCTGCAAGGTGATGGACATGGCCGCCAAGTACGGCTGCCCGGTGATCGGGATCAACGACTCCGGCGGCGCGCGGATCCAGGAAGGGGTCGTCTCCCTTGCGGGATACGCGGACATCTTCTGGCGGAACGTCCAGTGCTCGGGCGTGATCCCGCAGCTCAGCCTCGTCATGGGGCCTTGCGCCGGCGGCGCCGTCTACTCGCCCGCGATCACCGACTTCGTGCTGATGGTCGAGGGCAGCTCGTACATGTTCATCACCGGGCCCGACGTGGTGAAGACGGTCACCGGCGAGGAGATGACGTTCGAGGAGCTCGGCGGCGCCGCGACGCACGCGGCCAAGTCGGGAGTGGCGCATTTCGTCTCGCCGAGCGACGAGGCCTGCCTCGAGGACGCGCGCTACCTGCTCTCGTTCCTGCCGCAGAACAACGTCGATCCGCCGCCCTATTTCGAGCCGAGGGACCCGGCGAGTCGCGAGGAGCCGGGCCTCGACACGCTGATCCCGGACGATCCGGCCAAGCCCTACGACATGAAAGAGGTCGTGCGGCACGTCGTCGACGAGGGCGAGTTCCTGGAGGTACACGAGCGCTGGGCCGAGAACATCGTCTGCGGCTTTGCGCGCCTGAACGGCCATCCGGTCGGCGTCGTCGGCAACCAGCCGCGCGCGCTGGCGGGTGTGCTCGACATCGACTCGTCCGTCAAGGGCGCGCGCTTCGTCCGCACCTGCGACGCGTTCAACATTCCGCTCGTCACGTTCGTCGACGTGCCCGGGTTCCTCCCGGGAACCGCGCAGGAGTGGGGCGGGATCATCCGCCACGGCGCGAAGCTCCTCTACGCATACGCCGAGGCGACGGTGCCCAAGCTGGCCGTGATCACGCGCAAGGCGTACGGCGGGGCGTACGACGTCATGAGCTCGAAGCACATCCGCGCGGACTTCAACTTCGCCTGGCCGAGCGCGGAGGTCGCGGTGATGGGGCCGGAAGGGGCCGTGAACATCGTCTTCCGCAAGGAGCTCGAGGCTGCCGACGATCCGGCTTCGCGGCGGAACGAGTTGATCAGCGACTACCGCGAGCGCTTCGCGAATCCCTACGTGGCCGCGGAGCGCGGCTACGTCGACGACGTGATCGAGCCTCGGCGGACGCGGCCGGTGCTCGCGGACGCGCTCGAGACGGCGCTCACCAAGCGTGAGCGCCGCCCGCCGCGCAAGCACGGGAACATTCCGCTCTAGGACGGCACGACGCCGAGGCGGACGCGGTAGCCGAACAGGAGCGGCACCGTGCGGTCGCCGAGGACGCGGCGGGCGACCTCTTCCAGCTCGCCGATCCGCAGCTCGTCCTCGAGCGGGGCGTCGTGCTCGTCGGCTACCGGGAGGCCGAGGCTGCGCGCGAAGCCCACGACGCGCTCCGCGTTGCCGTCCTCGACGGAGTGCAGCACGACCTCGCGGCAGAACGCGAACCTGCCGCTCTCGCGGAGGCGGTCGAGGTGCCCGGACTTCGGCCAGCGGTCGCCGCCGCGCTGAAGCCCGATGCGCGCGCGCAGCTCGCGGCGGCGCGCCTGGTAGGCGTCGTACGCCTGGTCGAGCTCGGGGTCGACGACCGGCGGCCAGTCGTAGTCGTATGCCGCGAAGACGCCGCCGGGCCTGAGGATCCGCGCCGCCTCGGCGAAGACCGGCTCGGGCTCCATCCAGTGGAGGGACTGCGAGCAGGTGGCGATGTCCGCGCCGTCGTCCGGAAGCTCGGGTGCGTGGGCGTATGCCTGGCGGTACTCGACTCCGGGTGCGGGCGCGGCGGCTGCGAGCATCGCCGGATTCGGCTCGATCCCGACGACCCGGTCAGCCACGCCCGACCAGGCGCGCGTCGAAAGGCCCGTGCCGCAGCCGAGGTCGACCACGAGCGCGGGTCGCGCGGCTCGCGCGTAGCGGCAGAGGAGGTCGAGCAGCATGCGCGGCGGCCGCGGCCGGAAGCGGTCGTAGCGCCCCGCGAATCCAGCGCGTTCGTAGCCGGAGCTGTCGATCAGGTCCCGGGAGAACTCGCTCACTCCACGAGGCTACTGCACGGCACCACGGCCACCCCGCAGGAGCGCCTGCCCTGCCCCGGCGCGCTCAGGAAGCCAGTGCTGCCGCCGGCGCGGCGGGCTCGGCTTCGAGCGCAAGCTCTTCGGCGAACGCGGCGACGACCTCGGGGTCGAATTGCGTTCCCGCGCAGCGGTGGAGCTCTGCAACCGCTTCCTGCGGCGAGACCCGCCGGCGGTAGAGGCATTCCGAGGTCATCGCGTCGTAGGCGTCCGCGACGAAGATGATCCGGGCGCCCAGCGGGATTCGCTCTTCCGGAAGCCCGTCGGGATAGCCGCTGCCGTCCCAGCGTTCGTGGTGGTGCAACACCCAGTCGGCGACCGTGTCGACACCGAGGCTCTCGAGCATGCGAAAGCCGATCTGCGGGTGCCGCTCCAGGATCAAGCGCTCGGGCTCGGTGAGCGGGCCGGGCTTCCGGAGCAGCTCCTCGGGAATCGCGAGCTTGCCGAGGTCGTGGAGGCTGGCCGCGAGACGCGTCAGCTCCACGAGCTCCTCGGCGAGACCGAGCCTGCGGGCTGTCCTCGCCGCGAGCTCGGCGACGCGCTGGGAGTGGCTTCCTACGTAGGCGTTTCTTGCGTCGACCGCGCGCGCGAGGCTGGCAGCGGCCCGGAAGCGGGCCGCGCGGTCGGAGCCGCTGGCGAGGCGCTTCAGCTCCGCGAGCTCGATCACGTCGGGCCGGTATGCGCGGACGCGGTTCTTGCCGTATTCCTTGGCCCAGTAGAGAGCGCTGTCCGCCAGCCGGATCAGCTCGTCCCGCTCAGCCGCGTGCTGCGGCGAGGTCGCGACGCCCGCGCTGACGGTAACCGTTCCGACCGGCTCGAGCGTCAGCATCCCGATCCGTTCGACGACGGACCGCGCCGCCGTGAAGGAGTCCGCCTCGTCGTAGCCGGGCAGCAGGAGAGCGAACTCGTCGCCGCCGAGACGGAAGGCCTCGCCTGTCTGGCGCAGCCGCGACGCGAGCTCGGAGAGAACCCGGTCGCCCGCCGGGTGGCCGAAGCGGTCGTTGATCCGCTTGAAATCGTCGACGTCGAGGAGGCAGAGCGTCAGCGGCACGCCGCGCTCGTGAGCCTGCTCGAGCTCGCCCTCCAGGCGCTCCTGGAAGTGGCGGTGATTGCCGAGCCCGGTCAGGGGGTCGGTCAACGCCAGGCGCATCGCCCGGAGCGCCCGGACGATCGCGCGCTGGTAGAGCTGGATCGCGAGGAGCGGCCCGACGAGCACCACGGAGAGGAAGGGTGAGCGCTGCCACAGCACCACGAGCGTCAGCGCGGCGGAGGCCATCAGCGAGAACGGGACGATCGTCCAGCGGACGTTCGAGCGGGCAAGCGAGAAGAGCGAGCGCTGCGAGCTGACCGCGACGACGGCGGTGACCAGGAGCAGATTGACCGTGTACTGGGCGCTGGCGGCGGCGCCGACCCTGGCGAGCACGCCGCCCGCCCCGCCGTCGTTGCCGAGGGGCGCGGAGAAGGCCCCCGCCGCCGTCGCGGCAAGCGCGACCACCGACACGTTGTAGGCGATCCGGATCGGCGGCCTGTGCTCCAGGAGCTGCGTCGCTGCGGGCGCGAGAACGACCACGAGCAGGCCGGCCGCCCAGCCGAAGAGGACGATCGAGGCGACGCCGAAGACGAATGAGAGGGACACGCCGGGTGGGCCGACGCCTTCGACCGGCACGGGGAAGCGGTCGGCCAGCATCGAGGCGCTGACCAGCGCCGTCAGGCCGACGAGGATCGTCGCCTTGTGCGGCGTGATCGCGAATGAGAACACCGCGGCGCAGGTCACGCCGAGACCCGCCGCACAGACGGGCCCGACTACCGCGAGCAGCCGCGGAGCCGGGAAGGCGGGCAGCCTCACCGTCTCCTACCAGTACAGGTTCAGCAGACCCTGGTCACCGTAGGCACCTGCGAGCGCAAGACCCAGCAGCACGAGGACCACGGCAAGAGCAATGAAGCGCGTACGCCATTGCAACATCATCCACCTCCACAGAAGACGCGACATAACGTGGGCCATTCTTGAATCCCTGGGGGCGCCCCACAATCCCCCGGACGGGGGAGTTGCCTCTCGCGGTTACGGGCCCGATACGAGACCGGCCTCGGCGAGGGGCCGGCGGGCCCAGGCGAATGTCTGGCGGTACCAGCCCGTCAGCGCTGTGACGGCGACGCCCTGCCCCGACGAGTGGATCATCCAACCTCCACCGAGGTAGATCCCGGTGTGGCCTACCTGGGCGGGTCTCGACTTCGGGCCGGCGGAGCCGAAGAAGACGACGTCGCCGGGCGCGAGCTTGGAGAACGAGACCCGCTTCGCGCGCGGCACCTCGCCGCTCATCTGGTAGGTCGTACGGCCGCTGATCGTCGAGCTCAATGCGGCTCCGCCCGGGTAGGCCTGGAGCTTGTAGACGCGCCAGACGAAGCCCGAGCAGTCGAACCCGCCGCGGGCGTGGACGCCGAACGGCGCCTCGGCCTTCTCGCTCGTTCCGCCCCAGACGTAGGGGTATCCGACGAAACGGACGGCCGTGTTGAGGATGCGTTTCTGCCAGTCGCCGAGCTCCGGGAGCACGAACGTCGCCGCCGCGTCCTGAACGTACTGTGGCTCCCAACCGCTGAACCGCAGGATCCTGGCGACCGAGTACGCGGTTTCGGCTCGCGTGACCGGATCGGCCGGAAGGAGCTCGAGATCGTCGTCCTTGGCGGGATGGTTCGTGCGCAGGCCGAGCAGCCGGGCCACGGTCTCGGTGCCGAAGCGGCCCGGAACGGCGAGGCCCGCGGCGCGAGCTCCGGATCGAAACGCGGCGGCGGAACTGGACAGGTGAAGGGCCTTCACGAGACTCGCGTCGAGCTGACTCACCGTGACCGGGGCGGAAGGATTCGTCGGCGTCGCCGGAGGTTCGTTCGTGAGCTCGGCCACGACGACCGCGAGCTCGCGCCGGGTCAGCGTGTCGGCCGGCCGGAAAGAGGCCACGCTTCTCGCCATCAACCCGTGCGCGACGACGACGCGGATGTCGGCGGCGGCCCACGGCTTCGGCGGAACGACGGAAGCATGCTTGCGCGCCCCGCCGCTGTCGCCGGCATGGGTGGCAGCGGCCGCGGCAGGCACGACGAGCAGGGCGAAGCACGCGGCGAGGGCGGGAAGACGGCGCATTCCACGATTCGTATCGTCGTGGCGCAGGTTCGGCTTTAGCCGTCGGCTGGCTCCCCGCCATTAGGCTTGCGCCCGATGGATCTGGAGATCGAGCCCGAGCCGAGCCCCGAGGAGCGTGCGGCGATCCTGGCCGCCGTCGAGGAGCAGCGCGCCCAGGGCTCCGGGCCTGCCGCCCACCGGAGCGCCTGGCGGGCGACCGGGGTGCGGGAGAACGCCCTCGACGACGGCTTCGCCGAGCCCGGGGAGCCTTTCTAACTCGAGACGGTTCGGCCGCGCAGGAGTCCCGGGGCCACGCGGGCGTAGTCGAGTCCCGAGAGCCACGTCAGCACGAGTGCCACGAGCAGCGCCCACCAGGCAGCTCCTGTGCCCCACGCGCCGGCGGCGGCGAAGCCCCCGACCGCGGCGGCGGTGGCCTGCGCCCAGGTCTTGAGCTTGCCGAGGTCGCGGGCGTGCATGACCACGCCTCGCTCGAGCGCCGCGAGACGCAAGCCCGAGACGAGGAGCTCCCGCGCGACGATCGCCGCGACCATCCAGCCGGGAAAGACGTCGCGGCCGATGAGCACGATCAGCACGGTCAGGACGAGCAGCTTGTCCGCGACTGGATCGAGCAGCGAGCCGAGCGGGGACGAGCGGCCTCGTCTTCGTGCCACGCGGCCGTCGAACCAGTCGGTCGTCATCGCCAGGATGAAGATTCCGGTCGCCCACCAGTCGTGCCACTGGACATCCCAGACGTAGAGGGCGGCCACGATCGGAACCACGCCCGCCCTGGCGAGCGTCAGCTGGTCGGCCAGGCCCATGAGCAGGGAGAATACGGCTCATGGCCCCGTTCTCGAAGATCCTCGTCGCGAATCGCGGCGAGATCGCCGTCCGGATCTTTCGGACGCTGCGGGAACTCGGCGTCGGCACGGTCGCCGTCTATTCGGAGGTCGACCGCGGTTCGCTTCATGTAGCCGTCGCGGACGAGGCCTACCTCCTCGGTCCCGGGCCGCCCGCCGAGAGCTACCTCCACCAGGAGCGAATCCTCGAGGTGGCCGCGCGCGCCGGGGCCGAGGGCGTCCATCCGGGGTACGGCTTCCTCGCCGAGAACGCCTCCTTCGCCCGCGCGGTCTCCCGGGCCGGGCTCGTCTGGATCGGCCCGCCCGCGGACGCGATCGAGACGATGGGCTCGAAGACGGCGGCCAGAGAGCAGATGCGCGCCGCCGGGGTTCCGGTGGTGCCCGGTACGACCGCGCCGGTCACCTCCGCAGAGGAGGTCGTCCAGCTCGGCGAGGAGCTCGGCTGGCCGCTCGCGATCAAGGCCTCGTCCGGAGGCGGTGGCAAGGGACTCAAGGTCGTCGAGGCGCCCGAGCAGGCCGAGCGTGCGTTCGAGTCCGCCCGCCGGGAAGGCGAGGCGTACTTCTCTGACCCGTCGGTCTACGTCGAGCGCTACCTCGAGGATCCCCGACACGTCGAGGTGCAGGTCCTCGCCGACGCACACGGCAACGTGATCCATCTGGGCGAGCGCGACTGCACGATCCAGCGCCGGCACCAGAAGCTCGTCGAGGAAACGCCCTCGCCTGCCGTGGACGACGGCCTCCGGGAGCGGATCGGCGGGATCGCCGTCGAGGCGGCGCGCGCGGTCCGCTACCGGAGCGCGGGCACGGTCGAGGGTCTCCTCTCGCGCGAGGGCGAGTACTTCTTCCTCGAGATGAACACCCGGATCCAGGTCGAGCACACCGTGACCGAGCTTGTCACGGGCCTGGACCTCGTTCGCGAGCAAGTTCTGATCGCGGCCGGAGAGCCGCTATGGCTGCGCCAGGAGGACGTCCGGCTGACCGGTCATGCGATCGAGTGCCGGATCAACGCCGAGGATCCGTCCAACGGCTTCCTTCCGAGCCCCGGGCGGATCACGAGCTACCGGGAGCCGGGTGGGCCGGGCGTACGGGTCGACTCGGGGGTCGCCGCGGGCTCGGAGATCCCCGCGCTGTACGACCCGACTCGTCGCCAAGCTGATCGTCCACGGAGTCGACCGCGAGCATGCTCGCAATCGCATGCTCCGCGCGCTCGGGGAGTTCGAGGTCGGGGGAGTGACGACCCTGCTCGGCTTCCATCAGGCCCTGCTCCAGCATCCGTGCTTCGTCGGGGCGGAGACGTGCGAAGGCGTGGTCGAGTCCGAGGAGCTTGCGCAGCAGGCCGAAGAACAGTTGTCTCATAGGACAACTACGGTACCCACCCAGGCGGACGGCAGGCTGCGGGCTCGGGTCTCGGCGCTCGAGCTGGATGGCCGCCGCTTCGAGGTCACCGCTCTCGTTCCTGAGCCGCCGCACGCCGAGCTCGCCCGCCGCCGTCGCGAGCGGACGGCCGGGGGCGCGCACGGCGCCGGAGCCAAGGACGCCGTCACGACGCCGATGCAGGGAACCGTCCTCGCGGTCGAGGTCGAGGAGGGCCAGGAGATCGCCGCGGGTCAGGTGATCTGCGTCGTCGAGGCGATGAAGATGGAAAACGAGATCACTGCTCACCGCGACGGAACGGTGACGGAGCTTTCCGTGGCGGCGGGGGACACGGTCAAGACCGGCCAGACGCTCTGCGTCGTCACGCCGGCCGGCTAGAGCTGGCGCTGGTAGACCCGGAACGTCCAGGTCGCGAAGGCCGCGGTCAGGACGGTCAGCCCCGCGAGCAGCGCCAGGTGCAGGCCGACAGAGCTCCAGTCGGCGCCCGGCAGCACGACCTCGCGCGCCGAGACCACGCCCCAGTTGACCGGGTTGAACTTGCCGAGCACCTGCATCCAGTGCGGCATCTGCCTGAACGAGATCAGCGTCGAGGAGAGGAAGAAGCAGCGGCAGGCCGATGAAGTTGGCGATCGCGATCATCGTCGCCTCCTTCCGGGTCAGGAGCGCGAGCCCCTGAGAGATGCCGGCGAAGGCGCTGTCATCAGCATCGCCGCGACGAGCACGACGATCCACCCGAGCACCCCTGCGTGCGACGCGGACGCCGAGCGCGAGCGAGACAACGAGGATCAGATCCCCTGGATCAGCGCGGTCAGCGCCGAGCGCACGATCTGCGAGACCACGAGCGAGACGCGGCTGACCGGGGTCGCCAGGAAGCGCGGGATCACGTCGCGGTCGAGGTCGCTGACCATCGCCATCCCGCTCCAGGTCGCGCCGAAGAAGGCGTTCATGATCACGATCGCGGGCGCAAGGAACTCGATGTAGGACGTCGTCCCGAAGCCGCCGCCGGGCAGGTGCGTGACCCGCTTGAAGAGCTGGCCGTACAGGAGCAGCCAGAATCATCGGCTGGACGAGCAGCAGCACGATCCAGATCGGCTCGCGCATCAGATTGCGCGTCTGGCGGCCGACCATGAACCAGGTGTGGACGGTCGCGGCCCTCACTCGCCCTCCTCCGGCCCCGCACCGCCGGCCTCGTCCTCGGCGCGGAAATCGCGCCCGGTGTAATGGAGGTAGACGTCGTCGAGGGACGGGCGGCGATCGTGACGGACTCGACGGGGATGCCGCCCTGGTCGAGCGCCGCCAGGATCGTCGGGACCGCGCGGCCGCCGTGGCGACGCGGCGCGCAGCACGCGGCCGTCGCGCGTCACCTCGTGCACGCCGGCGAGCGAGCGGACGACCGCCTGGCGCCGTTCACCGCGCCGTCGGCCAGCTCGACGATCGACCGCGTCGCCCTGCAGGCCGCGCTTGAGCTCCTCGGCCGTGCCCTCGACGACGACACGGCCGCGGCTGACGATGGCGAGACGGTCGGCGAGGGCGTCGGCCTCCTCGAGGTAGTGCGTCGTGAGCAGGATCGTCAGCAGCTCCGCGCGCGCGAGGATGGCCAGCTCGTCCCACATCGCCGCGCGCGCCTCGGGGTCGAGGCCCGTGGTCGGCTCGTCGAGGAAGAGGACGCTCGGGCCCGTGGACGAGCCCGAGCCCCACGTCGAGGCGCCGCTTCATCCCGCCCGAGTACCCGCGGACGATGCGGTCGGCCGCATCGGCCATCCCGAACAGCCCGAGCAGCTCGTCCGACGCGCAGGCGCAGCCTCGCGCCGACATCCCCTGCACCCGGCCCTGGAGCATCAGGTTCTCGCGCCCGGTCGCGTCGCGGTCGACGCCGGAGCTCTGAGGCACGTAGCCGATCGAGCGCCGCACCGCATCGGGCTCGCGGACGACGTCGCGGCTCGCGACCTCCGCCCGGCCCCTGTCGGGCTTCGTCAGCGTCGTCAGCACCTTGACCGTCGTCGACTTGCCGGCGCCGTTCGGGCCGAGCAGCCCGAAGACCTCGCCCGCGCGCGACGCGGAAGCGAGACGCCCGTCGAGCGCCTGCACGCGCCATAGCGCTTCCCCAGGCCGTCAGCGACGATCGCGTCCACGGGCGCTGAGACCACCGCTGTGAGAGCTCCGCCGCCGGTGGACCTCTACGAGTACCAGGGCAAGGAGCTTTTCCGCCGCTTCGGGATCCCCGTCTCGGAGGGCAGGCTGGCGACGACGCGGCCGAGGCGCGCGCGGCGGCCGAGGAGCTCGGCGGGCCGGTCGTCGTCAAGGCGCAGGTGCTGACCGGCGGGCGCGGCAAGGCAGGCGGGATCAAGCTCGCCGGCGACCCTGACGACGCCGAGCGCCAAGCGGAGGCGATCCTCGGGCTCGACATCCGCGGCCACGTCGTGCGCAAGCTCTGGATCGAGTGCGCCTCCGAGATCGCGAAGGAGTACTACCTCTCGGTCACGTTCGACCGCGGCGCGAAGAAGGCGCTCTTCATGCTCACGACCGAGGGCGGAGTCGAGATCGAGGAGGTCGCCGCGACGCAAGCCCGAGGCGCTCGCCCGCCTGCACGTCGACCCGCTCGAGGGCTTCCAGCCCTACCAGGCGCGCCGCCTGATCTACGGCGCCGGGATCGACGATCCCGGCGAGCAGAAGCAGATCGCTGCGCGATCGTCGAGAAGCTCTACGACGCGCTTCGTCGAGCAGCGACGCGATGCTCTGCGAGATCAACCCGCTGATCGTCACGCCGGAGGGCGAGGTCCGGGCGCTCGACTCGAAGTTCACGGTCGACGACAACGCGCTCTACGGACACCCGGACATCGCCGAGATGCGCGATCTCGAGGCCTACCCGCCGGAGGAGCGCGCGGCGCGCGAGAAGGGCGTCACGTACGTCAAGCTCGACGGCGAGGTCGGCATCCTCGGCAACGGCGCCGGGCTCGTGATGTCCACGCTGGACGTGATCGCGCTCGTCGGCGGGCGGCCGGCGAACTTCTGCGACCTCGGCGGCGGCGGCGACGCGCAGGGCGTGGTCGACGCGCTCGAGGTGATCGCCGCCGACCCGCAGGTGCGCTCGATCCTGTTCAACATCTTCGCCGGCATCACCCGCTGCGACGTGGTCGCGCAGGGCATCCTCGCAGGCGCTCTCGCGGATCAGCGATCGAGCACCCGATCGTCGTCCGCTTCGACGGCACGAACGCGGAGGAGGGGCGGCAGATCCTGGCCGACGCGGCGCCGCCGAACCTGCACGTGGAGCCGACGATGCTCGACGCGGCCCGGCGCGCGGTGGAACTCGCCGCATGAAAGACGCCTGGTCCGAGCGCGCCGAGGCGTACGCCGAGAGCGACACCCACCGCGAAGGCAGTGACCTCGATCTGCTGGTCTCCTGGGCCGAGGGCGAGACCGCACTCGACGTGGCGACGGGCGGCGGGCACGTCGCGCGGCGGCTGCGCGGGACTGGGCTTCGAGGTGACGACGCTCGACCCGGCACCCGGCATGCGCGCCGACGTCCTCGCGCGCGCCGAGGACATTCCCTTTGCGGATGCGAGTGTCGACACGGTCACGACGCGGATCGCGCCGCATCACTTCACGGACATCCGCACGGCGGTCGCGGAGATGGCGCGCGTCGCCCGGCGCGTCGTCCTCGTCGAGGACACGCTCTATGACAGCGAGTTGATCGAAGAGGCCGAGCGGCTGCACGACCCGACTCACGTCCGCAGCTATTCCGAGGAAGAGTGGCGCTCGTTCCTCGAAGGCGCCGGCCTCGAGGTCGAAGAGGTCGTGCTCGAGGAGAAGTCGCGCGACTTCGGGGCCTGGTGCGATCGCACGGGCTGTGTCGGCGCCGAGCGCGAGCGCGTCAGGGAGCTGCTCGGCGACCGGATAGACGAGCGCGGGGACTACACGGACACCAAGATCCTGATCAGGGCGAGGAAGGCCTCGTAACGTGGCGATCATCGTCGACGCGGAAACGCGGCTCGTCGTGCAGGGCCTGACCGGCCGCGAGGGCCGCTTCCACGGCCTCCGCAACCGCGGTTACGGGACGAACGTCGTCGCCGGCGTGACGCCCGGCAAGGGCGGCCAGGACGTCGACGGCGTGCCCGTCTTCGACACGGTCGCCGAGGCGGTCGAGGAGGCCGGCGCGAACACGACGATGGTCTTCGTCCCCGCCCGGTTCGCGGCGGACGCGATCTACGAGGCGGTCGACGCGGGGATCGCCACCGTGATCTGCATCGCCGAGGGGCTGCCCGCCCACGAGATGCTTCGGATCTACAACTACATCCGGCCCCGCGGGATGACGATGCTCGGGCCGAACTGCCCGGGCGCGCTCTCGCCGGGGAAGGCGAATGTCGGGATCATCCCGGCCGAGATCTTCCGCGAGGGGCCGGTCGGAGTCGTCTCGCGCTCGGGGACGCTCACCTACCAGATCGGCCACGACCTGACCCAGCGCGGGCTCGGCAACTCGACGATCGTCGGGATCGGCGGCGACCCGGTCGTCGGTTCGTCGTTCATCGACATCCTGGCGCGCTTCGAGGCCGACGACGAGACCGAGCTGATCGTCCTCGTCGGCGAGATCGGCGGCGACGAGGAGGAGAAGGCGGCCGCCTACATCGAGGCGGAGGTGACGAAGCCCGTGATCGCCTACATCGCCGGCTTCACCGCGCCGCCCGGCAAGACGATGGGCCACGCCGGAGCGATCATCTCCGGCTCGTCCGGCACCGCGCAGGCGAAGAAGGAGGCGCTGGAAGCCCGCGGCGTCCGGGTCGGCACGACGCCGACCGAGGTCGCCGAGCTGGCCGTCGAGGCCACCGTCTCCAGCGCCTGAGCCCGGCCGCTCGCTTCTCTACACTCGTGCGCGTGACGATCTCGTTTGCGCGCGGTATTCCGTCGCCCGAGTGCCTGCCGGTCGACGAGCTCGCGGACTGCGCGCAGGCGGCGCTGCGGCGCGACGGGCGCACGATCCTCTCCTACGGAAGCACGCTCGGCTACGGGCCGCTGCGGGAGTGGATCGCGCAACGCCACGAGGTCGAGCCGGAGCGCGTGCTCGTCACCAACGGCTCGCTCCAGGCGTTCCACCTCCTGCTCTCGGCACTGCCCGCCGGGCGGGTGCTCGTCGAGCGGCCGACCTACGATCGGCCGCGCAAGATCCTTGCCGAGGAGGGGCGTGAGCTGGGCGAGGTGGCGCTTGACCCGGACGGGCTCGACCTCGACGAGCTGGAGCGGGTCTACGAGGAGGGCGACGCGCTCCTCTACACGATCCCGACCTTCCAGAACCCCACGGGCGCAACGCTCTCAGAAGACGGGCGACACCGGCTGGCCGGGTTCGCAAGCGAGCGCTCGCTGCCGGTGCTCGAGGACGATCCGTATAGCCTCGTGCGCTTCGAGGGAGAGCCGCTGCCGAGCCTGTTCGAGCTCGAAGGAGGCGAGCGCGTGCTCTACAGCTCCTCGTTCTCGAAGACGATCGCCCCCGGGCTTCGGGTCGGCTACACGATCGTCCCGTCCGCGCTGGCAGCCGAGCTGGAGCCGCTCGCCGCCTCGACCTACATCACGCCGGGGCTGCTCGCTCAGGCGACGGTGCACGAGTTCCTCACGCGCGGGTTGCTCGAGCCGAGCCTGAATCGGGTCTGCGGCCTCCTCCGCGCACGCCGGGACGCGATGCTCGAGGCGCTCGAGCAGGAGCTCGCCGGTCACGCGCGCTGGAATCGGCCCGAGGGCGGCTACTTCCTCTGGCTGGAGCTTCCGGATGGGATCGACGCCTTGGAGCTCCTCGTGCGGGCGGGCGCTGCCGGCGTGACCTTTGTTCCAGGAGCGGATTTCGGCGGTGCGCCGAACACCGTGCGTCTTGCGTTCAGCTTCGTCTCGCCGGACGAGATCGCCGAAGGCGTCCGGCGCCTCGCGGCGCTAGTGACGGCGGCGCCTGCGCCGGTATAGCTGCGAGAGGAGCACGCCGACCAGCAGCCCGAGCGCGATGCTGAGCAGGACGAGCCAGATCAGCGAGACGTGGGCAGTGGCGACGACGAAGTGGAGCTTGACTTCCTTGCGGTTCTCGAGCACGAAGGCCACGGAGTACGCGACGAGCACCAGCAGGAGCAGCAGCTTCCCGTACAGGCGCGGCTGCCACTGGCGCAGCCTTCCTTCGTCGGGCGCCGGCTCGGAAGCGGGCGTCTCGGGTCCCTGCTCGGAAGGAGGCTCCTCGTCGGACCGGCGTCTGAGCCGCATGTCTAGGCGGCGTACGAGCGGCCGGCGACCGGACGGGCCACGAGCCGGGGCTGCCGCGGCGGGGCGAGCGAGTCGCGGCTGAAATGTCGGAAGGTGGGGCACGGGGCCTCGAGACAGAGCGCGCAGAGCCCGGCCCGATGGAAATAGCAATCGTTGCAGGTTGGTGGGGGTTTCTTGCTCAACGTCCCGGTCACTCCTCTTAACGGCGGGGTCTGGACAAGGCAGGACTATAGGGACGGGGTCCGGCGATTCAAGCTTGCCTGTGGAGAAAACACTGCAATTTCCGGCGGTTTTGAATCCGCTGAAAACTGCATGATCTTCACTCTTTTGGGCCTAACGTTGCCAGTGCCCGCAACGCCTGTTGAAAGCTTTCCACAGGGACGATCGGAAGGCCGTCGGCGTAGCGCCGCGCCTCCCGGGCGTTCTCCCCGGCGGGGACGAGAAAGACGTCCACACCCGCACGGCGAGCGCCGAGCGTCTTTTGCTTCACGCCTCCGATCGGGAGCACGCGGCCGTCGAGCGCGAGCTCGCCCGTCGCCGCGACCTTGCGTCCGCGCGCGACGTTACGGCCGAGCTCCTGGAGGATGTCGAGGGCGAAGGCCAGACCGGCGGAAGGCCCTCCGACGCGGCCCACGTCGATCTTGACCCGGAGCGGAACCGTCACCCGAAGGTCGTCGGACGGGATGATGCCGATGATCGTTCGCGTCGGATCGTGGGCGTCTGCGATCGTCTCGAGCGAGGCTTTGTGTAGCCGGTCTCTCCGCCGGAAGCGGATCGTCACCCGGTCGCCGGGCCGCTTGCGTTCCAGGATGACTCGCAGCTCCGCGGTCGTCCGAACGGCGCGGTCGCCGACGCCGACGATCACGTCCCCCGGCTTCAGGACCTTTGCGGCGGGCGCGTCGGCCTCGACGTCGAGGATCGTGATCCCGCTGCTGCGCGCGCTCACCTTGTAGCCGAGCAGCTTCAGCGCGACGTAGGGGGCGATCCTCTGCGAGTCGACCATCTCCGTCTGGGCGAGGCGCAGGTCGAGTGAGGAGCTGATCGGTGGTGAGTGGACGAGTGAGGAGCCGCTCGGACGCGCCCACGGAACAACCCGCTGGATCAGCCGTGCCTGGCGCTCGGCGACGTCGACGAAGTAGATCGACCCCGTCGAGCGCGTCGCGTCGTGGCCTGCGATGCGGACGGCAGGTGCGACTGGATGCGCTTCGTCGACGATCAGGAGCTCGTACCCATTCGCGGGGAGAAGCCAGGAGACGATCACCGCAAGCGCCAGGAGCAAGACGCCGGTACCGCCGATGCGACCCGGGGAGATCCATGCCCAGCGCCTGCGCGCGGGCTCCGTCGTCAAAGGAGTCCCCGCGTCAGCCCGCCGTCGACGGGGATCACGGCGCCGGTGACGTAGCCGGCGGCGTCGGACGCGAGGAAGCAGATGACGTCCGCGACTTCACGCGGGGCGCCGAAGCGGCGCAAGGGGATCTGCTCGAGATCCTCGGCGCGCGGCTTGCCGGCGTAGACCTCGGCGAGGCGCTCGGTCTCGATCCGGCCCGGCGCAATCGAGTTGACCGTGATCTTCTTCGGGCCGACCTCGCGCGCGAGCGTCTTCGCCCAGCCGATCACGCCGGGCCGGACCGCGTTCGACAGCGCGAGGTTGTCGATCGGCTCTCGTACCGAGCTCGAGGTGATGTTGATCACCCGCCCGTGGCCGCTGCGCTCGAGTTGAGGGAGGCAGAGCTCGGTGAGGCGGATCGCGGACAGGAGCAGGAGCTCGACCGCCTGTTCGACCTGCTCGTCTGCGAGGCCGACTGCGGCAGTGCGCGGAGGGCCGCCGCCGTTGTTGACGAGGATGTCGATTCCGCCGAACGCCTCCAGCGTCCGGTCGAGGAGACGCTTGAGGTCCGCCGGGTTGGTCAGGTCGCCGCGCACGGCGAGGCCGCCGATGCGCTCCGCCTCGCGTCGGAGAAGGTCGCGGCGGCGTGCGAACATGGCCACGTTCGCGCCCTCGGCCGCCAGGGCCTCGGCAGCGGCGAGCCCCATGCCGGAGGACGCCCCGCAGACGATCGCGGTCCGGCCGGCTAGCCCGAGCTCCATCCCGCCGCCACTCTGGTCGCCCTCACCTTCATATCGTCTTCACGCGCATGGGTTCCCCACCCTGGGTGGGGATGAATTGTCCACCCGCCACCCGCTGAGAGCGTAGCGGGCGATCTGTGCCCTGTCTGTGACCGGTTCGTGCCGATTCCGCGCCGGTTCATCCACAGCGACCGCGTCGTAGCTCGTGGGCGAACACGGGCACGTGCAACCGGAACTAGCCGGCGTTGCCGAGAACATCGACGACGTCGCGGACCGCGGCGGCCGACGCCTCGAAGGCGCTTCGCTCGTCCGCGGTCAGCTCGAGCTCGACGACCTCCTCGATCCCGCTCGCGCCGAGCTTGACGGGCACGCCCATGTAGAGGCCGTCGATCCCGTACTCGCCCTCGAGAAAAGCCGTGCAGGGCAACACCCGGTGCTCGTCGAGAAGGACCGCGTCGACCATCTGCGCAACGGCGGCGCCGGGCGCGTACCAGGCAGACGTGCCGAGCAGCCCGACGACCTCGCCGCCGCCCTTCGCGGTCCGCTCCACCATCGCGTCGATCCGGTCCTGCGCCACGAGCTTCGTCAGCGGCACGCCTCCGACCGTCGTCGCCGACACGACCGGAACCATCTGGTCGCCGTGCCCGCCGAGCACGAGCGCCTGCACGTCCTTGACGGACGAGCGCGTCTCCCAGGCGATGAACGTCCGGAAGCGGGCGGTGTCGAGGATCCCGGCCTGCCCGAAGACGCGTTCCTTCGGGAAGCCGGACACGTCCTTCGCGACATGGCACATCGCGTCGAGCGGGTTCGAGAGGATGATCAGGATCGCGTCCGGCGAGGCGGCGACCACCTGCTCGACCACCGAGCCGACGATCTTCTCGTTCGTCGTCACGAGGTCGTCGCGGCTCATCCCCGGCTGCCGCGGCACGCCGGCGGTGACGACGACGACGTCGGATCCGGACGTCTCCTCGTAACCGTTCGTGCCGGAGACGGTGGGCTCGAAGCCGAGGATCGGCCCCATCTGGTCGATATCGAGCGCCTTGCCCTGCGGGAGCCCTTCCTTGATGTCCGTCAGGACGACCTCGGCGTAGTCGCGCTGGGCGAGCACCTGCGCGCAGGTCGCGCCGGTGTTCCCGGCCCCGACGACCGTGACCTTCCTACGCAACTCTCGCCCCGAGCTTCTCGATGATCGCGTCCGCGACCTCGCTCGTCCCCACGGCGGTCGGATCGTCGCGGGTCGGCTTCATGTCGTAGGTGAGGCTCTTGCCCTCTCGGATCACGTCCGCGATCGCCTCCTCCAGCCGTTCTGCGGCGTCGGCCTCGTCCAGGTGCCGCAGCATCAGCATCCCGGAGAGCATCATCGCCATCGGGTTGACCTTGTTCTGGCCGGCGTACTTCGGCGCCGACCCGTGCGTGGGCTCGAAGACGGCCGCGTGCGTGCCGAAGTTGGCGCCCGGCGCGAGGCCGAGCCCGCCGACCAGGCCGGCGGCGAGATCCGAGATGATGTCTCCGTAGAGGTTCGGCAGCACCAGCACGTCGTATTCCTCCGGCCGCTGAACGAGCTGCATACAGAGGTTGTCCACGATCCGGTCCTCGAACTCGACGTCGGAGTTCTGCTCGGCGACCTCGCGGGCGACGCGGAGGAAGAGCCCGTCGGAGAACTTCATGATGTTGGCCTTGTGGACGGCCGTCACCTTCCGCCGGCCGTTGCTGCGGGCGTAGTCGAAGGCGAACTGGACGATTCGCCGGCTTCCTTCGACCGAGAGCGGCTTGATCGAGATTCCCGACTCCCGGCGGCACGTGCCCGCCTCGAGCGTCGATCCACGCGGCGAGCTCGGTCGCGTGGGCGGAGCCCTCCTCGTACTCGATCCCCGCGTAGAGATCCTCGGTCGCCTCGCGGACGATCACCAGGTCGACGTTCTCGTAGCGTGAGCGGACGCCCTCGTAGCTCTTACAGGGCCGGACCTGGCCGTACAGGTCGAGCGTCTTGCGCAGGGTCACGTTGACCGAGCGGAAGCCGACGCCGATCGGGGTCGTGATCGGCCCCTTCAGCGCGACGCCGGTGCGCTTGATCGAGTCGAGCACGTGCCCGGGCAACGGGTCGCCGCCGAAGCGATCCATCACGTCCGCCCCCGCCTCCTGGACGTCCCACTCGAAGACGACACCCGTCGCTTCGAGGACGCGCCGCGTTGCCTCGGTCAACTCCGGCCCGGTGCCGTCGCCCGGGATCAACGTCACGTCGTGGGCCACGGCGCGGGACTCTAGCTGAGCTATATACGCTTTCCGCCGTGAACGACTTCAAGCCGGGTCTCGAGGGCGTCGTCGCGGTCCAGACGGAGATCGCCGAGCCCGACCGCGAAGGCGGCTCGCTCCGCTACCGCGGGATCAACATCGAGGAGCTCGTCGGCCGGTACCCCTACGAACACGTGTGGGGCCTGCTCGTCGACGACGACATCGAGCTCCGCGATGCCCGACCCCGAGCCGTACGAGCCGGCCGCGCTGAGCGGCAACGCGCCCTCGGACCTTCAGAGCGAGACCGCCCGGCTCTCCGGCGTCTGGGAACTCGGGAAGCTGAACGAGGTCTCCGACGAGCAGGCGCGCGAGGACCTCGGCCGCCTCTCGGCGCAGATGATGTCGATCGTCGCCCGCTCTGCACGCGTAGCCGACGGCCATCCGGAGCCGGTCCCGGACGAGGTCGTGGCGCGGGGAGAGACCGCCGCCGAGAAGTTCCTCCTGCGCTGGCGCGGAGAGGCGGACCCGCGCGCACGTCGAAGGCGATCGACACCTACTGGATCTGCACCGCCGAGCACGGGCTCAACGCCTCGACGTTCACGGCGCGGATCGTCGCCTCGACCGGCGCCGACTGCGGCGCCGCGCTCTCGGCGGCGGTCGGCGCGCTTTCGGGGCCGCTGCACGGCGGCGCCCCCGCCTACGTGAAGCCGATGCTCGAGGAGGTCGCAGCGATGGGCGATCCGGAGCGGTGGGTACGCGAGGCCGCTCGAGAGCGGCAAGCGGATCATGGGCTTCGGCCACCGGATCTACCGCGCCGAGGATCCGCGTCGCGGATCCTGAAGCGGACGGCCAAGGAGCTCGGCTCGCCGCAGGTCGAGGTCGCCGAGGAGCTCGAGCAGGCAGCGCTGAAGGCCCTCCAGGAGCGGCATCCCGAGCGCGTCGCTCGCGACGAACGTCGAGTACTACTCGGCGGTCGTGCTCGACGTGGCCGAGATCCCGCCGCCGCTCGCGCCGGCGATGTTCGCCTGCTCGCGCGTCGCCGGCTGGTCGGCACACATCCTCGAGCAGAAGCGCACCGGCCGGCTCTTCCGCCCGTCCGCGACGCTACGTCGGCCCCGGACCACGCTCGCTCGCCTTCGGTTTGACGCTGCCGGAGGCAGCCGCCGCGGCCGAGCTCGCGAAGCAGGGGAGGAGCGCGAGCTCGCCGACCTGCGCCGCGACTGGGACGGACGAGCTCGAGGCGGCCGCGCGGATCGCAGGACTACCGCGAGCGGGCCGTCGCCTACCGCGCGGTCGGCCAGTTCCGCTTCCGCCAGAAGCTCGAGCTGCTCGCGCCGCGGGCTCGAGGACGAGAGCCCGGCCTGCCGCGGGTCTGCGCTGCTCTCGCTCGAGCTCCTCTCGCGCGACCACCCCGCGGGACGTCAACTCGGTGCGCCGCTGCTGCACGCAGCTCGCGAACGCCGACGACGAACCCGGCCGTGCGGCGGCTTGCCGTGATCTGCCTGCGGAACGGCTCCCCGCAGCGAGACACGATCGTCCTCCTGCAGGGGATCGCCGAGGAGGACGGGCTCGAGCGCGACCTCCGGACGGCTGCGAAGTGGCGGCCGGTCTCGAGAAGCGCTCGAAAACGCGTTAGGTCAGGACCGGCAGGCGCACGCGTGGCCCCGCAGCTCGCGCCCGCAGGACGGGCAGATGCGGCGCGCGCCGCCACTCGAGCCCGTTCTTGCTCACGCCGGCGAGCGTCATCAGCAGTCCGGCGGTCGCGCTCGAGACGATCAGGGCGGCAAGGTGGGGGTCGAGTGTCATAGGAAGGTGATTCCGCGCAGTCAGTCATGCGAAACGTCCTTGCGGCGGCGGGCGTGGGGGTGGCTCGGAAATAGACGTCGCGGCGCCGCCGGTCGCTGACGTGGGTGTACAGCTCGGTCGTTCCCAGGTCGGCATGGCCCGAGCATCTCCTGCACGCTGCGGAGGTCGGCGCCGCCTTCCAGCAGATGCGTCGCGAAGGAGTGGCGGAGCAGGTGCGGGTGGACGCGCCCGGGCTCGAGACCGGCGCGCTCGGCGAGGCGGCGCAGGATCAGGAAAGCGCCCGCCCGGGTCAGCGGCCCGCCCTGCGCGTTGAGGAAGAGCTCGGGCCGGTGCCGGCGGTCGAGGAACGGGCGTCCGTGCGCGAGGTAGCGGCGAAGCGCCTCCACCGCGTGGCGTCCGACCGGGACGATCCGCTCCTTGCCGCCCTTGCCGGTGCAGCGCACGAGCCGCCGCTCGAGGTCCGCGTCGGTCTTCTCCGAGCCCGACGGCTTCGCTGACCCGCAGGCCCGCTCCGTAGAGGAGCTCCACGAGCGCCCGGTCGCGGAGCGCGCGGGGAGTCGTGCCCGGGGCGGCCTCGATCAGCCGCTGGGCCTCGGCCGCCGAGAGCGTGCGCGGGAGCCGGCGCCGGCGGCGCGGCAGCTCGAGCGCCGCGGCCGGGCTGTCGGTGCGGGCGCCGAGCAGGATCAGGTGGCGGAAGAAGGAGCGCACGGCGGCAACGCGCCGCGCGATCGTGGCGGGGGAGAGCCCTGCGGCGCGGAGCTCGGCGAGCCAGCGCTCGAGGTCGTCCGTCGTCGCCTTCGACGGCGGCCCGCCCAGCCAGTCGCCGAGCGCGCGCAGGTCTCGGCGATAGGCGTCGACCGTCTTCGGCGCCCGCTGCGCTGCGAGCAGCGCAAGGAACCCGTCCACTTCGGGATCGGACGCAGCCGGGTCGGACCGCGGCGTCGCCATCGCGACGTTCTTCCTTCGCCTCCGGCCGCCGGACGCCTGCGTCTGTTAGAACCTGGCGCCGTGAGCCCGGACGAGCGGATGGAGGAGGCGGCGAAGCTCTACGAGGCGGCCGCCGAGGAGCTCGAGCTGGCGGCGAAGCACTGCAAGACCGCTGCAAGACACTTCCGCGACGCGGTTGTCCCGCGCGGCGCTGCTCACGCGTGGGCGGCGCTCGGCCATATCCGCGCGGCCGAGGCATCGCTCGAAGCCCAGGCGCGGACCCACGCCGCAAGGTCGAACCCGGAGCCTGTGGATTAACCGGCGCTGATTTGGCCCGGAGTCGTCACAGACAGGGCGCAGAATCAGCGCTACGCTCGCCGTGGGCGGCGGGTGGATCCAACTTCCCCGCCCCTTGGGTGGGGAGCTGGACGTGAGCGCCTGGGCGGCTTCCGGCGGTCCTGCGCCTGGGCTGCTTGGGTCGGGGCAGGCTGCGTCAGGAGCGGGGGTGCGCGCGGTCGTAGACCTTCCGCAGCCGCGCCGCGTCGACGTGGCTGTACATCTGGGTCGTCGAGAGCGAGCTGTGGCCGAGCAGCTCCTGGATCGTGCGCAGGTCCGCGCCGCCTTCGAGCAGATGCGTGGCGAAGGCGTGGCGCAACCTGTGGGGGTGAGGCAACAGGCGCCGCAGCGTGCTGGTGTCGAGGCGCCGCCCGCGGGCCGAGAGGAAGAGCGCGTTCTCGGCGCCGCGCGCCAGCTCCGGTCGCGCCTCGCGCAGGTAGGCGGCCAGCCGGTGCGAAGCCTCTTCCCCCAGCGGCACGACCCGCTCCTTGCCGCCCTTCCCGCGGACGTGGACGAGCTCCTGCTCGAAGTCGACGTCGTGCGAGGTCGAGGTCGACCGCTTCCTGCGAGCGGAGCCCGGCCGAGTAGACGAGCTCGAGGAGCGCCCGGTTCCGGATCGCCAGCGGACCCGCGCCGCCGAGCGAGTCGAGCACCTGGTCGATCTCTCTCGTCTGTGGCGCATCCGGGAGCCGCCGCCCACGCCGCGGCGCGAACGACGCGTCCGGGACCCGGTTCGGGCCGAGCGCGTGACGCAGGAAGGCCCGCACTGCAGCCAGCTTGCGCCCGATCGTCGCCGGCGCGAGCTTGCGCGGCCGGGCTCGCCCGAGCTCGGCGGCATAGTCCGCGAGGACGCGAACGTCGACGTCGTCGAGCTTCGTCCCGCGCCGGTCCAGCCAGCCGCAGAACTCCCGCACGTCCACGCGGTAGGCACGGCGCGTCGCCTCGGAGAGCGCGGGGCTCTCGAGGAAACGGTGGATCTCGCGGTTCACGGCGAAGTGTTCGCCGGGCGAGTCCGGACTCCGCTACGCGACCGCGGCGACGATCTCGTCGCTCAGGCTCGCAAAGCCGCTCAGGAACTCGGCTCGCTCCGCCTTGAAGCGTTCGACCAGCGCGCGGTACTCGTCCGACCGGCCGGTCTGCTCGTAGAGCCGCCGCGGCTGGAGCACCTCGAGCTCGTCGATCCCGGGCACCGACGAGGCGACGAAGTAGCCGAAGTCCGGGTCGCGCTCCCACTCGATCGTCCCCTCCGCGATTCCCTTCACGATCGCCGAGGAATGCTTGATCCGCACCTTGCGCGAGCGCTCATCCTCCTCCGGTCCGCCGACCCGTCCCGTGTTCAGCACGTAGACCTCGAGCGGGTTCTCGGCGAGCAGCTCGAGGAAGCGGTTCCCCTGCAGGTCGTGCGGCATCGGGAAGAAGGGGTTCGTGCCGGGCACGCGCAGGAACTTCCCGGCCTCGTCCGCCCCGCCGGCGCTCGTGCCGGTCGTCTCGCCGAGCATGAAGAAGGCCGCCGCCTGAGGGCCCTCGAGCTTCGCGACCCCGGGGACGATGTTCTCGTTCTTGTTCAGGATCAGGAGGAAGTGCGCCTCCTCGATCTCGTCGGCGGAGGCGTGCTCGATCACCGAGAACGGGAAGGTGGCGCGGCCGTTGGAGGTGTAGTTCGTGTCGTAGAAGTCGGCCTCGTCGCCGTGCTGCGAGACGTTCTCGAGGTACGAGTCGGGCTGCGTGACGGCGCCGTAGATCGTCGGCTCGTCTTCCGGGTTGAGCCCGAAGGTCTTCGCAAAGCAGCCGTTCTCGGTCGCGTAGACGCGGCCGTTCGGCATCCAGGCGACGAAGTCGTCCTGCACGGGGAGCGAGCCGTTCTGGCGGGTGAAGGTGGTCGTCGTCTTTCCCGTGCCGGACAGTCCGACGATCAGGCCGACGCGCTTCCCGCGCTCGGTCGGGATGATCTTGCAGCCTGCGTGAAGCGGGATCCCGCCGCGCTCGTACACGAGCCTGTTCCACATCCGCAGGCCGCCCTTCTTCGACTCCCCGAAGTAGTCGGAGTTGAAGACACGGGTCACCCCCTGCTCGAGGTCGACGGCGATCAGGCGGTCGTCCGGATAGCCCTCCGCCTTCAGGTTCGGTGTGTAGATCACGGTCAGCTCGGGGTCGATGCGCTCGCCGCCGGTGGAGAAGTAGAGCTGCTGCTGCATCCCGGCGATGTTGGCGTTCGCGGCCTCGATGTAGAGCCGCGCCGGCGTCCGGAACTCGTCGCCGTTGCCGATGTAGCCGTCGATCACGACCATCTCCTGATCGGCGATGTATTCGTCCTGGAGCTGGGCCCAGCGCTCGCCTTCCTCGCGGGAGATCGACTGGTTCTGGCCGTCGGGCTCGTCCGTGACGATGAAGGTCGAGCGCTTGGAGCGGCTCACGACCTCCGTCTGGACGTTGAGGCTGCCGTACCGGGTCGGTCGCGCGTTCGGCATCCGGGCGGCGAGCTCCTTGACCTCCTCCGGCGACGGGTTGTCGACCACGGAAGCGGCCTCGGGCAGCCTGAACAGCATCTTCGCCACGGGCGGGAGTCTACCCCTGGAGCGGATTTCGGCACCCGCGCCGGCGGGTACGGTTGGCGTGATGCCGATGCCTCACCGCCCTCGCCACGTCCGTCTCTGGGTGCTGCTCGCCCTCGCGGGCGTCACGGTCGGCCTCTTGCCGTGGACGGCGTACCTGAGCCAGACGCTTCCGGCCCGCCACGTGACGCACCACTGGGACGTGCTATGGCCCGGCTTCGACCTGTTCGAGGCAGCCGCGCTCGGCGCGACGGCCCTCGCGCTCGCGAGGCGCTCGCACTGGGCCTCGCCGCTGGCGGCCGTCGGCGGGACCGCGCTGCTTTCCGACGCCTGGTTCGACACGGTCACAGCGCGCGGCGGCGGGGAGCTGCGGATGGCGCTGCTGATGCTGCTGGCCGAGTTGCCGCTGGCCGCCGTCTGTTACTGGATCGCATATGCCTGGGCGCGGCCGGTCAGCGCCTCACGGCCGGCTTCGGCAGCTGGCCTTCCGCCCAGAGCGCGGCGAGCCCGGCCCGGGGAAGGCCGAGCCGCCCCTCGAAGAGAAGGTAGCGCGGCTCCCAGTGAGGGAAGAACTTCGCGTTGAAGCGGTAGAGCCGCTCGATCTGGAAGAACGAGTCGCCGAGCACGAGAAACCGGCCGATCAACCGTTCCACCGGCCCGTGCGGACTGTGGAGGAAGCGGCCGAAGGCGGCGAAGTTAAGGGAGACCTCGGCGGTCCCGCCCTCGCGCAGGAGCCCGACGGAACGGGCGACGAGGAACTCGACCAGGCCGTTCGGCGTGGCTGGATCGCGCCGCATCGCCGAGAGCGACATCGCGGGCCGTCCGAAGCTCGGGACGAAGTGCAGGAAGGCGCGAGCGCGGCCGTTTGAGTCGAGGGCGCGAACGACGACGCTGTCGCGGTGGTCGTCGCGACGCAGGGCGTCGAGCGACATCGAAAAGCCGCGCTCGGGCGTCCCTCGTCGCCACCGGCGGCTGACCTCTTCGAGCTCGGCCAGCTGGTCCTCGTCCAGGCCGGCGAGCTCACGGAGCTCGACGCGGTAGCCGAGCTTCTCCAGCCGGGTGACCGACTGGCGCACCTTGCGGATTGCCCGACCCTCGAGCGAGAAGCGCGCAGTCTCGACGACCGCCTCGTCGCCGATGTAGAGCGACTTGAGGCCGAGCTGCCGCCAGAGCGGGCGCAGAACCAGCCCTGCCCCGAGCACGGCGATCCTGAGGCCCCGCGCCTCGGCGAAGCGGCCCAGCTCGCGCAGGAGACCAGGGACGGCATCGGTCGGTCCGATCGGGTCGCCGGAGACGAGCAGGACGCCGCTCTCGATCCGATAGCCGAGAAAGGCGCGCCCGTCCGGCGCGAAGAGGTAGTGCTGGTCGCGGCGGAGCTTGAAGTAGGCGAGCGTGTCGGCACCGTGCCGGCGGACGAGTTCCGAGGCGGCGCGCCGGGTCTCGGCGCCCGGAAGGCCTCGAGGTCCTGCGAGCGGCCGGAAGAGCAGGTATCCAGACCAGAGGAGCGTCAGGACGCCGACCGCGCCCACCGCCTGGTCGACCCAACCGAGCTCGTGCCGGAAGCGCAGCGGCCCGGGCTGCCACAGCCAGAGATCGCCGGTCTCGCGCATGGCCGCGAACAGGGATCCAGATGTCGCGAGACCGACCGCAAGCAGGGACAGCCCGAAGGCTCCCCCAACCAGGAGCGGCAGGCGCAGGAGCGCCGAGCGAAGCGTCGCGGGGTCGGGCCGGACCCGGAAGGCCTCGCGACCGAGCCAGAGCGCCCCCGCGACCGCGAAGCTCCCCACGGCCTCCTCGACATCGAAACCCTTGAGCAGGTTGAGGACGCCGAGCGCCACGAGCAGAGCGATCGCGAGCCGGAGGGCCGTGGCGCGGCGGCGCCAGAGGTAGAACGCGGTCACGAAGAGCACGACCGAGGCCGGAACCGCGGCCGCGTGCGAGATCTGGACGGCCTGCACCGGCTCGAACTGGAGCAGCGCGTGGTTTCGCCACGAGACGCCCGGCGTCGCGGCGGAGGCGAGGTTGATCAGGGCCGCAATCCCGGCGGCAACTGCGGCGAGCCTCGGTAGTGGCTCCGCCCGGTGCAGGGCGCGCAGCGGAAGAGGCCTCAGGTGGAGCCCGAGGCGCCAGAAAGCGGTGTCCCGCTGGGACGGGACGAGGTCGCGCCAGTCCTTCGCCACGAGCCAGAGGCCCGCCGCGGCGACGAGGCTCGCCGCCAGGCGGTGCTCGACCCGGTCGAACACCACAGTGCCTGCCAGACCGAGCAGGAGCGCGGCGCCGGCGTGCCACTCGTGCACCCGCGCGCCGAGCACGTAGACCCTAGGGCCTAGTCGATGTCGTTCGATTCGTAGCACGACCCCGCCACACGATAGCCCGGCTGCGCGAGGCCCCCCTAGCCAATCCGGTAGGTGGGACTGGACTTGACCCACGGTGTGGGACGCACATGCTGAGACCATCGACAGCGGATCGATGGGCTGCGGCATTTTACGAAGGAGGCGGAAGATGGGTGCGAGCGGCGTGAAACGGCCCCTGCTCGGGACGGTTCTCGTGCAGCAAGGCGCGGTCACGAGCGAGGAGATCGAGAACGCGCTTGCCATTCAGGTTGAGAGCGGCGAGCCGCTCGGCAAGATCCTCTCGGAGCGGAACGCGGTCTGCAGGCCGATACTCGACCGCGCGCTCGCAGAGCAGAGCGGGGTCGAGCTTCATGTCGAAGGTGGCTTCACCGGGCTCCGCGCGGAGATCGAGCCGCGGAACCGGCTGAGGCGCGCCTAGCTCGGCCAGCGCCCGCCGGGCGGCTGCGTCCGATGGCGCCCCGAACGGGGCGGCCGTTGTGTAGCGTCCGAGGCGTGGAGGCGAAGCACGACGTCCTCGTCGTCGGAGCTGGTTGCGCCGGGATGCGGGCGGCGATCGAGGCTCACGATGCAGGCGCCGACGTCGCGCTGATCTCGAAGATCCACCCGGTCCGCAGCCACTCCGGCGCGGCCGAGGGCGGAATCAACGCGGCGCTCGGGAACGCGTCCGAGGACGACCCGGAGAAGCACGCCTTCGACACGGTCAAGGGGTCGGACTACCTCGGCGACCAGGACGCGATCCAGATCCTCTGCGACGAGGCGCCCGGGGACGTCTACCAGCTCGAGCACTGGGGCGCGGTCTTCTCGCGCACCGACGACGGGCGGATCGCCCAGCGGCCCTTCGGCGCCGCCGGTGAGCCGCGGACGGCCTACGCCGCGGACATCACCGGCCACGTGCTCGTGCACGTCCTCTACGAGCAGGTGCTGAAGCGCCAGATCAAGACCTACGAGGAGTACTTCGTCTGGAAGCTCGCGGTCGACGATGACCGCTGTCAGGGCGTGATCGCCTGGAACCTCCTCGACGGCGGCCTGTCCGCCATCGGCTCCAAGGCGGTGATCCTGGCGACGGGCGGGGCGGGGCGGCTCTACGTCGGCACGACCAACGCCTACTCGTGCACGGGCGACGGGATGACGCTGGCCCTGCGGGCCGGGGTCGGCCTCGAGGACATGGAGATGATGCAGTTCCACCCGACCACCCTTGCGCCCACCGGCGTCCTGATCACCGAGGGCTGCCGCGGCGAGGGCGCCTACCTCCTGAACTCCGAGGACGACCGCTTCCTCAAGCGCTACGCGCCGAACGCGATGGAGCTGGCTTCGCGCGACGTCATCTCGCGCGCCGAGCAGACCGAGATCGACGAGGGCCGTGGCGTGGACGGCAACGTCCTCCTCGACCTGCGCCACCTGGGCGCCGAGAAGATCCTCGAGCGGCTGCACGGCACGCGCGAGCTGTCGATGGTGTTCGCCGGAGTCGACCCGATCTACGAGCCGATCCCGGTGCGGCCGGGCGCGCACTACCACATGGGCGGCGTCGACACCGACGTCTGGGGCCGGACGTCGCTCGAGGGGCTCTACGCGTCCGGCGAGTGCGCCTGCGTCTCGGTCCACGGCGCGAACCGGCTCGGCGGGAACGCGCTGATGGAGACGATCACGTTCGGCAAGCGCTCCGGGGCGCACGCGGCGGAGTGGGCGCTCACGCACGCGGACGCCGAGGTGTCGCCGGCGCTCGCGGCCGACGCCGAGCGCGAGCTGCGCGCCCTCCTCGACCGCAGCGAGGGCGAGCGGCCCTGGTCGATCCGCAACGAGCTGGCGGAGACGATGCACGAGAACTTCGGCGTCTTCCGGCGAGAGGAGCAGATGCGCAAGGAAGGCGAGATCGTGGCCGGGCTGCGCGAGCGCTTCGAGCGCGTCGTCGTCGAGGACAAGGGAGACGTCTTCAACAGCGACCTGACGCAGGCGCTCGAGCTCGGCTTCCTGCTCGAGCTCGCCGAGTGCATGATCGTGGCCGGAATCGAGCGCAAGGAGAGCCGGGGGGCGCACGCTCGCCCGCACGACTATCCGGATCGCGACGACGAGAACTACCTCCGCCACACGATCGTCACCTGGCAGGACGGCGCGCCGAAGCTGAGCTGGAAGCCCGTGACCACCACGAAATGGCAGCCGATGGAGAGGACGTACTGATGCGTCGCGCTGCGGTGCTGGTTGCCCTCGCCCTCGCCCTCGCCCTCGCGGGGTGCGGCGGCGGCAAGAGCGCCGGCCCCGACGAGATCGCGCAGGCGGCGGCCAAGACCGGCCACGCCGGCAGCGTCGAGGCCGACTTCACGGTCTCCGGCCCCGGTGCGAAGGCGAAGGGCAGCGGCGTCTTCAACACGAAGGACCGCTCGGGCAAGTCGAGCATGGATCTCGAGGTCAACCGCCGGACGAACAGGCTCGAGACGATCGTGACCGGAAACGTCCTCTACCTGAAGTCGCGGGTCTTCGCGCAGGCCGGCCTGTCGGGCGCGAGCGAATGGCTCAAGCTCGACCTGGGCGAGCTCGCGCGCCAGCGCGGTGTCGATCTCAGCAGCCTCGTGAACGCGAGCCCGACCCCGAGCAGCGTTCTCGGCTACCTCGCAGGCCCGAGCGCGGTCGAGAAGGTCGGCGGCGAATCGGTGCGGGGCGTGCAGACCACGCACTACCGGGTGACGGCCGACCTTCAGCGCGCGGCGGCGCGTGCCGGTGGGAGCACCCGTGACTCGATCAAGCGCGTGATCCGGCTCAGCGGGCTGAAGAAGCTGCCGGTCGACGCCTGGATCGACGGGGACGGGTATCTTCGGAAGGTGACCTGGGCCGAGCACACCTCGCGCGAGCAGTCGGCGCAGGTGACGATGGAGCTGCACGACTTCGGACCGCCCGTCACGATCAAGGCCCCACCCCCCGGATCGGTGATCGATCTCCTGAAACGGCTCGGACAGGGATGAACGTCGCGCTCAAGATCTGGCGGTTCGACCCCGAGTCCGGCGAGCGAGCGCTCCGCGAGTACGAGGTCGACGCGCCGGAGTGGTCGTGCCTGCTCGACGTCCTCGACCTGATCAAGGACAAGCACGATGGGACGCTCGCCTACCGCAAGAGCTGCCGGATGATGATCTGCGGCTCCTGCGGGATGCGAATGGACGGGCGCGCGGTGCTCGCGTGCAAGGAGCGGATGAAGCCGATCGTCGACGCAGGCCACGTCCCGGTGATCTCGGCGATGGGCAACATGCCGGTGCTCAAGGACCTCGTCGTCGACATGGCGCCGTTCTGGGGCAAGATCCGCGCGGTCAAGCCCTGGCTCGACCCGGGCTACGACGAGGCTGCCGAGAAGGAGCGGATCGTCTCCCAGCAGGCGATGAACGTGATCCACAAGGAGGCGCTCTGCATCATGTGCGGCTGCTGCGTCTCCGAGTGCAACTCGATGGAGGCCGATCCGGAGTTCCTCGGGCCGGCGGCGCTGGCGAAGGGCTTCCGGTTCGTCGGGGACCCGCGCGACCGGGCCGACGTCGCGCGCCTGAACGAGCTCAACGAAGAGCACGGGATCTGGGACTGCACGCGGTGCTACTTCTGCAACGAGCGCTGCCCCAAGGGCGTCGACCCGCGCGACGCGATCGCCAAGCTCGGGGCGGAGTCCGTCAAGCAGGGCATCGACCACGACATGGGCGCCAAGCACGCGAAGTGGTTCGTGCGGAGTCGCGGAGACGACGGGCTGGCTGCGGGAGACGGAGCTCGTGCCGAAGACCCAGGGGCTCGTGTCCGCGATCAAGCAGACGGGCTTCGCGCTCAAGCTGGCGCGGAAGGGCAAGGTGCCGCCGCCGTTCCCGCCGCACGTCGCGGCCGACGTCAAGGAGGCTCGGGCCCTTCACGACCTCGCCCAGCAGCAGGGACGCGAGGGCGCCGCGGGGATCGTCCAGGGCGAGCACGCGCTCGGCCGGATCGAGTTCACCGAGGAAGCGGGCGCGCGCGAGAACGCGCCCGAGATCCAACCCGGGGTGGAGCCCGCCCGCCGAGGGATGAGAAAAGTCGCGTACTACACGGGCTGCCTGGCGGCGCTCTCGGCGAAGGAGCTGAACATCTCGACGAAGGCGCTCGCGCCGAAGCTCGGGCTCGAGCTGGTCGAGCTCGAGTCGGTCACCTGCTGCGGGGCCGGCGACATCCACGAGGCCGAGCCGGACTACTACCTCCACCTGAACGCGCGCATCCTCGCCTACGCCGAGCAGACCGGCTCCGACACGCTGATGACGATCTGCAACGTCTGCACGCTGAACCTGCGGCAGGCGAACTGGCAGCTGAAGAACGACGCGGACCTGCTCGCCCGCGTGAACACGAACCTCAAGACCGTCGGCGCTCCGCCGTACAGCGGCGCGGTCGAGGTCCAGCACCTGCTCTGGCTGATCGCGGAGGGCGACGGCTACGAGCGGCTGAAGGAGATCGCGCACAAGGGGCTCAAGGGCCTGCGGGTCGCGCCCTTCTACGGCTGCCAGATCCTGCGGCCCTCGAAGATCCTCGGCTTCGAGGACCCCGACCGGCCGTGGTCGCTCGAGGCGATCATCGAGGCCTGCGGCGGCGAGCCGATCGACTACCCGGCGAAGATCAAGTGCTGCGGCTTCCCGATCATCCAGGCCCGCGAGGAGGTCGCGCTCAGCGAGCTGATCCAGCCGATCGAGCAGGCGACGGAGGCCGGCGCGGACGCGATGGTCACGCCGTGCCCGCTCTGCCACCTCTCACTCGACGCGTGGCAGCCGAAGCTGCGCAAGGCGACCGGCAAGGACTTCAAGATGCCGATCCTCCACCTCTCGCAGCTGATCGGCGTCGCGGCCGGAATGGAGGAGTCGGAGCTGAAGTTCAAGCGCCACGTGATGTCGGTGGAGCCTGTGACTCGAGAAGCTCGAAGCGTAAGCGCCGACCGGCCCAGGTCGCGCACGGTCTCGACCAGCAGCTCGACGTCGGTCGACGTCGTCCGCCAGTTGACGAAGGCCGGGCGGAAGCCGACGTGGCCGGCCCAGCGCGTCGAGCCGGCGTAGACGCGCCCGTCGGTCAGGATCTGCTCCTCGATCCGCAGGTTGAGGTCGTCGAGCTCGTCCTCCGGGAAGCCGGGTGGGCGGTAGCGGAAAAAGACGATGTTCAGCGGCGCCGGCAGCAAGAGCTCGAGGTCGTCCGCCTCCTCCACGAGGTGAACCAGGTGGGCCGCGTTGTCGAGTGAGCGCTCGACGATCGCCCGGTAACCCTCGCGTCCGTAAGCGCGCAGCGTCGCCCAGACGGCGAGCGAGCGGGCGCGCCGGGAAAGCTCGGGCGCCATGTACCCGAACACGGGCCGCTCCTCTTCGGCCTCGGGAAGGTAGGCCGCGCCGGCCGCGAACGGGATTCGCAGGTAGCGCGGGTCGCGGACGAAGGCGAAGCCGCAGTCGAACGGCACGTTCAGCCACTTGTGGCCGTCGGCAATCACGGAGTCTGCGCAGCTCGACGCCCTCCGCCAGCCGGGCCGTTCGGGGCGAGAGGCGGGCGAAGAGACCGAAGGCGCCGTCCACGTGCAGCCACGCGCCGTGGGCGTGCGCCACCTCGGCGATCTGGCGGATCGGCTCGAAGTGCCCGGCGTTGACCTCGCCCGCGTTCGCGACCACGACCGCGGGCCGGCCCTCCAGCGCGTTGAGAGCGGCGTCGAGCGCGTACGGTTCGAGCGCGCCGTCGGGCCCCGAGCAGTCGGTCACGCGGCCGCGCCCGACGCCGAGCATTGCCAGGGCCTTGAGGGCCGAGACGTGGATGAAGCTGCTGCTGAGCACCGGCAGCTGCGGGAGCTCCGCCAGCCCGGCCTCCGAGACGTCCACGCCCTGCTGCTCGCCCCACCACTGGCGCGCGGCCGCGAGGCCGGTGAAGTTCGCCATCGTCGCGCCGGTCGTGAGGACGCCGCTCCATTCGGCCGGCAGGTCGAACAGCTCGAGGAGCCAGCGGATCGAGACGTCCTCCAGGCGGGCCGCGAGCGGGGAAGCGTCCCAGCCGCCGGCGTTCTGGTCGAGCAGCACCGCGAGCCAGTCGGCGGCAAGCGCGGCCGGCGTCGAGCCGCCGATCACCCAGTGGAAGAAGCGTGGCCCGCCCGAGCGAACGTGCGCCTCGATGCCGTCCCGCAGAAGCTCCTCGAGGGCCGGCAGCGTCCCGATCCCCTGCTCCGGAAGCCCGCCGCCGAACCGGGCCGCGGCGTCGTCGGAGCCCCTCGAGCGGACCGGCGCGTCCGCGAGCGTCGCCAGGTAGTCGCGCGCCTCGGCCGCGACGCGCTCGAGCGCGGCCACCGACTCGTCGTGGACTGCGAGCGGGTCGGCCACGCGGCAACTCTAACCTTCGCCCCGTGACTCTCCGCCGACTCGGACTCACTGCGGCTGCGGGCGGCCTCGCCTGGGGGCATTTCGAGGCGGGCTGGGTGCGGCTGGAGACGCTGCGCTGCCCGGTGCCGGCGTTGCCGCCCGAGCTCGACGGGCTCCGGATCGCGCACCTCTCCGACTTCCACCTGGGCTTCCCCTCGCGTGGCTCCGCGGCGGTCGAGCGCGCAGTGGACTGGGTCGAGGAGCGGCAGCCGGACCTGACCCTCGTGAGCGGCGACCTGCTCTCGAGACGCAGCGGCGAGGAGCGGCTCCGCTCCCTGCTCGCGCGCGTACCGCGTGCTACGCGGTCCTCGGCAACCACGACTTCGCGCTCACGCGTGATCCGTTCTCGCACCCGGTCGAGCTGTACGACCTCGAACCGGCGGTGCTGCTCGCCGACGATTCGCGGGTGCTCGAGCTGCGGGGCCGTCGCGTTCAGATCGTCGGCGTCGACCCGCGCTCCTACCGGCGCCGCCGGGCACACCCCGAGCGACTCGCCGATCCGGAGGCCGACCTCCGCATCCTCCTCTGCCACTACCCGGACGTCGTCGACCGGCTCCCGCCGGGCGCCTTCCACCTCGTGCTGGCCGGGCACCTGCACGCCGGCCAGATCTGCGTCCCCTGGCCGGGCGGCCGCCTGCGGCTCGCGCACATCCGCTGGACGTACATCCGCGGCCTCTATCGCCGGCCTGCCGCAACGCTCCACCTCTCGGCCGGCCTCGGCACGACCTTCGTCCCGTTCCGCTTTCTCGCGCGGCCCGAGGCGACCGAGCTCGTCCTAGAATCGGAGCCATGACGACCCGGCTCGCAGGGCTGACCGGCGCGACGCTCGAGCAGGTCGCGGGCGTCTGCCACGAGTGCGTCTGGTGGCAGTCGCGCACCGGCGGGCGCCGCGTCGACAAGCACCGCTGGATCGAGAAGGCCGAGACCGAGTCGGGCGTCTGGGGCACGGTCTACTACGACGACGACCGGCGGGTGCTCGGCTCGATGCAGCACGGCCCGGCGCGGCTCTTCCCGCGCGCGGCCGAGCTTCCGGCGGGCCCGCCGTCGGACGACGCCGTGCTCGTGACGTGCGCGTACCTGCTCGACCGCTCGAGCCCGTGGGTGCTGCAGTCGCTCTTCCTCGCCGCGATCGCGGAGGCCAAGGACAAGGGCGCCGCCGCGCTCGAGACGTTTGCCTACCGCTACCCGGAGGGCGAGTCCGACTACGAGCGCTTCCTCGTCCACCGGACGGTCTTCCCGCGCGACTTTCTGTCGGACTTCGGCTTCCGCACGGTGCGCGTGGCCGGGCAGGTGGAGCTGGTGCGGCTTGAGCTCGGCGGGGTGCTCCCGGTGCCGGAGGGCCGACGGGCGAGGGCGCTACGGGCGCTGCGCGAGGCGTTCCTGCCAGAGCCGCTGCCGGCTCCGCGGCGACCCTAGGAGGCAGCCCCAGATGGGGAGCTAGGCGGCGACCGCGCGGTGGCGAGAGCACGAGCTCGGCGATCTGGATGCCGTTCAAGGCGGCCCCCTTGCGGAGGTTGTCGCAGGCGAGGTGTAGCGCCAGGCCGTTCTCGGCCGCCGGGTCGCGGCGGATGCGGCCCACGAGCGCCTCGTCGCCGCCCGCCGCCTTGCCGGGAGTGGGGCGCTCGTCGATGCGCACCGACGGCGCGCCGCGAGCAGCTCGCGCGCCTCGCCCGGCGAGAGCGGCTGCTCGGTCTCGACCCAGACCGACTCGGCGTGGCCGACCGGCACCGGCACCCGCACGCAGGTCGCCTGGACCGCCAGCTCCGGCAGCTCGAGGATCTTCCGCGTCTCCTCGCGGATCTTCGCCTCCTCGTCGAACTCCTCGCCGTCGAACTCCCAGTCCATCGACAGGTCGTGGTCGGCCGGGGCCTCGTCGAGGAGCTGCTGCATCCGCCGGGCGCCCGTGCCCGAGACGGACTGGTAGGTCGCGACCCGCACGGAGCGCAGCCCGGCCGCGTCGTGCATCGGCTTCAGCACGCAGCGTCAGCGGGATCGTCGCAGCAGTTCGGGTTCGCGACCATCGCCGTCGTGCTCGAGCGCGCGCCCGCCGTTCACCTCGGGCACGACGAGCGGGACGCCGTGGCTCGAGCCGGAACGCTGCGGACTTGTCCACGCAGAGCGCGCCGCCCCGCATCGCGTGGGGGACGAGCTCGCGGCTCGCCTTCGATGCCGACGGAGAAGAGGCAGACGTCGAACCCCGGTGCGAGCGCCTCCGGAATCGCCTCCTGCGACCGCGCGCCCGCGCCGAGCTCGCTCCCCGCCGAGCGCGCGGATGCGAACACGCGACACGTCCTCGAAGCCGCGCTCGAGGAGCAGGTCGACGATGACGCCCCCGACCGCGCCCGTCGCGCCGACGACGGCGATCCGCGGTGCTCAGGCATGCTGCCGCTCCGCCTCCGGGGCATCGAGCTCGAAGGCCCGATGCAGGGCCGCGCACCGCGGTCTCGACCTCGCCGGTCGCGAACGTGGCAGGCGATCTTGATCGGCGAGGTGGTCACGACCTGCGGCTCGATGCCCGCGCCGGTCGAGCGTCTCGAACGCCTTCGCCGCGATGCCCGGATGGCTCTTCATCCCCGCGCCGATCACGCTGACCTTGCCGAGGTCGTCGCGGGCGGTCCACTCGACGCCGAGCCCGTCGAGCACGCGGCGGCCGCCGCGCGGTCCTCGGCCGGGGCCGAGAAGACGATCTCCGGACCCGGTCTGGATGATCGTGTCGACGTTGACGCCGGCCTCCGCCAGCGCCGCGAAGAGGCGCGCGGGCGTGATGCCCTCCACGCGGTACAGCGTCTCCTCGAGCGTGTGCGTCACTCCGGAGATCAGCGCCTTCTCGAGCATCCGTTCGTCCTCCTCGCGTATCCAGGTGCCGTCCGCCTCGGAGAAGGTCGAGCGGACGTGCAGCTTGACGGCGTGGTTGCGCGCGAACTCGACCGAGCGTAGCCTGGAGCACCTTCGCGCCGGAGGCCGCCATCTCGAGCATCTCGTCGTAGCTGACGGCGTGCGAGCTTGCGCGCGTCCGGGACGAGGCGCGGATCGGCGGTGAAGACGCCCTCGACGTCGGTGTAGATCTCGCAGGCCTCGGCGCCGAGCGCCGCGGCGAGCGCGACCGCGGTCGTGTCGGAGCCGCCGCGGCCGAGCGTCGTCACGTCGAGGTCGGTCGAGACGCCCTGGAAGCCGGCGACGAGCACGATCCTGTCCTGGTCGAGCGCCTCGTGGATGCGGCGCGCGCGGACGTCGACGATCTTCGCCTTGCCGTGCGTCGGTGTCGGTGACGATCCCCGCCTGCGAGCCGGTCAGCGAGATCGCCTCGTGGCCGAGGTCGTGGATCGCCATCGCGCGCGAGCGCGCAGGAGATGCGCTCGCCGACCGAGACCAGCATGTCGAGCTCGCGCGGCTTCGGGCTGGCCGAGACCTCGTGGGCGAGCGCGAGCAGCTCGTCGGTCGTGTCGCCCATCGCCGAGAGCACGGCGACGACGCGGTTGCCGCCGTCGCGGGCGGCGACGATCCGCGCGCGCGACCGCCTTCAGCTTGCTCCGGGTCGGCGACGGAGGTGCCGCCGAACTTCATCACGAGCGTGCCGAGCGCGGCGGCTCGTCGCCCGTCGAGCGGCGACGGCAGACGGCCTCGAACTCGGTGGTCGGTCACGCCGGACAGTGTACGGTGCCGTCGCTACATCTCGCGGCGGCCGCGAGAGCGCCCGCCGAGCGTGACCTCGTCGGCGTACTCGAGGTCGCCGCCGACGGGCAGGCCGCTCGCGAGACGCGTCACGCGGACGCGGCCGCGCAGCCGGTCGGCGAGGAAGGCCGCGGTCGCCTCGCCGGTCATGTTCGGGTTCGTCGCGAGCACGACCTCCTCGACGCCGTTCCGCTCGACGCGCCGCGAGCAGCTCGTCGATCCGCAGGTGCTCGGGCTCGACGCCGTCGAGCGGAGAGAGCGCGCCGCCGAGGACGTGGTAGAGGCCGCGGAACTCGTGCGTGCGCTCGAGCGAGACCAGGTCGGCCGGCTGCTCGACCACGCACACGATCGTGTGGTCGCGGCGCGCGTCGCGGCAGATCGCGCAGGTCTCCTCCTCGGTCAGGTTCCCGCACTCGCGGCAGAAGCGGACGCGCTCCTTCACCTCGGCGATCGCGGCCGCGAGCGCGAGCGCCTCGTCCTGCGGACGCGCAGGAGGTGGAACGCGAGCCGCTGCGCCGTGCGCTTGCCCACGCCCGGCAGGCGCGTGAGCTGCGCGACGAGGTTGTCGACGGACGGGGCTGAACACAGGGCCATTGTGCCGGGTCGACCCGTCGAGACGGCGCCCGGGTTACGCTCGCCTGAGCTGCTCGGCGAGCTTCGGGTCGACGTGCTCGCTCGCCAGGCAGAGACAGCGGACCGGGGTCACCGCGCTGACGCGCGCCGAGCGGGATGCGTCGTGTGCCAGCGCAAGCTCGCCCACGACCTTTCCCGGCCCCAGCTCGCGCTCTCCTTCGGGCGCGTGAACCTCGACGCGGCCTTCGAGGATCACGAAGAGGCCGGTCCCAGGCTGGCCGTACTCGATCAGAACGTGCCCGGGCGGGAACTCGGCCTCGGTCGCGACGCCCGCGAGCCGTTCGAGCGTCTCCTCCGGCAAGCCGGCGAACGCCGGCGCCGAGCGCAGTGCCTCGAGTGTCTCGGCCACCCTAGAGCCCGGGCAGGCCGAGGCCGTGCAGGCCGCCGAGCGCCGGGCCGAGCTTGGCCTCGACCAGGCTCTGCGCGGAGCGAAGCGCCTCGTTGACGGCGGCGACGACCATGTCCTCGAGCATCTCCGGGTCGTCGGGTCGATCGCCTTCGGGTCGATCTTGATCTCCCGGATCTCGCCCGCCGCCGGTCGCCGTGACGGTCACCATCCCGCCGCCCGCGGTCGCCTCACCGTCTCGTTCGCAGCTCCTCCTGCGCCTTCTGCATCTGCGCCTGCATCTGCTGGACCTGCTGCATCATCTTGTTGAAGTCCATGCTCATTCAGTCGCTCCACCTCCCGCGCGTCGAATGTGCCCTTCATCAGCTCGACGATCTCCTCCTCGCTCGCCGGCTCGTCCGGTACTCGGCTCGACCTCGCCGCCGTTCTCGCCGACCGCGAACGCCAGCGCGAGCCGCCGGCCGGTGACCTCGTAGAGCGCGTCGGTGAGAAGCGTCGCGTTCTTCGGCTCCTCGGCGAGCTGGCGGTGGAACTCGGCCGTGCGCGGGAACTCGACCGTGAGCGTGTCGTCCGGCGAGGCCGTTCGGATGGGCCTCGCGGAGCACCGACGCGGTCGGGATCGACCGCTCCTCGACGGCCGGCAGGATCGTTCGCTGCCAGGCCTCCTGGAGCTGCTCCAGCTCCGAGCGGACGGCCGGCTCGCGCGGGCGGACCGGGTCTCCGGCCGGACGTGGCTCGGGCGGACTGTCCGCTGGAGCCGGTGGCCCGAATGGACGGTGCGCTCCAGCAGCTCGAGCCGGTAAGCCGTCGACTCGCGGGAGAGGTCGGCGGCCGGGCCGCGTGACCTTGACGAGCGCGAGCTCGAGCGGCAGGCGCGGGTCGCCGCCCTGGCGCATGTCCTCGACCGCGACGGCGAGCAGGTCGCAGAGCCGAAGCACGGTCGCCTCGGGCAGCTGGTTCGCCTGCTCGCGCAGCCGGTCGCGCGTCTCCTCGGTGACCGGCAGCGACTCGGGCACCTCGCCGAGCTGCTGCACGAGCAGCAGGTGCCGCAGGTGCTCGAGCAGGTCGGTCACGAGCCGTCCGAGGTCCTGGCCCTGCTCGGAGAGCTCCTCGACGAACGTGAGCGCCCCGGCGGTGTCGCGGTCGACGATCAGGTCGCAGAGCCGGAAGAGCGCCTCCTCCTCGACCGCCCCGAGGAGCTGCAGGACGGCCTGCACGGTCACCTGCTTCTCCGTGGCCGAGGCGAGCTGGTCGAGCGTCGAGACCGCGTCGCGATACGCGCCGCGCGCGGCCCGCGCGATCAGCGAGAGCGCCGCGTCGGGCGCCTCGATCCCCTCGCCGTCGGCCACCGTCCGCAGCACCTGGACGAGCTCGGGCAGCCGCGGCCGCGCGAAGACGAACGTCTGGCAGCGCGAGCGGACCGTCGGCAGCATCTTCGAGAGGTCGGTCGTGCAGAAGACGAAGACGAGGTGGGGAGGGGGCTCCTCGATCAGCTTCAGCAGCGCGTTGAAGGCGGCGTCGGTGAGCTGGTGCGCCTCGTCGAGGATGTAGACCTTGTGCCGCCCCTCGACGGGCTGCAGCACGACGCGCTCGCGGATCTCGCGGATGTCGTCGATCCCGCGCTGCGAGGCGGCGTCCATCTCGACGACGTCGAGCGAGCGTGCCGTCGGCGATCGCGCGGCACGCGTGGCAGGTCTTGTCGGGCTTCGGCGTCGGGCCCTGCTCGCAGTTCAGCGCCTTCGCGAGGATGCGCGCCAGCGACGTCTTGCCGGTACCGCGCGGGCCGGCGAAAAGGTACGCCTGCCGAACCTGCCCGTGCGAGATCGCGTTCTGCAGCGTGCGGACGACCCCCGCCTGCCCGACGACCTCGTCGAAGTCCTGAGGACGGTACTTCCGGTACAGGGCGGCCACGGTTCGAGCTTACTGAATCCCGGGCCGGGCGCACCGCGCGCCTGAGAGGCCTTGCTTAGCGCTGCTTCCTCCCGGATCTGACGCGGTTCGCAAGCTCTCACCGCACGGGTCCCGGCCCGAGACAGACGATCGTAGCAACCGCCTCTTGTGCGTTAGGCTCCCGGGGATGGCGGTCGCAGACGTGATGGCCTTCCGGGTGGTGGTGGTCTCTCCCGACGATCCGGTCCGGGTCGCGATCGCGCGGATGCTCGAGGAGAACATCGGCTCCGTGGCCGTCAGCGAGGGGGAACGGCTGGTCGGGATCTTCACCGAGCGCGACGTCCTCCGCCTCGCCGGGGAGGGGCCGGATTTCGCGGAGGTGCGCGTCGGCGACGTGATGACCCGCCAGCTCGTAACGCTCTCGCCGAACGACGAGATCCTCGACGCCGCGCGACTGATGGGCGAGCGCAAGATCCGCCACCTGCCCGTGCTCGAAGGCGAGAACCTGCTCGGAATGGTCGGCATCCGCGAGGTCGTCCGCGCCCTGGTCGAGCGTCTCTGGCACACGCACGACGCCGAGGCTCGAGACCGCGCACGCGAGCTCCTCGGCCGCGAGACGACGCCGCTATCCTCACCCGAGTAGGCAGCCCTACACGGGCGTGTAGCTCAGCGGGAGAGCGCCCGCTTCACACGCGGGAGGTCGCTGGTTCAATCCCAGCCACGCCCACTCCATCGAGCGGCGGTTTGCCTTCCTCCACGGCTGTGTCACGATCCTCGTAACGACATGGCGCCCGAGATCGTCGGCAGGGAGGAGGAGCTTGCCACCGTCGCTGCGTTCGTCGACGAGGCGCGGGACGGGTCTGCCGCGCTCGTGCTCGAGGGTGAGGCCGGGATCGGGAAGTCCACGCTCTGGCTCGCCGGCGTCCAGCATGGGCGGGCGCGGGGGCTCCGCGTTCTCTCCTCGCGCCCGGCTGAGGCAGAGCGCGGCCTTCCCCACGCTGCGCTCGGCGATCTGTTCGAAGACGTCCTCGACGAGGTGCTGCCTGTGCTCTCGATCCCGAGACGGCGCGCGCTCGAGGTCGCGATGTTGCGAGACGAGCAGTCCCCCGATCCCGTCGACGATCGCGCTCTCGCCGTTGCGGTGCGCGACGTGCTGCAGCTTCTGGGCGAAGACGCCCCCGTCCTGGTGGCGGTCGACGACGTCCAGTGGCTCGATCCGTCGTCCTCGACCGCGCTCGCGTTCGCCCTGCGCAGGCTGCCTGGGAGCCATGTGCTCGTGCTGCTCGCCCGCCGGCTCACTGACGAGGCGCAGCCGTCTCGCCTCGACCGGGCACTGGACGGGGAGCGCGTACGGCGCCTGCCCGTCGAGGCGCTCAGCGTCGGCGCGCTCCACCAGCTTCTGCGCAACCGGCTCGCCAGGCCGTTTGCGCGGCAGACGCTGCTCCGTATCCACGAGCAGTCGGCTGGGAACCCGTTCTTCGCGCTGGAGCTGGCCCGCGTTCTCGACGCGGACGTGGACCCGCTCGAGCCTCTCCCGGTTCCGAAGACGCTCGAGGAGCTCCTGCGCGCGAGGATCGCCGGGCTCCCCGCCTCCACCCGCGAGGCGCTCGCGTTCGCCTCGGCGCTCGGGACGACCTCGGAATCTCTGCTTGCTCGGGCGGGGATCTCGCCCGAGGTGCTCGAACCGGCGTCCGCCGCGCACGTCATCGAGCGCGAGGGAGGAACGATCCGATTCGCGCACCCGCTGGTCTCGTCGGTTCTCTACCAGGGCCTCGGCGAGAAGCGGCGCGGTGTCCACGGCCGGATCGCCCGGCTCGTCGAGGACCCGCTCGCCCGCGCGCGTCACCTTGCTCTCTCGAAGGACATGCCGGACACCGGCGCCGCTGCGGTGCTCGACGACGCGGCCAGGTTGGCCGCCGACCGAGGAGCCTCTGCCCTCGCCGCGGAGCTGGCCGAGCATGCCGTCCGCCTCACGCCCCCGGAAGCCGGCGACGAGCGGCACCGTCGCGCGCTGGCCGCAGCCCGCGCGCATCAGGCCGCCGGCGAGTGGCCGCGCGCGCGGACGATTGCGACCGACCTGCTGGCGGAGAGGGAGGCGGGATGGTGGCGCGCGGAGGCGTTGATCCTCCTGGCCGAGCTGGAGAGCGTCGAGCGCGGCGCCGAGCTCCTCGAGGAGGCCCTCCACGAGGCGGCCTCGCGCCCGGCGCTTCAGTCGATCATTCAATGCCGCCTCGCCTGGGCAACCCGGTTCCGGGCCGAGCTCGACCACGCCGGCACTGCGCTCGAGCTCGCCGAGCAACTCGACGACGACGTGCTCCGCGCGCGCGCCCGAGCCGTGCAGGCGATCCTCCGCTGGTTCGCCGGCGACACAGAAGCGCCGGACGATCTCCCGGCCCTTGCCGGGCAGCTCCCGTCCGCTCTCGGCGGCGAGCGACTGGTACAGGAGGCGACGCAGGCGATCGTGAACACGTACGCGCCGGCCTCGAAGAGAGACGCGGCCTATGCCCTGCTCGAGCGGGAGCATCGAGAGTGGCGCGAGCGGGACGAGCCGCGGAGCGGCCGTGCGCTCTGGGGCCTCGCGTGGGTCGAGTTCTGGGCCGGCCGCTGGCAGCTTGCGGCCGAGCATGCTGCCGGCGCGCACGACATCGCGAGCCAGTACGGGCTCGAGGTCCCGCAGGACCACCTTCCGATCGCGGTGATCGCCGTTCATCGTGGCGATCTCGAGCTTGCACGCGAGCACTCGGAGCGAGCGCTCGACCTCGGAGAGAGGCAGATCGGATCGCGTCCGCCGCAGCACATTGCCGTGCTCGGCCTCGTCGCGCTCGGGAACGGAGATGCGCCTGCGGCCCTGGAGCACTTCGGCAATGCCGATCGGCGGGCGGCAGAGTTCGGGTGGGGCGAGCCCAGCCTTCGCTGGTGGACCGCCGACCACGTCGAGGTGCTCCTCGAGCTCGGGCGGATCGACGACGCCGTCGACCTGCTCGACGCCTGGTCGGCGGACGCGGCACGCGTGGGCCGCGAGTGGGTGCTGGCGCACGCAACCCGGTGTCGTGGTCTCGTCGGCGCCGCACGCGGGGACGTCGACCATGCGCTCGGCCTGCTGGCACAGGCAATCACCCAGCACGAGGCGGTCGGCGACCCCTTCGGTCGCGCTCGGGCCCTGCTCGCGATCGGCACGGCCAGGCGTCGCGCGCGCCAGAAGCGGCCCGCCCGCGAGGCCATCGAGGCCGCCCTCGAAGGCTTCGACGCGATCGGCGCCGCCGGTTGGGCGGGAAAGGCGCGCGCCGAGCTCGGCCGCATCAGCGGGCGCGCGAGGGCGGAAGGCCTGACGCCGGCGGAGCAGCGCGTGGCCGCCCTGGTCGCCGACGGCCGGACGAATCGGGAGGTCGCCGCCGCACTCTTTCTCGGCGAGCGGACGATCGCCAGTCATCTGACCCACATCTACGCGAAGCTCGGCGTCCGCTCCCGCACCGAGCTCGTCCGGCGACTCGGCGCTGACTAGCCGGCGCAGGCAGCTCAAAGTTCCGACGTTCTGACGTTTCCGGATCGACGCGCGCGCCGTAGCGTCGGCGGAGTGCCGAGCTACCTCGTCGAGATCTATCTCGCTCGCACCCGAGCGGGAGAGCGCATTGCCCACGAACGGCGGGCGCGCTCGGCAGCGGAGGAGCTGACGCAAGGACCAACCCGTGTCCGCTTCGACCGGTCGATCCACGTTCCCCAGGACGAGATCTGCTTCTTCGTCTTCGACGCCACGTCGGCACGCGACGCCGAAGACGCCGCGCTGCGCGCCGGCCTCGATCCGCTTCGGATCGTCGAGGCGATTTCGTCCCGAAAGGAGTAGGCATGACACGCAAATGGCTCTGGGCAGTTCTCGCCGTCGGCGCGGCCGTCGCCGTCTACGTCGGAAACGTCCTCGCGACTCCGGGTCAGGGCTTCGGCGGCACGACCCTGGCGACCGCGACCTACGGCGAGATCTTCTCCCACGTCCACACGCTCCCGGCAAATTGGGACGAGCTCATCAAGACGAAAGGGGCATCCGACCTCTTCGTTCAGCAAAACACCTGGGACCCGAGCACCTGCGGCGGGTGCGTGCCGAGCACCGGCTGGCACACGCATCCGGGGCCGAGCTTCGTCATCGTCACGCAGGGTAGTGTGAGCGTCTACGACGGCGACGACCCGACGTGCACGCCGCACGTCTACACGGCGGGTACTGCGAACAACGCATTCGTCGATCCGGGCGGTGGCCACGTGCACCTCATCCGGGACGAGACCGGCTCCGTTGCGCGGTCGATCGCGGTGCAGCTCATTCCGGCAGGTGCGACGAGGCGGCAGGACGCACCGGACCCGGGCAACTGCCAGTTCTGAGGCTCGACGGGACCGGGGGGCGCCACCCGCCCTCCGGTCTCTCCGTCAGTCCGCGGCGATCGGGCGACCCACGACCAGGGCGTCGAGCAACTCCGGCTCGAGCTCGCCGTAGCTCGCGTCGGGGAGAACGCGGAGCGCGTCGAGCGTCTTCGAGAAGAAGCAGCGCGCCGCGGCCGCGAGGACGACGCCCATGATCTCTTTCTCCGACAGGCCGAGGTCGCGGAGCCGCTGCAGGTCGGCGTCGCCGATCGAGGTCGCGTCGTCGACGACCCGCTCGGCCAGGTCCATGACGGCGACGTCGATCTCGGCGAGACCGGCGGCCCGGTGGTCGAGGGCGATCTCGCGCACCGGCTCGCCGAAGCGCTCCAGCAGCACCGTCCCGTGGGCGAGGCAGCAGTAGCTCGACCGTAGCCGCCGCGCGGCCGCCAGCGTCGCGAGCTCGTAGCGGCGCAGATCCATTCCTTCCTTGATCGCGGTGTTCAACTGCACCCAGGCCGCATAGACCTCCGGCCGGTCCGCAAAGGCGCGCTCGAAGTTGGTCGGCATCGCACGAGTATCTACGGTTCGCGCTCGCGCATCGCGGTGAGATGCTTCTCCACGGACCGCCGCGGAGCGACGGCTGGCCAGCGTTTCCGGTCGCTGCGACGCGGGTAGACCGTCGCTCCGTGAGGGACGCGACCGCGGTCGAGCCGGCGGAGCTGGAGCTCCTCTTCAGGCGCTCGCTCAGGCGATCCGCCGCCCGCCGGCGACGGCCGCCGAGGCGGCCTCCGCTCGCGTGGCGGAGCGTCCGTGCTTCGGTGCTCGCACTCGTTCTCCTGGCCCTCGTCTCCGAGTCGGTCGGGGTCGAGAGCTCGAAGGCGAAATCTCCGGCGGCGCGGCCCCTCGCGACGAGGACCGGCTCTTCTTGCCCGGTGCCGACGCGTTTCCGGCCGGCGTTCACGCAGGCCTCGGCGAAGACGGATGTCCCGCTCTCACTGCTGGTCGCCACCGCCTACGAGGAGTCGAGGATGGATCCGGGAGCGCGCTCCGAGGCAGGCGCGCGCGGCCTGCTCCAGCTGATGCCCGCGACCGCGCGTGCTCTCGGGCTCGAGAGCGACGACGACGCTGCAAACGTGCTTGCCGGCGCTCGCTATCTGCGGGCCATGCTCAACAGGTTCGGCGACGTCGAGCTCGCGCTCGCGGCCTACAACGCCGGACCGACCGCGGTCGAGCAGGCCGGCGGGGCCCCGAGCCTTTCGACCCTGCGCTACGTGAAGAACGTCGAAGCGCGCGCAGGTCGGCTTTCGGGCTGCTAACGGCGTCGTCCGGCGCTGTTTCTAGCGTTGCGGCGTGGCCAGGGACCCGCTGCAGCGAGCCTTTGCCGAGTTCGTGGGCACGTTCGCGCTCGTTTTTATAGGCGTCGGCTCGATCGTCGCGACCGGCGGTCACGACCTCACCGCGATCGCGCTCGCGCACGGGCTCGCGATCGGCGTCATGGCCTCCGCGGTCGGCCACATCTCCGGCGGGCACTTCAATCCCGCGGTCACGCTCGGCTTTCTCGTCACTCGCCGGATCGACGCGCGGCTCGCGGCCGCCTACTGGTTCGCGCAGATCACGGCCGCGATCCTCGGAGCGCTGCTGATTCAGGGCTTCTTGCCCGAGCGCGGCGTCGACGCGGTCGATCTCGGGACCCCGCAGCTCGGCTCCGGCATCAGCGCCGGCCAGGGGCTCGGCATCGAGGTCGTGCTGACGTTCTTCCTGGTCTGGGTGATCTTCGCGACCGCGGCCGACCCGCGCGGCGCCTTCCGCTCGGTCGCCGGGCTCGCGATCGGCTTCACGATCACGCTCGACATCTACATGGGCGGCCCGTTCACCGGCGCGGCGATGAACCCGGCGCGCGCGCTCGGGCCCCAGCTCGTGCAGGGTGTCTGGAGCGACGCCTGGGTGTGGTATCTCGGCCCGGTGATCGGCGCCGTCCTGGCCGCGCTCGTCTACGAGTGGCTCTACCTTCGCCCGCTTGCGCCTGAGCCGGTGGGCCCGCCCGAGACCGGGATCGAAGAGCCGGGCGCAGGGCGTTCGGCTACGGCCTAGGCCTGCTAGGTTCCCGCGGTGCTTCTGCTCGCGCTCTCCTCGGGGCACAAGCTCGGGATCGCGCTCGTCGCGGCCCTGTTCGTCTGCTTCGCGCTGGTCGCCTCGATGGTCGTCCCGCGTCGCTGGCCGCAGTTCCCCGGTCGCCGCCTGCCGGTCTTCGTCGCCGTGTCGGTCGCGCTTTTCGTCGGGATGATTCTCGCGGTCGTGTTCTTCGGGAAGGAGTCCAAGGTTGAGGCAGCCACGAAGCAGCGGGTGGCGGTCCGCGAGGTCGAGTTCAAGATCGAGCTGCCGAAGAACAGTTTCGCGCCCGGTACGTACACGTTCGCTGTCTCGAACGACGGCAAGATCCCGCACGACCTGACCGTCACCGGCCCCGGCGGGAAGAAGGCAACCTCGCGCATCGCGCCGGGGAGCAGCGCGACGCTCACGGTCGAGCTGAAGAGCGGCAGCTACGACTTCTACTGCTCCGTTCCCGGCCACAAGCAGGCGGGGATGGACCAGAAGGTGACCGTTTCCTAGCGGAAGGGCCCGGTCTCCCGGGCCCTCGACGAGCGGAGAGGGCGGGATTTGAACCCGCGACGGACCTTTCGGCCCGTACGCGATTTCCAGTCGCGCTCCTTAGACCGCTCGGACACCTCTCCCAGCCGGAGCAGGGTATCGCCGATGAGTTCTGGGTCGGCGCGCTGTCTAACTCCTGACGAATATGCTCGGCCGAGATCGAGAAGGAGGGATCCATGAGCGGAGTGCGGCTCCTAGTGGGCACGCGTAAGGGCGCGTTCGTCCTGACGTCGGACGGCACGCGTGATGATTGGAACGTCGAGGGCCCGATGTTCACGGGCTGGGAGATCTTCCACGCCAAGGCCTCGCCGGTCGATCCTGACCGGATGTATGCGGCGCAGTGGACCGGGTGGCATGGGCAGGTAATCCAACGCTCGGACGACGGAGGGAAGACGTGGGAGCCGGTCGGCAACGAGTTCGCCTACGACGGTGTCCCCGGCACGCACCTCTGGTACGACGGCACGCAGCACCCCTGGGAGTTCGCGCGCGTCTGGCATCTGGAACCTTCGCTGACGGACGCGGACACGGTCTACGCAGGCGTCGAGGACGCGGCGCTCTTCCGTTCCACCGACGCCGGGCAGACCTGGCAGGAGCTTTCGGGCCTCCGAGGTCACGAGAGCGGCGCCCAGTGGCAGCCGGGCGCGGGCGGGCTGTGCCTGCACACGATCCTCATCCACCCCGACGACCCTCAGCGGATGGTCATCGCGATCTCGGCGGCGGGTGTGTTCCGCACCGAGGACGGCGGCGAGACCTGGCTGCCGGCCAACAAGGGCCTGCGGTCGAATGAGCTGCCGGACGAGGAGCGGGAGGTCGGACACTGCGTCCACCGCCTCGCGATGAACCCGTCGCGGCCGGACACGCTCTTCATGCAGAAGCACTGGCACGTGATGCGAAGCGACGACGGCGCCGAGTCGTGGCAGAAGGTGAGCGGGAACCTGCCTTCGGACTTCGGCTTCCCGATCGCCGTCCATCCGCACGAGCCGGAGACGATCTACGTCGTGCCGATCGAGAGCGACTCCGAGCACGTTCCACCCGAGGGCAAGCTCCGCGTCTACCGCAGCAAGACGGGCGGGAACGAGTGGGAGGCGCTCACCAACGGCCTGCCGCAGGAGAACTGCTACGTGAACGTGCTCCGCGACGCGATGGACGTCGACAGCCTCGATCCCGGCGGCGTCTACTTCGGGACGACGGGGGGCCAGGTCTACGGGTCGTCCGACTCCGGCGACAGCTGGACGGCGATCGTGCGCGACCTGCCGCCGGTGCTCTCGGTCGAGGCGCAGACGCTGTCGTGATCCGCGTCGTTCTTCCGCAGCACCTGCGGACCCTCGCGGGCGTCGAGGGAGAGGTGTCCCTCGACGCCCAGGAGCGGCCGACGCAGAGCACGGTCCTCGACGCGCTCGAGGAGCAGTATCCGGTCCTGCGCGGGACGATTCGCGACCACGGGTCGGCGAAGCGCAGGGACTTCATCCGCTTCTTCGTCTGCGGGGAAGACGTCACGCTCGAGCCCGCCGACGACCCGCTCCCGGACGCGGTCGCCTCGGGAGCGGAGGTCTTCAGGGTCGTTGCCGCGATGGCGGGCGGCTAGAAGCCCCGCAGGTCGCAAGAATGCCTAGGCGCCGACGTCTACTTCTCCGGGTGCCCAAGCACAGGAGAGGAGAGATGATGAGACACATGTTCGCTGCGGCATGTCTTACCGTCGCACTCGCCGCCTTGGCCGCGAGCGGCGCGGCACCGGCCAAGGGACCTCCGCCCGGCCATGGTCACGGCAAGGGCAAGGGCCACGGCTCGATGTCGGTCTTCGCGACCGGCTTCAACAATCCCCGGGGCCTGGCGTTCGGTCCGGATGGCGACCTCTACGTCGCCGAGGGCGGCCTCGGGGGCACGCACGACTCGTCCACCGACAACTGCCCGCAGGCACACGGACCTGCCGCGCCCCTACTTCGGGAGCGAGAACGACCCGGTGCTGGGCGGTCGCATCTCAAAGGTCAGCCCGTCAGGAGCCGTCTCGACGGTCGTCGACGCGCTGCCTTCGAGCAGACGAGCCCCGCGCTCGGGAGCCTCGTGAGCGGAGTCTCGAGCGTCGCGTTCGTCGGTAACCAGCTGTACGGCCTGCTCGCAGGCGCCGGCTGCTCGCACGGAGTGCCGGACATTCCGAACGGCGTTTTCCGGGTCGACTCGGGCGGCGCCTGGTCGCTGATCGCCGATCTGAGCGCTTTCCAGATGGCGAATCCGTCGCAAATCCCGACGAGGAGGACTTCGAGCCGGACGGGACGTGGTACAGCATGGCTGCGTACCGGAGCGCGCTCGACCCGATGGACTCGAACCACGGTGAGCTCGACCGCGTGACGCCGGCCGGTTCGATCAGCCGGGTGCTCGACATCTCGGCGAAGGTCGGTCACGTCGTGCCGACGGCGATCGTCCGCCACGGTGTCTGGTACATCGGCAACCTCGGTCTCTTCGGCGCGAATGACGGCACAACCGCGGACGAGCACGTCTGGAAGCTGACGCCGAGTCGCCGTCTACGGGTGCGCGCTCCGGCCTCGAGCAGGTCGTCGGGCTCGCTTACCGCGCGGCAAGCTCTACGCGCTCGAGTCTGAGCGTGACGCCGGGTGGGCCGACGCCGGGCTCCGGCGCGATCGTGCGCGTCCGGGCGGGCCATCCGGCCGAGACGGTGATCTCCGGGCTGATGTTCCCGACCGGGATGACAGTCGGCCGTGACGGAGCGTTCTACGTCTCCGAGAACAAGTGCGGATTCCCCGCCGGGGAGGGGCGGATCATCCGCGTCACGACGGGGCACCACTAGAACAGCTCGCTTCCCGGGCCGGCGCTGCGCCGGCCCGGAAAGCTCGTAGCGCTGGCAAGACGCCGAAACCCGCTTCGAAAGGCGGGTTTCGGCTCGTGAGGCGGAGGGGGAGGGATTTGAACCCTCGTCGGACGAAACCGCCCGAAACGGTTTTCGAGACCGCCGCATTCGACCGCTCTGCCACCCCTCCAGGGAGAGAGAAGGGTAGCCGACAACCTGGGCTATCCTGTCCGGGCCCGGAGAAGTGGCCGAGTGGCTGAAGGCGGCGCCCTGCTAAGGCGTTATGGGGGTACAAACCTCCATCGAGGGTTCGAATCCCTCCTTCTCCGTCTAGATGTCCTGCCCACGGACGTTGTGAAAGCGGCTGATCGGGGGCCGGCCGCCGAGTGAGCTGTGCGGTCGCCGCGTGTTGTAGTGGTTGAGCCAGTGTGGCAGAGCCGCGGCGCGGTCTCGGTGTGAGCTGTAGGCGAGCCCGTATGCCCACTCGCGGGCCATCGTCTGGTGGAAGCGCTCGACCTTGCCGTTGGTGCGCGGCCGGTAGGGCTCGCGTCTTCAGATGCTGGATCCGGTGCCGCTCGAGCAGTCGACGGAGGTCGCGGCTGCGCGCGTACTGCCAGGCGTTGTCGGTCATCAGCCGCTTCGCCTTGACGCCGTGCTGCTCGTAGAAGGCGAGCGCGCGTTCGAGGAAGCCGACCACGGTCGCGGCGCGCTGGTCGTCGTGGATCTCGGCGTAGGCGAGCCGTGAGTGGTCGTCGACGATCGCGTGCACGATGTCGCTGCCGTCGCGGTGTTGGCGGTCCTGGCTTCGCCGGTCGCCGGTGACGCGGTGGCCGGGCCGCTGGAAACGCGCGTACTCGCTGGTGTCCATGTGCAGCAGGTCGCCGGGGCAGGGCCACTCGTAGCGGTTAGCCGGCCCCCGGGCTCGGCCGCGGCGGCCGGGAGATCCCGGCCCGGCGGAGCACCTTCCAGACGGTCGAGTGCGCGAAGCCGGTTGCGCCTGCGACCAGGCGCGGCCCCCAGCCGGTCTCTCGCGACACTCTGCAGATCGCACGCTCGAGCTCCGGCGCGAGCTGCCGCGGTGAGCGATGCGGACGGCTGGAGCGATCGAGCAGACACGAAAGCGTCGCCCGCGCCTCCTCAGTCGCCTCGCAGCCAGCGGTGCCACCAGCGGTGCGCCGTCGCCGGCGACACGCTGAAGGCGCCGCGGCCGCCTTCAGCGTCATCCCAGCCGCGATCGCCGAAACGAGTGCGTAGCGGCCAGCCAGTCCGAGCTTCGCGTTACGGTGAAACGACATCCGAGCCCTCCTTCGGTGCAGGTCTTTGGCGAGACCCACAGCCTCGAAGGAGGGCCGGATGAACCCTCAGCCGTTCACAACGTCTGTAGGCACGTCATCTAGAGGCTTGATGCGAATTGCGCCTGTCCCGCGGCTGCCGCCTCAGACGCGGCGCCAGGCCGTCTCGTCGCCCTTGACCAGGCCCACCGGCCTGGCCTGGGGACGCCGAGCCACCCTGGCTTGGTCTGAGACGGCCCCGCGGGGAGCCGAATCCACATCAAGCCTCTGGCGATACTGCCGCTGTGAGAATCGGTCGGCACGAAGTCCCGATCAGCAATCCGGGCAAGGTCTACTTCCCCGAGGCCGGGCCTGAGCAAGGGCGACCTGGTCGAGTACTACCTCGCGGTCGCGGACTGCGCGCTCCACCACCTGCGCCGGCGCCCGTTTCACATGAAGCGCTACCCGAACGGCGTCGAGGGCGACTTCTTCCACCAGAAGCGCGTGCCGCCGCACCCGGACTACGTCGGCGAGCAGTTCGTCCGGTTCCCGAGCGGACACTCGACCGTGTTCGCCGTCGTCGACAACGCGGCCGCGCTCGCGTGGGTCGTGAACCTCGGCTGCATCGAGCTGCACACCTGGCACTCGCGCGTCGACGAGATCGAGCGGCCGGACTACCTGCTGATCGACCTCGACCCGAGCGAGGGGAACCCGTGGGAGTTCGTGCGCGAGATCGCCATCGTGGTGAAGGAAGTTCTGGACGAGCTCGGGCTCGCGTCCTACCCGAAGACCTCCGGCGCGACCGGCCTGCACGTCCTCTCGCCGATCAGGCCGGAGCTCGCGTTCCCCGAGGTGCGGCGCTTCGCCAAGGCGTTGGCGCAGGAGGTCGAGCGGCGGGTCGGAGACCAGGACGTCGCGACGACCACGTGGAAGGTCGCGGACCGCCGGGGCGTCTTCGTCGACTTCGGCCAGAACGCGCGCGACCGGACGATCGCCTGCGCCTACTCCGTGCGGCCGACTGCCGATGCGCGCGTCTCGGCGCCGCTGCGCTGGGAGGAGGTCTCGCGCTCGGATCCGTCGCGGTTCACCGTCAAGACGATGCGGCAGCGGATCGACAAGGTCGGCGACCTGACGGCGGGGATGTGGAGGCGGAAGGCGAGCCTGCTACCCCGCTTCGAGCAGCTCGGCATCCAGCCCGGCGACCCGTCGATCGTCGAGCTCCGCCGCTCCCGGCGCTTACCCCGGGGTCAGACCCCGGGGTCTGACCCCGGTTGAGACGCGAGGAGCTTCGGGACGGTCAGGTCGCTCGAGCGGCGCGGGGGCCTCACCTCGCGCCAGGTGCAATCGCCCGGATCCTTGTCCGGCCGGAAGCGGAGGAAGCGCGTCCCGTGCCGGAAGCGGTTGCGCTCGAGCTTGTCGTAGCGCACCTCGCAGACGAGCTTGGGCCGCACCGGGTTCCAATCCAGCTCCTTCCCGCGCGACCAGCGGCTCTGCCCGCCGGGAATCCGCTTGTCGCTCAGCTTCCCCTTCGAGACCATCTTCGGCAGCTTCTCCTCGAGGTCGCGCCGCACGGCCGCCGGAAACCCCGAGCAGTGACCGACGAAGTCGAGCTCCCCCTCGTCGCCGTAGAGGCCGAGGAGGAGCGTCGAGATCCGCCCGTCGGCCTTCTCGCTCCAGCGAAAGCCGACGATCACGCAGTCGGCCGTCCGGTAGGGCTTCACCTTCACGACCCCGTCGCGCGAGCCGGGCAGATACGGCAGCCCGGTCCGCTTCGCGACGACCCCGTCCAGGCCCGCCTGGGCGAGCCGGTCGAGCCACTTCTCGGCCTGCGGCCGCTCCAGCGAGGCCGGCGAGAGCAGGAACCGCTTCGCCTTTCGCTCCAGCTCGCGGCGCCGGCGCTGAAGCGGCTGCTCCCAGACCGCCTCGCCCTTCCAGAGCAGCAGGTCGAAGGCGACGAACTCCGCGGGGATCTCGCCCGAGAGCTTCCGGATCCGGCTCTCGGCCGGATGCAGCCGCATCTGGAGGGCGTCGAAGTCGAGCCGGCCCTTCTGCTGAATCACGATCTCGCCGTCGAGCGCCGACTCCGCCGGCAAGAGCGCGCCGACCTCCTCGAGTTCGGGGAAGTAGCGAAGTAGTGGCCGTCCGTTGCGGCTCCAGAGCCGCAGCCCGCCGCCGAGGTTCTCGAGCACCCCGCGAAAGCCGTCCCATTTCGGCTCGTACTGCCAGTCGCCCACCGGTAGCTCGTCCACGAGCTCGGCCTCCATTGGCGGGAAGGGCAGGTTCGCGGGCGGCATCGTGGGAACAACGCTAACCGTGAGCGAGCTCGACGGCGTCTGGAACGTCACCCGGCTGAGCGGCCTGCTCCCGCCCCTCGTCGGCGTGCACAAGCACATCTCCGGCGACCGCGGCGAGACGAGGCTCGGCCCGCTCTTCGGCGTCCCCTTCGACGTACGCGGCCTCAGCCTCCGCTACCGCCCACCCTTCCAGGCCTTCGTCGACGAGCTCGAGCCCGACGGCGCGGGCTACCTCGGCCGCGCAACGTGCCGCGGACGCGAGTTCGGACGGTTCAGACTCGAACGCGCTCTCTAAGCTCCGCCCGTGCGCCGCGTTGCAGTCACGGGACTTGGAGCGATCACGCCGGTCGGGAACACGGCGCCCGAGACGTGGCGCGCTGCTGTCGCCGGCGAGAGCGGCATCGACTGGATCCGCGCGTTCGACCCGGACGGCCTGCCGGTGCGCATCGCCGCCGAGGCCAAGGAGTTCGACCCGTCCGGCCTGGCGCCGCCGAAGGAGCTGCGCAGGCTCGACCGCAACGTCCAGCTCGCGCTCGGCGCGGCCAAGGAGGCGGTCGCGGACTCGGCACTCGAGGGCTACGACCCGCTCCGGGTCGGGATCGTCGTCGGCTCGGCGATCGGCGGCCTGATCGGGATTGCCGAGCAGGCGCAGACGCTGCACGACCGCGGCCCCGGCCGCGTCTCGCCGCATTTCATCCAGAACGTCCTGGTCGATTCCGCGAGCGGACAGCTCGCGATCTCGCTCGGTTTCCGCGGGCCCAACTACGCCCCGGTCTCCGCCTGCGCCACCGGCTCGCACGCGGTGGGTGAGGGGGCCGAGATCATCCGCCGCGGCGACGCCGACGCGATCCTCGCCGGCGGCACGGAGGCCTGCATCCATCCGCTGATCCTGGCGGGCTTCACGGCGATGCGCGGCCTCGCGGTCGAGGAGGAGGACCCGCCCCGCGCTTCCCGGCCCTTCGACGCGACCCGCGCGGGCTTCGTGATGGGCGAAGGCGCGTGCGTGCTCGTGCTCGAGGAGCTGGAGGCCGCCCGCTCACGCGGCGCGAAGCTCTACGCCGAAGTGCTCGGCTACGGCACGTCGAACGACGCCTACCACATGGCCGCGCCGGAGCCCGAGGCCACCGGGGTCGCCGAGATGATGCGCGCCGCCCTCGCGCGGGCGGGCGTGGACCCGGAGCGAGTCGGCTACATCAACGCCCACGGAACCTCGACGCCGCTCGGAGACGCGGCGGAGACGAAAGCGATCAAGGACGTCTTCGGCGACCACGCCTATGAGCTTGCCGTCTCCTCGACCAAGTCCGTGATGGGCCACTGCTTCGGGGCCGCCGGCGCGATCGAGGCGATGATGTGCGTCCTCGCCGTGCGCGACGGCCTGCTGCCGCCGACGATCAACTACCGCAACCCCGACCCCACGTGCGACCTCGACTACGTCCCGAACGAGGCGCGCGAAGCCGAGGTCGAGGTCGCGCTCTCGAACGCAATGGGCCTCGGCGGCCACAACGCCTGCGTCCTGATCGGGCCCGTAGGGAGTTGATGTTCGCCCGCGAGCTCGTGAGCGTCGGCAGCCGACGGCTCCGTCAGCGACCGGCGCGGGAGAGGGAGGGCCACCAGGATGAGAAACGCCGGCGCACGATCGGCTTCGTGGCCGGCAAGGGGCCGCGGCGGAGATAACAGGCGACTTGTATTCGGAGTGCCCAGAGGTTAGAAACGTCACGGCGGCCGGACCGGCGCCGAGCCAACACCGATAGGGGAGGGTCGATGAGATCGAGGATGCTTTGGCTGGCGGTGTTCGCTGCCCTTTCGTGCGGCGCCGCGCTCTCCGGCGCAAGCGCAAGCCGGAGCGCGGACGCGGCTCCGGGCGGGGCGCACGCGCTGCCGCGCATCTCCGGTGCCGCCGCCCCGCACACCCTGCGGCCGAGCTCCTCGAGGCCCGCCACGAGCACGGTTCTCTACGACCAGTACGACAACCCGGGCGCGAACGCGACCTCGTCCCAGCACTTCGAGGCCGCCTTCTCGACCTACGACGACGAGCTCGCCGACGATTTCACCGTCCCGGCCGGCGAGACCTGGTCCGTGACGACGATCGACGCCGCGGGCGAGTACTTCGACGGCCCGGGGCCCGCCACGAGCTTCAACGTCGTCTTCTACAGCAACAGCACGGACCTCCCGGGCACCGCCGTCGCCACGCGCACGACGATGTCCTTCACGCAGCTGGCTGAAGACTTCACGATCTCGCTCAGCCCGGCCGTCACCCTCACCTCCGGGACCTACTGGGTCTCGGTCCAGGCGAACCAGGTCTTCAACACTTCCGGCCAGTGGGGCTGGTTCGACCGCACCGTCCAGTCGAACCAGGGCGCCGCCTGGAGGAACCCCGGCGGCGGCTTCGGCGTCGGGTTGTACGAGCTTCACCCGCAAGACCACCTGCGTCACGAGCACGACCGACCCGGACCAGGTCTTCAGCCTGAGCGGCTCGACCCTTGAGTGGCAGACGATCGCGCCGATGCCGAGCGATCTCTACGGCGGCACCGCGGCGTCCGACGGCACGTATGCCTACGTCTTCGGCGGCGCCAGGCTGAGCACCGGTGGCGCGCTCGACACGGTCTACCGGTTCAGCCCGGCCGACAACGCGTGGAGCGCCCTGGCGCCGATGCCCGACGCGGTCTACGGGGCCTCGGCCGTCTACTCCCCGCAGACGGGGAAGATCTACGTGTTCGGCGGGATCGACGCGGCGGGCACGAGCAGCAGCGCCACGCGGATCTACGACATCGCGGCCGACACGTGGACCTCGGGCGCGCCGCTGCCCGAGGGGCGCAACTTCATGGCGTCCGCCTACAGCCCCTCGAACGGGAAGATCTACCTCGTCAGCGGCTACAGCACCGGGCAGGTCTCGAGCGCGCAGCCGACGACCTGGGAGTACGACCCCGTCGCGGACACGTTCACGACCCGCGCGGCGTTCCCGCATCCCGCGGGCGGCTTCGCCTCGGGAGCGCTCAACGGCCACCTCTACGTCGCCGGCGGCCGGGACGCCTCCGACACCGTGCTCGACCTGCTCTGGGACTACAACATCGCGGCGAACACCTGGACCGCCAAGGCTGCTCTCCCCGCGCCCGTCAACGCTCCCGGGAGCGCGGTCGCCGTCGGGAAGCTCTGGAGCTTCGGCGGCGGGAACCCGGACGCGCCTGTAACGACCGCGGCGACGTTCGCTTACGACCCGGCCACCGACAGCTGGGGGACCGGGCCGGACCTCAACCTCGCTCGCTCGTTCACAGCGGGAACGTCCATCTCCGGCAGGCTCGTCGCCGCCGGCGGGGACACCGGGTCGGCGTCGACCGATCAGGCCGAGACGCTGGACGTGAGCGGCGGGGCCTGCGACCCCGTGACGACGTATTCCGAGTACTTCGACGGTGTGACGCCGCCGGCGCTGCCCCCCGGCTGGACGGCTACCAACGACCAGGGCCCGGCGCCGTTGTGGGTGACCTCGAGCTCGGGGTCTCCCTCGCCGCCCGCGGACTCGCCGCCGAACGCCGCCTTCGTCGACGATCCGGCCCTGATCAGCGACAAGCGCCTCGACTCGCCGAGCATCCCGATCGCCGGCACCTTCGACAAGCTCACCTTCCGCAGCAACTACAGCCTCGAGAGCACCTACGACGGCGGCGTGCTCGAGATCTCGATCGACGGCGGCGTCTTCCAGGACATCGTCGAGGCCGGTGGGAGCTTCGCCGAGGGCGGTTACGTCGGACCGATCAGCTCCAGCTTCGGGAACCCACTCGCCGGCCGGCAGGCCTGGACCGGCAGCTCGGGCGGGTTCGCGACGACGACCGTGAACCTGCCCGCCGCTGCCGCAGGCCACGACGTCGTGTTCCGCTGGCGGATGGGGAGCGACAGCAGCGTTTCCGGGAGCGGCTGGCGTGTCGACACGGTCGCCATCAGCGAGTGCACGCCCCCGCCCCCGCCCCCGCCGCCGCCCCCGCCCCCGCCGCCGCCACCTCCGCCTCCGCCTCCGCCACCACCTCCACCTCCGCCTCCGCCGCCACCGCCACCGCCGCCGCCGCCGCCGCCGCCTCCTCCACCTCCGCCGCCGCCTCCTCCACCTCCGCCACCTCCGCCTCCGCCTCCGCCGCCTCCGCCGCCGCCGCCCTCCACCGCCACCGCGCAGGTGCGTCGTGCCGAGGGTCGTCGGGAAGAAGCTGCCCGCGGCCAAGGCCGAGGATCCGCCGCGCCCACTGCCGCGTCGGGCGCGTGACCAGGAAGTTCTCCACGCGACGTCTGCGCGGCCGGGTCATCCATCAGGCCCCGAAGGCCGGCAGGCGCTTCGCGGCAGGACACCGCGTCAACCTCGTGGTCGGCAAGGCAAGGCGCAGATAGCGGCCCGAACGCTTGATTTTCTCGGGCCAAAGGAGTAAGAACCCACCTACGGCCAGGAACGGCCGCTACTAGTCGACAGGGGAGGGGACCGCATGAGGAGCAAGTTCCTTTGGACGGCGGCGTTCGCCGTCATGCTGTGTGTCACCGCGCTGGGGGCGAGCGCCCTCGCGGGTGCGGCGCGGGACGGATCCGCACCGGCACGGCACACGAGAACCGCCGTACCGATGCTCAACTCGGCGGGACCGGCTTCCGGCGGAGCTGTGCACTCGCGCGCCGGCAAGGCCGCGATTGCACGCACGGACGTCGGTTCACCGGCCAGGCACGCGCCCGCGCACAGCAGCCGGCATGGCGCCACTGCCCATCCGCCGGCAGTCCCGGCAAGCCACACGGCGATCCTGACGAAGCGACGGACCAGCGCGCATTTCGAGGGCGCGATCGACGGGTCGGACCCGACGCAGACGGATCGCCTGTTCCGAAGCGGCATTCCGGGTACCTGCGCCTCGCCGACGAGCCCGGGCGTCTTCGGCGACGGGGCCCCACACCACTATGACCTCTACGAGATCGTGAACAACACCGGCTCGAGTTCCTGTGTCGAGGTGACCGTCGCCACTGATGTCTGCACCGGGACGAACTTCGTCTTCTCGGCGGCGTACAGTCCGACGTTCAACCCGGCCAACATCCTCGAGAACTGGCAGTCCGACTCGGGCAGCAGCCCGGACATCGGCATCCCGCAGACGTACTCGTTCGACCTGGCGGATGGCGCTCACGCGTTCATCAACGTCCACGAGGTGACCGCGAACGCGGGCTGCTCGCACTACACGGTCGACGTGGTCGGAGCCGATCCAGCCGGCGGTCCGCCGCCACCTCCTCCGCCACCACCTCCACCACCACCGCCGCCTCCTCCTGGCGTGCTCTACGAGCAGATGGACAACCTGAGCGGATCTGCCAGCCTTTCGCAGCAGTTCGGCGATTTCACCGACTTCAGCAGCGACGGCGCTGACGACTTCGTCGTTCCGTCCGCGACCACCTGGAACGTCACTTCGGTCGATGCTGCCGGGGTCTACTTCAACGGCCCGGGGCCGGCGGACAGCTTCAACGTCCGCTTCTACATGGACTCGTCCACCCTGCCCGGGACGATGGTCGCGGAGCGGCTCGCCCAGAGCTACACCGAGGCTGGAGGTGTCTGGACGGTCAACCTCTCCAGCCCGGTCAGCCTGACCGCCGGCACGTACTGGGTCGAGGTGCAAGCCGTGATGGACTTCGGCACCGGAGGTGAGTGGGGCTGGACCGACCGGATCACCCAGTCCAACTCGGGTGCCGCCTGGCAGAACCCGGGCGGCGGTTTCGCCGTCTGTCCTACCTGGGACCGCAAGACCACCTGCATTCCGACCGCCGGGGGCCCCGACAACGGCTTCAGGCTCAACGGGACCACGGGCGGCGGCGGCGGCGGTTGTGACGAGAACTTCGACGGCGTCACGCCTCCCGCGCTTCCGGCCGGCTGGACGGCGACGCAGGGTCAGAACGCGGGCGGTTTCCCGCCGTGGGTGACCTCGGACAGCGGCGATCCACCGCCGCCGGCCGATACGCCCCCGAATGCGGCTTTCAGCCCTGACCCGAGCAACATTCTCGACAACTACCTCGACTCGCCGAGCCTTCCGATCACGAGCGCTTCGGCGACGGTCACCTTCCGCAACAACTTCGAGCTCGAGTCCGGCTTCGACGGCGGCGTGCTCGAGATCTCGGTCGACGGCGGAGCTTTCCAGGACATCCTCGATGCCGGCGGCAGCTTCGTCACCGGCGGCTACACGGGGACGATCTCGACCAGCTTCGGCAGCCCGATCGCGGGCCGCCAGGCCTGGACCGGGAACTCGGGCGGCTTCATCACCACGACCGCGAACCTGCCGGCCTCCGTCAACGGCCACGACGTCGTCCTGCGCTTCCGGATGGCGAGCGACAACAGCGTCTCCCATCAGGGCTGGCGCGTCGACACGGTCAGCGTCAGCGACTGTGGCGGCGGCCCGCCTCCACCACCGCCGCCTCCGCCGCCACCACCTCCACCGGGCTGGCAGATCGTCGCGCCCAAGCCGATCGACACCTACGGTGCGGCCACGGCCTCCGACGGGACGTACAGCTACCACTTCGGCGGCTACTCGTTCAGCCAGTCGGGCACCCTCGCCAACTCCTACCGCTACAACACGGCCACGGACACTTGGTCGTCGCTTGCGGACATGCCGTCGCCGGCCATCATGGCCTCGGCCGCATACGTCCCGGGGATGAACAAGATCTTCGTGTTCGGCGGAGAGGACGCGGTCAGCGGGACGAACTACAACGTCACCCGCATCTACGACATCGCCAGTAACACCTGGAGTTCGGGCGCGAACATGCCCGACATCCGCAGCTTCATGGCTTCGGGCTACGACCCGGACAACGGCAAGATCTATCTGGCCACGGGCTACAACACGGGCGACGTCACCAGCGCCCAGCCCGACACCTGGGAGTACGACCCGGTCGCCAACACCTTCACCTCGAAGGCGGCGATGCCGCATCCGCTGGGCGGAGCCGGCTCCGGAATCCTCAATGGCCATCTGTACGTCGCAGGCGGGCGTGACGCGAGCAACACCGTCGTCAACACGCTCTACGACTACGACATCGCCGGCAACAGCTGGACAACCGGCGCCAACCTGCCGGCCGCGGACAACGTCCCCGGCAGCGGCGTCGCCGGTGGCCTGTTCTGGGTCTTCGGCGGTGGCAACCCGTTCGCGCCGTACCTGGCCAGCGGCCGCAGCATCAACCTGCTCGGCCCGGACACCACAGGGACGACCTACAGCTACGACCCGGGCGCGAACGCCTGGGCAACGCAGCCGAGCCTGCACATGGCGCGTTCGTTCGTGGAAGGCAGTGCGGTCTCGGACAAGCTGGTCGCAGCGGGCGGCTACAACGGCTCCTCGACGACCACTCAGACCGAGACCCTGGACGTGACCGGCGGGCCACCGCCTCCGCCACCTCCGCCTCCACCACCACCGCCTCCACCACCACCGCCTCCACCACCACCGCCTCCACCACCGCCTCCACCACCACCGCCACCTCCACCGCCACCGCCTCCACCACCGCCTCCGCCACCACCGCCGCCACCTCCGCCACCGCCACCGCCACCGCCTCCGCCTCCGCCACCTCCGCCACCTCCGCCACCTCCGCCTCCGCCACCTCCGCCACCACCACCACCACCTCCGCCACCACCGCCTCCGCCACCGCCTCCGCCTCCGCGCAGGTGCGTCGTGCCACGCGTGGTCGGGAACAGGCTGCCCGTGGCCAAGCGGAAGATCAGGGCGCGCCACTGCCGCGTCGGGCACGTCACGAGGAGGCACTCCTCGAGGCGTCTCCGCGGCCGCGTCATCCACCAGGCCCCGAGGGCCGGCAGGCGCTTCGCGGCCGGACACAGGGTCAACCTGGTGGTCGGGAGGGGCCCAAGGAGGCGCTAACCGACAGCACGCACTGCAGAAACCTGTACGTCAATGGGGCTCCATCGCTTCGGCGGTGGGGCCCCGCTGCGTTTCCGGTGCTTGCTTTTGCTCGCTCGCAGGAGTAAGAACTTGAGCGAAGAAGTACGAACGCCAACAGACCCCTGCTGGGGTCGGCCGTCTACTGGGGAGGGGACCGAATGAGGAGGAAGATCCTTGGGACAGCTGCGCTTGTGCTCGTGGTCGCTGCAGCGCTGCTGCTGACCGCGCTCGCAGGCGCGGCGAGAAGTTCAGGCAAGAGCAGGGCGCGGAGCGCCGGGCCGCCCGCCTCTCTGGTGGGGATCACGCCCGGGCGAGGGAGCGCAGGGCATGAACAGCCGTTGTCGTGGGCGGCCGGTACGCCCTACCCAACGAGCATCGTGCGCTACGCCTTCGCCCAGCTCGGCGAGGACGCCTATGTCATCTCCGGCGTCTCGGATGGGTCGATCGTCGACGCGGTCCGGCGCTACAACGCGACAACGAACGCCTGGACGCCGCTGGCAGCAATCCCCCAAGCTTCGGAGGCACCGTCCGGCGCCTACCTCGACGGGAAGATCTACGTCGTCGACGGCGACCAGGGCGCAAATCTCATGCGCATCTACGACATCGCCGGGAACAGCTGGACGTCCGGTCCCGCGCGGCCGGGCGTCGATAGCAGCTACGGCGCCGCGTCCGGAGGCTTCGGCGGCAAGATCTATGTCGCCGGTGGGCTGGCCGGCGGCGGTGCCGCGACGAACATCCTCTCGATCTACGACGTCGCCACGAATACATGGAGCGCGGGCACGCCTGCCCCCGTGAGCTTCTTCCTCAGCGGCTACAGGCAGGTCGGCCAGTACCTCTACGTCGTGGGCGGCTGGGGCGCGTCCAGCCCGGGAGCCAACCTCGACACCACGCTCCGCCTGGACATGTCCAACGGCACGTGGAGCACAGGGCCGACGTTCACGCCACAGCGGGCCGACTTCGGGCTCGCATCGGACGGAACGCATTTGTATGCCCTTGGAGGCGATCCGAGCGGCGGCACCTTCTTCGACGGTTCGACCGAGGTCAACCAGCTCGATCTGAGCGCTTGGCCCTCAGGCTCGTGGAGCACCGTTGCCGATCCGTTGCCTTCGGCGCGCCAGGCAAACCAGGCCGGCTTCTATACCACCGGCCGCTCCGGCGGGGAGATCTGGTCGACCGGCGGCCTGACGCCCAGCTTCGTCTTCCTGGACGAGCACCTCTATCGGGCCGTCGGTGGCGGCGGTGGAGGCGGTTGTGACGAGAACTTCGACGGCGTCACGCCTCCCGCGCTTCCGGCCGGCTGGACGGCGACGCAGGGTCAGAACGCGGGCGGTTTCCCGCCGTGGGTGACCTCGGACAGCGGCGATCCACCGCCGCCGGCCGATACGCCCCCGAATGCGGCTTTCAGCCCTGACCCGGTCAACATCCTCGACAACTACCTCGACTCGCCGAGCCTGGCGATCTCGAGCGCTTCGGCGACGGTCACCTTCCGGAACAACTTCGAGCTCGAGACCGGCTTCGACGGCGGCGTGCTCGAGATCTCGGTCGACGGCGGGGCGTTCCAGGACATCCTCGATGCCGGCGGCAGCTTCGTCACCGGCGGCTACACGGGGACGATCTCGACCAGCTTCGGCAGCCCGATCGCGGGCCGCCAGGCCTGGACCGGGAACTCGGGCGGCTTCATCACCACGACCGCGAACCTGCCGGCCTCGGTCAACGGCCACGACGTCGTCCTGCGTTTCCGGATGGCGAGCGACAACAGCGTCTCCCATCAGGGCTGGCGTGTGGACACGGTCAGCGTCGACGGCTGCGGGGGCCCACCGCCGCCACCGCCGCCTCCGCCGCCACCACCTCCGCCTCCACCGCCTCCACCGCCGCCACCTCCACCACCACCGCCTCCGCCGCCTCCGCCGCCTCCGCCGCCGCCGCCACCACCGCCACCACCGCCACCTCCACCGCCACCGCCACCGCCACCGCCTCCGCCACCACCGCCTCCTCCGCCACCACCGCCGCCACCACGCAGGTGCGTCGTGCCACGCGTCGTCGGAAACAGGCTGCCCGTGGCCAAGCGGAAGATCAGGGCGCGCCACTGCCGCGTCGGGCACGTGACGAGGAGGCACTCCTCGAGGCGTCTCCGCGGCCGCGTCATCCACCAGGCCCCGAAGGCCGGCAGGCGCTTCGCCGCCGGACACAGGGTCAACCTGGTGGTCGGGAGGGGCCCAAGGAGGCGCTAACCGACAGCACGCACTGCAGAAACCTGTACGTCAATGGGGCTCCATCGCTTCGGCGGTGGGGCCCCGCTGCGTTTCCGGTGCTTGCTTTTGCTCGCTCGCAGGAGTAAGAACTTGAGCGAAGAAGTACGAACGCCAACAGACCCTCTGGGGTCAGCCGTCAAAGCAGAGGAGGGGAGAATGAGGAAGCTCTTTGTGACCGCGGCGTTTGCCGCCGTGGTTTCCGGCGCCGCCTTCGGCCTGACCGCATGGGCCGGCGCTGCACCGGCGCAGTCCAGACCGCAGGCGAGGACCGCCGCACCGACGATGAGCTCCGGAGCAGCGGTGCACTCGCGCGCCGGCAACGTCGCAAACCGCACCTCGGACGTGGGCTTGAGGCCTGGGCACGCGACCGCGCGCAGCAGCCGCGCTACCGCCCGCCCGCCCGTAGTCCCGGCAAGCCACAGGGCGGTTCTGAGGAGGCCAGGGGGGAGCGCGCATTTCGAGGGCGCGATCGACGGATCGGACCCGACGCAGACGGACCGCCTGTTCCGAAGCGGCATTGCGAGTACCTGCGCATCGCCGACGAGCGGCGCCATCTTCGGGGACTCCGCCGCGCGCCACTACGACCTGTACGAGATCGTCAACAGCACCGGCTCGCCCTCGTGTGTCGAGGTGACCCTCAACACGGCCTGCACGGGGACGAACTTCATCTTCTCGGGTGCGTACAGTCCGACCTTCAATCCTGCGAACATCCTCGAGAACTGGCAGGCCGATAGCGGCTCCAGCCCGAACCCCACGCAGGCGTACTCGTTCTTCCTGGGAGCCGGCGCCCACGCGTTCATCAACGTCCACGAGGTGACCCCGAACGCGGGCTGCTCGCAGTACAGCGTCGACGTGGTGGGAGCCGGTCCTCCGCCACCGCCTCCCGGCGTGCTCTACGAGCAGATGGACAACCTGAGCGGTAGTGCCAGCAACTCGCAGCAGTTCGGCGACGAGCCCACCTTCACCGACGATCTCGCCGACGACTTCGTCGTGCCGGCTGCGACCACCTGGAACGTCGAAGCGGTCGACGCCAACGGGGTCTACTTCAACGGCCCGGGGCCGGCGAACAGCTTCAACGTTCGCTTCTACTCGAACTCGTCCACTCTGCCCGGGACGCTGCTCGCGGAGCGACTCGCTCAGAGCTACACGCAGGCGGGCAGTGTCTGGATGGTCTCGCTTTCCAGCCCGGTCAGCCTGACCGCCGGCACGTACTGGGTCGAGGTGCAGGCCGTGATGAACTTCAGCCCGGGCGGCGAGTGGGGCTGGACCGACCGGACCGTTCAGTCCAACTCGGGCGCCGCCTGGCAGAACCCGGGCGGCGGGTTCGGCATCTGTCCGAGCTGGACGCGCAAGACCACCTGCATTCCGACCGCCGGCGGCCCCGATCAGGGCTTCAGGCTGCGCGGAGAAAATGTGACTCCACCGCCACCGCCACCGCCGCCTCCACCGCCACCACCTCCGCCTCCACCTCCACCTCCACCTCCACCACCGCCACCGCCACCGCCACCGCCACCGCCACCTCCGCCGCCGCCTCCGCCTCCGCGCAGGTGCGTCGTGCCACGCGTCGTCGGGAACAGGCTGCCCGTGGCCAAGCGGAAGATCAGGGCGCGCCACTGCCGCGTCGGGCGCGTGACGAGGAGGCACTCCTCGAGGCGTCTCCGCGGCCGCGTCATCCACCAGGCCCCGAGGGCCGGCAGGCGCTTCGCGGCCGGACACAGGGTCAACCTGGTGGTCGGGAGGGGCCCAAGGAGGCGCTAACCGACAAGCCAACAAACCCGTAGCTCAGAGCGGGCCCGGTCTCTTCGGAGATCGGGCCCGCTTTTCTTTCACGATCCCCGGAGCGGGTGTTGTGGCGCCGAATCGCATGTGTTATACCGAGCTGGAATCGCAGCTCGTCCGCGCGAGGGGGTCTCGCACCCGGCTGGCTGCTCCGGAGAGGGAGGGCGCAGGATGAGCTTGATCGGCCGGCGGATGGGCCGTCGCGGTGCAGCGGTGGTCGCGTTGCTCGTGATTGGGGCAGGCGTGACCGTCGCGGCGCAGGCGACGACCGGGCAGAGCGGAACGCCAGCCGCCAGGAAGGCCGGGGCCCCTGCCGTAGCGCTTCCGAAGGTCGCCCCGAAAGTGTTCAAGGGCGATGTCCGCGACCTGCCGCAGATCGCGACGAAGCAGAGACTCAAGGCCGAGCTCGAGGCGCCCCAGACCCTGAAGCAGGAACGCGTCGGCCGCGCCGCCGTGCAAACGCCGAACCTGACCCTCGGTCAGATGCCGAGCCCGAGCCTGAACTTCCCCGGTCTGAGCAGGACCGACATCTGCACCGGCGGCCAATGCGGCGGCGGCATCCCGCCCGACACCAACGGAGACGTCGGGCCGACCGTCTACATCCAGGGGGTCAACGTCTCGTACGGGATCTTCGACAAGACGACCGGCGCCCGGATCGCCGCCTTCACCGAGGACGCGCTCTTCTCCGGCACCGGGACGTTCTGCGACGGGAACGGCGGCGGCGACCCGGTCGTGCTCCACGACCCGTTGGCCGACCGCTGGATCCTGACCCACCTCGCCTACGGGCCGGCCGCCTCGACAGGCCCCTTCTACGAGTGCATCGCCGTCTCGCGCTCGAGCGACCCGGTCGGCGGCGGCTGGTTCCTGTACACGGTCCGGATGGATCAGGGCCAGGTTCCGGCGAACACGCTCAACGACTACCCGAAGTTCGGGATCTGGACGGACTGCCTCTACTTCGCCTTCAACGGCTACCAGATGCCCTCCGGCAGCTACAACGGCGCCGGCTTCGGCTCCCTCAGCCGCAGCGCCCTCTACTCAGGCGCTCCCCTGACGGGCGCGCTCGGGTTCCTGGCGGGGACCGGCCCCGATGCGTTCACGATGATCCCCGGCAACCTCGAGGCCTCCGGCCCGACCGGACTGCCGCCCGCCGGCACGCGCGATTACTTCGTCAGCGAGTCGATCGCGAACTTCAGCTGGAAGGTGCGCAAGCTCACACCCGGCTCGAACTGCGGCGGGGGCGGGAATCTCAGCGCGCCCACGACCGTCGGCCAGGCGGCCTACTCCTTCCCCGGCGCGGACGTGACGCAGCCGAACACCACGAACCTGCTCGACTCGACCGGCGACCGGCTGATGCAGAAGGTCCAGTACCGCAAGGTCGGCGACGCCGAGTCGCTCTGGGTCGTCCACACGGCACGGGCCGGCTCGACCGACCGGCCGCAGTGGGCACAGCTCAACGTCACCGGCGGGACGATCTCGACGACGCCCGCACAGCAGGAGATCTATTCGCCGGACACGACGCTCAACCGCTGGATGGGGAGCATCGCCGCCGACCACGACGGCAACGTCGCGCTCGGCTATTCGACCTCGAGCGCCGGGAGCTTCCCCAGCATCGCGTACTCGGGGCGGCTGGCCGGCGATCCGCCGAACACGCTGGCGCAGGGCGAGACGCAGCTCGTCGCCGGGAGCGGCTCGCAGGTGAACACCTGCGGCGGCGCGCCCTGCCACCGCTGGGGCGACTACTCCTCGATGAGCGTCGACCCCTCCGACGGCTGCACGTTCTGGTTCACGAGCGAGTACTACGCCGACCAGGCGGGCGGCAGCACCGGGAGCTGGAACACGCGGATCGGCTCGTTCAGGTTCCCGCAGTGCATCGCCGCGCCGCCTCCGCCCGCGCCTCCGCCCACCGTGTGCACAGTCCCGAAGGTCATCGGCCTGACGCTGACCAAGGCCGTGCGCAAGCTCTCGCAGGCGCACTGCCGCAGGGGCAAGGTCCGGCGCGTCTTCTCGACCAAGGCGCGGAAGAACCGCGTGGTTGCGCAGAGCCCGAAGCGCGGGAGGAAGCTCCACGACCGTGCAAAGGTCAACCTCAAGCTGGGGAAGGGGCCGAGGAAGTAACCGGAAGCCGGGCGTTGAGGAAGCGCCGTCCATGTGATATATCGAGCGTTAATCGCAGCCTGTTCGGACGAGGGGGTCTCGTCGCGGCGGAGCTGCTCGCGCAGGGGAGGGAAAAATGAAGGTTCTGGGACGACGGCTTGGCCGTCGGGGTCTGGTCGTCACGCTCCTCGTCCTCGCGGCGGGCATGACAGTCGTCGCAGCACATGCGACGACAGGTGGCTCGGGCGGCCCCTCGAACGGGAGCGCCGTCGCCCATTCGCTCCCCAAAGTCGCCCCGAAGGTGTTCAACGGCGACGTCCGCGACTTGCCCCAGGTCGCGGCGCGGACGAGGCTGAAGCCCGAGCTCGAGGAGCCGCAGAGCTTCAAACATGCGAGCGGCCACGCCGTTCCGCAGGCGCCGAACCCTTCGCTCGGGCAGATGCCGAGCCCGATCGCGAACTTCGCCGGCCTGAAGAGGACGGACTCGTGCACCGGCGGCCAGTGCGGCGCCGGCACGCCACCGGACACGAACGGTGACGTAGGCCCGACCTACTACATCCAGTCGGTCAACAGCTCCTACGGGATCTTCGACAAGGCGACGGGCACACGGGTCGCCGGCTTCACCGAGAACGCGCTGTGGGCCGGTGCCGGAACTTTCTGCGACGGCCACGGCGGCGGTGACCCGGTCGTGATCCACGACCCTATGGCCGACCGCTGGATCCTCACTCACCTCGCCTACGCGTCCACTACGACGGGCCCCTTCGACCAGTGCATCGCCGTCTCGCAGACGAGCAACCCGGTCACCGGCGGCTGGTTCCTGTACGACATCCGCATGGACCAGGGCGCCGTCCCGGTCAATACGCTCAACGACTACCCGAAGTTCGGCATCTGGAGCGACTGCCTCTACTTCGCCTTCAACGGCTTCCTCAACGGGGCCTCGTACAACGGCAGCGGCTTCGGCTCGCTGAGCAAGAGCGACATGTACGCCGGCCAGGCCGTGACCGGTGCGATCGGCTTCCTTGCCGGCACCGGGCCGGACGCGTTCACGATGATCCCGAGCAACCTCGAGGCGCCCGGCGCAACCGGGCTGCCTCCGGCCGGGACGCCGGACTACTTCGTCAGCGAGTCGCTCAGCCTCTTCGCGTTCAAGGTGCGCACCTTCACCGCGGGCGCCAACTGCGGCGGTGGCGGCACGCTCAGCGCTGCGACCAACGTCAGCCAGGCGAGCTACTCGGCTCCGGCGAGCGTGCCGCAGCCGAACACGACCAACACGCTCGACTCGCTCGGCGACCGGATGATGCAGAAAGTCCAGTACCGCAAGGTCGGCGGCTCGGAGTCGCTCTGGGTGGTCCACACGGCACGGGCCGGCCCGACCAACCGGCCGCAGTGGGCACAGCTCAACGTGACCGGAGGAACGATCTCGACGACGCCGCTGCAGCAGCAGATCTACGCGCCGGACGCAACGCTGAACCGGTGGATGGGAAGCATCGCCGCCGACCAGGACGGCAATGTGGCGATCGGCTACTCGACCTCGAACGGGACGAGCCCGAATTTCCCGAGCATCGGCTACGCGGGCCGGCTGGCTACCGATCCGGCGAACACGCTGCCGCAGAGCGAGGGGCAGCTGATCGCGGGCAACGGCTCGCAGACCGGCACCTGCGGCGGCAGTGCCTGCCACCGCTGGGGCGACTACAGCTCGATGAGCGTCGACCCGGCCGACGGCTGCACGTTCTGGTACACGACCGAGTACATCGACACCCAGACGGACGGCAGCAACAACCCGCCGATCTGGAGCACGCGGATCGGCTCGTTCAAGTTCCCCGAATGCTCCGGGCCGCCACCACCGCCGCCACCTCCGCCGCCGCCACCGCCTCCGCCGCCGCCACCGCCACCGCCGCCACCGCCACCGCCACCGCCACCGCCACCGCCACCGCCTCCGCCACCGCCACCGCCACCGCCACCGCCACCGCCACCGCCACCTCCACCGCCTCCGCCGCCTCCACCTCCGCCACCCCCGCCGCCCCCGCCACCTCCGCCTCCGCCGCCACCACCTCCGCCACCGCCACCTCCGCCACCGCCTCCGCCACCACCGCCGCCTCCACCGCCACCTCCGCCGCCGCCACTCCGCCGCCGCCACCGCCGCCTCCGCCGCCGCCTCCGCCTCCGCCTCCGCGCAGGTGCGTCGTGCCACGCGTCGTCGGAAACAGGCTGCCCGTGGCCAAGCGGAAGATCAGGGCGCGCCACTGCCGCGTCGGGCGCGTCACGAGGAGGCACTCCTCGAGGCGTCTCCGCGGCCGCGTCATCCACCAGGCCCCGAAGGCCGGCAGGCGCTTCGCCGCCGGACACAGGGTCAACCTCGTGGTCGGGAGGGGCCCGAGGAGGTAAGCAAGCGTTGTTTCTGCCAAGGTCAAACTGACATAGGGGAGGGAAACCCGTGCGACGAAGAACCAAGCTCACTGTCGGGTTCGCCGTTCTGGCATTCGCCGCGACGGGGATCGCCAGCACGCACCTGAGCGGAGGATCGCTCGGCAAGGCCACCCAGGGGGCGCTCGACCGGCCCTCGGGCGCGAGCGAAAGCAAGGGCCTCCGGGCGACACTGCCCGGCCGGGGAGCGAACAGCGGCCCGACGGTCACCACGGCCGTCAAGTTCGACATCTCGCCGCCGCTCCGCTCGATCTCGCCGCTCCCGGCGAAGGGCGCGAAGCGCGACGACGACGCAGGGGCTCCGGTCCCGCTCGGCGCAGGCGTGCGGGCCGATCCGGCTGCGCAGCGCTCGGTCGGACGCGCGGGCGAGATCCCGTCGCCGACCGTCAGCTTCAACGGCATGAGCAATGCCTGCAACTGCTCGCCGCCGGATCCGAACGCGGCGGTCGGCCCGAGCCACATCGTCGAGATGGTCAACCTCAGCTTCCAGATCTTCAACAAGGTCGGTACCTCGCTCTACGGCCCGGCGGCGAACAACACGCTCTGGGCCGGCTTCGGCGGCGGCTGCCAGACGCGAAACGACGGCGACCCCGTCGTCGTGTACGACCGGCTCGCCAACCGCTGGCTGCTGAGCCAGTTCACGGCTGCGGCGCCGTACCTGAACTGCGTGGCGCTCTCGACGACCAGCGACCCGACCGGGTCGTACTACCGCTGGGCGTTCCCAGTCGGGGGCGGAAGCAACTTCGGCGACTACCCGAAGTACGCCGTCTGGCCAGATGCCTACTACATCAGCACGCGCGAGTTCGCCGGCGGGACGACGTTCGTCGGGGACGGCGCCTACGCGGCCAACCGCGCCCAGATGCTCGCCGGCAACCCGAACCCGACCGTGATCTCCTTCCTCGTTCCGCCTTCGCCGGCCTACCTGACCGGCGACGGCCTTCTCCCCTCGGACCTCGACGGGAGCACGCCGCCCCCGGCGGGCAGCCCGAACTACTTCGTCGGCTCACAGGACAACAACGGTCCCTACGGCGCGCCGTCCGACGCGCTGAACCTGTTCAAGTTCCATGCCGACTTCGTCACCCCGGCGAACTCGACGTTCGTGTACTCCAACACGCTCCCAACTGCGCCGTTCAACTCGGTCATGGCGCTCTGCGGCGGAACCCGCTCCTGCATCCCGCAGCCGGGCACGGCGAACAGGCTCGACCACCTCGGCTACCGCCAGCGACCGACGTTCCGCCTGGCATACCGCAATTTCGGGGGCCACGAGTCGCTCGTCACCAACCAGTCGGTCTCGGCCGGCACCGGGCCCGGGGGCGAGGTGTCGGGCGTCCGCTGGTGGGAGATCCGCAGCCCGAACGCCAGTCCGGTCCTCTTCCAGGACTCGACCTACGCGCCGGGCCTCACCGACGGAATCCATCGCTGGATGGGGAGCATCGCCCAGGACCGCCTCGGGGACATGGCGCTCGGTTACAGCGTCTCGAACACCGCCGTCTTCCCGGGCGTCAGCTACACGGGCCGCCTGGCAGGCGACCCCCTGAACCAGATGCCGCAGGGCGAGGCGAGCTCGGTCGTCGGCGGCGGCTCCCAGACCGGCAGCCAGCGCTGGGGCGACTACACGTCGATGGCGATCGACCCGACCGACGACTGCACGTTCTGGTACACGGACGAGTACTACAGCACCACTTCGTCGATCGGCTGGGCGACGAGGATCGCCTCGTTCAAGTTCCCCGGCTGCCCGCCGCCGCCTCCTCCGCCTCCGCCGCCGCCTCCTCCACCGCCACCGCCACCGCCTCCGCCTCCACCCCCGCCGCCGCCTCCGCCGCCGCCTCCGCCGCCTCCGCCACCACCGCCTCCGCGCAGGTGCGTCGTGCCACGAGTCGTCGGCAAAAAGCTGCCCGCGGCCAAGGCGAGGATCCGCCGCGCCCACTGCCGGGTCGGCAGGGTGACGCGGAAGTTCTCGAGCGCACGCAAGCGGAACCGGGTGCTGCACCAGGCCCCGAAGGCCGGCAGGCGCTTCGCGGCAGGACACAAGGTCAACCTCGTGGTCGGTAAAGGCCCGAGGAGGAGGTAAGCAAGCTTGTCTTTGCCAAGGTCAACGTGACATAGGGGAGGGAAACCCGTGCGACGAAGAACCAAGCTCATTGTCGGGCTCGCCGTTCTGGCACTCGCTGCGGCGACCGCGCCCGTAGTCCTGGGGGGCAACGGAGCGGCGCAAGCGAGTCGAGCCGGCTATACCGGCAAGGTCCAGAACCTGGTCCTGTCGGATACCGCCTCCGGACAGCAGGCCTCGTTCGTGATCCAGCTCAAGGCGCAGGCCGACCTCAGCCGGGCCTACGGGATGAAGAACCAGGACGCCCGCGGCCGGTACGTCTACAAGACGCTCAAGGCCGAGGCCGCACAACACGCAGGCGCCGCTGAAGGCGACTGCTCGACGGCCCGCGGCGTCACCTACCACTCCTTCTGGGTGGCGAACCTGATCTTCGTCGAACAGGGCGACCGGGCGCTCGTCCAGGATCTCGCGTGCCCGGCCCGACGTCGCCAAGATCGAGGCCAACGACGCCTCGTACTGGCTCGACAGACCGCCGCACCGCCGGCCTTGAACGCCTTCACGGCGCTGCAGCCGCCGGCGAAGCACTCGCCGTCGACGATCGAGTACGGCGTGAACATGGTGCACGCGCCCGATCTGTGGGCGCTCGGCTACACGGGCCAGGGGATGGTGATCGGCAACCAGGACACCGGCATGCGCTGGACGCACAACGCGCTCAAGCCGCACTACAGAGGCTGGGACGGCGCGACCGCCGACCACAACTACAACTGGCACGACTCGATCCACAGCGACGATCGGCGGCAACGGCACGAACCCGTGCGGCTACGACTCGCCGGCGCCGTGCGACGACGACACTCACACGGCACGCACACGACCGGCACGACGTCGGGCGACGACGGCGCCGGCAACCAGATCGGCGTCGCGCCGGGCGCGAAGTGGATCGGGCTGCCGCAACATGGACCAGGGCGACGGGCCGCCCGGAGACCTACACGGAGTGCTTCCAGTTCTTCATCGCCCCGACCGACCTGAACAACCAGAACCCGGACCCGACGCTGCGGCCGGACGTGATCAACAACAGCTGGACCTGCCCGACGAGCGAGCTCTGCGCGCTCGACACGCTCCAGACGATCGTCGAGAACACGCAGGCGGCGGGGATCTTCGTCGAGGCCTCCGCGGGCAACGGCGGGCCCAGGCTGCTCGACCGTCAGCGACCCGCCTGCGATCTACGACGCCAGCTTCTCGACCGGCGCGGTGAACAGCACCGCCACGCTTGCCGGCTTCAGCAGCCGCGGCCCGGTGACCGTCGACGGCTCGAACCGGCTGAAGCCGAACATCTCCGCGCCGGGAGTGAACAACCGCTCGTCGGCCAGCTCGAGCGACAGCGCCTACGCGAACTTCAGCGGAACCTCGATGGCCGGGCCGCACGTCGTCGGCGTCGTCGCCCTGCTCTGGTCGGCGCGGCCGTCGCTCGTGCGGGACATCGCCGCCACGAAGGCGCTGCTCCAGGACACGGCGAACCCGAACGTGACCGTTTCGCCCGGCGCAGACGTGCGGCGGAATCCCCGGCGACTCCGGCCATATCCCGAACAACTCGTTCGGCTACGGCCTCGTCGACGCGCTCGCTGCGTACAACGCATCGGGCGGCGGCGGCAGCACCTGGCAGACCGTTGCTCCGGAGCCGATCGACGGCTTCGGCGGCGGCTCCGCCTCCGACGGAACGTACAGCTACGTGTTCGGCGGCCACGCCTTCAGCCTCGGGCCCGGCCCCGAGGGCGACCTGAACAGGACCGACCGCTACGACCCGGCCACCGACACGTGGACGACGATGGCGGCGATGCCCGATTCGATGGGGCTGATGTCCTCGGCCGTCTACTACCCGCCGACGAACAAGATCTACCTCTTCGGCGGCGCCACCCGCGATCCGAACAACAACCCGCCGCCGAGCGACGCGCTGCGGATCTACGACATCGCCACGGATACGTGGAGCGCCGGGCCGACCATGCCCGGTCCGCGCGCGTTCATGGCCTCGGGCTACAACCCGGCGAACGGCAAGATCTATCTGGCCGGGGGCTACAGCACGGCCTTCATCGACCCGGTCGAGAAGACCACGTGGGAGTTCGACCCGGTTGCAGGCACCTACACGCCGAAGGCCGACATGATCACCGTCCCCGGTGGGACCGTCACCGGCATCGGTGGGACCGCCTCGGGGATCATCGACGGCAAGCTCTACGTCGCCGGCGGGCGGAACAACGACTTCGCGAACGGTGCCGACACGCTCTTCATCTACGACATCGCCACCGACACGTGGACACAGGGGCCGAACATGCCCTTGGCGGTCAACGTGCCGGGTGGCGCCGTTGCGGGAGGGAAGCTCTGGTCGTTCGGCTCGGGCAACCCGTTCGCCGCGTATGCCCCGTCGTCGCAGGTCAGCAGCGCGTTCTTCGCTCCGACAACCGGGGGGGAGACGTTCGGTTACGACCCGACGACCGGTACCTGGGAGACCGGGCCGGACATGAACGTGGCCGGCTCCTTCGTCCAGGGCAGCGCCGTCGGCAACAAGCTGGTCGCCGCCGGTCGCCGGCAGGGCGCGAGTGTCTCGCTCGATACCACCGAGACCCTTGACGTGCCGGGCGGGCCGCCTCCACCGCCGCCTCCACCGCCGCCTCCACCGCCTCCACCGCCTCCGCCGCCTCCACCGCCGCCTCCGCCGCCGCCGCCTCCGCCGCCTCCGCCTCCGCCTCCGCCGCCTCCGCCTCCGCCGCCGCCTCCGCCGCCTCCGCCGCCTCCGCCTCCGCCACCGCCTCCACCACCGCCTCCTCCGCCTCCACCGCCTCCACCACCGCCGCCTCCACCTCCGCGCAGGTGCGTCGTCCCGCGGGTGGTCGGAAACAGGCTGGCCGTGGCCAAGAGGAAGATCAGGGCGCGCCACTGCCGCGTCGGGCACATCACGAGGAGGCACTCCTCGAGGCGTCTCCGCGGCCGCGTCCTCCACCAGGCCCCGAAGGCCGGCAGGCGCTTCGCCGCCGGACACAGGGTCAACCTGGTGGTCGGCAGGGGCCCGCGCAGGTAATCCGAGCGACATAAGCAGTTCCGGACGGGGCCGCAGCGATGCGGCCCCGTCTCTTTGGTGGTCGCCGGCGCCAGGGTGCGTTAGGGTCGGTGCGAATCGGCGACCAGGGGAGGACCTTGAGCTCGAGAGCAAGCACGGCCGTCTTGCTCCTGCTCCTCGCAGCGACCTTGCCGTCCAGGAAGAAGCGAAACCACGTTCTCTCGCAGCGCCCGAAGCCGGGCAAGAGGCTCGCCAGGGGCGCACGCGTCAACCTGATCGTCGGTAGGGTGCGTTAAGCTCCGCGCCAGTTACCGGTGCGCGGGTCGGACCGGGGGGAGGGGACCAGCATCAAGGCTCTTCGGATTGCAGCGCTTGCGGCGTTACTGGCTGTCCTGACGTTGGGCTCGAGCGCGCCCACCGGCGCGACCCCCGGCCCGGGCGCTCCCGACGCGACCTGGAACGTCGTCACGCCGATGGATCAGCCGCTCTACGGCAGCGCGGCCAGCTCGAACGACGTCTTCACCTACCTCTTCGGGGGCTTCTCGACGACGACCGGCTCCGTTGTCGACAACACGTACCGCTACAACCCGGTGAACGAGCGGTGGGAGGCGAAGGACCCGATGCCCGACCCGGTTGAGGGGGCCTCGGCCGTCTACTACCCGCCCACCCAGAAGGTCTACGTCTTCGGCGGCGAGAATCCGGCCACCGGCATCGTCAGCAAGGCGACGAGGGTCTACGAGGACACGCCGGGCACCGGCACGTGGAGCGCGGCCGCGAACATGCCGGACTTCCGCGCCTTCATGGCCGCCGGCTACAACAGCGCCACCGGCAAGATCTACCTCGTCGGGGGTTACAACACGATGTCGGTGAACAGCGCCCAGACGACGACCTGGGAGTTCAACCCCCAGAACGGCACGTTCACGACGCTCGCGCCGATCCCGCACGGGGTCGGGGGCGCAGCGTCCGGGCTCGTCGGCGGCCACCTCTACGTCGCGGGCGGGCAGGACGCGGCCGGAACCGTGCTCGATCTCACCTGGGACTTCGACGTCGCCGCCAACACCTGGACCGCGAAGGCCCCCATGCCGAGCCCGACGAACCTAGCCGGCAGCGCCGCGGCCGCCGGCAAGCTCTGGAGCTTCGGCGGCGGAAACCCGCTCTTCCCGTTCGCGCCGGCTACCGGCGGGACGACGGTGAGCTTCAACCCGCTCACCAACAGCTGGGCGGACGCGCCGAGCCTCAACGTCGCGCGGTCGTACGTGGCGGGGGCTGTGCTCGGGAGCAGGAGGATCGTCGCCGCCGGGGGCCGAGACGCGGACGGGAACGCAACGACGGCCACAGAGGTGCTGGACGCGGCGACCACTTCGTGCCCCGATCCGCAGACGATCTACAGCGAGGACTTCGACGGTGTCACTCCGCCGGCGCTGCCCGCGGGCTGGACGGCCACGAACGCCCAGGGCCCGGCCCCGCTGTGGGAGACCTCGAGCACCGGGTTCCCCCAACCGCCTGCCGACTCGCCTCCGAACGCCGCTTACATCGACAACCCGCAGGTCGTGAGCGACAAGCGCCTCGATTCGCCGAGCATCCCCATCCAGACCGGGCAGGCGCAGCTCACGTTCCGCAACAACTACTACACCGAGATCACCTTCGACGGTGGCATCCTCGAGATCAGCATCAACGGCGGCGCCTTCCAGGAGATAACCGCGGCCGGCGGAACCTTCGTCCAGGGCACCTACACCGGGACGCTGCAGACCGGCCTGGGGAACCCGCTTGCCGGGCGTTTGGCCTGGACCGGGAATTCGCAGAACGGCTTCGTTACCTCGACGATCAACCTGCCGCCGGCGGCGGCCGGACAGAACGTTGTGCTGCGCTGGCGCCTCGGGACGGACAGCGGGATCGGAGCTCAGGGCTGGCGGATCGACTCGATCCGGATCACGGAGTGCACCGGTCCGCCGCCTCCGCCGCCACCTCCACCTCCTCCGCCGCCACCTCCGCCACCTCCGCCGCCACCTCCGCCGCCGCCACCTCCGCCGCCACCTCCGCCTCCGCCTCCGCCGCCACCTCCGCCTCCACCTCCGCCTCCGCCTCCGCCGCCACCTCCGCCGCCACCTCCGCCGCCACCTCCGCCGCCACCGCCACCGCCGCCACCGCCACCGCCGCCACCGCCGCCACCGCCGCCGCCACCGCCACCACCGCCGCCACCGCCACCGCCACCGCCACCTCCTCCACCACCGCCTCCTCCACCACCGCCTCCTCCACCACCGCCTCCTCCACCACCGCCCCCGCCTCCGCCGCCACCACCGCCTCCGCGTAGGTGCGTCGTGCCGCGCGTCGTCGGGCTGAAGCTGCCCGCGGCCAAGCGGAGGATCAAGGCGCGTCACTGCCGCGTCGGCCACGTGACGAGGAAGTTCTCGACCCGGAGGAAGCGCGGGAGGGTCCTGTCCCAGGCGCCGAGGGCCGGCAGGCGCTTCGCCGTCGGGCACAGGGTCAATCTCAAGGTCGGCAAGGGCCCGCGCCGGAGGTAATCCGCGCAAGCCGGCCCGCTTGTCGGGCCGGGTCGAGGGTGTTAGGGTCGTACGAGGGGCTTTTTTACTTTGCGACCGGGGAGGGACCGTTGCGAAAGCTGACGAACATCGTGCACGCGTTGTTGGAGCTGCCGAGGACCGGCAGGAGGGCGACTGTCGTGCTCGGCACGATCGTCGTCGCGCTCATGGCCGGGGTGGGGGTGGTGCTGGCTGGTGCGGCGCCGTCCGGCCACGGCCTTGCCCGTCCCTTCACCAAGGCGCCGGCGCCCGGCCAGCTCGCCGCGGTTGGCGGCCATGGAAAGGTGATCGTCGGTCATTCGGTCAGGAACGACACGTCACCGGCCCTTCGGGACATGCCTCGCGTTGCGCTGAGGCCGACGCCGGACCACGAAGCGAACCCGAACCCGAAGACGGGCCGCCCAGGCTCCGCCGTCAGCCACGACGGGGCGCTCCAGACCAGACATTTCCCGAACGCGATGCCTTCGCCCATCCTGAACTTCGACGGCATCCCCTTCCCGGGCGTTTCGTGCAACTGCGCGCCTCCGGATACCAACGGCGAGGTCGGCGCGACGCAGTACGCCCAGATCGTGAACGAGGGCGTGCAGGTCTTCAACAAGACCACCGGCGCCTCGGTCTTCGGTCCCGTCGGGATCAGCTCCTTCTGGTCCGGATTCGGCGGCGTCTGCGAGACCAGTGGGGCCGGCGACCCGGTCCTCCTCTACGACCAGCTCGCCAACCGCTGGGTGATCTCGCAGTTCGCGGGCCCCGGGATCACCGACGAATGTGTCGCGGTCTCGACGACGAGCGACGCGACCGGGGCGTACAACCGTTACGACTTCCACCTCGGCAGCGACTTCTTCGACTACCCCAAGCTGAGCGTCTGGCCCGACGCCTACTACATGACGACGAACGTCTTCAACTCGGCGGGCACGGCGTTCTTCGGCCCGGAGCCGTTCGCGCTCGACCGCGCGGCGATGCTCGCCGGCGACCCGGCGACCTTTGTCACCTTCCGCGACCCGAGCTGGTTCAACGGGAACAGCGACGCGATGCTGCCGGGCGACCTGGACGGCTCGATCCCGCCTCCGGCCGGAGCGCCCGCCCCGGTGCTGATGTCGGGCTCGGGCAATACGAGCACATGGACCCTCTTCCGCTTCCACGCCGACTTCGCGACGCCGGCCAACTCGACCTTCACGGTCGGCACGCTCCTCTCGCCGGCGCCGTACTCGCCCGGGCCGGGCGGCGTGCCCGCAGCAGGGCACGGGCGACCTGCTCGACACCTCTGAGCGACCGCGGGATGTTCCGGCTGGCCTACCGACGCTTCAACGACGGCCATGACGCGCTCATCGGGAACATCACCGTCACCTCGGGCGGGGTCGGGGGGATCCGCTGGTTCGAGATCAACCACGCCACGTCCGGCACGGCGGACTTCACCCAGCAGGGCACCTACCAGCCCGATACGACCCACCGCTGGATGGGGAGCGCCGCAATGGACGCCTCGGGCGACCTCGCGGTGGGCTTCAGCGCCTCCTCCACCGCGATCCACCCGCAGATCCGCTACGCCGGGCGCCTGTCGGGCGACCCGCCCAACACGCTCGGCCAGGGCGAGACGACGCTCTTCTCGGGCGCCGGCAGCCAGACGGGCACCAACGGCCGCTGGGGCGACTACAGCGACATCACGGTCGACCCCGAGGACGACTGCACCTTCTGGTACACGACCGAGTACTACCAGACCACCAGCGCGTTCAACTGGCGGACGCGGATCGGGAACTTCAAGTTCCCGGCCTGCAGCGCGACCGGCGGGACGCTCGAGGGTACGGTCACGGACGCCTCCACGACGGACCCGATCGCAGGCGCACGCGTCGTCGTCTCGAACGGCCTCGGCACGACCACCGACGCCGCCGGGCACTACTCGATCCGCTGGCACCGGATACCTACAGCGCCGACTACTCGCATTCCGGCTACGCCACCCAGACGCAGAACGGGATCACCATCACCCAGGATCAGACGACGGTGCGCGACGTGCAGCTCACGCCGGCCGCCGATCTCTCGATCGCGAAGACGGCGGACAACCCGGACGCCAACATCGGAGATCAGATCGGCTTCCGCGTATCGCTCACGAACTTCGGCACGCCGATTGCAACCGGCGTCTCGGTCACCGACGCCCTGCCGGCAGGAACCGGCGTCAACTGGACGATCGCAGGCGACAGCGATCCCGGCTGGGCGGTCACCGGCTCGCCTCCGAACCAGAGCCTCACCGGCCCGACGCACCGTGGGCGGCAGCGCGACCAGCACCGGGCACGTGGTCAGCTCGACGTCCGGGGATTCCATCGGCACCTACGAGAACACCGCCTCCTTCACGTCCGCCGGAGCCGGATCGGGCAGCGCATCCGCCACGATCAGAGTCCTCCGCACTACGTGATCACGACCCAGGAGGGCGCAGTCGATCGTCTCCGGGACGACGGACATCGGCAACCATTGCGACGAGTGCAACACGCTCATCACGCTGCCGTTCCCGGTCCATGATCTACGGCAACCCGTACTCGCCGGTCAGGGCCAGCTCGAACGGGACTCTGCAGTTCACGACGAACATCGGGGGGGACTACATGAACGCCTGCCTGCCCGACTGGCGCACGGCGTGGCGTTCTTGCCCTACTGGGACGACCTGCGCACCGACCAGCCTGCCGGCAGCGGCATCTTCACGCTCACGACCGGCAGCGCACCCCATCGCACCTTCTACATCGAGTACAGGGCGAGCCACTACGGCGACCCGACCGCGGTCGTGCACGACGAGCTCGTGATCCACGAGGACAGCGACGTCCTGCAGGCGATCTACGGAGCAACCAATGACACCGGGAGCTCCACCGAGGGCGTCCAGGACGCGAGCGTGCCGATCGGCGACCAGTTCGGCTGCAACGGCGACCGGCGGGACGCTCTCCGACGGTCTCGAGGTCACCTACACATCGCCTGTGGCGGCCGCCTCCGCCACCGCCTCCGCCGCCACCTCCGCCTCCGCCTCCGCCACCGCCTCCACCGCCGCCACCTCCGCCACCGCCTCCGCCGCCTCCGCCACCTCCGCCTCCGCCACCACCACCACCACCTCCACCGCCACCTCCACCACCGCCGCCACCTCAACCGCCGCCGGTGCATCAGTTCCGCGCGTGGTCGGCAAGACGCTGGCCAGGGCGAAGGTCGCGATCAGGCGGCACCACTGCCGCGTCGGCAGGGTGACCAGGAAGCACTCCTCGCGGCGCCTGCGGGGGAAGGTCATCCACCAGGCCCCGAAGGCCGGCCGCAGGTTCGCCAACGGCCACAAGGTCAACCTGGTCGTCGGCAAGGGCCCGCCGGAGGCGCTAGACCGACAATCAATACTGACCAGCGAAGGGGCCGGCTACCAGCCGGCCCCTTCGCTTCGTCTTCGGGCCTCTGGCTCCGCAGCCCCGGAGACGGTGTTAGGGTCGAGGCGAGGGTCCGTTACTTATCGCACAGGGGAGGGAATCTTGAGACAGCTCGGGCGGTTCCGTCGCGCGGACAACCTTGCGGCGGCGCAGGACTCGCGCTGTCGTCGGCGATTGCCGCGCTGATGCTCGTCGTCGAAGGCGCTCTCGCCCTGACCGGCGCATCCGCTCTTCAGGCCGTTGTCCGCCTCCACGGGCGGAGCTCGTGCCGCCAGGGCGCGTCGCCGCCGAGCAGCGCAGACCAACAAGCCGACCGGCCAAGTCGATCGGTCGGGCACTCGCTCAAGAACGACACGTCGCCGGCCGCTCACGAGCATGCCCGCCGCAGCCGCTGACAGCGCCGCGTCCGGAGCACGAGGTCGATCCCGAACCCGCATGCCGGTCTCGATCCACGAGAACTCGGCCTGACGCCGCCCTCCAGCGCGACGGCGCACCGAGCCGAACATGCCGGCGCCGATCCTCAGCTTCGACGGGATCCCCTTCCCGGGTGTCGACGTGCAACTGCGCGCCGCCCGACACGAACGGCGAGGTCGGCGCGACGCAGTACGTCCAGATCGTGAACCAGGGCTTTCAGGTCTTCAACAAGACGACCGGCGCCTCGGTCTTCGGGCCCGTCGCGATCGCGACGCTCTGGAGCGGCTTCGGCGGCGTCTGCGAGACTCCACGGCGACGGCGACCCGGTCGTGCTCTACGACCAGCTCGCCAACCGCTGGGTCATCAGCGCAGTTCGCGAGCGCGACCGGCGGCCTGCCGACCACGGACGAGTGCGTCGCCGTCTCGCAGACCGGCGACGCGACCGGCGCGTACTACCGCTACGACTTCCACCTCGGGTCAGACTTCTTCGACTACCCGCACCTCGGGGTCTGGCCGGACGCGTACTACATGAGCGATGAACGTCTTCAACTCGGCGGGCACCGCCTTCCTCGGCCCGCAGCCGTTCGCGTTCGACCGCGCCGCGATGCTCGCCGGCACGCCGGCGACCTTCATCACCTCCAGCGATCCGGCTTCTTCAACCGCAGCGCGGACGCGATGCTCCCGGCCGACCTCGACGGCTCGACACCTGCCGCCGGCCGGCGCACCCGACCCGTTCCTGGCGTCGGGCGCGAACACGACGTCGTGGCCGCTCTACCGCTTCCACGTCGACTTCGCCACTCCCGCCAACTCGACCTTCACGCTCGCCGGCGACCCTGACTCCGCCGGCATACACGCACGCTCTGCTGTCTCGCAGCTGCGTGCCGCAGGCGGGCACGACGTCGCTGCTTCGACGGTCTCGGCGACCGCGGCGATGTTCCGCCTCGCCTACCGGCGCTTCCCCGACGGCACGAGGCGCTCGTCGGCAACAGACGTCAGCGTCGGTCGACCGTGCGACCGCAGCGGCGGCTGCGCCGGCGTCCGCTGGTTCGAGATCAACAACGCCACCTCGGGCACTCCCAGCTTCGTCCAGCAGAGCACCTACCAGCCCGACACGCACCTGGCGCTGGATGGGCAGCGCCGCGATGGACCAGAGCGGCGACCTGGCCGTCGGCTTCAGCGCCTCGAGCGCGTCGATCGTCCCGGGGATCCGCTACGCCGGGCCGCCTCGCCGGCGACCCGCCGAACACGCTCGCACAGGGCGAGGCGACGCTCTTCGCCGGTGTCGGGCAGCCAGACCGGAACCTCGCAGCCGCTGGGGCGACTACAGCGACCTGACCGTCGACCCGAGTCGACGACTGCACCTTCTGGTACACGACGGAGTACTACCCGGCCGGTGTCAGCCAGTTCAACTGGCGCACACGCGATCGGGAACTTCAAGTTCGACTCCTGTGGTGGGGGACCGCCACCGCCACCTCCGCCGCCACCGCCGCCACCTCCGCCACCTCCGCCGCCACCACCACCACCGCCGCCTGGCTGCAGTGAGGACTTCGACGGCGTCACGCCTCCGGCGCTTCCGGCCGGCTCGACGGCGACGCACGGTCAGAACGCGGGCGGCTTCCCGCCGTGGGTGACCTCGGACTCGGGCGATCCACCGCCGCCGGCCGATACGCCCCCGAATGCCGCTTTCAGCCCTGACCCCAGCAACATTCTCGACAACTACCTCGACTCGCCGAGCCTTCTCGATCACGAGCGCTTCGGCGACGGTCACCTTCCGCAACAACTTCGAGCTCGAGTGGGCTTCGACGGCGGCGTGCTCGAGCTCTCGGTCGACGGCGGGGCCTTCCAGGACATCCTCGATGCGGCGGCAGCTTCGTCACCGGCGGCTACACGGGACGATCTCGACCAGCTTCGGCAGCCCGATCGCGGCCGCCAGGCCTGGACCGGGAACTCGGCGGCTTCATCACCACGACCGCGAACCTGCCGGCCTCCGTCAACGGCCACGACGTCGTCCTGCGCTTCCGGATGGCGAGCGACAACAGCGTCTCCCATCAGGGCTGGCGTCTCGTCGCGACACGCTCGCCGTTCACGAGCGGCTGCGGCGGCCACCACCGCCGCCGCCACCGCCACCTCCACCTCCACCGCCACCGCCACCGCCGCCTCCGCCTCCGCCACCGCCACCGCCACCACCGCCACCGCCTCCGCCGCCTCCACCGCCTCCACCGCCACCACCACCACCACCACCTCCGCCTCCGCCACCCCGCCACCGCCTCCGCCTCCGCGCAGGTGCGTCGTGCCACGCGTGGTCGGAAACAGGCTGCCCGTGGCCAAGCGGAAGATCAGGGCGCGCCACTGCCGCGTCGGGCACGTCACGAGGAGGCACTCCTCGAGGCGTCTCCGCGGCCGCGTCATCCACCAGGCCCCGAGGGCCGGCAGGCGCTTCGCCGCCGGACACAGGGTCAACCTCGTGGTGGGCAAGGGCCCGAGAAGGAGGTAATCCGAAAGCGATAGGAAGTTCCGACGGGGCCGCAGCGATGCGGCCCCGTCGCTTTCCTGGTCGCTTCGCCGGAGGACCGGCTCCCTCACGAACGCGGAAGCCCCGGGGCAAAGGCCGGCGCAAGTGGACGACCGCTCCAACCGGGGTCAGACCCCGGGGTAAGGGCCGGCCCAGTGGACGACCGGTTCAACCGGGTCAGACCCGGAGCTGGTTCGTGGGGCTGAAGCCCGACGCGGCGAGGCACCGGATCGTCCAGAACAATGCCGGGCGACTAGCCAAGCGGGACCAGTCGCTCAGAAGGGCGTGGCCTTTTCGGAGGCCGGGCCCCTTCTTGTTAGAGGTGGGGAAGCCCGGATCGGAGGGCGATTCGCTGGAGTTGGAACCTTGTCGCGGCGACCCCGCGGTGATAGGGTCGCCGCGGGTCTTTTAACGATTGGGGAGGGTCCCTTGCAGAAGCTGGTGAACATCGTGCGCGTCCTTTCGCGTGTGCCCAAGCGCGGCCGGAGGGCGACGCTAGTGCTCGGCGTGATCGCCGTCGCCATCCTGGTCGAGGCAAGCGTCGTGCTTGCCGGCGCCGGCCCGGGGTCGACGCAGGCCAGATCTTCCGATCGCTCCTTGCCGGCGGGCATTGCCGGCATGCCGACGTCGGGTCACCCGATCGTCGGGCATTCGTACAAGAACGACCGATCGATACCGGTTCGGCAGATGCGGACGCTTCCCCCCGCTCCGGGCAAGGAGGCAGAGGCAAGCCCCAACCCGAAGACTCGCCATCCGTTCCCGGGCAGGACCGACACCGTGGTCCAGCACAAGAAGTTCCCGAACGCGATGCCGGCTCCGATCCTCAACTTCGACGGCATCGCCGTTCCCCGGCGTCGGCTGCAACTGCGCGCCGCCCGATACGAATGGCGAGGTCGGCGCGACGCAGTACGTCCAGATCGTCAACGAGGGCTTTCAGGTCTTCGACAAGACGCACCGGGGCCTCGGTCTTCGGCCCCGTGTCGATCGCGTCGCGTCTGGAGCGGCTTCGGCGGCGTCTGCCAGAGCAACGGCGACGGCGACCCGGTCGTGCTCTACGACCAGCTCGCCAACCGCTGGCTGATCAGCCAGTTCGCCGGCAGCGGCATCCCGACCGACGAGTGCATCGCCGTCTCGACGACCAGCGACGCGACGGGTAGCTGGAACCGCTACGGCTTCCATCTCGGCAGCAACTTCTTCGACTACCCGAAGCTCGGCGTCTGGCCCGACGCCTACTACATGAGCGATGAACGTCTTCAACTCGGCGGGCACCGCCTTCCTCGGGCCGCAGCCGTTCGCGTTCGACCGCGCGGCGATGCTCGCCGGAACCCGGCGACCTTCGTCAGCACCGGGATCCCCGGCGCAGCCCGTCCGACGACCGCGATTCTGCCGGCCGACCTGGACGGCCGCACGCTGCCGCCGGCCGGCGCCCGAACCCGTTCCTGATCGAGTGGCCGCGACCGGCGACCTAGCAAGGTCTACCACTTCCATGCCGACTTCGCGCACCCCGGCCAACTCGACCTTCACCCTGTTCGGCGGCCCCGCGCGCCGCCGGCTTCACACGGCTCTGCTCGGGCACGCGCGCCTGCGTGCCCGCAGCCCGGCACGGCGACCACGGCTCGACGGCGATCGGCGACCGCCTGATGTTCCGCGCTCGCCTACCGCAACTTCGGCGAGCCACGAGTCGCTCGTCGGCAACTACACGGTCACCTCGAGCGGCGTCGCGGGCGTCCGCTGGTTCGAGCTCCGCAACGCCGACCGCGGGCGCCCGAGCTGTCGTCCAGCAGAGCACCTACCAGCCCGACACCACCTGGCGCTGGATGGGCAGCGCCGCAATGGACGCGCCGGCGATATGGCGCTCGGCTTCAGCGCGTCCAGCAGCACCATCAACCCGCAGATCCGCTACGCCGGCCGCCTGGCCGAGCGATCCGCCCGAACACGCTCGGCCAGGGCGAGGCGACCCTCTTCGACGGCACGGGCAGCCAGACCGGCACCGTCAACCGCTGGGGCGACTACAGCGACATGACCGTCGACCCCGTCGACGACTGCACCTTCTGGTACACGAACGAATACTACCAGACCAACGGCTCGTTCAACTGGCGCACGCGCATCGGCAACTTCAAGTTCCCGACCTGCGCGATCTCGGTGGAGCCGCTCGTCAGCGTCGACAAGACGGCCGACTCCGACAGCGTTCTTCCGGGCAACCAGATCGGCTACAACGTCACGCTGACCAACTCCGGCCAGAACGGCGCCACCGGCGTGACCTTCACCGACGACCTGCCCGCGGGAACCGGCGTCAACTGGACGATCGACGCTCCCAACAGCGATCCCGAGTGGTCGGTCACCGGCTCGCCGCCGAACCAGCACCTCGTCTTCGGCTCCTCGACCCTCGCCGGGCAGACCGCGAAGCATGTTCACGTCGTCAGCAATACGACGACGAGTAGCTGCGGCAACTACGACAACACGGCGAGCTTCACGACCGGGAACGACGGCTCGGGCTCCGACTCGGCGTCGACCCGGTGCAGTGCATCACGGTCACGAAGACCGCGGACGACGCGAACGTCATTGCGGGTTACCGATGGGGTACACCGTGACCATCAACAACGTCGGCGCCGTCACGGCCACGGGCCTGGATGTCACCGACGACCTGCCTTCGGGCACGGGCGTGGACTGGACGCTCGACGCGGGTGGCAGCAGCGGAGGCTGGTCGGTCAGCGGCTCGCCGCCGAACCAGCACCTCGTCTACACGCCGACCACGCTCGCAGCGGGCGCAAGCACGCACGCGCACGTCGTCAGCGCGACGTCGAGTGGCACGTGCGGCACCGTCTACACCAACACGGTGGACGTCACGACCGCCAACGCCGGCTCCGACTCCGCCACCGCAACGATCACCGAGCAGCCGACGGAGTTCGCCACCGAGAACTTCGACGGCGTCACGCCACCGGCTCTGCCGGCCGGCTGGACGGCCACGAACGCCCAGGGCCCGGCACCGCTGTGGGTGACCTCGAACTCGGGGAGTCCCGCGCCACCGGCCGACACGCTGCCGAACGCTGCGTTCATCGACGACCCGAGCGTGGTCAGCGACAAGCGGCTCGACTCGCTGACGATTGGAATCCCGGCAGGCCCGGGAGCATCGGTCACGTTCCGGCACAACTGGATCCTCGAGACCGGCTTCGACGGCGGCGTGCTGGAGATCAGCATCGACGGTGGTGCCTTCCAGGACATCATCAGCGCCGGCGGCAGCTTCGTCAGCGGGGGGTACACGCACACGATCAGCTCCAGCTTCGGCAGCCCGATCGCGGGCCGCATGGCCTGGAGCGGGACCTCGGGTGGCTTCATCACGACCAAGGTGAACCTGCCCGCAGGCGCGGCCGGTCACAACATCGTGCTCCGCTGGCGGATGGCAAGCGACAGCAGCGTCGCGGCCACCGGCTGGCGCGTCGACACGATCAGCGTCAGCGCCTGCACCGGAGGCCCGCCGCCTCCTCCGCCGCCGCCGCCACCCCCACCACCACCACCACCGCCCCCCGCCACCCCCGCCACCTCCGCCACCTCCGCCGCCGCCACCACCGCCGCCCGGCTGCAGTGAGGACTTCGACGGCGTCACGCCTCCCGCGCTTCCGGCCGGCTGGACGGCGACGCAGGGTCAGAACGCGGGCGGTTTCCCGCCGTGGGTGACCTCGGACTCGGGCGATCCACCGCCGCCGGCCGATACGCCCCCGAATGCGGCTTTCAGCCCTGACCCGAGCAACATTCTCGACAACTACCTCGACTCGCCGAGCCTTCCGATCACGAGCGCTTCGGCGACGGTCACCTTCCGGAACAACTTCGAGCTCGAGACCGGCTTCGACGGCGGCGTGCTCGAGATCTCGGTCGACGGCGGAGCTTTCCAGGACATCCTCGATGCCGGCGGCAGCTTCGTCACCGGCGGCTACACGGGGACGATCTCGACCAGCTTCGGCAGCCCGATCGCGGGCCGCCAGGCCTGGACCGGGAACTCGGGCGGCTTCATCACCACGACCGCGAACCTGCCGGCCTCGGTCAACGGCCACGACGTCGTCCTGCGCTTCCGGATGGCGAGCGACAACAGCGTCTCCCATCAGGGCTGGCGCGTGGACACGCTCGGCGTCGACGGCTGCGGGGGCCCGCCTCCGCCACCGCCGCCGCCACCGCCGCCGCCTCCACCGCCGCCACCTCCGCCACCGCCTCCACCACCGCCACCGCCACCGCCTCCGCCGCCACCGCCGCCTCCTCCGCCTCCACCGCCACCACCTCCGCCTCCTCCTCCGCCTCCGCCTCCTCCGCCACCTCCGCCACCTCCACCGCCTCCACCTCCACCTCCGCCGCCGCCTCCGCCGCCACCGCCGCCTCCGCCACCTCCGCCGCCCCGCCGCCACCTCCGCCGCCGCCACCTCCACCTCCGCCACCACCGCCACCGCCGCCGCCACCACCGCCGCCCACCACCGCCGCCTCCGCCTCCGCGCAGGTGCGTCGTGCCACGCGTCGTCGGAAACAGGCTGCCCGTGGCCAAGCGGAAGATCAGGGCGCGCCACTGCCGCGTCGGGCACGTGACGAGGAGGCACTCCTCGAGGCGGCTCCGCGGCCGCGTCATCCACCAGGCCCCGAAGGCCGGCAGGCGCTTCGCCGCCGGACACAGGGTCAACCTGGTGGTCGGCAAGGGCCCGAGGCGGCTGCTACTCCTGATCCACAACCTGTAGCTCGCAGGGGCCCGATCGCTTCGGCGGTCGGGCCCCACTGCTCTTCCCTCATTGGAGTCTTGTGGCCAGCCATAGGCGCTGGTAGGGTCATGTAGAGATAGGGGGGTCTTACTAGTGAAAGGGGTACGTACCTTGCGAAAGCTGGGAGATTCGTTTCGTCTTGCTGCAGGAGTGGCCGCGCGTCGCCGGCGGATCACGCTCGTCGTCGGCGCGGTTGCCGCGCTGATGCTCGTCCAGGGCGCTCTCGCCCTGGCCGGCGCGTCGTCGTTCCAGGCGCTGAGGTCATCGGACGGCCCGGCCGCCAGGGCGCCCGTTGCCGCGCTCGCTCAGGCCAATGCCTCTCACGGCAAGGTGATCGTGGGGCATTCGTACAAGAACGATCACTCGGCTGCGCTCCGCTCGTATCCGAAGCAGCCGCTGTCGGCGCAGGCCGAGCATGAGGTCAGCCCGAACCCGCACGTTGCCTCGCTCGACAGGAACAGGCCGGACGCAGCCGTCCAGAGGACGGCGGCGAAGCCCAACATGCCCGCTCCGATCCTCAACTTCGACGGAATCCCGTTCCCCGGCGTCGCCTGCAACTGTGCGCCTCCGGACACGAACGGCGAGGTCGGTCTGACCCAGTACGTCCAGATGGTCAACGAAGGCCTCCAGGTGTTCAACAAGACCACCGGCGCCTCGGTCTTCGGCCCCGTCGGGATCTCGACGCTCTGGAGCGGCTTCGGCGGCGCCTGTGAGCTCCACGGCTTCGGCGACCCGGTCGTCGTGTACGACCAGCTGGCCGACCGCTGGGTGGTCACGGAGTTCGCCAGCCCGACCGGCGGCACGCCGATCACCGACGAGTGCATCGCCGTCTCGCAGACAGGCGACGCGACCGGCGCGTACAACCGCTACGGCTTCCACCTCGGCTCGGACTTCTTCGACTACCCGCACTTCGGGGTCTGGCCCGACGCCTACTACATGAGCATGAACGTCTTCAACTCCACGGGCACCGCGTTCCTCGGCCCGCAGCCCTTCGCGTTCGACCGGGCCGCCATGATCGCGGGCACCGCGGCGACGTACGTCACCTCCAGGGACGTGAGCTTCTTCGCCCCGACGTCCGACGCGTTCCTGCCGGGCGACCTCGACGGCTCGACCCCTCCGCCCGCCGGAGCGCCCGACCCGTTCCTGGGTAACGGCGACGCGAGCACGACGACCTGGAAGCTCTGGCGCTTCCACGTCGATTTCGCGACGCCAGCCAACTCCACGTTCACGCTCGGCGGCAACCTCTCACCAGCCGCCTACACCATCCTCTGCGACACCACCCGCGCCTGCATCCCGGAGCCCAACGGCGCCAGGTTGGACGGGATCGGCGACCGCGGCATGTTCCGGCTCGCCTATCGCAACTTCGGCGACCACGAGGCGCTCGTCGGCAACATGAGCGTCTGCGTCGGCTCGCCGTGCGAGCCGCCGTCGGGCACGGCCGTGGCCGGCGTCCGCTGGTACGAGATCAACCACGCCACCTCGGGAACCCCGGCGTTCACCCAGCAGAGCACTTACGCGCCGGACACCCTCAACCGGTGGATGGGCAGCGCCGCGATGGATGAGAGCGGCGACCTCGCGGTCGGGTTCAGCGTCGCGAACGCGGCGACGGTCCCCGGCATCCATTACGCCGGGCGTCTTGCGACCGACCCGTTGAACACGCTCTCCCAGGGAGAGGCAACCCTGTTCGCCGGCGTCGGCAGCCAGACCGGCACGAGCAATCGCTGGGGCGACTACAGCGACCTGACTGTCGACCCGGTCGACGGCTGCACGTTCTGGTACACGCAGGAGTACTACCCGACGGGTTCCACCTCGTTCAACTGGCGCACCCGGATCGGGAACTTCAAGTTCAACGAATGCGGAGCGCCACCGCCGCCACCTCCGCCACCTCCGCCACCGCCTCCGCCCCCACCGCCCCCTCCGCCCCCACCCCCCCCACCGCCACCTCCGCCTCCACCTCCGCCGCCACCTCCGCCTCCGCCTCCGCCTCCGCCTCCGCCTCCACCGCCTCCGCCTCCGCCGCCACCCCCACCGCCACCTCCGCCACCTCCGCCACCACCTCCGGGCAGGTGCGTCGTTCCGCGCGTCGTCGGGCTGAAGCTGCACGCGGCCAAGGCGAGGATCCGCCGGGCCCACTGCCGGGTCGGATCGATCGCTCGGAGGTTCTCGAGCGCGCACAACCGGAACCGGGTGCTGAGGCAGGCCCCGAAGGCCGGCAAGCGGTTCGCGGCCGGGCACAGGGTCAACCTCGTGGTCGGTAAAGGCCCGAGGCACTAAGAGAGAAACGAAAGACGAACGTCTGCTAGCGGGGCTCTACCACTTCGGTGGTGAGCCCCGCCAGCGTTTCCAGCACGACGTCGGCTTGGGCGAGCGCATTCTCGCCCGGCGGGAAGCGCCGGTTCGGGATCGCGATCACGCGCAGGCCGGCAGCCTTGCCCGCTCGGATGCCGTTGTGTGAGTCCTCGACAGCCGCCGCACGTGTGGGCTCGGCGGCGAGGCGGCGCGCCGCCTCGAGGTAGACGTCGGGCGCAGGCTTTCCGCGGGCGACCTCTTCCGAGGAGACCGTCGCGGCGAAGCGGCCGGCGACGCCCAGCAGCTCGAGGGCGAGCTCGATCAGCTCGCGGTTCGACGAGGAGGCGAGCGCGAGCGGCCAGCGCTCCGCCATTCGCTCGACGGCTTCGCGTGCGCCGGGAACCGCCGGGAGGCGCTCGCGGTAGATCGCCTCGAGGCGGCGGACGACCTCGGCGGAGATCTCCTCGGGTCGCTCGCTGAGGCCCAGCTCCTCGTGCATGTAGCGCGACCACTCGGGCGAGCTCATGCCCATCATCTCGCGCTGGGCACGGTCGTGCCAGCGACCGCCGCCGCTCACGGACGAGCTGCTCGCGGACGCCGTCCCAGACCTGCTCGGAGTCGAGGAGAACGCCGTCCAGGTCGAAGACGACGGCCTCGATCAAAGGGCGGCGTAGCTGCGGCCGTGGAAGACGAGCGGGCGCTGGCCGGAGCCTCGCTTCGCGCTGGAGACCTCGCCGACGAAGAGCGTGTGGTCGCCGGTCGCGTGCTCCGCCGTCACTCGGCAGCGGAGCCATCCGACCGCACCTTCGAGCTGCGGCGGGCCCTCGGTGCTGCGCAGGTCGATCCCCTGCCAGAGCGCGATTGGCGGGACGCCTCGCGCGAAGTGCTGGGCCAATCCTTCCTGCCCGGCCGCGAGCATGCTGACGGCGAACTCGCGCGCGTCGCGGAGCAGCTCGTGCAGGGCCGCGTCACGACGCACGGCCACGCCGACGAGGGGCGGGTCGAGCGACAGTGAGACGAGGGAGGCGACGGTCAGCCCGACGCGGTGGCCGCCGAGCTCGACGGTGACGACCGCCACGCCCGCGGGGAAGCGCGCCATCACCTCGCGCAGCTCGTCGCCTCCGACCATGCCGCGATCATACGAACGCCCAAGCTCGATGAGAGCCGCCCTAGTGGAAGCGGCACTTGCGCCAGCCGGCGCGGATCTCGTCGAGCTTCGCGTTCATCGCCTGCTCGAGTGCGACGTCGTTCGGGTTGCCCGCGTTGAAGGCGTGGAGCCCCGGGCCGTGCCAGGTGACGTCGGGAGTCACACCCGGGCCGACCGCGGTGATGCGGTACTGGTCGCCGTGCGCAGGCCCGCGCCGTTTGTGCGTGGTCCCCGGCGGATGGGGATGACCGTTGACCAGCGGGTCGCGTGGGAAGAACCCGAAGCAGAAGATCCCGGGCGGCCCGCTCGAGACGAACGCCTCCTCCCGCCTCCAGCCCGGCCCGTACTTCGAGTTGTGGGTGTCGAGATAGAGCAGCCGGCCGTAGTTGTCGGTCGGCGCCCCGAAAGGCGTCGTCCCGAACCCGCGGACGCCGACGCCGCGATATGTGAGCTGCCCGAAGACCTCTTCCCAGTGGCGGCTGTAGACCCAGTCCTGGTAGGCGTCGAGCCGAGCCGGTTCGCCCGTCCAGTGGGATAGGTGCAGCCACCATTGCTTCTGCCGGAAGAGCCACGGCGCGAAGCCGAGCCCCGGCAGGGCGGTCTGCCAGCTCTGCAACGCCCAGTAGGAGCCGTCCGGCGCCCGGCAGCCGGCGACGAACCAGTCGAGCTGCGGGCCGTCGTACCGTCTGCAGGCGTTCCGGAACTGCCTCCAGACGGGCCGTCTGTAGAAGAGGCGTCCGCCCGTGTAGTCGAGCCGGAACTTCACCTGCGGGACACCTGGTCGTGGCGGCCTGACCCGGGCGTTGACGGCGCCCCGGGCGAGCAGGTGGAGCACGCGGCCGCGATCGCGGTAGGTGACGAGCGCGACGCCCCGGGAGTTGACCGCCAGCTTGATCCCGCTCGCGTTGCGTGCGATCAGCTGCGAGGCGTGCGCAGGCGTCACGACGCTCGCGCCGCAGGCGAGGGCGCACAGAACAACGAGAAGGCGAATGAGACCCCGAGCACTCACGAGAGAGACCACGCCAGGGTACATCGGAAACCGGGGGGTCAGGCTAAAGCGCCAGGGCGAGCTCTAGGACGCGAGCCGGTCGTCCGCCGGAGCACCGTCCAGCGGTGCGCCCCAGGCAATCCCGAGGAACATGTCGACGACGGCCGGGTCGAACTGGTTCCCAGCGCCGTCGCACAGGCGCCGGTGGGCCTCCTCGACGCTGAGCCGCTTGCGGTAGGGGCGGTCGCTGGTCATCGCGTGGAACGCGTCGCAGACGAGGATGATCCGAGCTTCGAGCGGGATCTCCTCGCCGGCCTTGCCGTCGGGGTAGCCGGAACCGTCCCAGCGCTCGTGGCAGGCGCGGACGATCGTCCGGACCTCCGCCAGCCGCTCGATCGGCTCGAGGATGCGCTCGCCGAGCTCGGGATGCATCTCGACGATCCGCCGCTCCTCCGGCGAGAGGGGCCCGGGCTTGAGCAGGATGCTCGTCGGGACGCCGATCTTGCCGATGTCGTGGAAGAGCGCGCTCAGCTCGAGCCGCTTCAGCGCGACGGCATCGAGGCCGAGCTCGCGGCCCACTCTGATCGCCAGGTCTGTGATCCAGCGGGCATGCGAAGAGGTGTACTGGTCGTTGGCCTCGAGCGCGTTCGCAAGCGCTGCGACCGTCGAGACGAACGTGTCCTCGAGGATCTCGAAGCTCCGCGCACGTTGCAGGGCTACCGACGCCTGGTAGGAGAGTCCGCCGAGCAGTCGGAGCGCCTCTTCGACCGCGGGTGCTCCTGCGGCGAGCTCGAGAACACCGATGAAGCCTTCGACCGAATCGCCCTTTGCCCGCAGCGGCGCGATCGCGAGATCGGGCCGGTCGGCCCATTCGGGTCCGGCGAGTGCGAGCCCGAGCTCCTCGGCGGCGACGAGGAAGGGCTCGTGATGGTCGCCGACCAGGCCGAGGACGCTGTCGCGTTCGAGCGCCGTGTCGAGCAAGCCGGGACCGCTCGGCGCCGACTCGTCCGAACGGGCCGCGACCCCAAAATCGCCCCGGGCGTTCGCTAGCCAGATTGCGCAGGTCTTGCCGATCAGGCGTCCTGCCGCGCGCACCGTCTCCCTGCCGATCTCGTCAGGCGTAGCGGCCTCCGAGATGGCGCCAGTGAACTCCAGGAGCGCCTTTAGGTGGTGGGCCTCCCGGCGCTGCGACTCGTAGAGCCGGGCGTTCTCGAGCGCGACCGAGGCATGACCCGCGAGCACCTCGAGCAGGCGAACGTCGTCCTCGTCGAACTGGTCGACACCCAGCTTCGAAATCACCATCACGCCGATCACGCGCGCGCCGTAACAGAGGGGCACCGCGAGCAGCGACTCCTCGATCGCGTGCGTGCCGGGGATGATCAACGCGTACTCGCACTCGAGCGTGTTGCCGACGAGCTGCGGCACGCCGGTCGCCGCCGCACGGCCGGTGATCCCCTCGCCGACGCGGCTGCGCGGGAAGGGGACACGCTCTCCGTCGCGGACGACGAGCTCGCCGCGGAAGGCGAGGGGGACGAGCTCATCGCCCTCGACGACCATCACGCGGCAGTTGTGGTAGTCGATCAGGAGGCGAAGCTCGTCCGCGATCACCTCGGCGATCTCGCGCACGTGGGTGAGGCGGTTGAGCTTGCCACCGAGGCCTTGCAGCATCTTCAGGTGGGCGATCGAGCGCACGTCGCGCCGATTCGTGGAGGCGCCCTCGGGTCGCTCGTTCGCCGTCTCGTCGAAGAGGACTATTCGGTTCTTGCCCTGGGCCTTTGAGGTCATCATCGCCGCCTCGGCGCAGGCGACGAGCTCGCGCGGGTTCATCGCGTGTTCGGGGCCTTGCGAGATGCCGATCGAGACCGTGACCGTGCCGGCCGGGCCGAGCTCGACCGCCGAGAGAGAGGCGGTCAGCCGGCGCGCGAGACCGAGCGCGCTGGCCGCGTCGCAGGACGGCATGATCATGCCGAACTCCTCGCCGCCGACCCTGCAGACGACGTCGGAGTCTCTGAACGCTCCGCGCAGGAGCTCGGCCAGCTCGCGCAGGACCTGGTCGCCGATCCCGTGTCCGTGGACATCGTTCACGCGCTTGAAGTCGTCGATGTCGAGCATCAAGACCGCGACGGAATCGCGGGCGCGGCTCGCCCTGGTCAACTCGGCCCGCAGGCGCTCGTGGAAGTAGCGGTGGTTGTACAGGCCCGTGAGCGAATCGGTCTGGGCCTGGTACTCGAGACGGGTGCGGATCTGCGCGTTGTCGAGCGCCAGCGCAGCAGCGTCGGCGAACCGCGTCGCGAGCTCGAACTCCTCGTCGCCGAAGCGCGCGTCTTCGCCGAGCCGGTAGAGGTTGAGGACGCCCTTGACGGCGTCGCGTGCGATCAGCGGCACGGAGATCAGCGCCTCGGGCTCGTCGTCAGGCGTACCCGGGACGACTATCGTGCGCGGGTCGAGGTGGGCCTTGTTCGTCCGGACCGGCTCGCGGTGGAGGGCGGCCCAGCCGGTGATCCCCTGGCCGAAGCTGCGCCGGTTCTTCATGATCTCGGCCGCCCACTGGTCGCGCGCGAGAACGGGCACGAGCTCCATCTGGGCCTCGTCCGCCTGGTAGATCGAGAGCGAGTCGTAGGGGACGAGCTCCGCCAGCGTGTCCGCGATCCGCTCGAGGAGGCTGTCGAGGCTCTGCTCGGACAGGATCTCGTGGAAGACGTCCGCGAGCTGGCGATACGACTGGACGAGCGCGCTCGAGCCCTCCGGCGGGGAGTTTTCCTCCGGTTCCGGAGCAGGGTCGACTGCCGCGAGATGATGTCGCATCTCACCTCAGTTTCGAGCGTTTCCCGTCTTCAAAGATCCCCCGAAAAGGTGAACCGCCCCGTGGGGTCGCGGCGTGCGACCCGCGTCCCGGCGTCCAGACCGGGGTCTGACCCCGGGTTACACCGTCTCGCGCTCCGCCTGGTCGAAGTCGCGGCGCAGCTCGTCGACGTTCGGCAGGACGGCGAGCGCGGGCACGATCGGCAGCCAGAGATTGAAGAGCCGGTAGATCACGACCCCGAGCAGCGCACGGACGAACGGCAAGCCGACCCAGTGAAGCGCGAACGTGAGCGCGATCTCGACCACTCCGGCGCCTCCGGCCGGCAGCGATCGCCTGGTGAGCACGTAGCCGGTCGCGTAGCCGACGATCAACGCGGGCACCGACAGCGGCGGGTTGCCGAAGAACGCGAGCGCGCCCCAGAGACAGGCGATGTCGCCGGCCCAGTAGCCGGCCGTGCCGAGCAGCCCGAGGCCGTGCTCGCGCGGCGGCGAGACGAGCAGCGAACGGAGGATCGAAAGCCCGGCGACGAAGTGGGCGAGCCCGTGCCGCAGGCGGCCGCTGCCCGGCTCGGGATTCGTGTACCGGTGCGCGCGCCTGGGCGAGCTGAGCCAGATGGCGGCGAGCGCTCCCGGGATCACGGCCAGCCAGGGGAGCGTGAGACCGATGGAGACGTCCTCGCCGGCGGCGAGCAACGCGATCGCCGAACACAGAGCGGCAGGCGCGAGGACGGCGTACTCCAGCGCCCCGAGCGCGAGCACTCTCGCCACGGCGCCGTTGCGGTCCTCGCCGGCCGTGCGCAGCGCCCAGTAGTCGACGGCGAAGCCGCCGCTCGTCCGCGTCGCTGCGAAGACGCCGAACCCGCCGACCACCGTCTGGAGGGAGTCACCGAAGCTGAGCTTCGGCCCCTGGTCGACCTTCGCCGTATCGCGGACGGCGAGGACGTAGCCCGCGTACGCGACCGCCTCCCCGCCCAGGCAGAGCAGGAGCCAGGCGGGGTGGTGGAGATGCCGGGCGGCCCGGTCGAGGCGCTCGGCGCCGGCGACGTCGGCGAGACCGGCCACCGCCCCGGCGGCGAGCAGCGCGGGCACGACGAGCACGACGAGCGGCCGCCGCTCGACCCAGCGGAGCACCCGGCGAACGGATGCTGCGCCAAGGGCGGCCGGCTTCCACACGCGCGCAACCTAACGCCGGGCGGCCCGCGCTCGCAGTTAGCATGGCCTGCGATGAAGGTGACCATGCTGCTGGCGGACTCCGCCCAGGAGATCGCGGGGAAGCTGTACATCCTCGGCGGGGGCTGGTCGATCACGACTCCGGGCACGCCGAGCGCAATCGCGATGAAGTTCGAGGTCCCCTGGGACCGCGCGAACCAGCGCCACCAGATCGCGCTCGAGCTCGTCACGGCGGACGGCGAGCCCGTCCTCGTCGAGACGCCGGACGGCGAGCAGGTGCCGCTGCGGATCGAGGGAGTGCTCGAGGTCGGGAGGCCTGTGGGTCTGAAGCCCGGAACGCCGATCGACGCCGCGATGGCGATGAACCTGGGCCCGCTCCCGCTCGAGCCCGAGCAGCGCTACCAGTGGCGCCTCTCGGTCGACGGCAAGCAGGACGAGGACTGGACGCTCGCCTTTTCGACCCGCCAGCCGCCGCCCCAGGCCGACTTCCAGAGCCAGGAGTAGCCCCGGGGCGGGCCGGCGGCCTGCCCCTATCTGTGCGGGGGCAGGAAGAGCTCGGTGTTGTAGCTGTGGACGACGGCCGTGACGTGCTGTCCGACGTGCGCGATCGGTGCTCCGAGCGGATTGAGCGTCAGCAGCGTCGGCATGCTCCAGACGGAATCGCCGATCAGCGTCTTCGTCACCTTCTGCGAGCGGAAGTCGCTGTAGCCGAGGTGGTAGCTCGCGGTCATTCCCAGCGAGACGACCATGGCGATCGCTCCAACCGCAACGGTTCCGAGGAACCGCGTTCGCAGGCGGCTGTCACGGAAGGCCGTGAACACCGCCAAGATCGGGAAGACGGACAGCAACAACCCGTCCACGGCTCCGTACACGACTCCGCGCCAGAGAATCGCCGCCACGAAGGTTGCGCCACCCGGATGCGCAGTCGCGTCGTCTGTCCGCAGAACGATCAGGGCCATCACGCCCGCAAAGAGCACTCCGAGCGCGACGCCCCAGACCCACCTCCGCGCAGCCAGGCTGCGTACGGAGAGGCCACTCGTTCTGACCCAGACGGTCAGGAACGCGACCACCGCCACCGTGTAGATGCCGTAGTAGAGGTCGCGGTTCAGGTCGAGCCGGTCGCCGAACACGAACGAGACCAGAAACGAGAAGACGAGCCCACCGGCGATCCAGGCCCACTGCTCGCTCACCTGCAAGCGGTGGGTCGCGACTCTCACCGGATGCGCGTGCAACACACCGGTCATGTCACACCTCCTTCGGATCCCTCAGGGAAGAGGTTCTCAGGGCCCTATCCCGCCCGCATCGGGTGATCCCGGTAACCCGCTGCGGCTAAGTACCGACCAGTCGGCGTTAGCCCGGCGGCTCCCGCAGGAGCTCCGCGCGCTCGATGCGGCCGTCCGCGAGCGAGAACGTCGCCCACAGGTTCTCTTCCACGGCCGGCTCGTTCGACTCCGCCCACACCTGGCGCCGGCGGAAGCTCACGAGGACACGGTCGCCGCTGACGTCCACCCGGGTCGGCTCCGAGGTGATCCGCAGATCCGGGGGGCTCTGGAGCACGATCTCCCGGATCTCCCCGAGCCCGCGGGCGACGTGCGGGCCCATCGCGATCTCCGCGTGCTCGCTGAAGAGGCTCTCCAGGTCAGCCGGGTCGTGCGCGTTCATGACGTCGAAGAAGCGGCCCACGACTGCCTCCGGATCCGGCGCTGTGCTCATCGCCGGATCGTTTCATGCCGAGCGCAGGCAGCGGCGGGGGTGGGATTCGAACCCGGCGCTTCGGGCGCGCCGAACCGGTTTCACGTACGAACGCTCCACTTTCGTCCTGGCACCCAGCCGATCCTCTATTGTCCCACGACGAACGAGGTCTTGAAGCCAGCCTGTCCCTTCCACAGTCGACGCTGGTCGTGCCATCCGGCCTCCAGTGGTCTTCGTACCGACCCTCCAAGTCCATGAATGCTTCTCCGTCCGCTCGGACGCTTCTGGATTCAGTCCTCGCGCCACTAAGTTCCGCTCTCGTAGAATACTGTGATCGAGCCCAATTGTGGCTCGAACAACATGCCGTGAGCGTGGCGTACGATCCAGGCCGCGCTGGCGACGTAACGCTGAGAAGCCTGACCTTCGCCGATGCCGCCGCCGGCGAGCGAGAGTGTGAGGAGGGCGAGCAGTAGAACGGCGAGACCTCCGATTCTCGTCCTTCTTCTCCTGAATTTCAGGTGTCGTTGATACGTGATCGACCCCTCTTGCGGCTTACACGAGACGGACAACGACTTATCCACCTGTCTCAAACAGGCTTCTAACGGCCAGCGACTGATATCCGGGCGGCTGCAGCCCGATCGCTGCCTATTCAGTCTGGGTTCGGTATGCCGAGTGCCACGTGCGATGCGCATCCGCTAAGGAACGGGACTGAAGCGCTCTGCCTCGTTACGTGAAATCGTACTCGAGGGTCATCTTTACGCGCATCGGAGTCTTCTGCTCTCGCAGAGGTCTGGCGTGAGAACGGGCGGCACAGGTTGCGCCCTTCGCCCCTCGATCCTCTTCATCGTCGGTTCTCGCTCATGGACGTTCATGCGCGTCTCGGACGAGAGACCGCTCGCACACGTTTGGCGCGACGCGCTACTCGGACGCGACCGGCCTACATGCGAGCGTTGACGAGGCCCGGAGCGGGTGTTCAAGCGTTACCCGGCGCAGAAGCGCCGCGTGCGGTCTGTCAGTAGCTGCGGCTTCCGCATCCACCCGCTGAAGGGGCAATTCGATCTTTGAACTGGTCGCACGTCGCTTCAGCTGTGGTCTACGTCATGTACCTCAGTCACTAGCACTCGACGGCGATCTCCGCCAAGCACTTGGAGGTGAGCTTGAGGTGACGTAAAGACCCGAGAGTGATCCGTAACCAGCTGGAACGATGGCGCGGCGATCGCTCGCGATCGAAGCCTACAGAGTTCTTCGGCGAAGATGCGCGCCGCGAGGACGAACCGCCGCCGCACGCTCGGATTAAGCAGCGTGGCCCTCGCGACTCAATCCGCCGCCGTCTGTTCGGTGACGGTCAGCGCGGAGCGCCGCGACGCTCGGCAGTCGCGGGAAGCGCTAGCGTGTGCGATCCTTTCGCGACGCTAGGTAGTGGAGGTTCTCCCGATGTTCATACAGCCGTGACTCGTCGTCGATCAAGCCGTCGATCTGCTTCTTGAGCGAGTTGAAACTCAACCCCGCATAGCGCTCTAGGAGGTCGCCTAGGATCTCGCGAGAGAACGCCAGACATTCGCGGGCTGGCGTCAAGAATCGCTGCGGCCTCGAGATAGTCCGTTCGGAACGGTTCGGGGAGCGAGACAGGTCGATGCTCCGAACGGTGTTGCGGGGTCGGGCAAGCCACGTCCTGGTCAACGACTCGATGTCCTCCACTGCGTGGGGCGGAAGGTGCGACGTCTCGTGCACGCGGATCACGAGCTGTCTGCACTCAGGGTTTGCGCAGTACATCTGGTCGAGACTGACGGTGCTACCGATTTCCGGCTCCGGTGGTTCCACTCGCAAGTTCTGAGTGAAGCCACCGGACCCGAAGTGCTAAAGGCGAACCCACGGACGCCTTTTGCTGGCGCGCAACGGGTTTCAAGTCCGCTCCCATTCGTCCGCTCTGGCACCCCCGCCGGCCTTTCATTGTCGGTGTTACCGACCAGCGAAGAGCCCCTTCAGTCTTGTAACAGCCTGTTACTTGGAGATCGGCTCGAGCCGCGCCGGGGCGCCGAACTCGGTCAGCACCTCCGGAACCGCGACGGCGCCGCCTTCGTCCTGGAAGTTCTCCAGCACCGCGAGCGCCCAGCGGTCGGTGACGGCGGTGCCGTTCAGGGTGTGCAGGTACTCGGTTCCGCCGTCCGCGCGGTAGCGGATGCCGAGGCGCCGGGCCTGGTAGTCGGTCGTGTTCGAGGCGGAGGTGAGCTCCCGGTAGCGCTGCTGGGACGGGAACCAGGCCTCGAGGTCGTAGCGCTTGGCGGCGGCGGCGCTCAGCTGGCCCGCGGCGATGTTGACGACCCGGTAGGGCACGCCGAGCTCCTGGGCCAGAGACTCCTCGATCGCGAGCAGCCGCTCATGCTCGTCCCACGAGTCGCGCGGGAGGACGTACGAGAACATCTCGACCTTGTTGAACTGGTGCACCCGGAACATCCCGCGCGTGTCGCGGCCCGCGGCGCCCGCCTCGCGCCTGAAGTTCGTCGAGAACGCGGAGTAGCGGACGGGCAGCGCTTCGGCCTCGAGGATCTCGCCCATGTGCAGGCCCGCGAGCGCGACCTCGGAGGTCCCCGTCAGGTAGAGGCCCTCGTCTGCGACCTCGTAGATCTCGAACCGCTCGGCCGGGAAGAACCCGGTCCCGTACATCGCCTCCTCGCGGACGAGCACGGGCGGGATCACCGGCTCGAAGCCCTGCGCCTGGACGCGGTCGAGCGCCCAGCGGTAGAGGGCGAACGCGAGCCGGGCGGCGTCGCCGACGATGTACCCGAAGCGCGCGCCCGAGAGCCGGGCGGCCCGTTCCATCTCGAAGCGGGCGAGCGCCAGATGGTCCTGCGGACTCGCGAGCTCCGGCGGCTCTCCGACCTGCCGGGCAATCTCGCCCTCCGCGTCCCCGGTCTCCTGGTCCGGCACGGATTCGTGGGGCGGATTCGGGACCTTCTGGAGGAGCTCGTCACGCCGAGTCTCCGCCGCCGAGAGCTGCTCTTCGAGCCCGCGGAGCTCCTCCTTGACCCGTTTCAGCTCCTCGACCTGCTCCGGCGTCGGCTTGCCTTTCAGCTTCTGCCGCCCGCGCAGCTCGTCGACCTGCGGCACCAGGGCGCGCCAGCTCGCGTCCGCCTCGAGCAGCTCGTCGAACGCCTCGGCGGCGCCCTTGCGCGCGACGGCCGCGCGAAATCCGTCGGGATCGGCCCGGGCGGCCCGGAGGTCGATCAACCCTTGGTCAGGTAGGCGACGAGATCGGCGATCTGCTTGTCGCTCAGGCTCTGGCCGAAGTTGGGCATCAGGTTGCTGTACCCCTTCTCGACGTACGCGCCCGGGTTCTTGATCGACTCGGTCGTGAACTCCGCGAGGGAGCCCTGGTTCGCCGCCTGCGCGTAGTCCGGGAGCTTGTCGAGGTCGGGGCCGATGTTCGCCTTCGATCCCGCAGGACTGAAGGCGTGGCAGCCGGTGCAGCCCTTGGACTTGAAGAGCGACGCGCCCGCCTCCGCATTGCCGGAAACCGGCTGGGCCGCCGTCGTCGTCGGGAGGGACCCCACAACCGTCTCGGCCGTCGGCGACGCGGTCTTGCCGCCTCCGCAGCCTGCGAGCAGAAGCGTGGCGGCGAGCAGCACGAGAAGACGGCGCATCGGTCGCGAGTCTAATCGACCGCGCCGCGCGGCTCTACGGTTCGGCCGAGCCAGACCCACAGGACGATGGCCGAGAGCACCCCGAGGCCCGCGATGTCGGTGGGCGTGTCGTTCACGAGCAACGAGACGGCTAGCGCGGCGAGGAGCGCATCGAGGACGGCCAGGCGGGGCCGGCGAGTCGCGAGCCAGGCGAGCCCCGCGATGCTGAGCCCGAACAGGAGCGCCTCGTACCAGCTCGAAGCTATGAACGCGGCGGAGAGATGCAGGCGGTGGGCGAAGTGGCCGGCGAGCGATCCGGGCCCGCCGCCGACGGCGTTCGTGATGTGGCTCGAACCGCCGAGCGCGGCGTCGATTCCGATCAGCGCGAGGGCCGCGGCGGCGGCGACGGCGCCCGCGGCGGCGACCCGTCCGGCACCGGGGCGAACCGCGCCCAGCCGGAAGGCGAGCACGAGGAAGCCGGCGAGGAAGGAGACGAGCCCGCCGCCGTTGGCCCCGATGGTGCTCGCCGCGACCCCTGCCGCGACGAGCAGCGCGACGGCCGGCAGGGCGGCTCCCGCGAGGGCGCCGAGCACGAGCGCGGGGGAGAGGAGGAGCGTCGCGACCTGGTTGTTGATCCCGTAGAAGCGCCCGCCTCCGTCCGGGCGGGCGCCGAGCGCGGCGAGGCTGTTCCAGCTCGGTTCCGCCCAGATCACCGCAAACATGAACCCGAAGAGGGCTGCCAGCCCGAGCGCGAGCGGAAGGCGCGGCCGGAGGACCGCGCCGCCGGCGAGCGCGAGCACCGCAGCCGCTCCTGCGAGGACGGCGATCACCTGGGCCGGGCTCGTCAGGCCGGCCGCGCTGAGCACGAGCGAGACGACCAGGCATGCCGGCGCGGCGAGAAACGCGGCCCGGCCGAGCGCCGCCGAGCGAGTGACGAGGGCGAGCAGGCCGAGAGCGACCAGCAGGCCGATGAGCACGAGCGTCGCCCCGAGGCGGGCGTCGTGCGCGCGGTCGAGCCGCCGGTCGAAGTCCGCCAGGTAGGCGAGCGGCTCCGCCGAGCGCCGCGAGCGGATCCGGGGCCGCTTCCCGCGCTCGAGGGCCGTCGCCGAGGGTGCGACGTCCCAGATCGCGACGAGCCCGTCGAGATGCGTCCCGCTCGAGGTGAGGAGCCCTCGGTAGCCCGGCCCGACGACCGCGATCGGGTAGCGGACGACGTTGTGGTGCCTGCCCGGCGGCGGGAGGGCGAGATAGAACGTGAAGCGCGCCGGATGCCGCCCGAGCGAGATCAACCGTCGGCCCTCGGGAACGCCGCCGTCCACGACCGCGTTGCCGACCTTTCCGGTCAGGAGCGAGGCGAGCGCCCCCCGCCGGCTGACGGTCGCGCCCTCGCCCGCGATCAGGAGGCCGTGCGCCGCTCGCGGCGACGAGAAGACCGGCGAGGAGGCCGGAACGACGAGCACGGACACCCGCTCCGCTGGGTCGGCGTAAGCCGCGGGCGCCCCGGCCGCGGTCAGCACGACTCCCAGGGCTACAATCCATCTCAACCCTCTCGCCTCCAAGGAGGCTGATTCTCGATGAAAAGAAAGGCTTACGGTCGCGATGCGGGGCTCTCGCTGAGGATGCTCCTGACGAGCTCCCTGCTCGGCCTGCTCTACGTCGCCTTCGCCCTCGTCCTCTTCTACATCCTCAACGCCGGGCTCGTCCTGATGCTCGTGATCGTGATCGGGATGGCGGTCTTCCAGTACTACACCTCGGACAAGCTCGCGCTGCGCGCTTCAGGCGCGAAGATCGTCAGCCCCGAGGAGGCGCCGAAGCTGCACGCGATGGTCGAGCGGCTCGCGGCGATGGCCGATCTGCAGAAACCGCGCGTCGCGTTCGTCGACACGCCCGTCCCGAACGCGTTCGCGACCGGCCGCAACCAGAAGCACGCGGTCGTGGCGGTCACGCGTGGGCTCTGGGAGCGGCTCGACGAGCAGGAGATCGAGGCCGTGCTCGCCCACGAGCTGACGCACATCGCCAACCGCGACGTGCTGGTGATGACGCTCGCCTCGTTCTTCGCGATGCTGGCCGCACTGCTGACCCGCTTCGGCCTCTACGCCGGCATGTTCGGCGGCGGTCGCAGCAGCAACAACAACAACTCCGTCCCGGTCTGGCTGATCGTGGTTGCGGTGTCGGCCGTGACCTACGTGCTGAGCTGGGTCCTGATCCGGACGATCTCGCGCTACCGGGAGTACGCGGCAGACCGCGGCTCGGCGGTGATCACCGGCGCGCCGGAGTACTTGATGAGCGCCCTCCAGAAGATCTCGAGCCAGATCACGATGATCCCGCAGCGCGACCTGCGCGAGGTCGAGGGGATGAACGCGTTCTTCATCATCCCGGCCAGGGTGAAGCAGAGCGCGTCCGAGCTCTTCATGGATCATCCGCCGCTCGAGAAGCGCCTGGCCGCGCTGTCCGAGATCGCTCGCGAGATGGGCCGTCCCGTCTCCTAGTTGAGCTCTCCTAGTTGAGCCTCTTCGGCCTCAAGAAGCTCAAGGATCCCGCGCGGGACCGGCTGTTCGCGCTCTCGACGGCCCGGATCACGCTCGAGTCCGAGCTCGACCTGAAGTCGGCCGGCGCCGCCGCGGTGTGCTTCAAGCCGCTCTCGGCCGGCGAGTTCGTCCGGGCCGAGAACGAGCTCCAGGAGCTGCTCGACGCGGTTGCGAACGAGTCGGGCTCGAAGGTCGAGCGGAAATCGGACGAGCTCGGCTTCGAGTGGCTGATCGTTCGCGACGGGGACTTCGAGGATCTGGTCACGACCGTCCACCTGATCGCGTCCGAGCTCAGCGACCGCGGGTTCGGCCCGCAGCTGCTGGCGGCGGCCTTCCCCTTCGAGGGCAAGTTCAAGGAGGGGCGCGTGTACTGGATCTACGGGTTCAAGCAGGGATCGTTCTGGCCGTTCGTCCCGACCGGCGAGGGCCAGGGGCGCGACAACGCCGAGGAGCTCGAGCTGAAGGCGAAGCTCGAGCACGAGCTGCCGGTCGAGCAGGACCTGACGCGCTGGTTCGGCCTGTTCGACGCGCCGGTTTGACGCGAAGCCGACACGCCTTGTTCGTTGCAGACGAGCCGGCGCTGACCTAGCCCGCCGCCGGCAGGTCCGGGATCAGGCCCTCGCCCTCGAAGAGCTGCCGCGCCTCGTCCAGCGAGAGGTCGTCCGGCGGGACGATCCCTTCCGAGCCGGCCAGATCCTCGTCCGGCACGCGGGCCCCGTTCGAGCGCACGGCCTCGGCCATCCGTCGCAGCAACCCCGTGAGCTGATCCTGGTCGCCGCGTTCCACGGCGTCCGCCGCCTGCTCGTCGAGGTCGTTCAGGCCCTTCGCGACCTCGTCGTCGACCTCGTACTGGCCCTCGCCCATCAGCCTGACGATCACTGCTCCAGCTCCTTCTGCTTCTCGCCCGGGCCGATCTCCGCCTTGATCTTCGCCAGCTCGTCGTCGACCTGCGAACTGGAGGCGAGCGCGCTCAGCTCGCGGTCGAGTTGCGTCTGGTCCGAGGTGAAGTCCTCGAGCGCGCCGGAGGTCGTCAGCTCGTCGATCGCGGAGGCGCGCGCCTGCATCTGCTCGGTCTTGTCCTTCGCCCGCTGAATCGCGAGCCCGGTGTCGGCCATCTGCTCGCCGATCCCGGTGGCCGCCTCGCCGATCCGCACCTGAGCCTCGGCGGCCGAGTACTGCGCCTTGATCGTCTCCTTCTGCGTTCGGAAGGCCTCGACCTTCGCCGACAGCGCCTTCTCGCTCGCGACGAGCTTCTCCTGCTGCTGCTCGAGCCCCTGCGCCTGCTGGTCGAGGCTCTGGAGCTGCTGCTGGAGGCCGGACTTGCGTTCGAGAGCCTGGCGGGCGAGATCTTCGCGGCCGGCGGCGACCGCCTGGCGCGCCTGCTCCTCGAGCTTGACGACGCTCTGCTGCAGCTGCGTCTCCTGGAGCTCGAGCCGCTTCTTCGCCGTGACGACGTCGGCGATCCCGCGCTTGACGTTCTGGAGCAGCTCGAGCTGGCGCTCGTACGAGTAGTCGAGCGTTTCCGCCGGGTTCTCGGCCCGGTCGAGCAGCTTCGAGAGCTTCGCCTTGACGACCATCGACGTCCGTGACATGAGCCCCGCCATACGTTCCTCCTCTCGGGTGCGGAGCGTCTAGCCTAACGAGGGCGTGATCGTCGAGCGAAGCATGCATCCGGCCTGGCTTTCCAATGCCTATGTGATTGCCGATGAGCCGGGCGGAACCGCGGTCTTCGTCGACTCGGGCGCGCCGCTCGAGCCGCTGTTCGAGGCGGTCGAGCGGCACGGGCTGACCGTCACGCACCTGCTCACGACCCACGCCGACCATGACCACATCGCGGGCGACGCGGAGGTCCAGGCCCGGTTCGGCTGCCCGGTCGTGAAGGGGCCCCTCGAGACAGGCGGCCTCTCGATCGAGGCCCTGCCGACGCCCGGACACAAGGACGACCACCTCGCGTTCGTCGTCAACGGCGAGGCCTGCTGCACCGGCGACGTCCTCTTCAAGGACGCCGTCGGCGGCGGCGACTTCGCCCAGATCAAGCGCTCCGTGATGGAGGTGCTGATGCAGCTCCCCGCCGAGATGCGCGCCCTGCCGGGACATACCGACGAGACGACGATCGGCCGCGAGTGGGAAGAGAACCCGTTCATCAGGGTGTGGAGCGGCGCGGAGCCCGAAGGGACTGAGCCCTGCCGGGTCGGCGGCGAGGAGGCGACGCTGGTCGTCTGGTCGCCCGACTACGACGGCAAAGGGAAGGCGTGGGTGCGCTTCGCGGACGGACGCGATGCGATCATCGGCGGCTCGCGCGTGGAACGAAGGGAGAGTTGATGGCGGTCAAGCTCCATCGCTGCAAGAACCTGTGGGTGAAAGGCCCGCATCCGTGCTGGAAGGTGCAGAAGGCGCTCGACCAGGCCGGCATCCAGTACGAGGTCGTGAAGGAGGCCTGGCGCGGCGACCGCGCCGAGACTGGTCCGCCGGACCGGTGAGAAGAAGTTTCCGTGGATCGAGTTCGAGGACGGCTCCGTCTACCGGGAGGAGTCGAAGGACATGGCCGAGCGGATCGCCTCCGGCAAGCTGACGGAGGCGCCGAGGCAGCAGGCGTCCCCACCCGCATGATCGTCCCGGAGCAGATCGAGCAGTACGCCGCGGCCCACACCACGCCGCCCGAGCAGCTCCTCCAGGAGCTCGCCGCCGAAACGCGGGAGACCCTCCGCTCGCCTCAGATGCTGACCGGCACGATCGAGGGGCGGTTCCTCGAGCTTCTCGTGCACGGGCTCGGCGCCAAGCGCGTGCTCGAGCTCGGCACCTACAGCGGCTACTCGGCGCTGTCGATGGCCGCCGGACTGCCCGAGGGCGGGCACATCGACACCTGCGAGTTCGAGGAGAAACACGCCGAGGTCGCCCGCCGGTACATCGGGCAGAGCCCGTACGCCGACCGCATCACCGTCCATCTCGGCCCGGCGCTGGAGACGATCGAGCGCCTCGAGGGAGAGTTCGACTTCGTGTTCGTCGACGCCGACAAGGTGAACTACGGCAACTACTACGACGCGCTCCTACCGCGGCTCGCAGCAGGTGGCCTGTTCGCGTTCGACAACACGCTCTGGAGCGGCCGCGTCCTCGATGACGGCGATGACTCCGACGACACGAAGGCGCTCCGTGAGCTGAACGACCGCTTCGCCGCCGACGAGCGAGTGGTTGCGGTCCAGCTGACGGTCCGAGACGGCGTCACGCTGGTGCGCCGGCGCTAGCTTCGGGCCGCCGGTCGCGCTATCGTCGAAAGGGTCACCGTTCCCGAGGGCCGACGCAGGGAAGATGAAGCCGCCGCTAACCCAGTTCACGCGGAGACGTGCGACGCACGGCAGGCTGAGGCTCGCCTCGGCTTTGCTGCTCCTTGCGCTGCCGCTCGCGGTGGCCGTCTGGTCGCTCGGCGACTTTGCGGCCCGGCGGGCGCGGAACAATGCCGACCGGCAGCTCGCCGGCGCAGTGGCACGCTCGCTGGACGCGTACCAGACCGTCCCCGACGTCACCCGTAAGGCCACGGCCCGGGCCGGGAAGCTGGCCGGCTCGGAGGAAGTGCAGCGCGCCTTCCGGAAAGGCCCCGCCGCGATCGCGAAGGTCCAGCGCCGCTACCCTGGAATCCTGTTTCTCCGCGGGGCCTCGGGCGGCGCAATCCCTCCGGCCGCGGCCGTTCACCAGTTCGACGTCAGCGTCCGCGGCCGGACCATTGGACGAGTGATCGTCCTGACGCCGTTGGATCGCAGCCTGCTCGCCCGCCTCGCCCGCGGGGCACCGCTGGGGACCGGCAGACACCTTGCCTTCTTCGACGGAAGGCGCCTCCTCCTCGAGCGGGGCTCGGCCCCCGTGCGGACGCCGCCTCCTACGCGACACGCCGCCGACCTCGACATCGGCGCCACGACGTGGCGCGTCTATGCCCTGCCCCTCGCCACGACGCAGAACGGCGAGCTGCTCGTCGGGCTCGAGCCGGCCTCGCGGATCGACGCCGCCGCCGATCGCGCCCGCTGGCGGGCCGTCGGGGTCGGCCTGGCTCTGATCGCCGCGCTCCTCGCTCTGTCGTACGCAGCCGCGCCGTGGATTGCGCGCAGCCGCGTCACGCGGCAGCAGCGCGACCAGGCCGCGCGGGTTCTGGCGCGGCTCGGCGACGGGGTCGTCGTCGTCGACAACGACGGCATCGTGCGGCTTTGGAACCAGGCGGCCGAGGCGATCACCGGCCTTCGCGCCGCGGAGGTCCTCCGCCGCCCGGCCGGCGAGGCGATCCCGGGCTGGGCGACGATCGCCGCGCTCGTCCCGGTCGCAAGCGGCCCCGGACAGAGCGAGGAGATCTCCAGCGTGGAGACCGTTCCGGTCGAGGTGGAGGGCAGGGAGCTCTGGCTCTCGATGGTCGGCGTCACCCTGGCGGACGGCACCGTCTACGCGTTCCGTGACGCCACCGACGAGCGCCGCCTGGAGGATCTCCGCTCCCAGTTCGTTGCCACCATCTCGCACGAGCTCCGCACCCCGCTGGCGTCCCTTCACGGAGCCGCCTTGACGCTGCGCGAGCACGGCGGTGACCTCAGTGCCCACACCCAGGAGGAGCTGCTGGACATGATCGCCCAGCAGTCGAAGCGGATGGCCGGTCTCGTCGAGGAGATCCTCGTCGCGGGTCAGCTCGACAGCGGCTCTCTGCGAGTCCAGGCGGAGCCGTTCGACCCGGAGGAGCTCGTGCGCGGAGCGGCCATGACCGCGCGGGCGCGGCTCGGAGCGGGGGCGGAGGTCGACGCTCTCGATCGAGGCTCTGCTGCCGAAGGTGCGGGGCGACGCCGAGCGGACGCGCCAGGTGCTGCTCGAACCTGCTCGACAACGCCGTCAAGTACTCGCCCGAGGGAGGCCGGATCGAGCTGGGGGCCGCCGCCATGGGCAGGCGCGTCCGCTTCACCGTGCACGACGAGGGTTTCGGGATTCCCGCCGGCGAGGAGGAACGGATCTTCGAGAAGTTCTACCGGCTCGATCCCGACCAGCGCACCGGAATCGGCGGAACCGGGCTCGGCCTCTACATCTGCCGCGAGCTCGTGCGCTCCATGGGCGGCCGGATCTGGGTCGAGTCCGAGCCCGACAGCGGCACGGTCTTCAGCTTCGAGCTACCCGCCGCGGAACGGCTGGCGGCCCCGGTCTGAGCGCAAGCTCGCGGGAATGGCCCGGCTACACTGTGCGGGCTCGGGGCTATAGCTCAGTTGGGAGAGCGCCTGGATCGCACCCAGGAGGTCGCCGGTTCGAGTCCGGCTAGCTCCACCTGTTTTCCCGCTTCGACCGCTTCGCTTTCCTCTCGCTCGCGCAGCGAGTCGGCTGCGCCGCCTCGCGCGGCCCCTACCGGACAGCCTTGCCCGGCCGCGCCCGCCATGTCGGGCGCGGCGGCGAAGTCGGGAGCTCTGCAGGGCCGGCCGGCCGCTGCGCCTGGGCTCGAGCGCCCGCGCAACGCCGAGCGCAGGCCGTCTTCCTCCAAGGCCCGTCGAGTGGGTCCGCGACCAGGCCCGCCGGCTCGTTACGCCTTTGGCACGCTTCCTGCTTGACGCAATCGGGTGTCCCGACACCGTTCCGCTGCCTTCTCTGCACTCAGCGCGGTGCCGGGGCCTCGAAACGCTCGAGGCCGTCGTCCGGGAGCGTCTCCCAGGGTGCGAGCGAGCGCGTGTAGATGTGGCGGCTCGGCCTGCCCTGGAACGGGGTGTCGATGGCGGGCAGGCGGACGCTGGCCGTCTCCGAGTCGGGCCAGCCGCCGCCGATGAGGTTCGAGCCGCAGCGGGAGCAGAACGTCTTCGCACTGCCCTCGTCCGGCTGATAGGTGCGCAGGAGATCGGCTCCCTCGACGATGCGGATCTCGTCGGTGCGGGCCGACCCGTTCGCCGTGCCGACGCCGCCGGAGAGGCGCTTGCAGCTCGCGCAGTGGCAAAAGCTACGCGGCTCGAACTCGCCGGTCAGCTCGAAGCGGACTCCGCCGCAGAGACAGCTGCCCTGGAGCGCCACAGGCTCAGCCTACCGGCTCACCGTTCTCCCGCCGTTCTCCCGCGAACCCGTCTGGGGCCGGGATCAGTTGCCGCCAGCCGAGACGTTGCAGAGGCGCCACGAATTACACGTGACGGCACGCGGTGCCCGACACCGTTGGCGTGCTCCTAGGGGTCTGCCGAGCCGACCGCTACGGTCTTTGGGTATGGACGATGTCGAGGTGCGGCGCTCGCGCCGAGCGCGGCGGTGGCGGCTGGAGGTGCCCTGGGGTGAGCCCGCGCGGCTGACCGCGCCATGGTCCATGAGTCAGGTTGACGTGGAGCAGGTGCTCCGCGAGAAGCGAGCCTGGATCGAGAAGCAGCGCAGGCGCCAGGCGCCGCGGCTGGGACTGGAGCGGCTCGCCGTGAGTGAGTCGGAGGCGCGGATCGGCGCCCGGGAGCTTGTCTCGGCCCTGGCCGAGGAGGAGGCCGAGTGGCTCGGCGTCGCCTACGGGCGCATCCGGATCGGCGACCAGCGCACGCTCTGGGGCTCCTGCTCTCGCGGCGGCACGCTCTCCTTCAACTGGCGACTCGTGCTGGCGCCTGTCGAAGTGCTCGACTACGTGGTCGTGCACGAACTCTGCCACCTGCGTTTCCTCGACCACTCGCGGCGGTTCTGGAGACTTGTCGAGGAGCGCCGACCGCACTGGCGCGAGCAACGGGCATGGCTGCGCGAGCACGGGCCTGAGTTGCTCGCCTTCAGAGCGTCCGAATGAAGCTTCCAGACTCGACGGCCCGATTGGCGAAGGCGCCGGTCGGGTCCGGCTAGCTCGACTCCTGCCGCCGGACGTTGATGAGCCGTGCCCGCCCATGTCGGGCGGGCGGCGAAGAGCAGTACAGCGCGAGGCGGTTGCTCAGGGCAGGATCCAGATCCGGAACGGCAGCGGCCACGGCCCGAGCTCGGCAAGCATGAGCACGACTGCCACGACGGCGACCACCAGTTCCGCAGGCTGCACCGGGCGCTCCCAGATCGACGAGCTCCGGGCGCTCGGGTGGGAAGGGCGCGTCGGCACGTCCCAGTCGAGGGGCCGTTCGCGCATGTAGTCGCGGTCCTCTATGCCCACCTCGACAGCATCGGCAGGGCGGTGCCCGTTGCCGCTCCCCCGATGAAGTTTCATTCCGACACCGTTCTCCCCGGTGATCTGGGACCGATCGTGCGCCGAATACGCCAACGCATGTCGATGCTATGATGCGAATATGCCGAAGGTTCGAACGACGCTGACAGTCGAGGAGGAAGTGCTCCGCGCCGTCAAGGTTCGAGGTGCGCGGACCGGTAAGGGCGACAGCGAAGTGATCGAAGAGGCGCTCCGGCGCGAGCTCGGGTTCGATCTGCTCGACCGACTCTGGCAAGGGAACGATCTGTCCGAGGAAGAAGCGACCGCCCTCGCCGTCGAGGCACAGCACACGACTCGGCGTCGTCGGCGCTGAGTGCGGGCCGTCCTCGACGCCAATGTTCTCGTCGCGGCCCTGCTCTCGCCAGGCGGAGCGCCGGCCCAGCTCCTCGCGCGTTGGCTCGCCGGCGAGTTCGAGCTTGTCGTCTCCGAAAGCCTGCTGGCCGAGCTCGAGCGCGTGCTCGCCTACCCGAAGCTGCGGGCGCGAATAGCGCCGGAGGACGCCGCCGAATTCGTCTCGTTCATCCGGGACAGCGCGGTCCATGCGCCGGCGCCGCCCGCGCCGCCCCGGCGCTCCCGCGACCCGGGCGACGACTACCTGCTTGCGCTGGCCGAGAGCCAGAAAGCGATCGTCGTCTCCGGCGATCGGCACCTTCTCGAGCTCACCGATCGGTTCCCGGTCCGCAGCCCGCGCGACTTTCTCGAGGCGCTCGAGACCGTTATCCCGTAAGCGTCAGTAGAGCACGAGCTTGTCGCGATGGACGGCCTCGACTCCGCGAGGGCGCCCCGTAAGCTCCTCGGCTCCTGCGCCGGCGATGCCCTTGGCGAACGCGACGCCGTCCGGCCCCACCAGCTCGACCGCGGCGCCGGGATCGAAGCGTCCCTCACAGCGCTCGACGCCGACTCCGAGCAAGCTCGCGCCGGTCTCGACGAGCGCGCGGCGCGCCCCCTCGTCCACGTGCAACCGTCCGGCCACCGGCTTGCCGAAGCGGAGCCACAGCTTGAACGCGGACTGGCCGGGCTCGCCGGGCGCGAACCTCGTCGCGGGAGCCTCCCCGGCGAGGATCGGGCCGAGCACCTCTTCGCCGTAGCCCGCTGCGATGACCGTCGGAATGCCGGCGGCGCTCGACATCTGGGCCGCGAGCACCTTGCTGCGCATGCCGCCGCGGCCGAGCTCCGAGCCGGGGCCGAGCTCGGCGGCTAGGGCAGCCGAGCCTTCGGGCAGGAGCTCGGCGCCGGGCGTGCCGGGGGCGCGCGAGTAAACGCCTTCAACTTCGGTCAGCAGAACGAGCACGCGCGCGCCGACGAGAACGGCCACCTGTGCCGCGAGCGCGTCGTTGTCGCCGAAGGTGATCTCGTCGGTCGCGGTCGCGTCGTTCTCGTTGACGACCGGCACCGCGCGCAGGCGGAAGAGCTCGGTGAACGCCTGGCGCGCGTTCACGTAGGCCGACCGGTCGGCGACGTCGCCGGCCGCGAGCAGGATCTGGGCCGCGGGAATGCCGTGCTCGGCGAACGCCTCTTCCCACGTGCGTTGGAGCCGCGCCTGGCCGAGCGCGGATGCAGCCTGGAGCCGTGCGACGGAGCTGGGACGCCTGGTCAGCCCGAGCCTGGGCAGGCCGAGCGCGATTGCGCCGGAGGAGACGACGCAGACCGGATCGCCGCCCGCGACGAGGCCCGCGATCTCTCGCGCGCGTGCGCGGACGAGCTCGCTCCGGACCTCGCCGCCCTCGCCGACGACGATGCCCGTTCCGAGCTTGACGACGACCGGCTGGTTCAACGCGTCTGGGTCGCGTCTCCGACGACCCGATACTGGCGGAGCCAGAGGTCGCGGTACGTGACCGGTCCCCGGGGGCCGGGCACGACGTCGACGTTGATCCCCGTCTCGGGAACGCCGGTGAGCGCGAAGCCGTCCGTGAACCGGGTCGTCGCGTGCCAGAACGCCGCGGTGCCCCGGTAGCCGTCGAGGAAGCGGTTCGCCGCCTGCTCGTCCTCGGTGACGACGCCCGCCGCGAGCCCGGAGGTCTCCTCGTTCGCGATCCGCAGCGCATCATCCAGGTCGTCGACGACGTCGAGGGTGACGGTGGCCACGCGCTCGGGGTCGTTGGCCCACTCGTAGCCGAGCCGGTCGCGGTCGTGTGGCAGGACGGCGTCGCCGGCGGCCTCGATCGCGCGCGGCGTGCCGCGAACCTCGAGCCCTTGCTCGCGGAAGATCGCGAGGAGGTCGGGCAGGAGGGCGGTGGCTCCGCGGTCGACGAGAGCCAGGTTGAGCCGGTTGCAGACCCCGAGGCGGTCGAGCGTTGCCCTCGTCAGCGCCAGCGCCCGCTCACGGTCGGCGTCCGCGTGCAGGTAGAGGACTCCTCCACCCTCGGCGTGCGCGAGCGTCCGGACGCCGTGCTCGGCGGCCAGGCGCGCAAGCTCGGCGGTCGTCGGCCCACTTCCGCGCAGGATCACGAGCGGGATGCGCTCGGGCATCGTCACGAGGACGCGGGCCCCTTCGCGGTCCGGCGAGCGTACGAGCCCGACGGCCCCCGGCGGGAGACCCGCACGCTCGAGCGCGGGCCGCAGGACGTCGTCGACGAGGACCGTGACGGTGCGAAGCGCGGCGCCGCCGGTGCGAAGCATCGCCGTGTTGAGGCTCTTCAGAAGCTGGCCGGCGACGTCGAGCGCGACGTTCGGGCGCGCCTCGAAGTTCGCCCCGACGGTCCCGATGGGGATGCGCCGTTCGCTGACCCGAAGGCCGTTTGCAAGCGTCCAGGACGAGATCTCGCGCTCGAGCGGCTCGATCGCCGCGACCGCTTCGACCTGCGCCGCGATCCCATCGACCCGCGCGTCGTCCAGCCGGAGGCGGTCGACCATCCCGTCGTCGAGCCGGCCGGCCGCGGCTTCGACGTCCGCCTCGTTCGCCGCGAGGATGCTCCCGCGCCGCTCGCGGACGAGGCCGGCCGCGATCCCGAGCGCCTCGGCGACGGCTTCGTCTGTGAGGCTCGCCGCGGCGTGGTTGGCCTCACGTGCCTGCCGGTCGAGCTCCTCGCGCAGCGTCACGGTCGCCATCTTCGAACCCCCTCGTAACAGTCTGTTACGAGGGAATCTTAGAGCCGCCGGCGTTCTCGCAAAGCGCGGCCCTCGACCTCGTCGACCCAGCGCCGGCGTTGGCTCTACCGCGCCGCTCTGGTACCTTCGGGGTACGCCGCGAGAGGAGGGACGCCGATGAGAAATCAGGGTCGAGAGCACCGCCGAGCCGGCGCGCGTCCCCCCTTGCTGACGCGGCACTGAACGAAGCGCACCGTCAGGAAGGACGGCCGCCGCGGATCGGTTGCGCGGCGCGCCGACCGGCTGCGCCGCGCTCCGGACGAAAGGAGTCGCACCCGCGTGAACCGAGTTGACCCGCCCGACTACCCGGCCTGGCCGACCGGCCGGCGCCTGCTCGCGCTCTGGTGGAAGGAGCGTCGCTTCGGCATTCGAGGACTTGTCTGCGCGTTCGCCTACTCGGGCGTGTCGCTCACGATCCCGATCCTGATCCAGCGCACGATCGACAACTCCGTCGTCCACAAGCGGCACGCGCTCTGGCCGTACCTGGTGGCGATCGTCGCCCTCGCGGCACTTCGATTCGGGATCAACTTCACCCGCCGGTACGCGACCGCTCGCGTCGGCGTCCGGATCGAGGCGCGCATGCGGGAGCTCCTCTACCAGGCGTACCTCCGCTTCCCGCGCGCGTTCTACGACCGCCACGCCACCGGGCAGGTCCTCTCGCGCGCGACCAACGACCTCTACCCGATCCGCTACTTCGTCGGCTGGGGCCTGGTGCAGGGCGTGCAGAGCGTCTTGATGATCATCGGCGCGGCCGTGATCCTGGTCGTCGTCAGCCCGCGGCTGGCGCTCTACACGGCGGTGTCGATGCCGCTCGTCGGGATCGTCGCCTGGCTCTTCGCGCACAAGGTCCATCCGATCTCGCGCGAGGTGCAGGCGAAGAAGGGTGACGTCACCGAGGCGGCCGACGAGTCCGTGGTCGGGATCGAGATGGTCCAGGCCTTCGGGCGAGAGGACGACGTGCGTGGACGCTTCGGGGCGAAGGCGACCGGTGTTCGCGACACCGTCCTGCGCCAGGCGGGAGTCGAGGCTCAGCACCTGCCGGGGCTCTTCTACCTGCCGTCGCTCTCGATCGCGGTCGTGGTGTTCTTCGGCGGCCGGGAGGTGATTGCCGGCCGTCTCACCTACGGCGAGTTCGCGCTGTTCACGACCCTCCTGCTGCAGCTCGTGTGGCCGCTCGAGTCGATGGGGTGGATCATCAACCTCGCCCAGCGCGCCCTTGCCTCGGCCGGGCGCAGCTTCGCATGGCTGGAGGGAATCGAGACGCTTCCGGAGCCGGCCGAGCCGCAGAGCCTGCCGGCCGGGCGGCTCGGCGTCCGCTTCGAGGCCGTGCGGTTCGCGTACGGCGGCGAAAGCGAGACGCTGCGCGGAATCGATCTCGAGATCGAGCCGGGCGAGATCGTCGCCGTCTGCGGCGGCACGGGAGCCGGCAAGACGACGCTCCTCAACCTGCTGCCACGCTTCTACGACCCCACGGCCGGGCGCGTGCTGATCGGCGGCCTGGACGTGCGCGACCCTCTCGCTCGCCGACCTGCGAGCCGACGTCGCCGTGGTCACCCAGCGGCCGATTCTCTTCTCCGTCCCGCTGCGCGAGAACCTGCTCGGCGGCCGGCCGGAGGCGCCCTGGGACGAGGTTCTCCAGGCGGCCGAGGCCGCAGGGGTCTCCTCCTTCGTCGACGACCTGCCCAACGGGTACGACACGCTGATCGGGGAGCGGGGCGTCAACCTCTCGGGCGGTCAGCGCCAGCGCGTCGCGCTTGCGCGCGCCCTGATCGCCCGTCCGCGCGTGCTCGTCCTCGACGATCCCCTCTCGGCCGTCGACACCCACACCGAGCATGTCCTCGTCGGAGGACTGCGGCCGGCCGTCGAGGGGCTCACGGTGCTGATCGCCACCCAGCGGCTCTCGACGATCGAGATCGCCGACCGTGCGGTCGTGCTCGAGAACGGGATCGTCGCCGAGGAGGGCCGGCCGGCGGAGCTGCTCGCACGCGGTGACCTCTTCAGCCGGCTGTTCGGAGACGAGATCGTTGCCGCGTAAGCCCCGCACCGGCCTCACCCGCCTCACCCGCTACCTCGAGGGCAAAGCCGGGGTAGTGACGCTGCTCCTGCTCGCGGCGGTGGGCGAGGCAGCGTCGCAGACCGGTGGCTGGCTGCTCGTCCGCGACGCGATCAACAACGGCATCGCGAAGGGCAACGAGACCCGGCTGGCGGAGATCGTCGGCGTCTACCTCGTGGTGCAGGCGATCGGCTGGGTGTTGATGGCGGTCCTGATCCGAGGCCTCGCCGGGATCGGCCAGGGGATCGTCCTGAGCCTGCGGCGAGACCTCTTCGACCACCTGACGTCGCTGTCGCTGCGCTACTTCTCCGAACAGCGCGCAGGCTGGATCATCGCGCGCCTGACGAGCGACGTCGACGCGCTCTCGGACGTGCTCTCGCAGGGCCTGCCGACGCTGGTTACGAACGCGGTCCTGCTGCCGGCTGCCGTGATCACGCTCTTCGTGAACGACTGGCGGCTCGGTCTCGTCTCGCTCGTCGTCCTGCCCCCGGCACTCGTCCTCACGCGCTGGTTCCAGGTTCGCTCCGCCCGGGCACAGCTCGAGGTCCGGAATCGAATCGGCGCCGTCACCGCGCAGGTCGCGGAGTCGCTCTCGGGGATGGCGATCGTCCAGGCCTTCAACCGGGAGCGCGCGTTCCAGCATGAGTTCGACGAGCTGAACGCCGCCAACCGCTCCGCGAACATCTACGCGCAGAAGATCTTCTCCGTCTTCTTCCCGTCGATCGAGTTTCTGGGAATCGTCTCCTCGGCGGGAGTGATCCTGGTCGGAGCGCACCTGATCTCGTCCGGATCGCTCCAGATCGGGACGCTGCTCGCCGCGATCTACCTGCTGCAGCTCGTCTTCCAGCCGCTGCAGGAGCTTTCAGACGTCTACGGGATGCTCCAGTCGGCCGCGGCGGCGATGGTCAAGATCACGTCGGTCCTCGACGCCGAGCCGGAGATCCGGGACGCCCGGGGCGCCCGGAAGCTCGGCCGGATCGACGGCACGCTCGAGCTCGACCACGTGCGCTTCGCGTACGGCGCCGAGGACGTGCTGCACGGGATCGATCTGAACGTCGCGCCCGGCGGCTGCATCGCGATGGTCGGCATCTCCGGCGGCGGCAAGTCGACGCTCGCCAAGCTCGTCGCACGCTTCTACGACCCCGACCAGGGTGCTGTGCGCGTCGACGGCAACGACCTGCGCGAGGTTCAGCTGCGCTCGTACCGCCGGCAGCTGGGCGTCGTGCTGCAGGACCCGTTCCTGTTCTCCGGGACGATCGCGGACAACATCCGTTTCGCGCGGCCCGAGGCGACCGACGAGCAGGTACGCGAGACTGCGGCCGCGATCGGCGTCGACCGCGTCGCCGCGCGTCTCAAGGACGGTCTCGAGCACGAGGTGCGAGAGGGCGGCGCCGGCCTCTCCGCAGGCGAGCGCCAGCTGATCTCGATTGCACGCGCGTTGCTCGCAGACCCGCGGATCCTGATCCTCGACGAAGCAACGTCGAACATCGACCGTCCGACGGAGATCCTGATCGAGCGCGCGCTCGACCGCCTCCTCCGGGGCCGTACGTCGCTGATCATCGCCCACCGTCTCGCCACCGTCCGCCGCGCCGACGAGATCCTCGTCGTGGAGCGCGGGCGCATCGTCCAGCGCGGTACCGAACGGGAGCTGCTGGCGACCGACGGCCCGTTCCGCCGGCTCGCGCGCGACCTCGAAGGCGCGGTCGGGCCCGAGCTCAACCTCGGGCGTGCGCGGGTCTCGGCTCGTCCGGCTTCTCCGTGAGACGCCGTTGCCCGGCTGGGAGAATGCGTCGATGCCGATGCACACCGTTGCAGAGCGGGACCTGACGAGCACCTGCGGGGAAGGTGACACCGCCTCGCGCGCCGTCGCCATCGATGCCGCTCTCGGCTCAAAGCTCCTCGAGCTGCACGTCGCCCGCTATCGCCAGGGCCGTTCGCATCCGCGAAGCCTCGACCGCGTGCAAGAGGTCATGTACGCCGTGAGCGGCTGGGGCAGACTGATCGTCGACGGCGAGCCGCAGGAGCTCGAGGCCGGCACTGCCGCCTTCGTGTCCGCTGGGGAGACCTACGAGGTCGACAACCCCGGCCCGGAGACGCTGCTCGTCGTGTCGGCGACCGCGCCTCAGAGCTCACGCGGCCCGATCGAGGGACGGCGCGTCGTCCGCTACGACGATCAGCCGGCGTTGCCCGCGAGCGGCGGTCGCGAGTTCCGCTACCTGGTCACCGACGAGGTCGGCTGCACGGACCTGACCCAGTTCTTCGGGATCATCGCTCCGGGCCGCGCCCCGGCGCACAGTCACGTCTACGACGAGGTGATCTACGTGCTCGAGGGCGAGGGCGTGCTTCATATCGAGGGGTCGCACGAGCCGGTCTCCGCCGGGACGTGCATCCATCTGCCGCCTCTGCTCCAGCATTCGCTGGAGAACAGCGGCGACTCGCCGATGCGCATCGTGGCGGTCTTCCATCCGGCCGGCGATCCTGCGTCGCGCGCCTACGAGGAAGGCCAGTCCGCTGGCGCGGTGCGGAGCTAGCTAGCTGTCCTACCCACGGACGTTGTGAACGCGGCTGAGCGGGGGTCGGTCTCCGAGTGAGCTGTGTGGCCGTCGCCGGTTGTAGTTGTCGAGCCAGTGTGGCAGGGCGGCGTTGCGGTGTCGATGCGAGCGGTAGGCGAGGCCGTAGGCCCATTCGCGTGCCATCGTCTGGTGGAAGCGCTCCACCTTGCCGTTGGTGCGTGGCCGGTACGGCTCGGTTGTGAGGTGTCGGATGCCGTGCCGGCTGAGCAGCTCGCGCAGCGAGCGGTTCTTGACGTAGCTGAAGCCGTTGTCGGTCATCAGCCGCTTCGCCGACGATCCCGTGCTCGGCGAAGAAGGCGAGCGCTCGCTCGACGAAAGCCGTGACGGTGGTCGGCTTTCTCGTCGAGGTGGAGCTCGACGTAGGCGAGCCGGGAATGGTCGTCGACGATCGCGTGCGCGAAGTCGTAGCCGACCCTCGTTTCCGGACGCATCCAACCGCCGCCGCGATGCGAGCGGTCGCCGGTAACGCGATGCCCGGGCTTGCGGAAGCGGGCGTAGCGGCTTGTGTCCATGTGCAGCAAGTCGCCGGGGCAGGGCCACTCGTAGCTGTTGGCCGGCTCCTTGACCGCCGCTGAGCGGCGCGAGAGACCCGCCCGCTTCAGCACCTTCCAGACGGTCGAGTGCGCAAAGCCGGTCGCACCGGCCACCAGGCGCGGACCCCAACCGGTCTTGCGCCGACAATCGCAGATCCGCTCCTGCAGCTCGCTCGCGAGCAGCCGCGGCGAACGTCTCGGACGGCTCGAGCGATCCAGCAGCGCCTGCGGCTCGTCGACCGCCCTCCAGCCAGCGATGCCACCAGCGGTGCGCAGTCGCGGGCGAGACGCTGAAGGCCGCCGCGGCCGCCTCTCAGCGAGAGTCCACCCTCGATCGCCGCGCACCAGTGCGAACCGGCCGGCCAGTCCGAGCTTGGCGTTAGCGTGCAGATACATCCGAGCCCTCCTTTGAGCGTAGGTCCGGGAAGACCCACAGCCTCAAAGGAGGGCCGGATAGAACCTCAGCCGTTCACAACCTCTGTAGGCGGGACAGCTAGCTCGCCACGCGGGCCTCGGTCCCGATCTGGTCGCGCTCGACCACCCGGTTCCTGCCCAGAAGCTTCGACTCCAACAGCGCGAGGTCGGCCGCGTGGAGGAGGTCACGTGGTCGCGTCGCGTTTTCGGGGGCGTGCGCGACTCCGATCGAGACGGTCGCACGCGTGGTGAAGGGTGGATCGTCGGCACTGAACACGCAGGCGGCGACGCTCTCTCGGAGGCGTGCCGCGACCGCGAGTGCCTGGGCGGGCGCGATGTTCGGGATCGCGATCACGAACTCCTCGCCGCCGAAGCGGGCGGCGCGGTCACTTGGGCGCAGCTGTTTCAGGATGAGGTCGGCAACTCCGGTGATGACAGCGTCGCCGGCGAGGTGACCGAAGCGGTTGTTGATCTCCCGCAGGTGGTCGAGGTCGATTGCGAGCAGGCTCAGAGGCCGTGCGAGCTCCTTGCCGCCGCCGCAGAGGCGCTCCAACTCGCGCTCGAAGGAGCGCATGTTGAGCAGGTTGGTCTTCGGATCCCGGACGGCCTCGTCCTCCAGGCTCGGCAGGCGCTGGAGCCGGTGGATGAACAACAGCGAAGCGAGCGCAAACGGCGCTCGCCAGGGATCCTCGCTCACGAGCGCGGCCAAGCCGATTCCGAGCGACGCGAGAGCGGCCTCGATTGCAAGGGTGACCGGGGGGAGCTGCGGCTGTAGGTCGTCACGGGCGAAGTAGCCGAAGAACGCGTCCGCGGCGGTGATGATGCAGGCGTAGCAGAAGAGCGCAAGCAGCAGGGTGAGCGCGCGTGCCGGAGGTGGAAGGGTTGCCGCCGCGTGGACCAGCAGCGAGGTCGTGCACGCCGCCAGTGCGATCGCGGCCGAGTTGTGCGCGAACGAGACCACCGAGACGCGTCGCCGCAGCGCATCGATCACGCAGGCGGGAATTCCGACGAGCGCGGCGATCGAAGGCGAGGCGAGACAGGCCGCCGCGACGACGAAGACCGCGGCCGTGTCGTAAACGGTGAAGCGAGGCCCGTAGACGCTGAAGAGGGGAGTCAGCGCAGCCAGCAGGCTCAGGACGACGATCGCTTCCCAGTGGTCGGCCACCGGGCGGCCGCCCGACGCTAGCGCGACGGCGACCGCAAGCGAGGAGAGCACAGCGACGAAGGCAATCCCGCGCCAAGGGACGACCTCGCCCTCGGGGAAGCGTGGGCGCGCAGGTCGGACCAGGGGATGCGCCGCAGCATCTTGCTGTCAATCTCGTCAGATTCCGGTCGTGGCTCGACCCTCGATCAGGCGAAATTGGCGCTTGGCGCATCATCCCGGCTGCCCGGCTACAACCACCAAAAGCGCGTGATACACCTCCACCTCCACCACCGCCGCCACGCGTTCGCTGCGTGGTGCCGCGCGTGATCGGCCCGAAGCTCCCGATGGCACGCACGCGTGCGCATCCGCCGAGCGCCTTGCTCGGTGGGCCGGATCAGTCGCGTGCGCTCGCGACGCGTCGGTCGCGTGATCCGTCAGCGCCCGCAGCCCGGCCGAGGCTCTCGGGCGGCAGCAGTGTCAGGCTCGTCGTCGGCCGCAAGTAGCCGAACGGCTTCGACTCGCCGGTTCCAACCCGACTAGCGCCACGTCATCATGCGCGTGGCGGCGCACGGCTACGGCTCTATCCGGCCTCTGACCTCGAGCTCGAGTTGGGGGGCTCGCAGGACGACCTCGTCGCCGTCCTCCAGGAAGCTGCGGGTCGAGCCGTCCGGAAGCTGGAGCGGCTCGGCGCCGTTCCAGGCGAGCTCGATCAGCGAGCCGCGGCTGTCGGGGTCAGGCCCGGAGATCGTGCCGGACGCGAGCAGGTCGCCGGTGCGAAGGCTCGCGCCGTTCACGGTCAGGTGGGCGACCTGCTGCTCGGCCGACCAGTAGAGATGACGGGCACTGGTGCGTGAGACGACGGCGCCGTTCAGCTCGACCTCGAGTGACAGGTCGTATGCCCACGGCTCGGCGCGGAGGTAGTCGAGCGGCGCCGGCTGCTGCGCCGGAAGCGGCACGCGGAACGGCTCGAGCTCCTCCAGCGGGACGACCCAGGCGGAGATCGAGGTCGCGAACGACTTGCCCAGGAACGGGCCGAGCGGCTGGTACTCCCACGCCTGCAGGTCGCGGGCGCTCCAGTCGTTCACGAGCACGAGCCCGAACACGTGCGCCAGCGCCTCGTCCATGGGGACCGGCTCCCCCAGTCGGCTCGGCGTGCCGACGACGAAGCCGATCTCGAGCTCGATGTCGAGGCGGGCGCTCGGGCCGAAACCGGGCTCAGTCCGCTTCCGGCGGCTTCCGCTGCCCATGTGGCCGGCGGATCGGCGTGCCGCTGGCGACGAGGGTTCCCGAGCGGCCGTGGTAGCCGACCGGCAGCCAGCGCCAATTCGGCAGCAGCGGCTCGCCGTCGGGGCGGAAGAGCCGGCCGAGGTTGGTGGCGTGCTCGAGCGACGAGTAGAAGTCGACGTAGTCGGCAACCGCGAACGGCAGGAGCAGCTCGCCTTCCACGCGCGGCCCGTCGAGCACGCGCACGCGCTCGTGCGTCTCCCGCCACGCGTCGGGGCCGAGCGCCATGAACGCGTTCAGGCTCGGGCTGCGGAACTCGGGCCCGAGCTCCGACAGATCGACGGCGGCACCGTCCACCCGGGCACACACGCGCGGCTCGCCGCCGGCCGGCCGGATCACGCCGTAGGCGAGCGTCACAGGATCGCGAGCGCCCGCAGCTCGTCGACCGGTTCCGCGAAGCTGCAGCTCCCGAAGCTCCGGAACCGCTCCCGCCGCATCCGCGAGACCGCCGCCGCGTCCGCCTCCAGGCCGGACCAGGCGAACCGGTCGCCGTCGACCGCGAAGGCGGCTGGATCTTCCTCGTCGAGCGCGTCCTCCGCCCGCTCCGGCCACAGCGACGCCGCCAGGAGGTTGAGGAAGCCGTGCGCCTCGCCGCTGCGGACCGCGTGGTGGAGGCCGGCGGACGCCTTGAACGGCAGCCCCGCTTTCGAGCAGGCGCGGACGAAACGAGCGAGCTCTGCGGATGTAGGCGTTCGCTCGCCGCCGCAACGCACCTTCGCGAACGCGCCCGAAGCCCTCACCTGCTCCATGTTCTGCTCCAGCTCATCGTCGTGTGGCAGCTCGACGAAGGCCTCGCCCTCGTACGCTGGCAGCTCCGGCCAGCGCGCCTCCACGGCCTCGACTCCGCTCGTCTCACCGACCGGCCGCTTGCACGGGCTCGTCGAGCACGAGACTGAGCGGGGCAGCGTCGTACCCCGCGAGCTCGGCGAGCCGCGAAGCGGGCCAGACGAGGCGCCCGAGCAGCCACGCCTCCGGGCTCGCCCGGGCGCGCCGGTCCTCGGCGAGCGCCTCCGCGGGCGGCAGCCGGGCCGGCGGAAACGTCGGCGCATGATCGATCAAGCCCCCGAGTAACGCCGAGTGCGCGTCCGGCAACCGCTCAACCACCACGAGCACGATCATCGCACCTTCCGTAGAGCATGAGGCGAGACCCGTCGCGCGGGCTCCGGGTGGCCCGAAATCGACCGCCGCGAGCGTCCCGGTTAGGCGGCAGCGCGAAGCGGGCACTGTCCAGCGATGCGATACAGGAAGAACGTCGAGCTCGACCCCTCGCAGATCGAGGACCGGCGCGGCCAGGGGCCGCTGGGCGGCCTTCCGGGAGGCGGGTTGACCGTCGGTGGCGGCGGCCTCGGCCTTGCGGGCCTCGTCATCTACCTGCTCGTGAGCGCACTCTCCGGCGGAGGCGCGCTCGCAGGGCCGCTCGGGAACCTGGACGGGACGACCGTGTCCCAGGCACCGGCCGGCCAGGTCCTCGGCGAGGAGTGCGCGACCGGTGCGGACGCAAACACGCGCGCCGACTGCCGCATCGTCGCCGACGTCAACAGCATCCAGCGCTACTGGACGAGCCGGTTCGACGCGGAGGGCGCCACGTACACACCCGCGAAGACCGTCTTCTTCACCGGCTCCACCGATACCGGCTGCGGGCCGGCGAGCACCGACGTCGGCCCGTTCTACTGCCCGGTCGACAAGCACGTCTACATCGATCTCGAGTTCTTCGACGAGTTGCGGACCCGCTTCGGCGCTCAGGGGGGTCCCTTTGCGCAGGCCTACGTGCTCGCCCACGAGTACGGCCACCACGTCCAGGACCTGCTCGGAACTCTCGGCCGAGGGTCGAGCCAGCCCGGGGCGGAGGGACGCTCCGTCCGCACCGAGCTGCAGGCCGACTGCTTCGCGGGCGTCTGGGCCAACCATGCAACGCAAACGGGGTTCATCGCCAGCCTCGGCCAGGCGGACATCGCCGATGCTCTCGACGCGGCCGCCGCGGTCGGCGACGACCGCATCCAGTCCGCGACGAGCGGACAGGTGAATCCGGAGACCTGGACCCACGGCTCGTCCCTGCAGCGCCGGCACTGGTTCGACATCGGCTACGGCCGTGGTGAGCCGAGCACGTGCAACACGTTCCGAGGGCCGGTCTAGCCGCCTCTCGCATGTCGACTCTCTCGCAAGCGCGTCGTGCTGCCCGGAGCCCCTGGATCGGCTGGCTCGGGCGGATCGGGTTCGCCGCTCAGGGAACGTGCTTCGCGATCATCGCGGTCCTGGCGCTCGAGCTCGCGTTCGGGCGCGGCGGCAGGCTGACGGACCCCCGCGGCGCCTTCACCGTCCTCGCCGAGGGCTCCTGGACGCGGGTTCTCCTGGTGCTGCTTGCCGTCGGCTTTGCCGCCTCCTGCTGCTGGCGGCTGGCCCAGTCGCTCTTCGATCGTGGTGGGATGGGCAGCGATCCGGGCGGTCTCGGACGGCGTGCGATCCAGCTCGGCCAGGCCGTCCTCTACGGGCTGCTGACCGTCAGTGCCCTGCGCATCCTGCTCGGCTCGCACGCGCAGAGGAGCCCGAAGCAGACGGCGGCAGGCGCGCTCGGGTGGCCGGGAGGCCCCGAGCTCGTCGGGACGGTCGGCGGCTGCCTCGGCGTGATCGCGGTCGTCAACGTCTACTGGGGCCTGAGCGAGCGCTTCCAGGAGTCGCTGCGCCGCGACGGCGTCACCGGGGACGTCGGCCGCCTGCTCACGCTGACCGGGAAGATCGGCTTCGTCGCGCTCGGCTTCGTTCTCGGGATCGTCGCCTGGTTCCTGCTGAAGGCGGCGATCGACTTCAACGCAGGGGGCGTCGTGAGCCTGGGAGGAGCGCTGAGCCACCTCGCCCGCGCCCACTACGGCAAGTGGCTGCTCACCGCCTCGGCCGCCGGGCTACTCGCCTACGGGGCCTTCGGGCTCCTGCAGGCGCGCTACCACAAGGTGTAGCCAGGCGGAGCGCTTCCGCCTTCGGCGGCACCCGCCCCGGGGGCCCCGCAGGGGGCCGGGGAGGCGTTGCGTTCGGCCGGGCAAGGTGGTATGAACCGTTCAGAACTGGGGACGAACGGCTCGCCGGCCGTTGCCGGCGGGCTCCATCGAGCTTGGACTGGGGAGGGGCAGAATGTCTCGACTGAGATTCGTGTTGGTTGCGTGCGCCGGCATCGCGCTGTTCGCGGTGGTCGCGCTGGCAGGAAGCAGACACTGGACGGGTACGCAGAGCGCCACGGCTCTCGCGCCGTATTCGCCGGGAGCGGGGGCCGACGTTGGCGAGCAGCTCTCCCCGCAGGATGCCTACTGGAATGACCGGCTGACGTACCCGACCGGCGTCTTCAACCCGGCGTGGCTCCGCAACGCCGCGCGCCAGGACGCGCACATCGCCAGCCGCGTCCCAGCAGGCGCCGAAGGCTCCTCCTGGACCGCCCTCGGGTCCGAGGCCCGAGCGGATGGACGGCTGCTCGGGTTGTTACAACTACCACTACACCGAGGGCCGGATCAACGCAATCGTGGTCGACCCGACCACGACGACGAACGGCTCGATCGTCGCCTACGCGGCGACCGTCGGCGGCGGAGTGTGGAAGACGACGAACTGCTGCAGCACCACCACGACCTGGACCGTGACGACGGATGATCCGCTCATCGCCACGATCGCGGTCGACACGCTCGCGCTCGATCCGAACGACCACAACACGATCTACGCGGGTACGGGCGATCTCAACTACGGCTCGTTCTCGATGGGCAGCCAGGGGATCCTCAAGTCGACCGACGCCGGCACGACCTGGACGCTGCTCGGCGCGAGTGTCTTCGGGCCCGCCTACACCGAGCCTGCAGGCCAGTTCCCGCAGTACGACGCGGTCGGCAAGGTCCGCGTCGACCCGAACAACCCGAACAAGGTCGTCGCCGGCACGAAGAAGGGCATCTTCATCTCCTACAACGGCGGCGTCGACTGGACCGGCCCTTGCTCGACCAACGCCTTCCCGGCGCACCGCCAGGACATCACCGGCCTCGAGCTCTCCGAACATGGGCGGCGGGCGTCACGCGGATCGTCGCGGCTGTCGGCGTCCGCGGGTTCGCGACGACCGTTCAGTACGACCTCGGGCAACAACGGCGCGAACGGGCTCTACAGCGCGAACGTGCCCGCGAGCGGCTGCCCGACCTTCACCTCGATCGCGAGCAACGCCAACGGCTTCGTCTTCGGAACCGGCGAGCCGGCCGGCGGACGTACGCGCCGGGCGCTCCGATGAACGCCGGCAGTGGCGTCCACTACGGCGAGCTCCACCGTCGGCGACCAGCTCGGCCGGATCGACATCGCGGTCGCGCCGAGCGACCCGAACGTGATCTACGCGCAGGTGCAGACGATCGCCGGCAACACAGGCGCCCAGCTCGGCATGTGGGCGACCAACAACGGCGGCACGAGCCTGGTCGTTCATGGGCGGCTCGTCCGGCGGGTCGCTGGGCGTCGGCTGCGGGCATGGACTACGCGCAGAACTGGTACGACCAGGGCCTCGCCGTCGACCCGAACAACGCCGACAAGGTCTACGTCGACACCTTCGATGTCTGGAGGGCAACGCGCACCGGCTCGACCTCACCGACCTCACCTGCGGCTACGACGGCGGGCAGTCGGTCCACGTCGACCAGCACGCGCTCGCCTTCGTGCCGGGCTCGTCAGACGTCCTGCTGATCGGCAGCGACGGCGGCGCCTTCGCGACAACCGCGCCAGCACCGCGACCGGTCCCGGCAACTTCTTCAACATGGACGACGGCCTGAACACGATCGAGTTCTACTCGGGCGACATCAGCGGCAACTTCGCAAACGCCGCCGACCCCCTCGGCCGCGGGCGGCGCACAGGACAACGGGCCCGAGCGTTGCCGGCTTCTCGGGCTACCCGACGGGGCCCGGTTCAGTGGCAGATGACGGTTGGCGGCGACGGCTTCTACGCCCGGATCGACCCGGTCGGCGCGACGCGGCGGCCAGTACCCGCGCTACTTCGTCAGCAACAACAGCGGCGGCATGTCGCGCTGCGTCGAACGGACCAACTGCCTCGCCGGCGGCAGCGGCTACGGCGAGCGTCACCGGAGGCTGGGGCGGCGATCGGCGGTCGTTCGTCCAGCCCTTCGACATCTTCCACGGCGGCGTCCCCGGCGGCGACGACTGCGCGCCGGCCGGGCACCCCGGGCGGCTGCGGTCATCTCGTCGACGGAACCGACGAGGGTCTGGGAGACGATCGCGGGCGGCAACGCGTCGATGTCCGGGACCTGGTACGTCACGAACAACCCGTCGACCCAGGACATGACCAAGGGCACGCTCGCCGACCGCTCCTTCATCAACCAGGTCAAGTACTCGCCGAAGTGGTCGAGCCAGGCGATCGCCGGCACGAACGACGGCAACGTCTGGATCGGCTTCAACCTAGGCACGGGCGCCGCCTCGCAGGCCAACTGGGTGAACGTCACCGGCGAGCAACGCGGCCCTGCCGAACCGGCCGGTGCTCGGGGTCTCGCTCGATCCTCCACCGCCGACGGCGACCTCGCGTCGGCTACGCGGCTGTTGGCGGCTTCAACGCGAACACGCCGACGACGCCAGGCCACGTCTTCCAGGTGACCTGCACCTCGAACTGCGGTACCTCCACCTGGGCTCGACAAGACCGGCAACCTGCCCGACATCCCTGTCGACTCGGTGATCGTCAACCCGAACATCCCGGCTCAGGTCTTCGCGGGCACCGACTGGGGCGTCTACTTCACCGACGACGTCACGGCGCGCCTCGCCGGTGTGGTCCGGTTCGAGAACGGGATGGCCGCACACGATGATCTGGGACCTGCAGGTCGACCGCGGTGCGACCACGCTCTCGGCCTGGACGCGAAGCCGCGGCGCCTATGTCTAGCCGCTGGCCGGCGGCGGCGCCACCGCCACCTCCGCCACCTCCGCCACCTCCGCCACCTCCACCTCCACCTCCGCCTCCACCTCCTCCACCTCCGCCACCTCCGCCACCTCCACCTCCACCTCCGCCACCTCCTCCACCTCCACCGCCGCCGCCACCTCCACCGCCACCTCCGCCACCGCCACCTCCGCCGCCACCTCCACCACCACCTCCGCCTCCACCTCCACCTCCACCGCCGCCGTCCGAGCAGGTGCGTCGTGCCTCGGGTCGTCGGGAAGAAGCTCCCCGCGGCCAAGGCGAGGATCCGCCGCGCCCACTGCCGGGTCGGCAGGGTGACGCGGAGGTTCTCGAGCGCACGCAAGCGGAACCGGGTGCTGCACCAGGCCCCGAAGGCCGGCAGGCGCTTCGCTGCAGGACACAAGGTCAACCTCGTGGTCGGTAGAGGCCCGAGGCACTGACCGACAAGCCGACAAACCCGTAGCTCAGAGCGGGCCCGGTCTCTTACGGAGATCGGGCCCGCTTGCCTCTTAAAGGCTTCTTACGCCGTCCCCAGGTTCTTCTCAGGTTCGTCCGCTTGGATGGCTGACGTCAACCGAGTGGAAGGAGCTGAACATGACGCAGCACGTCGACAGCCGGGACGAGCTTCGGGATCGGATCGACCAGATGGCGAACGCCGTCGCGGCCGGACACGACGGCTTCCTGCGGGAGGCGCTCGACAGCGTCAGCTGGGAACGGCGCGGCCTGCTGGGAAGGCTGACGCGGGGGCCGCGGAGCGAGCGTAGCCCGGGAATCGCAGCGTGAAGACCGCGCCGGTCCCCGAGCTCTCGGCGGAGCATTCGCCGCCGTGCGCCTTCGTGATCGCGTCCACGATCGCGAGGCCCAGGCCGGCGCCGCCCTGAGCCCGGGAACGGGCAGTGTCGGCGCGGGCAAAGCGCTCGAAGATCCTGTCGCTCCAGCCGGGAGGCAGTCCGCGGCCCGCGTCGGAGACCTTGATCAGGAGCGAGCCGTTGTCGGCGCGCGCGCCGAGCGTGATCGCGTCGGCCGGCTCGGTGTGCTTGACCGCGTTCTCGAGCAGCGCGTCGAGGGCGATGCGCAGCGCCTCGGGGTCGGCTCGCAAAGTCCCGGGGGCGAGCTCGCCGAGGCGCCAGCCGCGGGGGACGATACCCGACCAGCGCACGAAGACGTCCTCGAGGAAAGGCTCGACCTCGATCTCCGAGAAGACGACGAAGTCCGGCTGCTTCGACTTCGCGAGCAGCAGTAGCCGCTCGAGGATGTGCTCGATCCGTCCGAGCTCGTCGAGCGCGACCTCGATCTCCTGCGCCGGCTTGCCGTTCAGGCGGCGGAGCACCTCCAGGTGGCCGCGCGCGATCGTGACCGGAGTGCGAAGCTCGTGAGAAACGTCGTGGAGGAAGCGCTTCTGCTGGGCGAGGAGCGCCGCGCGCTCGGCCGATTCGTTCTCGAGCGTGCGCAGCACGTCCTGCCGCCGGCGCGCGTGCCAGACCATCGCCAGGAACATCGCGGACATCAGCGGGACCTCGAACAGCTCGCCCCAGAGCTGCTCGCCGCTGAAGGTGTCGCTCAGAATCAGAGTCCCGGTCGCCGCGATCACGAGGCCGAGCACGACTCCGGTCGAAGCAGGCTTCCAGACGCGGAAGCCGTAGATCAGCGTCAGGCTGATCCAGATGAAGTGGAACGGGATCGTCTCCCAGCTCGGCCACAACGACATCGCGACGAGGTTCGCCGCCGCGAACGCGAACCAGGCGGCCTCGACCGCCCTACGCCGCAGTAAGCCGGTAACCGCCATGCCGGATCGTCTCGATGGGCGCGTCGGCGCCGAGCTTCCGGCGGAGCCGCCGGATGCAGACGTCGACGACGTTCGAGCGCGGATCGAAGTGGTAGCCCCAGACGTCCGCGAGCAGCCGCTCGCGGCTCACGACCTCGCCCTCGTGCCTGACGAGGTGGTGGAGGAGCCGGAACTCCCGGTCGGAGAGCTCGGTCACGACGTCGCCGAGACAGGCCCGGCGCCGCGCGAGGTCGAGCGAAAGCGCCCCGGCCCGCACCACGTTCCCGTTTTCGCCGGGCCGCCCGTGACGGAGCTGCGCCCGCACGCGCGCGAGGAGCTCGTCGAACGAGAACGGTTTCGGGAGGTAGTCGCAGGCACCCAGGTCGAAGCCGCGCAGCTTCGTCTGGAGGTCGGAGCGCGCCGAGACGATCACGACCGGTAGCTCCGGTTGCTCGCGCTGGAGCTCCCGGAGGACGGCCAGGCCGTCGAGTCTCGGCAGCAGCAGGTCGAGGATGACGAGGTCGTACTCTCTCCGGCTCGCCTGCCTCGCGCCCGCGACCCCGTCGCTCGCTCCGTCCACGACGAAGCCCTCCGCCTCGAGGCCGCGCGCGAGGAAGGCCAGAATCCGGGGTTCGTCCTCCACTACCAGGATGCGCATCTCCCCTCCCGGCTGGGGAGCCTAACAGGGCAGATGACCTGGAAATGACCTGGAGATGACAGTTTCGTCATCTTGCCTGAGCGTGCGGCGAGCGCTCTCGTATCGTCGCCGCCGATGGGCGGAGAGGGCACCCGCACGCATGAGGGCCGCACGGCCGACGCCCCGGCGCCCCTGACCTCGCGGGCGATGCGTGCCTCGCCGTTCCCCGACGGAGCGGCCAAGCACTGGATCATCTCCTCGATCATCTGGCTGACCGTCGTCGACCTGTTCGGGCTCGTGCTCGCGACCGAGTTCGTCACGCCGGAGGCCTTCGGCGGCATCTCGTGGCTCTCGTTCAGCCGAATCCGGCCCTCCCATGTGAACGGCGTGATCCTGGCCTGGCTGACGATGATGTACTTCGGCGCGCTCTTCTACATGCTTCCGCGCCTCGTCGGCACACGCGGGATGTGGAGCGAGCGTCTCGGGATCATCTGCGCCTGGGCCTGGAACCTGATGTACCTGCTCGGCGTGATCGGGCTCCTGACCGGACACAGCCAGGGGCGCGAGTACGCGGAGTTCATCTGGCCGATCGACATCGCGCTGCTCGTGATCTGGGGCCCGAACATCGTGAACATCCTCGCGACCGTCGCGGTTCGGACGATCAGGCCGATCTACGTCTCCGTCTGGTTCTTCATCGCCAGCCCGCTCTGGCTCGCGGCCGACTACGCGATCGGCAACGTGATCTGGCATCCCGGAAACGTCTGGGGCTCGCGCTCGGGCGCCTTGCCGGGGAGCCTCTCCGACGCCATCCTCAACTGGTGGTACGCCCACAACCTGTTCGGGCTGTGGCTGACTCCGATGCTGCTCGCGCTGACGTACTACATCGTCCCGCGGGTGACGAACACTCCCCTCTACAGCTACACCCTCTCGCTCATCTCCTTCTGGGGGATGGCGTTCTTCTACACGGGCGTGGGCGACCACCACATCCTCCAGTCGCCGACGCCGTCCTGGCTGAAGACGATCGCCACGGTCTCCTCCTGGATGCTGCTCGTCCCGGTCTTCGCGTTCACGATCAACATCCTCGGAACGATGAAGGGCAACTGGGACCGCTTCTTCACCAACTTACCGCTGCGGTTCACGATGACGGCCTTCTTCTTCTACTTCCTGGTCAACGTCCAGGGCGCGTTCGAGGCGACTCCAGCCCTTCAACAAGCTGACCCACTTCACGAACTTCGTGGTCGCGCACGCGCACCTGGCGCTGCTCGGGCGCCTTCACGATCCTGGGAATGGGGGTGATCGACTACATCGTCGCCCAGATCTACCAGCGTCCCCTCTTCAGCCGGAGCCTGTCCGAATGGCAGTACTGGCTGGTCACGGTCGGCTTCACCGGCTTCTTCAGCGTGCTCACGCTTGCCGGCTTCCAGCAGGGCTTCGCCTGGCAGGACGGGATTCCCGAGGTGAACGTGCTGAACCAGCTGCACGCCTACTACATCGCCCGCGGGATCTTCGGGGCGATGATCGTGCTCTCCGGGATCATCCAGATCGTCAACATCGGCCTGACGATCTTCACCGACACGGCTGCGCGGAGAAGCCGCGAGACCTACCAGGTCGCTGACGCCGTCGCTCCGCCGGTGGTCAGCTGATGGCGGACGCGCCGCGCCGCGATCCCGGGACGCCGCCGCTCCCGCGCGGCTGGGCCCGGCACCCGCGCGAGCGCATGCTGATCACCCCGCTGATGGCCGGCCTCGGCGGGCTGATCGCGTTCTTCACCGTGGTGGCGATCGTCGTCTGGCTGCCGATCCACACCTTCGACCCGCCGGCGTCGAAGGACTGGGCGCCGCTCTCGAACGTCGCGCTCAACGGCCGGAACCTGTTCGCCCAGAACGGCTGCTACGTCTGCCACTCCGGTTACTCGCGCCCGCAGGACGTGCGCGAGGCGCTCTACTTCCTCTACCCGAAGGTCTCCCAGCCGGGCGACTTCTACGGCAGTGACCAGTCGCCGAACCTGCTCGGCACCGAGCGCACCGGCCCCGACCTCTCACAGGAAGGTGGCTGGCACCCCAACGACTGGCAGCGCGCGCACTTCTACGACCCGCGCTTCATGGACCCCAGGTCGCTGATGCCGGACATGAAGTCGCTCTTCTCCGACAAGCAGGTCGACGAGCTGGTCTCGTTCGTCGAGGAGCGGAGCGGCAAGTCCGGGCTCCTGCGCTACGCGGGCCAGCTCTACGCGAAGCACGTCGTGCTCGTGAACCAGGGCTTCCCGCAGGCCTACAAGGGCTTCCAGGGCGCGCACAAGCCGATCGTCGAGGCGAACGAGAAGGGGCTGAAACCGCCGAGCCAGCAGCTCGAGGAGGCGCCGAACCTGTCGCAGATCGACCGCAGCTACTGGCTGTCCGGCGACCCGCTGCCCGTCACCGAGGAGAACCTCTTCCGCGGCAAGGAGGTCTTCCTCGAGCGCTGCGTCGGCTGCCACGGCCTCAAGGGAGACGGCAAGGGGCCGGGAGCAACGTTCCTCTCGCCGCCGCCTGCCGACTTCACCGACTCCGACGATGCCTGCTGCGGCGGCGACACCGGCCCGGGTGACTTCTACTACCGCATCCTGCGCGGCTGGTCGGGAACGGGGATGGAGAACTTCGGCGACCGGCTCTCCGTCAACGACATCTGGCGGGTGGTGCTGTTCGTGAAGACGATCCCGAACGGGACGCTCAAGCCGAACCGCGTCCCGGAGCCGAAGGACTACATCGTCTGGCAGCCGAGCAAGGAGCTGCTCGCCTGGGTGAAGACGCACCAGAAGCTCGCCGACAACGCCTCCTTCGACAAGAAGCTGGCAACCGACCCGTACGTCCAGGAAGCGATGAGGGTCTTCCCGGGCCTCGCGCCCGGCGACACGATGCAGCTCAACGACGGAAAGACCCAGCTTTCGCTCCAGACCGCCGCGGCCGGGATCAAGGCGCTCTACCAGGACATGCTCGACCGCGCCTGGGCTGACGCGCAGGCCCGCGGCGAGAAGCTGCCTCCCGCCGCGCAGAAGGACGTGCCCCCGGCGGTGCCGGGCGAATGATGCGTCGCTTCGCCGGCCTCCGGCTCCTGGTCACGACATCGGTCGTGGCGCTCGTCTGCGCCGTCTGGCCCGCGCTGGCGCTCGCGCACGATGCCAGCCCGAGACGAACCAGTCGAAGTGGGTAATGGCGGACTGGATGATCGACACGTTCTTCGTCTTCGGCGGGCTGGCGTTCGTGGCGTTCCTGGTGGCGTGGAAGGCGGGCCACTTCCAGGAGCTCGACCGGGTCGGAGCGCTGCCGCTGTACGTGGACGAGGAGGACTACTACACGCCCGAGTGGGCGCTGGACGAAGAGGAGTGGGCCGATGGGAATGCCTAGCGGCGACACGCCGGAGAAGGCGCATAAGTTCTACCACTACCTTCAGGGTCACCAGGAGACGATGCAGCGGGCGGCGACCTGGCACGTGCGCTGGATCGATCTCGCCTGGCTGTGGGGCTTCGTGATCGCGCTCTCGCTCGCAGTCCTGCTCTGGGTCTGGCAGTACCGGACGACGCGCCAGAAGATCTATCCGGTCGATTCCTTCGGCGGCTACACGACAGAGCTCGCCGGCCCGGCGACCTTCTTCTTCATCCTGCTCACGGTCATCCTCACCGGCTGGGCCGTCGCGCTCATCGTCGGCCATCATCGTCTTCGGGCAGAAGTTCTGATGGCGGTCGAGCAGCGCTCCCTCGTCCTCCCGTACGTCTCCTGGGCGACCGCGACGTTCGCGACCATCCCGGCCGCCGAGTGGGAGCTCGTCTACGGCTCGCTGCAGGCGCTCAAGGCGCACGTGCAGGAGTACCCGGGCTGCCAGAAGCTCGAGGCGTTCATCGCGCTGGAGGACAACGGCGACGTGAACCTGCACTGCTACTCGGTCTGGGACACGCCGGAGCAGCTCGAGGCGTTCCTCGAGCGGGGCTACACCGTCGAGCGCATGCTCGCCGACGTCGCAGAGACGTCCTCCGAGCGGACCCGCGTGATGGAGAAGGTGTTCTGATGGCAGACGAGCCCGAGCAGCGCCCCGCACGCCCGCTCGTCGGGTACCGCGACGTCGGCGAGGACATCCGCCACTCCCGTCCGCGCCGTAATCCGCGCCTGGGTCATCCTCGCCGTTCTCGTGCTCGCCTACCTCGGCCTGGACGCTGATCGTCTACTTCCTCGAGCCCGGCCTCCGCTAGGCCGAGCCGGCCTATGTGGATCAAGCACCTCAGCTCGCTGCAGTTCCTGACCTACGTCGCGTTCTTCGCGGTCGTCGTCGCGGCGATCTGCAAGTTCGTCCCCGGGCCGCGCGCCGTCGTCCGCGAGGAGCCGTACCCCGACGACGAGCTGCACGCCCACGACCGGAAGACGGCGAAGTACTTCATCGCCGGCGCGCTCTTCCTTGTGCTCGGGAGCGTGCACACGGTGCTCAAGAACCTGCCGTGGGCCGCCGAGTACCTCGCACGCACCGGCTACGCGGGCCACCTCGTCCGCGACCTCTCGAGCACGCACGTGATGATCGTCGGGGGCGGGACGCTGCTGCGCAACCGGCCTCTGCTGGCTCGCGCTTCCCCGCATCGTCGGCCGGCCGCTCGCGAGCGACGGGCTGGCGCAGTGCGCCTTCTGGTTCACCGTCCTCGGCCTGGCCGTCTTCTACGTCTCGCTGATCGGCAACGGGATCGCGATGGGCCGCCTGATGGAGCACGGCTGGACCTACCCGGCCGCGAAGGCGCACATGGGCGACTGGTACAGGATGCCGACCGGGATGGGCGCCGGAGTGATGGGGCTCGGCTACTGGTGCTTCGCCACCAACGTGGTCGTGACGATCTTCGAGTCGCGGCTCGTACAGGTGCCCAAGCCGCAGTGGCATCTGTGGAAGTTCTTCGCCACCGGGCCGGCGCGCTCACCGTCGGAACCGTTCAGGGAGTGATCCAGGTGCAGCCGAAGAACGCGGACTGGCTCTACAAGGCCGGGCACGCCGGCGAGTGGATCGACCCGATCAGCCACGCGCACATCAACCTCGTCACGGGCCTGGCGATGCTCGTCGCCGGGTCGCTGTTCACCTTCGTCCGCCGGCTAGGTGGCGTCGAGCCGTCGAGACGTGCGGTCAACGCCTGCTTCTTCGCCCTGCTCGGCGGCTCGCTGGCTCGTTCTACTTCTCCGCCCTCTACCTCGGCTTCCACGAGGGCGCGCTCGTCGTCAACCGGGGCCTGACCCCCGAGGCGGCCGAGGAGGCGACGGCGATCCACCCGTACCTGATCATGGGCTCGGGGATCGCGATGTTCGCGGCCTTCTGGCTGCTGCTGGCCGTAATCGTGCGCTCAGTGCTCCGCACGCAGAGCCGCCTGCGGCCGTTCGTGCTGGCCGGCTGCGGCGCGCTCGCGGTCGGGACGCTGCAGGGGCCGGTGCAGGCGGTTCCGCTCGTGAACGAGGCGCTCGACCGCGGCGGCCAGGCGGGCGACGTGATCGTCAACCTCCACGCCCAGCTGAACATGCTCGGCGGCCTGATGGTGCTCTTGATCGGCTCGCGCTCGGAGCGCTCGAGCTGCTCGGCGCGTCGTGGCCCGGCCGCCGCGCCCGGCGGACGCTCGCCTTCGTGCCTGCCGGCGTCGGCGCCTACTACGCCGCCGGTGTCGCGTTCTCGGCGGTCGAGGCGCACAAGGTCGCCGCCGGCAGCTCGTTCTCCTCGGCCGTCTCGGCGCTCGAGCCGTGGGAGGCGCTCGTGCTCGTTCCCGCCGCCCTGGCCATGCTGGTCGGATTCGGCGCCTTCGCCGCCGCAGTCTGGCCGATGACGTCTCGCCAGCGCGCCGTGGGCCGTGCCACGATCGCCGCTGCGCCGCGCGTCTACACGGGGACGATCCCGAGGCGTGTGCGCCGGCGGAGCCCGGCCGCGCTGGCCGGCTACGAGCTGCCGCTGGGGCTGATGGGCTTCCCCGGCGTCGGCTGGCTGTTCGCGGGCTTCCCGTTCACCGCGTCGATCCTCCTGCTCGCAGGGCCGGCGCTGACGTGGGCCGTGATCCCGGTCGCGTTCAGCCCGTATGGCCGCGGGCCGCTGCACGGCCTCGGCTGGGGGGTCGAGCTCGTCTGGCTGCCGCTGATGGCGATCGTCTCCTCGGCCGCGCTCTATCGCGCCCACGCCCGCCGCCGCGCCAAGCTCGAGGGCCGCCCGCCGAGGGGCCGGAGGCGCCGCAGCCGCGACGGCTACCGGACGAGGGTCAGCGTCGCGATCGGCTCGATCATGCTGCTGCTCGTCGTGATCCCGTTCGTCCCGGCGGTCGCGGGAGTGGGCGGGAGCACCGTCCGCTACTCCTACCAGCCGCGCCTGACGAAGGAGATCACCGGCGAGTTCGTGACGCTGAAGCGCGGGCCGGTGAAGCTGTTCACCTGGAGCGACCCGCAGAGCACCTTCCCGCACGACGCGTTACGCCTGCACGCCTCGCAGCTCGGCTCCTTCCTCGTGCGCGCCGCCGCGGTCGACTCGCCGAAGGCGTACCAGCTCTACGACCTCGCCCGCGGCCGGCCGGTTGCCGCTCGTCGTGCGGAGGTCGTCGGCGCAGCAGCTCGTGCTCGCGCCCGCCCGGCCGCTCCAGGCGGGGCGCTACTCGTTCGTCGCCACGCACGAAGGGCATGTTCGGCGGGCGCGACTTCAACTACCTCCGCGTCGTCGCGGCGAGCGAGCCGGTGACCGCGATCAGCTCGCGCCCGAAGGCGACGGCGCCGGCGGTGCTCGACTCGCTCCTGCCGCTCTCCGCGGCGGTCGTGGCGGCGGCGTTTGCCTTCCTGCTGTTGCGCTCGCTCAGGCGCCGGCCGTCGGGCGAGAAGGCCCTCTGGGCCGCCGGCTTCCTGCTCTTCGGGGTCGCGGCCGCGTGCGAGGCGGCGGCGCAGCGCGCGGGCTGGAGCCCGGCGCTCTTCCGGACCTACTACCTCTGCGGAGGCGTGCTGACCGTGGCGTTCCTCGGCGCAGGCTCGGCGTGGCTTCTCCTGCCGCGGCGCGCCCGCGATGTGCTGCTCGGAGGCTTGCTGGTGGCGACGGCGGCGGCCGCAGCCGCGGTGGCACTGGCACCGGTCGGCGCGGGCGCGCTCGCGGCCACCGCCCACGGGCAGGCCGCCGGCCAACTCGGCGCTCGGCGGGCACGCGTTCCTCTGGGCGATCGGGCTGAACTCGTTCGGGACGATCTTCCTCGTCGGCGGCTCGCTCTACTCGATCGCCCGCCGCCGCCGCGTGCGTCCGAACCTCTGGATCGGCGCCGGCGCTCTCGTCGTCGCCCTCGCGACCGGCCTCTCGCGGGCGGATTCGTACTCGCTCGTCTACGCGGGCCAGCTCGTCGGGATCGCGCTCATGTTCAGCGGCTTCGCCTTCACCGGAAGGCCGGTTCGCTCTCCTCAGCGCGTTCCTGGTCTGACCGCGCCGACGTAGCCGGACGCGTACCACGGTTCCCCGAGCGACGAGATCTTGACCACGTCGCCGGTGTGCGGGGCCTGGATGAACTGGCCCCCGCCGATGTAGATCCCCTCGTGCTGCGGCCCGCGCGCGCTCGGCTCGAAGAAGACGAGATCGCCCGGCTGGAGCTCGAAGGGAGGCACTCGAGCCCCCTCGACCCACTGGCTGCCCGTGTAGTGCGTGAGGCTGATCCCAAGCTGAGCGTAGACGAACATCGTGAACCCGGAGCAGTCGAAGCCGGTGATTGGGTCGGCACCTCCCCAGCGGTACGGAACGCCGAGGTAGCGCTCGGCGATCGCAACAGCGCGAACACCGGTCGGGCCGGCAGCCGGCACGCCCAGGAGATCGTCGAAGGGGCTCTGCTCGCCGGTGTCCGCGCCGTGTCCCGAGACTCCGAGAGCGAGCCACGAGAGCCGCGCCTGTCGGTGGTGGGCCACGTGCTGCGCGGCGCGGGCGAGCCCGATCAGGAGCTGCGTGCCGGAGTCGAGCCCGAGCGACGAGTCGCCGGAGACGATGCGCAGCCCGACGACCCCGCTCCCCTCGCCCGGAACGACGGCCTCCTGCAGCACGACGAGGTAGCTGGACGGCCCGAGCGGGACGAGCGTGTTCGGGCGCGCGTCGACCTTCCGGCCGCGAACGCTCAGCCCCTGGACGGCTGCGCCCCGAAGGCCGTGCGCCGGGACGAACACGCGCTCTGCGTAGACCTCCCCGCCGGCGACCGAGATGCCTCGAAGCTCGACCCCGCGCGTGCTCCTGCTCGCCGAGTCGACGCGCAATGTCCAGCCGGCGTCGTAGGTGCTCGCGAACGACCCGGGGCCTGCCGTGGCGAGGAGGTGCCCCGCCGAGTCGCGAACCTCGGCGATCCCGGCGGCCGCCGTGGCGGGCAGTACACATGCGGCAGCGCACAGGAAGACCGCGACAAGCACGCGTCGACGCACACCCGGATCGTTGCACAAACGGCGGCCTGCTACGGGTGCGCGGCGTGCACCCAGTGCGGGCCGCCCCAGCTCAGGTCGTACGGGTAGTGATGGATCACGTGCGCCCAGATCGTCCAGGCGATCCAGCGGGAGGTTCCGTAGAAGAACGCCCCGCGGTAGAGCGCGAGCAGGGCGCCGCGCGGGACCCAGCGGTTGAGCCAGGGCCAGAAACGGTCGGCGCGGTAGATGTACGTGTCGAAGTACTCGCTTGTGAGCACGCGCCAGCAATACAGGCCGTACACCATCCAGACGGCGTCCCACATCGATCCGAGCCCGCTGAAGTACGCCGCCGCGTCGGTCATCCGGCCGGTCTGCCCCGCGTAGGCCCAGGCGTCCAGGTGGAAGTGGAACGTCCACGGGAAGAGCAGCATCGTCCCGACCGTGTCGCCGGTGTCCGTCAGCGCATGCGCGAACTCGCCGACGATGAAGCTGGCTCCCCAGAGCTTGCTGCCGAAGCCCTTCCAGATGATCAGGCCGATCACGAGGCCGTAGATCAGCGAGTGCGTGAAACCGAAGCCCGGCCAGCCGCGGTGGAACTGGGCCGGGTTCGACGCCTTCAGGTCCCACGGGCCGAGGTGGATCCCGTAGACGAACCACTTGGTCATCATGTCCGGCGCGTAGGAGCCGAGGAGGAGCGGCACGAACGCGACCTTCAGCTTCAGGTGCCGCTGGAACGCGTACGGCTCGAGGTCGTGTGCCGCCCAGCTCACGCGAGCCGCCTGACGAGCGCGGGCACGGCCCAGGCGACGAGGACGACGTAGGCGATGCCGACCCAGACCGAGAGCATGAAGTCGATCACCGTCACACCGATTCCGATGTACACGGCCGCGGCCACGCAGTAGCCGGCGAAAACGCGCAGGTCGGGCCGGCTCGGCAGCCTGCCCGTCAGCTGTCGCAGTCGCACGTCCGCTCGCCCAGGAGAACCCGGCGCCCGCACAGCTCGCAGAAGCGCTCCGCCCGCCGCAGCGCCTTCCTCAGGCTCGGCACGGCGAGCGCCGCGGCGAGACCGGCGGCGAGCAGCACTGCGGCGAGATCGGGATCGAGCACGCTCGTCGCGGATTATGGACGACCGGTGGTTAAGGTCTCGCCATGTGCTTCGAGCTCGACTCGTCGCCGCCGATCCCGCCCATCTCGGGCGCGGCCGTCTCGAACCGCGACCTGGAGCTCGAGGCCGCCGACGGGAACCGGTTCGCCGCCTTCGCCGGGCTGCCGGACGAGCCGAAGGACGCGGGCGTCGTGATCCTCCCCGACGTCCGCGGGCTCTACCGCTTCTACGAGGAGCTCGCGCTGCGGCTCGCCGAGCGGGGCTACACCGCGGTCGCCTTCGACTACTTCGGCCGGACGGCCGGCGCGGCGAAGCGGGGAGACGACTTCGACTACATGGAGCACGTCGAGCAGACGACGCCAGAGGGCGTGCAGGCGGACGTCCGCGCGGCCGTGGAGTGGCTGCGGGGTGAGGGCTGCGGCGCGATCTTCACGCTCGGCTTCTGCTTCGGGGGACGGAACTCGTGGCTCGCCGCGGCGGCCGGACACGGGCTCGCGGGTGCGATCGGCTTCTACGGGATGCCGGCCGGGCGAGCGGGCGTCCCCGGCCCGATCGAGCGGGCCGGCGAGCTCGAGGCGCCGATCCTCGCCCTCCAGGCCGGCGCCGACCAGAACATCACCGCCGAGCACAACGCCGCGTTCGAGCAGGCGCTACAACAGGCGGGGGTCGAGCACGAGGTGGTGACGTACGAAGGGGCGCCGCACAGCTTTTTCGACCGGAAACAGGCCGAGCATGCGGAAGCCTCCGAGGACGCCTGGCGGCGTGTGCTCGCCTTCCTCGGACGTTTGGGCTAGTTTTGGATCCGAAATAAGCCTTCGTGGGGGTTTATACTCTCCGAATGGTGGGGTACACTGTCTTTTCGGATCCCAAATATGAGAGGATGGCTCAGATGACCCGCTTGCTCTCCAAACTCCGCGCCCGCGCCCGCGCTCGCTCGAACGGGGACGCGACGAGCCCGGCCGCGAGTCGCGCCGCTCGCACCGGCTACGTGTTGACCGCCGCCGAGTTGGCACCCTGCACGTGTCCGGACTTCTGCGAACGCGATCACGAGAACGACTGAGCGGTGACCGTCGCCGCCGGAGTCACGGCCGCGGTCGCCGCGGTCCCACGCCTGGACGAGATCCTCAGCGTCGAGGCCGTCGAGTTCGTGTCGGGCCTGGAGCGGCGTTTCGGCCCGCGCCGCCTCGAGCTTCTGCAAGCGCGCGACGAGCGCCAGCGACGCCTCGACGCCGGCGAGCTGCCCGACTTCCTGCCCGAGACGCGTGAGATCCGGGAGTCCGACTGGACCGTCGAGCCCGTGCCGGCCGACCTGCGCGACCGGCGCGTCGAGATCACCGGCCCCACCGACCGGAAGATGGTCGTCAACGCGCTCAACTCGGGGGCACGGATGTTCATGGCGGACTTCGAGGACGCCAACTCGCCGACCTGGAGCAACATGGTCGGCGGCCAGGCGAACCTCGTCGACGCGATCGACCGGACGATCGAGCTCGAGACGCCGGAGAAGACCTACCGCCTGAACGACGAGGTGGCGACGCTGCTCGTGCGCCCGCGTGGCTGGCACCTGCCCGAGCGCCACTTCCTCGTCGACGGCGACGCCGATCTCGGCGAGCCTGTTCGACTTCGGCCTCTACCTCTTCCACAACGGCGCCCGCCTGCTCGAGCGCGGCAGCGGGCCGTACCTGTACCTGCCGAAGCTCGAGAGCCACGAGGAGGCCCGCCTCTGGAACGACGTCTTCGTCCACGCCGAGGAGGCGCTCGGCCTGGCCGCGCGGGTCGATCAAGGCGACGGTGCTGATCGAGACCGTGCTCGCGGCCTTCGAGATGGACGAGATCCTCTGGGAGCTGCGCGAGCACTCGGCCGGGCTGAACGCGGGCCGCTGGGACTACATGTTCAGCGTGATCAAGAAGTTCCGCGACGCGCCCCGAGTTCGTCCTTCCCGACCGGAACAGCGTGACCATGACGGCGCCCTTCATGCGCGCCTACACCGAGCTGCTCGTCCAGACCTGCCACCGCCGCGGCGCGCACGCGATGGGCGGCATGGCGGCCTTCATCCCGAGCCGCAAGGACCCCGAGCTGAACGAGCGCGCGCTGGCGAAGGTGACGCGACGACAAGCGCCGCGAGGCCGGCGACGGCTTCGACGGCACCTGGGTCGCGCATCCCGACCTCGTGCCCGTCGGCGCGCGAGGAGTTCGACCGCGTGCTCGGCGAGCGGCCGAACCAGCTCGACCGTCAGCGCCCGGAGGTCTCGGTTGCCGCGTCGGATCTGCTCGACGTCCCCTCGACGCCCGGCGAGGTCACCGAGGAGGGCCTGCGCAACGACGTCAGCGTCGGCATCCAGTACCTCTCCGCCTGGCTGCGCGGGAGCGGCGCCGTGGCGATCTACAACCTGATGGAGGACGCCGCCACCGCAGAGATCGCCCGCTCGCAGGTCTGGCAGTGGCTCCGCCACGGCCGCTTCGAGCCGGAGGACGCGCGCGCCGTCATCGACGAGGAGCTGGAGCGGCTTCGGGCGCGACTTCGGCGACGAGGTCTACGGCAAGAGCCGCGCCGACGAGGCGCGCGACATCTTCGAGCAGGTCGCGCTCGGCGAGGACTTCGTCGAGTTCCTGACCCTGCCCGCCTACGACTACCTGGAACGAAGGAGCAAGGATGAGCGGTAACGGGAAGACGAACGGCCGCTGGAGCGGGATCGAGCGGCCCTACAGCGCAGAGGACGTCGAGCGGCTGCGGGGCACCGTTCACGTCGAGCACACGCTCGCGCGGCTGGGCGCCGAGCGCCTCTGGGAGCTGCTCCGCACGGAGGAGTACGTGCCGACGCTCGGCGCGCTCACGGGCGGCCAGGCCGTGCAGATGGTCAAGGCCGGGCTGAAGGCGATCTACCTGAGCGGCTGGCAGGTCGCGGCAGACGCCAACCTCGCCGGGCACACCTACCCGGACCAGAGCCTCTACCCGTCCAACAGCGCCCCTGCTCTCGTTCGGCGCCTGAACAACGCCCTGCTCCGCGCCGACCAGATCCACGCGGCCGAGGGCGACACGGACACCCACTGGCTCGCGCCGATCGTCGCGGACGCCGAGGCCGGCTTCGGCGGGCCCTTGAACGCCTTCGAGGTGATGAAGGCGTTCATCGAGGCCGGCGCCGCCGGCGTCCACTTCGAGGACCAGCTCTCGTCGGCGAAGAAGTGCGGCCACCTCGGCGGCAAGGTGCTGATCCCGACCAGCCAGTTCCTGAAGCATGCTGCACGCGGCGCGGCTCGCCGCGGACGTCTGCGGCGTCCCGACCGTGCTCGTCGCGCGCACCGACGCGCTCAGCGCGAACGCTGATCACCGGCGACGTCGACCCCGCCGACGAGCCGTTCCTGACCGGCGAGCGCACGCCGGACGGCTTCTTCCGCGTCCGGGCCGGCCTCGAGGCGGCGATTGCGCGCGGCCGCGCGACGGCTCCGTACGCCGACCTCGTCTGGTTCGAGACCTCGACGCCCGACATGGGCGAGGCGCGCGAGTTCGCGCAGGCGATCCACGAGCAGTTCCCGGGCAAGCTGCTCGCCTACAACTGCTCGCCGTCGTTCAACTGGCGCGCGCACCTGGACGATGCGGCACGATCGCGCGCTTCCAGGAGGAGCTCGCCGGGCTCGGCTACCGCTTCCAGTTCGTCACGCTCGCCGGCTTCCACTCGCTGAACGCCGCCATGTTCGACCTCGCGCGCGGGTACGTGCGAGGAGGGAATGACTGCCTACGTGCGGCTGCAGGAGGAGGAGTTCGCGCTCGAGGAGCACGGCTACAGCGCGACGCGGCACCAGCGCGAGGCCGGCGCCGGCTACTTCGACGCGGTGCGCAGACGGTCAGCGGCGAGCAAGCTCCACGCTCGCGCTCGAGGGCTCGACGGAGGCCGCGCAATTTCGGAGCTGATCCCGGACGAGGAGCTGGGCGGCACCAAGGCAGACGAGATCGCGCTCGCGCTCGAGGACGCGATCATCTCCGGAGAGCTGCCGCCCGGCACCGTCCTGCGCCAGGAGCAGCTCTCCGCCCGGTTCGAGGTCAGCAGGACGCCGGTGCGCGAGGCGCTGCGCCGTCTCGCGGCGACGGGTCTCGTCTCGTTCGTCCCGAACCGCGGCGTGCGCGTGCGGATGATCTCGCGCGACGAGCTGCGGCAGGCGTTCCTCGTCCGCGCCGAGCTCGAGGCGCTCGTGACCGGGCTCGCGACGCCGCTGATGACCGCGGCAGGCCTCGGCCGGCTCGATGCAGCCGGTGAACGGTTCGACGAGCTGACCGACCAGCTGCTCGACCGCAGCCGGAGCGAGGCCGAGCGGACGCGGCTGACCGCCGACTGGGTCCAGCGCCAACTACCGCTTCCACGACGTGATCTACGACGCCGCCGACGTTCCGCTCGTCGAGCGGATCGCGAAGAGCGCCCGGCGGACGTTCCTCAGCCGCTGGATCCCCGGGCGGCCCGGAGATCGACGACCTCTACCGGCAGAACGTCGCGCAGCACCGCGCGATCCGCGACGCCATCGACGCCAGCAGCGCGGACGGGGCGCGGGCGCTCGCCCACGAGCACGTGCTCCACTCGGGCCGGCTGCTCGAGCTGATCCTCGAGCACCGCGGCCAGCAGGCGGGCGATGAGCGGGCGCGTCGGTGTTTAGCCGAGCCATGGAGTAGCGTTTGCAGCATGCAGGAACCGCGACCGCCTGGCCGCTCATCGCTGATCGTGGTCGTCGTGCTCCTCGTCGCCGTCGCCGCGCTCGTGGGCTGGGCTGCGGGTCACTACACCGGGAAGACCAAGACAGTCGGTGCGACCGCACGACCGCCGCGTCCGGGCCGGTCGATCCGAAGGTCGCCGCGGGCGCGCACGTGTTCGTCCAGTTCGCCTGCGCGCAGTGCCACGGCCTGAACGGGAACGGCGGCGTCTCGCCGGACGTTCCGGCGCTGAGCTCGGTCGGCAAGGAGCTGACCGTCGCGCAGCTCAGCCACATCATCAACCACGGCCTCGGCGAGTCGGCGAACCCGAAGAAGCCGTACATGCCGGTCTGGGGGGCGGTCATCTCCAAGCGCCAGGTCTCCGAGCTCGTGACCTACATCCGCGCCGGCCTTCCGACTGTCCAGGACGCGACGCCTCCGGCCGTGCCTCAGAACCAGGGGCCGGAGGTTGCCGGTGCCGCGCTCTACGTGCGCGACGGCTGCATCAACTGCCACGGCCCGAACGGGCTCGGCGGCGTGCCGAACCCGCTCTCCGAGGACAAGGTGATCCCGCCGCTCTCCGGTGTGGACTTCCGGGAGGAGTTCAACACCGACCAGAAGATCAAGGAGATGATCCGGAGTGGCAGCGTCCTCGGCCGTGCGCCGATCGTGAGCATGCCCCACTGGGGCGGGATCCTCTCGAGCGACGACCTGAACGCGCTTGCCGCCTACATCAAGACGCTGAAGTAGGGCGCAGCGTCCCCGCCCTCGTGCTCGTGAGCTCGGTGGAGCCACGGGCCGGCCAGTGAGTAGGCGGCGCCCGCGAAGACGGCACCGGCGAGCAGCGATCCCGCCACGAGGCCGACTCTCGTCCACCCTCCGCGTGAGAAGACCGCGCGCGGGAGCCGTGGCGCATAGACGAGCACGTGCACGCTCATCAGGAAGAACCACACCACGAAGCTCGCCTTGTGCAGGCCCAGCACCAGATCGCGTCCGTGGGCCGGCCCGAGCGCGAGCAGTGCGACGCCGGATCCGAGGACGGTGAGCGTCGAGACGACGAGCAGCGGGGCGAGCAACCGCATCGCGGCGTGAGGCGGCCCCTTCGCGACGTATGCCGGATCGCCGGTGTAGTAACGGAAGAACCGGTAGCCGGTGCTCGCGAGCTTCAGCGCAACCGGCGGGATGAGGAGGAGCCCGACGACGATGTGCAGCGAGAGCAGCTGGCGAACCGAGAGGATCGTGATCCCCTCGACCGCGAGCAGGAGAAGGAGCACCGTCGCGGTGGTCGCGGTCAGGCGCTCGTTGTCGGCCGTCCGGTCGTCCATCGGCCCACTGAAGCAGAGCCCGATGAGAGCACGGTGAGAGGCGCTAAGAGGCCCCAACACAATGAGGCTTGTGTCCCCGGGCCGCGCTGCTCGCCCCGACGCGGCGTCCTCGGTCGCCCTCAGGCTGCCTAGCCTGAGGGCTTCCTGCGTCCTTGCGTCGGAACGACCATCGCACCCCGGGATCGAAGCGCATCATGTTGGAGCCTCTTACACGCCACCCTCATCTCGACGGCGACAATGACTCGATGCACGTGCTCGTCGTCGAGGACGAGAAGAAGCTCGCAGAGCTGCTCGCACGCGGCCTGCGGGAGGAGGGGCATGCCGCCGACGTGGCCTCGCGCGGCGAGGACGCGCTCTGGATGGCGCGCGCCGTCGACTACGACGCGATCGTGCTCGACGTGATGCTGCCGGGGCAGAACGGGCTCGAGGTCTGCCGCGCCCTCCGCGAGGGCGGGGTCTGGTCGCCGGTCCTGTTCCTGACCGCGCGCGACGCCGTCGAGGACCGGATCGAGGGCCTCGACAGCGGGGCGGACGACTACCTCGTCAAGCCGTTCTCGTTCGCGGAGCTCCTCGCTCGGCTGCGCGCGCTGGCCAGGCGGGCGCCGGCCGAACGCCCGGCCGTCCTGGAGGCAGGCGACCTGCGGCTCGACCCCGGCGCACACCGGGCCTGGCGCGGCGAGACGGAGCTGGAGCTCTCGTCGCGAGAGTTCGCGCTGCTGGAGGCGTTCATGCGCCGGCCGGGACAGGTGCTCTCGCGCCTGCAGCTGACCGAGAGCGCCTGGGATCTCCGCTACGAAGGCCGCTCGAACCTCGTCGACGTCTACGTCCGCTACCTGCGCCAGAAGGTCGACCGGCCGTTCGGGCGCCGCGCGCTCGAGACGGTCCGGCATGCCGGCTACCGGCTCCGCGAGGACGGCGGGTGAGCCGCCTCCCGATCAGGCTGCGGCTCACGCTTGCCTTCACGGGTGTGATGGCCGTCGTCCTGGCCGCGATGAGCTTCTTCGTCTACGCCCGCGTCGGCAGCACGCTTCTGGGCTCCATCGACCAGAGCCTCCGCTCTCAGGCCGTCGACGCCTCGCGGCTCGACCGTGGTCGTCTAGACCTCGACTCCGCGGCGGGCGGAGGCGTCGCGCAGATCCTCCGTCCGGACGGGCGCGTCGTACGCTCCGATCCGCCGGGGTTGCCGAAACTGCTGGTAGGGCGGGACGTCGTCCGGATCGCGAAGGGAGACCGAGCCCTGGGCTCGGGACACCTGCCGGGTCTGGCCGGGAGCTGGCGGGTGTTCTCCGAACCGGCGACCGTTCGCGGCCGGGCGGCCGCTCTCGTGGTCGCGAAGTCGCTCAACGGGCGGGACGAGACGCTCGACCACCTCCTCGGCGAGCTGCTGATCGCCGGACCGCTCGCGCTCTTGCTTGCTGCCCTCGCCGGGTACGGCCTCGCAGCGGCGTCGCTGCGGCCGGTCGAGGCAATGCGCGCACGGGCGGAGGCGATCTCCGCCTCGACGCCGGGCGCCCGGTTGCCGGAGCCTGCCGGCCGAGACGAGATCTCGCGCCTCTCGACAACGCTGAACGAGATGCTTGCCCGGCTCGAGGCGGCGTTCGCCCACGAGCGCCGGTTCGTCGCGGACGCGAGCCACGAGCTGCGCACGCCGCTCGCGCTTCTGAAGACCGAGCTCGAGGTCGCCTTGCGGCGTCCGCGCACACCCGAGGAGCTGGAGCAAGCTCTCCGCTCCGCCTCCGAGGAGACGGACCGGCTCTCACGGCTCGCCGAGGACCTGCTCCTGATCGCCCGCTCGGACGCGGGCGGCCTGCCGATCCGGCGCGAGCGGATTTCCGCGGCCGGGGTGCTCGAAGCGGTGGCCGGCCGCTTCGCGCCGCTTGCCGGAGAGCGAGGGAGGCCCCTCGACGTTCTCCCGCCCGACGGACTGGTGCTCGATGCCGACCCGGTGCGGCTCGAGCAGGCGCTCGGCAACCTGGTCGACAATGCCCTCGCGCACGGTGACGGGAGAATCGTCCTCTCGGCGCGTCCCCGCGACGACGACCTGGTCGAGCTGCATGTCGCCGACAGCGGGCCGGGGTTTCCGCGGGGCTTCATCGCCCACGCGTTCGACCGTTTCAGCCGCCCGGATCATGCGCGGGGCGGCGGTGGGAGCGGGCTCGGTCTCTCGATCGTGGAGCTGATCGCGCGGGCGCACGACGGATCGGCCGGGGCTGAGAACCGGGACGAGGGCGGTGCCGATGTCTGGATCGCCGTCCGGCGAATGAATTCTTAGCCTCCTTTCAGCCGCGGCTCATCCGGCTTTCATATGCGTCCGGCACGCTGGGCGGCATGGACCAGCCTGATCGGGACCCTCGCGCGCGGGCGCGAGACGAAGGCCTGGCGCGGTTGAAGCGCGCGACACGTGTGGTGCTCTTCGGGGCGACCGCCCTCGTCGGTGTCGTGGCCGGGCTCGCGGCTCATTCGTTTCCCGGGCACAAGGCCCGCGCCGCGGCCGTCGCGACGCGCACCGTGCGGGAAACTACGCCGGCGCACCGGCAGGTCACCGCAACGGCTGCTCCTCCGGTGGTCACGACGGCGCCGCCGGTCGTGGTGTCCGGAGCGACGTGATCGCCGAGCCGGCAACGGTCTCCTTCCCCGCGCTGGGCGCGACGGCGCTCCTCTGCGTCGCGGAAGCCGCCGGGCTCCCCGCCGCCCACGCCGAGCTGGAAGCAGAGCTGGCGCAGATCGACGGGGCCTGCAGCCGCTTCCGGGAAGATTCCGAGCTCGTGCGGCTGAACGCCTCGGACGGGGAGCCGGTTCCCGTGAGCCCGTTGCTGTTCGAGGCAATCGAGGTCGCAGTCTCTGCCGCGGCCTCGACGGGGGGCCTTGTCGACCCCACGATCGGCCGCTCGCTCCGCCTCGCGGGCTACGACCGGAGTTTCGCGAGCGTGCGGCTCCGCGACGGCACCAGGTTCCGGGCCGTGTTCGCGCCCGCTGCAGGATGGAGGCGGCTCGAGCTCGACCGGGCACGCCGCACCGTCCGCGTCCCCGCCGGTGTCGAGCTCGACCTCGGCGCGACCGCAAAGGCGCTCGCCGCCGACCGCAGCGCCCGAGCTGCGGCGAGAGCGTCCGGGACCGGGGTTCTCGTCAGCCTCGGAGGCGACATCTCCGTGGCCGGCCAGGCACCCCGCGGCGGCTGGCCGGTGCGGATCGCCGACGACCACGCGAGCGGACTCGACGAGCCCGGCCCGACCGTCGCGATCGCCGCGGGCGGTCTCGCCACCTCCGGAACGACGGTCCGCCGCTGGCTCGCCGGCGACGCCGAGCTCCATCACATCGTCGATCCCGCCACGGGCAGGCCCGCACGGACGCCATGGCGGACGGTCTCGGTCACCGGGCCGTCCTGCGTGGACGCGAACGTGGCCAGCACGGCAGCGCTCCTCCTCGGCGCGAACGCGCCCGCGTGGCTCGCGGCTCGCCGCTTCGCGGCGCGCCTCGTCCGCAACTCGGGCGCGGTCGCATACGCGGGCGGCTGGCCGGAGGACCCGGCTTGAGCCTCGTCGTCGCGGCGAGCGGCCCGAGCGCCTATTGGTACCTCACCCGGGGATCGGGCGTCGTGGCGCTGCTGCTGCTGACGACCGGCGTCGTCCTCGGGGTGCTGACCTCGACCCGCTGGACGGCGCCGCGCTGGCCGCGTTTTGTGGTCTCCGGGCTGCACCGCAACGTCACCCTCGTCGGGCTCTCGTTCGTGTTCGTCCACGTCTTGACGACGATCCTCGACGGCTACACGCCGGTCGGGTTGCGCGACGCGATCGTTCCGTTCTTCTCCCGGTACCGTCCGGTCTGGCTCGGCTTCGGCGCGCTCGCCTTCGATCTGCTCCTCGCCGTGATCGTCACCAGCATCCTGCGTGGGCGGATCGGCTATCGGGCCTGGAGGCTCGTGCACTGGCTCGCGTATGCCTCCTGGCCGGTCGCGCTCGTGCACGCTCTCGGCACGGGCAGCGATGCCCGCACGGGCTGGTTCGGGCTGATCGCCCTCGCCGCCGTGGGCACGGTCGTGCTGGCGGTCGGATGGCGCGTCTACGAGGCGCGCTCCGGCCCGGTCCACCTGCGGCTGGCAGGGGGCGTGGCGGCGCTTGCGATTCCGGCGGCGATCGGAGCCTGGGCTGCGGGCGGACCGCTCGCGGCGGGCTGGTCGAGCCGGGCCGGTACGCCTTCCCGCCTGCTCGCCTCGGCCCCCGCGACGAGAACCGTCGTCGTCCAGGTGCCGGCCGCAGCCCTGCCCGCGACTCCGTTCGAGGCCTCGATCAGCGGCAGCTACTCGGAGAGCGGCCCGGGATCCGACGGGCTGGTCACGGTCGGGCTGAACGCGGCGGCGGCCGGCGGCGCAAAGGGGATCCTCCACGTCACGCTGCGCGGAGTCCCGCTCGGCGAAGGGGGTCTCCGGATGATCGGCAGCAGCGTCAGCTTCGGGCCCCGCGGGGCACCGCAGGCATACGCCGGCCAGATCGTCTCGCTGGAGGGATCGCAGCTCGTGGCCTCCGTCCGGGACGGCTCGGGCGCCTCCCTCTCGCTGACCGCCGACGTGCGCATCGACTCTTCGACCAGGACCCTGAGCGGGTCCCTTCGGGTCGGATGAGCGCGGCCCACGCAACCGAGCCTTCGCCGGACGCCGGCCTGCCGCGACTCTTCGCCGGGCTCCGGCCGGACCGCGGCGCGCTCGACCTCGACGCCCATCTCGCCCTCCACGGAGGCGTGCCTTCCTCCGCCGGCCTGATCGAGCTCGTCACGGAGAGCGGCCTGCGGGGGCGAGGCGGCGGCGGCTTTCCCGCCGGCCGGAAGCTCGAGGCGGTCGCCTCGGGCCTCCGCCGGCCAGTGGTCGTCGCCAACGGCGTCGAGGGCGAGCCCGTCAGCCACAAGGACAAGTGGCTCCTGCGCCGTGTCCCGCACCTGGTGCTGGACGGAACCGCCCTGGCCGCACGTGCCGTGGGAGCGCGGGAGGCCTTCGTCACGGTCGACCGAGGGGCCCACGAGGAGGTCGAGGCCGTCTCGCGCGCGCTGCAGCAGCGCCGGGCACGGCGCCTCGATCGGGGCGTGACCCTGCGGCTCGTCCTGGCTCCGTCCGGTTTCGTCACAGGCGAGGAGACGGCTCTCGTCAGCCTGCTCGGCGGAGGCGCCGCGAAGCCGGCTTTCACACCGCCGCGGCCCTTCGAGCGCGGCGTTCGCGGTGCGCCGACGCTCGTCCAGAACGTCGAGACGCTCGCGCACATGGCCCTGATCGCCCGTCACGGCCCGCGCTGGTTCCGGGCGCTCGGCAGGCGTGAGGAGCCGGGATCCGGCCTGTTCACGGTCTCCGGGGGGATCGCGCGCCCCGGCGTCTACGAGGCCGCCTTCGGGACTCCGCTGCCGACGCTGCTCGCCCGCGCCGGCGGCGTCCGCGGCGGCACCCGCGCGTACCTCGTCGGCGGCTACTTCGGCAGCTGGGTCGACGCCGTTGCCGCCGAGCGCCTCTCTCTGCTCGACTCGGAGCTGGCCCGAGCCGGCGCCTCCCTCGGCGCGGGCGCCATCGTCGTCCTCCCCGAGCCCGTCTGCGGGCTCGATCAGGCCGCGAGAGTCGCGCGTTACCTCGCTGACGAGAGCGCCGGGCAATGCGGGCCGTGCGTCCACGGGCTCTCGGCTCTGGCGGGGGCGATGGAGTCGCTCGCCGAGGGGCTCGGCGACACAAGGGCCAGGGCTCTGCGGTGGCTCCAGCAGGTTCGCGGCCGGGGCGCCTGCCGCCATCCCGACGGCGCCGTGCGCTTCGTGGAGAGCGCGCTGGCCGTCTTCGCCGACGAGGTCGAGCTGCACGTGCGACACCGGTGCAGCGGTCGCCGGGGCGAGTTTCTTCCGACGGGACGGAGAGTGCGGTGAGCCGCCGCGTTCGGGTCAACCCGATCGCGTGCGACGGAAGCGGCCTTTGCGCGGAGCTCTTGCCCGAGCGCATTCGGCTCGACGACTGGGGCTTTCCGATCGTCGACGGGGAGCCGCTCACTCCTCGGCTGGAGAAGCACGCGGAACGTGCCGTCGACGCCTGCCCGACGATGGCCCTCTTGCTGGCGAAGAACGCGCGCGCCGGTTAGAGGCTCCAACATAACGCGCTTCGTTCCCGCGGTGCGTCGGGGCGAGCAGCGCGGCCCGGGGACACAAGTCTCGTAATGAAGGGGTCCCCGGTTCGAGTCCGGGCGTCGGCTCTCTCGATTTGCAGAGACTTCTTCTCTGACTGGCGTGCTCGATCCGCCCGCTTCGCGTCTGAGGGGTCTACCCGGGGTCTACGACTGGCCGCGACACGGCCTCTGCGGATCGCTTCACTGATCGTGATGCGCCGCCGCCGCGGGGCGTCGCGCATGACATGTGCGTACGTGCGCGCGGTGAAGCCGGGGTCGGCGTGGCCGAGGTGCTCGGCCACCTCGTTGAGCGTCCGGCCCTCGTAGAGCAGCAGCGTCGCGCAGATGTGGCGTAGGTCGTAGCTGCGGAAGTAGGGGACGCCGGCGCGCTCGAGCGCCGGGAGCCAGACGCGGCGGCGCCAGTTGTGGCGACGGAGGTGGCCGCCCTGGCTGTTCGGGAACACGAGTTCCTCCGCCTCGGGTCGGCCGCGGGCGAGGTAGAGCTCGACAAGCTCGCGGGCGATCGGCTTGAACAGCTCGGGCTCGCGCCCCCGCTGCGATTTGGTGGTCGAGACCTCCTCGCCTGAAATTGCACGCTTCACGCGCAGACGCTTGCGCGGCCTGCCCCTGTCGTCCAGGACGTCGCCCCAGACGAGCGCGTAGGCCTCGCCCGGGGGCAGCCCCTCGTAGGCGAGCCCGCTGACGAGCGCGGCGTTCTACGGGTCGAGCTGCCTGCGGATCGCCTCCACCGTCTCCGGCGTGCGGGCGTCAATCGTCTCGGCGCGCGTGTGGGCGAACCGGCGCACGCCGACGACGGGGTTCCAGCCGAGCCGCCGCCACTCAAGGGCGCGGTGGAAGACACCTTGGAGGACGCCGAGCGTCCTGTTGATGGTCGGAGCGCCCGCGCCGTCGACGCTCAAGCGGGCGGCGTAGGTGTCGATCGTCTCGCGGCTGATCTCGCGAAGGCGCTTGCGGCCGAGGTACACAGATGCATGCGTGTTAATCCTTCGGGGGTCGCCGTCGCTTGCTGACGGCGGCGAGCCCCGGAGGTGACTCTGCAGATGCATGCTCGGCTTTCGCCGTGGCCTTCCGCTGGTGAGTGTCCCTCCGGGGCTCACCTGGTTGAGCGGCGTCGCTTGATAGGAGCTTGGGGTTTCCCCCACGCGTGCTTGCGCACCGCTCGGCCGCATCGTACGCCCCTCGGAGAAGGAGGTTCGCTGTGGTCACGATCGGGATCGACGCGCACAAGAGCTCGCTCGCCGTCTCGCTGGTCGACGAGCTCGGGCGCGAGCTGGCGGCACGCGAGTTCGCCAACGAGCCGCGCGCGCACCGGGCGCTCCATCGCTGGGTGCTGAGGCTGGCGCCGGGCGAGCGGCGCTTCGGGATCGAGGGCACGGGCTGGGTCGGGCGCGGGATCGCCTGCTTGCTGCTCCAGTGCGGCGAGACGGTCGTCGACGTGCGCGGAGCGCTCAGCGAGCGTCAGCGCAAGCGCCTGCGCGGCGCCGGCAAGAGCGACCCGCGCGACGCGCTCGCGATCGCCCGCGTCACCGCCCGCGAAGAGCTGCCGCCGGTGCGGCCCGACTCGCCCGCGCGCGACCTGAAGCTGCTCTGCGACTACCGGCTGCAGCTGATCGGCGAGCGCACGCGGACCGCGAACCGCTTGCACGCCGACCTCGTCTCGCTGCGGCCGGGCTACGAGCGGAGCCTGCCCCGGCTCGACTCGCCGCCACGGCTCGAGCGGGCGGAGCGACTGCTCGCCAACCAGAGCGGCGTACAGGCGCTGCTGGCGCGCCGGCGGATCGAGGCGCTCGCCCGGCTCGACGCCGAGATCAAGCAGCTCGAGCGGGAGATCGCCCGGGCCGTGCGGGCGCTCGCCAGCGGCCTGCCCCAGCTGGTTGGGATCAGCTACCTGAGTGCCGGGCGGATCATCGGCGAGGTCGGCGACATCGGCCGCATCGCCAGCAAGGCCCGCTTCGCGCGCATGAACGGCACCGCCCCGATCCCGGCCTCCTCGGGCCAGACACAGCGGCACCGCCTCAACCGCGGCGGCAACCGACGCCTGAACCACGCGCTGCACATGATGGCGCTGACTCAGGCCCGGATGGACCCGCGCGCCCGTGCCTACGTCGAGCGCCGCCGGGGTGAGGGCCGCACCAAGCGCGACGCCGTCCGCGCGCTCAAGCGACACCTCTCCGACGTCGTCTACCAGCAGCTCCGCACCGATGCCGCGCTCAACGGAGGCAGATCCACGACGAGCTGAGACGCCTTGACATAGGAGCTCACTTTGAAAGTGCTGCTCGGCAGCGCGACGGGAGGAGTTACTTTCTAGTTGGGATGAGCGAGATACAGATGATGGGGCGCCTTGCCGAGCAGGCGTTTCGGCGCTACTACGGCCAGGTGTACCGGTATTTGCTTCGTCGGACTGCGAATCCTAGCGAGGCGGAGGAACTGACCCAACGAGTGTTTACGGATGCGGCTGAGGCAGAGAGGCAACTTGAGCGGGATCAGCGTCCGATCTTGCCGTGGCTGCTCACGGTGGCGCACCGTCGCTGGGTCGACGAGCGGCGGCGCAGCCGCCGTCAGCAGAACACACTGGACAGGGTTGCAACCGGCGCGGAGCGCGCCGCGTCCTCGGACGAGGAGCTGGCCGGGGCGCTCCGGCGCGTACTCGCCCAGCTTCCTGACGAGCAGCGCGAGGTCGCCATTCGCCGGCTCTGGCATGGCCGTAGCTTTCGCGACATCGCGTCCGACCTGGGGCTATCGGAAGGGGCAGTGAAGATGCGCTTTCGGCGAGGCATGGAATCGCTCCGCGAATTGCTCCGCGAGGAGGGCTACACGCCGTGATCTGGAGGAGACGCGAGCGGTTACCGCGCGAGGTGTCCGGACTTCTACGCGACGACCCGGAGCTCGTACGGCTCGCCGGGCGGGTGGCGGCGTTGGCCGATGAGCCGAGCGCTGCGCGTCGGCGACGCCCACCGCTCCTCGTCCCTGGCATCACGGCGGCGCTTGCCGCGGCGGTCGGGGCGATTGGACTAGTCCTCGCGATCGGTGGCCACGGGCCAAGCTTTAGCGACCGTGCGCTTGCCGCCCTTGGCCGCGAGCATGTCCTGCACGCCGTGGTTGCGCGCTCGATCGAGGACGATCGCACGGTCGACCTGGCGACGGGGCGCCAGGTGCCGGCGCAGCTGAGAGTGGAGTCGTGGTTCGACGAGCGCACCGGACTGTTGCATGTAATTGAGCAGCGCAACGGCGGCGTGCTCGACGATGCGCTCGGCACTAGGCGGGCATTGGCGAGGAAGCCTGGCTGGCGCCTCGACCCGGCGCTGGCGCTCTTCTTAACCGGTTACCGAAACGCGCTGCGGCGGCGCCTCGTGCGCGACCTCGGCTCTGGCGTCATCGACGGCCGCCGAGTGCGGTGGCTGGGACTACCGTCCCGGGAACGGGTCGCGGTCGACGCAAAGAGCTTTCTTCCCGTTGTGATTCAGAAACGGGAGGGAACGCGCTGGAGCGTCGCTCGAATTGCGAGTATTCCCCGTTCGGCTGCTGACTTCCGCGCGCCTCCACAGCGGCCGGTGCGACTCTCCAGCGGCAGCGTGCTCGGCCAGCACCGCATCTCTGCCTCCGCAGCTGCCAGCGTACTCGGTGTCCCAGCGCTGTGGCTTGGCCAGGTGTCTCCCAATCTCCGCCTCACTGCCCTGAGGCTCGAGCGCGTCGTGAGCCTTTACCCGCCCGGCGCCCGCCGGCGACCCTTTCGATCGCGCGGCGTAGCGCTCACGTACCGTATGTCGCAGGGAGCGGGGATCGTCGAAGTGCGCGAGGCGCGCCGGCCGCTCCCTGCCTACGGCTTCGGCGGCGGCCTCACGTTTTCCTTCGACCCGATTCCACGAGCGGGAGCGATGCAGCTGACGTGGGGCGGTGAGTGGCTCGGACAGTTCTATACCCACGGCTTGCATGTCACCATCAGCGGGCGCGATCCGGCCACCGTGATACAGGTTGCGCGCGATCTCCGGCCAGTCACCCGCTAGCGTCGTGTTACTTTCGCGGCGGCTCGGACGAGTTGGATGTAGGAGTCCATCTCGAAGGAGAGCCCCCTATGAAGGCGACATCGTTCCCCTGCTTTCACCGGGCCGTGTTCAGCGCAGCGCTGGTCACGGTGTTGGTGACGCTGCTCGCGGCCGCGGCCGGCGCGGCTGGCTCGGCGCCCATTACTTCCTCGGCTCGAGGACCTGTACCGCCGATCCGCCCCTACCAACCCGGCGACCAGGTCTGGACCACGTCTGAGAGTGTCCCGCCGGCCGGGACCACCATGACACCGCTCGTTGCACCTGACCCGGTCGCGCTCCAAGTGATCCTCACACCCGTTCGCCCTTACCAGCCCGGCGACAAGGTCTGGACGAGCAGCGACCAGGTTCCTGCTCCAGCCCAGCCAGACGCGAACGGCTGCCAGCGCGTTCCTTCGAGCGGTTACATCGGCTACCACGTCTATGCGTCGACGACGTATGAATACTCGAACTACTGGTACTGGTCGGGCAGCTCGTCGAACGAGCCATTTCACTGGTACATCCGGCGTCTCAGCGACGATCAGGCGCTCTACGACGGAAGCTCCCAGGGCGGCGGCGGTTCCCAGTACACGAACTACAACAACTGGCGTTGGCAGGTCCAGAACCTAGGCAGCGATCCACAGGCATGGAACGCCTGCTACGAAACCCTCTGACCGGTCGCCCGGTATGCCGCTTGCATTGGGCGCACTCGCTCTTGCCGCGGCGGCTACCGCGACGAGCACTGCGTGGTCCGGGCATCGGCGCTCTCTCGGTAACCTGCGGTGAAGCTCTGGTCGTTGGTGAACCAGACGCCAAACCAATTACCGATCGGTCGCCAAACCTTGTTCGTCTTCCAGTAAGCCCAGCCTGAGCTCGGATTGCAATTTGGATTGCAGTAGTGGTTTGCCGGACTGTACGTGACGTTCACGTAGGCACCGAAGGCCGGTGTCGCGAGAAGAAGTCCGATGAGAATCGAAGTCACGAACAGGATGATTCGGTTGTTGCGGGCACGTCGGCGCCTCATGATGCCCCGGGACTCACCATTGCTCTTTTATGCCGGAGAACCCTTTGGTGACGCGTGGATCCTACGGGTACAACTTTGCCTCATGCCGTAACTGGGAGAATTGGGCTGTAACCCCCGTCACTTGCGTGGTCTACAACTGGCTCACATGATCAAAGGAGTGAGCATGCGCCGCCGCTATCTGTTCGTACTGTTCAGCGCGATGATCCTGCTCCTGGTCTGCGGGATTCTTCTTGCGACCTCGCGGCCGCATGTAGCCGCCGCCGAACGGTCGACGCAAGGGGCCGGAGCTCCTGACGGAGTTCCCGCTTCCTTCCGCCTTCAGGCCCGGAATCTGTCAAGTCTGCGAAGCGCTGCCAGCTTGATTGAGGGCGTACCGGCCATCACGAGCATCGTTGGTGCCGGACATCGGCCGTCACCGGGTGCCGTGCACCGTCTAGGTCCTTCAGGAATGACTCTGGCCTGGGTAGACGGTGCGGCAATCTGCGAGGTACAGGCATTCGGTGGAGGCTGTGTCCCTGAACTCGACACGCCGATGTCGGTAACGCTCAGTGACGCCGATGGTGTAGCCCACGGCGCCCCAGCGATGGTGCTCGGGCTTGCGAGTGACGCCGTCACGAGCGTCACCGTCACGCTTGGTGACGGTCGCCGGATCACTGTGAGCCCTGCAGCAACTTCTACGCAGTGGAACTACCAGCTGACGCCGCACCCTGGGACGCCACACAAGTCACCGCGAGCCTGACGGATGGCTCGAGCTACACGCGGGAACTGCCGAGACACGGCGCACCCAAATAACCGCCGACTTTGAGGCGGCCCCTGGCTGCGTTCGTTCGGGGTCGAGCTTCTAGCCTGCCAGCTCGACACGCGCGATCAGGACCCGAAGGGAGTCGGCTGCGCGGCGCCCGTTACGCTCGGCCCTTCGCGACGAGGTCCAACGGCTGGCGGCCGACGCGCCAGACCGCGAGGCGATGCCCATCGTCCGGGAGCAGTTCGCCGAGATCGCTCCGCTGCTCTGCGGGAGTGCCCACATGAGCACAGAGCGGTGCGTCCACGTCCGCCGGCTCCGCTACACCGCTTCGCCGAGGCTCGCGCCAAGAAACCCGGTGGAGGTCGTCGCCGAGCTCCTGCGCGAGGCCGATCGCTCGGCCGCGTAGGGCTGGTTGGGTCGACAGCGGGGTCTACCCGGGGTCTACGTCCCTGTCGTTCCAGGTCTTGGGTCGCCACTTCGGCCGCGGCGATTCCTTGGAGAAATGCGGCTTTGCGCGACTCCGAGCGTCCTCCGGCGACTCCTGATCAACGCTCGTTGTGTTGGGGCCTCTTAGAGCAGCATCATCCACTTCGAGCTGCAGCCGCAGTCCTTGTGCTTCGCGCCGCACTTGCCGCAGTCCCAGTAGGTCCACCAGATCCACTTGAGGTGGTTCCACTCGAGCACGATCAGCGCGATGCACCAGATGAAGATCTGCGTCTGGCTCACCTGTCCAGCCTGGCGGAACCGCCCCGGCCCTGTCAATGGGCCGGACGGCTCATCGTCAGCCGCCCGCGCGGACTAGGTCGAGGGCCGCAGGGCGGCGCCTTGCCGCCGTTTCCAGACACTCGAGCAGCCTCCTGACCCGCGGATCGCCGGCGGCGTCCCGCCGATAGGCGGCGTGGATGCGGCGCTTCGGCGGATCCGGCCGGAGCGAGCGGGCGACGAGGGAGGCAGGCAGGTCGAGCTGCGAAAGGAGCGGGACGAGGGCGAGGCCGACGCCCGACGCGACGAGGTGGTGGAGAGCGCGATGGTCGTTGGTCTCCGCCGCGATCACCGGCTCGAAGCCGGCCGCATTGCACGCTCGGCGCAGGAACGGGTGGCACGAGGAGAGCGTCGTCGAGTCGATCCAGGGCTCGTCCGCCAGTGCGGCGAGCTCGAGCGCGGGCTCGCCGGCCGCCGGGTGCGAGGCCGGAAGCACGACCTGGATCGGATCGTCGAGCAGGCGCACGAGCTCGATGGACGCGCCGCCCGGCTCGAGGGGCACGAAGTCGTACTCCCAGAGGATCGCGACGTCGACCTCGCCGCCGCGCAGGCGCGCGTGTCCCAGGTCCGGGTCGGCATCGAGGATCTGGACCTCGAGCCCGTCGTCGCGGACCGCGTCCGCCACGATCGTGGCCGCGGCGCTCGCGAACGAGGCGAGCCGCAGCGGCCGTTCCGTCCCCTGGGCGACCGCCTTCGTCTCGGCCTCGGCCGCGGCGAGCTGGGCGAGGATCGGCCCGGTTCGCTCGACGAGGACCCATGCCGCGGGAGTGAGATGGACGCTCCGGCCGCGCCGTTCGAGCAGCTCGACGCCGAGGTCCCGTTCGAGCGCGCTCAACTGCTGGGAGACCGCCGAGGGAGTGAACGAGAGCGACGTCGCGGTCGCGCGGATCGTCCCCTGGAGGGAAAGCTCTCGCAGCAAGCGCAGGCGCCGGACGTCGAGCATCAGCTCTGCTTAACGATAGGGCAAGGAACTGCAGCTGGCGGGGCCGCGCGGTTGCTGGCACCGTTTCCCGGGCGTGACCGTCCTCCGCCGCCTCGCTTTCCCGTTCTGGCTGACGCGTGCCCGCCTCGCCCGCCGCGGCGGGCGGCTCCTGCTCGTCGGGATCGGGATCGCGGCGGCGGCGGCGATGCTCGCCGCCGTTCTCGCAGGCGCGCTCGCGACCCGGGATCGCGACGTGGCGAAGCAGCTTGCGGGCATCGACCCGGGGTCGCGCACGATCCGGGTCGGGTGGTTCACCGTCGGCGGACAGGTCGCGCCCTACCGGACGCTGAACGCGCACGTGCGGCGCGTCTTGAGGACCGCCACCACCCGGCCCGCGGTGGCGACCGCCCTCTACCGCGAGAGCCAGCTCGGCGGCGCATTCCTTGCGCTCGGAGCCGTAGACGGGCTGGGCCGCTGGGTGCACGTCCGCTCCGGGCGGCTGCCGCGCACGTGCACGCTTCGCCGCTGCGAAGTGCTCGTCGTCCGGAAGGGTGGACGGATCCCGAACGTGCCCGGCCTGCGGCTCGTCCCGGTGGGAGAAGGCGACGTCGTCTCGCCGACGCTCTTCGGCGACGCGGTGCCGTCGGTCGGTCTCCACCAGTCGAGGTTCGTCCAGGAGATGAGTCGCTACCACCGGCCGGCGCCGCCGCCGCTCGTGCTCGCGAACGGCGTCGCCGGGCTCGACCGCTGGCCGCGGCTGCACGACGCCTACCGGACGTACGGCTGGGTCGTTCCGCTCGACCGGCGGCTCGTCCACTCGTGGTCGGTGGGCCCGCTCGTGCCCAGGATCGAGCACGCGCGCTCCGAGCTCGAGGGGGAGGTGTTCGGCTTCGCCGTTGAGGCTCCGACGGACCAGCTTCAGGCCGCAGCGGATTCCGGCCGGGTGGTCGCCCGCCGCCTGCTCCTGCTCGGAGGCGAGGCGGTCGCGCTCCTGCTCGCCTTCGCCGTTCTGGCGGGAGCCCGCCTGCGCCCGGACGTCGAGGCATCCCGGCGGCGGCTCCTCCTGAACGGCGCCGGCCCCTGGCAGATCTGGTTGCAGACCGCGTCGGAGGCGGCGGTCCCGGCAGTCATCGGGACCCTCGCCGGCTGGGCCGTCGGGAGCGCGGCTGCGCTCTCGGTCGCCTCTCGTGCCGGAGAGCCGGCCTGGGCGCTGCTGCGGCACTCGGTGCTCTCGGGCGGGGGCGTCGTGACGGCGCTGCTGCTTGCGCTCGGTGCGGCAGTGGTGCTCCTGCTGACCCTGACGGTTCGGCCGTTCTCGGTCCGCGGGCTCGCCTTGACGCCACTCGACGTCGCAGCCGTCGGCGCCGTGGTTGCGGTCGCGGTTGCGCTGCTGCGTGGAGCTGCCGACACGAACGATCTCCTCTCGGAGAAGGGAACCGGTGCCGTCCTGCTGCTGCTGCCCGTGCTCGTCGCCTTCGCCGCCGCGGTCGCCGTCGCGCGGCTGCTGCCGCCCGCGCTGCGGCTGCTGGAACGCGCGGTCCCGCCGAAGGCGCTCTCGCTTCGCCTGTCGTCGCTCTCGCTCGCCCGGGGTCCCGGCTATGCGACCGTCGCGGTGGCGTTCGTCGTCGTCTCGGTCGGCCTGGCCCTCTTCGCCGAGACGTATCGCTGGACCCTCTTGCGCGGCCAGCGCGAGCAGGCGGCCTTCGCCGTCCCGGCCGACTACGTCGTCGGCGAGGACTTCTCGAAGTTGATTCCGGTGCGCACTGCCGTCACGCCCGCCGTCGTTCGCTCGCTCGGTCCTGTGACGGCGGAGCCGGTGATACGGCAGGGCGGAGGCATCCAGGGACTGGCGGGGGTCGGAAACGCCGCGGTGCTCGGGCTCGACCCGCGCACGCTGCGGCGGATAGGCGGATGGCGCGGCGATTTCGCCGCTCGCTCTCCGGCGGCGCTCGCAGCGGCCATTGCCTGGCACGGGCCGGTGGGGCTGCGCGGGGCGCGGCTGCCGGCTAGCGCAACGGCGCTCGTCCTTCCGCTGCGGGTCGTCGGCACCGAGATCGGAGTCGTCGCGCTCGTTCGGAGCCGCAACGGCGCCTTCGTCCGGTTCTCGCTCGGGCGGACGCACGGCTCGAAGCCGCAGCGCCTCGTGCACACCCTGCCAAGAGCGGCTCGAGGCGGCACGCTGGTCGGGTTCCGCTTCGTCCCGCCGCCGCGCCTGATCGAACAGGGCGGCAACCAGGGGGCCCCCGCGACCGGGTCAGTGTTCTTCGGCCGGCCGCTCGGGCGTGCCTCCGACCGCTCGGTGGCCGTGACCGACTACGCCGGCTGGCGCGGAACGCCGGGCGTCGGCGGGCTCACCCGCGGCGGCGGCCTTCGCTTCCGGTTGACGCTGACGCCTCAGGTCGACACGTACCTGCGTCCGCGGCAGCCGACGGACGGACGCGCTCTCCCGGCGCTGGTCTCCCCGCGCCTGGGCACGATCGCCGGCAGGAACGGCGTCTTCGGCCTCGAGGTCGCGGGGCAGCGCCTGCTCTTCCGCGCGGCTGCCGTCGCGCGGCGGTTCCCCAGCGCGACCTCCCAGGACACGACCGACTTCGTGGTCGCCGACCGCCGCGCGCTCCTGACGGCGCTCAACGCCTCCCAGCCGGGGGCGGGGTTCTCGACCGAGCTCTGGCTGAACGTCCCGCATGCGCGCCGGTCGGCGATCGCGACCCGGCTGCGACGGCCGCCGTTCGACGTCCTCGCGGTCGCTTCGCGCTCGGCCCTGGAGCGGCGACTGCGGAGGGACCCTGTCGCCAGGGCGGCGGTCGTCATGCTGGAGGCGTCGTCGATAACAGCGCTCGTGCTGGCGTTCCTGGGGCTCGGGCTCGGGGTCGTCGCCGAGCGCCGCGACGAAAGCGCCAACCTGTTCGACCTCGAGGCGCAGGGGCTCGCGCCCGCGAGCCTGCGGCGGCAGCTGCGACTGCGGGCGCTCGTCGTCGGGCTCGGCGGCCTGGCCGGGGGCGTGCTCACGGCGCTCGTCCTCTCGCTGCTCGTCGTGGGCTTCGTCGAGCTCACGGCCAATGCGGGCGTACCGAATCCGCCGCTCGCGCTCGCCCTCGACTGGCCCGTCGTCGTGGTCTCGGCTCTCGTCGCGAGCGCCCTGGCGACCGCACTGGTCGTCTCCGTGACCGCCCGTTCATTCCGGAGCCCGACCCCGGGGCGATACGGCGAGGACCTTCCGTGACGCCGGCCGTCGAGGCCCGCGACGTCTTCCGGGTCCATTCGACGCCGGAGGGAGACGCCGCTGCGCTGCAGGGCCTCTCGCTGACGGTCGAACCGGGCGAGATCCTGACGCTGCTCGGCCCGAGCGGGGCGGGCAAGACCTCGTTCCTGCGGTTGCTCGCGGGCCTCGACCTGCCCTCGGCCGGGAGCCTGACCGTCTTTGGCGACGACCTGCGGGCGCTCGGTGCGCGCGGGCCGCACCCGCTACCGGGCCGAGAGCGTCGGCTACCTCGACCAGCACTACGCCCGGGCGCTCGCGCCGGAGCTGACCGCCGCCGAGCTGTCGGGCTGAAGCTGCGTTCCCAGGGCGTGGAGGCCCTGGTTCGCCGCCGGCGCACCGGCGAGCTGCTCGAGCGCGTGGGCCTCGACCAGCGCGACGACGCGCTCCCCGGGCAGCTCTCGGGCGGCGAGCAGCAGCGCGTCGCGCTCTGCTCGGCGCTGGCGCACAAGCCGAGGCTCCTCCTCGCCGACGAGCCGACCGGTGAGCTCGACGAGGCCAATGCGCGGATCGTCTACGGCGCGATCGCCGAGCTCGCGCGCGCCGAGCGCTGCACGGCCGTGATCGTCAGCCACGATCCCGAGTCGACGGAGATCGCCGACCGCGTCGTCCACATCCGCGATGGGCGCGTCAGCGAGGAGCGGGTTCGCGGCGAGCACGGGAGCACGATCGTCGTCGGGCGCGGCGGCTGGCTGCAGCTGCCGCAGGAGTTTCTCGACCGGGCGGGCATCGTCTCACGGGCGGCGGCCTCGCTCGAGGACGACCGGATCGTGGTCGTGGCGGCCGAGGGCTCGGCGCAGCAGGCGGAGGAGCAGCGGGCGGACACCCCTGCGACGGGGCCGGTCGGGGATACCGTCGCCGCGGTCCGAAAGGTGGCGAAGACCCACGGAGCAGGCAAGACGGCGGCGCACGTCTTCTCCGGGCTCGACGCGTCGTTCGAGAGCGGCCGCCTCACCGTCGTCACCGGGCCTTCCGGCTCGGGCAAGACGACGCTGCTTCATCTGCTCGGCGGGCTCGACCTGCCCGAATCGGGGGCGGTCGAGGTCTGCGGGGTCGAGCTCGGGAAGCTCGACCGGGCCGGGCGCGCCGAGCTGCGGCGCCGTCACGTCGCGCTCGTGGCCCAGCAGCCGGGGCTGATCCCGTTCCTGAGCGCGCGCGAGAACGTCGAGCTGACGGCGGCCATTCGCGGGACGGGCGACGATCGCGCCCATGACCTCCTGGACGCGGTCGGCCTCGCCGAACGCGCCGGACAGAGAGTCTCCCGGCTCTCGGCGGGCGAACAGGTGCGTGCGGCCGTCGCGCGAGCCCTCGCTGCCCGGCCGCGGCTGCTGCTCGTCGACGAGCCGACCGCCCGGCTCGACCAGGCCAACGCGCACACGCTCGCCGTCCTGCTCGCGACGCTCGCGCGCGACACCGGCGCCGCGGTTGTCTGCGCGACGCATGACCCGGTCGTGATCGAGCATGCCGACGTCGAGCTCTCGCTGGCCGCGCGATAGGCTCACGGCGTGGAGGGGATCAGCCTCGAGGAGCTTCAGCTCGCGGCCCGCAATCACGGGATGCCGCTCGAAGCGCTGCGCTACCCGGTCACGCCGGTCGGGCTCCACTACCTGCTGATCCACTACGACGTTCCGGACGTCGACGCGGAGGGCTGGAGCCTGCGTGTGCGCGGGGAGCGGGAGCTCTCGCTCGGCCTCGCCGAGCTGAAGCGGCGGCCACGTGCGGAGCTGACCGTGACGATGGAGTGCGCCGGCAACGGGCGGGCCCGCCTCGACCCGAGGCCGGTCAGCCAGCCGTGGCTCTCGGAGGCGATCGGGACCGCGCGTTGGGCAGGGACTCCGCTGCGGCCGCTGCTCGAGGAGGCCGGCCTCCCCGAAGGCGCAGTCGAAGTGCTCTTCACCGGGCTCGACCGTGGGATCGAGGGTGGGGAGGAGCAGTCGTACCAGCGGGCGCTACCCCTCGAGGAGGCGCTCCGTGACGAGGTTCTCCTCGCCTACGAGATGAACGGGTCGCCTCTGCCGCCGCAGCACGGCTTTCCGCTGCGGCTGGTCGTTCCGGGCTGGTACGGGATGACGAGTGTCAAGTGGCTCGCGGAGATCGAGCTCGTCGACTCGCCGTTCCAGGGCTACCAGCAGATAAGCGGGTATCGCTTCCGGCAGACGGAGGACGAGGAGGGCACTCCGGTCGACCGCATGGCGCCGCGCTCGCTGCTCGTCCCGCCCGGGATCCCGGAGTTCTTGACGCGCGAACGAACCGTCGACCCGGGCGAGGTCGATCTCGAGGGCCGCGCGTGGTCAGGGCACGCGCCGATCGAGTCCGTGGAGGTGAGCACCGACGGCGGCGTGACCTGGGCCGCCGCCGAGCTCGAGCCGGCCGGAGAGCGCTGGGCGTGGCGCGGCTTCAGCTACCGCTGGAACGCCGAGCCGGGTGAGTACACCGTCTGCTCGCGCGCCCGCGACGAGGCGGGCAACGAGCAGCCGCTCGAGCCTCTCTGGAACCTCGGCGGTTACGCGAACAACGCGGTGCAGCGCATCCCGGTGACCGTCACCGGCTGACGCGTCAGGGCCCGTCGTCCCCTTCGGCGAGCCTGTCCGCGTCGCCGATGTTGCCCTCGCGCATGCCGCGCGCGGCGAGCTCATCCGCCTGCCGGCCCTCCATGTCGCCGGAGGTGATCTCCCGTTCCTGACTCGTCTCGTGCGACCGCTCCTCGGCCCGGTGGATCGCCTCGTCGTCCTCGCGCTTGCGTAGCTTCTTGAACCAGGAGCCGATTCCCATGAGCGGAGTCTACGCCGATCCGTGCTCGCGCTTGGCCTCTTCCTCCATCCGCTCGAGGCGCGTGTAGTAGTCCGGGAACTCGTTCAGGTGGGCGAGGGCGATCTTGCCGGTGACGACCGCGTCGTCGCCGGTCACGTTCGTGGCCGGGTCGTGCAGGCCGTGCTCGAGCTCGACGTCCATCCCGGCCCGGAACTGCTCGACGTCGAAGGGAGCCGCGTCCCAGTCGATCCCGATCTGCTCGCCGATCCGGCGGGCCTCGTCGGTGCTGAAGCTCTTGCTCGCGCCGCTCACGACCCGAGTGTAGTGAGAGTGGAACGGACACGCGAGCGCCGTTCCGGCCTCCCTCAGCCCGGGGGCCGCAGGACGGCGAACTGGTCGGTGATCTCGAGCCGGCGCGAGCGGAAGCGGTACAACGATGCGGGACGGCCGCCGGCCCGGCCCGGCGGGCGGTGCTCGCCCGTTGCCTCGAGCACGCCCCGGCGAAGGAGCACCCGCTGGAGGTTCGTCGCCGACACCTCGTGCCCGAGCGCCGCGACGTAGATCTCGCGCAGCTGCGAGAGCGTGAACTCCGGCGGCGCGAGCGCGAAGCCCGCGTTCGTGTACGAGAGCTTGGCCCGCAGCCGCTCGCGCCCGGCGAGCACGATCGCCCGGTGATCGAAGGCGAGTCCGGGCAGCCGCGAGACCGCGTGCCAGCGCGTGTCCTCCGGGACGGCGGGATCGAGATCCGCGGGGACGAGCCCGAGGTAGCCGGTCGCGAGCTCCCACTCGAGCGGATTTCGCCCCGGGTCGCTCAGGTCTCGAGCTGCTCGAGATGCGCGAGCTCGCGCACGTCCACCTTCGCCGCCAGGTGGCGCCGGATCGACCCCTCGAGCGTCTCGTCCGGCTCGAGGTAGCCGCCCGGGAGGGACCAGGCGCCGAGGAACGGCTCGCGAGCCCGCTGCCAGAGCAGCACCTGCAGCCGGCCCTCCCGCACCTGGAGCACGACCGCGAGCGTGACGTGCGCGGGCCGCGTCCTGCTAGACTCCTGCCGAGGTTTTCGCCTCACAGTCGTAAACCTAGCTGAAGATGACGACAGCCGACATCGCCATTCCTGCCGGACGGGACGTCGAGGACGTGCTCCGCGAAGGCGGGCTCTCGAGCTTCCACCGCAAGGCGATCCTCGTCACGGGCGCGGCGTGGACGTTCGTCGCGATGGAGATCCTGCTCGTCGGCTTCGTCGCGCCGATCTTCGCGGCGACCTGGGGCCTGAACGGCCGCTTCCAGGGGCTCGTCAACAGCGCGGCCCTCGCCGGCTCGCTCTGCGGCTCGCTCGTGCTCGGCCGGCTTGCCGACCGGATCGGCCGGCGAGCGATCTTCCAGTACTCGATCCTCTGGTACGCGGCCTTCACCGCGCTGACCGCGCTCGCGTGGGGGCCGTGGTCGGTGATGACGTTCCGCTTCCTCGCGGGTCTCGGGCTCGGCGGGATGCTCGTCGTCGATCCCTCGATGCTGACCGAATACCTGCCGCCGCAGCGCCGCGGGCGGTTGCTCGTCTTTCTCGACTTCTGGTGGCCGGTCGGGCTGCTGCTGGCGGTCGGGCTCTCGTGGATCTTCCTCGGGCCGAGCTTCGACCGCTTCGGCGCGTGGAGCTGGCGCTACCTCTTCCTCGCCGCAAGCTTCCCGGCGTTGCTGGCCTTCGTCGTCCGGCGCTCGCTGCCCGAGAGCCCCTACTTTCTCGCGCGGCACGGCCGCTCCCGGGAGGCCGCCGAGGTCTTGAGCGAGATCACCGGCCGGCGGGTCGAGCCCGGCGAGCTGACGGCGCCGCCGGAGGAGCCGCGCGCGTCCGTGCGTGAGCTGCTCGCCGAGCGGCTGCGCTCACGGACGGCGACGACCGCGCTCGTCTGGGTTGCGCTGAACATCTCCTACTACGGCCTCTTTCTTTGGCTGCCGTTCGTCCTGCAGGCCGAGAAGGACTTCTCGATCAACGTCTACGCGCTGCTTGCGCTCTCGGCGCTCTCGCAGTTCCCGGGCTACGCGGCCGCGATCTGGCTCGTCGACCGCATCGGCCGCAAGCCGACGCTGGCGGCGTTCCTCTTCCTCGGCGGGGTGTCGGCGTACGCCTTCGCCGTGGCCGACACGAAGAGCGTGTTCATCACGGCGCTCTTCTTCACCGGCTTCTTCAACCTCGGTGCGTGGGGCGCGGTCTACCCGTACACCTCGGAGACGTTCCCGACCCGGCTGCGCTCGAGCGCTTTCGGGCTGATGGAGGGCGTCGGCAAGTCGGCCGCGATCGCCGGCCCGTACATCTTCGGCCACCTGAAGGACGCGACCGGCTCGACGACCTGGTCGCTCACCTTCGTCGCGATCGTGATGGCCGCAGGCGGCCTCGTGGCCGCGATCTTCGGCCGCGAGACGCGCGGCGAGGCACTCTCCTAGCTCAGCGGCAGTAGGCCGCCCAGACCAGCCGGCCGAGGGCGTCCCAGTGGTCGTCCGTCGATGACGAGGTCGCCGTTCGTCACCACCACGACCTGGCGATCGCCCGACTCGCTCGCCAGCGCGATCGTTCCGTAGCCCGCCGAGAAGCCCAGGTGTCCCCACGCGGCCCCGCAGGGTGACGGGGAGATGCCCATCAGCGACGTGACCCGCTCGATCCCGAGGCCGTAGGCATCCGACTCCGGCCAGTCGGAGGGGACGGTTCGGAGCAGCTCCGTGCGCGACTCCGGAGGAGAGCAGCCGGCCTCCGAGCAGCGCTTCGAGGAACGCCGCCACGTCGCGCGCCGTCGAGACCATGCCGCCGCCGGCCGGGTTGTACGGCAGGTCCAGATCGGTCGACGTCGACGAGCTCCGGCCCGGGAAGCAGCAGGTTGCCCGGCGGCAGGTAGCCGCGCGCCATCCCGGCCACCGGCCCGCCGTCCGGCGGCAGCTCCGTGTCGAAGAGCTCCAGCGGCTCGAAGATCCGGCGCTTCAGCTCGTCGCGCAGGCTCGCGCCGGTCGCGTCCTCGACGATCAGGCCGAGGATCTGGTAGTTGCTGCCCGAGTACGACCAGCCCTCACCTGGCGGGAAACCGCCGCGGCCTCGCCTTGACGGCGGCGAGCATCTCGTCAGGGCCGAGCTCCGTGCGGTGCGCGAGGTCCCGCCGGTAGGGCTCGAACATCGCGATCACGTCGTCCTCGAAGTTCGGGAAGCCGGCCGTGTGGTTCAGTAGCTGCCGGACCGTCGCGCCCTCGGCGAGCGGGCCGGCCTCGCCGTCGAGCTCGAGCACGCCCTCCTCGACGAGCAGGAGCACGAGCGCCGCGACGAAGGTCTTCGTCACGCTGGCGATGCGGAAGCGGTGCTCCTGGGTCAGCGCCTCGCCGGTCGACACATCCGCGAGCCCGCTCGCTCCTTCCCAGCGGAAGCCCGGGCCTGCTGCAACCGCGACCGCGCCGGGCAGGCCGCCCGCGACGACCGCGATCGAGCTCGGCGTCGAGTCCCATCGAGTGACTAGCCTAAGCGGCGCCCAGACAAGGAGGTGGAATGGCAACGCTTGACGAGAAGGCCCGCGAGTTCCTGGAACAGCCCTTCGTGGGCGAGGTGACGACCCTGCGGCCCAACGGCTCGCCGCACACCACGGTCGTCTGGGTGGACGTCGACGACGACGGCCCCATGTTCAACACCGCGGTCGGCCGGGCGAAGGAGCGGTACCTGAGCAAGGATCCGCGCGTGTCGCTGATCGTGGTCGACCCCGAGAACGCCTACCGCTGGGTCTCGATCGACGGCACCGCCGAGCTGATGACCGAGGGAGCGGACGCGCAGATCGACAAGCTCGCGAAGAAGTACCTCGGCCAGGACGAGTACCCGTGGCGCAAGCCGGAGGAGGAGCGAATCACCGTCCGCATCCAGCCAAACCGCGTCGAGACGACCGGGCTCGACGAGTAGTTGCCGCTCGTTCTCTGCGACGTCGGGCCGCGCGACGGGCTCCAGAACGAGGCCGAGGTTTCGAGCCGCCCGTGCGCGCCGACCTCGTCAACCGGCTCGCCGCCGCCGGCCTGCCGCGGGTCGAGGCCGTCAGCTTCGTCCGCGCCGACCGTGTCCCGCAGATGGCGGGCGCCGAAGAGGTCGTCGAGGGCATCGAGCGGCGCGACGGCACCGAGTACTCCGGCCTCGTCCTCAACGAGCAGGGATCGAGCGCTTCTCCGCCGCCGGGCTCGACCGCGTCAACGCGACGCTCGGCGCGACCGAGGAGTTCAACCGCCGCAACGCCAACGCCTCGCTTGCGGAGGCGACCGAGCGGGTCGACGCGTCCTGGCCCTGGCGCAAGAGCCGGCGACCGTCACGATCAGCGTCGCGTTCGGCTGCCCGTTCGAAGGGCGTGTCGACCCAGGCCGCGTGAGCGAGCTCGCCGCCCGCTTCGAGGGCGCGGAGGTCGTCCTCGCGGACACGATCGGCGTCGCCGCGCCGAGAGAGGTGCGCGAGCTCGTCGGGCGCACGAGCGCGAAGGGCTTCCACGGGCACAACACGCGCAACACGGGCTATGCGAGCGCGCTCGCGGCGCTCGAGGCGGGCGCCACGGTTCTCGACGCCTCGGTCGGGGGGCTCGGCGGCTGCCCCTACGCGCCCCGGGCGAGCGGCAACATCGCGACCGAGGACCTGGTGTACCTCCTCGAGCGCGAAGGGGTGGAGACCGGGATCGACCTCGACGGGCTGATCCGGGACCTCGCAGTGGCTCGAAGGGATGCTCGGCCGGAGGCTCGAAGGCCAGCTCTACCGCGCGGGGCCGTTTCCGAGCGAGTAGAGATCGACGCGGCAGTCGAAGGGCCCCGGCAGGTCCTCGCGCTCGTAGGCCTCGCCGATCTTCTCGGCCACGCGGATCGAGCCCGTGTTCCCGTGGGCGATCAGCGAGATGAGGCGGGTGTAGCCCGAGCTCGCCGAGCGCCCAGTCGCGGCAGGCGAGCGCGGCCTCGGTCGCGTAGCCGCGGCTCCAGTGCTCGCTGCCGAGCGTCCAGCCGATCTCCAGCTCGAGCCCGTCGCCCTCCAGGCCTCCTCGCGCATCGCGCTGACCCAGCGCTCCGGGTCCCACATGAGGAAACCGACGCGCCCGAGCAGGCGCTCGTCCTCCTTCCGGACGACGCTGAACAGGCCGATCCCGTACCGCTCCCAGTGGAGCCGCATGCGCTCGATCCCTCGCACGTTGTCTTCGCGCGTCTGCGGTGTCATGCCCAGGAACGCGACGACCTTCGGGTCGGAGAAGACCTCGAGGTAGCCATCGGCGTCGCCCGCCTCCGGGAGTCGCAGCAACAGGCGCTCGGTCTCGAGCTTCACGTCTCGAGCGAGAACAGCTTGGCCTCGCGGCGGCCGAACGGGATGTCGCGCTCGTAGGCGAACCCGAGCTTGCGCGCGACGTTCTCGGAAGCTTCGTTGCCACGGATGATCAGCGCGATCAGCCGACGCGCGCCGAGCCGCTCGAGCGCGAAGTCGCGCGACGCAGTCGCCGCCTCGCTCGCGTAGCCCTGGCCCCAGTACGGCCGGCCGAGCGTGTAGCCGACCTCGAGCTCGGTCGGGCCGTCGTGGTCCGCGCGAACCGTCTTCCAGGTCTCCGGGTTCCAGAGGATCAGGCCCACCCGCCCGATCACCGCCTCGTCCTCCTTGCGGATCGTCGTGAAGAGGCCGAAGCCGTCGGCCGCCCAGCCCGTCGATCATCCGCTTGACCGAGCGCTCGGTCTCTTTCGGCGTGAGCGTGCGGCCGTCGCCGAGGTAGCGCGTCACCTCCGGGTCGGCGTACATCGGGGCGAGCGCTTCGGCGTCCGCGGGCACGGGCTCGCGCAGGAGCAGGCGTTCGGTCTCGAGCACGGTCACACGGCGAGCTTGACGAGGAGCACGATCGCGACGATTGCGGCCACGAACAGCACGAGGATCGCGATTCCCCCGGCCGCGAGGCCCATGCCGCCGGCCGCGAGCTTGCCGGGGTGCGTCTCAGCCGCTGAACGCCGATTCGATCTGGCGCTCGACGTAGTCGGAGATCCGCTGCTCGAAGCGCGCCTCGAGGTCGGATTTCCCGGCCGGCGGCGTCGACTTGAGCGGCGGGAAGCGGTCCTCGGCCTCGGCGAGCGAGAGCTGGTAGACGTGCTCGTGCTGGATGTCCTTCAGGTGCTGCTCGCCGAGGTCGCGGACGCTGACGCCCTCGGGCAGGTCGTTTCCGATCAGCGCCCTGGTCGTCTCGGAGACGAGGATCTGGCCGCCGTGGCCGGCCGAGCAGATCCGGGCCGCCCGCACGACGTCGAGGCCGACGTAGCCCTCCTCGCCCACGTGCGGCTCGCCGGTGTGCAGGCCCATCCGGACGCGTACCTCGGCGCCGCGTGGCCACTCGTGCGCGGCCAGCGCGCGCTGGCCGTCGACCGCGCCCCGCACCGCGTCACGCGCCCGCGTGAACGAGTAGAAGAACGCGTCGCCCTGCGTGTCCACCTCGCGGCCGCCGGCCGCGGCGAAGACGTCGCGCAGGATCCGGCGGTGGTCGGCGACGACCTGGCCGTAGTCGTCGCCCAGCTCCTGGAGCAGGCGCGTCGAGCCTTCGATGTCCGTGAACAGGAACGTGACGGTGCCGCCGGGAAGAGGTCACGGCGTTACCGTACAAGGGTGAATCGCCTCGCGAGCGAGACGAGCCCGTACCTCCTCCAGCACGCCGACAACCCGGTCGACTGGTACCCGTGGGGCGAGGAGGCGCTCGCCCGCGCGCGGGAGGAGGACAAGCCGATCCTGCTCTCGATCGGCTACGCCGCCTGCCACTGGTGCCACGTGATGGAGCACGAGTCGTTCGAGGACGCGGCCACGGCCGCGCTGATGAACGAGCGCTTCGTCTGCGTCAAGGTCGACCGCGAGGAGCGGCCGGACCTCGACGGGATCTACATGGACGCGGTCGTGGCGATGACCGGGCAGGGCGGTTGGCCGCTGACCGTCTTCCTGACGCCCGACGGCGAGCCGTTTCTCGGCGGCACGTACTTCCCGCCGGAGCCGCGCCACGGGCTGCCGTCGTTCCAGCAGGTGCTCGTGGCCGTCTCGGACCTCTACCGCGAGCGCCGCGACGACGTACGCTCGGCGGACCAGGTGCTGGTCGAGGCCCTGGAGCAGGCGGCCGCGGCGGCCCCGTCGGCCGAGCCGCTGACGGAGTCGGTGCTCTTCCAGGCGGTGCGGCGGCTCGGGGAGCTGTTCGACCCGGAGTGGGGCGGGTTCGGGCGCGCGCCGAAGTTCCCGCCCGCCTCCGCGCTCGAGCTGTTGCTCCGCCGCGGTGAGCCCGAACCTGCCGAGCAGACGCTGCGACGAGATGGCGGCCGGCGGGATGTACGACCTCGTCGGCGGCGGCTTCCATCGCTACTCGGTCGACGAGCGCTGGACCTGCCCGCACTTCGAGAAGATGCTCTACGACAACGCGCTGCTCGTCCCCGCCTACCTGCACGGCTGGCTCGTCACCGGCAACGAGCGCCACCGCGAGGTCGCGGAGGAGACGATCGAGTACATGCTCCGCTCGCTGCGGCTCGAGGAGGGCGGCTTCGCCTCCTCGCAGGACGCGGACACCGACGGGGTCGAGGGCCTCACCTACACGTGGGCGCCGGGCGAAGGTGCTCCGGAGGAGCTGTTCGAGCCCTTCGAGGACGGGCGTTTCGTCCTGCGCGGCGAGCTGGACGCGGAGACTCGCTCGCGCCTGCTCGAGCTTCGCGCGCGCCGCCCGCAGCCGGCGCTCGACGACAAGGCGATCGCGTCCTGGAACGGGCTCGCCCTGGCGGCGCTCGCGGAAGCGGGGCGGAGGCTTGCACGGCCCGACCTCGTCGAGGAGGCCCGGGCGGTCGCGGAGTTCCTGCTCGGCCCGCTCTCCGACGGTGAGGGCCGGCTCCTGCGCAGCCGCCGCGCCGGGCGCTCCAGCGGGATCGGCTTCCTCGACGATTACGCCAACGTCGCCCACGGGCTCTACGAGCTCCACGTCGCCTCGGGGGAGCTGCGCTGGCTGGAGGAGTCGCGGCGCCTCGCGCTGCCTCGCGGTCGAGCTGTTCGCCGACGAGGAGCGCGGCGGATTCTTCCTCGCGCCCTCGGACGGCGAGAGGCTGGTCGCGCGCAAGAAGGATCTGTTCGACCACCCGACTCCGTCCGGGAACTCGATGCTCGCCTACGTGCTCCTGCGCCTCGCGCGGATCTACGGGGACGACGAGCTGGAGCAGCGGGCGGTCGGCGTGCTCAGGCTGCTCGGCGAGAGTATGGCGCGCGGCCCGTCGGAATTCGCCTGGGCGCTGAACGCGCTCGATCTCTACCTCGCCCCGCCCAGGGAGATCGCGATCGTGGGCCCGGCGGACAGCGAGGTCGCGCGCGCCGCGCTCGAGCCGTTCGATCCGAACGCGGTCGTCGCCTTCGGCCCGGCGGACGGCGTGCCGCTCCTCGAGGGCCGGGACTTCGTCGACGGCAGGCCCGCGGTCTACGTCTGCGAGCGCTTCGCCTGCCGGCGGCCGGCCACCAGCCCCGAGGAGCTCGGGGCGCTGCTGACCAGGTAACGGGCGCTTACCCGGAGGCTCGGGCCTGCGGCGTGAGCACCGCCGAGGCGCCGAGGAGGAGCGCGACCGGGAGAACCAGGAGCCCGATCGACGCCGCGCTCACCAGAAGAACGCCGACGCGAAGAGCAAAAGAGCCCATCCGACCGCGGATGCGCCGAGTCCGAAAGCCACGCGGGCGCGGCTGCTGCCCATACACAGAGCGTAGACGGTCGCGCCTGCAGCGGCTTAGGCTCCTCCGGTGCCCCTGCTCTCGGTCGAGCATCTGACCCGGCGGTTCGGCGGAATCGTCGCGCTGGACGGTGTCTCGCTGGACGCGGACGAGGGCGAGATCGTCGGCCTGATCGGGCCGAACGGCGCCGGCAAGACCACCGTCTTCAACCTGATCACGCGCCTGTACCGGCCCGACGCCGGCGAGATCTCGTTCGACGGCGCGAGCCTCCTGCGCACGCCTGCACACGGGATCGTCAAGCGCGGCCTCGCCCGCACGTTCCAGAACGTGGAGCTCTTCGGCTCGATGACGGTGCTCGAGCACGTCCTCGTCGGCCGCCACGCCCGCCGCGGCCGCCGCGCGCGCGAGATCCTCGGCTACGTCGGCCTCTCCGCGCTCGCCCATCGCGTCGCCCGGGAGCTTCCGTACGGCGTCCAGAAGCGCGTCGAGCTCGCCCGCGCGCTCGCCTCGGGCCCGCGCCTCTTGCTCCTGGACGAGCCCGCGGGCGGGCTCAACCACGAGGAGGTCGAACGGCTGGGGAACCTCATCCGGCGCATGCGGGACGACTTCGAGCTGACGATCGTGCTCGTCGAGCACCACATGGAGCTCGTGATGCGTGTGGCCGAGCGGGTGCACGTGCTCGACTTCGGCCGGCGGATCGCGAGCGGGACGCCGGCCGAGGTCCAGCGTGAGCCGGCCGTGATCGAGGCGTACCTCGGGACGACGAATGGCTGATCTGCTCGAGCTCGTCGAAGTCGAAGCCCGTTACGGCCCCGTCCAAGCCCTGCACGGTGTCTCGCTGAGCGTCGCCGAGGGTGAGATCGTCGCCGTGCTCGGGGCGAACGGCGCGGGCAAGACGACGACGCTGCGCGCAATCTCGGGAACGGTCGGCCGCGGCGGGAAGATCAGCTTCGCGGGCACGAGCATCGAGCGCCGCTCGCCCGAAGCGGTCACGCGGCTGGGGATCGCCCACGTGCCCGAGGGCAGGGGGACGCTCACCGGGCTCAGCGTCCGGGAGAACCTCCGCCTGGGCGCGTACGTCCGCCGGAACCGGAAAGCCGTCCGGGACGACGAGCGTCGCGTGCTCGAGTACTTCCCCTGGCTCGCGGAGCGCCGCGACCAGCAGGCCGGGACGCTCAGCGGCGGCGAGCAGCAGATGCTCGCCCTCGCCCGCGCGCTCATGCTGCGGCCCAGGCTCGTCCTGCTCGACGAGCCCTCGCTCGGCCTCGCGCCGATCGTCGTGGGCGAGATCTTCCGGATCGTGAGCGAGCTGAACGAGCGTGAGGGCCTGACCGTGCTCGTCGTCGAGCAGAACGCCAACCTCGCGCTCGAGGCCTCCTCCCGCGCCTACGTGCTCGAGGTCGGCCGCGTGGCGCTCTCCGGGGCGAGCGCGGAGCTCCGCCGCGACGAGTCGGTGCGCAAGTCGTACCTCGGGTATTGACCCGTGCTCCTAGCCTTCGACTGGAGCCAGCTCGCCCAGCAGACGGTGATCGGCCTCTCCTCGGGCGGGCTCTGGGCGCTGCTCGCCCTGGCGATCGTCCTGATCTACCGTTCGACCGGCGTCGTCAACTTCGCCCAGGGCGAGATGGCGATGTTCTCGACGTTCATCGCCTGGTCGCTCGTCCACCACGGCCTCTCGTACTGGGCGGCGTTCGTCCTCACGGTCGCGATCTCGTTCGCCGGCGGGGCCGCGGTCGAGCGGGTGGTGATCCGGCCGGTGGAACGGGCGCCGGCGATCACCGTCGTGATCGTCACGCTCGGCCTCCTCTTCCTCGTCGACGGGGCCGCTCGCTGGGCCTGGAGCTCGGACACCCGTTCGCTGCCGAACGCGTTCTCGACCCGCCCGATCGACGTCGCGGGGGTCGCCTTCTCGATCCAGGACCTCGGGAACATCGGCGTCTCCGTCGGGGTCGTCGTCCTGCTCGCGCTCTTCTTCCGCTTCACGAAGCTCGGGCTCGCCCTGCGCGCGACGGCGCTGAACCCCGCCGAGAGCCGCCTGCTCGGGATCCGGGTGAGCTGGATGCTCGCGCTCGGCTGGGGCCTGGCCGCGGCGATGGGCGCGGTCTCGGGGATGCTGACGGCGCCCGCGCTCGCGAGCTTCGACCAGAACCTGATGCAGCCCGTCCTGCTCTACGCGCTCGCGGGCGCCGTGCTCGGCGGGCTCGAGAGCCCGGTCGGGGCGGTCGTCGGCTCGCTCCTGCTCGGCGTCTTCGTCAACCTGGTCGGCATCTACGTGGGCTGGGTCGGCACCGCCCTGCGCCTTCCGGTCGCGCTGGCGGTGATCCTCGGTGTCCTGCTCCTGCGCCCGGCGGGCCTGTTCGGGCGCGCAGCGGCGAGGCGGGTATGACGCGCGCACTCGGCATCGGCGCCCGGCTTCTGCTCGTGGCGGTGGGGCTCGCGCTGTTCGTCCTGCTGCCGCGGCTCGTCAGCGACTTCCACTCGCGTGACCTCGCGCACGCAGGGGTGTTCTTCATCGCGATCGTCGGGCTCAACCTGCTCACCGGCTACACCGGCCAGATCTCGCTCGGCCACGGGGCGCTGATGGCGATCGGCGGCTACACGACCGCGGCGCTCGTCGTCCACGAGCACTGGCGCGACGTCTGGACGATTCCGCTCGCCGGCCTCGCAGCGGGGATCGTCGGCTTCGCCGTCGGGATCCCGGCGCTGCGACTCTCGGGCCTCCACCTCGCGCTCGCCACGTTCGCCCTCGCCGTGGCGATGCCGTCACTGCTGAAGAAGTTCTCCGGGCTGACCGGCGGGGCGCAGGGCCTGCGCTTCCTCGAGTCCTCGCCGCTCCAGGTCACCGGCCTGCGCGGGACCGTGACCGTCTTCGGGCACACCACGACCCAGAACCACTTCCTCTACTACCTGACGTGGTCGATCGGCCTGGTCGGTCTCGCCGTGGCCTGGCTGATCGTGCGCGGAGGCTTCGGACGCGCGCTCCGCGCCGTCCGCGACAGCGAGGTCGCCGCGGCCTCCTCGGGCGTCAATCTCCCGGCCTACAAGACGCTTGCCTTCGCGCTCAGCGGCGTCTACGCGGGCGTCGCCGGCTCGCTGCTCGCGATCCAGTCGGAGATCGTCAACCCGCTCAGCTTCACCGTCCTGCTCTCGATCCTGATCGTCGTCGGCGCGGTCGTCGGGGGGCTCGGTTCCCTTCCGGGCCTCGTCGCCGGCGCGTTCTTCATTCAGTATCTGCCGGCGATCTCCGGCCACGTCTCGGCCCGGCAGGGCGTGCCGGACTTCGTCTACGGCGCGGCGATCATCGTCGTCATGATCCTTCTCCCCGGCGGGGCCGGAGGGCTGCTCCGCCGCCTGGCCGCTCCGCTAACAAGGCGGTTGTACACTCGTCCTTAGAAGCTCCATGAGGGCGTCTTATCTCGCATCCGCCTTGCTCTGCGCGCTTGCGCTCGCGACGGCCGCATCCGGCGCGGGCACGGCGCCGCCGGGAGTGACGCCGACCGAGATCGTGATCGGCGGGACGATTCCGCTCACAGGGCCGGCCCAGGCGTACAAGAGCGTCGGGCTCGGCGCGTCGTACTACTTCAAGTACGTCAACGCCCACGGCGGCGTCAACCACCGGAAGATCCGCTACATCGTCAAGGACGACCAGTACGACCCCGGGCAGACGATCGAGAAGACGCGTGAGCTCGTCGAGCAGGACCACGTCTTCGCGATCTTCAACAGCCTCGGCACCGAGCAGAACCTCGCGACGCGCCCGTACCTGAACGCACTCGGGGTCCCGCAGCTCTTCGTCGCGAGCGGCGCGACCACGTGGGGCAAGGACCACAGGGATTACAAGTGGACGATCGGCTACCAGCCGAACTACCGCGCCGAAGGCACGATCTACGGCCGCTACGTCGCGAAGAAGACGCCGAAAGCTCGGGTCGGCGTCCTCTACCAGGACGACGACTACGGCAAGGACCTGCTCGCGGGCCTTCGCAGCGGCCTCGGCAGGAAGAAGGTGAAGCTGATCGTCTCGAGCCAGAGTTACGACGTCTCCGATCCGGACGTCCAGTCGCAGATCGCGAAGCTGAAGTCGGCCCGGGTCAACAGTCTGATGCTCTTCGCGACGCCGAAGTTCGCGATCCAGGCGTACTACTACGCGCACAAGCTCGGCTGGACGCCGAAGGTGTTCGTGAACACGGTCTCGAGCGCCTCGAACGTGATGGCGATCGCGAAGGCGGCGTCGAGCAAGAAGCAGATGGAGGGCTCGATCGCGATCGTCTTCCTCAAGGACCCGACCGATCCGCGCTGGAGAACCGACCGCGGGATCAAGCTCTACCGCTCGATCATGAAGCGCTACAAGGACAGGGGGATCAGTGCCAACGACGTCTTCAACGTCTACGGCATGTCCGTCGCGCACACCTTCGTCCAGGCGCTCAAGCAGGCGGGCAAGAACCCGACGCGCGAAAGCATCAGGCAGGCCGCCCAGCACCTGACGATCAAGAACGACCCGTTCCTGCTGCCGGGCGTGGTCGTGCGCACGACCGCGAACGACCACTTCCCGCTCGACCAGGCCAGGCTCGAGCGCTGGCACAACGGCCGCTGGATCACGTTCGGCGGGCTCTTCCGGGTCAGGTAGCGAGCGCCGGCTCGCGCGCCGGCACGGTCACGACCTCGCGGCGTTTGACGGGAAGCAGGCTGATCACGCCCACGGTCACGGCGACCCCGATCCACTGCGTCCAGCGCAGCGAGCTGCTGAAGACGTAGATCCCGACGAGCGTTGCGGCGACGGGGAACGCCAGCTCGCCGAGCGCCGCCAGCAGAGCCGGTGTGCGCCGCAGGCCGTAGTAGTAGAGCCCGAGCGCGAGCAGCCCGGTCACGATCGCGAGGACCGCGATCCAGAGGCTGTCGTGAACACCCGAGAAAGCCGCCGTGCCCACGATCGGGAGCGCGCAGGCGCTCGCCACGAGCCCGAAGGCGAAGCGGACGGTCGTGACCTGCTCGAACGGAAGGCGACGGGAGAGGAAGCGTCCCAGAACGGTGCCCATACCCCAGAGCGCCGCCGCCGAGAGCGTCTCCACGATCGGGGTCAGACCCCGGGCGTGAGGGTCGAGCGGGTGCGGCAGCGCGACCAGCCAGATACCGGCGAGCGCCGGGAGCAGGAACCAGGCGAACCGGGGCCGCGGCTGCTCGCCGAGCAAGAGCCAGGCGCCGAAGACGGCGATCAGCGGCTGCGCCTTCTGGAGCACCACGACCGTGATGAAGTCCCCGCGGAAGAGCGCCTTGGTGAAGAGGATGGTCGCGATCGCGGACGCGCCCGCTCCGACCGCGACTCCGGCCGCGATGTATGCCGGTCCGGCGCGCCAGAGCGCGCGCAGCGCGGGCACGAGCAGCGGCAGCGTCAGCGCGACGAGGACGACGTGCTCGCCGAAGACGATCGTCGTCGGCGTCGTCGAGTGTGCGAGCGGCTTGCGGATCAGCCCGTCGAGGCCCCACATCGTCGCGGCGATGCTGACGAGCACGACCCCTGGAACCGTTGCGAGGCGCGGCAGCATCGGGGTGAGCCTAGCCGCCGACCTCGGTCCGAAGCACGTCCTCGATCGTCTCGCGGCGGCGGATCAGCCGCGCCTTGCCGTCCGAGACCAGTACGGCCGCAGGCCGGGGGACGGCGTTGTAGTTCGATCCCATCCCGAGCGTGTAGGCGCCGGTGCCGGGTAGGGCGAGCAGATCGCCGCGGCGAGGCTCGGGGAGCGGAACGCTCTCGATCAGGACGTCGCCCGACTCGCAGTGCTTGCCGCAGACCGTGTACGTGCCCGCGGCCCCCTCGCCGGCGCGGTTCGCGAGCAGCGCGCTGTAGCGGGCGCCGTAGAGCTGCGGGCGCGGGTTGTCGGACATGCCGCCGTCGACCGCGACGTAGGTCGTCGTCTCGGTGGCGCGCTTGACGACGCCGACGCGGTAGAGAGTCACCGCGGCCTGCCCGACGAGCGAGCGGCCAGGCTCCAGGATCACCTCGGGCGCCGCCAGGTCGTGGAGCTTCCAGGCGTGCTCGAGGCGCTCGAGCAGCATCGCCACGAAGTCGCCCACGGCCGGCGGCCGTTCGCCCTCGAGGTACCGGATCCCGAGCCCGCCGCCGAGGTCGACCACCTCGGGCTGCCAGCCGAGCTCGGCGCGGCAATCGGCCGCGAAGGCGCCGAGCCAGTCGATGCTCGTCCGCGCAGCCTCGGTGTCGAGGAGCTGAGAGCCGATGTGCAGGTGGAGCCCGGCGACCTCGAGGCCGGCGTCGCGTGCCTGCCCTATCGCGGCCGGCGCCTGGTCCGGCGGTAGGCCGAACTTCGAGCCGTGGTGAGCGGTCCGGATCGCCGGATGGGTGTCGGCGTCGATTCCGGGCGTCACGCGCACGAGCACGCGGCGCACGCCGGCGGCCGCCGCGCGCGGGATCTCGTCGAGGGCGTCGAGAACGACGAAGCGCGCTCCCGCCTCGGCCGCCGCGTGCAGCTCGTCGTCGCTCTTGTTGTTCCCGTGGACGACGACCCGCTCGCCCGCGATGCCCGCCGCCCGTGCGTAGGCGAGCTCGCCGAGTGTGGAGACATCGGCGCCGAGTCCCTCCGCCGCGAACAGCCGCAGCAGGGCGACATTCGGGAACGCCTTGACGCTGTAGAGGACGAGCGCCTCGGGCGCCGCCTGCAGGTACGCCCGCGCGGCCGCGAGCAGCGTCTGCTCGCAGTAGACGACGAGCGGCGTGCCGTGCTCCTCGGCCAGGGCGGAGGCGGCGATCCCGCCGAGCGCGAGCTCGCCGCCCTCGAGCGCCGCCGAGTCCGGGAAGAGCCCGCGGATCAGTCCATCCACCAGCCCTGCGTCATCGGGGCGTCGCCGGGCCCCGTGTTCGGCGCGCCGAACGCGATCAGGACGGCGCCGTCCGGCCCTCCCTCGACGTTACGCATCGTGTCCCTCGGGATGCGCACGGCGTCGAGCGGCTTCAGCTCGATCACGTCGTCGTCGAGCTTCAGGCGCGCGCCGCCCTCGATCAGCACGTACACCTCCTCCTGGAGGTTGTGGTGGTGGCCGAACGGGACGCGGAAGTTCGGAGCCACGCGCAGGTAGCTGATCCCCGCGTTCTCCATCTCCAGCGGAACACGCGCGCTGCGGAACTCGAGGTCAGGTGACAGGTCGAACTTCGGCGCCTGGTCCTCGACGTCCTTGAGGTTGAGATGGGTGTAGCCGGCCATTGTCCTCCTTCGTTGTTGCTTGCTAGAGTGCTTTCTAATGCAGCAGCTTCTCGAGTAGCGCAGGAAGCGAACGCGGCGGCGCCGCGTCGGCTTCCCCTTGACCTCTCAGCGTGAGAGGTCTTTTTGTATCCGGAGGGCGAAAATGGAGACGTACGACCCACAGGCGATCGAGGCGAAATGGCAGCAGGTCTGGGCTGACGAGCGCGCGTTCTCCGCGCCGGATCCAGACGTCGGAGACGCGCAGGCGCGCGAGAAGGCCTACGTGCTCGAGATGCTCCCCTACCCCTCGGGTGACCTGCACATGGGTCACGTCCTGAACTACACGCTCGGCGACGTGATCACGCACCACCGGCGCCGGAACGGCTACTCGGTGCTGCGCCCGATGGGCTACGACTCCTTCGGCCTGCCGGCCGAGAACGCGGCGATCAAGCAGGGCGGCCAGCCGCGGGAGACGACCGAGCGTTCGATCACGAACATCCGGCGGCAGATGCAGCGGATGGGCTGGGCGATCGACTGGGGGCGCGAGCTATCCACGCACCAGCCCGAGTACTACCGCTGGACGCAGTGGCTGTTCCTGCGGCTGCTCGAGGCGGGCCTGGCCTACCGCAAGGCGGCGGCGGTCAAGTGGTGCCCGAACGACCAGACCGTGCTCGCGAACGAGCAGGTCGTGGACGGCCGCTGCGAGCGCTGCGGCGCCGAGGTCGAGGGGAAGAAGCTGGAGCAGTGGTTCTTCAAGACGACCGCGTACGCCGACCGCCTGCTGGACGAGATCGAGGACGTCGGCTACTGGCCCGACCGGGTGATCGCGATCCAGCGCAACTGGATCGGGCGCTCGGAGGGTGCGGAGATCGTCTTCCGGATCGAGGAGCTCGACATCGACGTTCCCGTCTTCACGACGCGCCCGGACACGCTGTTCGGCGGAACCTTCGCCGTGTTCGCGCCGGAGCAGGATCTCGTGCCGAGGCTCGTGCAGGGCACCGAGCACGAGGAGGAGGTCCTCGACTACGTCCGCCGCACCGCCGCCGCGAGCACGCTCGAGCGGATGGATCCGGAGAAGGAGAAGACGGGCGTCTTCACGGGTCGCTACGCCACGAACCCGGCAGCGGGCGAGCCGATCCCGATCTGGGTCTCGGACTACGTGCTGGTGGAGTACGGGACCGGTGCGATCATGGCGGTTCCCGCTCACGACGAGCGCGACTTCGCGTTCGCGGAGCGGTTCGGGCTCCCGGTCAAGACGGTGGTCGTACCAGCCGACGGCGAGCCCGAGCCCGACGGGGCCTTTGCCGCACACACCGAGAACGAGCGGCTCGTCAACTCCGGGCAGTTCACGGGGATGTCCGCGCCCGAGGGCGGGCGCGCGATCGTCGAATGGCTCGAGAGCCGGCACGCGGCGCGGTTCGCGGTGGCGTTTCGGCTGCGCGACTGGGGCTTCTCGCGGCAGCGCTACTGGGGCGCCCCGATCCCTATCGTCTACTGCGACGCGTGCGGGATCGTCCCCTTGCCGGAGGAGGACCTACCGCTCCTGCTGCCGGAGGTCGAGGACTTCAGCCCTCGGGGCCGACCGCCGCTGGCGACCAACGAGGAGTGGGTGCGCGTGCCGTGCCCGCGCTGCGGCGCCGAGGGACGCCGCGAGGTGGAGACGATGGACACGTTCGTCGACTCCTCGTGGTACTTCCTGCGCTACTGCGACCCCCACAACGAGACGGCCCCGTTCGAGCGGGCCCTCGTGGACTACTGGCTGCCGATCGACCAGTACATCGGCGGCGCCGAGCACGCAACCATGCACCTGCTCTACGCGCGTTTCTTCGTCAAGGTGCTGAACGACCTCGGCCTGCTCGGTTTCCGCGAGCCGTTCATGCGACTCTTCAACCAGGGCTCGATCAACTACCGCGGCGCCCGCATGTCGAAGTCGCGCGGGAACGTGGTTCCGCCGGACGAGACGATTGCGCGCTACGGGGCGGATGCGCTGCGGCTCTACATCCTGTTCATGGGCCCTGTCGACCAGGACAAGGATTGGCAGGACACCGGGATCGAAGGGGTGGTCCGCTTCCTGAGCCGGCTCTGGCGGTTCGTCCACGAGGTGGCCGCCAGTGAGGTTGTCGGCGATGCGGAGGAGGGGCCGCTCGTCCGGAAGGCCCACGAGACGATCGCGCGGGTGAGCGACGACATCGGCCGGCGCTTCGTCTTCAACACGCCCATCTCCGCGGTGATGGAGCTCGTCAACGAGCTCGGCAAGGACGTCTCCGCGCCGGGAGCGCGCTTCGCGGCCGAGACGGCGGTGTCGCTGATCCAGCCGTACGCCCCGCACGTGGCGGAGGAGCTCTGGTCTGCGCTCGGGCACGAGCGGCTGTGGGAGCAGCCCTGGCCGGCCGCCGACGAGTCGAAGCTGGCCCGTGAGACCTTCCAGCTCGTGATTCAGGTCAACGGGAAAGTGCGGGACCGGATCGAGGCTTCGGTCAGCGAGTCGGAGGAGCAGCTCGTCGAGCGGGCGCTCGCTTCGCCGCGGGTGCAGGCGCACCTGGACGGCAAAGATGTCCGCCAGACGATCGTCGTCCCGGGCCGGCTCGTGAACCTCGTCGTCTAGCTGCCCAGCCCTGGGGGCGCTTCATTCCTGTGGCTCCCTCCTCGCGCTGACACGCCGGCCCGCGCACACGCGCGCGCCCGCACCCGCGCGCGCCCCCCCGCCCGCGCGCCCCAGGGAGGGCGGGGGTTAGGGACGGTACCGGTCACGGGCGCACGAAAGTGCGACCGCTCTGTGCCGAGTCTGTGCCGATTTCGACACACTTTCGGCACAGAGTCGTATCCCATCCGTGACACTTTTCTCGGCAGGATCGGGGCATGCCGGAGTTCCTCCTACAGCGGCGGCGACCCCTCCTGGCCGCCGCGACAGCGCTCGTGCTGCTCTTGCTCGCAGCTCGCTTCGTCCTGCCGGCGGGCACGACCACGCCGGCGGCGCCACTCCCCCCGCCGCCGAACGTCGGCCCGGGCGCGACTGGGACTTCGGCGGCGCGGGTGGTGGTGGACGTGGTCGGTGGCGTGCGCAGGCCGGGCCTCTACCGGCTCTCGCAAGGCTCGCGGATCGCGGACGCCATCGCCCGCGCCGGCGGCTCAACTCCGAAGGCCGCCCTCGCCCAGGTAAACCTCGCGGCGCCCTTGGCGGACGGCGAGCAGGTCGTTGTCCCGATCCGGGGCCGCGCGGGCGCGGCCTTCTCGAGCGGCAGCGGATCGGCCGGACCCGGGGGAACCGCGGCCGCGCCGGTACAGCTCAGTACTGCGACGCTCGAGCAGTTGGACACCTTGCCCGGTGTCGGACCGGTGACGGCGCAGAAGATCCTGGACTTCCGCACGAAGCACGGCTCCTTCAGCTCGGTGGACGAGCTCGACGCCGTCCCCGGGATCGGGCCCAAGCGCCTGGAGCAGCTCCGCGACCTGGTCGTTCCGTGAGCGGAGTAATCGATGTGAGCGGCGCGCGGCCCTCGCCCCACTTCCTGGTCGCCGCGCTGTGCATAGGCATTGCCACGGCAAACGTTGCTCGCCTCTCGTTGCTCGCCGCCGGGGTCGGCGGGATGCTGCTCGTCCTCGCCGCTGGATTGGCCAGCCCTGCCACGCGGCCCGAGTTGCTCCTGGCAGCACTCGTTCTCACGGGCTGGTGGTGGGGGAGCGCGCGGCTCGATGCGCTCGATCGCAGCGTCCTACTCGCACGCGTGGATACCGCCGAGCGCGCGTCACTCGTCGTCACCGGCCCCGCTCGCTCGAGTCGCTTCGAGCTGCGGCTTCCGGCGCAGGTACGACGTTTCGGCCGCCTCCGCTTCCACGAGCCCGTGCTGCTCGAGCTCCCGCTCGGGCGCGCGCCCCCGCAAGGCGCCGTGATCGAAGCCATCACTACCGTACGCCTGCCGAGGCCGAAGAGCCACGGATTCGACGAGCGCACCTGGCTGAAGCACCAGGGCATCCACGTCGTCTTGCGCGCCGATCGCTGGAAGCTCGTCGGCCGGAGGCACGGTCTCGCAGCACTGGGCGACAGGTTGCGCGCGGCGCTCGCCCGTTCGGTGGCGCCCGGTCTGCACGGAACGCGGCGCGGCGTGGTCGAGGGCGTCGTCCTCGGCGACGAGCAAGCCCTGCCCGAGCAGCTGCGCGCGCGCTTCCGTGCTTCCGGTCTCTACCACTTGCTCGCCGTCTCCGGCCAGAACGTGGCCCTTGTTGCGGCAGGCGCCCTCGCCCTGGCCTGGCTGCTCGGTCTTCCGCGGTGGCTCGGCGAGATCGGTGCGCTCGGTTCGATCGGGGCCTACGTCCTCGCGGTCGGGGCGCAACCATCGGTCGTGCGGGCCGGCGTCGCGGGAGCGTTGGGATCGCTCGCCTGGCTTGCCGCACGTCCCGCGGATCGGTGGTACTTCCTGCTTCTCGGTGCCCTTGTTCTGCTCGCCTGGAACCCGTACGACCTGCTGGACGCCGGTTTTCAGCTCTCGTTCGTCGCAGTCGCCTCGATCTTCGTGCTCGTCCCGCGTTTCCGCGACGTGCTGGAGGGCTATCCGCTGCAGCGCAAGCTGGCCGCTGCCGTTGCCGTCTCGACAACCTGCGGGATCGCGACCGCGCCGGTGCTCTGGCTTCAGTTCCACGCTGTGCCGCTTCTGACCGTGCCGGCGAACGCAGCCGCAGAGCCCGCGGTCGCGCCGCTCCTCTATCTGGCGTTCGCTTCCGCGGCCGCGACGCTGCTCTTCCCACCGGTCGCGACCGGGGTCGCCTGGCTGAACGGCTCCTGCGCCGCGTACCTGGCAGGGTGCGCCCGGCTCTTCGGCGGCCTTCCCGGCGCGCAGATCCGCTCGACCCCGGCCCTCCTAGCAGTGCTGGCCCTCGCCCTCGCCGTCGGCGCCTATGCTTGGCGGCGGTGGCAGATCTCGCTCCCGTCTACCTGATCACGGGCACGGATCGCCCAAAGGTCACCCGCGCGCTCCGCCGTCTCCGAGACCGGGTCGGCGAGGACGCGACCGAAACTCTCTCCGCCCAGGACGCCCACGGCGAGGATGTCGTCGCGGCGTGCAACGTGCTCGGGCTGTTCGCGGTCGAGCGCCGGCTGGTCGCGGTCGAAGGCGTCGAGCGCTGGAAGGCGCAGGACGTGAAGGCGGTCGAGGAGTACTTTCGGCGCCCCGCGCCGACGACCGTCCTCGCCCTCGTCGGGGCCGAGGTCAAGCGCGACTCCGCCCTGGCCAAGGCCGTGGCGAAGGCGGGCGAGGTGCTGGTCTACGACCTCCCCAAACGGGGTCGGAAGGCCGACCTGCCTCGCTGGGTCGAGGGGCAACTAGGCGAGCGCGGCGTCCGGATCGACGCGGATGCCGCCGCCGCAGTGGTCGAGCTCGTCGGCGAGAACGCGGACGAGCTGGCGACGGAGATCGAGAAGCTCGCGACCTGGGCCGCGGGCGAGCGCATCGGCCGGCGCGAGGTGGCGGAGCTCGTACCCGCCCGAGCCGAGGCGCCACCCTTCGACCTGACCGACGCCTGGGGCCGACGGGACGTCTCCGCGGCGGTGGCCGCGAGCGAGCGGATCGTCGAGCGCTCCGGCGACGCGGCACGAGATGTCCTGCTGCGGGTGGCCGGTCTGCTCACCTCCCACGTCGGGCGTGTGCGCGAGTGTCGCAGGCTCGCGGCCGAGGGCGTGCCTCCCGCCGCCGCGGCAGAGCGCCTGAAACGGAACCGCTTCTACATCCAGAAGCTCTACGAGCAAGGCGGGAACTTCAGCCACGAGGAGCTCGACGACGCGATCGTGCGCCTGGCGCAGCTCGACGGCGCGCTGAAGGGAGCCAGCAGGCTACCCGGCGAGCTGGAGTTCACGCGCGCGCTCATCGACATCACGCGCGGGAAGAAGACGCGCGAGCCGGAGCCCGCGCACGTGTCCGGCTAGGAGCCGCCGGAAACGAGCTTCGCGGCCTGGGCCTTCTTCCGCGCGGCGGCGTTTCGGTGGAGGGCGCCGCGGGAGGCTGCCTTGTCGATCCAGCGGACGAGCTCGCGGTGCTCGCCGGCGACACGCTCGCCGTCGCCCTCTTCGACGGCCGACCGCAGCCGTCGCGTGAGCGTCTTGACCGTCGAGGCGTAGCGAAGGTTCTCTAGCCGCTCCTCGGAGGCGATGCGAACCCTCTTCTTCTGTTGCTTGATGTTCGGCATAAAAGCGCCCGCAAAGCGGGCCCGGCGATGGTAGCAGTCCCCGTTCCGGCACCCCGGAACCTCGACTCGGGCCCTGCCGGCGGGAGGCCTTCCTATACTCGGCACGTGGACGAGCAAGGCGCGGCCCGCGCCCGGCGGCTGGCGTGGTCGACCGCGATCTTCGCGCTCGCGACCGGTCTCTCACGCATCCTCGGCCTCGTCCGCGAGGTCGTCGCCGCGTACTACTTCGGCGCGGCCGGCAAGATCAACGCTTTCACGGTCGCCTTCCAGGTGCCGAATCTCATCCGCGCGCTGGTGGCGGACGCCGCGCTCTCGTCCGCGTTCGTCCCCGTCTTCAGCGAGCTGCTGGAGAAGGGCGAGCGCAAGCGCGCCTGGCGGGTGGCGTCGAGCCTCTTCTGGCTGATGCTGCTCGGGCTCGGCGCGCTGACGGCGCTGTTCATCGTCCTCGCCCCGTTCGTGATCGCGCCCTTCGGCGACCCCGGTGGCGACCGCGCGCTCGCGATCGGCCTCTCGCGCGTCCTTTTCCCGATCGTCACCTTGCTCGGGATCTCCGGGGTGATCGTCGGGATCCTGAACAGCTACGAGCACTTCACCGTGCCCGCGCTGACGCCGGTCTTCTGGAATCTCGCGATCATCGCCGGGCTCGTGATCGGCGTCCCGCAGGCCGGCTCGATGAGCGCGAAGCTCTACGTGTATGCCGGCTCGATCGTGGTCGGGACGGTGATCCAGGTGCTGTTGCCGATCCCCTGGCTGCGCGGCCGCGACGGCCGGCTCCAGCTCGTGCTCGACTGGCGCGACCCGGCAGTCCGCGGGGTCTTCAAGCTGATGATTCCGGTCACCCTCGGCCTCGGGCTGATCAACTTCAACGCGGTCGTCGACTCGATCTTCGCCTCGCGTCTGATCGATCCCAACCTCGCGCCGACCGCGATCGACAAGGCGTTCCGCCTCTACATGCTCCCGCAGGGGATGTTCTCGGTCGCGATCGCCACCGTGCTGTTCCCGTCGCTCGCCCGGCTGGCCGCACGCCAGGATCTCGACGGCTTCCGCACCACCGTCAATCTCGGCCTGCGCCAGATCGGCTTCATGCTCATCCCGGCGGGAGTCGTGACCGCCGTGCTCGCCGAGCCGATCACGCGGATCGTCTACCAGCGGGGCCACTGGGGCCCGCACGAGTCGGCGGTGACGGCAGGGGCGGTCGCCGCGTTCTCGGGGGGCCTCGTATTCAACGGCTGGATGCTGATGCTGAACCGCGCCTTCTTCAGCCTCCAAGAGAACTGGCTGCCGACGATCGTCGCCCTCGCCAACCTCGCGCTGAACGCGGCGCTGGACGCCGCCTTCTACGGCTTCGGGACGTGGGGGATACCGCTCGCGACGACCGTCGTCAACGTCGCCGGCGCGGCTCTTCTGATCGTCCTCCTCCGCAGGCGGCTGGGGCGGATCGACCTGAGGCAGACCGCGCCCGCCCTCGGCCGGATCGTCGTTGCCTCGGCGTTCGCAGCGCTCGCTTTCCTCGTCTGGCTCCCGCTCGACCATGCGTTCGGCCGCTCCCTTCCGGGGCAGCTCGGCTCCCTGCTGCCCGCTCTGGCTGCGGCGACCGGTCTCTACCTGGGGGCCTGCCGCCTGCTCGGCGTCCGGGAGCTCGACACGCTTCTCGCCCTTCGCTCGCGCTCCTCGTGATCGAGTTCCGCCTGCTGCGTAGCGAGGACCTGCCGCTTCTGCGCGAATGGCCCGAGCGCGAGCACGTCCGCCGCTGGTGACAATCCCGGCTGGGAGGCGATCGTCCAAGTCGGCGAGGTCGCCGGCGGCGACCTCTTGATGGGGCGCCGGCGGAGGCGAACCGGCCGTCGTGGCGCGCTTTCGAGAAAGCTTTCAGTCACGTCCGCGATGTCGAGGAGGACGGTGTTCCGCTCAGCTTGATGCGATTCGACCGCAGCTACGCTCAGTAGCGCATGGATCTCGACCGCATCCGCAACTTCTCGATCATCGCGCACATCGACCACGGCAAGTCGACGCTCGCCGACCGCATCCTCGAGCTGACCGAGACCGTCACGGGCCGCGAGATGCGGGCGCAGGTGCTCGACAGCATGGAGCTCGAGCGCGAGCGCGGGATCACCATCAAGGCGCAGGCGGTCCGCGTGCTCTGGAAGGGTCACCAGCTGAACCTGATCGACACGCCCGGCCACGTCGACTTCACCTACGAGGTCTCGCGCTCACTGCAGGCGTGCGAAGGCGCGCTCCTCGTCGTCGATGCCGCGCAGGGCGTCGAGGCGCAGACGGTCGCCAACGCCTACCTGGCGATCGAGAACGACCTCGAGATCGTGCCGGTCGTGAACAAGATCGACCTGCCGCAGGCCGACCCCGAGGGGGCCTCGGCCGAGATCGCCGAGCTCGTCGGCGAGCAGCCCGAGCGGGTGCTGCGGATCTCGGCGAAGACGGGCGCAGGGATCGAGGCGGTGCTGGATGCAATCGTCGAGCGGGTCCCAGCGCCGGCCGGCGATCCCGAGGCGCCCGCGCGAGCGCTCGTCTTCGACTCCTCCTACGACCAGTACCGCGGCGTGGTCGCGTTCGTCCGGGTCGTGGACGGAGCGTTCCACGCGCGGGAGCCTCTGCGCGCAATGGCGCAGGGCACCACCTTCGAGTCCGAGGAGGTCGGCTTCTTCTCGCCGACGATGCGGGCCGCCGAGGCGCTCGCGGCCGGTGAGGTCGGCTACGTGATCACCGGGCTCAAGGACGTCAGCCGCCTGCGCGTCGGCGACACGCTCACGTCGCAGCGTGAGCCGGCCGCCGAGCCGCTGCCCGGCTACAAGGACGTCAAGCCGATGGTCTTCGCCGGGCTCTTCCCGACGGACTCGGACGAGTACCCGAACCTGCGCGACGCGCTCGAGAGGCTGAAGCTGAACGACGCCGCGCTCTTCTACGAGCCGGAGACCTCACAGGCGCTCGGCTTCGGCTTCCGCTGCGGATTCCTCGGCCTGCTGCACATGGAGATCGTCCGGGAGCGGCTCGAGCGCGAGTTCGACCTCGACCTGATCGTGACAGCGCCGAACGTCGCGTACCGCGTGCTCACGAAGGCCGGCGAGGAGCTCGAAGTCCACAACCCGGCCGACATGCCGCGCGAGGTCGAACAGGTCGAGGAGCCGTACATCCGGGCGTCGATCATCGTCCCGAAGGACTACGTCGGCGCCGTGATGGAGCTCAACACGGATCGGCGCGGGCGCTTCGACCACATGGAGTACCTGTCCGAGCAGCGGGTTCTGCTCCTCTACGAGCTGCCCCTGGGCGAGATCGTGCTCGACTACTACGACCAGCTCAAGTCGCGCACGCGCGGGTATGCCAGCTTCGACTACGACCTGGTCGGCTTCCGCGAGGGCAAGCTCGAGCGCGTCGACGTGCTGATCGCGGGCGAGCCGGTCGACGCGCTCTCGCTGATCGTCCACCGCGACGGGGCCTACGCGCGCGGGCGCGCGCTCGTGGATCGGCTGCGCGAGGAGATTCCGCGGCAGTTCTTCGACGTTCCCGTCCAGGCTGCGATCGGCTCACGCGTGATCGCCCGCGAGACGATCAAGGCGAAGCGCAAGGACGTGCTCGCGAAATGCTACGGAGGCGACATCACGCGCAAGCGCAAGCTGCTCGAGCGCCAGAAGGCCGGCAAGCGGCGGATGAAACAGGTCGGCGCGGTCGAGGTCCCGCAGGAGGCCTTCCTGGCGGTGCTCAACCTGGACGGGGGCAAGAAGTGACCGGGCCGGGGCGCGCGCGCCATCTGTACGTGCACCTGCCCTTCTGCGCGTCGCGCTGCGGCTACTGCGACTTCGTCACGGTCGTGGGCCGCGCGGGACAGCACCGGGCCTACGTCGACGCCCTGCTCGCCGAGCTCGCGCTCGAGCGGGGGCGGCTGGCGCCGCGGCTGGAGAGCATCTTCGTGGGCGGTGGGACGCCGACCTTCACCGGGGAGCCCGAGCTCGAGCGGCTGCTCCGCGCTCTGCCGCCAGCGGAAGAGCTCACGGTCGAGGCCAATCCGGAGACGGTGACGCCGGCGACCGCGCGGCTCCTCCGAGCCTGCGGCGTGACCAGGGTTTCGCTCGGGGCCCAGAGCTTTCGGCCGCACTTGCTCGAAGTGCTCGAGCGGCGGGCGGGCCCGGACGACGTCCGGCGCGCCGTCTACGCTCTACGTGATGCCCAATTTGACAACATTTCTCTGGATCTCGTGTACGGGATCCCCGGCCAGAGCCCCGCCGATCTCGACGCCGACCTGAGCGACGCGCTCGCGTTGGGGCCCGAGCACCTTTCCTGCTACGAGCTGGAGGCGAAGGAGGGAACGCGGTTCACCCATGCGCACGGCGCGGAGCTCGCGCGCCAGGCCGAGGCCATGGAGTCGTATTTCGAGCGCGTTGTCGCGCGCGTGACGACGGCCGGGTATCGCTGGTACGAGACGGCGAACTTCTGCCGGCCGCCCGAACTCGCGGACGGGCGTGACCTCCGCTCCGGGCACAACCTCGCCTACTGGCGTGGCCGGGACTACCTCGGCCTCGGAATCGGCGCGGTCTCGACAATCGAAGGGCGACGCTGGCGGACGACGCCTCGGCTCGGCGAATACCTGCGCTCGCTCGCGGACGGGCGGCGTCCCGCGCGCGAGCTCGAGGAGCTCTCGCCGGAGGTCCAGGAGCGCGAGCGGCTACTGCTCGGGCTGCGGCTCGACGAACCGCTCGAGCTCGCCGGGCTCGAGCGGGCGGTCGAGTGGGAGGCCGTCGAGCGTCTCCGGCAGCTGGGTCTCGTCCACGGTGACGGAGCCTCTTCGCGTCACGCGCTCGCGCTGACGAAGCGGGGCCGGTTTCTCGGCGGCGGCGTCACGGCCGAGCTGCTCGCCTAAAATCCCTGCAAAGAGGATGGAGGGCACAGCGGAGATCGGGCTCAGCGACCGCCAGCAGGAGATCCTGCGGGGCGTCGTCGAGGCCCACGTGGCGACCGGGCAGCCGGTCGGCTCGCGGACGCTCGTCGAGCGGATGGGATTCGACGTCTCGACGTCGACCGTCCGCAGCGAGCTCGCCGAGCTGGAGGCGCGAGGTCTCCTGACCCACCCGCACACGTCCGCCGGGCGGATCCCGACCGAACGGGGCTACCGCTACTACGCCGATCGCCTGCTCGAGCGACTGGAGCCACATCCGGCCGGCTTCCCGCTCGACCTCACCTCCGCCCGCAGCGAGGTCGACGCGGCCCTGCAGGCGACGACCGAGATCCTCTCGGAGCTGACGCACCTGCTCGCCCTCGTCTCGGCGCCGCCCCTGGGGAGCGCGACCGTGCGGCACGTCGAGGTGCTGCTGCTCCAGCCGCAGACGGTGATGGTGGTCGTGATCACCTCCACGGGGAGCGTCACGAAGCGGGTCTACCGCTTTCCCGAGCCGGTCGACCCGATGCTCGCCGACTGGGCGGCCGAGTACCTCAACGACCGGGTCGCCGGCCTCGAGCTGGGCAGTCACCTCCTGCGGCGACGGCTCGACGATTCCAGCCTCGGGCGGCGGGAGGGCGTCTTCCTCGAGACCGTGCGCTCGCTGTTCTCGGAGGCGCTCGCCGCGGAGCAGCAGGGGCTGTACATCGGTGGCACCGCCGGGCTGCTCGAGGACCTGCAGGGCCAGGAGCTCGACGCCTACCAGCGCCTGCTCGAAGTGCTCGAGAAGCGCGCGGCCCTGCTCGAGGTCGTGAGCCAGGCGCTCGACCCGCGCAGGCCTTTCGTCCGGGTCGGCCCCGAGCTCGAGCATCCGGCCCTGCGCGACCTGGCTCTGGTCGGCGCCTCCTACGGCCTCACCACCCGCACGCTCGGGGCGGTGACGCTGCTCGGGCCGGTGCGCATGGACTACGAGAAGGCGCTCCGCTCGGTGCGCGGCGCGGCGCTCGAACTCTCCCGCTTCGTCGAGGAGATCTACGAGGACAACTGAGGACAGGTAGCTCCGAGGCTACGCTTGGTGCGCCGATGAGTACCACCGAGCGTGACTACTACGAGGTTCTCGGCGTCCAGCGCACGGCCGCCGGGGGCGAGATCAAGAAGGCGTTCCGGCGACTCGCGCGGACGCTCCATCCCGACGTGTCCGACGCGCCGGACGCGCAGGAGCGGTTTCGCGAGGTCGTCGAGGCGTACGAGGTGCTCTCGAAGACGGAGACCCGCCAGCTCTACGACCGCTACGGCCACGCGGGCCTGCGGAGCGGCGGCTTCAACCCGACGAGCTTCGACCTCGGCAGCCTCTCGGACCTCTTCGCCGCATTCTTCGGCGACGACCTCTTCGGCGTGGCCGGGCGTCCTCGCCGGGCGCGCGGCGCCGACGCCGTCGCCCAGATCGAGATCGAGCTCACGGAGGCGGCGTCGGGCGTCAAGCGCGAGATCCCGTTTCCCGTCAGCATCCCCTGCGCGGCGTGCCACGGCAGCGGCGCCGAGCCCGGCACCGAGCCGGTGACCTGCCCCGAGTGCGCCGGCGCGGGCCGGCTCGACTACGTCTCGCGGACGGCGTTCGGGGAGTTCATCCGCTCCGGGACGTGTCGACGCTGTGGCGGCGCGGGGAGAGTGATCGAGCACCCGTGCCCCGTGTGCAGCGGTTCCGGCCGCGTCGTCGAGGAGCGGACGCTCGAGGTCGAGGTGCCGCCGGGAATCCACGACGGACAGCAGATCCGGCTCTCCGGGGAGGGCCATGCCGGCTCGCTCGGCGGTCGCGCGGGCGACCTCTACGTCCAGGTTCGGGTCCGGCCCGATGAACGCTTCGTCCGAGAGGGCAACGACATCGTCTCGACCGTCGAGCTGACGATGACGCAGGCCGCCCTCGGCGCGACCGTTGTGGTGCCGACCCTCGAGGGCGAGGCCGAGCTCGAGTTCGAGCCCGGAACGCAGCCGGGCGAGATCAGGGTGCTGCGGGGTCGGGGCCTGCCGGTCCTGCAGGGCTTCGGGCGGGGAGATCACCGCGTGCTCGTGAACGTGCACATCCCGCGCCGACTCACCGAGGAGCAGCGCTCGGCGCTCGAGGAGTTCCAGCGCACGGCCGGCGACGAGGCCTACCGGGACGACGAGGGGTTCTTCGACAAGCTGAAGAGCGCCTTCCGCTGAGGGCGCTGCACCGCGTCTCGACGGTCGTGCCGCCCGAACGGGCCGAGATCGCGCGCGCCCAGATGCTCGAGCTCTTTCCGGAGGGATTCGAGGAGCGGGAGCTCTCCGACGGAATCGAGCTCGCGGCGTACACGGACGCCGGCGGTGAGGAACGCCTCTGGGCGGCGTTCGGCACCGTCTCCGCGGACGCGGTCCCGGCCGACTGGGAGGAGCGCTGGCGGGAGTTCCACCGCCCGGTGCAGATCGGTTCGCTCTGGATCGGGCCGCCCTGGGAGGCGCCGCCCGCCGGCACGACCGCGGTCGTGATCGACCCGGGCCGGGCCTTCGGTACCGGCGGGCATGCGACTACGAGGTTGTGCCTGGAGCTCCTGGCCGGGCTCGGGCCCACGAGCCTCGCGGACGTCGGCTGCGGCTCCGGCGTGATCTCGATCGCGGCCGCCAAGCTCGGCTTCGCGCCGGTGTTTGCGATCGACGACGAGTCGACCGCGCGTCGAGGCCGCCCGGCGGAACGCGGAGGCGAACGGCGTCGCGCTCGAGCTCATCCTCGCCGATGCGCTCGACGCCGTTCTGCCGCAGGTCGAGATCCTGGTCGCGAACGTCTCGGCTCGATTCGTGCCGCGCTGCGACTCCACGCCGAGACTCGCGGCGTGATCGCCTCCGGCTACCTCGAGTCCGAGCGGCCGACTCTGCCGGGTTTCCGGACGGCGAAGCGGCGTGCGGCCGAGGGGTGGGCGGCCGACCTGCTGTTTCGCGAGTAAAGTGCCAGCCCCGTGGCGAGTTTCTCTGTCGCCTTCCTGGGCTGCAAGGTCTCGTACGCCGACGCGCAGGCGATCCGCGAGCGCCTGCTCGCAGACGGCCACGAGCGAGGTGCCCGACGGCGCCGAGTCGCCGTCGTCAACACCTGCTGCGTGACGCACGAGGCCGTCCGGAAGTCGCGTCACGCCGCCTCGCGCGCCGCCCGCAGCGCACCGGCGCGTGTACGTGACCGGCTGCGGCGCGAACCTGGCCGCGGACGGCTTCGCCGGCCTCCCCGAGAACGTCGTCGTCGTCGCGCGGCGCAGCGAGGAGACACCCGGCTTCGTCGCCGAGACGTCGGCGCGATCGGCTGCGTCCACGCGGACGCGAAGCTCGACCGCGTCCGCGCGTTCGTCAAGGTCCAGGACGGCTGCAGCTTCTCCTGCGCGTTCTGCGTGATCCCGGCCGTGCGCGGGCCTTCTCGGAGCCGCCGCGCCGATGCGGTGCTGCGCGAGCTGCGGCGGCGCGTCGACCAGGGTCACCAGGAGATCGTGCTGACCGGCATCAACCTCGGCTGCTACCGCGACCGCGAGGCGGGCTACTCGCTCGCCCGGCTCGTCCGCGCGGCCGGAGAGACGCCGGGCCTCGCCCGCCTGCGGCTCTCGTCGATCGAGGTCAACCACGTGACGGCGAGCTCGTCGCAGGCGCTGCGCGAGACGCCGGCGGTTGCGCGACACCTGCACGTGCCGCTCCAGTCCGGCGACGACGGCGTGCTGCGGGCGATGGGCGCCGCTACGACGCCGCCACGTTCCTGCGACGGCTCGAGCCCGCTCGCCGACTTCAACCTGACGACGCGACGTGATCGTCGGCTTCCCCGGCGAGGACGAGGCGGCCTTCCGGAGCACGCTGCGAGTGGTCGAGGCGGCCCGGTCTCGCGAAGTCCACGTCTTCCCGTACTCGCCCCGGCCGGGCACGGCGACCGCGGCCGACGACACCGTTCCGCGTGAGGTCAAGCGGGAGCGGGGCGCGCGCCTGCGCGCGCTCTCCGCCGAGGCCTGCAGCGGCGCTGGCGCGCGAAGGTCGGGGCGGGAGGACGTCGTCCTGTCGACCGGCCCGGCCGCGGCTACGGCGACGACTACTCGCCCTGGCTCGTCACGGGCGGGTCGGCGAGCTCGTCCACGTGCGCGGGCGCGCGGTCACGGAGGAGGGGATCCTCGCCGCCTGAGCGAGCTGCTCTCTTCTGCGAGCTCGTGCGCACCGGCGATCACCGGCTACGGTCGTCAACCGCGCCGACGGCTTCGTCGCGATCCGCGGACATCGACCCGAAGGCGGAGTCCACCTGCTCGTGATCCCCGAGCGCCACGTCGAGACCTTCCGCGAGGTCGCCGAGTTCCCGCCGGACGAGGCGAAGCGCATGCTCGAGTTCGTCGCGGAGACGGCGCAGGCCGCGGGCCTCGACGACTACCGGGTCGCTCGTCAACGTCGGCGCCGGCGCCGGCCAGACCGTCTTCCACCTGCACTGGCACGTCCTCGGCGGGCGCGTCAGGGGGACGCCGGGATGAGCCTGATCGCGCGGCTCGAGGACGAGCTAAGGAGGCGATGCGTCGCGCGCGACGACCGGGAGCGCCGCGACACGCTGCGGCTGATCCTCAACAGCCTGCGCGGCGGCGGAGAAGGAGCTGCAGCGGCCGCTTCACGACGACGAGGAGCTGCAGGTGCTCCAGCGCGAGCGGAAGCGCCGCGTCGAGGCGGCCGAGGCGTTCCGCAGCGGCGGGCGCGAGGAGCAGGCCGAGGCGGAGGAGCGGGAGCTCGCGGTGCTCGAGGAGTTCATGCCCGAGCCCCTGTCCGAGGAGGAGCTCGAGGAGATCGTCGACGACGCGATCGCGGAGGTCGGCGCGACGAGCATGCGCGACTTCGGTCGCGTGATGGCCGACGTGATGCCGCAGGTCGTCGGGCCGCGCCGACGGCTCGGCCGTGAGCCAGCTCGTCCGCGAGAAGCTCGCCTGAGCGAGCTCGAGGAGCTCTCGGAAGCGCCCGCGCGGCTGACGAGAGCGTGTCGAGTGTGCGGCGTCTGCGAGAGGCGGCCGGGCCGGCGAAGCGCCTACACTGAGGCGTTGTGCAGCAAGTGCTCGCCGTCTCGAACGACGTCGCCGCCGAGCTGGCGACTCTCGGCGACGGCGTGCTCGACGCGCTGCGCGACCGGCTTCGCTGCACGATCCGGCTGCGCGGCAACCGCCTGACGATCGAGGGCGACGACGCCCGACGTCGCCGCAGGCGCGCGCGGTGATCGACGAGCTGGGCGAGCTCGTCGAGGGCGGCCACGAGATCGGCCCGGCCACGGTCGACGCCGTGCTCGGCGCGCTCGACCAGGCCGAGGACATCCGCGAGGTCTTCGAGGACGTCGTCTGGCGACACCGCGGCAAGAAGATCGCGCCGAAGACCGTCAACGCAGAAGCGCTACGTCGACGCGATCCGCCGCACACCGTCACCTTCGCGATCGGCCCTGCGGGCACCGGCAAGACGTACCTCGCGATGGCGCTCGCGGTGTCGGCGCTCTCCGAGCGCGAGGTCGGCCGCATCATCCTCACCCGCCCCGCGGTCGAGGCCGGGGAGCGGCTCGGCTTCCTGCCCGGGCGACATGCTCGCCAAGGTCGACCCGTACCTGCGGCCGCTCTACGACGCGCTCTACGACATGCTCGACCCGGACAAGCTCGCCGCGTACATGGAGCGAGGGACGATCGAGGTCGCGCCGCTCGCGTTCATGCGCGGACGGACGCTGAACGACTCGTTCATCATCCTCGACGAGGCCCAGAACACGAGCCCCGAGCAGATGCAGATGTTCCTCACGCGGCTCGGCTTCGGCTCGAAGATCGTCGTCACCGGCGACGTCACCCAGATCGACCTGCCGCGCGAGCAGGCGTCCGGCCTGATCCAGGTGCAGGACATCCTCGGCCGGCATCGACGGGATCGCGTTCGTCCGCTTCGGCCACGAGGACGTCGTCCGCCACAAGCTCGTGCAGCGGATCGTCGAGGCCTACAAGCTCCACGCGGAAGAGACCGGCACGCAGCGGCGCCGGTAGCGATGGTGGCGGTCGAGGTGGCAAACCGCAGCGGCGCGACGGTCGAGGCCGAGGCGGCGGTCGCGCTGGCGCGGCAGGTGCTCGCCGACGAGGGGATCGAGGAGGGCGAGCTCGGGCTCCGCTTCGTCGGCCCTGACGAGATGCGGGCGCTCAAGCTCGATCACCTCGGCATCGATGAGGTGACCGACGTGCTCTCGTTCCCGATCGACGGCACGCGAGCCGCTCGCCGGAGGGCCTGCCGCGCCAGCTCGGCGACGCCGTTCTCTGCCCGCAGGTCGTCGGCGAGGCCTGGCGCGGCGCCGCTCGTGCACGGGCTGCTGCACCTGGTCGGCTACGACCACGGCTCCGAGATGGCGGAGCGGGAGGCTCGATGTGTGATGCCGCGTTGGCCCATCGGCGCGCGCGAAGCCTCCTCGAAAGCTTCAACTTCGCGGTCGAAGGGATCATCCACGTCCTCCGGACGCAGCGGAACATGCGGATCCACTTCCTGGCCGCCGTGCGTGGTGCTCGTCGCCGGCGTCGCGACCGGCGTCACGAAGCTCGAGCTGATCGCGCTGCTGCTCGCGATCGCGTTCGTGCTCATCACGGAGATGATCAACTCGGCGATCGAGGCAGACGATCGACGTCTCGACGACCTCCTTCGACCCGATTGCGAAGCTCGCGAAGGACATCGCCGCCGGCGCCGTCCTGATCGCAACGCTGAACGCGATCGCGATCGGGTACCTCGTCTTCTCCGGCCAGATCGCGGACAGCAGCGGGCGGCTGCTCGAACGGCTCGCGGGACGCGCCCGGCGCAGCTGACGTTGATCGCGCTCGTCGTGACGATCATCCTCGTGATCGCGGCGAAGGCGCTACACCGGCAGCGGGAAGCCGCTCTCGGGCGGGCTGCCCGTCCGGGCACGCAGCCGTTGCCTTCGCCGGCTGGATGGCCGCGACGCTCGTCGTCGGGGACAGCCACCGCTTCCTGATCTCGACCTTGACGTTCATCATGGCCCTGCTCGTCGCGCAGACGCGTGTCGAGTCGGGGATCCACTCCTCGCTGGAGGTCACCTACGGCGCCCTGCTCGGCGCGCTCGTCGACCCTGGCCGTGTTCCAGGTCTTCTGCGATGACGCCGACGACCTGGTCGAGCGGGCGGTCGCGGTCGCCGGCGCGGGCGTACGCGCCCTACTCGAGCTACCTCGTCGGCGCGGTCGTGCGCGCGCGGGACGGGCGCGTCTTCGAGGGCGTGAACGTCGAGAACGCGGCGTATCCGCTCGGTGTCTGCGCCGAGCGGACCGCGCTCGCGCGCGCGGTCGCCGAGGGCTGCCGGCCGGGCGATCTCGAGGCGATCGGGATCACCGCGTCGCCGTGCGGCGGCTGCCGCCAGTGGCTGCACGAGTTCCGGCTCGATCGCGTCACTTCCGGCGGCGACGGGGAGATCGCCACCGTACGCCCGGCCGAGCTTCTGCCCGACACCTTGGACGCTCCTGTGAGTGAAGTCCGGGTTCGTCGCCGTCGCCGGGCGGCCGAACGTCGGCAAGTCGACGCTCGTGAACGCGCTCTGCGGCGGCAAGGTCGCGATCGTCTCGGACAAGCCGCAGACGACGCGCCGCCGGATCTTCGGGATCGCGAACGGCGACGGCCACCAGCTCGTGCTCGTCGACCTGCCGGGCTTCCAGCGGCCGCGCGACGCGCTGACGGAGCGGATGCAGCGCACGGTCGACCGGTCGTTCGACGGACGTCGACGCAGTCCTGTTCGTCCTCTCGGCGCCGGGAGCGGATCGGCGCCGGCGACCGCCACATCGCGGCGCGCGTCTTCGGCGCTCGGCGCCCCGGTCGTGATCGCGCTGAACAAGGTCGACCGCCTCAAGCCCGGCCACATCGCCGACGCAGATGGCGAGACCGCGGCGCAGCTCGGCGCCTTCCAGCCCTCCACCCGGTCAGCGCGCTGACCGGCGACGGCATCGAGGCGCTCCGCGAGGAGCTCGTCGCGCTCCTGCCGGAGGGGCCCGCCTACTTCCCGCGCGAGCAGCGCACCGACCTCACGCCCGAGACCCAGATTGCCGAGCTCGTCCGCGAGAAGGCGCTGCAGCTCACCCGCGAGGAGGTGCCGCACGCGATCTCGGTCGAGGTCGACGAGCTGGCGAGAAGCTCGTCCGCGCCACGATCTTCGTCGAGACCGAGTCGCAGAAGCAGATCGTGATCGGGAAGGGCGGCAGATCGTGAAGAGATCGGCACGCGCGCCCGGCCCGAGATCGAGCGCCTCCTCGGCCGGCCGTCTTCCTCGAGCTGAAGGTGAAGACGCGACCTCGCTGGCGGCGCGACGAGGCGATGCTCGAGCGGCTCGGCCTGTGACGCCGCTGCTCGCGCTGTTCGACGTCGACGGAACCCTCTTTCTGACCCACGATCCGCTCTCGAGCGAGGCGCTCCTCGCGACCATGCGGGAGCTGTACCCCGTCGACCCGGCCGGCGACGCCGTCGAGCGGGTCGATCACGAAGGCCAGACCGCGAAGCGGATCGCCCGGCTGGTGCTGCGCGCGGAGGGGCTGGGCGACCCGGCGATCGACGACCGTCTGGACGACTGGTGCGCCACGTTCGGCGCGCGCTACGTCGAACTTCTCGCGACGGCCGACACCACGGCGTGGCGGGCCGCGCCCGGCGCCGCAGAGGCGCTTTCCAGCCTGCAGCACGCAGGCGTACGCCTTGCCCTGCTCACGGGCAACCCGGAGCCGATGGCCCGTATCCGCATGTCCCGCCTGGGGCTGGAGCGTTTCTTCACCGGGCACGATGGCGCCTTTGGCTGCGATACCGAAGAGCGCGGAGCGCTGATCGAGCGCGCCCGCGAGCGCGCCGGCGGCTGGGCGGCCGAGCGGACGGTCGAGATCGGCGACACGCCCCGGGACGTCCAGACCGCGCGGTCGTCCGGCATCCGCGCGATCGCGCTCCGCTCGCCCCGAAACACCGACTTTCCGCACGCGGACGCCGTCTGCGACAACCTCGACGAGGTCGCACGGGTCTCCTCGCCTGGAGCCGGTCGCTCAAGCGCCGGGGATACACTCAGCGCATGGCGCAGGCGCCTGCTCTCCCCGCCGGATTCGAGCTTCCACTCGAGCCGCGGCTGCCGCGGATCGGGTCGATCGACCAGGTCGCGGCCGAGGAACGCGCGGCCACGCTCGCCAAGCGCTCGATCAAGCGCGAGTCCAAGGTCTTCGCGCTCGAGCTCGCCGTCCGGATGACCGACTTGACGACGCTCGAAGGCGCCGATACGCCGGGGAAGATCGCCGCGCTCGCCTCCAAGGCGATCCGGCCGGATCCCTCCGACGCCGGCATCCCCTCGGTCGCCGCCCTCTGCGTCTATCCGAACCTCGTGCCGACCGCCGTCGAGCGCCTACGCGGAAGCGGCGTCAAGGTCGCGTCGGTCGCGACCGCGTTTCCGTCCGGCCAGTCGCCGCTCGAGGCCAAGCTCGAGGAGGTTCGCTGGGTGGTCGAGCAGGGCGCCGACGAGGTCGACATGGTGATCGACCGGGGCGCGTTCCTGGCCGGCCGCTACGCCAAGGTCTACGACGAGATCGTCCGCGTGAAGGAAGCCTGCCGGGAAGCGCACCTGAAGGTGATCCTCGAGACCGGCGAGCTGGGGACCTACGACAACGTCCGTCGCGCGTCGCTGCTCGCGATGGCCGCGGGCGCCGACTTCATCAAGACCTCGACCGGCAAGCTCCCCTCGGCCGCGACCCTGCCGGTCGCGCTCGTCATGCTGGAGGCGATCCGGGACGTCTACGAAGAGACCGGCCGCGAGGTGGGCTTCAAGCCCGCGGGCGGGATCCGCACGGCCAAGCAGGCCGTCCAGCATCTCGTCCTCGTCCACGAGACCCTCGGCCCCGACTGGCTGACTCCGGACCGCTACCGCTTCGGCGCGTCCTCGCTCCTGAACGACATCCTCATGCAGTTGCGCAAGGAGAAGACGGGCCGCTACCAGAGCCCGGATTACTTCACCGTTGACTGAGCTCGAGCCGAAAGCATGATCGCGCCCCCATCCCATCCGGTTGGGAATACGCGCCAGCGCGCCCGGAATCGCGCGAGGTCGTCACGCTGCGCGAGCGCTACGGCCTGTTCGTTGGCGGCGAGTGGCTCGAGCCGAAGGAGACCTACACGACGATCGACCCGTCCAGCGAAGAGCCGCTCGCCGAGGTCGGGCAGGCGACCCGAAGCCGAGGTCGGGCTCGCGGTCGCCGCGGCCCGCGAGGCGTTCGAGAACGGCTGGTCGGCTCTGCCCGGCTCGGAGCGGGCGAAGTACCTCTTCCGGATCGCGCGCCTGCTCCAGGAGCGCTCCCGCGAGTTCGCCGTCCTCGAGTCGCTGAACGGCGGCAAGCCGATCCGCGAGTCTCGCGACGTCGACCTGCCGCTCTCGGCGGCGCACTTCTTCTACTACGCGGGCTGGGCCGACAAGCTCGAGTACGCGTTCCCGAACCGCAAGCCCAAGCCGCTGGGTGTCGCGGGCCAGATCATTCCCTGGAACTTCCCGCTGCTGATGCTCGCCTGGAAGATCGCCCCCGCCCTCGCTGCCGGGAACACGGTCGTGCTCAAGCCGGCCGAGACGACGCCGCTCTCGGCGCTGCTCTTCTGCGACGTCCTCCGCCAGGCCGAGCTCCCGCCGGGTGTCGTCAACATCGTCACCGGCGACGGCAGCGCCGGCGCAGCGCTGGTCAAGGGCGACGTCGACAAGGTCGCGTTCACCGGCTCGACCGAGGTCGGCAAGGCCATCCAGCGGGAGCTCGCGGGCACCGGCAAGAAGCTGACGCTCGAACTCGGCGGCAAGGCCGCGAACGTGATCTTCGACGACGCCGCGCTCGACCAGGCGGTCGAAGGGATCGTCAACGGGATCTACTTCAACCAGGGCCACGTCTGCTGCGCGGGCTCGCGCCTGCTCGTGCAGGAGTCGATCTACGAGCCGGTGATCGCGAAGCTCAAGCGGCGCCTCGGGACGCTGCGCGTGGGCGACCCGCTCGACAAGAACACCGACGTGGGCGCGATCAACTCGCGCGCCCAGCTCGAGAAGATCCAGGAGCTCGTCGCGAGCGGGGAGGCCGAGGGGGCGGAGATCTACCAGCCCCCGTGCCGCCTGCCCGAGAAGGGCTACTGGTTCGTCCCGACCGTCTTCACGAACGTCGCGCAGAGCTACCGGGTCGCGCAGGAGGAGATCTTCGGCCCGGTGCTCTCGGTGCTTACCTTCCGCACCCCCGACGAGGCGGTCGAGAAGGCGAACAACACGCCGTACGGCCTCTCGGCCGGCGTCTGGACGGAGAAGGGCTCGCGGATCCTGTCGATGGCCCAGCGCCTCCGCGCCGGCGTGATCTGGGCCAACACCTACAACCGCTTCGACCCGGCCTCGCCTTTCGGCGGCTACAAGGAGTCCGGCTTCGGCCGCGAGGGAGGACGGCACGGCCTCGAGCCGTACCTGCGCTTCGAATGAGCGAGCAGGTGAACAAGGCGCTCATCCGCCGGTTCTACGAAGAGGTCTGGGCACGCGGGAACCTCGATGTCGCCGACGACGTGTTCGCCGGCGAATACGTCCGGCACGACGCTCGGGCCGGCGAGGCCGCCCCCGGGCCCGAGGGTCAGAAGCAGATCGCCGCCGCCTTCCGTGCCGCCTTCCCGGACCTCTCGTGGCAGATCGACCTGATCCTCGCGGACGGAGACCTGGTCGCGGGACGCTGGACGGCGCGCGGGACGCACCTCGGCGCCTGGGCGAATGTCGAGCCGACCGGACGGCAGGTGCGGTTCTCGGGCATCAACGTCTTTCGCTTCTCGGGTGGGAAGGTCGTCGAGCTCTGGAACCACCGCGACGATCTCGGTCTGATGGAGCAGATCGGCACACGCGTGTACGCAGGAGCGCCCGAGTGAGCAGGCTCCCGGTCCGTAAGACGTACAAGCTCTTCATCGGAGGCGAGTTCCCGCGCTCCGAGTCGGGCCGCACCTACGAGGCCGAAGGGCCAGAACGTCGCGCGGGCTTCGCGCAAGGACGTGCGCGACGCGGTGCGCGCGGCGCGGGGGGCTTCGGCAAGTGGTCGGGGATGACCGCCTACAACCGCGGACAAGTGCTCTACCGGATCGCGGAGATGATGGAGGCGCGCCGCGCCGAGTTCGCCGACCTTTGCTCGGGGCCGAAGGAGGTCGAGCGCTCGATCGACCGCGTCGTCTGGTACGCGGGGTGGGCCGACAAGCTCGCGCAGGTGCTCGGCGTCGTCGAACCCGGTCGCGGGGCCGTACTTCAACTTCACCGTTCCGGAGCCGACCGGTGTCGTCGGCATCCTCGGCCCCGCTGAGCCCGCGCTGGCGGGGCTCGTCTCGCGGGTCGCGCCCGCGATCGTCGGCGGCAACGCGGCCGTCGTCGTCGCGTCCGAGACGCATCCGCTGGCCGCTGTCGAGCTGGCGGAGGTCCTCGCCACTGCCGACGTCCCGCGCGGGGTCGTCAACATCCTCACCGGCCGGCGGGAGGAGCTCGCGCCGGTGCTGGCCGGGCACATGGACGTGAACGCGCTGGACGTGTCCGGCGCGGACGGCGACCTTCCGGAGCTCGAGCGGCTCGCGGCCGAGAACGTGAAGCGTGTCGTCCGCGGGGCGCCGGACGACCAGAGCCCCTGGGAGATCGCGGGGTTCCTCGAGCTGAAGACGGTCTGGCACCCGATCGGGGTCTGAAGACCAGCGACTGCGACGATCCGGCCGCCGTGGCTGCAACCATCAGAGAGCCGGGCGGCCCTTTCCTCTCCTCGGAGGTGGACTATGCCGCAGGTAGTCCCGCGAGGAAGCCGCCCGGCTCTCTCATCTAGATGGATTCGTTCGAGAGGCCGTTCTTGCGCAGCGGCCGCATCATTCCCTCGTTTGGGCGATACCCGTAACCAGGCAGGTCTCAACGCCATCCTCGGCCTGCACGTGGCTCCAGAGACGATCTTGTGCGACGGCGTTGGTGGGAAGTGGAAGTGGAAGTGCGCCTTACGAGCGGAGTTTGTAGCTTTGCGCCAGAATTGCACCTTGTGACCAGGGTCCGCCGCTTCAGCCAGGCGATCTCGGAAGGCGACGGAATCTCGGTCGTCGCGGAGGTGGACGGGCCCGAGGCCGCACGTCACGCCGAGACCGAGGGCGCGGAAGGGCTGCTCGTGCCCGGCGGCCGCGACGGCGAGCTCCGCGCGATCCGGGAGGCCGTCTCCGTGCCGATCCTCTTCTACTGGGCGGGCGAGGGAGCCGACCGGCTCGGCGGCGCGGACGCGTGCATCGTCGACGTGCCTGCCTGGTCCGGGTCAGTAGACATGGTCGGGCGGGCGCACGTCGAGCTCGACGACCAGTTCGAGCTCGCATTGCGGGTCGAGGACGAGGAGCAGCTCGAGGACGCGCTCGAGAAGTTCGACCCCGAGCTGTTCGTGCTCGCCGGCACGGACGACGAGCCGCTCGAGCGGGTGCTCGACCTCCTGCCGGATGTCCCGGCCGGGAAGCTCGTGATCGCGGAGCTGCCGGCGACGACGCGGGCGGACGTGGACACGCTCGAGCGCGCAGGGATCGACGCCGTGATCGTCCGCTCGCGAAGCGTCGCCGAGCTCGTCGCCCAGCCGCCGCCCGAGGTCTGAGCGCGTCCACGCGAGGGCGGTTCCAGGAGAGCCGGTGGGGCGGCCCGCTCGCCGCACCCGCCGCCGTGCTGGCCGGTGCGGCGGCGCTGCGGATCGTGGGCATCGCCTACGGCCGCCCGTTTCCGCTCTTCAGCCCGGACGAGCAGAGCATCGTCCCACGCGCCTGGAGCATGGTCCACGGCGGCGGGCTCGATCCGCACTGGTTCGACTACCCAACCCTGCTCATCTACCTGCTCGCGCCGTTCCAGGCCTGGCAGGGAGCGCCGTCGTACCTCGCGGCCCGCTTCGTCGTGCTCGTCCTCGCGCTCGGGGCCGTCGCCGCGGCGTGGTGGCTCGGCAAGCGCGCGTACGGCGGGCCGGCCGGGCTCGTGGCGGCCGCGCTCGTCGCGGTCGAGACGACCGAGGTCGCGTATTCGCGGATGGCAGTGACGGATGTCCCGCTGACGCTCGGCGTCGCCGCCTCGCTCGCGCTGCTCGTGTCCGGCCGAATCGAGCTCGGCGGGCTCGTTGCCGGTCTCGCGACGAGCATCAAGTACCCGGGTCTCTTCCTGCTCGTCCCGCTCGCCGTCGCCGGCTACCGGCGGCCGCGGAGGCTGGCGCTGGGCGCCGCCCTCGCAGCGGTGGCTTTCTGCGCCACGAGCCCGTTCTTCGTCGCCCACTTCGGGTCGGCCGTCTCGGACGCCTATCACGTGCAGAGGCTCGCGCACCAGGGCTGGCTCGGGTTCGAGCACGACGACGCCGCTCCGTTCGCCTTCATCGGTCGGCTCTGGGACGGGCTCGGCCCGGTGCTCCTGGTGTGCGCGCTCGGGCTCGCCGTCGCCCTGGCCGCACGGCGCCGCACCGACCTGATCCTGGTCTCGTTTGCTGTCATCTACTTCCTCGACCTCTGCACGCTCGGCGCGCACTTCGACCGCTATGTGCTCCCGCTGCTGCCGCCGCTCGGAGCGCTCGCCGGGCGGCTGCGCAGCCTCGCGCCGGTGACGTTGCTCCTGCTCGTCGTCCCGCTTACCTGGTCGATCCGCGACGCCCGGCGCCTGACGAAGACCGACACGCGGGTCGTCGCGCACCGCTGGATCGAGTCGCACCTGCCGCCCGGAGCGCGGCTCGCCGCAGACTCCTCGCTGCCGCCGTTCGCCGGTTTCCGCGTGCTCAAGCTCCGCCTGCCCCTGCCCGAGGAAGACCGCGCCGATCCGAACCGCGACGTCGGCCGCCTGCGGGCGCAAGGCGTCCGCTACGCCGTCGTCACCGGCGCGATCGCCGACCGAGTCCTCGCCGCCAGCGAGCACTATCCGCAGGAGACCGCGTTCTACGAGCGGCTCAGAACCGGCACGAAGCGGCTCTTCTACGTGCAACCGGACGGCCTGAACGGCCCCTGGGTCGCCGTCTACCGCCTCTAACCGAAGAACGCGCGGGCGACTTGGTACCAGTCCTCGGGCACCTTCTTCAGCTCGGCCGTCGCCTCCTCGAGTGAGACGTCGACGATCGCATCACCCTGCAGCGCGGCCATTCGGCCGAAGCGGCCTTCGTGGACGAGATCCGCGGCCTTGAGCCCGTAGCGCGTCGCGAGCACGCGGTCGCGCGGTGTCGGGGAGCCGCCGCGCTGGACGTGTCCGAGCACGGTCACGCGTGTCTCGTAGCCGGTCCGCTCCTCGATCTCGGCCGCCAGCCGCGCACCGACGCCCCGCTCGGACAGCCGCACGTGCCCGAACTCGTCGAGCTCGCCCTCCTGCGCCGTCCCTTCGAGCTCGTAGCCCTCGGACACGACCACGATCGAGAAGTCCTTGCCGTGCTCGTGCCGCCTCCGGATGTCCGCGCAGGCCTCCTCCAGCGAGATCGGATGCTCGGGGATCAGGATCACGTCTGCGCCGCCCGCGATCCCGCTCATGACGGCGATCCAGCCCGTGTGGCGCCCCATCACCTCGACCACCATCACGCGGTTGTGCGACTCGGCAGTCGTGTGCAGCCGGTCGATCGCCTCCGTGCAGATGAAGACCGCGGTGTCGAAGCCGAAGGTGTAGTCGGTCGCGGAGAGATCGTTGTCGATCGTCTTCGGAACGCCGACGACCGGGAACCCGTGCTCGGCGTGCAGGCGGGCCGCGACCCCGAGCGTGTCCTCGCCGCCGATCGCGACGAGCGCGTCGAGCCCCTCCCGCTCGAAGTTCTGAAGTAGTGCCTCGACGGCGTCCTGCTTGTACGGGTTCGTGCGCGAGGTGCCGAGAATCGTTCCGCCGCGTGGCAGCAGGCCCGTGACCTCGCGCGGCCCGAGCGGCTGGAACTTCGCCTCGACGAGCCCGCGCCACCCCTCGCGAACCCCGACCACGTCGTGCCCGCGCGCGAAGCAGCGCCGAGCGACGGCCCGGATGACCGCGTTCAGGCCGGGGCAATCCCCGCCGCCGGTGAGCATGCCGACCTTCATAGATGCCGAAGGTGGGAATCGAACCCACACGGGCCTCTCGGCCCACCGGATTTTGAGTCCGGCGCGTCTGCCAGTTCCGCCACTTCGGCGCTGCGCCAAGGGTATCGCGGCGGTTCGCCGGCCCGGCAAGACCACGCTCTTGCCGGCTTCGCCGCGGCCTCGGAAGCAAGAAGGAGGGGGCTCACGGGGGAACCCGGGGTTCCCCCGTGTTCTCCGGCGCGTCTGCCAGTTCCGCCACTTCGGTGCAGGCGAAGAGTAGCCCCGTGGCGCCTTCAAGTTGCAGGGCTGCGGCCGTAGCCCGATACTTGCGCGACACAAGGAATGGCGAGGGACCATGTCGATGGAGGAGGGCACGTGAAGAACCACATGTGGCTTGGAGTGCTCCTCGCAGCCGTGGGCGCACTCGCGCTCGTCGCGGCCGGCTGCGGCGGAGGAGGCAAGAAGAACAGCAGTGGAGGCGGCGGAACGACGAGCGGCGGTGGAGGCGGCGGCGTTACCGCGCTTCCGGCCTCTTCCTGCGACCCGTTGCAGTACAAGGGATCGGGCGAAGCGGACTTCCTGGTCGCGTCCGACCTGCCGCTGATCGGCGGCTCGCGCACGCAGACCGTACAGATGAACAAGGCGATCGCCTACGTCTTCGACCAGGCGGGCTGGAAGGCCGGGAAGTACAAGGTCGCGTTCCAGCCGTGCAACGACGCGTCGGCCCAGCTGGCCAAGTGGGATCCGACCAAGTGCAGCACGAACGCCCACGCCTACGCCGGAAACAGCAGCGTGATCGGCGTGGTCGGCACGTTCAACTCGGGCTGCGCTGCGATCGAGATCCCGGTTCTGAATCAGGCGCCGGGCGGCGGAGTGGCGATTCTCTCGCCTGCGAACACGTACGGTTGCCTGACCGAGCACTGCACCGCGCAGGAGCCGGCGAAGTACTACCCCTCCGGAAAGCGGAACTACGCCCGAGTGGCGCCGAGCGACCCGAACCAGGGCGCGGTCGACGCGAAGTTCCTGCAGAGCAAGGGCGTCAAGAGCGTCTACGTGCTGAACGACAAGGAGGCCTACGGCCTCGGCGTCGCCAGGAACTTCGCCGGTGCGGCCAAGGCCGCCGGCATCAGCGTCCTCGGCTTCCAGGCCTACGACCCGAAGGCCTCGAACTACCAGGCGCTCTTCACGAGCATCAAGTCGAAGAATCCCGACGCGATCTTCATCGGCGGGCTGATCGACGAGAACAGCGGCCAGCTCATCAGCGACAAGGTCAACATCGTCGGGGACAACAGCGCGGTCAAGCTGATGCTGCCCGACGGCTTCACGACCGACGCTGTCTTCGATCGCTCCCAGGGTGGGGCGCCGAGCGCCAACGGCGCGTTCTTCAGCGTCGCCGGCGTCGGGATCGACAAATACAAGGGAGCCGCGCAGGACTTCATCAGCGGCTTCGAGCCGCAGCTCGGCGGCAAGGCCGTCGACCCCTACGCGATCCTCGGCGCACAGGCCGCACAGGTGATGCTGGACGCGATCGGCCGCTCGGACGGCACCCGCTCGGGCGTGATCGACGAGATGTACAAGACCAAGGTCGACAACGGCCTGATCGGCAGCTTCTCCTTCAACGAGAACGGCGATCTGAGCGGCGCGAAGGGCGCCGCCCTGCTGTTCACGATCTACGTCGGTGCAAACAACCACTTGAAGACGGTCCAGACCACCAGCCCAGATCCCAAGCTCGCCGACGCGGCGAGGAAGGGCTAAGACCAGGTCGATCCGGGAGGGCGCCAAAGCCCTCCCGGATCGCCCTAGAATCCCGCAAATAGCAGTCCAGGCCCGCACCGAGCAGGCAGCGACGGTTTCGGCGTTCAGCCGCCGGCGGCGTCCCAGCGCCAACGCGGTCATCGGCGCCCTCTTCGTCGCGGCCCTGCTCGCGTGGGTCGCCTACAACGCGGTCTCGAGACCGGCCGCATTCTTCAACATCCTCCTGATCGGGCTGACGCAGGGCTCGGTCTACGCCCTCGTCGCCCTCGGCTACACGCTCGTCTACGGGATCCTGCAGTTGATCAACTTCGCGCACGGCGACGTCTTCGCACTGAGCGGGTTGTTCGCGACGACGCTGATCATCTCGGTTTTCGGGCTGGCGGGGACGAGCGTGCTCGGAACCGCCGGCGGCCTCGCCGCGACGTTCGTGATCGCCGCCGCGTTCGGCGCGATCATCAACTCCTCGATCGAGTTCGTCGCCTACCGCCGCCTGCGCAACTCCCCCCGTCTCGCGCTACTGATCACGGCGGTAGGGATGTCGTTCATCGTCCAGAACATCTCGCTCGGGATCTACGACGTCAACGCCCGGAGCATCCCGCCGCTGCTCTCGAAGCACGCGGTCTTCTCGATCGCCGGAGTCAGTTACGCCTGGGACGCCTTCTTCGTGGTCCTCGTCACAGCGCCTGTTCTCGTGCTCCTCACCTGGCTCGTCAAATCGACGCGGCAGGGGAAGGCGATGCGGGCGACCTCGCAGGACCCCGAGGCCGCGGCGATCATGGGCATCGACGTCAACCGGACGATCTCGTTCACCTTCGCGCTGGCGGGAGCGCTCGCCGGAGTCGGGGCGACGCTCTACCTCGTCGAGTTCAACATCCGCTACGACACGGGCTTCACGCTCGGCCTGATCGCCTTCACCGCCGCGGTGCTCGGAGGGATAGGCAACCTGACCGGCGCCGTCCTCGGGGCGATCGTGATCGGAATGATCCAGGCGTTCAACGAAGGCCCGCTCTGGCTGGCGGCCGGCGGCGACTGGACCAAGTCGCTCGTCTTCGCGATCCTGATCGCGATCCTGGTCTTCCGACCGGAGGGCTTGCTCGGCGAACGGACGCCGGAGGGAGGCTGACGTGGCGTCCCGGGGCCGGCGTGCGCGTGCGTCCATGCGGGACTACCGCGGGCGGGCGAGCCGCGCAAGCGGCCTGGACCGGGTAGGCGCCGCCTGGAGCCGCCTGCCCGACCGCGCCCGCGGCCTGACGCCCGTCGTCGTCGTCGCCGGGCTCGCGATCACCTATCCGTTCTACGTCGACAAGCTGTGGACCGGGCACATCCCCGTGATCGAGCAGTTCCCGCCGCTGCACGACGCGGTCACGATCCTCGTCTTCGTGATGATGGCCGTCGGCCTGAACGTGGTCGTCGGGTACGCGGGCCTGCTCGACCTCGGCTACGTGGCGTTCTACGCGATCGGCGCCTACACGGCCGGCTGGCTGGCCTCGGGACAGTTCTCGCAGGTCAATTTCCACCTCGGCTCGGTCGGCATCGGCTCGGACGCGCCCGGGATCCACATCTCGGTCTGGCTCGTGCTTCTGCTTGCGGGAGTGATCACGGCGATCGGCGGCATCCTGATCGGCTTGCCGACCCTTCGGCTGCGCGGCGACTACCTCGCGATCGTGACGCTCGGCTTCGGCGAGATCATCCCGCAGGCCGTCCGCAACGGCGACAACCTGCACGGGTTCGACCTCACGCACGGGACGTTCGGGATCAACCCGATCGACCAGCTGGGCTTCGGCCAGAAGCTGAACGACGTCGTCGGGCTGCCCGTCCGGTATGACGCCTCGTTCCCGCCGGAGCCCGACCGGCTCTTCTTCTGGACGGTGCTCGGGCTCCTGCTGCTGACCCTCTTCTGCAGCATGCGCCTGCGCGACTCGCGCCTCGGCCGCGCCTGGATCGCGATCCGGGAGGACGAGACCGCCGCGGGGGCGATGGGCATCCCGCTGATGCGCACGAAGACCTGGTCCTACGCGATCGGCGCCTTCTTCGGCGGCATCGCCGGCGCCTACATCGCCACGTTCAACTCGGGCGCGTTTCCGAGCCAGTTCGACTTCAACATCTCGGTCTTCCTGCTCTGCATGGTCATCCTCGGCGGGATGGGCAGCCTCTGGGGGGTGGTCGTCGCCGGGACGATCCTCGCCTGGCTCAACTTCGACGGGCTCGGCAACATCGGCTCCTGGGTCAACACGAACCTCCTGCCGTCCTCGCACCAGATCGACGTCCCCAAGTACTCCTTCGGGATCTACGGATTCATCATCGTGCTGATGATGCTGTTCCGTCCGACCGGGCTGATCCCCGAGCGGCGGCGGAAGCGCGAGATCGACGAGGCCCAGCACGGCGGCCCGCTGGACGATGCCATCTACGAGATGCGCACCGCGGACGAGGCCGGGGCCGGCGAGCGCGGCGAGCCGGGGAAGATCCCGCGCGGATGAGCGCCGAAGGCGACTTGCTGATCGCGGCGCAGGTCCGCAAGGAGTTCGGAGGGCTCCTGGCGGTCAACGACTTCGACTTCACGATCCCGCAACGGTCGATCGTGAGCCTGATCGGGCCGAACGGCGCCGGCAAGACCACCTTCTTCAACATGCTCACCGGGCTCTACCGCGTCACCTCCGGGACGATCCTCTTCGACGGGCACGACATCGACCGACAAGCCGCCCCACGCGATCACCAAGGCCGGCATCGGCCGGACCTTCCAGAACATCCGCCTCTTCCCGCAGATGACGGCGCTCGAGAACGTGCTCGTCGGGATGCACGCGCGCCTCAAGGGAGGGTCCTGGGATCGATCTTCGGGACTCCGCGCGTCCGCCGCGAGGAGCGCGAGGCGGAAGATCGCGCTCGCGAGCTGCTGCGCTTCTCCGGGCTCCGGCGGGTCGACGATGAGCTCGCGGAAAGCCTCGCCTACGGTGACCAGCGGCGGCTCGAGGTCGCGCGAGCGCTTGCGACCGAGCCGAAGCTTCTCCTCCTGGACGAGCCCACGGCGGGGATGAACCCGCAGGAGACGGTGACGTTCATCGACTTCGTCTCGAAGCTGCGCGAGCAGCGCCCGATCTCGATCCTCCTGATCGAGCACGACATGAAGGTCGTGATGGGAGTCTCCGAGCGAGTCACGGTGCTCGACTACGGCGAGAAGATCTCGGAGGGGACTCCGCACGAAGTCCAGCACGACGAGCGTGTGATCGAGGCCTACCTCGGCAAGGAGGCGGTCAAGTGAGCGCCGGCGCCGGCGCGGCCGCCCGTGACGGTGAGGTCATCCTCCGGCTGGACGACGTTCACACCTTCTACGGCTCGATCCAGGCGCTGAAGGGGATCTCGCTGGAGGTCCGCGGGGGCGAGATCGTCACCCTGATCGGCGCCAACGGCGCCGGCAAGTCGACGACCCTGCGCTCGATCAACGGGCTCAACCAGCCGCGCGAGGGCACGATCGAGTTCCAGGGGCGCAACATCACACGCCGGAAGCCGCACGAGATCGTCGGGATGGGAATCTCGCAGTCGCCCGAGGGGCGCCGCCTGTTCCCTCACATGACGGTCGTCGAGAACCTGGAGATGGGGGCCTTCCAGCGCAAGGACCGCAGCGGGATCCGCGAGGACCTCGACCGCGTCTACGGCCTCTTCCCGCGCCTCGCGGAGCGCAAGACGCAGCGGGGCGGCACGCTCTCGGGCGGCGAGCAGCAGATGTGCGCGATCGGACGGGCGCTGATGGCGCGGCCCAAGCTGCTGATGCTGGACGAGCCTTCGCTCGGGCTGGCGCCGATCTTCGTCGAGAAGATCTTCGAGATCATCCACGAGATCAACGAGCAGGGAACGACCATCCTGCTCGTCGAGCAGAACGCGCTGATGGCGCTCGACGCCGCGCAGCGCGGGTACGTCCTCGAGACCGGCCGCGTCGTGTTGACCGACGACGCCAAGAGCCTGCGGCAGAACGAGCAGGTCCGCAAGACGTACCTGGGCGAGACCTAGAGGCTCGACGCGACGGAAAGTACGGAGGGGAGAGCAGGAACCCGATCCGGGCCTCGCCGCCGGCGCGGCCGTGGGCCATCTCGAGGGCGGCGCCGAGACCGTGGGCGGGCACGAAGCCGAGCTGGCGCGCCGCGACCGCGTCGCGGCAGCCCGCGACGATTACGGCGCCGAGCCGCCCGAGAGCAGGGGCGCAGCCCGCCCAGTCGGCGAAGGGCAGCAGGTGGTGGCACGTGCGTCCCGAGCGGTATGCCGCGATCGCACGCGCGTCCTCGGCGACCGCGCGTTCGGCCCCGGCGAGCTCATCCGGCTCGCGCGATCCCGCTCGCAGCGCCTGGAAGAAGGCGCGGTAGGGCTGCTGGGTCGGATGAGCGAACCGGCGGTGGAAGCGGTGGAGGACAATTGCCGTCCCGCCGTCTGCAACCGGGAACTGGTTTCGCCAGAGGCGCAATGCGAGGCCCAGGCCGAGGTAGGCGGCGAGCAGGGGGTTCGGCCGCTCTCGGGGGAGGTGCGGAGTCGTACGGGGGATGCCGATGCAGATCGCGTCGAGCGGGCCCTCGATCGTGGCCGAGCGGGCTTCGACCGCCCGCAGCAGCGCCTCGGCGTGGGCGACCGCGGGCGGCCCGGCGAAGGCTGCGGCCGCGCTCAGCTCGCGGCGAATCGACTTCAGGGCGCGGTCGCGCGCGAAGCCGGGCAGGGCGCGCGAGGCGACGCGCACCGGCGATCGGACGATTCGCTCGAGCGCCTCGGGGTCGTAGGGGTACCCGCGCGCCGAGCCGAGCAGCCGCGGCTGGTTGAGGACCAGCGACGCGCCGATCACGGCCACCCGCTGCGAGAGTTGCCGCTCGAGCTCGACGGCGATCCGCCACCCTTGCGAGGAGCCTGTCTGCAGGAGCGAATAGGCGCCGGCGGCCCGGAGCGCGTTCGCGCCGGCGGCGCCGACGAGCGCGGAGGGGCCTCCGTGGAGCACGCTCTCGGCCGCGCTCACCGTCAGGACGAGGTCGGTCTCGACGAGGGCCCGGTTGACGCGCAGGTCGACTGAGCCTGCCCGCCCGAGCTCGACGAGGCCCGGGTCCTCGGCGTCGTGGATCTCGACGGCGCCCGCGAAGCGTCGGGCGAAACCAGGGGAGACGATGCCCAGTTGCTCGAGCTCTCGCCGCGCCGGCCTGCGCATGAGGCCGCCGGCCACGAGGAGCGTCTGGCGCTCGGCCGGGATGCCGGCCCGCTCGAGCTCGGCTGACGCCGCAGCCAGCGCCGCCTGGCGAGGATCGTGCGGGGCCGACGGGAGCGGGAGCGCCGGGGGCTCCACGACGATCGTCGCCCGGCCGCCCCTGGTGGCGAGCGCCGGCAGCGACTCGCCCGAGAGCGGGAACCGGAGCGCGTCACGGATCGCCGCGCGCACGTCTGCCATGGCCTCGCCCGGTGGCGGCGGCCGGATGACGACGGCGTCCGCGGGCGCGTCGACCACGACGACGCTCGTCCCGGACAGGAGCGGAAGCTTCACGGGATGGAGCGATAGAGGCGCAAGAAGACCGGCCGGAAGCCGCGCCTCGGCCAGAAGCGCGACGCCCACAGGTTCGTCATCCGCCAATCCGTCGTCATCAGCGGGTAGCCGTTCTCGTACGCCCAGCGGATCACGTGCGCAGTCAGCGCGCGCCCGACGCCGGTGCCGCGCGCCTCGGGCTCCGTCGAGGCCCCGGCGAGGTCGATCCCGTTCACGGGAACGCGGAGGTCCGGCGGACGGCGGTAGAGGATGGAGTGCCCGACGACGCGGTCGCCTCGCTCGGCGACGAAGAGCTCGAACTTCTCCGGCTCCGGTTCCTCCCGCCACTCCGCCGCGAGCTCTTCGAGGCTCTGAAGCTCCAGGCCGGAGAAGCTCGGCGACGGCAGCATCGACTCCGACATCGCGAGGTCGAGACGTGCCGAGTCGTCGAAGTCAGCCGGCGTGCCGTTCCTGATCGTCACGCCGCCGTCGAACGCTTCCTCCGGCCCGGTTTCCCGCATCGCGAGGACCGCGGACGCTCCGAAGGAGAGCCGGAACCAGGCGTCGACGAGCTCGGCGTCGTGCGACGGCACGAAGACCTCGTGCCGCACATGCCCCCGCTCGACCCAGCGCCCGGCGGCCGCGGCGTAGAGGTCGCGCATCGCCTCGCGGTCGCCCTCGACCGCCTGTCCCGCGATCCCGACCCGTATCGAGTTGAGCTGCCCAAACGTCGTCGGCGCCGCGATCAGGTACCCGCTCGGGGCGAAGACGCCCGAGGTGCCCTCTGCACGCCATTCCGCCTCGACCGCGGCGAGCGGATCGGGGAGCTCCGGAAGCAGCGGCTCGGCCTCCCGGTGGCGGGCGTGGCGGGCCGCGAGAAGGCGTGCGGCGTCCTCGAGATGCTCGTCGGCGAAGGGGACGATCTTGAGCCCGCTCATGCGACGTAGACTCGCAGAGATGTCGCCGAAGACGCTCACCGGAGCCGAGCTGCAGCTCGACGACGCTCCCGCGCGCGAGTCCGACCTCTTCCTCGTCGACGGGAACAACCTGGCCTACCGCGCCTTTTTCGCCCTTCCCGAGGAGCTGGCGACGAGCGAGGGCTTCTCCACGAACGCGCTGCTCGGCTTCACGAACATGCTCTTCAAGCTCCTCGCCGACTACCGGCCGAAGGGCGTCGCGGTCGCCTGGGACACGCGGCCCGTGCACCGGACCGAGCTGCTCGAGACCTACAAGATCGAGCGCAAGCCGATGCCCGACCTGCTGCGGGAGCAGTTCCCGCACTTCCGGCCGATCGTCGAGGCGTTCGGCTACCGGAATCTCGAGTTCGAGGGCTGGGAGGCCGACGACGTGATCGCGACGCTTGCCCACCTCGCGGACGAGGCCGGCGTGGCGACCTGCGTCGTCTCGACCGACCGCGACGCCTTCCAGCTCGTCACCGAGAACGTCTGCCTGATGATGACGCCGCGCGGGGTCTCGGACGTGAACGTCTACACGCCCGAGCGGGTGGAGCTGCGGCTCGGGATCCCGCCCGAGAAGGTGCCGGACTTCATCGCGCTCAAGGGCGACCCGTCCGACAACATCCCGGGCATCCCGGGGATCGGCGACAAGACGGCCGGTCAGCTCGTCGCCCAGTACGGCTCGCTGGAGGCGGTGCTCGAGCACGTGGACGAGCTCACGCCTGCCCGCGCGAAGGCCGTCCGCGAGCACGCGGAACAGGCCCGCGGGGCCAAGGAGCTCGCGACGATGCGGCGCGACCTCGAGCTGGGCTGCGACCCCTCCGAGCTCGTGCTCTCGCCGCCCGACCGCTCGAAGCTGAAGGAGATCTTCCGGCGCTTCGAGTTCCGGAACCTCCTCAACCGCGTCGACGAGCTCGACGCCGCCGTCCCGGCCGCTGCGCCTCTCGTGCCGACGGGCGTCACGGTTCCATGGCGCGAGGAGCTCAGTAACAGCCTCTTGCAAGCAGGGGTTACGGCCGGGGTCGCCGCCGACGAGGAGCGGATCGCGGCGGCGGCGGGGGAGGAGGTCGTGGTCTCGCCGCGCCCGGAGCGGCTGGATGGTGAGCTCATCGCCCACGACGCCAAGGCGCTCGGGGTCGAGGCGGTGGACGACACGATGATCCTCGCGTACCTGATCGACCCCGGCCGGGCGGGGTACGAGCTCGACGACCTGGCCGCCGAGTACGGGCTGGAGCTCGTTCCCGAGCCGGAGCCCGAGGAGGAGACCGCGGCGCTCGTCCGCCGCGCCGCCGCGACGCTGCGCCTGCGCGATCCGCTGCTCGAGCGCGTCCGCGAGCGCGGCGCCGAGCCGCTGTACCGCGAGATCGAGCTTCCGCTCACGGCCGTTCTCGCCGCGATGGAGCGCGCGGGCGTGAAGGTCGACACGTACCGGATGGGCGAGATCACGGCGCGCCTGGCCGACCGGCTCGAGGAGCTCGAGTCACGGGCGTACGAGCTCGCAGAGGAGGAGTTCGTGCTCGGCTCGACGCAGCAGGTCGCGCGGATCCTGTTCGAGAAGCTGGGCCTCACTCCGGGCCGCAAGGGCAAGACCGGCTACTCGACCGACACGCGCGTCCTACGCACGATCCGCGGCGAGCACGAGCTCGTCGGGGTGATCGAGGAGTGGCGCGAGTACTCGAAGCTCCTCAACACCTACCTCGGCCCGCTTCCGTCGATGCTCGGGGAGGACGGCCGGCTGCACACGACCTTCAACCAGACCGTCGCCGCGACCGGGAGGCTCTCGACGACGAACCCGAACCTGCAGGCGATCCCGATCCGCACCGAGCTCGGCCGCGAGATCCGTTCCGCGTTCGTCGCCGAGCCGGGTTGCAAGCTCGTCTCGGCCGACTACTCGCAGGTCGAGCTGCGGATCCTCGCGCACGTCTCCGGAGAGCCCAAGCTGCGGGAGGCCTTCGAGCGCGGGGAGGACATCCACGCGGCCACGGCCGCCGAGGTCCTCGGCGTGGAGCGCGCGTCGCTGACCAAAGACCAGCGCAACGTCGCCAAGATGGTCAACTTCGGGATCATCTACGGGATCTCGTCGTTCGGCCTCTCGGAGAACCTCGAGATCCCGCGCGAGCAGGCGCAGGCCTACATCGACGCGTATCTCGCGCGATTCCCGCACGTGCAGGACTTCATCCAGCGGACGATCGAGCAGGCGGCGCGAGACGGGTACGTGACGACGCTCTTCGGACGGCGGCGGCCGGTCCCGGAGATCCGCGCGTCGAACCGGCAGACCCGCTCGCTCGGCGAGCGCCTCGCGGTGAACTCGGTCATGCAGGGGACGGCGGCGGACGTGATCAAGAAGGCGATGGTCGTGATCCACGAGCGCCTGCGAACCGAAGGCCGCTCGGCGCGCCTCGTCCTGCAGGTGCACGACGAGCTCCTGCTCGAAGCGCCCGAGGCGGAGGTCTCCGCGGTCAAGCGGCTCGTCCGGGAGGAGATGTGCCGGGCCTTCGAGCTCGTCCCGCCCCTCGAGGTCGACATCGGCGCCGGCGACGACTGGAACGACTCAAAGCGTTGAAGTCCGGCGCCGGCTTGAGACCTTGAAAGTCCGGCCGGCTTCGCCGGCCATGACGACTTTCAACGTTGATGCTTCGAATCCCAGCCGCAGCGGGCCGCGGCGCAGAGCTCTGTAGTCAGGCGCCCCAGCCGAACGCGTCGCCCGTCGCGAGCTCGTTCCAGAAGGTGGGCTCGGGCTGAGACGTAACGCCCGCCGCTTCCATCATCGACCCGATTTCGGCCTGCTGCTCGCGGAAGAACGACTCGAAGCTCTGCCGGTCGGGCCATTCGTCGAGCACCATCAACTTGCCGCCGTCGTCCGATCCATAGAAGCGGTGCGCAATGAGTCCGTGCCCCTTGGCGGCCTCGAGGACAACCTGCATCTTTTCTTTGTTCTCGGAGGCGAACTGCTCCATCTTCTTCGGATCGCCCGCGACGTTCAACGTCATGATCACCGACATCAGGACTCCCCTTTCCGTTCGCGTTTGCAGCGCCCCGACCACAAGGCGCGACGCCGAGTCAATCACACCGTCGAGGGCGTGGAGCTCGGTTGCGCCAGTTCCGCAGTGACGCCTGAGCGATCGCTCGCGAACTCAGGCGATCGGCACGAGGACGTCGACCAGGTCGCGACGGCGGTAGTACTCGAGGGTCGGCCTTGTGTGATCGGCGTCCGGCCGCTGCGCGAGTCGCTCCGCCGTCGGGCCGATCTCCTCGTAGAGACCCGGAGGCTCACCCTGGAGACGGACGCAGGCGTACCGCCCACCAGGGAGTACGCCGTGCGCCGCACCAAACTCCGAGGGGTCATCGCCCGGCCGGAGGACAGCGCACACGCAGTAGGTAGCCGAAACTGGGTCGAACGCTCCGTAGAACTTGCGCCTGCGCAAACCCACCGCGGCTTCGAACGAAGCCCAAGCCCGCTGGATCTCCGGTAGTTGATCGGCGACTCGCACGAGCATGACGTCGGTCGGCTCACGCACCACGATGTGCTCCGCGCCCACGCCCATAACGTAACCATCAGTGGGGGCCCACGTGCGCGGAGCCTGGTCTGGGCGAGCGTCCTCTCGTCTGATCCTTGGACGGACTTTGCGGCGTCCTCTTGAAGCTGTGTCCCCGCCGTGCTACACAGGACCTGCGTGCGCCGCGTAGTGCTGATCGGGGTCTCGGCTCTCGCGGTCGCTTTGGCGGCCGTTTCGGGCACCAGCTCGGCGACGCAGGCTGCTCCGAGACAGGAGGCCTGCGGCCAGGAGCTCGTGATCGTCCTCTTCTGGCCGCACGGGCACCCCGCGATCTCGAGCGTCGGCTTCTCCGCCGACAGGACGCCGCACCTCGAGATCTACAAGTACGGCAAGAAGGGTTATCCGAAGGGGAACTTCCTCGCCTACGGCGCCGCGAACGGGAAGACGCGCTTCGCCAAGAGGTGCACGCGGATTCCCGGCTCGGGCCCGACGAGCCCGATCCTGAGGCGGCTGACGCTGAAGAAGCCCCGCGCCCTCAGCTGCCGGCTGCCGAAGAACGCCGTCGTGCGCATGAAGCGGGTCGGGACACGTTTCCAGATCGACGTCGGCAGCACCGTCGTCCGGGTGCTGTCGGCGAAGCTCCGCAAGCAGGGCTCGACGCTCGACTACAGCCGAGCATCCTGCAACTCGGGCCCGGCGCCGCACTAAACGCGCCGCACTGAACCGGGCGCCGAGAAGGCTTGCGGCGCACCCGCGGCTATACTGACCGACCTTCGATGGCCAGCGAAACCATGGATAGAGAGGGGCCTCAGCTCGACGAAGCCGGCGTCTGGACGACGACCGAGGACGGCGAGCGCGTCCCGGACTACGAGTCGACCTTCCCGACGATCAACGAGGGCGAGGTCGTTCACGGCACCGTCGTCCGAGTCGACAAGGACGAGGTGCTCGTCGACATCGGCTACAAGTCCGAGGGAGTGATCCCGGTCGCGGAGCTCTCGATCCGGCGCTCGGTGAACCCGGCGGACGAGGTGAACGCTCGGCGACGAGATCGACGCGCTCGTGCTGACGAAGGAGGACGCCGAGGGCCGCCTGATCCTGTCGAAGAAGCGTGCGCGCTTCGAGCTGGCCTGGAAGGCGATCGAGCAGGCTGCCGAGTCGGGCGAGCCGGTCCTCGGGAAGGTGATCGAGGTCGTCAAGGGCGGCCTGATCCTCGACCTCGGCGTGCGCGGGTTCCTGCCGGCTTCGCTGGTCGACATCCGGCGGGTGCAGGACCTCGACGAGTTCCTCGCCCAGGAGCTCCGCTGCAAGGTGATCGAGCTCAACCGCTCGCGCAACAACGTCGTGCTCTCGCGCCGCGCCGTGCTCGAGGACGAGCGCAAGGAGCAGCGGCAGCAGATTCTCGACCGGCTCAACCCGGGCGACGTCGTCGACGGCCAGATCTCGAACATCGTCGACTTCGGCGCCTTCGTCGACCTCGACGGGATGGACGGGCTGATCCACATCTCCGAGCTCTCCTGGAGCCACGTCAACCATCCGTCCGAGGTGCTGGAGATCGGCCAGGACGTGAAGGTCAAGGTGCTCGACATCGACCGCGAGCGCCAGCGGATCTCGCTCGGCCTCAAGCAGACGCAATCCGATCCGTGGCAGCAGGTGCTCGAGAGCCAGCGGAGGGCGACACGGTCGAGGGCAAGGTGACGAAGGTGGTCACGTTCGGCGCGTTCGTCGAGATCCTGCCCGGGGTCGAGGGCCTCGTGCACATCTCCGAGCTCGCGCAGCACCATGTCGAGAACCCCCGCGAGGTGGTCTCGCAGGGCGATCTCGTCCAGGCCAAGATCATCGAGGTCGACGCGGAGCGGCGGCGGCTGTCCCTCTCGCTCAAGCGAGTCGAGGGCGGCGGAGTCACGCAGCGCGCCGACGAGCTCGAGGCCGTCGAGGGGACGCCGAATCTCGATCTTTCCGAGGAGGTCTTCCCGGAGGGCGCAGCCCCGGCGCCGGAGGAGGCAGGGCTCGAGGCGCCGGCGGTCGCCGAGGCGGAAGCCGAGCCGCAGCCCGAGGCGGAGGCCGAGCCGGCAGCCCGAGGCAGAGGCCGAGCCGAGCCCCAGGCAGAGGTCGAGCCGGAGCCTGCGTCCGAGCCTGAGGAGACCGCTCCGCCCGAGGAAGAGCTCGACGCGAGCATCGAGGCCGACGCGGTCGCGCCGGACGAGCAAGGCCCGGGCGACTCCGAAGGCGAAGCCCCCGCGCCGCCCGGCTGAGCGAGCCACGTGTCCCGCCCGCTCGCGATCGCCGTCACCGGCGGTATCGGAGCGGGGAAGAGCGAGGCTCTCGCGGCCTTCGCGCGGCACGGTGCGGCGACCGTCTCGAGCGACGCAATCGTGCACCGTCTGCTAGCGCGAGGACGACGCCGTGCGCCGCGCCCTGCTCGAGCGCTTCGGCGAGCGCATCCTCGACGAGGCCGGCCAGCTCGACCGCAGCGCGATCGCCGAGATCGTCTTCCCCGACCCGGAGGCGCTCGACTGGCTCGAGCGCCTGCTCCATCCGCTGGTCGCGCGCGAGTACCTGGACTGGCGGGAGGAGCTCGGACGCCTTCCGACGCCGCCGGCCGTCTGCGCCACGGAGGTGCCGCTCCTCTACGAGGTCGGCGGCGAGAGCCGCTTCGACGCCGTCGTGCTGGTGACCGCGCCGCGTGAGGTCCGCTGCGGTCGCGCCGCGCGTGCCGGCCGAGCGCGCGCGAGACCGCGGCTGCTCCCCGACGAGGAGAAGGTCGAAACGGGCCGACTACGTCTACGTCAACGCCGGGACGCTGGAGGAGCTCGACGCCTTCGTCGGGGGCGCTGATGGACGACCTCACCCGCGGCGAATGAAGAAGTTCCTCGCGCTGCTCGCCGTCGGCGCGCTGTCCTCGCCGGCGGCTTCGCCTACATCCACGCCCAGGAGCCCGGCTGGTACGTGCGGCTCCGCTATCCGCTCCGCTACGAGCGCGATCGTGCGCGGCCACGCGCGCAACTACCGGCTCGACCCTGCGTTGCTCGCGGCGGTGATCTATCAGGAGAGCAAGTTCCACGCGCGACGCCCGCTCCGAGTTCCGGCGCGATCGGCCTGATGCAGCTCCTGCCCGCGACGGCGAAGGGGATCGCGATCCGCACCGGCGGCTCGCGGTTCCGCGTCTCCGACCTCGACGACCCCGAGCTCAACGTCCGCTACGGCTCCTGGTACCTCCGCCACCTGCTCGACAAGTACGGCGACGAGCGCCCGCCCTCGCCGCCTACAACGCAGGGCCAGGAGAACGTCGACCGCTGGCGAGCGAGCGGCTGCGGGATCGCGTTCGGCGAGACGCGCCACTACGTCGCGAGGGTCGAGCACCTGAAGAGTCCTCTACCGGCATGGCTACGCAGCCGGCTCTACGGCATCACCCTGACACTTGACAGACACTGCTGTGATGTCATAGTGATGTCACTATGCAGCTACAGAGATTCATCGATGCGCTCAAGGCCGACCTTTCCGCGGTAGCGGAACTGGGGGACGAGGCGACGGCGAACGGCCGCCGGCCAGCTCGTCATCACGCTCCAGGGCTCGCTCGGCCTGCGCCTGCTCGACGCGCTCTCGGAAGCCGCGCTCGAGCTGAACGAGAAGCTTCCTTTCGGCCACGTCGAGGTTCGCCTCACCGGCCAGGACCCCGAGCTCGTCTACGTCGGCGAGGACGTCGAGGCTCCGGCGGTCGCAGCCGAGGAGGGCGCCACCGCCCGCATCTCACTTCGCCTGTCCGAGGCGCTCAAGAGCTCGGTCGAGGCGGCCGCCGCCCGCGAGGGCGTCTCGGTCAACACCTGGATCGTGCGCGCGCTGTCGCGCGCGGCGACAGCCGGCACGGCGGTGCAATCAGGCAACCGGCTCACGGGCTACGCCCGGAGCTGAGAGGAGGTAACGATGGCTTTCTATCCAACCCCGTTCGGCCACGTGGAAGTCCGCGTCGACCGGCGTCCTCAGCGCCCGCCGCAGCCGGCGCCGTCCGGAAGGCGGAAGCGATGAGGACGGAAACCTTCCAGACGCCCGGCGAGGTCCGCACACAGCTGCGGCTCGGCTCCGGCGAGATCAGGCTCGAGAGCGGCGAGAGCGGAGAGACCACGGTCACGCTCGAGGCGCTGCGAGACAACGATGCCAGCAGGGAAGCCGTCGAGAACGCGCGGCTCGAGCTTCGCGAGCGGGGCGGCGCGTACGAGGTGGTCGTCGAGGTGCGTGACCGCGGCCGCGGCTTCTCGCGGGGAGCGGAAGTCCGCATCGAGGTTCGCTGTCCCGACGGGACGAGCGTCGAGGCGAAGTCGGGCTCGGCCGACATCGACGGCCGCGGCCGTTTCGGCTCGATCGGCATCCAGACCGGATCTGGCGACGTGAGCTTCGAGGACGTCGCCGGGGACGTGAAGATCGACGCGGCCAGCGGCGACATCGAGCTCGGCACCGTCGGCGGAGACCTCCGCGTCAACACCGCCTCCGGTGACGCCCAGATCAGCTCCGTCGGCGGCGCCGCGAAGGTCAACTCGGCCTCGGGCGACGTGATCGTCCGCGAAGCCCGCGGCACGCTCGACGTGAACAGCGCCTCCGGCGACGTGATCGTCGGTCAGGCCGCTTCCTCGGTCAGCGTCAACACGGCCTCCGGCGACCAGCAGATCCAGCGGGCCGGCGGAGGCAAGGTCACGCTCAAGTCGGCCTCCGGCGACCTGGGGATCGGGATCCCGGAGGGCTCGACGCTCTGGGTCGACGCGCGCTCGCGCTCCGGCGAGGTCCGCTCCGAGCTGCCCGTGTCGGACGCCCCGCCGGAGGGCGGCGGCCCGCACGTCGAGCTGCGTGCGAACACGATGAGCGGCGATATCACGGTCTCGAGGGCGTGAACCCTGCCGAGCTCGCCGACGCGCCGCCACGGCGCCTCCTTTCGCCGCCCGCGGTACTGCGCGGGCGCGAGTTCAGGCGCTTCTGGCTCGGCGAGACGGTCTCGCTCTTCGGCGACCAGATCTCTCTGATCGCGCTTCCGCTCGTCGCCGTGCTCGCGCTGCACGCGAACGCGGCTCAGATGGGCTACCTCGGCGCGGCGGCGCTCGTCCCGAACCTGCTCTTCTCCCTGCACGCCGGCGCCTGGGTCGACCGGCGCGGCCGCCGCAGGCAGACGATGCTCGTCGCCGACCTGGGCCGCGCGGCGCTGCTCGCGTCGGTCCCGATCGCCTACGCGCCGGCGCGCTGACGCTGACGCAGCTCTACGTCGTCGGCTTCCTGGCCGGGACGCTGAGCGTGCTCTTCTACGTCTCCTACAACACGCTCTTCGTCTCGCTCGTGCCGCGGGAGAGCTACCTCGAGGCGAACTCGCTCCTGAACGGCAGCCGGGCGTTCTCGTACGTGGGCGGCCCGAGCGTCGGCGGCGTGCTCGTCCAGGCGCTCTCGGCGCCGGGAGCGATCGTCGCGGACACCTTCTCCTACCTCGTCTCGGCGCTCGCACTCGGGTCGATCTCGCCGCGTCGAGCCGCCGACCGAGGAGGCCGAGCGCGGCCACCTGAAGGCGGGCATCCGCTACATCTGGCGTTCGCCGATCGTCCGCGCCTCGCTGCTCGCGACCGCGACGATCAACTTCTTCAACTTCGTCTTCTGGGCGCTCTTCATCCTCTACGCGACCCGCACGCTCGGCGTCCAGCCGGGCGCGCTCGGGCTCGTGCTCGGGGCGGCCGCGGTCGGCGGTGTGCTCGGCTCGCTCCTCACCGGCCGGATCAGCCGCCGGATCGGGATCGGGCCGGCGTTCGTCCTCGGCTGCGTGCTCTTCCCGGCGCCCCTCGTGCTCGTGCCGCTCGCCGGCGGGTCGCACTGGACGTCCTCGCGTTCCTGTTCGCGGCCGAGTTCCTCTCGGGCTTCGGCGTGATGATCCTCGACATCGCCGGGGGCTCGATCAAGGCCGCTCTCGTTCCCGATCGGCTGCGGGCCCGGGCCGCCGGCGCCTACATGGTCGTCAACTACGGCGTCCGCCCGCTCGGCGCGCTGCTCGGCGGCGCGCTCGGCACCTGGATCGGGCTGCGCCCGACGCTCTGGATCGCCGTCGGTCGGCGCGATCGCTCGGCGTTCTCTGGCTGCTGCCCTCGCCGCTCCTGCGCCTGCGCGAGCTGCCGGAGGCCGAGGAGTGAGCCGGACAGAGCTCCTGCGCGACCGCTCGCTGGTCGCCCTGCTCGCGGCCGAGGTGATCTCGACGACGGGCGGGCAGATGACGTGGCTCGCGCTGCCGTGGTTCGTGCTCGTGACGACCGGCTCGGCGACGCAGACGACGTTCGTGGTCGCCGCGGAGGTGATCGGGCTCGCCCTGCTCGGGCTTCCGGGCGGACGGCTGCTCGGCCGGATCGGGGCTCGCCGGACGATGATGCTCTGCGACGGGGCGCGCGCGCCGCTGATGGTCGTGATCCCGGTCCTGCACTTCACCGGCGGGCTCTCGTTCGCGATCCTGCTCGCGGTTGCGTTCGGGCTCGGCGCCCTGAGCGCGCCCTACTTCGCCGCGCAGAAAGTGATCGTCCCGGAGCTGCTCGGCGAGGACGAGCAGCAGATCACCGAGGCGAGCGCCCTCTTCCAGGCCGCGACGCGGACGACCTTGCTGGCGGGCCCCGCGCTCGGCGGGATCCTGATCGGGATCATCGGCGCGACCTCGGTGCTCCTGATCGACGCCGGGACCTACATCGTCGCTGTGCTGCTCGTCGCCGTCTTCGTGCCGCGCCGCGATCCGATCCCGCAGGAGGACGAGCATCGCAGCATCAGGGCGGGCTTCCGCTTCATCGCCCGCGACCGGCTGCTGCGCGTGTGGTGGCCGGCGTTCGCGCTCGGCGACGCGGCGTGGACCGCGTTCTTCATCTCCGTGCCGGTGCTCGTGCTGGCTCGCTTCGGCCACCACGCGTGGATCGCCGGCTGGCTGATCGCCTCGTTCGGTGTCGGCGCGCTGGTCGGGAACGTCGTCGCGTTCCGGTTCCTCGCGCGCCGCTTCGACGGCCTTGCGGTGATCGCGGTGTTCGTCCTGGGGCAGGCAGCGCCGCTCTGGCTGCTCTGGCTGAAGCTGCCCGCGGCCGGCCTCTCCGCGCTCATCCTCGTCTCGGGGATCGCGAACGGCCTCGTGAACCCCAGCCTGCACGCGATCATGACTCTGCGCATCCCGGCCCCGCTGCGGCCGACGGTGCTCACGACGTCGATGGTCGGCTGGGCGGTCGTCAACCCGCTCGGCCTCTTCGTGACGGGGCCGGTGCTCGACGCGTTCGGGACGACGCCGGTGCTGATCGGCTTCGCCGCGATTCAGACCGTGATGATGGCCGTCGTCGGGCTCGCCTCGCTGCGCGAGCTCGTTCGCCGCCCGCTCGAGCCCGTGACCGCATGAGCCTGCTGCGTACCCGCGGCCTCGGGCCGTTGCTCACCGCCGAGGTCGTCTCGTCGCTCGGCTCGCAGATGACGTATCTCGCCCTGCCGTGGTTCGTGCTCGTCACGAGCCACTCCGCGTCGCGGATGGGGATCGTCCTCGGCGTCGAGCTGCTCCCGACCGGCCTGTTCGGGATCCCGAGCGGCGCGCTGGTCGCCCGTCTCGGCGCGCGCCGGACGATGATGGCGGCCGACGCCGCTCGCACGCCGCTGATGGTGTCGATCCCGGTCCTGCACGCGGCGGGGATGCTCTCGTTTCCGCTCCTGCTCGGGATCGTCTTCGTGCTCGGCTGCTTCCTTGCGCCCCACTTCTCGGCGCAGCGGCTGATCCTGCCGGAGCTCGTCGGAGACGACGAGCGCACCGTGGCGCAGGCGAATGCGTTCGTGGAGGGCGCGCAGCGGACGACCGCGCTGGTCGGCCCCTCGACCGCCGGTGTGCTGATCCCTCTGATCGGCGCCCCGAACGTGCTCTACGTGGACGCGGGGACGTTCCTGCTCTCGTTCGCGACGCTGGCGCTGCTCGTCCCCAGACGCCCGCCGCTGCCCGCGACCGACGAGGGCCGTGGCGTCCTGGCGGGCGTCCGCTTCCTCCTCCGGGACCCGCTTCTGCGCCGTCTGCTGCCGACGGCGGTCGTCCTGAACTGCCTCGGGCAGCTCCTTGCGATCTCGCTGCCGGTGCTCGCGTTCCGGGAGTTCGGCGGCAGCTCCAGGGTCGCCGGACTGTTCTTCGCCGCGTTCGGCGGCGGTGCGGTCGTCGGCATCCTGCTTGCGCTCTGGATCGTCCCCAAGCTCGATCCCATCAGACTCGGAGCCGCCGCGCTCGTCGCGCTCTCACTGCCCCTGCCTCTGCTCGCGCTCCACCTGCCGGTCTGGGGCGTCGTGCTCGTGTTGTTCGTCTCGTCCCTGTTCGGCCCGCTCGTGAACGCGCCGCTGATCGGCGTGATCACCATGCGGACGCCGGAGGCTCTGCGGGCGAAGGTGATGACGGGGGTGCTGACCTTCGCGCTGATCGCGGGACCGCTCGGCCTCTTCCTCGGCGGCCCGCTCCTCGAGGCGATCGGGCCTCACCCGGTGTTCGTGATCATCGCCGTGGGCCAGCTTGTGGCGGCGGTGCCCTTCGCGGTGGCCGCGCTGCGGAGAGGCTCGACGTTGGTTCCGAGCTAGTCGTTCGCCTTCGACGTGAGCGCGACGAAGCCCGCCTGCAGGAAGTCGTTCAGCGCCGGCCGCCGCGAGGCCCAGTCAGCAGCCGTCCGAAGCGCGGCGCAGGACCTGAGTCGTCGCGAGCCCGGCCGCCGCCCAGGTGCCGACGCACCGCGTGCAGGTGAGGAGCTCCCCGATCGCCTGGCGCGAGCCCGCCTTCGACCGGCTCCGCGTCCGGCTCGTGTGCGTGCCCTCGACGAACGGCGCGCGCACGAAGCTCGCCACCTCGTCGCGGGCGAGCGTCCGCGAGGCCTTGAACGACGCCGCCGAGAGCAGACGAGGTCGAGGGCGTCTGGCAGGCGGGGCCGCTTCGAGGAGCCGCGCGAGCCCGCCGGCAACCGCGAGGCCGCCGGCGAAGGCGCCCATGATCGCGGCGTAGGCGCCGTAGGGCGGTGGTCCGATCTGCGCTTCCACCATGGTACCCTTGTCTTCCATGCCGGAGTTCAAAACCTCGGCCGACTACAAGCCGACCGGCGACCAGCCGCGGGCGATCGACGACAACTCTCCGCCGGACTCGCCGCGGGCGAGCGCTACCAGACACTGCTCGGCGCGACCGGCACCGGCAAGACGGCGACGATGGCCTGGATCGTCGAGCAGATGCAGAAGCCGACGCTCGTGATCGCGCACAACAAGACGCTCGCCGCGCAGCTCTGCAACGAGTTCCGCGAGTTCTTCCCGAACAACGCGGTCGAGTACTTCGTCTCCTACTACGACTACTACCAGCCCGAGGCGTACGTCCCCCAGGCCGACCTCTACATCGAGAAGGACTCCTCGCAGAACGACGACATCGCCCGCCTGCGGCTCGCGGCGACGTCGGCGCTGTTCACGCGCCGCGACGTGATCGTCGTCGCCTCGGTCTCGTGCATCTACGGCCTCGGCTCGCCGGAGGAGTGGCGCGACCGGGTCATGCTGACTCGAGGTCGGCGAGGAGCACGACCGCGACGTCTTGCTGCGCAAGCTCGTCGACTCGCAGTACGTCCGCAACGACGCCGTGCTCGGCCGCGGCCGTTTCCGCGTCAAGGGCGACGTCGTCGAGGTGCAGCCGGCGAACGCGGAGACGGCGTACCGGATCTCGTTCTTCGGCGACGAGGTCGAGCAGATCACGCACTTCGACCCGCTCAGCGGCGAGGTCTTCGCGAAGCTCGACAACCTCGCGATCTGGCCGGCGACGGAGTACGTCACCTCGAAGCCGACGATCGAGCGCGCGGTCGACGAGATCAGGCACGAGCTCGAGCAGCGGGTGCAGCGAGCTCGAGTCGGAGAGGCAAGATGCTCGAGGCGCACCGGCTGCGGCAGCGGACCGAGTACGACCTCGAGATGCTGAGGGAGCTCGGCTTCTGCAACGGGATCGAGAACTACTCGCGCATCCTCGAGGGCCGCCCGCCCGGCTCGCACCCGTTCACGCTGCTCGACTACTTCCCCTAGGACTTCGTCGTCTTCGTGGACGAGTCGCACCAGACGATCCCGCAGATCGGCGGCATGTACGAGGGCGACCGCTCGCGCAAGCAGACGCTCGTCGACTTCGGCTTCCGGCTGCCGTCGGCGCTCGACAACCGGCCGCTGCGCTTCGACGAGTTCCTCGCGCAAGGTGCCGCAGCTCGTCTTCGTCTCCGCGACGCCGGGCGCGTTCGAGCTCCGCCACTCGACGCGCGTCGCCGAGCAGCTGATCCGGCCGACGGGCATCGTCGACCCCGAAGTCGAGCTGCGCGCGACGCGAGAACCAGATCGACGACCTGCTGAACGAGATCCGCCGGCGCGAGGAGGTCGGCGAGCGCGTCGCTCGTCACGACGCTGACGAAGAAGATGGCCGAGGACCTGACCGACTACCTGCTCGAGTCGGGCGTCAAGGCGCGCTACCTCCACTCGGAGATCGACACGCTCGAGCGGATCCAGATCATCCGCGAGCTGCGGCTGGGCGACTACGACGTCCTCGTCGGGCGTCAACCTGCTCCGGGAGGGGCTCGACCTGCCCGAGGTCTCGCTCGTCGGCGATCCTCGACGCCGACAAGGAGGGCTTCCTGCGCGGGCAGACCGCGCTGATCCAGACGATCGGGCGCGCGGCGCGGAACGTCAACGGCAAGGTGATCCTGTACGCCGACAAGCTGACCGAGGCGATCAAGGCGCGCGATCGACGAGACCAACCGGCGGCGCGCGATCGCAGCTCGCCTACAACGAGGAGCACGGGATCACGCCGGAGTCGATCGTCAAGGGCGTCTCCGACATCGCCGAGTTCCTGTCGCTCGAGTCGCCGACGGTGCCGTGCGAGCGGCGCCGCGGCGCGGCCAAGGTCGAGGGCATGTCGCGCGAGCGAGCTCGAGCGGCTCGTCGTCGACGCTCGAGGAGGAGATGTTCGCCGCCGCCGAGGAGCTGCGCTTCGAGTACGCCGCCAAGCTCCGCGACGAGATCAAGGAGCTGCGCCGCGAGCTACAGGCCGCGGCCGGGACGGCGGCGTAGCCAGGTAGCCGCTACCACGCGGCGCGCGCGGCGCGCAGCGAGCGCCGATGCGGCTGACGAGACCGGCTGAGCGCGCGTTCTTCCTCCTCGCGCGCCTCCACCCCGCGGTAGGCGATCCGCCCGCGGACCATCTCCATGGTCCGCGTCGTGCCGAGCCTCATCCTCTTCAGTCAGTCTCCGGTACTTCCTCTTCGCCGTCCTCGTCCTCCAACAGCTCGCGGATCCGGTGGATGTCGTCCTTGATGTCCGCGAGCAATCCCATGATAGTCGTGACGTCCCGATCGAGCGACAGGCAGCTCGATCGGCTCATGGTTGACAACTCAGCGCCCTCCCACAAGTCGCGTTTCGGCCGTGGGCGCTTGGAGCTGGCCCCGGCCCGTGGGCCTGCTCCTCTTCGATCATCCTGCTCCTCGTTGGCGGACTGATCGTCGGTGCGCTCGCGCGGCTGGCCGTGCCGGGCCGGGACCCGATGTCGATCGGAGCGACGATCGCCCTCGGAATCGGCGGCTCGATCATCGGCCCGGGATCATCGACGAGGATCCTGATCGGCAGCTACGGCGGATTCCTGTTCGCGTTCCTCGGGGCCGTGCTGCTGCTGATCCTCTACCGCCGCTTCGTGCAGCACCGACCGCTGACCGGTCCCGGCGCCCGCCGGGCACCGTAGGTTTCGGGCTGCTCCGGACGGAAATCGAGGCAGCCATGCACTGGATATGGCTCATACTCGTAGGTGCGCTTGTCGGAGCTCTCGGCCGTCTTCTCCACCCGGGGAACGACCCGATGGGCTGGATCGTCACGATCCTGATCGGCATCGCATCCCTTGTCATCGCCGGCCTGATCTTCAGCGGCTTCTGGGAGTTCGTGATCGGCGTGATCGTCGCGATCGTCCTGGTCGCGCTCGTCGGCCGTTTCTTCGGCGACCGCCGAAGAAGCGTCGCGGCGGGGGTCTGCGGCGGAGCTCGGCTCGTAGGGGCTCACGGCCGCGCGGGAACCTCCGCACGGCTGTGAGCCCCCAGTCGTCTTCGCGCCAGACGTACGTCTCGACGCGAAGCGATTCCTCGTGCGCCTCGTAGACGTGCAGGCCCCGCGCTTCCCCTCGCCGGTTCGGCCGAGGCTGGCCGAGTCCCGGTGCGACGGCGACGGTGGCCCCTCGGAGTGCCGTTCCGGTCGACCTCGAACTCGTGCCGCTCGCTGACCGCCGCCTGATGGATGTGCCCGGCGAGAATCAGCTCAGCGCCCGGCGTCGACGAGCCCCGCGAGCACCTCGGAGCGGCGCGCGACCGGTCGCTTCCGGGAGCGCCAGGGTGCACCGATCAGGTGGTGGTGGAGCGCAACCACGCGGAGCGTCCCGGGCGGCGCGTCCGCGAGCAGCTCGGCAACGCGGCGGATCTGCGGCTGCCGGATGCCCCCCGGACTGGTGGCGCCACGGCCGCACCGAGTTGAGGCCGACGACGAGCAGGCCGTCGGAGCTGTGCACCGGCTCGACCGTCTCCCACAGGCGCTCGAACTCGGCCCAGGGACGGGTGAAGCGCGCCGGAAAGGAGTAGGGAATGTCGTGGTTCCCGGGGATGACGAGCAGGGGCCGCCCGAGGCCGCGGAGGAACGCGGCGGCCCGCTCGTGCTCCGCTCTTCGGCCCCGGTGCGCCAGGTCGCCCGTGACCGCGATCAGCTCCGGCGCGACGCGCTCGACGAACGGCGCCAGGCTGCGCTCGAGGGCGCTTTCCTCCACGCTTCCGGCGTGCAGGTCGGAGATGTGGAGGAGCCGCACGGGCAACGCCGAACCCACGCTATACACTGAGCTCGATGCCGGATGAGCCCACCGAGATCTTCGACGACCTCTACCTCGGGTTGAGGGCGGGCGGCGCCCTGCGCAAGCAGCGGCGGGGCGAGCCGCTGACGACGGAGGAGCAGGAAGCGCTCGGACGCTGGGAGCGCCTCTCGACGGTCCGCAAGGCCTTCGCGATCGGCGCCTTCTCGGTCGGGACGTTCGGACTCGGTTTCACGCTCGGCGGCCTGATCTTCGGCCGCTGGCGCAAGGCGTAGCTCTCAGCCCTCGGATTCCTTGGCGAAGAGCAGGGCGGCACGTCCTCTTTGGACGGGTCCCGGTCGCGGACGATCACGTCGAGCAGCGTCACCAGCACGGCCAGGAGCGGCGTGGCGAGCAGCACGTAGAAGCCGCCGAAGAGCAGGCCGACGGCGGTCACGCCTACGAGCACGAGCAGCGGCGAGAGGCCGGTCACGTGGCCCATCACGCGCGGAATGACGACGTAGTCCTCGAGTAGGCGCACGGCGAGAACCGCGATCCCCGCAGCGAGCGCGACGTGCCAGGAGGCGGTGAACCCGACCGCGACCGCGACCGCGCCTGCCGCGATCGGCCCGATCACCGGCACGATCTCGACGATCCCGGCGAAGATGCCGACCAGGAGCCAGAACGGCTCGCCGATCGCCAGGAACGCCACCGACAGGAGGGTCGCGACGAACGCGATCAGCACAAGCTGCCCGCGCACGAAGGCGCCGAGCTTGAGGTCGATCAGCTCCCACGTGTCGCGCATCACGCGGCGGTGCTTTCGCGGTGACAGCGACAGGACGAGGCCGATCGCCCGCTCGCGCTCGAAGATCCAGTAGGCCGCCGTCGCGAAGACGAACAGGATCCCGATCAGCACCTCGAACGCCTTCAGCCCGATCGCGAGCGAGGCGTGGAAGACGCCGCCCGCCGAGGGCAGCTTCTTCAGCCGCTTCTGCACCCCGACGAGGAACTCGTGCTTGAGCCCGGTCGAGTGCTTCGCCTGCTGGTTCAGCTCGTGGCGCGTGGTCGGAACGTTGCCGACGGCCTCGCCCGTCTGGTCGATCGCGCGCGGAACGACGATCCAGAGGAGGAGCGCGATCGCTCCGGCGAGCGCGAGGTAATGGAGGAGGACGCCGGCGGGACGCGGGATTCTGTGCGCGGCGAGCCTGTCCACGCCCGGTCGCATCGCCGCCGCGACGATGAAGCCGAGGAAGACGAGCGCGATCACGATCTTCAGCTTCCAGAGCGCGAGCGTGATCGCGATCACGCCGACGACGACGAGCGTCGCCACGAACGCCTTGCGGGCGGTGTCGGCCATCGGCTGATTGTCCCCCAAGTGCCGCCAGGCGCAAACAGCGCAGGAACGGCCCGGGGAGCGGCGAAGCGGTCGAGCGATGCTCGCCTCCGACGATGAGCGGGTCTGCCTCGACGCGCGCCGACACGGGGTCGTCCTCGCGCGCCCGCTCGCGCAGGCGATCCTGCTTGCCCTCCTGGGCGGCGTGCTGCTCGCGCAGATGTGGCCGCTCCAGGTCCCCGGCGCCCTGCTCGTAGTGGCCGGCGCCCTGCTCTTGCTTCGGGCGGTGTGGGGCTGGGAGCGGACCCGCCTCGTCGTGACGACCGAGAAGCTCTTCGTCGTCCACGGCACTCTCCGCCGCCGCGCCTCGGCCGTGCGCCTGCGCTCGGTCGAGAACCTCGAGCTGGAGCAGACCCTCCCGGGACGCGTGCTCGGCTACGGCACCCTGGTGCTCGGCTCGCTGGAGATCGACCACGTCCCGCAGCCGCGGCACGTGTACCGCCTGGTCGAACGCCTGGCGGGTTGACGCCGAGCCCACCGAATTCACGCTCTTGCAACACTCTCCGTTGTTCACGCGACGCCGTTATCGTGAGGCCATGAAGGAGATCTGGACCGGCCGGGCGGCGCAGGTGGCCGTGAGGTACGGGGAGAACGTTCCCACCGCCGCTGTCTGCTGCAACGCCTGCCGAACGTGCCTGACGACGAACCTGGTCGGGCTCGGGGTCGCGGCTGCTGGTGCCGTGGGCTACGGCGTCGCCCGCTTCGCGCGGCGGCTCGTCAAACCCTTCTGGCTGCCGTCGCAGTAGCCTGAGCGTTATGACCGAGGCGCCGCCGCTCGAGGCTCGTGGGCTGACCAAGCGGTTCGGGGACACCGCCGCCGTCGAGGCCCTCACCTTCGCCGTCGCCCCGGGCCGGATCACCGGCTTCCTCGGGCCAAACGGCGCCGGCAAGACGACCACGCTGCGGATGCTGCTCGGGCTCGCCCGCCCGACGGCCGGGGAGGCGCTCGTCGGCGGTGCCCCCTACCGCAAGCTCGCCGATCCGATCCGCAGCGTGGGTTCGGTGCTCGAAGAGTCGAGCTACCACCCGAGCAGGTCGGGACGCAACCATCTCCGCGTCCTCGCGAGGGCCGCCGGAATCCCCGCCGCGCGGGCCGACGAGGTGCTGGAGGAGGTCGAGCTCGCTGCGGCGGCGCGCCGGAGGGCCGGCGCCTACTCGCTCGGCATGCGACGGCGCCTGAGCGTCGCGGCCGCGCTCCTCGGCGACCCGCGCATCCTCGTCCTGGACGAGCCCGCGAACGGCCTCGACCCAGAGGGGATCCGCTGGCTCCGCAACTTCCTGCGCGTCGTTCGTGGCCGGCGGCGGGACGGTCTTCATCTCGACCCATGTCCTGGCCGAGGCGGCCCAGCTCGCCGACGAGGTAGTGATCATCCATCGGGCCCGCCTCGTGGCGCACGAGACGCTGGAGGCGCTGACCGCCCGCACGGCGGGCGGCGCGTACGTTCGCTCCCCGCAGGCCGACCGGCTCCGGGACGAGCTCGCCCGGCAAGGCGTGGAGGCCGTCCGCACCGGACCCGACGAGCTGCGAGCGCCGGTCGACACCAAGCACGTCGGCGAGGCGGCCGCCGCGGCCGGGATCGTCCTGCACGAGCTCCGCGGCGAGAGCGCCAGCCTCGAGGAGGTCTTCCTCGAGCTGACCGGCGAGGAGAGCCTGTGATTCGGCTCCTTGGGGCGGAGCTGCTCAAGCTGCGCACGACGAGGCTGGTGCTCTGGCTCGGGCTGTTGATCGTCGCGCTCTTGACGCTCATCGTCTCCCTTAACGCGGCCCAGGACACGGCCTTCGACCTCGCACAGGCGAAGAGTCAGCGCGACCTCTTCTCGATCTCCGCCCTCTCGGCCGTGATCGCCCTGATTCTCGGGATCGTCTCGTCGGCCGGCGAGTACGCGCACAAGACGGCGGCGCAGACCTTTCTCGTGACGCCCGTGCGGGAGCGGGTGGTCGCGGCCAAGGTCCTCGCGGCGATGGTCGCGGGATTGGTGCTGGCGGCCTTCGCGGAGGCGGTGGCATTCGGGCTGGCCGCGCTCTGGATCGAGGGCAAGTCTGCGCCGTTCCTGCTGGCCAGGCACGACATCCTGTTGCTGGCGCTCGGGACTCTCGCGGCAGCCGCGCTCGCCGGCGCGATCGGCGCCGGATTCGGCGCGATGGTACGCCGGCAGACCGCCGCGATCGTCGTCGCTCTGGTCTGGCTGCTCGTCGGGGAGCCGCTACTCGGGATCGCAAATGGGCAGCGCTATGCGCCCGGACACGCAATCGCAGCCGTCGTCGAGGCGGGCCGCCACAACGGCGAGCTGCTCCGCTTCTGGCCCGGCCTGATCGTCGCGCTCGTCTACGCGACGTCCTTCGCCCTCGTGGGCGCGATCGCCGTCGCCCGCAGTGACGTCACCTAAGCGCAAGGTAGGGCGGCGTTGACACTGCGAAGCCGGGCCTCATAGCATGTCCCGGAAGATGCTCGTACCCTCCGGCAGCCGCCTGGCAGCGGTCCGGCTGGCCGCCGCGATGGCCGTCCTCCTGGCTGCGATCTCCGGCGCCTGGCTGGTGGCCTCGGCAGCCGCCGGAGCCACCGCCTGCACGTTGCCTCCGAACCCGGGTGGCAACGTCGAGCTCTCGGTGATCGGCGAGCACTACGTCGGCGATCGCATTCCCCTGGTGCTGGAGGTTAACTCCCAGGCCGAGTCCGCCTACGTCGATGCCAATTCCGTTCACTTCCAGATCGTCGGGCCGGGGGGCGAGACCGACCTCGCCGATCCGGCGTATCCGAACGGCGCCGTGTTCACGGTGCCGCTTCCGGGCAGCTACACGGTCACGGCCCGCTGGACCGAGACGTGCGACGACGGGGTGAGCCCGCCCGTCAGCCGCGGCGTGACCTCGGGGACAACCGCGTTCGACGCGAGAGCGATCGGGCCCCCGGACGTCGCCGTCACGCGTCTTCGCCGGCCGGCCGGGGAGAAGTGGCTGCTCGTGGCACCCCTCTGCGATCCCGAGCACGCCCTCGACCAGCCTCTGACGATGTCTGCGCGCGTGCGGGCGACGGGCCCGCGCCGCGCCTTGCGGACGGCGAGTTGGACGCAGCGCCACGGCTGCGCCCGACAGAACTTCCGCGCCGGGCGGAGGATCGATATCGCCCGTGCGCGGCGGCTGCAGCCGTTCGCGAGCGTCGACATGTCGTACCGGGGCTTGCTCCTGAACGCGCTCCACCCGGCTCGCGCAAGCATGGTCGTCAAGATGAGGTCGGGGGCGACTCTGATCGCCGCCGTCACGGTGCGATTCTTCCCGGCCCGCCACGGCGTCGAGGCGATGCGGATCGAGCGCGCGCGGTGCCCGCAGATGCCCACCGGCTGCATCGGTCCCTGACCTCCCTCGATACGACGGCCTTCGCCCCCCGCGGGCGCGATCACGTCATCCGGAGGGATGTCACAGAAGCGGGGCGGGCGTCGTCGAACGGCCACGAAGCCTGTTCCCGGGGCGGAGCGCCGCGGCGAGTCAGCGACCAGGAATCGTCTCGAGTGGCCTGCGTCCGCGAAGGCGATAGACGTGGAAGTCCGCGTCGAGGGTGAAGATCGTCCGAAGCCCCTCCTCCTCGGCATAGGCGATGAGGGTGGCGTCTGCAAGGTCCATAGGCCGGTCGGCGTACTGGTCCATCAAGCGGGCGCTGCGTTCAACGGCCGACCGAGGAAGATCGGCGACGACGAGCCGGTCGGTGCGAATGAGTCGCCAGAGCCCGCGCTGCGCCTCGATTCCACCCGCCCGCCCGAGCAGATACATCGCTTCGGTCAAGGCAGGCCACGTCGTCACCAACGGCAGCGGAACCTCGTCGAGCACCTCCAGACAGCGTTCGTGATCAGGCTCGTCGGCGTCGATGATGGCGACGAGCGGCCCGGCGTCGGTGAGCGTCAACCCTTGTCCGTCAAGGCGTCGGTGAAGGCCTCTCCCGTTCGCCGCGCTCGTCCACCTCCGCCGTGCACGGCACCGATGACGTCCGCGAAACGTTCGCGACCATGCCCGTTGAGCGTCTCCTCGGCGCGCCTCGCTGCAGCCTGCCGGATGAACTCGGAGACCGACTCGCCTTTCAGCGCGGCGGCCCTCCGAACCTGTCGATCGAGCTCAGGATCAAGGCGAAGACTTCGCATGCGTCGACCGTATCACAAGTCGTAAGACATGTATTACAAAGCCGTGTATTTCGAACACTTGTTCGCGTCCTCCGCCAGGGCTAGACTGCGTGGTTATGGCTCAAGAAGAGCTCGTAGTTCACGGCGCGCGGGAGCACAACCTCAAGGACGTCACGGTCCGCCTGCCGCGGAACAAGCTGATCTGCATCACCGGGCTCTCGGGCTCCGGCAAGTCGAGCCTCGCCTTCGACACCATCTACGCCGAGGGCCAGCGCCGCTACGTCGAGTCCCTCTCCGCCTACGCGCGGCAGTTCCTGCAGATGATGGAGAAGCCGGACGTGGACTCGATCGACGGCCTCAGCCCGGCGATCTCGATCGACCAGAAGACCACGAGCCGCAACCCGCGCTCGACGGTCGGCACCGTCACCGAGATCTACGACTACCTGCGCCTGCTCTACGCGCGCGATCGGACGCCCGCACTGCCCGGTCTGCGGCCGGCCGATCGCCGGCCAGAGCCAGGAGGCGATCGTCGACCAGATCCTCGCAGCTGCCCGAGGGAACGAGGTTCACCGTCAACGCGCCGGTCGTGCGCGACCGCAAGGGCGAGTTCAAGGACGTGCTCGAGGAGCTGCGCGCGGAAGGCTTCACGCGCGTGAAGGTGGACGGCGAGCAGCTGCTGCTCGAGGACGAGATCGTCCTCGACAAGAAGTTCAAGCACACGATCGAGGTGGTCGTCGATCGCCTCGTGATGAAGCCCGACCTGCGGCAGCGACTGGCGCAGTCGGTCGAAACCGCGGCGCAGCTCGCCGAAGGGCTGGTCGTGGCCGACGTTCTCGACGGAGCGGCGACCACCTTACTCCGAGAACTTCGCCTGCCCCGAGCACGGCGTCGGCCTGCCCGAGCTCGAGCCGCGGATCTTCTCCTTCAACTCGCCGCACGGCGCCTGCCCGCGCTGCACCGGCCTCGGCGCGCAGCAGGAGATCGACCCGGACCTGCTCGTCCCCGACCCGGCGCTCTCGATCAGCGAGGGCGCGCTCGTGCCGTGGTCGCTCGGCAACTCGAGCTTCTACGAGTCGGTCATCCAGGCGATCGCCGACCGCTACGAGATCGACCTCGAGCTGCCGTGGCAAGAGCTGTCCGAGGAGCAGCAGAACTACTTCCTCCACGGCACCGACGGCGACCGCGTCTACGTCCAGTACCGCAACCGGATGGGCCGCAAGCGCTCGTACATGCTCGCCTTCGAGGGCATCGTCGCCAGCCTCCAGCGCCGCTACCGGGAGACCGACTCGAGCCAGCAGCGCGAGCGGATCGAGGAGTACATGAGCTTCCGGCCCTGCCCGGTCTGCGGGGCGCGCGGCTCAAGCCGGAGGTGCTCGCGGTGACCGTCGGCGGGCAAGAACATCCACGAGCTGACGAAGCTCTCGGTGCAGCGCGCGATCGAGTTCCTCGAAGGGCTCGAGCTGACCGAGACCGAGCAGCTGATCGGCGCACGGATCATCAAGGAGATCCGCGAGCGGCTGACGTTCCTCGAGAACGTCGGCGTCGGCTACCTGCAGCTCGACCGCGCCGCCGCGACGCTCTCCGGCGGCGAGGCGCAGCGCCTGCGCCTGGCCACCCAGATCGGGAGCCAGCTCGTCGGCGTGCTCTACATCCTGGACGAGCCCTCGATCGGGCTCCACCAGCGCGACAACGGCAAGCTGATCGCCACGCTCGAGCAGCTCCGCGACCTCGGCAACACCGTGCTCGTGGTCGAGCACGACGAGCAGATGATGCGCTCCGCCGACCACCTGGTCGACATGGGGCCCGGCGCGGGCGAGCACGGCGGGCACGTCGTCGCAGAGGGCCCGGCGAAGGCGGTCGAGCGCGTGCGCGGCTCGGTGACGGGCGACTTCCTCTCCGGCAAGCGGGAGATCGCGGTGCCGGAGCGCCGCGACGAGGATCTCGGCTCGTTCTGGATCCGCGGAGCGACCATGCACAACCTGAAGGGGATCGACGTCGAGTTCCCGGTCGGGAAGCTCATCTGCGTGACCGGCGTGTCCGGCTCCGGGAAGTCGACGCTCGTGAACGAGATCGTCTTCAAGGCGCTTGCGAACCGGCTCCACCGGATGCGGGTCAAGCCCGGCGACCACCTCGGCTGCGAGGGGATCGAGTGCTTCGACAAGGTGATCGACATCGACCAGTCGCCGATCGGCCGGACGCCGCGCTCGAACCCGGCCACCTACACCGACCTGTTCACGCCGATCCGGGAGCTCTACTCCCTCACGCCCGAAGCGAAGGTGCGCGGCTACAAGCCCGGGCGCTTCTCGTTCAACGTCCGCGGCGGTCGCTGCGAGACCTGCAAGGGCGACGGGACGATCAAGATCGAGATGCACTTCCTGCCGGACGTCTACGTCCCCTGCGAGACCTGCGGTGGCAAGCGCTACAACCGCGAGACGCTCGAGGTGCGCTTCAAGGGCAAGTCGATCGCCGACGTGCTCGAGATGTCGGTCGAGGAGGCGCTGCGCTTCTTCGCCAAGATCCCGAAGCTGCGGCGCCGGCTGCAGACCCTGCACGACGTCGGGCTCGACTACATCAAGCTCGGCCAGCCGGCGACCACGCTCTCGGGCGGCGAGGCGCAGCGGGTCAAGCTGGCGAAGGAGCTGAGCAAGATCGCGACCGGGCGAACGCTCTACATCCTCGACGAGCCCACGACCGGCCTTCACTTCGCCGACATCGAGAAGCTGCTCGAGGTGCTGCAGCGGCTGGTCGACAACGGGAACACGGTGCTCGTGATCGAGCACAACCTCGACGTGATCAAGCAGGCCGACTGGCTGGTCGACCTCGGGCCGGAGGGCGGCGAGGCAGGCGGCGAGGTGATCGCGACCGGTACGCCCGAGCAGATCTCCGAGGTTCCCGAGTCGTACACCGGGCAGTACCTGCGCCAGATTCTGCGGTTGGTCTCCGCCGCTGCCTAGCTGACGCGGCTACCAGCCGGAAGAGCCGAGCTACCCTCTTCTCGGATGAATGCGCGGGCCGAGCCGAGGATGTTCGAGGAGCGGGTCTGGCTCCGGAGGGCGCTGCTCGTGCTCGTCGATCCGCGGCCCGTCCTGGCCGGGATCCGCGACGACTCGGACGACGTGGCACGGGCCCGTGGGGAGGCGGTGCTCGCGCTCGTGTTGCTCGCGGGGCTCTCGTCCGTGCTCTGGACGCCCGTCGCGGCACGGTTCCTCGACACCGCGGAGCTCGACTGGCTCGACGTCGCCGTCTGGGCGTTCCTCGGCGGCGGGATCTACGCGGTGGCGCTCTATTTCCTCGGCGGGCTCGTCCTCCAGTGGCTGACGCGGGCGGTCGGGGGGATCAGCTACCGGCAGGCGCGGCACCTGCTCGCCTTCGCCTCGGCGCCGGTCGCGCTCTCGCTCTTTCTCGTCTGGCCGGTGCGGCTGGCCTTCTACGGCGAGGACGTCTTTCGCAGCGGCGGTTCCGACAGCGGCGCCGGCAATTCGGCGTTCGCCGGGGTCGAGCTCGCCTTCGTGGCCTGGTCGCTCGCCCTGCTGCTGCTGGGGCTCCGCATGCTGCTCTCGAATGCCTCGAGCTCTTCCCGCGGCATCTCGTAGGCGTGCTGCTCCTCGGGGAACGCGCCTGAGCGGACGTCGGCGGCGTAGCTCTCCAGCGCGTCGCGGATCTCGCGCGAGAGGCTCGCGTAGCGCTTGACGAAGCGCGGCAGGTGGCCCTCGGTGAGGCCGAGCAGATCGTGGTAGACGAGCACCTGGCCGTCGCACTCCGGCCCCGCGCCGATCCCGATGGTCGGGACGGCCAGTCTCCGCGTGATCTCGGCGGCGACCGGCGCGGGGACGGCTTCGAGCACGACCGCGAAGCAGCCGGCGTCCTCGAGCGCGAGGGCGTCGTCGACGAGCCGGACGGCGGCCTCCGCGGTCTTGCCCTGGGTCTTGAAGCCGCCGAGCATCGTCGCCGACTGCGGGGTGAGGCCGACGTGGCCCATCACGGGGATTCCGGCGTCGACGATCGAGCGCACCCGAGAGAGCGACGGGCCCGCGCCTTCGAGCTTGACCGCGTCGGCGCCCGCCTCCTTGACGAAGCGGATCGCGTTCTCGACGGCCGCCTCGTCCGAGACCTGGTACGAGCCGAACGGCATGTCGCCGACCACGATCGGCCGGCGCGCGGCGCGGGCGACCGTCCGCGTCAGGAAGAGCATCTCGTCCATCGTCACCGGCACCGTGGTGCCCTCGTGGCCCAGGACGACCATCGCGGCGGTGTCGCCGACGAGGACGATGTCGATTCCGGCGTCCTCGGCGAAGCGCGCACCGGGAGCGTCGTAGGCGGTCACCATCACGATCTTCCGGCCGTCGCGTTTCAGCTCAGCGAGCCTCGGCAGCGGCAGCTTCCCCTTGGGCGGCGTGCTCATCTCGGGTCTCCTTCCAGGACGACGTTGTCGATCAGGCGGGTGCCGCCGACTCGCACTGCGGCGGCGAGCACGCGCGGCTCGAAGTCGGCCTCCTCGAAGTAGTCGACCTCCAGCCCGTTCAGGAGCGAGCGGTCGCGCGCCTCGAGGGCGCGGGGCAGGGCCAGTGCGGCCCTCCGCTCGTCCGGTGAGAGGTAGGCATTCCGCGACGAGAGCGCGAGGCCGTCCTTGTCGCGGACGGTCGGGGCGACCCGGATCTCGACCTCGAGCGCGAGGTCCCGGACCAATCTCCTGACAACGGCGGCCTGCTGCGCGTCCTTCTGGCCGAAGTAGGCGCGGTCGGGGTGGACGAGGTTGAAGAGCTTCAGGCAGACGGTCGCGACGCCGCGGAAGTGGCCGGGCCGGTGCTCGCCCTCGAGGCGGCGGCCCAGCTCCTCGACGTCGACCCACGTCTGGAAGCCCGGCGGGTAGATCTCCTCGACGGCCGGGACGAAGAGGACGTCCGCGCCGGCCTCGGCGGCGAGCCGCGCGTCGCGCTCCTCGTCCCGTGGGTAGCGCGCGAGGTCCTCGCCGGGCGCGAACTGCGCCGGGTTGACGAAGAGGCTGACGACGACGACGTCGTTCTCGGCGCGCGCGGCGCGGAAGAGCGAGAGATGGCCTTCGTGGAAGGCGCCCATCGTCGGCACGAGCCCAACAGAGCCGGAGCGGGGGACTGCGCGAAGCTCGGCGGCGGTGCGGACGGTTCTCATGAGCGTAGGCTCGACGGAGCTCCCCGACGAGCGGAGGCGGCGGCTTTGCCGGCGCCGGGAGCGGGATCTCGTGCCGTGGCCTCCGCGAGCACGTCGTAGAGCGGCTCCAGGTCGGGGCGGACGCTGCGAATCGCTGCCCGGTGCCCCTCTACGGTTTCCCAGTCGCCGCGCTCGATCGGCCCGGTCAGCTCGAAGCCGTTCTCGATCGTCCTGCGCATGAGCGGCTCGAGCGCCTCGGGCGGCGCACCGGCGGCGTCGAGCAGCTCCGACGCGGCTCGGTGCAGGGTCACGAGGTAGTTCGAGGCGACCGCCGCTCCCGCGTGGTAGAGCGGCCGCGCCTCGTCGGCGAGCTCGAACGGCCGCAGGCCGAGCAGGCCCGCCAGGTCGAAGCCGAGCGCCTTCGCCTCGTTCGTCTCGGCGGTGACCGCCGCCCAGGCGCCGTCGAGCTGCTCCGGCCCGCGCGCGCGGGTAAATGTCTGCAGCGGATGCAGCGAGAAGCGCCGCTCGTGCGGGTCGAGCGCCGAGAGCGGCGTCGCGCCGCTGACGTGCGCGACCCAGCGGCCAGGCCCCAGGGATAGTCCCTCGGCCACGTCCCGAATGGCCGTGTCCGGCACGCAGAGCAGCGTCAGCTCGGCGTCCCGCTCGACCAGCGGCACGCCCCGCTCTTCGAGCCGCGCCGTCAGCGCCGAGCCGACGCGGCCGCGACCGATCACGTTCACGCTTTCGACCATTCAAAGCTCCAGTTCCGTAGCGGATACCGGGCGTTCGGAAGTCTAGATGGTTGATGCCATGAGCTCGTCCGCTCCGGGGCGCGAGCTGGTGCGTCTGGGGCGCCGCGGCGGGCGCTCGGCGATGCTGGCTGCATCGGTGAGCGGCCGACGTGGTGAAGCAGGCGCGGCGGAGGCCGGCTCCGCCGGCCGCAGCCGGGCCGGAGCGGCCCAGGCGTGCCAGATCGTGCATCCGGACGCGCGAGATCGTGGCGTCAGCCATCTAACCTCTTGCCCTCGAGGCGACGCTCGAGCGCCGCCTTCACCTCGGGCCAGTCGTCGTCGATCACGGCGTACCAGGCCGAGTCGCGCCGCTCGCCGCCGCGCGCGATCATGTGCTTGCGGTGGATCCCCTCGAACCGCGCGGGCAGTGCCGCCAACGCCGCGCGGGCGCGCTCGTTCAGAGCGTCGGTCTTGAACTCGACCCGGCGGCAGCCGACCTCCTCGAAGGCGTGCCGGAGGAGCAGGTACTTCGCCTCGACATTCGCCCCGCTGTCCCAGGTGGAAGGGTTGAGCCACGTGTTGCCGATCTCGAGCCGGCGGTGCTCGGGAGCGAGCGACATGTAGCTGGTCGAGCCGACGACCACGCCGTCTCTCAGCACGGCGAACGGCTGCATCGAATCGTTTCCGAGCGTGTAGCCGAGCCAGACCTGGAAGTCGGTCGTCAGCATCCAGCGCCAGATCCGCTCGTCCGCCGCCGCCTCGCGCAGCCCGGAAACGTGCTCGGGCCGGAGGGGCTCCAGTGCGACGATCCGTCCTTCCAGGCGTTTTCCGAGTTCTTCCAGCACCTCTCGGGCATGATGATGGGACCGTGGGCCGTCACGCCGGAGCACAGAAGGCGGAGCTGCTCCTCGAAGCCGCCCGCTACCTGAACGAGACGCTCGAGCTCGAGCGGGTCTACGACCGCTTCCACGAGCTTCTCGTCGAGCCGATCCCGCACGGCGGGGTGATCGTCTCCTCCTTCGACCCCGAGACCGAGGAGATCCGCTGCGAATACGCGCTCGTCGAGGACGAGAAGCTCGACCCGGCGATCTTCCCGCCGCTGAAGCTGAACCGTGAGGGCGGCGGAATGCAGAGCCGGGTGATCATGAGCGGGGAGCCGCTGCTCGTGAACGACGTCCCCGAGCAGGTCAAGGACCCGGCCGGGGTCTACTACGACGTCGACCGCGAGGGACAGCTGCGCAAGCTGCCCGACGAGGGGCCGCCGCTCGTCCAGTCGGCGATGATGCTGCCGGTCAAGTACGAGGGCGAGGTCGTCGGCGTCGTGCAGCTGATGCAGGAACGCTTCGAGTACACGCACGAGCAGCTCGAGCTCGCGGAGGGACTCATCGCGCTGATGGCCGCCGCAGTCCGGAACGCGCGCCTGTACGTGCAAGCGCAGTCCGAAGCGGCGGCCCGCGCGCGGGCAGAGGCGACCGCCGCCGAGCGCGAGCACGCCGCGCGCGTGCTGGAGGCGGTCGGGGACGGGATCTTCCTGCTCGACGACGAGGGGATCGTCCGGCACTGGAACCGGGCAGCCGAGCTCGTCACCGGCCGCGCCCGAAGCGACGTCGTCGGCCTGCCCGCCGCGGTCGTCTTCTCCGGCTGGGAGCGACTCTCCCGCGAGATCCCGGTCTCCGCGAGCGGCGCGCCGGCGCGACCGGTGACGCTTCCAGTCGAGCTCGACCGGCGCGAGCTGTGGTTGTCCTTCATGGCCGTCAGGAGCCCGAACGGCGCCGTCTACGCGTTCCGCGACCTGACGATCGAGCGCCGGCTCGACGAGGCGAAGAGCGACTTCGTCGCCTCGATCTCGCACGAGCTGCGCACGCCGATGACCGCGGTGCTCGGGGCGGCGCAGACGCTGCTGCGCGACGACATCGAGCTTACGCCGGAGCGCCGCCGGCAGCTCCTCGAGATGATCGGCAGCCAGGGCAGGCGCCTGAGCCAGATCACCGAGGACGTGCTGCTGGCGAGCAGGCTCGACCGCGGCGACCTGCGCGTCGACCGGGAGCAGGTCGACCTCGCCGAGCTCGTCCGGCTGGCCGTCGAGACGATGCGCGAGCAGCTGCCCGAGTCGGTGCGGCTCACGACGGCGCCAGACGGAGCGGCGACCGCGGTCGGCGACCCGGACCGGATCGAACAGGTGCTCGTAAACCTGATCGACAACGCGGCCAAGTACTCGCCGCGGGGAGGGGAAGTTCGGGTCTCGACAATGCCTTCTGAGGGCGGGGTGCGCGTCGAGGTCCAGGACGAGGGCGTCGGCATCCCGCTCGCCGAGCAGGAGTCGGTCTTCGAGAAGTTCTACCGCGCCGCCACCGGGAGCTCCGTCCCCGCGGGGACCGGCCTCGGGCTCTACATCTGCCGCGAGCTCGTGCGCAGGATGGGCGGGACGATCGGCGTTCGCTCGAAGCCCGGTAGCGGCTCGACGTTCTTCTTCGAGCTTCCTTCCGCGTAGTCCGTCCGACAGCAGGTCGAAGATCCAGGACCGTTGCTAGGGTCTGCTGACACGGTGCCGATCTACGAATACGTGTGCATGGAGTGCGAGTCGCACTTCGAAGAGCTCGTCCGGAACGGCGAACAGCCGGACTGCCCGGACTGCGCTTCCGCGAACGTCCGCAAGCAGTTCTCGGTCTTCGCGACGCACGGCACCGCCGAGCAGCCCAGCTACGGATCGTCCGGCGGCTGTTGCGGCGGAAGTTGTGGCTGCAACTGAGCAACTGACCGAGCTCGAGGCGCTCGCGCGCCAGGTCGCGGGCTGCACGCGCTGCCGCCTTCACGAAGGACGCACGCAGGTCGTGTTCGGCAACGGGAACCCGAACGCGGACCTGATCTTCGTCGGCGAGGCGCCCGGCTTCCACGAGGACAAGCAGGGCATCCCGTTCGTCGGGCAGGCCGGCAAGCTGCTCGACAAGCTGCTGGCCGGGATCGGCCTCACGCGCGGGGATGTTTTCGTCGTGAACGTGCTCAAATGCCGTCCTCCCGGCAACCGCGACCCGGTCCCGGACGAGAAGGAGGCCTGCGAGCCGTACCTCTTCCGCCAGGTGGAGCTGATCCGCCCGAAGGTAATCGCGACGCTCGGCAACCACGCCACCAAGCAGCTCAGCGGCAAGGACACCGGGATCACACGCGTGCACGGTCACGAGCAGCGGATCAGGGTCGGCTCGTTCGACGTGCTGCTCTACCCGCTCTACCACCCGGCTGCCGCGCTCTACACGCCCGCGATGCTGAGCGTCCTCGAGCAGGACTTCGCGCGCCTGCCGGAGCTGCTCGGGCGGGAGATCGCGCCGGTCGCGGTGGCAGCGCCGGTGCTCGCGCCGGTCGCGGCCGCCGAGCCCGCAGTTCAGCTCGGTCTCTTCTGACGCCTGAGCTGAGCCCGTACGACCCCGCCTGGGCCGACAAGAAGGCGTTCATTCGCACCGTTCTCGAGACGTCGCCGTGATCGAGCTGAAGAGCGGCTCACCGGCGGAGACCGAGGCGGTCGCGGCCCGGCTCGCGAGCGTCCTTCACGCCGGCGACGTCGTCGCGGTCTCCGGTGAGCTCGGCAGCGGCAAGACGACCTTCGTCCGGGGCGCCTGCCGCGCGCTCGGCGTGACCGGTGCCGTGACGAGCCCGACCTTCACGATCGGGCATCGGTATCCGGGGGCGCCGGACGTCTCGCACCTCGACCTCTTTCGTTTCCGGGGCCTCTCGCCGGCGGAGTGGGGCGACCTCGAGCCGTACTTCGAGGACGCGATCTGCTTCGTCGAGTGGCCCGAGGCGGCGGCCGGTGCGCTGCCGCCCGCGCGCGTAGCGGTACGTTTGTCGCACGTGGATCCGGCGCATAGACTGATCGAACTCGAAAGCTCGGAGAAGTCCCTGCTAGACAGGCTTTTCGGGGGTGCTGACTCTCGCCTTTGACACCGCGACGAGCGTTGCCACGCGGCGCTCGTGCGGGACGGCTCGGTGCTGGGAGAGCGGGTCTCCCGGGCCGTCGGCGTGCTCGCGGCCGCGGACGAGCTGCTGCGCGAGGCCGGTGTCGCGCAGGGAGACCTGGACCGGCTCGCGGTCGGGACCGGGCCCGGCAGCTTCACGGGGCTCCGGCTCGGACTCGCGGCCGCGCGTGGCCTGGCGTTCGCGCTCGACGTGCCGGTCGCGGGCGTCTCGACGCTCCAGGCTCTCGCCGCAGGCTCGCCGGGCGCCCTGCCGGTGATCGATGCCGGCCGGCGCGAGGTGTTCTCGCTTGTGGGCGGCGAGCCGGTCGTGACCGCTCCGCAGGAGCTCGCCCTGGAGCCCGGGACCCTGTGCGTCGGCGACGGCGCCGTCCGCTACCGGACGCTGTTCGAGGAGCGCGAGGCGCAGGTCCCCCGGGAAGACGACGAGCGCCACACGCCGCGGGCTCGCTTTCACGCCGCGCTCGCCGAGGACTTCGGCCCGGCAGAGCTGGTCGAGCCCCTCTACCTCCGCCTCCCGGACGCGGAGGAGCGGAAGCAATGACCAACGTCGAGCTCCGGCGGCTCGGGCTGCGCGACCTCGGCGAGATCGAGGAGATCGAGCGCAGCTCCTATCCGACGCCCTGGTCGCGCTCGATGTTCGCGAGCGAGCTGTCGAAGCCGTCCTCGCTCTGCCTCGGCGCCTTCGACGCGGACAGCGCCCGGCTCGTCGGCTATCTCGTGATCTCGCGCTACGTCGACGCCTGGCACGTGATGAACGTCGCCGTCCGGCCCGAGCGCCGCCGCCAGGGGATCGCCTCGCTGCTGATGAACCGGCTCTTCGAGCTCACCTCGGGCCGGAGCAGGCGCGGCTACACGCTCGAGGTCCGGGTCTCGAACACCGGCGCGATCAAGCTCTACGAGCAGCTCGGCTTCCGGCCGCGAGGCGTGCGGCGCGGCTACTACACGGACAACCGCGAAGACGCGCTGATCATGTGGAAAGACCCGGTCGTTCGCGACCTGGTCGCGAACGACTAGAGGCTTGATGCGAATTGCGCCTGTCCCGCGGCTGCCACCTCAGACGCGGCGCCAGGACGTCTCGTCGCCCTTGACCAGGCCACCGGCCTGGCCTGCGGACGCCGAGCCACCCTGGCTTGGTCTGAGACGGCCCCTCGGGGAGCCGAATCCACATCAAGCCTCTAGCGCATGATCCTCGGGATCGAGACCTCGTGCGACGAGACCGCCGCCGCGGTCGTCACCGAGCGCGGCGAGATCCGGTCGAGCGTCGTCTCCTCGCAGGCGCACCTGCATGCGCGTTTCGGCGGGGTCGTGCCGGAGGTGGCCTCGCGGCACCACCTGGAGCTCGTGCTTCCCGTCGTGCGCGAGGCGCTCGGGGACCTGACGCTCGACGAGGTCGATCGCGTCGCCGTCACGCAGGGGCCCGGCCTGATCGGCGCGCTGCTGGTCGGGCTCTCGGCGGCGAAGGCGCTCGCGTGGGCGCGAGGCCTGCCGCTCGCTCCGGTCGACCACCTGCAGGGGCACGTCGCCGCGCTCTATCTCGAGCCGGCGCCGCTCGAGCCGCCTTTCCTGTGCCTGCTCGCGAGCGGCGGGCACACGCTCTTGCTCGACGTCCACGAGCGCGGCTCGTTCAGCGTGCTGGGAGGGACTCTCGACGACGCGGCCGGCGAGGCCTTCGACAAGGGCGCCCGGCTGCTCGGCCTCGGCTATCCCGGCGGCGCCGAGGTCGACCGGCTCGCGCGCGAGGGCGACCCGGACGCGTTCTCGTTCCCGGTCGCCCGCGTCCCAGGGCTGGACTTCTCTTTCTCGGGCGTGAAGACCGCGCTCCTCTACGAGACCCGCTCCCTGGGCGGCGAGCTCGAACGGCGCCGGGCCGACCTCGCCGCGAGCTACCAGCGGGCGATCGTGCGCGCGCTCGCCGCGCGGACGCTGGAGGCAGCGGAGCGGACCGGGGCGGAACGGATCGCGGTCGTCGGCGGGGTGGCGGCCAACTCGGAGCTCCGAGCCGCGCTTCCGGACGCCGTCGCGCCGCCGCCGGAGCTCTGCACGGACAACGCCGCCATGATCGCCTCGGCCGCTCGCTACGCGGAGACGATCCCCTGCCCGCGTTATCTTGAGCTCGATGCCTACGCGCAGAACCGCTGACGCGTTGAAGATCGCGGCCGCGCTCGCGATGGTCGCCGCGGTTCTCCTGGCGGTCGGCCTGGGGACGGGCGGAGCCGGTGAGCGGCGGTTCGGGTCGCAGGCCTCCTCCTGGCGCGGCCTCGTCGGCGGACCGCGCCCGAGCGTCACCGTCGGCCAGCGCATGCTCGTCGTGCTGAAGGCGGCGTCGCTTGCGCAGCAGGTGGCCGCGCACGGAGGCCTCGCGACCCAGCGGCAGGAACACGAGTGGACGCGAACGGCCGTCGCGGCCCAGAAGCAGCTCCTCAGCGAGCTCGGGTCACACGGCGTCCGGGTCCGGGCCGACTTCAGCTTCGCCCGTGTTCTCAACGGCTTCTCGGCGCCGCTCGATGCCCGCGCGGTCGCGTTGCTGGAGCGGCAACCCGGTGTGGCCGGCGTCTACCCGGTGCGGGTCGCGTACCCGGCGTCACTCTCCTCGCGGCTGCTCGGCAACGGGGAGCTCTCCTCCAGCGCCGGCGGGCTGCCCTCGCTCCGGCTGCCGGGCTACGACGGCCGCGGCGTGACGATCGCGCTGCTCGACACGGGCGTCGACCAGGAGCAGCCGTTCCTGCACGGGCGGATCCTTCCCGGGATCAACGTCGTCGACCCGGAGACACGGAGCGATACGCCCGCCGTCGCCGACCCCGCCGAGCCGTCCCGCCTCGAGCAGCACGGGACCGAGACCGCGGGGCTGCTCGTCGGCGCGGGCGGCCCCGGAGGGATCACCGGCGTGGCGCCGGGCGCGTCGGTTCTTCCGATCAGAGTCGTCGGCTGGCAGCGCGACCTGACCGGGGGCTGGGCCGTCTACTCGCGTAGCGACCAGCTGATCGCGGGCCTGGAGCGCGCGGTCGACCCGAACCTCGACGGCGACGCCCACGACGCGGCACGGCTGGCTGTGGTCGGTGCGGTCGAGCCCTATGCGGCCTTCGCGGATTCCCCGGAGGCGCGGGCGGTGAAGGGAGCCCTGCAGCTGGACACGCTCGTCGTCGCGCCTGCCGGGAACGACGGGGCGGCGGGCCCCGTCTTCGGGAGCATCGGCAGCCCCGGGGGCGCTCCGGCGTCGCTCACCGTCGGCGCCGCCGACCTGCGCAGGCGCTCGCAGGAGGTTCCGGTCGCGCTGCGGACGGGCCTGCGCCTCTTGCTGGCTCGTCCCTTGCCGCTGGCGGGCGCGGTCGTGTCGACGAGGCCGGTCGAGCTCGAGCTCGCGGCGCCGCGGCAGCCGGGGACGAGCGGCGAGCCGGCGCTCGGCGATTTCTTCGACGACCACGGTCTGAGCCTCGTCGCCGGGCGGGCCGCGTTCGTTCAGGCAGGCGACGACCCGCGCCTCGCGATCGAGTACGCCGTACGGGCCGGGGCGCTTGCAGCCATCGTCCACGGGAGCGAGCTCCCGGCGGGCGGCCTCGGGTTGGACGAGGGTGTCGACGTTCCCGTGGTGAGCGTTTCCGAGCCGGTCGCCCGCGAGGCCGGACGTGCCCTCTCCCGGCAGGCACACGTGGTCGTCTCGATCGGGCGGCCCCGCACAGTGGACGACCGGGACGGCTCCGCCGTCGCCGCATTCTCCTCGCAAGGGCTCGCCTTCGACGCGCGCGTGAAGCCCGACCTGACCGCCCCGGGCGTCGCCCTCGCGACCTCCGAGCCGGGGCACAACGAGGACGGCTCCCCCCGCTACGGCACCGTCAACGGCTCGAGCGCAGCGGCCGCGCTCGTCACAGGAGCGGCCGCGCTCCTCGCCGAGCTTCGGCCCGACCTGCGCGCAGCCGACCTGAAGAGCCTGCTCGCCGGCACCGCCGACCCCCTGGCGGGCACGAGCGTGACCGCGCAGGGCGGCGGCCTGATCGACGTCGGCGCCGCCGCGGCAGGCGAGCTGTCGGCGCTCCCCGACACGCTCGCCTTCGGGAGGGCGCAGGGAGACGGCTGGCACTCCAGTCAGCGTCTCGTCCTGCGCAACGTCTCGTCGCGGCGCTTCCGGGTGCGGATCCGCGGAGGCGGCCAGGGCGGTCTCGAGATCACGCCGTTCCCGGCGGTCGTCCGGCTGAAGCGGGGAGGGTCGGCGGCGGTTCGCCTGGTCGCGCGTCTGCAAGGAGCTCCGCCCGCCGCCGGCTCGGCCGAAGGCGCGGTCGAGCTGCTTCCGCGCGGCTCGACGCCGTTGCGCGTTCCGTGGGCGATCACCTTCGGGGCGAGCGGCCGGCCGCTCCTCTCCGCCGTCGCGCTCTCGTCGTCCGCGTTTCGTCCTTCGGACACGACGCCGGCGGTGCTCTCGCTGCGCGCGGGGGGCCTGACCCAGGAGCCGACCGGCCTGCAGGTGGAGCCTCTGGCGCGCCTCGACGTCGAGCTCTGGCGCGGGGGCGAGCGGCTCGGGCTGCTGGCCCGGCTTCGCGACGTCCTGCCGGGACAGGTAGCGATCGGGCTCACCGGCCGCGACCCGGAAGGGACCCGCCTGGCGGCCGGCCGCTACCGGATCCGGCTCCTGGCCGTGCCGACGGCCGGCGAGCCCGCCACCCGCAGGACGATCGCCTTCCGAATCCGGTAGCTTTGCGGCGGTTTTGCCGTTGACCCGACCTCCGAAGGAGAACGCGTGACCACAGTCGAAGCGCCCGAGTCCCACCTCCGAGAGAACCCCTTCCAGATCGCCCGCGAGCAGCTGCGCCGCGTCGCCGAGATCTTCGACATCGACCAGCGCCTGGTGAACATCCTCCAGGAGTGCAAGAAGGCGATCATCGTCTCGGCGCCCGTGACGATGGACGACGGTAGCGTCCACGCCTTCGAGGGCTTCCGGGTTACGCACAACATCGCGCGCGGCCCGTCGAAGGGCGGCATCCGCTACCACCCCGACGTGACGCTCGACGAGGTCAAGGCGCTCTCGATGTGGATGACCTGGAAGTGCGCCCTGATGAACATCCCGTTCGGCGGGGCGAAGGGCGGCGTGGTCTGTGATCCGAAGAAGCTCACGCGCGGCGAGCTCGAGCGCATGACGCGGCGCTACACGAGCGAGATCATCAACGAGATCGGGCCGGAGAAGGACATCCCGGCACCCGACGTCGGCACCGACGGAACCGTGATGGCCTGGATCTTCGACACGTACTCGATGAACAAGGGCCACTCCGTGCTCGGCGTCGTCACCGGCAAGCCGCTGAACGTCGGCGGCTCGCTCGGACGGCTCGAGGCGACCGCGCGCGGCTGCCTCTACTGCATCCAGGAGGCGGTGCGCAAGCGCGACTCCAAGCTGGACGGGCTCCGCGTGGCCGTCCAGGGGTTCGGCAACGTCGGCAGCTTTCTCTCGAAGTTCCTCGCCGAGGAGGGCGCGACCGTCGTCGCGATCTCGGACTCGACCACGGCTCTCTACAACCCGAACGGGATCGACGTCCCCGCCGCCTTCGCGCACAAGCAGGAGACAGGGACGCTGAACGGCCTGCGCGGGGCGGACGAGATCACCAACGAGGAGCTCTTGCTCGTCGACTGCGACGTGCTCGCCCCGTGCGCGCTCGAGCAGGTGATCACCCACGAGAACGCCGACAAGGTCAAGGCGTCGATCATCTGTGAAGGGGCGAACGGGCCCGTCACACCGCGTGGGGACGAGATCCTCGAGGACCGCGGTGCGACGGTCCTGCCGGACATCCTCGCGAATGCGGGCGGCGTCGTCGTCTCCTACTTCGAGTGGGTCCAGGGCCTCCAGGAGTACTTCTGGAAGGAGCCCGAGGTCAACTCGAAGCTGCGGGACATCGTCACGCGGGCCTTCAACGAGACCTGGCATCTCGCCCAGGAGCGGCAGACGGCGATGCGCGCGGCGTCCTACGGCGTGGCGGTCGGCCGCGTCGCGGAGGCCACCGTCACGCGTGGGCTCTATCCCTAGAGTCGTCGTCTACCACGCAGACGGCTGCCACCTCTGCGAGCGGGCGCTCGCGCAGGTTCGGGAGCTCCGCGCGGAGCTCGGGTTCGACCTCGAGGAGACCGCTATCGACGGCGATCCCGAGCTCGAGAAGCGCTACCGGGAGCTGATCCCGGTGGTCGAGATCGACGGCGAGCGCGCCTTCACCTACTACGTCTTCGAGGACGCTTTCCGGCGCCGGCTGGCAGCGGCACAAACTCGGTCGGAAGAGGCAAGTTTGTGACGGTCTGACGCGCGGAGCGACGCGGGCTGGCACAATCGTTGTGCTCTGTCACAAGCGACTGCTCACGGAACGGGAACGGCGACGACGGAACGCGTGACGGTCGGGGTCGCCGCACGCCTGAGCCGGTACCTCCAGGTGCTGGCTCAGACCAAGAAGATGGGAAAGGACCGCATCTCCTCCCAGGAGATCGCGGACTACACGAACATCAACGCGACGCAGATCCGCCGTGACCTGTCCAACTTCGGCAAGTTCGGCAAGCGCGGGGTCGGCTACAACGTCGATTCGCTGCTCGGCGAGATCCGGAAGATCCTGCGGACCCAGGGGCAGCACAACATCGCGCTCGTCGGGGCCGGCCGCCTCGGGCAGGCGATCGCGAGCTCGCCGATCTTCGCCGAGCACGGGATCCACATCGCGGCCGTGTTCGACAGCGATCAGGACAAGATCGGCCAGGCGATCGGCTCGCTGACCGTGGGCGACGTGCGGTCGCTGCCGAGCGTCGTGCGGGAGCGAAACATCATCGTCGGCGTGGTGGCGGTGCCCGCGGACAGCGCGCAACAGGTCGCTGACGAGCTCGTGGGGGCGGGGGTGAAGATCATCTTCAACTACTCCGAGGCGCTGCTCGACGTCCCCGGCGACGTGACGGTCCACACCTCGAACCCAGCCGTCGACCTGCTCCACGCGCTCTACTTCCACCTGACCTGAGCGCCGCATTGAGGATCCTGCTCTGGCACGGGTACCTGCTCGGCGGGACGGGCTCGAACGTCTACACGCGCTCGCTCGCGCGGGAGTGGAGCCTCGGCGGGCACGACGTGGTCGTCTTCTCGCAGGAGCCGCGGCCGGGGCAGTACGACCTCGGCCGGGCGAGCACGGTCCGCCCGGAGATCGACGGGCTTCTTCCGGTCTTCGTCTTCGACCGCTACGAGGGCGTCGAGGCGCGCCGCCTGCCGGAGCTGACGCCCGCCGAGCGCGAGCGCTACGTCGAGCTGAACGCCGCGGCTCTGCGCCGGCAGCTGCCGGCCGACCTCGTCTTCGCCAACCACGTCGTCCCGGGCGGGCCGGTCGCCGCCGGCGTCGGGCGCCCGCTACGCGGTCAAGGCGCACGGTTCCGAGCTCGAGTACTCGATGCGCGGCAACGCCGAGCTGGCGGCGTGGGGGCGGGAGGCGCTGGCCGGCGCTGAGGCGGTGTTCGTCGGCTCCGCGCACATCCGCCGGTCCTCGAAGAGGTGGCCGGCCACGTCGAGCGCGTGCGCGAGGTGCCGCCCGGCGTTGACGTCGAGGAGTTCCGGCCGCGGAGCGCGCGGCCGCGCTCGAGGCGCTGCTCGAGGAGGCGCTTCTCGACCCGCCGAATGCCGGCAACGCGAACGAGCGGCTGCCCGACGAGGGCAACGCCGCCCGACTGGCCGCCTTCTTCGAGGACGACGAGCCGACCGTCGTGTACTTCGGCAAGCTCCTCCGCAACAAGGGCGTCCACCTCGTCCTCGAGGCTCTGCGGGGCCTCGACGCCCGAGCCGTGATCGTCGGGTTCGGCGACTACCGCGGCGAGCTCGAGGCGATGGCGCCCCCGCGCACGCTCTTCACCGGGCGCGCTCGAGCATCGCCATCTCGTCCACCTGCTCCCGCTCGCGGACGTCGTCGTCGTGCCCTCGATCTTCCCGGAGGCCTTCGGCATGGTCGCCGCCGAGGCCGCCGCCGCGGGCTGCCCGCCCCTCGTCGCCCGCCACTCCGGGCTCGAGGAGATCGCCGAGGGGCTCGAGGCCGAGTATCCGCCGGAGCACCGCGGCCTGACGAGCTTCGCGAGCGGCGAGGCCGCCGACCTGGCCGAGAAGCTGAGGCGCCTGCTCGCGCTCGAGCCGGCCGAGCGCGCCCGGCTCTCCGAGGCGCGCCCGCTCCGCGGCCGTCCAGCTCTGGAGCTGGCGCTCCGTCGCGCAAAGGCTGTTGCAGCCCTTTCAATAATGTAGTGGGCGCTGGGGGACTCCCAGCGCCTCAGCCCGGAGGAGCAGATCGAGCCTCGCGCGCGAGCAGTACGAGCAGGCGCGCGACTTCACGGTCGCCGTGGAGGAGGAGTTCGCGATCCTCGACCCCGAGACGCTCGCCCTCTCGAACCGCTTCGAGGAGCTCCAGGCGGCGGCGAAGGGCACGCCGCTCGAGCCGCACCTCGTCGGCGAGCTGATCGCCTCGGAGGTCGAGGTGCGCACGGGGCGCTGCGCGGACTTCGACGAGGCCGCCGTCGCCGTCGGGGAGCGTCGGACACAGCTCTCGAGCTCGCCGACTCGCTGGGGGTCGCGCTCGCGGCGACGGGCACCCACCCGTGGAGTCCCTGGCAGGAGCAGCGGATCATCGACACGCCGCACTACCGCCGCAACGACGAGATCCTGCGCTACGTCGTCTGGCGCAACAACAGCTTCGGCCTGCACGTCCACGTCGCGATCAAGGGCCCCGACCGCGCCGTCGCCGTCTGCAATGCGCTCCGCAACTTCCTCCCGGAGCTGCTCGCGGTCTCGGCGAGCTCGCCCTTCCTCGAGGGAGTCGACACGGGCCTCCACTCGGTCCGGACGCAGATCTTCACGCGCATGTTTCCGCGCTGCGGCGTCCCCGACGCGTACGACGGCTGGGACGGTTTCGAGCGCTACGTGCGCTGGCTCTACGACACGGGCTCGATCGACGAGCACACGCAGATGTGGTGGAGCGTGCGACCGCACCTCGCCTTTCCCGACGATCGAGATCCGGATCTGCGACGCGCAGCCGGACCTCGCGGAGGCGCGCTCGCTCGCGGCGCTCTGCTACGCGCTCACGATCCGGATCGCGGCGGCCCTGGACGAGGGCGAGCCGCTGCCCAACCATCCGCAGCGGCTGATCGAGGAGAACTTCTGGCGTGCGATCCGCTACGGGCTCTCGGGCGAGCTGATCGACCTGGAGAGCGGCGACGTGCGGCCGGCCCGGGCGCAGCTCGAGAGGCTGCTCGAATGGGTGCTGCCCGCCGCGGAGCAGATCGGCGCCGCGCTCGCACCTCGTAATCCCGCGGCGAACGCGGCCGAGCGCCAGATCGCCCGCCGCGCCGAGGGCGCGACGCTCGAGGAGATCTACGCCGAGCAGGTCGGCCCAGGGAACCGGTCCTGGCTGAGGAAGAGCCGAAGCCGACGTCGAGGAGGAGTGCTCGAGCGGCCGAGGAGGAGCTGGCGAAGCTCAAGGTCTCGGATGTGCTCCTGCAGACGCTTCTTCACGGTCTCCTCGCTCGGCTACCGCCGCCTCGGCGACGAGGAGAAGGACCTCGAGCAGGCGAAGCTGGCGATCGAGGCACTGAGGGCGCTCGTGCCGGTGCTCGAGGGCTCGGTGCCCGAGGAGGCGCTCCGCGACTTCGGGCAGGTGGTCGCGAACCTGCAGCTCGCCTACGCCCGTCGGCGGCGACGTGATCGGAATCTTCGGCGGTTCGGGCTTCTACTCGTTCCTCGAGGACGTCGAGGAGGTCGAGCTCGACACGCCCTACGGCAAGCCGTCCGCGCCGTTCGTGGTCGGCGAGATCGAGGGGCAGCGGGTCGCCTTCCTGCCGCGGCACGGCGTGAAGCACGAGCTGCCGCCGCACCGCGATCCCCTACCGCGCCAACGTCTGGGCGATGAAGGAGCTCGGCGTGCGGCGGATCATCGGCCCGAACGCCTCCGGCGCGCTGAAGCGGGAGCTCGAGCTCGGCGAGTTCGTCGTCTGCGACCAGTTCGTCGACCGCACGAGCGGCCGCGCCGACACGTTCTACGACGGGCCGGAAACGACGCACGTCTCCGCAGCGGATCCGTACTGCCCCGATCTCCGCGGGCTGCTCGTCGAGACGGCCGGCGACCTCGGGATCCCGGTCCGGGACGGCGGCACGGTCGTCACCATCCAGGGCCCGCGCTTCTCCACGCGCGCCGAGTCGAAGTGGTTCCAGGACGCCGGCTGGGACGTGATCAACATGACCGCCTACCCCGAGGGTTACCTCGCCCGGGAGCTCGAGCTCTGCTACGCCAACATCTCGATGGTCACTGACCACGACGTCGGCGTCGAGGGGACGCCTCCCGTCTCGCACGAGCAGGTGGTCGAGGTCTTCAACGCAAACAACGAACGCCTGCGCGAGCTTCTCTTCGCCGTCGTCCCGAAGATCCCGCCGCAGCCGGAGGAGCACCTTTGCTCGACGGCGCTTCGCGGAGCCAGACTGTGATAGAAAAGCGCGGCGCCGGGGTGTCTCGGCGCCGAGTTTGTAGGAGGAGATCCTGGACTTCTTCAGCGACCACGCCGTGCTCTTCGCCCTTCTCTGTGCGGGTTTCGCCGTCGCGTGGGGGATCGGCCTCACCGTCTGGCTCCTGAGGCAGCCGCCCGGCGACGAGCGGATGCAGGAGATCGGGCGAGCCGTCCAGGAGGGCGCCGCGGCGTACCTGCGCCGCCAGTACACGACGATCGCGATCGTCGCGATCGTTCCCTTCCTCCTGCTCGGCTTCTACAACAAACTCGGCTGGGGAACCGCGATCGGGTTCCTGATCGGCGCCGCTGCTCTCGGCGGCCGCCGGCTTCATCGGGATGAACGTCGCGGTCCGATCGAATGTGCGCACCGCCCAGGCCGCCAAGCGGGGGCTCAAACCGGCGCTGAACGTCGCGTTCCGCGCCGGCTCCGTGACCGGCCTGCTCGTCGTCGGGCTCGGGCTCCTCGGCGTCGCCGGCTACTACTGGGTGCTGACCGGCTGGCTCGGCAACTCGCACGAGTCGGCGATCGACGATCTCGTCGGGCTCGCGTTCGGCGGCTCGCTGATCTCCGTCTTCGCCCGTCTGGGCGGCGGGATCTACACCAAGGCGGCCGACGTCGGCGCCGACCTCGTCGGCAAGATCGAGGCCGGGATCCCCGAGGACGACCCGCGCAACCCGGCCGTGATCGCCGACAACGTCGGCGACAACGTCGGCGACTGCGCCGGAATGGCGGCAGACCTGTTCGAGACGTACGCGGTCACCGCGGTCGCCGTGATGCTGCTCGCGAAGGCCTTCCCGACCAGCCGTCTCTGGCTGTTCCCGCTCGCGATCGGCGGAATCTCGATCCTCGCCTCGGTGATCGGCACCTTCTTCGCGCGCGTGGGGAAGGGCGGCTCGATCATGAACGCGCTCTACAAGGCGGTCTTCGTCGCGACGTTCCTGTCCGCGCTCGGGTTCATCCCGGTCACGCTCGCCTTCGACTCGGCCGGTTCAGCTTCTGGGATCTCTACATCTCGGCGCTCGTCGGGCTCATCGTCACGTTCCTGCTGGTCGGGATCACCGAGTTCTACACCGGCACCCGCTGGAGGCCGGTCAAGCAGATTTCGAGCGCGTCGCGCACCGGTCACGCGACCAACATCATCGAGGGCCTCGCCGTCGGCATGCAGGCAACGGCCCTGCCGGTGATCGTGATCGCCGCCGGAATCCTCGTCGCCCACCATTTCGCGGGGCTGTTCGGGATCGGCGTGGCGGTGATGGCTCAGCTCTCGATGACCGGCCTGATCGTCGCGCTGGACGCCTACGGCCCGGTCACGGACAACGCCGGCGGGATCGCCGAGATGGCCGACCTGGACGAATCCGTGCGCGCGATCACCGACCCGCTCGACGCCGTCGGCAACACGACAAAAGCGGTGACGAAGGGCTACGCGATCGGCTCGGCCGCGCTCGCCGCGCTCGTCCTGTTCGACTCGTATACGACGGGCCTCTCGGACCAGGGGCTGACGACCACGTTCAGCCTGAGCGACGCCTGGGTGATCGCCGGGCTCTTCATCGGCGGTCTGATGCCGTTCCTCTTCGCCTCGCTCGCGATGGAGGCGGTGGGACGTGTCGGCGGGCTGGTCGTGACCGAGGTGCGGCGCCAGTTCGCGGAGATTCCGGGGATCATGGAGGGGACGGCCCGCCCCGAGTACGGCCGCGCGATCGACATCGTCACGGGCTCCGCGATCAAGAGCATGATGGTCCCGGCGCTGATCCCGATCGGCTTCCCGGTCGTCGTGGGGCTGATCAACGCGCGGATGCTCGGAGGCCTGCTGATCGGGACGATCGTGACCGGGCTCTTCCTGGCGATCGCGATGACCTCGGGCGGCGGGGCGTGGGACAACGCGAAGAAGCTGATCGAGGACGGCGCCCACGGCGGCAAGGGCTCGGAGGCGCACGCGGCGGCGGTCACCGGCGACACCGTCGGCGACCCCTACAAGGACACGGCGGGGCCGGCGATCAACCCGATGATCAAGATCACGAACATCGTCGCGATCTTGATCATCCCTCTGCTGGTCTCGATCCACGCCTGAGCAAGCGCGCACGTGCGGCGGGGCACCCGCCAAACCCTCGAGCCTCGCTCGACCCTTGATGTAGATGTACAGCTACATCTACACCGATGTACACCGGTGTAGCCGGCGTTCTTGCCGCCGGGGACGCCACTAGAGTCCAGCCGTGTCGAGAAGGCGCCGGGAGCAGCGGCTCGAACGGGTTCTCGGCGCCCCGGCGCTGTTCGCGACCGTCTACGGCAACGTCGGCTCGTCGATCTACTACGCGCTCGGCGTCACGGCGGTCTTCGCCCTCGGCCTGACGCCGCTCGTCTTCCTGATCGCCGGCCTGATCTTCGCTGCGACGACGATGACCTACGCCGAGGGCACGGTCCGCTACCCGGAGGCCGGCGGCTCCTCGAGCTTCGCGCGGCACGCCTTCAACGAGGTCGTCAGCTTCGGTGCGGCCTGGGCGCAGATGCTCAATTACGTGATCACGATCTCGATCTCGGCGTTCTTCGTGCCGCACTACCTCTCGATCTTCTGGGGGCCGCTGCGGACAAATCCGTGGGACATCGTCGGCGGAGCGGTCGTGATCGTGACCCTGGTCGGCCTCAACGTGGTCGGGATCCGCGAGGCGGCGAGCCTGAACATCTTCCTCGCCGTGATCGACTTCGCGACGCAGCTCCTGCTCGTGCTGATCGGGTTCGTGCTCGTCCTCAACCCGCACATCCTCGTCTCGAACGTCAATCTCGGCGTGACTCCGAGCTGGGGCAACTTCCTGCTCGCGATCCCGGTCGGGATGATCGCCTACACAGGGATCGAGACCGTCTCGAACCTCGCCGAGGAGGCTCGCGACCCCGCCCGCAACGTGCCGCGCGCCTACCTGATGACGGTCGTCGCGGTCTGGGCGATCTTCTTCACGCTCCCCGCGATCGCGCTTTCCGCCCTGCCGGTCGAGCATGGCAAGACGCTGCTCGGCCTCGGCCCGGACAAGACCATCAACGGCGAGCACGGCTACGCGAATGATCCGGTGCTCGGCGTGGTCAACCACCTCGGCGTCTCGGGCGTCCTGCTCCACGTCCTCCGCGTGTACGTCGGCGTGCTCGCGGCGACGATCCTGTTCATCGCGACGAACGCCGGCGTGATCGGCGCCTCCCGGATCACGTACGCGATGGCGGGCTACCGCCAGCTGCCGGCGGCTTTCCGGAGCCTCCACCCGCGCTTCAAGACCCCGTGGCTCGCGCTCGTCTTCTTCGCCGGGTTCATCTCGATCCTGACCCTGCTGCCGGGCAAGGTCGACTTCCTCGGGACGATGTACTCGTTCGGCGCGATGCTCTCGTTCTCGATCGCGCATATCTCGGTGATCGCCCTGCGCTACAAGCGCCGGGACGAGGAGCTCGTCTTCCGCGGCCGGCCCAACCTGCGCGTCCGCGGTGTCGACTGGCCGCTGTTCGCGCTGCTCGGCGCGGCCTGCACCGGCCTCGCCTGGATCGTGGTCGTCTGGCGGACGCCCGACACACGCTATGCCGGGCTCGGCTGGCTTATCGCCGGGTTCGCGATGTACTGGGTCTACCGTCGCCGCGTGCTCCACGTCTCGCTGACCGAGACCGTGCGCGCGCCGATCGCGATGGGGCCCGCGCTCGCGCTGGAGTACCGGAATGTGCTCGTGCCGCTGATCGACCGGCACGAGTCCGAGGCTGCGGTCGACCTCGCCTGCGGGCTTGCGACCGAGCGCGGCGCGTCGATCGTCGCCCTGACGGCGCTCGAGGTGCCGCTCGACCTGCCGCTCGACGCGGAGTCGCCCGAGGCCGCGGAGGAGCGGGCGCACGACCTGCTCGACGAGGCGCGGGCGATCGGCGACGCCTACGGCGTGAACGTGGTCGGCCGGATCGTCCGCGCGCGGAACGCCGGCCGGGCGATCGTCGACGAGGCTGAGCGCCGGAACAGCGAGATCATCGTGATGGGCGCTCCACGGCGGGACGCGCACCGTGCCGGCCGGCGGATCTTCGGCGCAACAGTCGACTTCGTACTCAAGAACGCCCCCTGCCGGGTGCTGGTCGCGGCCACGCGGGGCGCCATGTGAGGGGCTCCTACCGCACCGCGGTCACGCTCTTCGGGCTCGCCGCACTCGGCCTCGGCGTCGCGATGGTCGTCGAGACCTGGCGGCAGGGGGGCGGGGTCGGCTACCTGATCGGCGCGCTCTTCGTGGGGCTCGGGGCCGGGCGGCTGTACCTCCTTTACCGTCCGCGCTGAAGATCCTCCCCTTGCTCTAACCTCCGCTCGTGGCGCGCAAGATCGTGGGGCTCCAGCGGGTGCTCGACGCGCCCGCGCTCTTCTCGGTTGCGTACGGCGAGATCGCCTCCTCGATCTACGTCGCGCTCGGGATCATCGCGCTGCACGCGCTCGGCCTGACGCCCGAGGTGCTCGCGCTGATGGGTGCCCTCTTCGTCGTTGTCTCGCTCTCATATGCGGAGGGCACGGCCGCGATCCCGGAGACGGGCGGCGCCGCGACGTTCGTCCGCCGCGCGTTCAACGACCTCGCCGGCTTCCTCACCGGCTGGGCGCTCTTCCTGGACTACCTGATCGTGATCGCGCTTTCGGCGCTCTTCCTGCCGCACTACCTCTCCGCGGCGCTGAAGATCGATGCGCTCGGCCGGGATCCCTGGGACCTGGTCGTCGCCGTCGGCGTGATCGTGGTAATGGCCGGCCTCCGGCTCGTCCGGCGATCGGCCTTCTACCGCTACGGGATCGTGGTCGCAGTGCTCGACCTCGTTACGCAGGCCGGGCTGGTCGCGCTCGGCTTCGCGTTCCTCTTCTCCGGCGACGCCCTCACGCGCGGGATCTCGATCGGGGGCGAGCCCTCGTGGCACCAGATCGCATTCGCGCTGCCGCTCGCAATGCTCGCCTACACGGGGCTCGAGACCGTCGCGAACCTCGCCGAGGAGGCGCGCGAGCCGGGGCGTGACCTGCCGCGCAGCCTCTTCTCCGGGATCGGGCTCGTCGTCGTCATCTACGTCGCGATCGCCCTGGTCGCGCTCTCGGCCTTCCCGGGCGAGAACGGCACGACCGCCCTCGGCACCCGCTGGCTGCATGCGCCGCTCGTCGGGATCGTCGCCGCACTGGACGGCCACGTCCCCGGCAGCCTCGTCGACGCGCTGCGAATCTACGTCGGCCTCACCGGCGCCGTGATCCTGCTGGTCGCCGTGACGACGTCGATCTCCGGGTTCACCCGCCTCGCGCACTCGCTGGGCGAGCACGGTCAGCTCCCGCGCGCCTTCGGGCGCCTGAACCGCAGAACGCTCGTCTCGCCCGAGGCGATCGTCGCCGCGGCGGTGATCTCGATCGCGCTCCTGCTCGGGACGTCGTTCATGACGGACGAGATCGCGTTCCTCGCGAGCCTCTTCAGCTTCGGCGTGCTCGCCGCGTTCACCGCGGCCCAGCTCGCCGTGATCCGGCTCCGCTTCACGGAGCCCGAGCTTCGCCGCCCCTACCGGGCTCCGGGAGGGATCCGCGTCCGGGGCGTGGAGGTGCCGCTGCCGGCCGTGGTCGGGTCGGCCGCCACCTTCGCCGTCTTCGTGATCGCTCTCGCCACGCACGCGGGCGCCCGCTACGGGGGCCCGCTATGGCTGGTCGCCGGCCTGCTCGTGTACGCGCTCGTCCGGAGGGCGCGCGGAGAGGGCCTGCTCGAGCGGATCGAAGCCCCGCCGGAGGACCTTCCCTACACGGAGTTCTCGAGCATCCTCGTCCCGATGAAGCTCGGGCTGATCGGTGAGGAGATGGTCGCGACGGCGGTCAAGCTGGCCCAGGAGCGAGGCGCCGACGTGGAGGCGCTGCACGTGATCCGCGTCCCGCTCGACCGCCCGCTCGAGACCGAGGCCGGCGACGAGGACGAGCGCGCCGTGGCCTCGCTTGCGGAGGCTCAGCTCCTGGGGGCCGATCACGGCGTCCAGGTGCGGGCCGAGACCGTCCGGGCGCGCTCGATCGGCGAGGCGATCGTCCGGGAGGCCGAGCGGAGTGGCGCCGACCTGATCGTCCTCGGCTCCGCGCCCCGCTGGCGCCGCCAGTCGCGGTTCTTCTCGCCCACCGTCGAATACGTCCTCCGCAAGGCGCCCTGCGAGGTCCTGGTCGTCGCCTTCCCGGAGGGCGTGATGGAGGAGGACGGCGACTTCAGCCAGTGAGCTAGGCTGAGCGCATGAAGGCGCTGGTCATCGGCTGCGGCCGCGTCGGCTCCAGCATCGCCCTCGAGCTCGACCGCGAAGGCTGGGACGTGACCGCGGTCGACGAGAAGGAGGAGGCGCTCAACCGGCTCGGCGAGCAGTGGCGGGGCGGGTTCGTCCTCGGCCACGGAATGGACATCGAGGTGCTGCGCGAAGCCGGGATCGAGGAGGCCGAAGCGGTCGTCGTCGCGACGAACGGCGACAACACGAACATCGTCATCGGCCAGGTCGCCCAGCAGCGCTTCGACAACCAGTGCGTCGTCGTGCGTGTGCTCGACCCGGCGCGGGCCGAGTTCTACCGCCGGCGCGGGCTGCGCACCGTCTGCCCGACCTCTGTCGCGATCGAGGTGCTGATGGACGCCGTGCGCGCCTGCGAGGTCCGTCCGGCCGAGACACCGGCCTAGTGCCCCATCCGGCAACACATACGTGGCGTCACTGGACGGGGCACTGATGTACATCCTGATCGCGGGCGGCGGCAAGGTGGGCGCGAACTTCGCGCGCGTGCTGCTCCAGGACGGGCGTCACGAGGTGACCCTGATCGAGCAGCGCCGCGACCGTTTCGAGCGGCTCGAGCAGGAGTTCGAGCACCAGGTGCTGGTCGGTGACGCAACCGAGATCTTCGTGCTCGAGCGCGCCGGCATCGCCCGGCCTCCGGACGTGGTCGCGGCCCTGACCGGCGACGACGAGGACAACCTGATCATCAGCCAGCTGGCGCGCGAGAAGTACGGCGTCCCGAAGGTGATCGCCCGTGTCAACGACCCGCGCAACCAGGCGCACTTCGACCTGCTCGGGATCTCGCCCACCGTCTCCGCCACGCGCGGGCTGATGGCGCTGATCGAGCACGAGGTGCCCGAGCACGATCTCGTCCACCTGCTCGAGCTCCGCAAGGAGAACCTCGAGATCGTCGAGGTCGTGATCGGCGAGAACGCCCCGGCGGCCGGGACGCGCGTCGAGAAGCTCGAGCTGCCCGAGGGCTCCCGCCTGATCTCGGTCACGCGCAACGGCCTCTCGGAGATCGCGGTCGGAGCGACTGAGCTCCAGCCGGGAGACCAGGTGCTCGCGATCCTTCAGCCGGGCAAGGAGGACGAGCTGAGGCGGGTGCTCCTCAAGAGCTGATGCGCTTCGCCGGGGTCTTCGTGGCGGCGATCGCGGTCGCGCTCCCCGGGGCCGCCTGCGGCAGCAGCGGGCGGGCCGCGCTGCGGCTGGAGCTCGTCGCCTCCGGTCTCGACTCGCCGACGTACGCCGGAGCGCCACAGAGCGAGCACGGCCGGCTGTACATCGTCGAGCAGCCGGGCGTCATCCGAGTGCTGGAGAACGGGAAGCTGCGGGCGCAGCCCTTCCTCGACATCCACAACAAGGTCGTGAGCGGCGGCGAGCAGGGCCTGCTCTCGGTCGCGTTCCACCCGCGCTACGCGCACAACCACCGCTTCTACGTCGACTACACCGACGTGCACGGCAACACGCGGGTCGTCGAGTACCGCTCGAACGGGACGGTCGCCCTACCAGGGACGGCGCGGCAGCTCCTGTTCGTGCGGCAGCCGTACTCGAATCACAACGGCGGCCAGCTCCAGTTCGGGCCGGACGGGCGGCTCTACGTCGGGATGGGCGACGGCGGCTCGGGCGGCGATCCCGGCAACCGCGCCCAGAACCTGAAGGTGCGACTCGGCAAGCTCCTGCGCCTGAACGTGAACAAGCGCGGTGCGAAGTGGCAGGTCGCGGGCTACGGGCTGCGAAATCCGTGGCGCTTCTCGTGGGACCGCCTGACGCGCGACCTCTACATCGGGGATGTCGGCCAGGACCAGTGGGAGGAGGTCGACGTGCGCACGCCGAGGCAGCAACGCGTGCTGAACAACTACGGCTGGCGCGTCTACGAGGGACGCTTCCGCTACACGCCGGGGCAGCGCGTCAACCGGCGCGGACGGCTGGTCTTCCCGGTCGCCGTCTACGCGCACGAGAGCGGCAACTGCTCGATCAGCGGCGGCTACGTCTACCGGGGCAAGGCGATTCCCGCGGCCCGGGGCCGCTATTTCTATGGCGACTACTGCACGGGCAAGATCTGGAGCCTGCGCGCGGTCGGCGGCAAGCTACGGGGCCGCCGGGTGGAGCCGCTCAACGTCCCGTCGCTCTCCTCCTTCGGCGAGGACTCGGCCGGCGAGCTCTACGCGGTCTCCCTCGACGGCCGCGTCTACAAGCTGGCGGCCTAGCCGGTTCGGCGGCGCCGGACCTGCGGTCCCTGCTGGCCGAGCGCGGCGTAGGCCAGCGCCTGCAGCGACTCGTTCAGCGTGCGCAGCTCGTGGGCGAGGGCGAGGAAGCCCTCGGTGTGGTCGAGGCGCCGGTTCATCGTCTGGAGCTCGCTCCGCAGGGCGTCGAGCCGCTCCAGGATCGCGTCCAGCTGCCGGTCTTCGAGGCTCTTACGCTCTGGCACGCTCGGATTGTACGAACAGGAAGAGGAGCAGGCCCAGGGAGAGGCCGCACGCGTCGAAGGAGACGTCGAACGGGGAGGAGTGGCGGCCGCGGACGAAGTGCTGGTGCAGCTCGTCCGTCGCCGCGTAAAGGAGGCCGAGCCCCAGCGCGGGGAGCGCCCTCCCCAGCGCGCGCAGGAGCAGGGCGCCGAGGACGGCGTACTCGGTCATGTGGGCGCCCTTGCGAAGAACCTCGTCCCAGGTCCCGAGGCCGCTGGTAAGGGCCGGAATCGACGAGAGCGCGAAGATCACGCCCGCCCACACGAGCACCGGCCCCCAGAGGGAAAATCGTCGCACGGGGCCATGATAGGCTCGCCTCCGATAGGCGAGCGGTAAGGGAACCCGGTGCAAGTCCGGGACGGTCCCGCCGCTGTGAGGGGAGACGCTCCCACGCCGAGAAGCCACTGGCCGCGAGGCCGGGAAGGCGGCGTGAGAGGGAGCCCCGAGTCAGAAGACCTGCCGCCTCGCCGCGAACCCGAACCCCTCGCGGAAGGAGGATTCGTGTCCAGGCGTCTCTCAACCGTTCTCGCCGTCTCGGCGACGGCGCTCCTGCTCGTTCCCGCCGCTCTGGCCGTCCGTGTGCACGTGCGCGTGGAGGGCAAGACGCAGACGATCTTCGGCGCGGCCGAGCCGGCCCTGACCGTCCAGCTGAACGCTCTCGATGCGCTCGAGTCGGCGAGCCTCGCGGGCGAGTTCTATTACCACGTAACGACCGCCGCCTTCGGGCCCTACGTCGACCAGATCGGCCGCTATCCGGGCACCGGCTCGAGCGGCTGGGTCTTCAAGGTGAACGGCGTCTCGCCGCCCGTCGGCGCCAACGCGGTCACGCTGAAGGCGGGCGACCGCGTGCTCTGGTACTGGGCGACCTTCGGCCCGGCAGGCGGGCCCAGGACGCTGCTCCTGCAAAGGGCCAAGCGCGGCTGTTACCGCGTTCTGGCGCAGGACGACAACGGGAAGACGCGACCTGCCCGCGGCGCGGTCGTGCACGCCGGCCGGCGGAACGTCCGGGCCCGGACCGGCTCGGCCTGCGTCGGCGCTCACCATGGGCTCGTCCGGGCGACGCTGAAGGGCGCGGTCCGCTCGAACGCGCTGCCGTGAGCCGGGTCGGGCTCTTCGCGCTCGTCGCGGCGCTCGCCGCCGGCTGCGGGTCGAGCTCGAGCGGCCATGCGACCGTCTGGGTGACGCACGGCCGCGGCTCCCACGTGCTCCACACCGCGCAAATCCCCGCCGGGCTGACGGCGATCCAGGGGCTCGCGCGCGTGGCGAAGGTGAAGACCCGCTACGGCGGCCGCTACGTCCGCTCCGTCGACGGCGTCGCCGAGCACGGCCGCGAATCGTGGTTCTACTACGTCAACGGCTACCTGGCCGACCGCGGCGCCGCCGAGTACCGGCTCCGCGACGGCGACGTCGAGTGGTGGGACTATCGCTCGTGGCGCGATCCCCTCGACGACGCGGTCGTCGTCGGGGCCTTTCCGGAGCCGTTCCTGCACGGCTACGGCGGGGAACGGCGAAGGACGGTCGTGGTCTCGAAAGATCACCGGCTCGGCCGGCGCGTCGCCCGGCTCGTCGGGGCGAGCAGCGTGGTGACCGGGAGGCCCCCGGCGGGCGTGAACGTCGTCGAGCTCCGGCGGGCGGTGCGGCCGCGGTTCTACGCGAAGACGGCTCTGTCCCGGCCGGGCTCGCTGGTGGTCTTCGTTCTCGACGCCGGTTTCGCGCGGGAGCTGCTCGCTCGGCCTGCGCTCGCCCGCTTCCGGTACTCGGTTCCGTGAGGCCGGCCGCCGCAGCCGCCCTGCTCGCGGCCCTCGCCGCTGCCGCGCTGCTCGTGCAGCGGACGTGGTCGGTCGCCGCGATCGCCGCGCTCCTGCTCGCCGTCTGTCTGCGGGCCCCGGCGCGCCGCCGGCGGCTGTACCTTGCCGGCGCGCTCGTCTCCGGTCTCGCGGTCGTCCTCCTGACGCCGTTCGTGGAGACGATCGGCTCGCATCCGCTCTGGAGCGGGCCGACGGTGCCCGTGCTCGGGCAGCTCGACGTGACGAGCGAGGAGCTCCGCAACGGCCTCTTCCAGGGCCTGCGGCTGACCGCGGTCGCGCTCGCGTTCGCGGCCTACGCGCTCCTGCTCGACCACGATCGCCTCGTGCAGGCGGCCGGGTTCGCGCGCAGGTCGGTGCTCGCGATCGCGCTTGCAACCCGCCTCGTGCCGACGCTCGAGCGCGACGCCGCAGGCCTGGTCGAGGCGCTGCGCGGGCGCGGGGTGGAGGTGAGCGGCCTGCGCGGGCGGGCGAGGCTGCTCTCGCCTCTCCTTGCGGGATCGCTCGAGCGCGCGCTCAATCTCGCCGAGGCGATGGAGGCCCGCGGCTTCGGGCGTCCGGGAGCGACGCGGGCTCCTCGCCCCGCCTGGACGGCGCTCGACCGTTTGGCGCTCGCGGCCGGTGTCGGTCTCGTCGTGGGGGCGCTGTGGCTCTAGCGTCGGTCGAGGGCCTCACCTTCGCCTACCCCGGCGCACCGTCCGCGCTCCGCGGGGTCTCGCTCGAGCTCGAGCCGGGCGAGGTGGTGGCGCTGCTCGGAGCCTCCGGCTCGGGCAAGTCGACGCTGCTGCGGGCGCTCGCCGGGCTCGTGCCGCACTTCCACGGCGGGCGCTTCTCCGGCCGGGTCGAAGTGGCGGGCCTCGACACGCGCCGCACGCGCCCGGCGGAGCTCGCCGGGACGGTGGGGACGCTCTTCCAGGACCCGGAGGACCAGGTCGTCTTCACCCGCGTGGAGTCCGAGGTCGCCTTCGGGCTCGAGAACGTCGGCACGGCGCCGGCGGAGATCGGGCCGCGCACGGCCGAGGCCCTTGCCGCGGTCGGGGCCGCGCATCTCCTGCGGCGACCGGTTGCCGAGCTTTCGGGCGGCGAGCTGCAGCGGGTCTGCCTCGCCGCGGTGCTCGCGCTCCGGCCCCGGCTGCTTCTCCTGGACGAGCCGACCTCGCAGCTCGACCCCGACGGCGCGGCCGCCGCGATCGAGCTGGCGCGTTCCTCGGGCGCCGCCGTCGTCGTCTCCGAGCACCGGCCCGAGCGCGTGCTCGACGCGTGCGACCGGGTTGTATTCCTCGAGGACGGCCGCATCCGCCGGGGCCCGCTCCCGGAGGCCTGGCTGCCGCGCGAGGCCGACCTTCCCGCCGCCGAGCCGGCCGGCGAGCCGGTCTGCCGGCTCGAGCACGTCTCGTTCGCGTATGCGTCCGGAGCGCCAGTGCTCGACGGCGCGAGCCTCGAGCTCGGTCGCGGCGAGATCGTCGCGCTGCTCGGCCCGAACGGCTCGGGGAAGACGACGCTGGGCAAGCTTGCGGCGGGGCTGCTCGAGCCGCAGGCCGGCCGTGTCGTCCGCAGCGGCAGGGCCTGCTACCTGAGCCAGGACCCGGGCCGCTACCTCGTCGCGGAGCGGGCGGAGGACGAGGTCGCGCTGGCGGTCGGCGGCGACCTGCGCCGCGCGCGGCGCGCGCTCGCAGAGCTCGGGCTCGCGGAATACGCCGGGCGCCACCCGCGCGATCTCTCGAGCGGAGAGCGGGAGCGGCTCGCCGTTGCCGCCGTGCTGGTCGCCGAGCCCGACCTGCTCGTGCTCGACGAGCCGACGCGAGGCGTCGATCCCGAGCGCAAGGACGAGCTCGCCGCGCTTCTCCGCGCGCAGGCCCAGTGCCGGGCGACCCTCGTCGCGACGAACGACCACCTGTTCGCCGCCGCGGTCGCCGACCGCGTCGTCTCGACAGCGCCCGAGCGGGAGGCGGTCTTTGCCTAGGAGGGCCGGAGCGATCGCCCTCTCGGGCGCCCTCGGCGCGGCGGCCTGGACGGCGCTGCAGCCCGGCGAGGCGGCCCTCTCCCTGCTGCTCGTCGCCGGCGCGCTGATCGTCGCGGGGGCGGCATGGCTCGAGTCGGGCCCGGGCTCGAGCAAGGAGCTCGCGCTCGTCGCGACCCTCGCCGCGGCCGCGGCGGCCGGGCGCATCCTCTTCGCGGCCGTTCCGAACGTGCAGCCTGTGACGGTGACCGCGGTCGTTGCCGGCGTGGCGCTCGGCCCGCGCGCCGGCGCAACGACAGGTGCCCTCGCGGCGCTCGTCTCGAACCTCTACCTCGGCCAGGGCGCGTACACGCCGTGGCAGATGCTCGCCTGGGGCGGCTGCGGGCTCGTTGGCGGCCTCGGAGCGCGCCTGCTCCGCCGGCGCGTCCCGCTCGCGCTCACCTGCTTCGTGCTCGGGTTCGCGTTCGACGGGCTGATGAACCTCTGGGAGTGGCTCAGCTTCTACCCGCACACCTGGCAGGCGTTCGCGGCGCTCTCGACGCGCGGCATCTGGTTCGACGCGGCGCACGCGACCGGGAACCTGCTGCTCGCGCTCGCGGTCGGACCGGAGCTGCGCCGGCTGCTCGAGCGCTACGCGCGGCGGCTGCGGACGGAGGTCGTGTGGGCCTGATCGCCTCGCTCCTCACGGCCGCGGCCCTCGCCTCCACGCCGGCCGGCTACCTCCAGAGCCACCAGACGGCCGGGGGAGGCTTCGCCGAGCCCGGGGGCGCGCCCAATCCGCAGCTCACCGCCTGGGCCGTGCTCGGCCTCCGCTCGGCGGGGGCGAGCCCGCATGCCGGAACGCTCGCCTACCTGCAGGCCCACGATCACGAGCTCGCGGACGCGACCGATCTCGAGCTCGCCGCGATGGCCGAGGCCGCCCTCGGCGGCGATCCCGCGCCCCTGGTCGCACGGATCCGGCGGCTGCAGCACCGAAGCGGGGCGATCGGCCCGAACGTCAACTCGACGATCTGGGGCATCCTCGCCTTGCGGCAGGCCGGACGGCCGGCCCCGCGCGCGGCGGTTCGCTACCTCCTCCGGCGCCAGAGCAGGGTCGGTGGCTGGTCATGGTTCCGGGGCGGGCGCCCCGACTCGAACGACACCTCTGCCGCGGTGGAAGCCTTACGTGCGGCGGGCGTGCGGGGCAGGCCGATCCGTCGCGGGCTGCGCTACCTCGGCCGGCTCCGGAACCGGGACGGCGGGTTCGAGCTGACTCCCGGGCGCGGCTCGGACGCGCAGTCGACCGCCTGGGCGATCCAGGCTTTCGCCGCCGCCCGCCGCCCGCCTCCGCGCGGCTCGCTCGCGTACCTGCGCCGCCTCCGCCGCCCGGACGGGAGCTTCCGCTACTCGAGGCGCTACGCGACCACGCCGGTCTGGGTCACCGCGCAGGTGCTCCCCGCGCTCGCCCGGCGGCCGTTTCCAGGGCCCAGCTCGTCTGGTCGTAGAGGAAGCGGTAGCCGAGCCGCTCGTTGATCGCCAGCATGCCGGCGTTGGTCTCGTCGTTCTCGGTCAGGATCCGCTCGAACCCGTGCTCGGCCGCCCAGCGCGCGGTCGCGACCTTGACCGTCAGCGCGAGGCCTCGGCGCCTGAACTCCGGCAGCGTCGCGGTCATCTGGTTGTAGGCGAGCCGCCGCTCGGGGTCGACGGTGAGATAGGCGACCGCCACCGGCCGCTCCCCGGCGAGGGCGACGAAGCTGCCCTCGTCCGTAAGGGCCGGCATTTCGAACTCCTCGCGCTTCCAGCTCTCGACGTCGAGCTCCGTCTCGGGCTCGTCGCCAGGCATGTCGAGCTCACCCGCCGCGCTGACGGCGAAGAGATCTTCAACCCGGTCGCGGACCTCGGCGAGTTGCACGAGCCGGAAGCCCTCCGGGACGCCCGGCTCCGGGAGCACGGCGCTCGCCAGGTCGAGCTCCGCGACGCGGTCCGCGCCCCGGCGCTCGAAGCCGCGCGACTCGAGGAAGCGCCGGCCGTCCGCGTCGTCGTCCTCCCAGGTCCGGAGCCGCCAGGCGCCCAGCGGGCACAGGTAGTCCTCGACCTGCGCGAAGAGCGCGGCGCCGACGCCGCGGCGCCGGGCCTCGGGAGCGACCCCGATCCAGAAGCGGCCCTTGCCCGGGGTCGGCACCGACCACTCGAACCCGGCCTGCGCCGAGCCCACGATCCGGCCGTCCTCTTCGGCGATCCAGTCGCGGCGCTGCTCGCGCTCGATCGCACGCGTCGCGCGGTGCCAGACGGTGGCCGGTGTCTCCACCTGGTGCGGGTTGATCGCAAGGCTGAGCGTGGCCACTGCGGGCGCGTCCGCCTCGCGCAGCTCCCGGATCACGGCGCGGCGAGCCACCCGTCCTCGGGCCGTACGAGCCGGCCGTCGTCGACCAGCCGGTCGAGCAGCCCTTCCTCCCAGCGCCAGCTGAACCAGCGCGGAACCTCCGGCTCGGGCGCCACCACCGCGGCGCGCACGGCGGCGACGAGCAGCTCCGCCGGCCCGCCGTCCTCCGTGGGCTCCGGGTAGAGCTGGTCCCAGCGCGAGAGCTCGCTGGTGTGGCGGTGTGGGTTCTCGTAGACGATGCTGCGGGAGACGACCGCGCCGCAGCGCTCGAGCGGAACACGGAGCTTCTTCAGCTCCTTCGGCGCCAGCCCGAGCTCGACCTGCAGGTCGCCGAGCTCCGACGGCCCGGCCTCCGCCAGGTGCCGCAGCAACGGGTCGTCCCGCAGCCGCTCGAGCTCCGCGCGGCAGATCGGGTCGATCAGCCGCGCCACCTCCGGCGTGACGAGGAGGCTCTTGCCGCCGTGGACCGCCAGGATCGGGTAGCCGCGCGCACCCAGCTCGCCGAACCAGGGGTACTTCGTCCGCGGCCACTGCCCGAACCCCGGGCTGGCCGGTGCGTACGGCACCTCGTGGCAGGCGCCGAACAGGCTGGGCAGGGCGGAGTCGGCCGTGCGGGTGAGAAGCCCGCGGCCGAGGAGGAAGTCCTCCGCCTCGTCGAGCGAGCGGAGCGCCCGGTCGGGCGTCAGGCGGCACTCGAAGGCGCGGCGTTCCCGCAGCTCGGCAAGGGTTTCCATCGGCGGCGCCATTCTGCCCGCAGCGGATCGCTGCTACTGTGACCGCAGGCGCTCGATCTGGGCAATCGCGTGACCTCAAGACATGCGAGCGCCAACCCTCCGACGCGGGCCATCCGGCTCCCCCTTCCAGGGGTTCGCTTATGTGCGGCGAACTGCCGATGTCGTGAAGGTGATGCCGCTGCGGCGTACTCTCATGGTCGTGACCGGCCTGGCCTGCCTGGGCGCGGGCGCGCTGCTCGTCGAGCGGACCGGTACGAGGGTGCTGGAGGCCGCGGCGACGCCGAACTGGCGCTACCTGCTCGCGGGCCTCGCGATCTGCGCCGCGGTTCAGCCGCTGCGCGCGCTCGCCTGGTCGTCCACCGTCCGCTCTCCCGTCGGCTTCCGCGCGATGTACACCGCGAGCTCCGTCGGCTCCTTCCTCGACACCGTGCTGCCGGGCCGACTCGGCGAGGCCTCGAAGGTAGCCGTTCTCAAGATCACCGCCGGGCCGCGCTGGCCGGGGTTCTCGCGCGCGGGTGGGAGCCTGCTCTGCGCCCATTTGCTCGAGATGATCGCCTTCGTGCTCGTCGGCGCCGGGTCGGCGTTCTTCCTGCCCGTGCCGACCTGGGCCAAGGTGACGATGCTCGTCGGCCTGCCGGCCGCCGTGGGCGGGCTTCTGCTCGTCTCCGTGCTGCATGCCAGGCTCCGCCACCGCCTGCCGGAGGGAGTCGGCGCGTTCCTCGCCGGCGCCGCCGCTCCGAAGAGCGTCATGCTCCGTGCAGGCGGGATCCTCGTCCTCACCTGGATCGCCCGCTGGTTCGGCGTTCTCTTCCTGCTCCACGCCGTCGGCGTCCACGTGGGCGTCGGGGCGGCGCTGCTCTACATGGTCGTGACGGGCCTCGCGAACACGATGCCCTTCCTGCCCGGCAACGTCGGCCTCTACCAGGGCGCCGCGATCGGCGCGCTCGCGATGGCGGGCCACCAGGGAGACACCGCGCTTGCGGCCAGCGTCTTCACGCCCGCCGCGGGAAGTCTCGCCACCGCCGCCGCAGCGCTCGTCGGCCTCGCGTTTTACGGTCGCAGCGTCGGCCGGCTGAGTCGCGCCGCCGTTCGTTTCTAGCCGAGCTCGGCCGGATCGGCAGGCGCGCCGTCGCGGCCCACGTAGCCGTCCTTCGCGCCCACGACCAGCATCACGAGGTCCTCGTCGCCGACGCTCGAGACCTGTCGCGGGGTCGTCGACTCGACGTGACAGAGCCCGCCCGGCCCGAGCTCCCGCGACTCGCCCGGCAACGCGAACCGCGCCCGCCCCGCGTGGACGAAGTACAGCTCGTCCTGCTGCTCGTGGTAGTGCGGCCGCGCGACCACTCCCGGCGGGATCACGAGCACGTTCACCCCGAACGCCGTGACGCCGAGCTCCTGCCGCACCTTGCGGAAGACGCCGTCGCCCATCCCGTCGATCGTCCCGAACGCGTAGCCCACGCGATGAGTTTCTCGCACTCCGGCCGTCATAGCCGGTGAACCCGACGAAAGGAGTCTCGGTGCAGCAGACCAGTACACACATCAAAGAGATCGGACGGGTGATCATCCCGGTCTCCGACCAGGACTCGGCGCTCGAGTTCTACGTCGGCACGCTCGGTTTCGAGAAGCGCGCAGACGTCCCGTTCGGTGACGGCGACCGCTGGCTCGAGGTCGCGCCCGCCGGATCGGGAGCGGCGATCGCGCTGATGCCACCGCGGCCGGGGCAGTCGCCGGGGAAAGACCAGTCGTGCATCGTCTTCACCACCGACGATCTCGATGCCGACCACGCCGACCTGCGCGAGCGAGGTGTCGACGTCGATGAGCCGATGGGCGGCGAAGGCCCGGTCCCGCGGATGTTCTTCTTCCGCGACCCCGACGGGAACAACCTGCTCGAGGTCGAGGAAGGCTCCTAGGAGTCAACGGGGGTCAGCGGCGGCCGCCCGCGCTCGACCGCGAGCAGGTTGTCGACGACGAGGCGGGTCATCGCGTCGCGAGCCTGCCTCGTCGCGCTCCCGAGGTGCGGCGTGAGGACGACGTTCGGCAACTCGAGCAGCTCGCGCGGCACGTCCGGCTCGTGCGCGAAGACGTCGAGGCCGGCCCGGATCCGGCCGGAGACGAGCTCGCGCACGAGCGCCTGCTCGTCGACGATCTCGCCGCGCGCGGTGTTCACGAGACAGGCGTCGTCACGCAGCAGCGCGAGCCTGCGCGCGTCGACCAGGCCCACGGTCTCAGGAGTGAGCGGCGCGTGGATCGTGACGATGTCGGACTCGACGAAGAGCTCGTCGAGGTCGCGGCGCTCGCCGAGGTCTGTCTCGCCGCCCTGCCGCCGCGTGTAGAGGACGCGCAGCTCGAACCCGCGGGCCCGTCGTGCGACCGCGCTCCCGATTCTGCCGAGACCGAGGATCCCGAGGGTCGAGCCGGTGAGCTCCTCCGCGCGCCCGCCCTCCGACCACGAGCGGTTCCAGCCCCCTGAGCGGACGAGGCGGTCGCCTTCGACCACCTGCCGCCGGACGGCAAGGATCAGCGCGAAGGCAAAGTCCGCCGTGGCGTCGTCGAGCACCCCCGGCGTGTTCGTGACCGCCACGCCGCGTGCCGCGCACGCCGCGATGTCGACCTGGTCGTAGCCGACGCCGTAGTTCGCGACGATCCGCAGGCGCGGAAGCAGGTCGAGCGGCACGGGCTCGTTCGCGACGGCGAGCCCCTCGACGTCCTCGCGAATGTCGACCAGAGAGCCCAGCGGCAGGACCTCGACGTCGTCCAACTCGGCGAACGCGGGACCGGGATAGCGGCGGGTGGCGAGGATCTTCACGTGCGCCGCTAGCATCGCCGATGTGGCCGTCCAGTCGCCCGAGCGTTACCTCGCCGACCTGAATCCGGCTCAGCGCGAGGCTGTCCTCGCCACCGAGGGCCCGCTGCTTGTCATCGCCGGTGCGGGCTCCGGCAAGACCCGCGTGCTCACCTACCGCGTCGCGCATCTGCTCAACGCCTGCGGGGTGAAGCCGAACGAGATCCTCGCGATCACGTTCACGAACAAGGCCGCCGGAGAGATGCGCGAGCGGCTCGAGCACCTGCTCGGCCCGGTCGCACGCGCGATCTGGATCCTCACCTTCCACGCCGCCTGCGGGCGCATCCTCCGCCGCGAGGCGCCGCGCCTGGGCTACCGCTCGAACTTCACGATCTACGACCAGGCCGACCAGGTCCGGCTGACGAAGCAGTGCCTCGAGGAGCTCGAGCGCGACCCGAAGCGCTTCGTCCCGCGCGGCATCCACGGCCAGATCTCGGCGGCGAAGAACCAGCTCGTGACCCCTGCCGAGTACGCAGAGCGCGTCGCCTCGTTCTACGACCAGACCGTCGCGGAGGTCTACGACCTCTATCAGCGCCGCCTGTTCGCCTCGAACGCGGTCGACTTCGACGACATGCTGATGCTGACCGTGCAGGTGCTGGAGCGCTTCCCGGAGGCGCGCGAGCGGTGGCAGAAGGCGTTCCGCTACATCCTCGTGGACGAGTACCAGGACACGAACCACGCCCAGTACCGGCTGCTCCAGCTCCTGGCGGAAAAGCACCGCAACGTCTGCGCCGTGGGCGACCCTGATCAGTGTTTGATTGCAGGGACGCTAATCACCATGTCAGAGGGCTCGAAGAAGCCGATCGAGCAGGTTCGCGTAGGCGACGAAGTGCTCTCCTGTAACGGAAGTGGATATTTCGGACCGGCGCGCGTCTCCGGGTCCACCGGTCGTCGAGGCGACCGGGCATCGCGATCACGATGGCCAGTGGACGTCGAATCGTCTCAACGCCGGAACACACGCATTTCGCCGGCTTCAAGACCGGGGCGACGCCACAGCTCTTTATGACGTACTTGATGTGGAAGGCCGGTACCGGGTTCCGGGTCGGGACATCAACGACCTACGCGGACGGGCGCGGCCGACCGCTTCCAGGGCCGGCAATGCGGCTGAACGGGGAGCACGCCGATGCATGCTGGGTCGTTGCCGTGCACGAAAGCGAAGCGGAGGCGCGAGCTGCCGAAGCACGTCTCTCCCTGCGTTACGGCCTGCCGACGCTCCCGTTCGTCGCCCGAACAAACCCCCGAAGCGGCAATCGCGGTCTGGTAGGAAATCAGGCACTTCTCGACGATCTCTTTTGCGAACTCGACACGGAGACCAAGGGGCGTGAGTTGCTTGCCGACGAGGGGCTGAGCTTCGACCATCCGCACTTCTCGACGGCGACGACGACCACCGGGAAGCGGCTCCGACGGCGACTGACGGTTTCTCTTTGCGGCGACCCGCGCGGCGGTCGGCCGCTCCACCGCATCGCTTTGTTCGGATACGACGAGGAGGGAAAGCAGGCTCTCCAAGAGGCTGGTCTCTCCGTGCGTCCCGCATACAAGGGCTCGACAGGGTGGCGCTTTGAGACGGCAAGTCAGGACTTCGGCAAGCTCGTCGAGAAGGTCGAAGACATCGAAGACGTTCTCGACGTCTCCGTTCGTTTCACGGCCAGGCTTGCCGCGAACACCGGTGCGACGAAGGATCGCAACTCGCTCCCGTTCATGCCTGCCTCCGCAGTGCGACCGGGGATGGTGATGGTGGACGAAACCGGCTCCTTTGACCTCGTCGAGAAGGTCGAGCGCGTCGTGCTGGGTCGGCCGGTCTACGACCTCGACGTCGAGCGGACGCACAACTTCGTCGCGAACGGTCTCGTCACGCACAACTCGATCTACGCGTTCCGGGGGGCCGACATCCGGAACATCCTCGAGTTCGAGCGCGACTTCGGCGAGACCAAGACGGTCGCGCTCGAGCAGAACTACCGCTCGACCAACACCATCCTCAGCGCGGCCAACGCCGTCATCACCCACAACCGCGAGCGGAAGCCGAAGAACCTCTGGTCCGAGCTGGGCGAGGGCGTCCCGGTGCGCGCGCTCGAGGTCGAGGACGAGCACGCCGAGGCGCGCTTCGTCGCGGCCGAGATCGCCGGGCTCGTCGAGGAGGGCTACAACGGCGCGGAGATCGCCGTCTTCTACCGGACGAACGCGCAGTCGCGTGTCCTGGAGGACGTGCTCGTCCGCCAGGGGATCGCCTACCAGGTGATCGGCGGCCCGCGCTTCTACGAGCGGGCCGAGGTCAAGGACGCGATCGCCTACCTGCAGGCGATCGACAACCCCTACGACGCCGTCTCGCTGCAGCGGATCGCGAACCGGCCCCGCCGCGGGATCGGCGACGCGAGCCTCGCCCGCCTGCAGGCGCACGCGGACGCGTACGAGATCTCGCTCTGGGAGGCGCTCGGCCAGGCGGAGGAGGCCGGGATCGCCGCGGCGCCGCTCCGCGCCGTCCAGCAATTGCACGGACTGCTCCAGTCGCTGCAGGCCGGCGCGCTCGAGCTCTCCGTCGCGGAGCTGCTCGAGGGGGCGCTCGAGCGCACCGGCTATCTCGAAGCGCTGAGGGCCGAGCGGACGATCGAGTCCCAGGGCCGGATCGAGAACCTGCAGGAGCTCGTCGGCGTCGCCCAGGAGTACCAGCAGACCGCTCCCGAGCCGTCGCTCTCCGGGTTCCTGCAGGACATCTCGCTCTACTCCGACCAAGACGCGATCCGCGGCGAGCAGAGCCTCGTCACGCTGATGACCCTCCACAACGCGAAGGGCCTCGAGTTCCGGGCCGTCTTCATGATCGGGATGGAGGAGGGCATCTTCCCGCACGCTCGCTCGCTCGAGGAGCAGGGGCTCGAGGAGGAGCGCCGGCTTGCCTACGTCGGCATGACGCGGGCGCAGGAACGGCTCGTGCTCACCCACGCGAGCGCTCGCTCGCTCTGGGGCAGCCGGTCGTACAACCTGCCTTCGCGCTTCCTGGACGAGCTCCCGGCCGACGGGGTCGAGCGTCAGCGCCTGCGGCCGGCCTCGTGGTCTGGTTACGGCGCCCAGACCGGGGTCAGTCCCCGGTCCGACGCTCCCGCGCTCTCGACCGGTGACTCCGTCCGGCACGAGACCCTCGGCGAAGGCGTCGTCACCGCCGTGGAAGCAGGCGGCGTCGTGACGGTGCGCTTCGCGGCGGACGGATCGGAGCGGCGCCTGATGCTGGACTACGCGCCGCTGGAGGTCATCTAGTGGCGATCGAGGTCAGGGTCTGCGCGCCCGAGGAGGTCGCAGGCGCGCTCGGCGCGATCTGGCACTACTTCGGCGGGCGGCCCTCCGCAGAGGACGCGGAGCGCATGGCGTCGATCCTGCCGGCGGAGCGTGTGCACGCGGCCTTCGACGGCGGAGCGATCGTCGGCGGGGCGGGGGCCTACCTTTTCGAGACCACGGTCCCCGGCGGTGCGCAGGTGCCGACCGCCGGCGTGATGGCCGTCGGCGTGCTGCCGACGCATCGTCGCCGGGGAGCGCTCTCCAAGCTGATGCAGCGCCAGCTCGCCGACGCGCACGCGCGCGGAGAGCCGCTGGCGATGCTGTACGCGTCGGAAGGCGCCATCTACTCGCGCTTCGGCTACGGGCTCGCCTCGCTCGCCGGGAACATCGACCTGCCGAAGGAGCATGCGCGGCTCCGGGACGACGAGCCGATCGGCCAGGCCCGCATCCTCGCCGGCGAGGAAGAGACGCTCGAGTTGCTGCCCAGAATCTACGACCGTGTTCAGGCGGAGACGGTGGGCATGTTCACGCGCACCCCAGACTGGTGGAAGGTCAGGCGTCTGCACCAGCGGCCCGGACGCCCGGGCGGCGAGCAGGTGCGAGTCGCGATCGAGCTCGAGGGCGAGCTCGAGGCCTACGCGCTCTACCGGCTCAACTTCGCCGCGCGGAACATGATCAGCGAGACGACGCTGGAGATCGGCGAGGCGCTCGGCACGTCCCCGCGGGCGCTCGCGGCGATCTGGCGCTACCTGCTAGCGATCGACTGGGTGGCCCGGATCGAGGCGTCCTGGCTGCCCCTCGATCACCCGCTCCTGCTCTGGCTGCGAGAGCCTCGCCGGATGGCCTTCTCGGTCGTCGAGGCGCTCTGGGTGCGGCTCGTCGACGTCGGAGCCGCGCTCGAGGCGCGAAGCGTGGGGGAGGGAGCGATCGTGCTCGACGTCCACGACGAGTTCTGCCCCTGGAACACGGCCCGCTGGCAGGTTAGCGACGGCGCGGTCGCGCGGACGACCGCCGCCGCGGACCTGAGGCTGGGCGTGTCGGAGCTCGGCTCGGTGTACCTCGGCGGGTTCACCTTCGAGCAGCTCTGGCGAGCGGGCCGGCTCGAGGAGCTGAAGCCGGACGGCGTCGCGCGGGCGGACGAGCTCTTCCGGACTCCGCGCCAGCCGACGTGCCCGGAGCTCTTCTAGCGCAGGTCCTTGTTCGACTCCATGTCGAACCACATCGCGAACAGCGTGAACAGGAGCCCGAAGAGCAGCAGCAGGGCGACGAGCACGACCACGCCGACCGTCGCGTCGTAGCCGATCGCCTTGAGCACGATCTGGTAGACGCCGAGCGCGAACCCGGCCACGAGCGAGAGCAGTCCGAACACGTAGAAGAAGACGAGCGGGTGGAAGTCCCGGATCACGTACTTCTGCCCGAGCCGCCACCAGAAGCGCTTGATCAGGAGCCACCAGATCGTGGGAATCACCTTTCGGAGACGGATCCCGGAGCGCTCGCCGACTCCGTAGATCGGGCGGGAAGGAACGTCGCGGACGCGGGCGTTCCAGATGTTCAGGTGCACGAGCATGTCGTTCGGGAAGCCGTAGCGCGGGTAGAGGTGGTCGAGGTCCAGCAGCTCGAGCATTGGCCGCCCGATCGCCGTGTAGCCGGACTGAGCGTCGGCGACGTGCCAGTACCCGGACGCGATCTTCGTCCAGAGCGAGAGCACCGCGTTGCCGAGGTAGCGGCTGTGCGGGATCAGCTGCCAGGCCTGCCCGGTGAACAGGCGGTTCGCCTTCGCGTAGTCGACCTCGCCGCGCGCGACCGGCAGGACGAGGTGCGCGAGGTCGTCGGGGTCCATCTGGTTGTCGGCGTTCATCACGACGAAGACGTCTCCGCCGTCCTCGAGCGCGCGCCGGTAGCCGGTGACGATCGCCGCGCCGACGCCGCCGTTGCGCTCACGGGTGACGACCTCGATCCGCGGATCCTTCGCGGCGGCCGCGCGCGCGGCGGCCACGGTCCCGTCCTCCGACCCGTCGTCCACCACGTAGATGCGGTCGACGAGCTCCGGGATCCCCTCGAGGGTTGCCGGAAGCAGCAGCTCCTCTTCGTGAGCCGGGACGACGACGGTGACGCTCTTGCCTTCGATCAAACGGCGGTCAGCGTAACGCCTCGACCCGGTCGAGCCGCCGGCCGGAGCCCAACGACAACGAGCAGCGCGATCAGGTTCGGCGCGGCCTCGGGTCGTCGAGCCGCGTCAGGCCCGACGCGGCCAGCTCGGCGATCTCGCCCGTGGAGTACCCGGCCTCGCCGAGGATCTCGGCCGAGTGCTCCCCGAGGGTCGGCGGCGGAGACGCGTACCGAATCCGGTCGCCGTCGGCCGAGAGCGGGAGCGCGACCGTCTGGAGGCCCGCAAGCTCCTGAAGGATCCCCAACGCCTCGGTCTGCTCGCTGTCGGCCACCTGGCCGACGTTCTGTACCGCAGCAGCTGGCACACCCGCCTCGCGCAGCCGCTCGAGCCAGGAAGCCGACGGCTCGCCGCGGAATCTCCGCTCCAGCGGTGGGATCAGCTCGTCGCGGTTCGCAACCCGCAGGGGGTTCGTCGCGAAGCGCTCGTCGTCGGGGAGCTCCGGGAGCCCTACGACGTCGCAGAGCGCGCGGAAGAGCCGGTCGTTCCCCGCCACGACCATCAGCTCGCCGTCGCGCGTGCCGAACACCTGGTACGGCGCGATGAGGGCGAAGGCGGTTCCCTCAGGCAAAGGCACCTCGCCGGTCGCCAGATAGTCGGTCAACTGGTACGGGAGCAGCGCGAGCGTCGTCTCGAAGAGCGACAGGTCGAGTACCCGGCCGCCGGTCCCTTCGAGGAGGGCCGCGACCACGGCCAGGGCCGCCCAGACCGCCGTGCCGAGGTCGACGAGCGACGTCCCGACCCGGACTCGCTCGCCGCCCGCCTCGCCCGTGAGGCTCATGATTCCGCCCGCAGCCTGCATCAGCGGGTCGTAGCCTGGATCGCGGGACAGCGGCCCGCGCCGGCCGAATGCGCCGATCGAGCAATAGATCAGCTGCTCGTTGCGGGCGTGGAGATCGGCCGCGCCAAGCCCGAGCCGTTCCGCCGTCCCCGGCCGGAGGCTCTGCACGAAGACCTCGGAGCGTTCCACCAGGCGCAGCAGCGCCTCACGTCCCTCCGGCACGGAGACGTCGAGGGCCAGCGAACGCTTGCCGGCGTTCGCCGCGAAGAACATGACGCTCGAGCCGTCGGCGCGGGGCGGCCCCCACGCGCGGGCCTCGTCTCCGCGCTCCGGGTGCTCGACCTTGACGACGTCGGCCCCGAGGGCTGCGAGGATCTGCGTGCAGTACGGCCCGGCGAGCGAGCTCGTCAGATCGAGCACGCGAGTGCCTGCGAGGGGGTTGAAGCCCGTCAGGGGCCTCACGCTAACGATCGGGCTCGACGGCGCGTCTAGCTCACGAGGCGCGGCGCCACAGCCGCCGGCGGGGAAGCGGCCCTCCGCCGCCCTCGCCGAGCCCGCGGGCGGCGGCGGCGAAGTCCGCGTCCTCCAGGCTCACCAGCTGGTCGTGGCCGACGCTCTTCAGAGCGTTCTCCGAGGCCGCGAGCCGGAGGGCCTGCGCGTTCAGCGCCTGCTCGAAGATCGTCCGGGCGAAGCGCGCGTTACCGAACCCCTCGCCCCGCTCGGCGCGGTCGAAGATCCGGCGAAGCTCCGCGGCGGCCTGCTCGGTCACGCGGTAGCCGTTCTCCCGGGCGAAGAGCCCCGTGATCGCGACCAGCTCCTCCGTCGAATAGTCGGGAAAGGTCAGCTCGCGCGAAAATCGGGAGCGGAGCCCCGGGTTCGAGTCGAGGAACTCGTGCATCAGCCGCGGGTAGCCGGCGACGATGACGACGAGCCGGTGGCGGTGATCCTCCATCCGCTTCAGCAGCGTCTCGATCGCCTCCTGACCGAAGTCGGCGCCGCGGTGCGCGGGGCGCGAGAGGGCGTACGCCTCGTCGATGAAGAGCACGCCGTCGAGTGCCTTCCGGATCGCCCGGTCGGTCTTGATCGCGGTCGTGCCGACGTACTCGCCGACGAGCCCGGCGCGGTCGACCTCGACCACGTGCCCTCGCTTGAGCAAGCCCATCGAGTGGTACATCGGCGCGAGCAGGCGGGCGATCGTGGTCTTGCCCGTCCCGGGGTTGCCGAGGAAGACGAGGTGCTGGGAGGTAGCGACCTCCGGCAGATCGTGCTCGAGCCGTCTGCCCTGCACCTGCAGGAAGGCGACGAGTGCACGTACCTGCTCCTTGACCGAGTCGAGCCCGACGAGCGAATCGAGCTCCGCGCGAAGCTCCTCGAGCGAGCGCGAGTCGGGCGGCGGCCGCCGGGGGTCGAGCCACTCGCGCCAGTCGCCGTCGCCGCCCATGCTCTGGCGCACTTCCTCGCGCAGGACGTTGAATCCACGCAGCAGATCGTCGAGCGGCTTCGGCACGGGCCGTATCTACCCGCGCACGACGAATCGAAGCGGTGCTGCTCCCCGGGCGGGAGGCGATCGATGATCATGCGGCGGTGAACCGCGGGGAGCTGAGGCAGGTCGGGGCCGCGGCGCTGCTCGTCGTGGGGGCCGGACTGGCGCACTTCCTCGACGCGACGCCGGTGCTCTCCTTCGCTCTCGCGGCCGCGGCGATCGCCCTGCTCGCGCGGCTGGTCGGCGGCGCCACCGACCAGCTCGGCGCCCGGACCGGGTCGTCCGCCGCCGGCGTCGTCCAGTCGGCGCTCGGGAACCTCCCGGAGCTCTTTATTGCGCTCTTCGCGCTCCACGAGGGCCTCGTCGGCGTGGTCCAGGCCGCGCTCGTGGGCTCCGTGATCGCAAACGGCGTGCTCGTGCTCGGGCTCGCGTTCCTCGTGGGTGGTCTCAGGAACGGCACGCAACGGTTCGACTCGCCGCGGGCCCGGATGATCGCGACGCTCACGGTGCTGGCGGCGGTGATCCTCTCGATGCCGACGCTCGCGCACGCCTTCCACACTCCGGCTGCCCCGCACGACCGAGCGCTGAGCTTCATCTGCGCAGGGGTGCTGATCGCGCTCTTCTTCGTCACGCTGCCGGCGTTTCTCGCCGGCGCCGACGACGCCGAGGGCGAGCCTGCGCGCTGGTCGCTCACGACGACGATCGCCGTGCTCGGGGCCGCAGCGGCCGGCGCCGCCTTCGCGAGCGACTGGTTCGTCGCGGCGCTCACGCCGGCGACGCACGCGATGCACATGAGCCAAGACTTCGCGGGCCTCGTGGTGGTCGCGATCGCAGGGAATGCCGTCGAGAACGTGGTCGGCGTGCAGCTCGCGGCGCGAGACCAGCCGGACTTCGCGATCTCCGTGATCGTCAGCTCGGCGCTGCAGGTGGCGCTCCTGCTGACGCCTGTCCTCGTCTTCGCGAGCCTGGCGTTCGCCTCGACCCTGACCCTGGTCTTCCCGACCCTGCTCGCGCTCGCGCTCCTGCTCTCGGCCGCGGTGACCGCGCTAGTCGTCTACGACGGCGAGAGCAGGTGGGAGGAGGGCGCGATCCTGATCGGCCTCTACGTGGTGATCGCGTCCAGCTTCTGGTGGGGGGCCTGAAGTGCGCTAGCATGACCCCTCTTGGGCGGTTAGCTCAGTTGGGAGAGCACCAGCTCGACAAGCTGGGGGTCACTGGTTCGAGCCCAGTACCGCCCACTTCTCTTCGGAAGTCCGCTCGCGCTCCGCGCGAGCACGCCGAGGATCGCCTCTTGACGCGGCCCGTTGCGGCGTCGAGCAGTCACACGGCGCGTCGTCGCGGAGGCGTTTGGCGGCGAGCCCCGCATAGACGGTGCTCGCCGCTTCACTCTCTCTATAGGGTCTGCGCGGACGTGATCGGGCGAGCGGCCTTGGCGCCGAATGCGGTTCTGCGGAAGAGCATCCTCGCCGGCGCTCGAAACGCCTTCGTGCGGCGCTTTGTGGGAAAGCACGGGATGAGGCTCGGGGCTGCGCGGTTCGTCGCGGGGGAGACGCTCGACGACGCGGTGCCGGTGCTGCGGAAGCTGAACGAGCAGGGGCTCTACGCGAACACGACGCTCCTCGGGGAGGACACGGCGAGCGAGGCCGAGGCGTCCGCGGTTGCGGACGAGTACGGCCGGATCCTCGAGCGGATCCACGCCGAGAGCCTGCGCGTCAACGTCGCCCTCAAATTGACCCACCTCGGCCTCGACCTGGGCCAGGAGGTCGCCTACTCGAACCTCGAGCGGATCGTGCGCCGGGCGGCGGAGCTCGGCAACTTCGTCCGGATCGACATGGAGTCCTCGGCCTATGTGGAGCCGACCCTCGCGATCTACCGCCGTCTGCGCGCGGCAGGCCACGACAACGTCGGCGCCGTCCTGCAGTCGTATCTCTACCGCTCACCGGACGACCTCGAGGCGCTCCTGACCCTGCGGCCGAACCTGCGGCTCGTCAAGGGCGCGTATCTGGAGTCCGCGAGCGTCGCGCACCAGGCCAAGCCCGACGTCGACGCGGCGTACGTGCGGCTGCTCGAGCGGGCGCTGCTCGGCGGCGCCTACACGTGCCTCGCGACCCACGACGAGCGGCTGATCGAGCACGCCATCGCCTTCGCCGAGCGGCACGCGATCGGCCGCGACCGCTTCGAGCTGCAGCTGCTCTACGGCGTGCGTCCGAGACTCCAGCTCGACCTCGTGGCGCGCGGCTTCAAGGTGCTCGTCGCGACCCCGTTCGGCCCCGAATGGTTCCCGTACCTGATGCGCCGCCTGGCCGAGCGCCCGGCGAACCTGGCGTTCCTGCTCAGGAACGTGGTGCGCCGCTGAGCAGGCGTAACGCTTGGTGCTCTTGCAAGACTGTTCACCATGAACAAGATCCAGAAAACAGACGAGCAGTGGCGGGCGGAACTGACGCCCGAGCAATACCGCGTGTTGCGCGAGAAGGGCACGGAGCGGCCGTTCAGCGGCGAGTACGACCACACGTTCGAGCCGGGCACCTACCGTTGCGCCGGCTGCGGCGCCGAGCTCTTCGAGTCCGACACGAAATACGACTCCGGCTGCGGCTGGCCCGCGTTCTACGCGCCGGCCTCGGAGGAGTCGGTCGACAAGAAGCGCGACATCGGCTTCGGCATGATCCGAACCGAAGTGCTCTGCGCAAGCTGCGGCGGGCACCTCGGGCATGTCTTCCCGGACGGACCCGCGCCGACCGGGCAGCGTTACTGCATCAACTCGGCAGCACTGAAACTGGAGGAGGAGTAGTGGAGAAGAAGGCAACGTTCGGCGCCGGCTGCTTCTGGGGCGTCGAGGCGGCATTCCGGCAGATCGAGGGCGTGACGAAGACCGAGGTCGGCTACGAGGGCGGCATCCTCGAGAACCCCACCTACGAGGACGTCTGCTCGCACGGCACCGGTCACGCAGAGGTGGTCGAGGTCACGTACGACCCCGAGCGGGTCTCGTACGAGCAGCTGCTCGAGGTCTTCTGGGCCAAGCACAACCCGACGCAGAAGAACCGCCAGGGCTGGGACATCGGCGACCAGTACCGCTCCGTCGTCTTCTTCCACGACGAGGAGCAGCGCGCGGCCGCCGAGCGCTCGAAGGCGGAGCTCGACGCGTCAGGGAGCTACCGCAAGCCGGTCGTGACCGTGATCGAGCCCGCGCAGACGTTCTATCCGGCCGAGGACTACCACCAGCAGTACCTCGAGAAGCGCGGCCGCTCCAGCTGTACGACCGCTCTCGCCGAAGCGTCCTAGTCCAGAAACAGGGCCAGTGTGGCGGTGAAGCCGTGCAGGAACGGCTTCCCGCCGACCGGCCCGATCTCGCCGGCGCAGAAGAACCCGGCCACGGAGTCGTTCCCGAGGGCGTCGGCGACGGCCTGGGCGTCGTGGCCCGGCTCCAGGAACATGTTCGTGCCGCGGCCGTTGCAGGTGAAGAGCAGCGCTCCGGCGGCGCGCTCGCCCTCCAGCGCCGAGGCGAGGCTCTCGCGGAGGTCCTCGTCGGCTGAGCGGGCGTCCCGAACGTGGAAGCGGAGCGTCTGCCCGACGCGGACATTCTCGCCGATCGCGAGCGACCCCGAATCCTCGTCGGCGCCCACCAGCCCGCGCATCAGGTAGTCGCCGCGCCCGTAGTCCGAGCGGTTCTCGTCGATCACGAGGCCGGCGAGGACGCCGCCCCGCGCGGCAAGGCGCTGCTGTTCGGCGGTCATCGAACGCACCTCGCTCTGGAGGCGCTCCAGCGCCGGCTTGCCCGCGAGCTCGTGGACGACGTTCTCCTCGGCGCTCGTGACGACCGAGTCCGTCCCTACCGGCGCGCAGCCCTGCGAGACGACGGTCCGCACGCGCACGCCGCGCACGACGGCGCCGACGGCTCCGTCGGTGAGCAGCTCGCCGTTCAGGAAGAGCGCCTGCGCCTCCGGCTCGCCGCCGCCCGCCGCGAGGCCGCCGACCAGCGGAACCTGGTCCTCCTCCTCGTTCAGCTTCGAGAGGAAGCCCGCCGCCGGGAAGGTGAACGGGTCGGCGAGCAACGCGACGAGGTCGGCGTCGTCGAACGGCGGAACGCCTGCGACGGCGACGCCTTCGTCCGTTTCGAATGCGATCGCGTGGAAGGTCTCGATCGAGCTGCCGGGCAAGGCCGCCGCCCAGACCGACGCGCCGGGCCCATCCTCGAGCTCGCGGTCACGGCCGACGACGCCCTGCGCGACGCAACCGAGCAGGTGGGCGGGCCTGAGCTCGCCCAGCACCGCAGCGAGCGCCTCCTCTGCTCCGCCGAGGTGCTCGGCCGAGAGAAGAGGAACGCCAGGTCGGCACCACCGCCGCCGAGCGCCTCGCGTGCCTCGCGCGCGGCGCCCGCGGCGGCGGTTGCAGCGTCGGCGTCCGTGGAGACTCCGGCCCCGACCCGGCACGTGAGCGTCTCGGGTCTCATGGGGCGGAGTCTACGGACCGCTCTAGGAGCTCTTGCGGCCGCCCTTGCGGCCGGCGGCCTTCTTCTGGGCCGTCGTCCCGCCCTGGCTCGAGTTGCTGCGGGAGCTCGAGCCCGAGCCGGACTTCTTGCCACCGCGGCTCGACGCGCCCGGCGAGTTCGCGATCTTCGCGGCCCGCTCCTTCGACATCCCCTTGTCCTTGAGCTTCTCGTACTGCTTCTCGTTCTTGACGTTGGCGCTCTTGCTCGGCATCTGTCCTCCCTTCAGTCCTTCGAGATGTCCTCGACCATCTCGCCCGTCTTCTTCTCCTTCGCCTCCCGGGCGACATCCGCCTGGGCGAGCACGCCCACGACCCGGCCGTCCTCCTCGACGACGGGCAGCCGCCGGACCTGGTGGCTTGCCATCAGGCGCAGAGCCTCGTCCAGGTCCTGCTGAGGGTCGACGGTGACGGGGTCGGTGGAGGCAACCTCGCGCACTTTCACCATCTGCGGGTCGCGGGCGTCCGCGACGACGCGCACGACGATGTCACGGTCGGTCAACGTCCCCACGAGCCGGTTGCCCTCGACGACCGGGGCGATTCCGACGTTCTCCTGCTTCAGCATCTTCGCCGCGTAGGCAACTGTCTGGTCGGCGTCGATCGTGCAAGGATTCGACGTCATCGCGTCTTTGACGCTCTTGCCCATGGAATCTCCTTTCTCATTTTCGACGCATATTCGCTTCCCGGCGCATTGCGCCGCGAAACCGCCAGAATGGGGTGGTGCGGCTGGAGACGATCGAGGAGCGGATCAAGAGCTCGGCGCTCGCGTTTCCGGGCACCTACGAGGATCGGCCGTGGGGAGATTTCCCCGTTTACAAGGTCGGGCAGAACAAGGTCTTCGGGTGGGCGGTCGTCAGGGACGGCGCTGTCCACGTGACCATGAAGCTGACCAGCGAAGAACGCGAGATCGCCCACCTGCTCCCCTACGTCCGCACCGCGAGCCACGTCGGCCGCTACGGCTGGATCACGGCGGCGGTCACCGACGAGGAGTCGCTCGAGGCTGCTCTCGAGTGGCTCCGCGAGAGCTACTGGCTCAAGTGCCCCGCCGAGTTCAAGGCCGCCGTCGAGGGCGACGCGTGACAACCGGGGTCAGACCCCGGGAGACCCGGGGTCAGACCCCGGGTTAGTCGGCCTGCGGGTCGTCCTCGGGGCTCGGCTCGCCCTCTTCGGGGTCCGGAGCAGGCGACTCGTCCAGCTCGTCGTTGCGGTCGTCTTCGCGCGGGTGCTCGTCGGGCTCCACGGTCGCATCATTCCATTCCGGGCCGGCGATCGGCTAGGCTAGGTGCGTGATGTTCCGGGACACGCTCGGCTGACAGCCCCGCTTCTTCGCCAAGCGCGGCCCCCGCGTGCCCTGATCCTTCTCGTCGAGGTCGTCCGGTGAAGGTCGTCCTGCCCGACTCGTCGCAGCTCGAGCTGCCCGACGGCGCGACCGGGCTCGACGCCGCGCGGGCGATCGGGCCCAAGCTCGCCGAGCAGGCCGTTCTCGTGCGCTCGGACGGCCGGGTGCAGGACCTGCGCGTGCCGCTCGTGGACGGGCAGCAGATCCAGATCCTGACGACGCGCGACACCCAGGATCCGGACGCGCTCTACGTCCTGCGCCACTCCGTCGCGCACCTGCTGGCCGAGGCGGTCCGCCGTCTCTACCCGGGCACGAAGATCGCGATCGGCCCCCCGATCGAAAACGGCTTCTACTACGACTTCGAGTTCCCCGAGCCGATCGGCGAGGAGGCGCTCGAGCGGATCGAGGAGGAGATCCGAAAGGAGCTCGCCGAGGGCCGCTCCTGGAACCGCGAGGAGGTCAGCGCGGAGGAGGCGAGGCGCCGCTTCGCCGAGGAGGGCGAGCCGTACAAGGTCGAGCTCGTCGACAGCGCCGAAGGCCCGATCACCTTCTACACGCAGGGCGAGTTCACCGACCTCTGCCGCGGCCCGCACCTGCAGGACTCGGGCCCGATCAAGGCGCTCAAGCTGACCGGTCTCGCGGGCGCGTACTGGCGCGGGGACGAGAAGAACACGCAGCTCACCAGGATCTACGGGACCGCGTTCTTCAGCCAGGCCGATCTCGACGCCTACCTCGAGCGCCTCGAGCAGGCCCGTGCGCGCGACCACCGTAGGCTCGGGCCGCAGCTCGACCTCTTCCACTTCTCCGAGCACTCGCCGGGCTCGCCGCTCTGGCACCCGAAGGGGATGGTGATCTGGAGCGAGCTCGAGCGGATTCGTCGCCGGGAGACCGCCGGCCGCGGCTACCTCGAGGTGCGCACGCCGATCATCTACGACGCCGACACGTTCTGGACCTCGGGTCACTTCCCCAAGTACGAGGACCTGATGTTCAAGCTCGACGTCCGCGGCCAGCAGTTCGCGATGAAGTCGATGAACTGCCCCGGGCACATGCTCCTCTTCGGGAGCCGGCCGCGCAGCTACAAGGAGCTGCCGATGCGCTTCTCCGAGCCGGCGCCGCTCCACCGCGACGAGCTCCCGGGGACCCTGCACGGCCTGCTGCGCGTGCGGATCGTGACCCAGGACGACGCCCACATCTTCTGCACCGAGGAGCAGATCCAGGACGAGATCGCCGGCTGTGTCGCCGAGGGCCGCTTTCTCTACGAGCTGTTCGACCTGAAGGCGAGCGCCGAGCTCGCGACGCGCCCCGAGAACAAGATCGGGACGGACGAGCAGTGGGACCTGACCGAGCGGGCGCTGGAGGAGGCGCTGCGCCTGAACGAGATCCCGTACACGATCTCGCCCGGCGAGGGCGCCTTCTACGGACCGAAGATCGACCTCTTCATGGACGACGCGCTCGGCCGCAAGTGGCAGATGGGCACGATCCAGCTCGACTCGCAGATGCCCTCACGGTTCGGTCTCACCTACGTCGGCCCCGACAACACCGAGCACTCGCTCTACGTCATCCACCGTGCGCTCTACGGGTCGTTCGAGCGCTTCATCGGGATCCTGATCGAGCACTACGCGGGCGCGTTTCCGTTCTGGCTGGCGCCGGTGCAGATCCGCGTGCTGCCGGTCGGGGAGGCGCACCGCGCCGCGGCGCACGAGCTCATGGCCAAGCTCGAGCCGTACCGGGTCGAGGTGGACGAGCGCGACGAGACCGTCGGCAAGCGGATCCGCGACTCCGAGGTCGAGAAGATCCCAGTCACGATCGTCTACGGCGACCGCGAGTCGGACGATTCGCTCGCGGTGCGCGCGCGCGGTGGAGAACAATTCACCAAATCGTTGGACGAGCTTCGTTCGTACCTTGCTAACCTGTGAGAGTGCCGCTCCCGCAGCGGCTTTTAGTTTGTTCGACAAGGAGGGAACCGAGAACTTGGTGAAGGGTCTTTGAGGCCACGGCGAACCGTCGAGCCCGACCGGGCACCCGTCCCGCAGGCTCGAATCAACGAGATGATCCGGGCGCCCAAGGTCAGATTGATCGGCGAGAACGGGGAGCAGCTCGGGATCAAGGGATCAGACGAAGCTCGCGAGTACGCGTGGGGCAAGAACCTCGACCTGGTCGAGGTCGCGGCCCAGGCCGATCCGCCCGTAGCGAAGGTGATGGACTACGGGAAGTACCGCTACGAGCAGGAGCAGAAAGCCAAGCTCGCGCGCAAGCACCAGGTCTCGATCAACGTCAAGGAGATCAAGCTCAGGCCAAAGATCGGAATCCACGACTACAACACCAAGAAGGGCCACGTCGAGCGCTTCCTCAACCAGCGCGCGAAGGTCAAGGTGACGATCATGTTCCGCGGCCGGGAGACCACCCATCCCGAGCGCGGGCGCGACCTTCTGATGCGACTGGCCGAGGACGTGAAGGAGATCGGCCAGGTAGAGTCGCCGCCCCTCCTCGACGGCCGGAACATGGTGATGATGCTGGGCCCGACGAAGAACGCGGGAGTGAAAAAAGACGATGCCAAAGCAGAAGAGACACAGCGCGACGAAGAAACGGTTCCGGGTCACGGGAACGGGCAAGCTGCTGCGCCGCCGAGCGAACCGGACTACGCCTCCGGGTCACCTGGTGAAGAGCAAGCCAGGGAAGCGGAAGCGCAACCGGGGAGATAGGCCGGTCGCGCCCAGCGACCAGAAGGCCGTCAAGAAACTGCTGGGACGGGGCTGAGCGATGCCGAGGGTCAAGCGTTCCGTCCACGGCCGCAAGAAGCGGCGCAAGGTCCTCAAGGAAGCCCGCGGCTACTGGGGCCTGAAGCACTCGAGCTACCGGCGTGCGAAAGAGCAGCTCGACCACTCGCTCGCCTACGCCTACCGTGACCGGAAGAACAAGAAGCGCACGTTCCGGCGGCTCTGGATCATGCGGATCAACGCGGCCGCGAGGCGGGAAGGGCTCTCCTACAACCAGTTCGTCGCCGGCCTGCGGCTGGCGGAGATCCCGCTCGACCGGAAGGTGCTCGCCGACATCGCGGTCAGCGACCCGGCCGCCTTCGGCCAGATCGCCGCGCAGGCGAAGTCGGCGCTCGAGAAGACCTGATCTCGTCTGCCGCAAACCCGCGGCTGAAGCTCGTGCGGAAGCTGCGGGACCGGCGCTGGCGGGACAAGCTCGGGCTGTTCGCGGTCGAGGGTGAGGATCTCGTCCGGGCCGGGCTCGACGCGGGGCTCGAGCCCGCGGAGCTCCTGGTCGCGGGCGAGAACGTGGCGGAGGAGCTGCTGGCGTCGGTCTCGGCGTTACCGCATCCTTCGCGGCGGATTGCGGTCTTCCGGCGTTCCGATCTGCCCAGCGGGACGCCCGCGCCGGTCGGTGTGGCTCTCTGGCAGGTGGGCGATCCAGGCAATCTCGGGACGATCGTGCGCACCGCGGACGCCCTCGGGCCTGCCTTCGTGGCCCTGTCGGACGGCTGCGCCGACCCGACGGGCCCGAAGGCGCTGCGGGCGTCGATGGGCGCCGTCTTCCGCGTTCCGCTCGGCGATTTCGAGGAGGCGCCGGGCCGCCGCGTCGCCCTCGTCGCGCACGGCGGCGAGCCGCTCCACGAGCTCGACCTGGACGGGCCGGTGACCTTCGTGCTCGGCGCCGAACGGGAGGGCCTACCGGAGGCGGTCGCCATTTCCTGCGACGCCCGGGCGACGATCCCACTCGAGCCCGGCGCCGAGTCGCTGAACGTGGCGGCAGCCGCGGCCCTCGCGCTCTACGAGCGGCGCCGGCGACGTGGATAGACTCGCCGCGTGGCGAGGATCACCGCGTCTGGACCTCTCCGAGCGGGCTTCCGTACGCCGGTCTCGAGCTTTGCCGGCCTACTGGCCGCCGGGCAGGGACTGTCCCTGGGCCACGGGAACAGTCAGGCCGGACGGCGCGCGACCCAGACCGTGTCCTCGCCGTCGGCGTAGGGCCGCCGGTCGAACCAGCCGTAGCAGCCGACGACCTGAAAACCCGCCCGCTCGAGCAGGGCGCGCCACTCGTCCGGCGAGAGCCACGCGAGCATGAACGAGGTCGCTGCCTCCTCGCCGCGTACCGAGAGGGTGAGCGTCCGCGCGCGCGTGTCCCAGTCGGCCCGCTCGTAGATCCCCGGCTCGCGCTCGAGCCAGCGGCCGTGGGTGTCCTGGATGTCGTCCGCCCCCGGGGCGAAGACGTCGAAGACGAGCCGCCCGCCCGGAAGAAGCAGCTCCCGCGCCGCCCGGAGCGCCCGCAGCCGCTGCTCCTCGTCGAGCAGGTGCAGAAACGCGCGAAAGGGACACGTCACGAGCCGAACCCGCTCCTGGACCGGCGGGTCCGCGAGATCGCCCAGCCGCAGGTCGAGCAGCTCCGCCACACCGGCCAGCTCGGCCCGCTCGCGGCAGACCTCCAGCATCCCGGCCGAGGAGTCGACGCCGATCAGACGCACGCCCGCGGCGGCGGTCGGCACCGCGATCCGTCCCGTCCCGACCCCGAGCTCGACGACCGGGCCGCCCGCCTCTCGTGCTTCCTCGACGTAGAACTCGAGGTCCTCGGTGACGCTCCGGCTCCACGGGTCGTACAGCCGCGCAATCGAGTCATAACGCTCTCGCGCCCCTGGCCGCAGGGGCTCCGCCGGGCGAAGCCCGGCTCCGCCCCGCCTCGCGCCGCTGACGGCACGGTGCTCTCCGGGCCCGTGCGTCTTAGCACTGTGCCCTCCGGCCCCGCACCGCCAGCGACGCGCCAGAGACGCGAGCGGTTACGCGGGCTTGCGAGCGACCCACACGAACTCCTGGCTCTGCTCGTCGAACGGCTGCCGGTCGAACGAGCCGTAGAGCGCCTCCACCTCGAGGCCGGCCACGTCGACCAGCCCCTCCCATTCGGAGCGGGTCGTCCACCAGAGCGAGACCTTCGCGCCCTCGTCGAGCGTGATGTCGATGCGGTTGTCGGCGGGAATCTGGTCGACGCGGTGCCGGATGCCGGCCTGTTCCTGCCACTCACCGTCGATCCGGGCCGCGATGTGCGGGTTGAAGACGAAGACGTTCCAGGCGAAGCGCCCGCCGGGCCGCAACGCCGCCGCGACCCGCTCGAAGGCGCGCCGCTTGTCCGGCCACGTCGGTAGATGCAGCAGAGCCCGGAACGGGCAGTAGACGAGCGCCGCCGGCTCCTCGACTGTGAGCTCGCGCATGTCCTGTTCGCGGAGCTCGAGCTCGACGCCCGCCTCGTCCGCGCGCTCCCGCGCCTGCGCGAGCATCGCCGGCGAGGAGTCGATCCCGAGCAGCGGACGGCGGATCGCCTGCGCCACCGGAATCGCCACCCTGCCGTTCCCGACTGCGAGCTCGACCACCGGTCCATCGGCCTCGCGCGCCAGCTCGACGTAGAACGCGACGTCCTCCGTCATGTGGGAGGCCCAGTCGTCGTAGATCGGCGCGAACGCGTCGTAAGAGCTCACGAAAGGCGATGGTACAGTCGGCGCATGGATCCCAAGGCCCTGGAAACCGAGGCACAGAGCGCGATCGAGGACGCAACCGGCGTCGACGAGCTCGAGCAGGCCCGAGTCCGGTTCCTCGGCCGCAAGAGCCAGCTGAAGCAGGCGCTGCGCGAGGTGCGCGACCGCGAGACGGGCATGGCCCTGAACGCCCTCCGGGAGCGCCTCGAGGCCGCGTTCGCCGAGCGCGAGGAGGCCCTGCGCGGCGCCGCGCTCGAGCAGCTGCTCGGCGAGGAGGGGTTCGACGTCACGCTCCCGGGCGACGCGCCTCCGCGGGGCCACTACCACCTGATCACGCAGGTCCACCGCGAGGTCGAGGACATCTTCGTCGGGCTCGGCTACGAGGTCGTCGACGGCGACGAGGTCGAGGACACGCACCACCTCTTCGACGCCCTGAACATGCCGCCGGGCCACGTGACCCGCTCGCCGCTGCACACCCTCTTCCTGAACGGAGACGTCGTCCTGCGCACCGAGACGTCGGCCTCGCAGATCCGCGTCATGGAGGCGAACGAGCCGCCGGTCTACATGGTCTCGCTCGGCCGCGTCTACCGGCGCGACACCGCCGATCCGACGCACTTCCCGATCTTCTACCAGTGCGAGGGCCTCGCGGTCGACAGCGGTATCACCGTCGCCGACCTGAAGGGCACCCTGCTCTATCTGGCTCAGGCGCTGTTCGGCGCCGAGCGTGAGGTCCGGTTCACGACCGACTTCTTCCCCTTCACCGAGCCGTCGCTCGGCATGGCCGTCTCCTGCTTCCTCTGCGACGGCGCCGGGTGCAGGACCTGCGACTTCACCGGCTGGATCGAGCTCCTCGGCTCCGGACTCGTGGACCCGAACGTCCTCCGCAACGTCGGCTACGACCCCGAAAAGGTGTCCGGCTTCGCCTTCGGGGTCGGGCTCGAGCGAATCGCGATGCTGCGCCACGGCATCCCGGACATCCGCCTGTTCTGGGAGAACGACCTCCGCTTCCTCGAGCAGTTTTGATGCGAATCCCGCTGAACTGGCTGCGCGAGTACGTCGCGGTGGAGGTGACCGCGGAGGAGCTCGCGTCGCGCCTGCACTCCACCTGTGAGGTCGAGCGGATCATCCACCGCGGCGTCGCCGACGAGGACGGCAACCTGGGGCTCTACCGGGTCGGGCTCGTGCTCGAGGCCGGAAAGCACCCGAACGCGGACCGGCTCCAGCTCTGTCAGGTCGACGTCGGCGAGGGTGAGCCGCGCCAGATCGTCTGCGGCGCGTGGAACTTCGGCACAGGGGCGAAGGTCGCGGTCGCGCTCCCCGGCGCCGTGCTTCCGGGCGGGCAGAAGCTGGAGGCCGCGAAGCTCCGCGGCGAGGTCTCGCAGGGGATGATCCTCTCCGAGCGCGAGCTCGAGCTCGGCCAGGACCACAGCGGGATCATGGTGCTCGAGGACGGCCCCGAGCCAGGGACGCCGCTCGCCGACGTGCTCCCGCTCGGCGAGGACGTGATCGAGATCGAGACCACGCCGAACCGGCCGGACCTGCTCTCCGTCCACGGCTTCGCCCGCGAGGTCGCCGTGATCTATGACACCGAGCTCGCGCAGCTGGACCTCGAGGCGCCGAAGTCCTCGGGCGACGAGGTGCGTGTCGAGGTCGAGGACCTCGAGGGCTGCCCCCGCTACATCGGTCGGCTGTTCAACGGCATCACGATCGGCCCTTCGCCCGCGTGGCTGAAGGCGCGGCTCACCGCGGCAGGCATGCGCCCGATCGCGAACGTCGTCGACGTCACCAACTACGTGATGCTCGCGCTCGGCAACCCGCTGCACGCCTTCGACGTGGCCAAGCTGGGCGAGGGCCGCATCGTCGTCCGCCGGGCCGCGAAAGGCGAGACGATCCGCACGCTCGACGGCGAGGAGCGCAAGCTCGAGCCCACCGACCTGGTGATCGCGGACGCGAGCAAGCCCGTCGCGCTCGCCGGGATCATGGGCTCGGAGGACAGCGAGGTCGACGAGTCCACGACGACGGTGCTGCTCGAGGCCGCCAACTTCGAGCCCCTGACCATTCTCAAGAGCTCGGAACGCCTCGGCCTGCGCACCGAGGGCTCCGGCCGCTGGGAGAAGGGCGTCGACCCGTACCTGGCCGAGCCGGCAGCGGACCTGGCGACCAGGCTGATGGTCGAGCTGGCCGGCGCGACGCTCGCGGGCGACACCGAGGTGCCGCGCGAGCTGCCCGAACGCCCGGTCGTCACCTTCCGCCCGGAGCGGGCGAGCCGGCTGATCGGGCTCGAGCTCGACCAACACGAACAGCGACGCGTCCTCGAGGGCCTCGGCTTCGAGGTCACCGATGACTGGAACGTAACCGTCCCCACCTGGCGCGCCCGCGACGTGACCCGCGAGGCCGACCTGATCGAGGAGGTCGCGCGCTTCCACTTGAACGAGGTTCCGTTCACGCTCCCGTTGCGCCGCACCGGTCGGCGCGCCTCACTCGCGACCAGCAGCTCAGGCGGCTCGTCGAGGAAGTGCTGGTCGGCTGCGGCTGCTCGGAGATCTACACGACGACGCTCGTCCCCTCCGATCCCGACCCGAACGCGCTGCGCCTGCCGACGCCGCTCACCTCCGACCAGGCGGTGCTGAGGACGACGCCTGCTCGAGGGCCTCGTCTCGGCAGCACGCACCAACGTCGACGCGGGCAGCGAGGGCGTCCGCCTGTTCGAGCTCGCGCGCGTCTACCTACCGCCCGCCGATCCCCGGCCCAGCGAGCACTGGCGCGCAGGCGGGATCGTCGCCGGCGGCTTTGCGGCGGCGAAAGGGGTCGTCGAGACCCTGCACGAGGCGCTGAAGGTCGAACCGAGCTTCGAGCGCGCCCGGCTGCCGTTCCTGCACCCCGGCAAGGCGGCCAGATCCGAGGCCGGCTGGCTCGGCGAGCTCCACCCCGAGCGGCTCGAAGGAGAGTGGGGCCTGTTCGAGGTCGACCTGCCGGCGCTGTTCGCGCGCGTCCCCGAGCGGCTCGTGTACGAGGACGTGATCACCTTCCCTGCTCTGCGCCAGGACTTGGCGTTCTCGGTGCCGGACGGCGTCAGCGCAGCAGAGCTCGCCGCCGCTGCGCGCGAGGCCGCGGGGCCGGAGCTGCGCGAGATGCGCCCGTTCGACGTCTACCGGGGCGAGCAGGTCGGCGCCGGCCGCAAGTCGATCGCCTTCGCGGTCACTTTCCAGTCGCCGGAGCGCACGCTGACCGACGAGGACGCCGCCGCCCTGCGCGGACGGATCGTGACCGCGCTCGCCGACCGGTTCGGCGCGGAGCTCAGGGCCTAGATTCCGGCCGGCCCGATGCGCTCGGCGAGCGCCTCGAGCACCTTCAGCTTGATCTGCGGTGAGCGCTCGAGCAGGCGGCCGAAGTTCTGCGCCGTGACGACGAGCAGCCGCACAGGCGTGGTCGCCGTCACCGTGGCCGTCCTGACCGGCGAGCGGGCGACGAGCGCGATCTCGCCGAAGAACTCCCCAGGGCCGAGCCGGTTGATTCTCCGTCCGTCCTTGGACACGTCGACCTTCCCCTCGAGCAGGACGAAGAACTCGCGCCCCCGGGCACCCTCGCGGATCAGCTCCTTGTTCTTGCGCAGATCGATCTCGTCCGCGAGCGTCGCGATCTCGGCGAGCTCGCGCTTCGAGCAGAGCGCGAAGAGCGGGACCTTGCGCAGGAGCTCGACCTTCTGATTGCGGCGCAGCACAAGCTGAGTCTAAAACCCCGTCGCCTCCCGCCGTCCCGCAATCCGATCGCCGCCCAATCCAGTATGGGCTTAACGTAATCACGGAATCCGTCGCCCAGGGGGTCATCCAGTGCGCCCACTTCGTCTGCCCTTGATCTTTTTGCTCGTGCTCGTCGCCACCGTGCTTGCGCCCGGGTCTGCGCGGCCGGCCGCGTCTTCGACCCAGCTCAACGGCACCGTCGGGCCGGGCTACACGATTTCGCTCAAGGATACGAGCGGCAACACCGTCACGCACCTCGATCCGGGCGACTACACGATCACCGTCACCAACCTCTCCGACCCGTCGACCCTCGTCGTGCACAACTTCCACCTGAGGGGTCCCGGCGTCAACCAGTTGACCTCGTTCGATCCCGGCACCACGACGTGGAACGTGACGTTCGTGGACGGCACCTACACATACCTCTGCGATGCGCATCCGATCCAGATGACGAAGACCTTCAGGGTCGGGAACGCACCGCCCCCGCCGCCACCGCCCAAGGTGACGAAGTTGAAGGGCAAGGTCGGCCCGGGCAGCTCGATCACGCTCAAGAAGGGCTCGCTCGTGAAGAGGCTCAAGGCGGGTAGGTACGCGATCACGGTGCGCGACGCCTCGACCAGGGACAACTTCCATCTGCTCGGCCGGGGCGTGTCGAAGAAGACCGGCGTCAAGGCCCGCACGACCGTCACCTGGAAGGTGAAGCTGCGTGCCGGGAAGTACGCCTACTTCTCGGATGCCCACCGCAAGCTGCGGCGAACGTTCAAGGTCGTCAGGTAATCAGTCTCGGTTGACGAGGGAGAACGGGCCGAACCTGGCCTTGGTACTCCCTTCGCGGCCGCGGCGCATCAGGAGGCGCATGGTCGCGCCGATCCCGCCGGCGAAAAAGAAGCCGGCGCCGAGCGCGCCCGCAGCGACGAGCGGTAGCTTGCCCTTCAGGTTGGTCGCCTCGCCGATCCCGGCGCGGAGGTCGTCGACCGCGGTCGCGAGCCTCGCTCGCTCGCTCTCGATGTCCCGCCGAACCTGGTCCGTCGTCCGTCCGTCAGCCGTCACCGTCGCTCCTCAGGGCCTCGGTCGTCAGTCGCGCCTCGCGTAGCGCCTGCTCGGGCACGGGCGGGGATCCCTTCCGGAGCGCCATCACCGCAATCCCGCCGAGCACGAGCGCCAGCAGCACGAGGCCGCCGGTGACGATCAGCAGCGCGAGCCAGACCGAGGTGGCGGTCGCGATCCCGGCCGCGGCGGCGGCAAGGCCGAACCCGAGCGCGAAGATCAGGAAGATCGCGGCGCCGAGCGCGAGACCGATTCCCGTGGCGAGCGCGATCAGCTTTCGCTTCAGCTCGAGCGCTGCGAGCTCGAGCTCGAGCCGGACGAGCGCGCTCGCCCGCTCGGCGACCATCTTCGCGGCGAAGCCGAGGCCGCCGGTCTCCCGCTCAGTCCCTTGGGTGTGCATGACCCCTCCAGTCAATCACCTTCGCGAGCACGATCCCGGCCGCAAAGGCGATGCCGACGACGGCCAGAGGCGAAACGCCGCCGTTCTTGGAGCGCTTCGTCTTCTTCTCGGCGCGGGGCGGAGGCGTCGGAGCGGGCGTCGGCGCGGGCGGTCCGGCCGGAGCCGCCTCGCCGCGGGCGCGGGCCGCGATCAGGCTCGGCTTCAGCTTGCGCAGGAACTCCGCGTCCTCCTGCAGCTCCTCGGCCAGCCACTCCCCGATCCCGTCGCCCCGGTTGGCAGCCCGCCGCGCGAGCTGCTGCAGGCGTGCCGCGCCCCGCTCGACCATGACGTCCGCCTTCGTCATTTCCTCGTCGGCGGCGGCTCGCCGGTGGCGACCTGCCAGATCTTCGAGGCCGCCCGCCGGGCCGCCATCGTGGCGCCGGCGCCGAGACCTGCGTAGAGGCCGGTCCAGAGCAGCTTTCGCAACATTCCTTCTTGCTTGCCTGAGGCTGATCGGGCCAAACGTGGGAGCACTGTAACTCCCTCAGACGCTCCGGCCGCCGGTGTACCAGACTGGGCCTTGGGTCTGGACCGGACGCGTGTCGGAGAGCGCCCAGAGCACGCGCACCTGTCCGCGTATCCCCTCGTCGTCGAGCCGCTCGAGGCAGCGCCGCGACATCTCGGCCGAGGCGCCGTACCCGAAGCGGCGCGCGGCCCGGAAGCGGAACCCCGGCTTGCCGCCGTACCGGGCGGGGTTGGCGGGGGCGAGCAGGAGGGCCGCGCGCTCGAGGTAGTCGCTCGAGGCGAGCTCGACCTCGGCGTAGAGATCCGACCAGTCCTCCGGGAGCGCCGCCAACCCGACATCCCAGGCGGCCGCGAAGGGCTCGAGCTCCCGCACCGGCAGAACGGCCTCCTCGCTCGTCCCGACGAGCTCGAGCCGTCCGTCGATCCGCTCGCGGTCGAGCCGCTGGAGCAGGGCCCGGATCCGGCCCGGCGAGACCCCCGCGCCGCGCGTCGCGGCGAAGAACGTGATCACCTTCCCGCGCCGGCCGGGATTGGCCGGTCCGAGCAGCGCCGCGGCCCGGTCGCATTCGCCCTGCGTCGCGCGACGGTGAGCCGGAAGCGTGCGTCGCCCCAACCCTCCGGCAGGCCGTCCTCGATCCCCTGCAACTGCTCGACGAGGCTCACGGGCCTGACAATAAACTCAGAGCGTGGCGAAGGTGGAGCGGAAAGGCACGCTCGGCGAGCAACGGCTGCGCACCTTCCTGCGCGAGATGCTCCTGATCAGGCGCTTCGAGGAGAAGGTCGAGGAGCGCTTCCGCGCCGGCGAGCTGCCCGGCTTCCTGCACGTCGCGATCGGCCAGGAGGCGGTCGCGGTCGGCGTCTGCCAGGCGCTCGACGACGGCGACGTCTTCGCCTCGACCCACCGCGCGCACGGGCACACCCTCGCCCGCGGGACGCACCCGAACGCGGTGATGGCGGAGCTCTACGGGAAGCTGGAGGGCTGCTCGCACGGCTACGGCGGCTCGATGCACCTCTACGACGTCGAGCGCGGAAACCTCGGTGCGAACGCGGTCGTGGGCGGCGGCCTGCCGGCGATCACCGGCGCCGCGCTCGCCTTCAAGCTCCGCGGCGAGCCGCGCGTGGCGGTCGCCTTCTTCGGCGACGGCGCGACGAACATCGGCACCTTCCACGAGTCGCTCAACCTCGCCCAGCTCTGGGGCGTCCCGGCCGTCTTCGTCTGCGAGAACAACCACTGGGCCGAGTCGACCCCGGCGAGCCAGCAGCTTCCGATCGAGGATCTGAGCAAGCGCGCAACGGCCTACGGGATGCACACGATCACGGTCGGCGGCCAGGATGTCGAGGCCGTCTACCACGCCGCGGGCCGCGCGCTCAAGCACGCGCGTGACGGCAAGGGCCCGGTCTTCCTGCTCGCCAACACCTTCCGGCTCGTGGGCCACTACATCGGCGACCCGCAGGTCTATCGGGACAAGGAGGAGCTGAAGAGGCTGCGAGAGACCGAGGACCCGATCGACAAGCTGCGCGAGAAGCTTGGTCTCTCCGAGGACGAGTTCGACGAGGTCGACCGCGAGGTGCACGAGCTCGTCGAGTCCGCGGTCGAGTTCGCCAAGGCGGGCACCGACCCCAAGCCCGAGGACGCGCTCAAGAACGTCTATGCCTGAGCTGAGCTACCGCGAGGCGGTGCGCGACGCGCTCTCGCAGGCGATGCGCGACGACGAGGACGTCTTCGTGATGGGCGAGGACATCGCCGAGATGGGCGGCTCGATGGGCGTCACGGCGGGGATGCTCGACGAGTTCGGGCCGGAGCGGGTGCGCAACACGCCGATCTCCGAGATGGCGATCGTGGGCGCGGGGATCGGCGCGGCGATGCAGGGCATGCGCCCGGTCGTCGAGGTCATGTACGAGGACTTCACGACGCTCGCGATGGAGCAGATCGTCAACCAGGCGGCGAAGCACCGCTACGATGTCGGGCGGGCAGGTCAAGGTGCCGCTGACCGTTCGCACGCAGGGCGGCGCCGGCTGGTCGCCGGGCGCGCAGCACGCCCAGCAGGTCGAGGCGTGGTTCGTCCACGTCCCCGGGCTGAAGGTGGTCTTCCCCTCGACTCCCACGGATGTCCGCGGCCTGCTCTGGTCGGCGATCTACGACGACAATCCCGTGATCTTCTTCGAGCACCGGACCCTGTACGGGATCAAGGAGGAGGTGCCCGACGAGCTCGAGCCGATCCCGATCGGGCAGGCGCGGGTGCACCGGGAGGGCGAGGACGTGACGGTCGTCGCCACGGGCCGGCTCGTGCACGAGGCCCTCGCCGCGGCGAAGGAGGCCGAGGGCGAGGGCGTCTCGGTCGAGGTGTTCGACCCGCGCACGCTGCAGCCGCTCGACGAGGACGCGCTCGTCGCGTCGGTGCAAGAAGACCAACCGCTGTGTGGTCGCCCACGAGGCGGTCAGGCGCATGGGCTTCGGCGCCGAGGTCGCAGCGGTGGTGCAGGAAAAGGCGTTCGACTGGCTCGACGCGCCGGTCGAGCGCGTGGGCGCGAGGTTCGCGCCGATCCCGTTCGCGCCCGTGATGGAGGAGTACGTCGTGCCGCAGGCCCGCGACGTGCTCGAGGCGATCCGGCGCACGGTGGGAGAAGATGGCTACCGAGGTCAAGCTTCCAAGGCTCGGGCAGGGCATGGAGTCCGGCACGATCGTCAAGTGGCTCAAGGCCGAGGGCGACCGCGTCGAGAAGGGCGAGCCGCTCTACGAGCTCGACACCGACAAGGTGACCCAGGAGGTCGAGGCAGAGGCCTCGGGCGTCCTCCTGAAGATCGCGGTGAACGAAGGCGAGGTGCCCGTCGGGCGGACGATCGCGGTGATCGGCGAGGAAGGCGAGGACGTACCCGAGGTCGACGTCGAGGACCGCGCCCGAGGAGGAGGGCTCGCCCGGCCCAGCGCGCGAGCCCGAGCGCGAGCGGGGCCGCGAGGCATCCACCGAGCCGGACGAGCAGGTCACGGAGATCCAGGAGCCACAGCCCGCCGCACAGAGCGACGGTGGGCGCGTCAAGGCCTCGCCGCTCGCGCGCAGGATCGCCCGTGACCGCGGGATCGACCTCGCGGCCCTCGCCGGTACCGGTCCCGAGGGCCGGATCGTCGCGGAGGACGTCGAGCGCGCCGAGGGCGAGCCGGCCGCTCGCGCCTGCAGAGGTTGAGGCCGGAGAAGCCGAGCGGCGCGAGCTGACCTGCACCCGCAAGACGATCGCGCGGCGACTCACCAAGGCCTGGCAGATCGCCCGTCTTCCAGCTGCAGGCTTCGGCCGACATGACCCGCGTGAACAGCGCTGCGTCGAGCGCCTGCGCGAAGCCGAGGAGCGGCCCGAAAGTGACCGTCACCGACGTCCTCACGAGGGTCTGCGCCGCGGCGCTCATGCGTCACCGCGAGGTGAACGCGCGCTGGACCGAGGAGGCGATCCTCCTCTTCCCGACCGTGAACGTCGGGATCGCGGTCGCGGCACCGCAGGGCCTCGTCGTGCCGGTGATCCGCGGCGCGGAGCGGCTTCGCCTCGCGGAGATCGCGGCGGCGCGTTCCGATGTCGTCGACACGTGCCCGGGAAGGGCAAGCTCCAGCGGGCCGACCTCGAGGGGGGACGTTCTCGATCTCGAACCTCGGCATGTACGGCGTCGAGCAGTTCACCGCGGTTCTCAATCCGCCGCAGGCGGCGATCCTCGCGGTCGGCGCGATCGAGCCGCGCGCGGTTGCCGGTCGACGGCGAGATCGTCGTCCGGCCGATGATGACGCTCTCGGCGACGTTCGATCACCGAGCCGTCGACGGCGCGTCCGCAGCTGGCTTCCTCCAGACGGTCAAGGAACTGCTGGAAGAGCCGGGGCTCGCGCTTTGAGGATCCTGGTACCAGGTCCGGGATCTCGGGCTTGCGCGTGCGTTCTACACCGACGTGCTCGGTTTCACCGAGACGTTCGTCGACGACGAGGACCGGCTGGGTCGAGCTCGACCGGGGAGTGACCGAGGTCGCGCTGACGAAGGGCGAGCCCTCCGAGGATGGGGGCGTGGCGGTGATCGACGTCGAGGACGTCAAGGCCGAGCGCGAGCGGCTGGTGAGCGCGAACGTCGAGGTCGGCACCGCCGTCGAGCTGCACGGCGAGTCCGGCATTCTCGACATCTTCGACCCGGACGGAAACCGGATCCAGCTCGCAGAGGTCGTCGAATGATCAAGCGCGCGGGGCCGCAGGACGTGCCGTTCCTGAAGGACATGCTCCGGCACGCCTACTACTGGCGCGCGACGACGGTGCCCGAGTCGGGCGAGCCGCCGGTGCAACGGTACGTCGAGCGCTGGGGCCGTCCCGGCGACACGGCGTTGATCGCAATCCAGGACTTCCAGCCGGTGGGCGCGGCCTGGTACCGGCTCTTCAAGCCCGAGAACGCGGGGTACGGCTTCGTCGACGAGGAGACGCCGGAGCTCTCGATTGCGGTCGTGCCGAGCAAGCGCGGCTCCGGGCTCGGCTCGGAGCTGCTCGACGCGCTGATGGCCAGGGCACGCGCGGACGGCTACGGGGCAATCAGCCTGAGCGTGGAGAAGGACAATCCGGCGGTCGCGCTCTACGAGCGCCACGGGTTCGAGCGCGTACGCGAGGACGACGGCGCGTACACCATGCGCGCCGAGCTCGGAACCTGAGTTCTCGCGAGGCGAGTTCTTGCGGCCAGCTCAGCCCACGCGGTACCAGTCGTAGCCAAGCGGCTCGAGGCGCAGCCGGTGCCGCCCGCCCGAGCCGTGACTCTGGCCGCTGCCGAACAGGCTGTACAACCGTTCGCCGCCGGAGGCCATCTTCAGATCGACCGTGATCTCGAGCGGCTCTTCAGCGAAGTTGTGGAGGCAGAGCACGGCCGAGTCGCGGCGTGGATAGAGGACAGCGAGAACATGACGGCTACGCGTGGGCAGGATGCGCCACTCGCCCGCGCCGATTTCCGAGCAGTCCTTCCTGATTCGGATCAACTCGATCATCCAGCGCAGCAGCGAGTCTGGCCGACGTACTTGCTCTTCGACATTGACGGCGTCGAAGTCGTAAGGACCCGTGTCGATTGCCGGGCGCACGAGCCGCTCGCTCGTCGAAAAGCCGCCGTTGCGTCCGTTCGTCCACTGCATCGGCGTCCGAATCGCGTTGCGCTCCTTGAGCCGCAGGTTCTCACCCATCCCGATCTCTTCGCCGTAACGAAGCACGGGGGCTCCCGGGAGGGAAAAGAGCAGGCTGTATGCGAACTCCAGGTGGCGCTGGTCGCCGAGCATCGGAGCCAGCCGGCGGCGGATCCCGCGGTCGTAGAGTTGCATTGTCGCCTCCGGTCCGAAGCGAGTGAAGACGGCCTCACGATCGCTCGGCTGTAGCCGTCCGAGGTCGAGCTCGTCGTGGTTTCGAAGGAAGTGCGCCCACTGAGCGCTCGCAGGGATGTTCCGAGTTGCCGTCAAGGCCGAGGCGAGGGGGCGAGCGTCCCCTGTAGCAAGCGAGGCGAAGAGGTGCTGGTTGACCCAGAAGTTGAACATCAGGTGGAGTCCGTCGCCGTCGGCGAAGTAGGCCGCGTCGTCGCGCGGGACGACATTCGCCTCGCCGAGCAGGATTGCGTCACCGCGGCGCCACTGGACCACCTCCCTCAGTTCACGCAGGTATTCGAAGTGCAGCTGTGCCGCGCCGCCGTTCGGCTGCGGTTTCTCGATCACGAACGGGACGGCATCGACGCGAAACCCGGAAACACCGAGTCGCAACCAGTAGCTGAGGACGCGGTGGATCTCTTCGCGTACGCGTGGGTTGTCCATGTTCAGGTCGGGCTCGAAGTCGTAGAAGCGGTGGAAGTACCACGACCGCGCCTTCTGGTCATACGACCACGTCGACGCCTGGACGCCCGGGAAGACCACGCCTTCGCGAGCAGCACGCGGGCGCTTGCGCGACCAGACGTACCAGTCGCGGTAGTCCGACTCGGCGCTCTTTGCGCTCGCGAACCAGGGGTGACGTTCGGAAGTGTGGTTCACGACCAGGTCGAGGAGCACGCGCATGCCGCGGCTGTCGGCCTCGTACAGGAACTCGGCAAAGTCGCCACTCGACCCAAGCCGTCCGTCGATCCCGAAGTAGTCGGTGATGTCGTAGCCGTCGTCGCGGTTCGGCGTCGGATGCACAGGTGCGAGCCAGAGCGCATCGACGCCGAGGCTCTCGAGGTAGTCGAGCCGATCACGAAGCCCACCGAAGTCGCCGACGCCGTCCCCGTTGCCGTCCATGAATGCCTCGACGGAGAGGCTGTAGATGACGGCGTTGCGGTACCACGGCTCCATGCCGCCGCTATTCCCGCCGAGGGCCTCGAGCTCACCTGATGTGCGGGCCCTCGTGCCGAAAGCGTGAAACCGGCCGGCGTCGCTAGGATCGCCTCAACCCCAAGCGAGGAGCTCACCACGATGGATTGTGACGTTGCCGTCCTGGGCGGCGGGCCGGGCGGCTACACCGCGGCGATTCGCGCCGCTCAGCTCGGCGCCAAGACCGTCTGCATCGAGAAGGAACCGGAGCTCGGAGGCACGTGCCTCCGCGTCGGCTGCATCCCGACGAAGGCCTGGGTGCAGACCGCCTTCGCGCTCAAGGAAGCCGAGGAGACGTTCGCCAAGCTCGGCGTCCAGACAGGCGAGCCAAGCCTCGACTTCGCCGCCGCGAACGCCTGGAAGGACGGCGTCGTCAAGCAGATGACCCAGGGCATCGCGAGCCTCTTCAAGGCCAACGGCGTCGAGTGGGTCAAGGGAACCGGCCGCTTCACCGGCCCGAACACGATCGCGGTCGAAGGCGGGGAGGACGTCAACTTCAAGCAGGCGATCGTCGCGACCGGCTCCTACCCGCTCCGCCCTCCGATCGACGGCCTCGACTCGACACGCTGCGTCGACTCGACCGGACTCCTCGCGCAGACCGAGCTTCCACGGCGCCTGGTCGTCCTCGGCGGCGGCATCATCGGCTGCGAGTTCGCGTCGATCTTCCGCCGTTTCGGCTCCGAGGTGACGATCGTCGAGATGCTCCCGCAGCTGATCCCGCAGGAGGACGCGGACGCGGCCAAGGAGCTCGCCAAGCAGTTCGGCAAGCGCGGCATCGCGCTCCACCTCGAGACGACCTGCGACCGGGTCGAGGAGACCGGCGACAGCCTCCGAGTCCACTTCGGCGGCGAGAGCGTCGAGGCCGACCTGATGCTCGTCGCGACCGGCCGCGGCCCGACCGTCGAGAACCTCGGGCTGGAGGAGATCGGCGTCGAGCTCGACAAGCGGAAGGGAATCGCGGCCGACGAGCACCGGCGGACGACCCAGTCCCACATCTACGCCGTCGGCGACTGTGCCGGCTACTGGCAGCTCGCCCACACGGCCTTCCGCGAGGGCGAGGTCGCGGCGGAGAACGCGCTCGGCCAGGACGCCGTCGTCGACAACCGCGGCGTCCCGCGCCCGATCTACACCGATCCCGAGATCGCCGGGGTCGGGCTCACCGAGGCCGAGGCCCGCGAGCAGCACGGCGACGACGTCGCGGTCGGCGTCTTCCCGTGGGTCGCGAACGCCCGCGCAGTGATGCAGAACGAGACCGTCGGCTGGGTCAAGTCGATCCACGAGAGCCGCTACGGCGAGCTGCTCGGACTGGTGATGGTCGGCCCGCACGTCACCGACCTGATCGAGGCCGGCACGGTCGCGCTCGACGCCGAGGCGACCGTGGAGACGGTGGCAGACGGAATGGCCGCCCACCCGACCCTCTCCGAGGCGATCAAGGAAGCCGGCCTCGTCGCGCTCGGGCGAGCGATCCACCTGCCGAACAAGCGACGGGCCGCGGCCGCGCGCGGCTGAGGGCGAGCCTCAGTAGGGGCGCGCCCGCGAGCGGAAGCGTGGCGCGAGCTGAGCCGCGTGCGAGCGCGGAAAGCTGATCGTGCGCGGGTCGCCGTCCGAGACGTACCGCTCCTCCGGATGGCGCCGCAGCTCGTCCAGCCAGTAGGCGGCGCCGAAGTCCTTCTGGCCGTTCCAGGGCAGGTGCGACGAGCGGATGCGCGGCACGGCGCCGTGCTCGAAGGCGCGGCTGAACGGCGACGGAGCAGGGTTGGCGCCGACCAGGAACACGCCTGCGTAGCGGTACGAACGCCCGCCCCAACTCCCTCGCCGCGCCAGGACCGCCGGCCGCGGCATCACGCCGAGGGGCAGGGACATCGTGCGGACGCGCGCCTGCGGCACGGCGTCCGTGATCACCTTCTGGCCGAGGACGAGCTCGCGCTGTACCTGCGCAGGCGACAGCGAGCCGAGAGGAAGGTGGTCGAGTGTGTGGTTGCCGAGCTCGAACCCGTGCCGGACGAGCCAGCGCAGCATCTCCGGGCCCCGGGGCGTACCGGCGAACGGCTCCCGCAGGACGTAGAACGTGCCGGCGAGAGGAAATCCGCGGTGCGAGCGCGCAAACTCGAGCAAGACGCCGATCGCCGTGGTCGGCTTGACCCGCCCCGCAGCGTCGTACGAGAACTGGAACTGGGTCGCGTCGTCGAAGGTGAGGACGACGGGCGTCTTGCCCGCCGGGACGTCGAGCCTCCCCGTCGCGAGGTCGACCGCGCGCACGGGCCAGTAGCCCTGCGACCAGAGCGTCTCCAGCTCGTGCCGGAACTCGGCCGGTGTCTGGTCGTAGGGCCCGACCCGGTCCGGCCTGATCTCGTGGTGCATGATCACCGGAACCTGGCCGAGCTCGTTCCCCCGCACGGTCGGCGCCGCAGCCGGTTTCGGGCCCGGCCGAGCGGTCGCCTTCGCGTCTTTCCGAGCGCCCGGCTTCGCCAGTCCGGCCTTTTCCCGGGGCGCGTCGCGGTTGAGCGCATCGGCCGTGTAGGTGACGGTCGGGTCCCAGAGCAGGAACTCGCGGATCCCGTTCGCCCGTGCGCCCGCGATCTGCGCCCGTACCTGGTCAGGCCCGTAGGCGACGCCCAGCGAGAAGTCCTGCAGCCATGGGACGACGCGCGCCCCGGTGTTCCGAACGTCCTGCTGAAACGCCTTCAGTGACCGCTGCACGATCGCGTACGGCTCGGAGTTCGGGTCAGCGACGTCGTACTCTCCGGGCCCCCAGTGAGACGGATAGACCATCGGCGCGATGTAGTCGGCCTCCCGCGCCATCGCCCGAACCGGCTGGGCGACCTCGCGCGGGCGATCTGCCGCGACCCCGAAGACGGACGCGCCGAGATACGTCCCGTACGGCCGCAGTGCCAGCCGCGTCTCACGCATGAACGAGACGATCGCGCTCTCGGGGCTCCCGTGCAGGCCGGGGAAGACCATCGACGAGCTCGGCCCGTCCGGGCGACGGACGTAGTCGAAGAGGACGTCGTCGACCCCGAGCGCCGCCGCGGCGACCGCCACGTCGATGTTGTAGCGGCGGACGACGGGATCCGCGAAGTTCGTGAAGCCGCCGTAGCCCGCGTACGGCCGACCGTCGGGCGTCTGGATCACCTGCGTGCGATTCCCGCGGCGCCAGGCCGCAGCCGCGAGGATCGGGTCGCGGAAGCAGACCAGCCGGCCGATCACGCGGATCCCGCGCGCGTGCAGCTGCCGTACCGCCTTGCGCAGGTCGACGACGGCGCGCACGGCGCCACTCCGTCGCGCCAGCGGAATCGGCGCATCGAAGCCGATCGTCCCCGACTCGTCCTTGAGGTCGAGCTCGACGGCGTTGATCCGCCGCTCGTCGATCAGGCGCATCACGCCGCGCCGCAGGGCCGGGTCGGCCCAGGCGTAGAAGGTGACGTGCACGGCCCGGACCGGCGCCCCCGGGCTGCGCGGCACGATTGCGACCGGCGCGGTGAGCCGAGTCACGTTGCCGGCGCGGTCGTGGGCCGCGACGAGGATCGTTTCGGGCACCGGCGGCCGCAGCCTCGTGGAGAAGGCGCCGCCGTCCAGGGCGATCTTCTTGCCGTCGATGCTCAGCTTCGCCGTTTCGCTCACGCGCCCGGCGACGAGCAGCGGCGAGCCGCGGTGCCTCGTGAGAGTCCCGAGCGTGAGCCGTGGCGGCGTGCGGTCGACGACGAAGCGGAAGGTGCGCGTGCTGCTCGCGCCGAGGAGGCCGCCCCCCTGGCGGATGCTCAGCCGGTGCTCTCCCTCGCGCAGCCCGGATGGGGCGAGGACGAGCCGCGAGCCTGCCACGCGCACGCGCCGCGTGACATCGGCTCCATCGAGCGTCCAGCGCTGGCGGCGAAGCGCTGCCGGCCGCGCGTCGGCGACGAACACGAGCTTCTCGAGCCCAGCCGCTCCGATCTCGGCGTCCCCGGCGGGCCCTGAGACGCGGAGCGTGGGTGCGAACGCGTGGCGGGCGGCCGCGAGCCCGCTGCCGACGAGGAGCGCCGCGGCGACCGCGCCGAGGGCGGCAACTCCGATCTTCCGCTGGCCGCGCCGGCGGCGGCGGGGCGCGCGAACCGCGAGCGTCGTGTTCGACGGACGACCTCGCGAGCGTCGGGGAGGTCGCGGACGGCGGCCGCGTTCGGTCTCGGGCTCGCCGGCGGGCGTGCTCGGCGGAGGGCCGGCGGCGCGCTCGGCGTGCAGGCGCTCAATCTCCTCCGCCAACAGCCCGATCGCCCGGCCCGCCGCACGGAGCTCGGCCGTCTCCCCCGCTCGGCCAGCTTCCGGCCCCAGGCGATCGTCTCCGCGAGCCGCGCCTCGTCCACGGGCGGCACGATAGCCCCGTTCCGTGCTCGCCGGGTGCAAAATCCCGTAGTTCGGGCATAGGCACGCCGATGACTGCAGTCCCGGCGCAGCAGCGCCGCGATCCCTCGTTCGAGCGGCTGTACCAGGAGTACGCCGCTGACGTCTACCGCTACGCGCTCGCCCTCCTGCGGAATGCGGCCGACGCCGAGGACGCCACCCAGACGACCTTCCTGAACGCCTATCGCGCCTACGAGCAGGGCGCACAGCCCTACTCGCCGCGGAACTGGCTGATCACGATCGCCCACAACGTCTGCCGCATGCTCTGGCGCCAGGCAGGGCACCGGCCACGCGAGGTCGCCCTGGACGACGCTCCCGAGCCGATCGCTCCCGAGCACGATCAGCCCGGCGTCGAGGAGGTTCTCGAGGCGCTCGGGCAGTTGCCCTTCAATCAGCGCTCCGCTCTCGTCATGCGTGAGCTCGAAGGCCGCAGCTGCAGCGAGATCGCGGAGACGCTCGGGCTCTCGGTGAGCGCGGTCGAGGCGCTTCTCTTCCGTGCCCGCCGCACCCTGCGCATCCAGCGGCGCGCCCTCGGCGCCATCGGAACCGTTCCGCTGCCGGCGAACCTGGGGTGGGGCCTCGGTCTCGGCGCCGGAGGAACGACCGCCGGCGGCGCGGCGATCGGCGCCGACGTGCTCCTGAAGGCCGCGACCCTCTTTGCGGTCGGAGCCGTGACGGCCGGCGCCGTCGCAGTTGCGGGCCCGATGCGGCACCACACGCCCGCGGGCCCTCCCGTCGCGCAGAGCGCCGCCGGCGTCCCGATGTTCCGCCCAGCCGCGAGACCGGCTCATCGAGGCAAGCCGACGGGTCACGTTCGCACGGCCCGGAACAGGGTCCGCCCGACCCACCGTTCCCACCACCCGCGGAGAGTCTCGGGCACCCTTCCGAGCGACAACGCCGGCACGGCCGAGCCCGCCCAGCAGCCCTCTGGCTCCGCCGGCACTTCTTCGCTCCCGCAGCTCCCGGTCCAGCCACCTTCGCTCCCGCAGCTCCCGGTCCGGCCACCTTCACTCCCGCAAGTCCCGGTTCAGCCGCCGGCGCTCCCGCAAGTCCCGGTTCCGCCCGTCCCACCGCTCCCGATCGCCCTGCCGCCGCCACCGCCGCTCCCGGTCCCCTGAAATACCCCATCAGCGGGGTGCAAGTTCCCGCAATTTAGGGCATCTTTATGGGCATGACGCCGATCCTGGCGCGCCAGCGCCCCGATCGCTCCTTCGAGCGCCTGTACAAGAAGCACGCAGGCGACGTCTACCGCTACGCGCTGGTCGTCCTCCGCAACCAGGCCGACGCGGAAGACGTGACGCAGACCACGTTCATGAACGCCTACCGCGCCTTCGAGCGCGGCGAGCGCCCGCGTGCCCCGCAGAACTGGCTGATCGCGATCGCCCACAACGTCTGCCGGCAGCGCTTCCGCCAGACTCAGCGTCGCCCGAACGAGGTCGAGTTCAACGAAGAGCTCGCCGAGTCGGTCGTCGCGGACGATGACCGCGTCAGCGCCGAGGACATCCGGCGCGCTCTCGGCCAGCTGGCCTTCAACCAGCGCGCTGCGCTCGTCATGCGCGAGCTCGAGGGCCGCTCCTACCAGGAGATCGCCGAGATCCTCGACCTGTCGGTGAGCGCGGTCGAGACCCTGATCTTCCGCGCCCGGCGGGCGCTCCGCGAGCAGCTCGAGGAGAAGATCACCTGCCACGAGGCCGAGCTCGCGATCTCACGCCAGCTCGACGACCGGCTCTCCCGCAAGGAGAAGGGCCCCCTGCGCGCGCACCTGCGCGAGTGCGACGAGTGCGCCCGCTTCGCCCGCAGCCAGCGCGCCCAGCGCGGCGCGATCAAGTCGCTTGCCCTGATCCCGCTGCCCCAGTCGCTGGCCTCGTTCTTCGGCGGAGGCGGCGGCGCGGCCACGGCCGGCGGAGGAGCGGCCCTCGGCGGCGGGCTCGCGGTCAAGGCGGCCGTCGTTGGTGCCGGTGCGCTCGTCGCGACGGGGGTCGGCTACGAGGGCGCGAAGCAGATCGGCCACCACTCGGCTCCTCCTGCAAGCGCAATCGCGGCGAGCCGTCCCGCGCCGGGTATTCGCGCCGCCGCGATCGCTGTTCCCGCGTTCAGGCCGGAGAGAGCGACCAACGACCTGAAGCCGTTCCGACACCGCTCGATCGCCGTCCGGCACAAGCACCACGGCCGGCCCGCGGTCGTGCACGCAAATCAAAGCCACCACGAGGTGAGCGCGCTTCCGCCCTCGCGCGAGCGCGCGCACGATCAGAAGCCGGCCGGGACGGGGCGGCCCGCAAGCCCGGGCCAGAGCACACAGCACCGCGGCCAGGGAACGACGCACAGGCCGCCACCGCCGCCCAAGAAGCCGCCCCCGCTGCGCAGGCCGCCGCACCCCCCGCCGCCCCACGCCGAAGGCACACCGCCGTCCAACGGTCAGCCGGGCTCGCGGCGCCCGTAACTGTTACAACACCGGGCGTGGGCATTCTCAACCGCAGAAACGCCGTCCTCGGCTGGGGCGTCTGGAAGCTCGGCAAGCGAGCCGCGAAGCGCAAGGCGAAGGGCGCGGCGCCGTCAGTTGAAGGCGGTCGCCCGAACAAGTCGCTGCTCGCGGTCACCCTCGCCGGTCTCGCGGGCGCGCTGACCTTCTGGCGCAAGCGCCGCGGCGGCGAGAGCTCTTCGTAGATCCCGCCGCCCCGGCTCGACGAGCTGTTCGAGCTCATCGCTTTGCGCTGCGAGGTCAGCGAACGACGAACGACGTGAGCAGCGTGCCGGCTGAGCGGCACGAGCCCATCTTGCGCTCGAAAGACCTCCTGCTCGCTGCAACCGCTCTCGCCGCGGGGTTGCCGCTCTACACGCGCAATGCAGCCGACTTCGCCGGTCTCGAAGGCCTCGTCGAGGTCGTAACCGTCTGACCACGGCGAGGTCGAAGGGAGAGAGCCGGGGCGGGTTCGATTGGCTGCGGCGCCCTATCGAACCGCTCGTCCCGAAGGGAAGACCCCAAGACGAGGTTGCCCCGGCCCGCTATAGGCATCGTCAAAACGAGTTAGTTCTTTAGGTCCATTTCGACCGGGACCTGCCGCCGCTGGAAGGGCCGTTTGGCCTACCGCGGCGGGCCGCCGAGCGAGGGGTCGGGCTAGAGCGCCAGCGCGAGCCGTTCGAGGCCGACCTCGAGCGTCTCGTCGCTGACGGCGAGGCTCAGGCGGACCCAGCCCGCGCCGCTCGGCCCGAAGCCCTCGCCCGGCGCGACCGCGACGCGCTGCTCGGTGAGCAGGCTCTCGAAGGTGACGCCCTCCGGAAGCTCGATCCAGACGTAGAACGTCCCTTCGCAGACCGTCGGCCCGAGCACCTCGAACACGCGGTCGCGCCGGCGCTGGTAGGTGTCGCGCCGCTCGGCGACGGAGTCCTGCGGCCCGGTCAGCGCCGCGATGCAGGCCTCCTGGATCGGCCGGAAGATCCCGACGCGGCAGTGGTCGTTGAGCAGGTTGATCCGCTCGACGATCTCCGCGTTGCCGACGACGAACCCGACCCGCCAGCCGGCCATCCCGTAGGACTTGGACATCGAGAACATCTCGACGCCGACGTCCTTCGCGCCCGGCGTCGCGAGAAAGCTGCGCGGCTCGCGCCCGTCGAAGACGAGGTCGCCGTAGGCGAAGTCGTGCACGACGGCCGCGCCGGTCGCGTGCGGCGTACTCGATCGCCCCCTCGAAGGCTCCCGTCGGGCACGGCCACGCGCGCACGGGTTCGACGGGTAGTTCAGGTAGACGGCGGCGACGTCCTCGCGCGGCGCGCGCGAGAAGTCCGGCGCCCAGCCGCCGCGCGGACGAGCGGCAGGAGTGCCTGCCGCGCCCCCGCGAGCGCCGGCCCCGACGGGTAGTCCGGGTAGTACGGATCGGGCAGCACGACGGTTTGCCCCTCCTCGGCGAGCACGAGCGCGAGCTCGACGATCGCGCGTCTTGGTGCCCGGGACGACAGCGACCTCCGAGTCCGGGTCGAGCTCGACGCCGTAGTGGCTGCGGTAGCGCTCCGCGAGCGCCTCGCGCAGCTCGGGCAGCCCGCGAAAAGGCGAGTAGCCGTGGACGTCCGGGCGAGCCGCCGCCCGCCGAAGCGCCTCCACGACGTGCGCAGGCGGCCCGGTCTCCGGATTGCCCCGCCCGAGGTCGACGAGCGGCGCGCCACCGTCGCGCGCCCCGCGCTCACGCGCGTGAGCAGAGCCCCGAAGTACTGCTCCGGAAGCCGCTCCACCCGAGCCGGCCGCACCCGCACGGGTGCGAGTATGCGTCAGGCCTAAGCCAGAACGTCGCCGAGGTCGGTGACGACGAGCGTCCGGTCAGGCAGTGTCAGCTCGATCCTGCCGTCCTTCTCCAGACGAAGGCGCGCATTCAGGATCGTCAGGCCGACGAGGCTCCCGTCGGGACCGTGGAAGCTTCCGTCGCCCTCGGCCGTGCCGATCGCATTGACCGCCTCGCTCGGCTTGCCGACGTGAAGGTAGAGCACGTCCGCCTCGCGGTCGTAGGCGTTGTTGTCGAAGACGATCCCATCGACCTTCACCGCGCCGGCAGGGCGCTGCGTGGGAACGCTGTGACTATCCATCCTTCACCTCCTTCGTAGTGTACGACCACCTGGATCCACGGGAATCGCCCCGGATTCTCGGCCAGAAACCAGGTCTCGTCGGCCAAGCGCCCGGGGAGAGTGACTTCAGGCTCGCGCACCGCGGCCATGATCTCCCGCAGCTTCGGAGCGAGCGTCGCGTGCTCCGCCTTGATGTGCTCCCACCGTTCCTCGGTCATCACAACCCTGCGCCCGTCCGGATCGAAGGTCGTCGCCAGCACGCTTTCGATCCTCGCGAGCCGTCTGGCTCGCCGCAATTGACGGAAACAGGCGTGTCCCAGCCCACCGTAGAATCGCCGTGTGCGAGACGAGGACGTTCGGGCAGCGTGCATGGCGCACCTGTCCGTGCTCGTCGCCGAGTTCGGCGAGGACGTTCCGTACGCCGGCGGCCTCTCGCGCGGCTTCCCGTTCCGCGGCACGCGCGTCCCGTTTCTCAACTACCAGAAGGGCATCTATCGAGCCCGCGTCCAGACCGGCCCGGCCGCGCTCGCGATCCAGACTTCGTCGAAGTCGCCCTACGACGACGAGATCCTCGCCGACGGCTTCCTCTATGCCTACCGCGCCGGGGCGCTCGACCAGCCGGACAATCGCGCACTCCGCGCCGCACATGAGCTCCAGGTCCCGCTGGTCTACTACATCGGGACGCGGCCCGGTTGGTACAAGCCGGTGTTCCCGGTCTACGTGAGCGCGGACGACCCAGCGGCGCGGATGGTGACGGTTACGCCGGGCGAGCTGCGCGGCCCGCTCGACGAACCGACGCCGGTGCCGCTCGAGGATCCAATCGAGCGCCGCTACGCCGTGCGCGAGACGCGCGTCCGGCTCCACCAGGCACGCTTCCGCGGCCGAGTCGTTCCCGCGTACGCGAGCCAGTGCGCGATCTGCCGGCTGAAGGAGCTCCGCCTCCTCGACGCCGCGCACATCGTGGGCGACGCCCAGGAACTGGGCGAGCCGATCGTGAGTAACGGGCTCAGCCTCTGCTCGATCCACCACCGAGCATTCGACCAGAACCTGGTCGGCGTCTCGCCGCACTACGTCGTCCACGTCTCCCGCCGCCTCCGCGAGGACGAAGACGGCCCGATGCTCGACCTGCTGAAACGCTTCCATGAGTTGCCCCTCAGCGTGCCCAGGCGCCTGCCGGACCGACCTGACCGCGACCGACTGGACGCTCGCTTCGCAGAATTCCTCGAGCTCGCGCGCTAAAGCAAGGCCATTATCGCTCGGGCTTTCCACTACCTCGGGTTCTGCCCTCGTCGGCGACAATTGGCGAAATGTCCGCCCCAGCGCGCAGCTTCAGCCTCTCGCCGTCCGCGCTGAACGACTTCCTCGAGTGCGAGCACCTCGTCGCGCTCGAGCTCCGGGTGGCTCGCGGAGAGCTCGCGCGGCCTGCGGTCGACAACCCGCAGGCCGAGCTGATCCGGCGCAAGGGCGAGGAGCACGAGCGCGCCTACCTTGACGAGCTTCGCGCGGCCGGCAGGGAGATCGTCGAGATCGAGGTCGCGGGGCCGACGGCGACTGGGACATCGAGGCCGCCGCCGCCGCACACCGAACAGGCGATGCGCGAAGGCGCCGAGGTCATCTACCAGGCCGTCTTTCTCGACCCGTCCGGCTGGACCGGGCACGCCGACTTCCTCGAGCGGCAAGCCGTCGACGGGTCACCTACGAGGTCGCGGACACCAAGCTCGCGCGGCACTGCGAAGCCGAGCTACATCCTCCAGCTCTGCTTCTACTCCGAGCAGGTCGCGCGCATCCAGGGGCGCGAGCCCGAGCGGATGCACGTCGTGCTCGGCTCCGGCGAGCGCGACTCGTTCCGGCCTTCACGACTTCGCCGCCTACTACCGCCGCGTCCGCGAGCGGTTCGTCGCCTTCGTCGAGGCCGGGCTCGACATCGTACCCGCTGCCCGTCCCGCACTGCCCGCTCTGCGACTTCCTCCCGCTCTGCGAGGCGCAGTGGGAGCGCGACGACCACCCTGACCGCGTCGCCGGCCTCCGCCGCGACCAGATCGCCAAGCTCGCCGCGGTCGACATCACGACGCTGACCGAGCTCGCCGAGGCCGAGAAGACGACCGTCCTCCCGGGATGCCGGCCGCGACCTTCGACGCGCTGCGCGAGCAGGCTGAGCTCCAGCTCCACCACGCGCGCACCGGCGAGCACGTCCACCGCCTGCTCCCGCCCGAGCCGGCGCGCGGCTTCGCGCTGCTGCCGCCGCCCTCGCCCGGCGATCTCTTCTTCGATATCGAGGGCGACCCGTTCTGGGAGGCGCGCGGCGGGCTCGAGTACCTCTGGGGCGTCAGCGACGCCGACGGCTACCGCGCCTTCTGGGCGCACGACCGCGCGCTCCGAGACAGCAGGCGCTCGAGGACTTCGTCGACTTCGTCTACGAGCGGCTCGAGCGCGACCCGGGCCTGCACGTCTACCACTACGCGAGCTACGAGACCGCCGCGCTCAAGCGCCTCATGGGCCGGTACGGCACGCGCGAGGACGAGATCGACGACCTCCTCCGCGGCCGCGTCTTCGTTGACCTGTTCAAGGTCGTCCGCCAGGGGCTGCGCCACTCGCATCCCAGGTACTCGCTCAAGAACGTCGAGCAGTTCTTCATGGAGCGCGAGGTCGACCTCCAGGCCGGCGGCGACTCGATCCTGATGTACGAGCAGTGGCTCGAGACGCGCGACGACGCGCTCCTGCGGGAGATCCAGGCCTACAACGCGGAGGACTGCGAGTCGACGCGGCTCCTGCGCGACTGGCTGCTCGAGCTGCGGCCCGACGAGATCCCCTGGCCCGAGCCGCCGCAGGTGCGCGAGACGCCCGAGGTCGCGGCCGAGACCGCCGAGCTCCAGGAGCAGCTGCTCGCGCGCGAAGACCCCGTCCTTCGGCTCGCCGGCCACCTGCTCGACTACCACCGGCGGGAGGCGAAGCCGCTCTGGTGGGCGTTCTTCGCGCGCGAGGGGCGGACGCCGGAGGAGCTGGCCGAGTTCGATGTCGAGGCGATCGGCGGGATCGAGCCGGCGGGCGGGCCGGTTCCGGCGGCAAAGTCGCTCGTCCTACCCGTTCGCCTTCCCGGCGCAGCAGCACAATCTCGACCCGGGCGACGAGGTGTTCGATCCGGCGACGCTCGGGCCGGCAGGCCGCATCGAGTCGATCGACGACGCCGCGGGGAAGCTCTGGCTGAAGCGCGGCGCGAAGCTGGAGGACGTGCCGCTGCCTCGCTCGCTCATTCCGGGCGGGGCGTGGAACACGGACGCGCAGCAGGCGGCGCTGCGGCGGCTCGGGCAGTCGCTCCTGGACGGAACCGGCCGGTATCCGGCGCTGGAGGCGATCCTGCGCCGCGACCTCCCGCGCGTCGGCGTCTCGCCGCTGCCGCAGGACGACCTCGAGGCGGCGAAAGACCTCGTCGAGTCGCTCGACTCGAGCTACCTCGTCGTCCAGGGACCGCCCGGCTCGGGCAAGACGTACACCGGCGCGCGGCTGATCGTGCGGCTGCTCTCGCGCGGCCGGCGCGTGGGCGTGATGGCGCAGAGCCACAAGGCGATCCACAACCTGCTCGAGGAGGTCGAGAAGGCCGCGCGGACGGAGGGCGTCGAGTTCCGAGGGCTGAAGAAGGGCGACGAGCTACGAGGGGCCGTTCATCGAGACCTCGAACAACCAGGCGGACTTCGACTCGCCCGACGACGACGTGCTGCTGCTCGCGGGGACTTCGTGGCTCTTCTCGCGCGAGTCGCTGGAAGGCGTCGTCGACACGCTGTTCGTGGACGAGGCGGGGCAGCTCTCGCTCGCGGACGCGCTGGCCGCGGGGACGTGCGCGCGGAACATCGTGCTTCTCGGCGACCAGCAGCAGCTCGCGCAGGTCTCGCAGGGGATCCATCCCGAGGGCGCCGGCGGCTTCGGTGCTCGAACACCTGCTCGACGGCGAGGACACCGTGCCGCCGGATCGCGGTCTCTTCCTCTCGGACGCCTTGGCGGATGCACGCCGGCGATCTGCCGGTTCGTCTCGGAGATGTCCTACGAGGGCCGGCTGCACCCGGTGCCGGAGGTCGAGCACCGCAGCCTGAACGGGGAGGAGGGGCTGCGCTTCGTTCCGGTCGAGCATTCCGGGAACCGGCAGGCCTCGCCGGAGGAGGCCGAGGTGGTCGCGCGCGAGGTCGAGCGGCTCGGGGTCGGGAACGTCCTGGTCGTGACGCCCTACAACGCGCAGGTGCGCTGTCTGAGCGCGGTTCTGCCGCCGGGTGCTCGGGTCGGGACGGTCGACAAGTTCCAGGGCCAGGAGGCGCCGGCGGTGATCTTCTCGATGGCGACCTCGAGCGGGGACGACCTCGTGCGGAGCATCGGCTTCCTGTTCTCGCGGAACCGCCTGAACGTCGCGATCTCGCGTGCGCAGGCGGTGGCGGTGCTGGTCGCGTCGCCCGAAGCTGCTCGAGATCCGCTGCCGGACGATCGAGGACATGCGCCTCGTGAACGCGCTCTGCCGCTTCGTCGAGCTTGCCGGCTCGAGGAGTGATCTGTGACCCGCGCCTGGTCGTCGTCTGCGCGGCGGCGTAGGCTACCCGTATGAAGGGTCAAGAGAAGCCGAAGAAGCTCGGGAAGAAGGTCGCGCAGAAGTCGCTGAAGGAGAAGCGCAGCGCCAAGCGCGCCAAGAAACGCGGCAGCACCTTTTCTCCTTAGCCGGCAGGCGGCACCGATTTGTCACAAAGGCGTTTCACAGGCGTGACGGGTTTTCCGCTTCGCTTTGGACATGGCGCGGATCTCGTTCGGGGCTGCTGCGGAGCTGGCGACTCGGCTCGACCTCGATCTTGACGACACGCCCATCTGCCTCGCCTGCCTGAGTTTCGTCACGCTTCCGCTCGGCAGCGGGAACGAACGTGAGGCGAGAACCTGGGCGCGGCGGGTCACGCCCGACATCTGGGCCGAAGGGCTCGAGCAGCCCGCGGTGCTCGCGCTCAGGCGGGCACGGGCTGCGGGGATCGCCGCCGCGGAGGTCGCGCTTGCCGACGTCGGCGAGCACGGCGGCCGGAGCCTGACCGCGCAGGGGATCGTGTGGCACCTGGCAGGCGATCTTGCCGTGCGTGCCCAGGGCGATCTCCTGAAGATGGGCTTCGAGCCCTGGCCGCCGGTGGGATTAAGCCGCCGCAGGCAGGAAAATGGGTGAAGCGCCGCAGTCAACCGTTAAAGGGGTATGGATCAAGCGATCCCTTCCATCGATACTCCAACTGCAACCGAGAGAGCGCCCCGATGCGGCGGGGGCGTCTCGGAAGCGACATACGGAGGGCCCTGTGCGGCGGGGCCCGTCGAGATTACTGCGGCTTCTCCTCCCAGGAGACTCAAAGCGGGGCCGGCGGCGGCCCCGCTTTGGTATGCCGGGCTCCGCCTCAGCCTGCGGGCCCCGATGCGGCGCTGAGCGCATCGACCAGCGCCTCCTGGAGCCATGAGAGGTAGCCGTAGACGGCGAGCTCCGGCGCTCGCGGGTCGCTCAGGTCGAGACCCTCCGCGAAGGTCTCCTCGCTGACGTCCAGGCGCGTTCCGAGCACGAGGCGCAGGTCGTTCAACGCGCGCAGCCACGCCTCGGCCTCGTCGGCGGTCAGCTCCTCTTTCCCGGCGGTCGCCTCGAGAACATCCAAGGCGCTCCGGCGTCCCGCGAGGAGGTCGTCGTCCATCAGCCGCCGGTACTCGGCCTCCTTGCGCTTGTCGTCGTACGCGGGCGGGGAGAGCCGGGCGAGGTCCGGGTCGTCCGGCGTGTTCTCGAGCAGCGACAGGAGCTCCGCCCGGAGCCCGAGGAGGAGCTCGCGCTCGACCGGCGGCAGGCGCACCCGCACACCGCCGCCTTCTGCAGGCTCGATCCGGCGGTCCTCCGTCAATCCTGCCTCATCGTGGCCCAGAGCCCGTGCGCGTGCAGGCGGGCGACGTCGTACTCGGCCTTCTCGCGCGTCCCGCTCGAGACGGCGGCCTTGCCCTCGTTGTGTACCTGCAGCATCAGCCGGGTCGCCTTCTCACGGCTGTAGCCGAAGAGCTTCTGGAAGACGAACGTCACGTAGGACATCAGGTTGATCGGGTCGTTCCAGACGATCACGACCCAGGGCCGGTCGTACTCGGGCAAGTCGGACTCGGTCGGCTGCTCGACTTCGACCTCGGCGGGCGCCAGCGTGGTCGACATTCCGGCATTGTGGCGACGATGGCGAGGTACATAGGTCGCGAGAACGTTCGCAAGCGCCTCGCGCCGCTCCAGAGCGGGCCGGGGCGGACCGTCTACGCCGACGGCAAGGCGAGGGTCGAGACGCCGGCTGAGACCATCGTCGTCCGGCCGCCCTTCGGGCTTGGACATGAAGGCGCCTACGAGACCGTCCAGCTCGAGCCGCTTTTCGACGCGCTCGGGCAGGATCGCGTGGTCGCGGTCCTGCTCGTGCGGCTCGGCGGCTACGCGGTCGGCGTATTCGAGGGCGAGCGGCTCGTCACGTCGAAGGTCGGCTCCCGTTTCGTCAAGGGCCGGCACAAGAAGGGCGGCTCGTCGGCGAACCGTTTTCGCCGGCGGCGGGAGGAGCAGGCGCGAGCGCTCGTCGAGGCGGCCGCGGAGACGGCTGTGCGCGTCCTCGAGCCCTGGCGCGAGCGCGCCGAGTTCGCGGCGCTCGGCGGCGACCGGCGCGCGGTCGAGGAGGTGCTCGCGGCCGAGCCGGGCCTCGCTTGGCTCGCCGAGCGGCGGCTCGAGCGCTTCTTCACGGTCGAAGAGCCGCGGCTCCGCGTGCTGGAACGGCTGCCGTACGAGCTCTACGCAGCCGAGCTGACCGCGACCTGAGAATCGCCGCGACCGCCGACCTAAGGAGGAGGAGCTCATGTCAGTTCAGCCGATTCCAGAGGGTTACCACAGCCTGACGCCGTATCTCGCCGTCGACGACGCCGCGAAGGCGATCGAGTTCTACAAGGAGGCCTTCGGAGCCGAAGAGATGGTGCGGATGCCGGGGCCTGACGGGAAGGTCGCGCATGCCGAGCTGCAGATCGGCGACTCGAAGCTGATGCTGTCCGACCCGTTCGAGCAGTCGACCGTGCGGCCGCCGTCCGAGCGCGGCGGCGCGACCGGCTCGGTCTTCATGTACGTCGACGACTGCGACGCGACCTTCGAGCAGGCAACGCGCGCGGGTGCCGAGGTCGAGATGCCGCTGCAGGACATGTTCTGGGGCGACCGCTTCGGCTCGCTGACCGACCCCTTCGGGCATCTCTGGTCGATCGCGACCCACAAGGAGGATCTGAGCGAGGAGGAGATGGCCGAGCGCAGCAAGTCGGCCATGTCCGAGATGAGCTAGCCCGGCCTGGCGGCGCCGGGCAGATCGGCACAGATTCGTCACAAACGGGTCACACACCCGTGCGTCTTTCCGTGCTCCAATGGCCACATGGGACAGCAGGGAAAACCGCAGCAGGGAAAACCGACGGTTCGGCAGGTCTACGCCCTCGCCGCCGCGCTCTGCGAACGGGCCGGCGAGGAGTTCCCCGAGACGCGGGAGGCGGCGTCGGAGTTGATCGAGCGGTTGCGGATCGAGAACGGGCATCCGGCGCCCCGGCTCGAGGACGTGCCGTTCCGGCCGCGGGGCAGGCGCGGCTCGCGACGGCGGAACGACGACGGGAGGGCGAGCACCACGGCGGCGGCGCTCGCGCGCGAGATGCGCTGAGTCGTGTAGGACAATCCGACAGCCGGGGGACGGCTGGCGTGCTCTTGGCGAGCCCGGTGGCGACTCGTGACGTCCGTGAGCTGTTCGTCTGCCGCGTTCGAGCGTGGACTTCGAAAGCTCAAGTCGGGCCTCGTCTCGCCCGCGAGAGTGCGGTCCTGAGGCGGAGCTAGACTCGCTTCCCGTGGCTCAGGCCGGCTTCGTTCATCTGCACGTCCACTCCGAGTACTCGATCCTCGACGGCGCTTGCCGGATCCCCGGACTCGCTGCCCGGGCGGCGGAGCTCGAGATGCCGGCGGTCGCGCTCACCGACCACGGCTCGCTCGCGGGCGCGGTCGAGCTCGTGCGGGAGACGGGCAAGCACGGCGTCAAGCCGCTGATCGGGTGCGAGGTCTACGTCGCCGACGATCGCCGCGCGCAGAAGAAGGGCTACGCCCATCTCACGCTCCTGGCCGAGGACAACACCGGTTACGGGAACCTGATCAAGCTCTCCTCGGCGGGCTACCTCGAGGGCTACTACTACAAGCCGCGCGTCGACTGGGAGCTGCTCGAGCGCCATTCGGAGGGACTGATCGCGCTCTCGGGCTGCCTCTCGGGCCGCGTCTGCAAGGCGCTCGAGGAGAACCGGGGCAACGACGCCCGCGCCGACCTCGACCGGCTTGCACAGGTCTTCGGGCGCGACTCGACGTACGTCGAGATCCAGAACGCGGGGATCGACGTCCAGGCGCGGATCAACCCGCTGCTGACGAAGCTCGCGGAGGAAGCCGGCCTGCCACTCGTCGCGACGGGCGACGTCCACTACCTCCGGCACGAGGACGCGAAGGCGCACGAGGCGCTGCTCTGCATCCAGTCGGGCGACTCGCTCAAGAACCCGAACCACTGGCGCTTCGACACCGACCAGTTCTTCTTCAAGTCCGCGCAGGAGATGGCCGGCGACTTCCCGGGGCTCGAGGAGGCCATGGCGCGCACGCTCGAGGTCGCGGAGCGCTGCAACGTCGAGCTCGAGCTCGGCAAGATCCTGCTGCCTCGCTACCCGGTGCCGGACGGGCGCGATGCCTTCGACTACCTGGTCGAGCTCTGCGAGAAGGGCGTGCTGAAGCGCTACGGGAAGGCAACGCCGGAGCTTCAGGAACGGCTCCGCTTCGAGCTGAAGACGATCCGGGAAATGGGCTTCGCCGACTACTTCCTGATCGTCTGGGACTTCGTCGCGTTCGCGAAGCGGAACGGGATCCAGGTCGGGCCGGGGCGCGGCAGCGCGGCGGGGTCGCTGGCGGCGTACTGCCTCGAGATCACCGACGTCGACCCGATCCGCTACGGGCTGCTGTTCGAGCGCTTCCTCAACCCTGGCCGAAAGTCGCTGCCGGACGCCGACATCGACTTTGCGGTCGCCGGGCGCGACCGGGTGATCAACTACGTCGCCGAGAAGTACGGACGCGACCGCGTCGCCCAGATCATCACCTTCGGGACGATGATGGCGCGCGCTGCCGTGCGCGACGCGGGCCGGGTGCTCGAGATCCCCTACGGCACGGTCGACAAGGTCGCGAAGATGATCCCGGAAGGCCCGAAGGTCTACCTCCACGACTGCCTCAAGCCGGGCCAGGAGCTGAAGTCCGCCTACGACGCCGACCCGCTCGTGCGCGAGATCGTCGACCTCGCGAAGCCGCTCGAGGGCCTGGTCCGGCAGGACTCGATCCACGCCGCCGGCGTGGTGATCGGCGCAGAACCGCTGTCGAACATCGTGCCGCTCCAGCAGAAGGGCCCCGACCAGGAGATCGTGACGCAGTTCTCGGGCGGCGACGTCGAGCAGGTCGGCCTGCTGAAGATCGATTTCCTCGGCCTGCGCAACCTCGACGTGATCGACAAGGCGCAGGAGCTGATCGGCGGCGGCCTCGACATCACGAAGATCCCCCTCGACGACCGGAAGACGTTCGAGATGCTCGCCCGCGGCGAGTCCACCGGCGTCTTCCAGTTCGAGTCGTCCGGGATGCGCGAAGCCCTGCGCCAGGTGAAGCCGACCGAGTTCGAGGACCTGATCGCCCTCGTCGCCCTCTACCGGCCCGGGCCGATGGCCTACATCCCCATGTACGCCCGCCGCAAGAACGGGCAGGAGCCGGTGACGTACATCGACCCGCGCCTCGAAGCGATCACCGGCTCGACTCACGGGATCTGCATCTACCAGGAGTCCTATCTCGAGATCGCGAAGCAGATCGCGGGCTTCACGCCGGCCGAGGCGGACGACCTGCGCAAGGCGATCGGGAAGAAGATCCACGAGCTGATGGCCTCCCTCAAGGAGAAGTTCCTCGAGGGCTGCGCGGAGACGGGCACGTCTCCCGGCGTCGCGAACCAGCTCTGGAAGGACATGGAGCAGTCGCAGGACTACTCCTTCAACAAGGCGCACGCCGCCTGCTACGCCCTCACCGCCTACCGCACCGCCTGGCTCAAGGCGAACCACCCGCACGCGTACATGGCGGCGCTGATCTCGTCGGTCATGAACACGAAGGACCGGGTGCCGTTCTACGTGCACGCCTGCCGGGAGATGGGGATCGAGGTGCTCCCGCCGGACGTGAACTCGTCCGCGTGCGATTTCGCAGTCGTCGAGGGCAAGATCCGGTTCGGGCTGAACGCCGTCAAGAACGTCGGCGACTCGGCCGCCCGGAAGATCGTCGAAGTGCGAGAGGCAGGCGGTCCCTTCACGTCGCTCTGGGATTTCACCGAGCGCGTCGACCTCGGCGTCGTCAACAAGCGAGCCCTCGAGTCGCTCATCAACTGCGGCGCCCTCGATTCGACCGGCGCGTCGCGTCGAGGCTTGCTCGACGCTGTCGAGAAGGCTCTCGGCTCCGGAGCGAAGCTCCAGGAGGATCTCTTCTTCGGCCAGGAGACGATGTTCAAGGTCGAGTATCCGCCGATCTCCGGAGAGGAGTTCGAAAAGAACGAGCTGCTGCGGCGGGAGAAGGAGACGCTCGGGCTCTACGTCAGCGAGCACCCGCTCGAGGCGATCCGCGACCAGCTCCGGCGAAAGACCGACGCCTCACTGGCCGAGCTCGAGCGGCGGCGCGACGGCGAGGTCGTGACCGTGGCCGGGATCGTGTCCGCGCTGAAACAGCTGACGACGAAGAGGGGCGACCCGATGGTCTTCATGCGCCTCGACGACGTCCTCGGAAGTGCCGAGGTGGTCGTGTTCAACTCCGTCTACACGTCCACCCGAGAGCTGCTGACGCCCGACGCCGTGCTCGTCGTCAAGGCCCGCGTCGACCACAAGGAGGGGGAGACCAAGCTGATCGCCCTCGAGGTCTCGGCCTTCGAGGCGACACCCGACCGGAGCCAGGTGCGCCTCCGGCTCGACGCGCGGCAGGCACGGGCCGGGATCATCCGCGAGCTGGCCGCGCTCGTGCGCGACTTCCCCGGCGAGGCGCCCGTGATCCTCGACCTCGTCACCTCGGAGGGCGCGCGGGTGTTCCAGTTCGGCGCCGACTATCGCGTGCGGCCCGTGCCCGACTTCTTCGCCGAGGTCAAGGCCTTGCTCGGCGAAGCCGCCGTCGCCTAAGCGATCGCCGGAGCCCTTCTGCGACGTGCCGTCAGGAGGGCGGCGCCGGCGAGCAGGACGAGGCCACCCGGAACGACGATCCCCGCGATTAGCCCCAGGTTCACGCCGTCCGAGACGCCGGGCCGGGTCGACGGCAATCCCTGCTGCACGAGCGTCAGCTTCAGAGGGAGGCCGCCTCGGAACCAGCCGCCGCGCGTCGTGCCGTCGAAGATCGGCTGGCCAGGCTTCGTGTACGTGACCGCGCCCCCGCGCGCGTACGGGTAGAGATCCTGGTCGACGAGGAACGTCTTGCTGTCCGGGCCGGGAACGACGTAGTGGATCGTGTACCCGGGGCCGAGATCTCCGGCCGGGCGGGCTCTCAGCATCGGGTCCGGCGACTGTCCGAACGACGCCGGGAAGAAGCCGGCCGCCTCCGTCAAGTTACCGAGAGGCGAGCCCATCTGCTCACCGCCGCCCGAGAGCTTCAGCGTCTTGCCGAGCCCCGGCCCTGAGATCGAAGCCGCCGAAGGGCCTTTCGCGGCTGCGGCTGCGGGAAAGATGAGCGCCGCGGCGAGCAGCACCGGGGCAAGTCTGAAACGGGTCATCACGAGCTCCTTTCGCCTGGTTGCCGCTTCTACACCGCGGCAGGGTTCGCGGTTCCAGGCGTGGGACTGTGGCCCTGACCAGACGGAGACGAGGCTAGACGCCGCTCGTGCGGGCGGCGAGCTCCTGAGTGACCTCGAACTTCTCCACGGACAGGACCGAGCCACCCGCGGCGTCCGCGGCGTCGTGCCGCAGCCTGCGCGCGGCCCGCTCGCTGTTCTCGAGCGCGGCCTGATTGTCCCAGAGAGTGACGGTCATCGTGCGGCCGTCCTCGCGATCGACGAGGACGTATCCGCCGGCGAACCCGTCGAAGTTCTCGATCTGTGAGCCTGCCTCGCCAAAGGCGGCGACCGCGTCTTCGAAGCGGTCGTGCGGTACTTCGTAGCGTGCGACACGTGCCAGCATCACGCGGAACCCTAACGTGTTTTCGGTTGTAAAAGGAGCGGTGGTGGACCGGCCACTGGACGAGTCAGAGCTCATCGAGCTTGCGAGGCGCGGCGACCTCCGCGCCTGGGAGACGATCGTGCGCGCATACCAGGGAATCGGATTCCGAACGGCCTACCTGCTCTGCGGGAGCTCCGCCGACGCCGAGGAGGCGGTCCAGGACGCCTTCGTCAAGGCCCACCGCGCGCTCGGCCGCTTCCGGCGCGGGGCGCCGCTCAAGCCCTGGGTGCTGCAAATCGTCGCGAATGAGGCCCGGAACCGCAGGCGCGCGGCCGGCAGGCGCGAGGCGCTCGCGCTGCGAGCGGCCGCCGACCGCCCGGGGGACGCGGTCCCGTCCCCCGAGGCGGCTCTCCTCGCCGGCGAGTCGCGGGAGCGGCTGCTCGCGGCGGTGGAGCGCCTCTCGGACGAGCACCGCGACGCGGTCGCATGCCGCTACCTGCTCGAGCTCTCGGAAGAGGAAACCGCGGCGGCGCTCGGGATCAGGCGCGGAACGGTCAAGTCGCGGCTCGCCCGCGCGCTCGACCGTCTCCGCGACGAGCTGGAGGAGGGCGCGTGAACGAGCTCGAGCTGAGGCTCGTCGAGCTCGGTCGCGGGCTGCAGCTCCCGGAGGAGCCGGACGTGGCACCCGCCGTGCTCGGGCGGCTCGAGGGCCGGCGTCCCTTCGCGTGGCGCCCCGTGGCCCTCGCCCTTGCCGTGCTCGCGGTCGGGGCCGCCGCGGCGCTCGCGGTCCCGCAGGCTCGGACCGCGATCCTGCGCTTCTTCCACCTCGGCGGCGAGAGCGTCGTCCGCGTGGAGACGCTGCCGCCCGCGGTCGAGCGGGCGAAGTCGCGTGGGCTCGGCGAGGCGCTGTCCCGGGCCGAGGCGGAACGGCGGGTCGGGTTCCGGCTCGTGCTGCCTCCGTTCAGGGGCGAGGAGCCTTCCCGCGTCTACGTGCTCGGCGACACCGTTGCGACCGTGGTCGTGCGCGCGCCTAACCCGGTCCTGCTCGCCGAGTTCCGATCAGCGTACCCGGAGCTCCTGCAGAAGCTCATCACCGACAGGACAAGGGTCGAGCCGCTACGGGTCGGCGGCGCGCCGGGCCTGTGGCTCGAAGGCGGCCCGCACACGCTGACGTACTTCGACCGCCGTCGCGGCTTTCAGGAGCGGCCGGTGCTGGTTCGCGGAAACGTGCTGCTCTGGATACGGGGCGGGCTCACGCTTCGGCTCGAGGGCGGGATCACGAAGGCGCGAGCGCTCGCGCTGGCCCGCGCGATGCGCTGACAATCCCCCAGTGGAGGGAGATCCGAGCCGGCGTTTTTCCCGAATATCTTCATACGATGACTGCTGCGGAGCTCCACGTCGTAAGTGATACCGAGTTGCAACGCGTCGAGCACTGGCGCGAGCAAGAGCTCATCCGCGCCGGCTACACGCCGGGCGAAGCGGTCGCGCTCGCGGGCCGGCACGACGTCGATCTCCACCTCGCGGTCGAGCTGCTCGCGAAGGGCTGCCCGATCGATCTTGCGCTCGACATCCTGATCTAGCCGATCCAGCCGATCTAGCCGCAGGCTTTCGCGCTCCCGGGCAGAATGTCGAGCCCGTGCTCGTCGCGTCCATTCCCTCGCCGCACACCGGCACGCTCGATCTCGGGCCGGTGACGCTCCACATGTACGGGCTGATGCTGCTGCTCGCAATCGCGGCTGCGATCTGGCTGACCGGCGTGCGCTGGGTGCGCCGCGGCGGTGACTGGGACCTCGTACTGCGCGTCGCCGTCTGGGGAGTGGCCTTCGGGATCGTGGGCGCGCGCGCCTACCACGACATCACGAGCTGGAACGAGGTCTCGAGCCCGAAGTGGAAGGGGATCTTCGCTGTCTGGCAGGGCGGTCTCGGCGTCTGGGGCGGGATCCTGCTCGGCGCCCTCGCCGGCGCGATCGTCGTCCGCCTCTCGGGCGCTCGCGTGCGCGACTTCATGGACGCGGTCGCGCCCGCGCTGCTGCTCGCGCAGGGCATCGGCCGCTGGGGCAACTGGTTCAACCAGGAGCTCTACGGCAAGCCGACGAGCCTGCCGTGGGGGCTGAAGATCGACGCCGACCACCGCCAGGCGGACTACTCGCAGTACTCGACCTTCCATCCGACCTTCCTCTACGAGTTCGTCTACGACCTGGTGATGGTCGGCGTTCTGCTCCTGCTCGACCGGCGCTTCCGCTTCAGGCCGCCTGCGCTGTTCTCGCTCTACGTCTCGATCTACACGTTCGGGCGCTTCTTCGAGGAGCTGCTGCGGATCGATCCCGCGCACCATTTCCTCGGCCTCAGGCTGAACGCCTGGGTCTCGATCGCCGTCTTCTGCGTCTCGACCGCGTTCTTCATCTGGTGGCAGTTCCTGCGCGGCGGCGAGGCGGAGCCCAGGCGGCCGCGCCGGCGCGTCCCCGAGGGCCCGGCGATGGCGATCCCGAAGGGCCGCGTCCGGCCCTCCCGTTAGGTTCCGCCCGTGCGAGAGCTCGAGCTCGACCTCGACGCCTTCGAGGGTCCCTTCGACCTGCTGTTGACGCTCGTCCTGAAGGAGGAGCTCGACCTGGCCGAGGTCGACGTCGCCGAGATCGTGATCGCCTTCTGCCGGCGGCTCGAGGAGCGCGGGGAGCTCGACCTCGAGGCGTGCGGGGAGTTTCTCGTGCTGGTTGCGTCGCTCATGGAGTTGAAGGCGCGGCTCCTGTTTCCCGACGAGGAGGCGGAGCTGTCGGAGCTCGAGCCGGAGGAGGCGGCCGAGGAGCTGGCCAGGCGCCTCGCCGAGTACCGGCGCGCGAAGGAGGCTGCCGAGTGGCTCGCGGAGCGGCTCGAGGGGCAGAGCGACCGGTTCTTCCGGCTCGGCCCGGCTCCGCTCGCGCCCCGGCTGGAGCGCCGCCTCGCCCCGCAGGAGCCGGACCGGCTCGCGGTTGCCATACGGGCGCTCGCGGCCGAGCCTCCGGCCGTCTCGCTCGCGCATCTGGAGCTTCGCTTCCCTCCCGTGTCGCGGTTTCTGGATCGCTTCCGCGCCGTGCTCCGACGGCGCAGGGTCTTCGATCTCGACGCGGAAGTAGAGGGCATGTCGCGGATCGAGCAGGCGGTCGCGTTTCTCGCGCTCCTGGAGCTGCGGCGCGCCGGAGAGGCTGCGCTGGAGCAGGCCGCGCCCTTTGCCCCGATCCGGGTGCGGCGGACGGCCGAGAGAACCGAGAGGAGGCCCGAGTGGACCGGGATCGCCCGCTCCGCCTGATCACCGCAGGCCCGGTCGACCGCCTCGCGCGGACGGTCGAGGCTCTGCTCGTGGTCGCCTCGCAGCCGCTCTCGGTAGACGAGCTCGCGGCCGCGGCCGACGACGACACGGAGCGGATCCAGACGGCGCTCTCGCTCCTGGCCGAGCGCTACGCGGAGGGCCGCAGCGGGATCGTGCTCGAGCATGTGGCGGGCGGCTGGGCTTTCCGCGCGTCGAGGGAGGCGGCCGAGGCGTGCGGGCGGCTGTTCGAGCGGCCGGTCGAGCGCGGGCTCTCGGCCGCGGCGCTCGAGACGCTGGCGATCGTCGCGTACCTCGGGCCCGTGAGCCGGCCGGAGATCGCGCGCATCCGCGGAGTCGCGGCCGACTCGGTCGTCGCCGGGCTGCTCGAGCGGGGACTGATCGCCGAGGCCGGTCGCGAGGAAGGCGTGGGCGGTGCGGTGCGCTACCGGACGACGCCGCTGTTCGAGCGGGTCTTCGGGCTCGAGTCGCTGTCGGCGCTGCCGCGGCTCGACGACGTCGGCGACGGCGCCGACGAGATCCGGGAACGCCTGGAGTCAGTCGCCGAGCGCCGCGGCGCCTAGGCGGCTAGCCCTCTACTTCCAGGGCTCCGGGTCGACCCAGTCGCTGATCTTCACCCAGTTCCGCGACCAGTAGCCCCGCTCGTAGTTCGTGATCGCCCAGGCGATCAACGAGGCGACGACGGCGCTGAGCGCCAGGATCGACCAGAAGAGCCGGCCCGAAAAGCCGCCGGACATGATCTGGGCGATCAGCAGAGCGGGCCAGACGTACACGCACGCGGCCATCACTCCGACGAGCAAGCACATGCCCGCGGCCCCGATTCGATCGAGCGGGAGCCGTAATCGGACGGCATCGCCGGAAAGAGCGCGGTCGATCCGGAGCTGACCGGCCCGGGCGATGCGCGGCTCGACCACCAGGTCGTCGAGCGCGCCGCGCGACCAGTCTCTCGCCATCCGCGCAGCGTAATGGCCCCGCCGCGGCGCGGCAACCAGCCGGATAATCCGCGAGTGCGGCTCAACGCCTACCTTGCGCGCGCGGGTGTCGCCTCCCGTCGCGGAGCGGACGAGCTGATCAAGGCGGGGCGCGTCACGGTCAACGGCGAGCCCGGGCAGCTCAACACCTTCGTCGGCCCCGCCGACCGCGTGGAGCTCGACGGGAGCCCGCTCGAGCCGCAGGCGCTCGCCTACGTGCTCCTGCACAAGCCGGCCGGCGTCGTCACGACGGCGCGCGACCCGCAGGGTCGCCGGACGGTCGTCGAGCTCGTCGACCACCGAGCGCGGGTCGTGCCGGTCGGCCGGCTGGACGCCGACACCACGGGCGCTCTGCTCCTGACCAACGACGGCCCGCTGGCGCACCGGCTCGCCCATCCGCGCTACGGCGTCCAGAAGGTCTACGAGGTCGAGGTCGAAGGCGAGCCCTCCGAGGAGGCGCTCCAGCGCCTCCGCTCGGGCGTCGAGCTCGACGATGGGGCCACGGCCCCCGCCGACGTCCGCCGCCTCGGGCCGGGGAAGCTCGAGCTCGCCCTCCACGAAGGCCGCAAGCACCAGGTCAAGCGCATGCTCGCCGCTGTCGGGCACCCGGTCGTGCGCCTGCACCGCTGCCGCTACGCAGGCTTGACGCTCGGAGGGCTCGAGCCCGGCGCTTGGCGCGAGCTCGAGCCCTCAGAGGTCGATCAGCTCAGGACCCGGCGGCCAGGTCGTGCGCCTGCGCGAGCAGGGCGTTCGAAGCCTGGATCCAGCTCCTGATCTGGCGTTCGCTCAGTCTCGTGCCGTTGAACTCCGCGTCGTTGAGCCCGGCGCGGATGTCGGCGGCGAGAGCGTTCCGCTGGTTCGTCAGTTCGGTGATCCGGTTCTCGATCCGCGTGTAGGTCTCGTCCCCGGCCGAGTTACTCGCGAGCGCGCGGGTCGACGCGACCAGGGTGTCCATCGAGAACGAGCCGAACGAGGCCATCAGCTGCTTGTACGACTCGCCGAGCCGCTCGAGGCTCGGATGGTGCACGCGCAGACTGACCGGCAGCGCGCTCTCGTTGGCGATCTGCGTGACGGTGCGGCCGTCCGTCTGGTAGTCGTCACGCAGCCCGAGCATCGTCAGGACCGTCGGCCGGTGGTCGGTGTGGTCGGTCCAGACGCGTGCGGTCGTCCCGAGGTGCTTGATCCCGGGGCCGACGTACCCGGCCCAGGTCGAGGCGATCTCGTCCTGGACGTCGCCGTGGTTCCACGCGAAGCTCTGGTTCGTCCGCGGCGGAATCAGGGCGCAGTCGGCCGGCGTCGGACAGGCCGGTCCGCCGGTGGCGAAGAAGAACCAGTCGGGGTCGGCGAACGGAGTGAAGGTCGGCGTCCGGAACGGGTCCGCCGTGACCATGTGCAGCGTCTTCATCTCCGTCTTGTCGGCGAGCGCGACCATGATGTTGTGCTCGTCCTGGCCCGTGTAGGGGTTCAGCCAGTGGAGCGCGGCCATCTCCCGCTCGAGGTTCCGCGTGGTCGGGTCGGTCTGCGCCGGGTTGCCGGTGATGTAGACGTTCGGCGCGTCGTCGGAGTGGACGGTGAAGTTGGTCCCGTCGCCGAACTGGGTCAGCACCATCCGCCGCAGGTCGGCGTTGATCTCGCCCACCGGCAGGCCGGTGTAGTCGCAGGCGACCGTCACGCCGTCGCAACCCGGGTTGTTCGGGGCCGAGCCGGCGAAGTGGTCGCCCTCGTCCACGGTGAACAGGAACAGCGTGTTCGACTTGTTGATCCCGTCCGCGGCGAGCCGGTCGAAGAACTGCTGGAAGGCCATGTCGTAGTCGTGGAGCTGCTGGACGTAGCCGGCCTCGCCGGGGGCGTAGGCGTAGTGGATGTTCCCGGCGTTTCCGTGGTCGTCGTGGGCGTCGGAGACGTAGGCGTACGTGACCGGAACGCCGGCCTCCTGCATCTGCGCGACGAAGGAGAGCGAGACGGTCGCCTCCATCCCGTCGAATCCCGGGAAGCCGATGTGGCCGTTCGCGTCCTGGATCACGTTGCCGTTCAGGTCCGTCATCAGCCCGCTCGGCTTGATCACCGGGTTCACGTACTTCGCGCCCATCAGCGCCTCGAAGTTCGCGTAGCCGCCCGGCTCGTCCGGGAGCAGATCCTCGTGCGAATGCGTCGACGCTCCGCAGATCGCCGAGCCGTGGGCGCAGTGGACGCCGATGCCGACGTAGTCGGCGAAGGTCTGCGTCCCGGATGCGCCCGGGTTGTCTCCGGCCGCCTGGATCGCCTCGGGCGAGCCGGGGCCGAAGAAGGTCGGAACGTCGATGCCGGTGTTCTCGAGCACCGTGTTGGCTGTCGCCACCTGCCCGACGTCACAGCCCGCGCGCGTGTACGGGACCCACGGAGCGGGGGCGATGAGCCCGTTCTCGTTGATCATCTCCGGTGACAGGTCGGTCTGGCCCGGCGGCGGGAACGGCGGGCCCCGCGGGGTCGTACAGCGGCGCCGTCCAGTAGGCGAACGCGACGCCCGTGCGTGTGCTCCCGGTCGGCGTGAAGTAGCGGAAGCTGTTCGAGATGGGCTGGCCCATGCGGTCCGGGTAGACGCCCGTCAGCGTCGAGAGGATCCCGCTTGCGGTATGCGAGATCAGGACCGTGTGGTCGTTCGTGAGCAGCGTGCCGTTGTTGCGCATGAAGTTGAGCAGGTGCGGCATCTGCTCCAGGTCGGACGGGACGTCGGCGTTGTCCCGCCGAAAATGGGTGTTGTCGAACTGAATCGAGATGACGTGCTTGATGCCGTTCGCGAAGCTGCACCCGCCGCCTGGCGTTGCCGGGCGTGCGGTCGGCGTAGGAAGCGCGGAGCTCGCGTTCTGAGTCGTTCCGAGCCCCAGCAGCGCGAGCGTCGTCAACCCCGCGACGGCGAGCGCCGTGAGGACGAGCCGTGCCCTCGTGCTCATATCTCTTCCCTCCCTTGGATCCTCGGACTGGGCGGCCCGAATCTAACGAACTCCAGCGCCCGCTGACGCAGTGCGCCGGCTCGTAAGCCGGTCCGTCTCCCCGACTGTCGACTCCTCCCCGGCGGGCCTGGAATTTGGAAAGCTCCGCTCGCAGATCAGGGAGAGTCACGAACGAGGAGGTCTGATGATCAAGCGTCTACTGCCGCTTCTCCTGGGCGCGACGTTCGTGCTGGCCGTTGCTGCCGGCTCGACCGCTGCATCCCGTTCGCACGGAGATGCGAACAAGCTGAGCCGGATCGGCCACGTCGTCGTCATCTACGAGGAGAACCACAGCTTCGACAACCTCTACGGCGGCTGGGAGGGAGTGAACGGCCTCGCGAACGCCGACGCCGCGCACACGACCCAGTTCGGGCAAACGGGGCCGAGCTCGTTCGCGCCGTTCGAGTGCCTCTACCAGGACGATGCGAACCTGCAGGCGCAGTCGGAGGCGAACCCGGAGGCGCCGCTGGCCGACACCTGCGACAACGTCACCGGAGGGGCGTTCCCGAAGCCACTTCGCGAACGCGCCGTTCACGATCGACGACTACATCTCGCCGACGGATACGACCTGTCCGCCGAACCCGCTCGTCGCGTTCACCCACCCGAACGGCTGGCGCGACGGCACGGGCGCGCCCGGCGGCTGCACGCGCGACATCGTGCACCGCTTCTACGAGGAGCAGTTCCAGCTCAACGGCGGCCGGCAGAACCGCTATGTCGTTCAGAGCGACGCCGGCGGGCTCGTGATGGGCGTCTACGACACGCAGCGGCTCCCGATCTACCGCTACCTGCACCAGCCGGGTCACCCGAAGTACGCGCTCCTGGACGACTTCTTCCAGGCGGCCTTCGGGGGGTCGTTCCTCAACCACCAGTGGCTGGTCGCTGCGGCTTCGCCGGTCTGCGACGCGGCGAACTCGTGCCCGGCCAACGCCGCGCACTCGATCCTCGACCGCAACGGCAGCCCGACGGCTACCTCGCCGCCCGCCTCGAACTGGCCGCCGGGCATGGGCCCGCCTACGTCTCGCCGGACAGCGGGCTCGTCAACGGGCCGCTGACCCAGGGGTGCGGGCTGCCGACGACGATCCCGGGCCTCGCCTGCGGCGACTACGCGGTGAACACGATGCAGCCGGCGTTCCAGCCGTCAGGGTTGTTCGGCGCCGAGCTCGCCCGCCCAGACGCTGCCGACGATCGGTGATCGCCTCAACGGGCGGGGCGTCGACTGGGCCTGGTACTCGGGGGGCTGGTCGAACGCGAACGGCGACGTCGGCGCGCCGGGCTGGACGAACGGCTCAGAACCGGCTCCGACGCCGACGGGCTGCCTCGATCCCTACGTAGATCCGGGCGTCGCGCAGTGGCCGGAGTGCCCGGATGCCCTGTTCCAGTACCACCACCAGCCGTTCAACTACTACGCCGCCTTCTCGACCGAGACGCCGGCCGGACTGGCGAACCGCGCCGCGCACCTGCGGGACGAGCAGGAGTTCATCCAGCTCGCGAGGAGCTCGCGGAGCAGGTGCAACCTCAAGCCGGTGAGCTTCGTGAAGCCGATCGGCGAGGAGAACGAGCACCCGGGCTACGCGAGCGAGCCGGATGGGAGCAGCCATCTCGTCTCGCTCCTGCGGGCGATCGAGAGCGGCCGGTGCAAGGACGACACGATGGTGGTCGTCACCTACGACGAGTTCGGCGGCCAGTGGGATCACGTGCCGCCGCCCGGCCAGGGGAACGAGGACGGCCCGCACGACGTGTGGGGGCCCGGTACGAGGATCCCGACGCTCGTGCTCTCGCCGTTCCTGAAGGGGCGGTCCGTCGTCGACAGCACGGAGTACGACACGACCTCGATCCTCCGGACGATCGAGGCCCGCTGGGGTCTCGCCCCGCTCGGGGCGCGCGACGCGGCGGTGAACGACCTCTCGAACGTCTTCGACGCCCACGGGCGCTAGACGTCGAAAGCTCGGCGCAACGGCCTCGCCCCGCGCGGGGCCGTTGCGCTACGGGCGGACGAAGCCCATGCGCTCGTACATCCGCTCGAGCGTGGGCGCGGAAGCCTCGCGGGCCTTGTAGGCGCCCCGGGCGAGCATCGAGCGAAGCTCGGCCTCGTCGGCGCGGAGCTCCTCGTAGCGGCGCTGGATCGGCGCGAAGAGCTCGACGACGGCCTCGGCCACGTCCTCCTTGAAGCGGCCGTAACCGCTGCCGTCGTAACGCGCTTCGAGCTCTGAAACCGGCTCGCCGGTTGCGACGGTCATGATTTCGAGCAGGTTCGAGATGCCGGGCTTCTCGTCCGGCGCATGGCGTACGTCGGTGCCCGAGTCGGTGACCGCAGTCTTGAACTTGCGCCGGATCTCGTCGGGAGAGTCGATCATCCGGACCACGCCCTGCGGCGCTCCGCGCGTGGTCGACATCAGGCGCTCCGGCTCCTGCAGGTTCTTGATCCGCGCGCCCACGTCCGGGTAGATGCCTTCCGGGACGGTGAACGTCTCGCCGAAGCGCTGGTTGAAGCGCTCGGCGACGTCGCGTGTGAGCTCGAGGTGCTGGCGCTGGTCGTCTCCGATCGGGACGCGATCGGCTTGGTAGAGCAGGATGTCGCCGGCCATCAGCACGGGGTAGCTGAAGAGGCCGGCCGAGACGAAGTCCTGGCTCTCCGACTTCTCCTTGAACTGGGTCATCCGGCGCAGCTCGCCGAAGCTCGTGGCCGAGCCGAGCAGCCAGGCGGCCTCGGCGTGCGCGGTCACGTGGCTCTGGACGAAGACGGTCGAGCGGTCGGGGTCCAGGCCCGTGGCGAAGAGCATCGCCGCTCCGGCGAGCGTGTTCTCGTGCAGGTCGGCGGGCTCGAACTCGGTCGTGATCGAGTGCAGGTCGACGATGCAGAAGAAGGCCTCGCCCTGCTCCTGGGTCGCGGCGTACTGGCGGTAGCCGCCGCTGTAGTTGCCGAGGGTCTTCGAGCCCGAGGCTCGGATGCCGGAAAAGATGCGCATTTGTCGTCTCAGTATCGCAACTACCCTTTTCTGTCTGATGGCGACGAACGGATCTCCGGAGCTTCTGATCGTGATGGGCGCGGCGGCGACCGCCGACCAGACCGAGCACGTGCTCGCGCGGCTGCAGGAGGCCGGCGTCCAGGCGCGCGTGCAGCGCGGGCGCGAGGCGACCGTGATCGGCGCGATCGGCGAGCGCGAGCTGCTCGCGACGCTGCCGCTCGAGGGGTACCCCGGGGTCGAGCAGGTGCTGCCGATCCTGAAGCCGTACAAGCTGGTCTCGCGTGAGGTCGCGCCCGACCCGACCGTGATCGAGGTGGGCGGCAGGCGGATCGGCGATTCGTGGTTCGGCCTGATCGCCGGCCCGTGCTCGGTCGAGTACCGCGAGCAGACACTCGAGACGGCGCGGGCGGTGGCCGCCGCGGGGGCGACGATGCTCCGGGGCGGCGCCTTCAAGCCGCGCACCTCGCCGTACACCTTCCAGGGGCTCGGCGACGAGGCGCTCGCGATCCTGCGGGAGGCGGGCGATGAGACCGGCCTGCCGGTCGTGACCGAGCTGATGGACCCGCGGCACGTCGAGGCGGTGCTCGACGCGGCGGACGTGATCCAGATCGGGGCGCGGAACAGCCAGAACTTCCTGCTCCTGGCCGAGGTCGGGCGCGCGGACAAGCCGGTGCTCTTGAAGCGGGGGATGTCGACGTCGGTCGAGGAGCTGCTGATGGCGGCCGAGTACGTCGCCAAGGAGGGGAACGAGCGGATCATCCTCTGCGAGCGCGGGATCAAGACGTTCGAGACGGCGACGCGCTCGACGCTCGACCTCGGCGCGGTCGCGGTCCTGAAGAACGAGACGCACCTGCCGGTGATCGTCGATCCCTCGCACGCCGCCGGGCGGCGCGACCTCGTTCTGCCGCTCGCCCGCGCGGCCGCCGCGGTCGGCGCGGACGGGATCATCGTCGAGACGCACCCGCGGCCCGAGGAGGCGCTCTCGGACGCCGCGCAGCAGATCCCGACGGCCGAGTTCGCGGAGTTCGCGCGTGAGGTCGAAAAGGTCGCGCAGCTGCTCGGCAAGCAGATCGGGTGAGGGCCGGGCCCGGCGGTTCCGCGGAAGAGCGCGGGCCCGGGTTCGCCGTGGACGAACCGACACACCTCCGGCACGAGTCCGTCACAGACACGCCACAGGTTGGCAGCTACCCTCGAATCCCCCCGGGAGGGTGGGGGATGGGGATGGGACCCGGTCTCGCGCTGTCCGCCCGCCGCTAGCCTGAGCCCGTGGCGCCGGAACGCCTTGCGATCGTCGGCACCGGCCTGATCGGGGCCTCCGTCGCGCTGGCGGCAAAGCGCTCGGGCTCGACGCGGGTCTCGGGCTTCGACTCCGATTCCGCCGCGCTCGAGGCGGCCGTCGCTCGGGGGGCGGTCGACGACCCGGCCGAGTCGCTCGCCGCAGCCCTGGCCGACGCCGATCTCGCCGTCGTCGCCGCACCGGTCGCGCAGCTCGCCGCCCAGGTTCGCGCCGCGCTCGAATCGAGCGGCGAGCGCTGCACCGTCACCGACGTCGGCTCCACGAAGAGCGCCGTCTGTGCAGCGGCACGCGGCTCGGCGCGGTTCGTCGGCGGCCACCCGGTCTGCGGCTCGCGAGGCGCGGGGCGCCGAGCACGCGAGCGCCGATCTCTTCGAGGGCGCGACCTGGTTCCTGACGCCGACTCGCCGAGACCGACCCCGAGCGCTACCGGCTCGTCCACGGATTCGTCGCCGGCGCTCGGCGCCGTCCCGGTCGCGATCGACCCGCAGGCGCACGACCGGCTCGTCGCCCTGACGAGCCACCTTCCGCACGCGCTCGCGAACCTGCTCGTCAACCAGGCGGGCTCGGGCCGGGTCGAGGGGCACGAGCCGCTCGCGGCCGCCGGCGGCTCCCTCCGCGACATGACCCGCGTCGCGGGCGCCAACCCGCGGATCTGGGTCGACATCTTCCTCGACAACGCCGCCGGACCTGCGCGAGGCGCTGGCCGAGCACCGGCGGCGCGTCGAGCAGCTCGAGTCGCGCGCTCGACGCGGGCGACGGCGGCTTCCTCGCCCGCTGGATCGGCGAGGCGTCGGAGAACCGCCGGCGCATGCTCGCGGACGCCTACGTCGATCCGGGCGCGCTGCAGCGGGTCCCGTGCACGTCCCCGACCGGCCCGGCGTGCTCGCGGGAATCACCCAGGCGCTCGGCGCCGAGCGGATCAACATCGAGGACTTCGAGCTGCACCACTTCTCACCGGACCGCGGCGGGTCGCTGACCATGCTCGTCTGCGGCGAGGAGCAGGCCGAGCGCGCGGCCGCCCTGCTCGAGGCTCAGGGCTACGGCGTCTCGTCTCGCCGGTCCTCGGAAATGAGGATCGAGCCGGCCATGGCCGTCGGTCGGGCGGCCTCGCCGTGCCGGGCAACAAGTCGATCTCCCACCGCGCGCTCCTGATCGGCGCGTCGCGCGAGGGCGAGACGCGCGATCACGGGCTTCGGGCGCTCGGCCGACACCGAGTCGACGATCGCCGCCGCTGCGGCGCTGGGGGTCGAGGTCACGAGGATGACGCCGACGCCGTTCGCGTCGCGGCGTCGGCCTGCGCGGGCTGCGCGAGCCGGCCGGGCCGATCGACTGCGGCAACTGCCGGCACCCTGCTCAGACTGCTCCGCGCGGGACTCCTCGCCGGCCAGGACGGGCGGTTCGAGCTGACGGCGACGAGTCGCTGCGCCGCGCGCCCGATGGAGCGGATCGCCGCGCCGCTGGCCGAGATGGGCGCGCGCGTCGAGACGGCAGACGGGCCTCGCGCCGGTGACGATCGCGGGCGGCGCGCTGCACGGCCGATCCGCTACGAGCTGCCGGTCGCGAGCGCGCAGGTCAAGTCGTGCGTCCTGCTCGCCGGGCCTGTACGCGGACGGCCGGCCCGACCGCGGTCGTCGAGCCGCGTACCGACGCGCGACCACACCGAGCGGCATGCTCGCGGCGGCCGGGGCGCGCGTCCGACGCGCGGCCGGGACGCGTCGAGGTCTGGCCGGTCGAGCGGCTCGAGCCGCTGTCGCTCGAGGTGCCCGGCGACTTCTCGTCGGCGGCGCCCTTCCTCGTCGCCGCGACGCTGCTGCCCGGGCTCGCGGCTCCGGATCCACGGCGTCAGCGTCAACCCGACGCCGCACCGGCCTGCTCCACGTGCTCGAGCGGATGGGCGCGCGGATCTCCCTCTTCAACCGGCGGCAGGCGGGCGGCGAGCCCGTCGCCGACATCGAGGTGCGAGCACGCCGACCTGGTCGCGACGGAGGTCGAGCCGGCGGAGGTGCCGCGACTCGATCGACGAGCTGCCGCTCTTCGCCCTGGCTCGCCGCGATGGCCCGCGGCGAGAGCCGGTCCGCGGGCGCGCAGGAGCTGCGCGCGAAGGAGACCGACCGGATCGAGACGGTGACGAGCGCGCTCCGCGCCCTCGGACGCGCGCGATCGAGGCCACGCCACGACGGCTTCGGGGTGCGGGGTGTTCCCGCCCGTCCGGGCGGTGGGCGAGATCGAGTGCGGCCGGCGACCATCGGATCGCGATGCTCGGCGCGGTCGCCGGTCTCGTCTCGCGCGAGGGCGTGCGAGATCGAGGGCGCGGAGGCGGTCGTCTGTATCCTTCCCCGGATTCTTCGAGCTGCTCGCGCAGGTCGCTCGGCGATGAGACACCTGCGGAGACACTGTGATGCCGGCCGCCGCGATCACGCACACGGAACGCGTTTCGGCCGAGCACGGAACGCATGATCGTCGCGATCGACGGGCCCGCCGGGGCCGGCAAGAGCACCGTCGCGCGCCGGCTCGCCGAGCGGCTCGGCTTCCGCTACCTCGACACGGGCGCGATGTACCGGGCGCTGACCTGGCTCGCGCTGCGCGACGGAGTCGCCGCTCGACAGGGGCGCGCGGCTCGGCGGGCTGGCCGCGGAGAATCCGGTCGACTTCGACGCGCGACGGCGCGTGCTTCATCGCCGGCACCGACGTGACCGCGGCGATCCGGCGAGCCGAGATCGACCGGCTCGTCCCGGTCGTCGCGCGCCATCCCGAGGTGCGCGAGGTGATGCGCGCCCGGCAGCGGGAGCTCGCCGACGACGGGGACGTCGTCATCGAGGGCCGCGACATCGGCACCGTCGTCGCGCCCGGCGCCGACGTCAAGGTCTACCTCCAGGCCGACCCGCAGGTTCGCGCGCGGCCGGCGGCTCGCGGAGCGGCCCGAGATCGGCGCCGACGCCCTCGCGACCGACCTGCGCATGCGCGACGAGAGCGACGCGGCGCGGATGCAGCCGGCCGCGGACGCCGAGCTGATCGACACGACCGCGCTCACGGTCGAGGAGGTCGTCGACCGCGATCGAGCAGCTCGTCGCGAGCGCGCCCGCGCGGCCGGCGTATGACGCGGCCCGAGACCTCGCCGGGACGGTCGCGGTCGTCGGCTTTCCGAACGTCGGCAAGTCGACGCTCGTCAACCGGCTGACCGGCACGCGCACGGCGGTCGTCCACGAGACGCCCGGCGTCACGCGCGACCGCAAGGAGCTCGTCTGCGAGTGGGCGGGCACGCGCTTCCTGCTGGTCGACACCGGCGGCGTCGACGTCGCCGACCCCTCGCCGCTCACGCGCTCGATCGCCGAGCAGGCCCGCGCCGCGGTCGCCGAGGCCGACCTCGTCCTGTTCGTCGTCGACGCGCAGGCCGGGGTCACGCCGGGCGACGAGGAGCTGGCCGCGATCCTGCGCGCCGCCCGCAAGCCGGTGCTTCCTGCTCGCGAACAAGATCGACGACCCCGCGCGGACACCGACGCGCTCGAGTTCCACCGCCTCGGCCTCGGCGACCCGATCCCGCTCTCGGCCCTGCACGGCCACGGCACCGGCGACCTGCTGGACGCGGTCGTCGCGCGCCTGCCGGGCGCCGGGCCGGCCAGAGCCGGCGACGAGGCGATCCGCGTCGCGATCCTCGGCCGGCCGAACGTCGGCAAGTCGAGCCTCCTGAACGCGCTCCTCGGCGAGGAGCGGGTGATCGTCTCCGACGTCGCCCGGCACGACGCGCGACGCGATCGACACGCGTCTTCGAGCGCGGCGAGCGGACGTTCGTGCTCGTCGACACGGCCGGGCTGCGGCGCAAGCGCCGCCAGCGGCAGGGGATCGAGTACTACTCGGAGCTGCGGGCGCTCGACGCCGCCGAGCGCGCCGACGTCGCGCTCGTCCTCGTCGACGCGAGCGAGGGCGCTCGTCGACCAGGACCTCGCCGTCGCCGACGTCGCGCGCAAGGCGCAGCTGCTCGACGCTCGTCGTGCTCTCGAAATGGGACGTCGGCGCGGTCGAAGATCGAGGACGTCCGGCCCGCGGCTCGCGGCGCGGCTGCGCCAGCGGCCCCGGCTCGTCACCGTCTCGGCGAGGACGGGCCGCGGCGTCCCCGGCTGCTCGACCGCGTCGAGGAGCTGTTCGCGAAGCACACGCGCCGGCATCCCGACCGCCCGAGCTGAACCGCTTCCTCGAGGAGCTGCGCGCGGCGCGCCAGCCGCCCGCGCGCGACCGGCAGCCGGCTCAACCTGCTCTACGGCGACCCAGACGCAGACGCGGCCGCCGCGCTTCCGCTTCTTCGTCAACGATCCCGGCGCTCGTCACGCGCGACTACGGCTACTGGGTCGAGAACCGGCTGCGCGAGCGGTTCGGGCTGGAGGGCGTTCCCGTCTCGATCGACTTCGTGAGACGCTCCTGAGGGCATGCGTCGCCGGTCGTCGGCGGCGGCTCGTGGGGAACGGCGTTCGCCCGCCTGCTCGCCGACCGCGGCCACGAGGTCACGCTCGCCTGCCGCGACCCGGAGCAGGCGCGCGCGATCGCCGAGACGCGGCCGCAACCCGCGCTACCTGCGGACGCGTCGACCTGCGCGGCGTCGCCGCGGCGACGCACGGCCGAGCTGCCCGCCGACGCCGACGTCTGTGCGTCGTCGCCGTGCCGAGCCGCGCCGTTCGCCGAGGTCGCCGCCGCCCTGCCCGGCGGCGGCCCGGTGCTCGGCGCTGACGAAGGGCCTCGACCCGGCGACCGGCGCGCGGCTCTCCACGCTCGTGCGCGAGCGGCCCGTCGCGGTCCTCTCCGGCCCGAACATGGCCGAGGAGATCGCCGACGGGCTGCCGAGCGCGGCGGTGATCGCGAGCGAGGACGAGGCGCTCGCCGTCGAGCTCCAGCACGCGATCAACTCGACCGGCTTCCGCGTCTACGTCAACCCGGACCTCGACCGGCGTCGAGCTCTGCGCCGCCGCGAAGAACGTGATCGCGCTCGCCGCGGGCGGGGTCGACGGCCTCGGGCTCGGCGACAACGCGAAGGCCGCGCTGATCACCCGCGGGCTGGCCGAGATGGCGCGGCTCGGCGAGGCGTGCGGCGCGCGGCCGGAGACCTTCGCCGGGCTCGCCGGCATGGGCGACCTGATCGTCACCTGCTGGAGCCGCCACGGCCGCAACCGGCAGCGCGGGCGAGCTGATCGCGCGCGGCGCCACGCCCGACGGAGGCGGTCGCCGAGATCGGCATGGTCGTCGAGGGCCTGACGACCGCGCCCGTGCTGCGCGACCTCTCGCACCGGCTCGGGATCGAGCTGCCGATCACCGAGGGCGTCTGCCGCATCCTCGAGGGCGAGCAGCCTCGGCGAGCTCGTCTCTCGCTGATGGGCCGTCGACCCACGGAGGAATGAGCGATGAGACGCCGTGCGCAGTCCTCGCCTGGTCGTCGCTCGCCGCCGCTCGCGGTGCTCGCGCTGGCCGTCGGCCTCGCCGCCTGCGGCGGCGGCGGCGGCTCGGGCGCGCCCGGCGCCGGGCCGGGCGCGTCGTTCGCGCCCGCCTCGACGCGGCTTCTCGTCTCGGTCGACACCGACCTTCGCTCCGACCAGTGGCAGACAGGTCGAGCAGCTGCTCGAACACGCTTCCCGGCCAAGAGCCAGCTGCTCGCCTCGATCGAGCGCTCGCTCTCGGGCCAGGGCGTCGACTTCGAGCGCGACGTCCAGCCCGCGCTCGGCCGGACTCGACTCTGGTCGTCGCGCTGACGGGTCTGAACGAGCGACTTCGTCGGGCTCGTCCTGCAGCCGGCACGACGCAGGCGCTCGAAGGCGCTGCTCGCGAAGGAGCACGCGCACCGCCGTCGACGGAGACGATCGACGGCTGGACCGCCGTCGCCCCGAAGCAGGCGTCGATCGACGCGCTCAAGCAGGCGCGCGGCACGGCGGCTCGCTCGCCGACCAGCAGGCCTACAAGGACGCGTCGCGAAGCTCCCCTCCGACGCGCGCTCGCGCAGGGCGCTACCTCGACGGCCCGCGCTGAGTCGTCGACAGGCCGTCGGCACGCCGGCGCCGGCTCGCTCGACGGGCGTCGACGCAGATGACCTCGGCTCGGCGCCGCGCTCGCGGCGCCGCGAGCGACGGTCGTGGCCGCTCGACGGCGGTCTCGAAGGGCGGAGCGCAGCACGCAGGCGCGCGTACACGCTCCGAGCTCGCTCGCAGGTGCCCTCCGACGCGCTCCGTCTTCCTCTCGTTCAACGGCCTCGGCCGCACGCTCGAGCGCTGCGGACGAGCCCGCGCGGCCGACCCAGCAGCTCGGCGCGGCCGCGCAGCTCCTGCCGATCGACCAGCTCGCGCGCTGTTCGCAGGGCGAGGGCGCGCTCTACGTCCGCCCGGGGTCGCCGTTCCCCGAGGTCACGCTCGTGCTCCAGGTCGACGACGCAGGCGAAGGCGCTGCGCCACGCTCGACAGGCTCGCGCAGCGCTCGGCCCGCTGCTCGGCCAGGCCGCGCGTCGAGCCGGTCCCGGTGGCCGGAGTGCAGGCGAAGCAGATCAACCTCGGCAGCTTCGCGCTCTACTACGCCGTCTTCGACGGCAAGCTCGTCGTCACGACTCGACGACGGGCATCAGCGGGCTGCAGCGACAGCGGCCAGAAGCTCGCCGACGCCGGCGTCGTTCAAGGCCGCGAAGGACGCCGCGGGCATGCCCGACAAGACCGCCGGCTTCCTCTACGCCGACCTGCGGCGCGCGTTCCGCTCGTCGAGAACTTCGCGCAGGCTCGCCGGCTCGGCCGTCCCGCCGGACGTCTCGCAGAACCTCGAGCCGCTCGACACGCTGCTGCTCTACGGCGCGGTCGGACGGCGACGTGACAACCGTCCACGGCCTGGTCCTCGAGCATCAAGTAGGCTGCTCCCCGGCGATGGCGGCGCGCAGCTTCCTCTTCACCTCCGAGTCGGTCACCGAGGGCCATCCGGACAAGATCGCCGACCAGATCTCGGACGCCATCCTCGACGCCGTGCTCGCCGACGACCCGCACGGGCCGCGTCGCGTGCGAGACGCTCGTCACCACCGGGCTCGTCGTCGTCGCCGGCGAGATCACCACCGAGACCTACGTCGACATCCCGCGGCTCGTGCGGAAGACGATCGCGCGAGATCGGCTACACCCGCGCGAAGTACGGCTTCGACGCCGAGACGTGCGGCGTCTCGTCGCGATCGACGAGCAGTCGCCCGACATCGCCCAGGGCGTGGACACCGCCTACGAGGTGCAGCACGACCCGGGCGACGACGACCCGCTCGACCGGATCGGCGCCGGCGACCAGGGGATGATGTTCGGCTACGCCTGCCGCGAGACGCGACGAGCTGATGCCGCTGCCGATCATGCTCGCGCACCGGCTCTGCCGCCGGCTCGCCGAGGTGCGCAAGGCGGACGTGCTCCCGTACCTGCGCCCGGACGGCAAGGCGCAGGTCACCGTCCGCTACGAGGTCGACGAGCACGGCCACCAGCGGCCGGTCGAGATCGAGCGCGTGCTCGTCTCGACCCAGCACCGCGACGGGCTCGACGCCGACGCGCTGATCAAGCCCGACCTGATCGAGCACGTCCTCCACCCGATCCTGCCCGTCGACCTGTACGACGAGAAGCGGCTTCGAGGAGCGCGACTTCGTCTACGTGCAACCCGACCGGCAAGTTCGTGATCGGCGGCCCGATGGGCGACACGCGGCCTCACCGGCCGCAAGATCATCGTCGACACCTACGGCGGCATCGGCCCGCCACGGCGGCGGCGCCTTCTCGGGCAAGGACCCGACGAAGGTCGACCGCTCGGCCGCCTACGCCGCGCGCTACGTGGCGAAGAACGTCGTCGCCGCCGGGCTCGCCGACCGCTGCGAGGTGCAGGTCGCCTACGCGATCGGCGTCGCGCACCCGGTCTCGATCGCGGTCGACTGCTTCGGCACCGAGCGAGATCCCGGTCGCGCGGATCGAGGAGCTCGTCCGCGAGCACTTCGACCTGCGCCCCGGCGGCGATCCTCCGCGACCTCGACCTGCGCCGGCCGATCTACGCCAAGACCGCCGCCTACGGCCACTTCGGCCGCGACGACCACGACTTCACGTGGGAGCGCACCGACAAGGCCGACGCGCTGCGCGCCGCCGCCGGTCTCGCCGCCGACGAGCGCCTAGGAGCGCGGGTGCGATCACCGGCCGTGAGCGTCGCCCGCCGCGCCTTCGAGGCACACGGGCGCCGAGGCGGACGCCCGCCCGCCGGTCACGGCCTGCAGCGGCACAGCGGCGCCGGCCACGTCGCCGGGCGCCCGAGCTCACGATGCCTCCGCGGCGGCCGGTGGGCACCGAAGCCGCGGCCGCGGTCCAGCACGCGCCGGCCGTCCGAGGAATCGGCTCTTCGCGATCCCCGGGCGCATGGAGTGAGGGCTTCTGCCCTCTGCAGACAGTGTGCCGGTGTGCCGCGCATCGTCGAGGGACACGGCTCCGCCGCGGCAGTGCCGCGAGGAGTCGGCGCTCAGGCGCGGCGCACGAAGAGGCCCGCGGCGGCCTTTTCGGCGATCGTGCGCTCGTCGCCGTTCAGGCGCACGGTGAGCTGGCCGGCGGCGGGCTCGGCCTCGCGCACCTCGACCTCGGTGCCCGGGACGAAGCCCTGGTCGTAGAACCAGTGCAGGAGCTCGCCGTCGTGCTCGGCGAGGCGGACGATCGTCGGCCCGCGTCCCCGGCGCCAGGTCGGCCAGAGCGGCGAGAGCTCGCGGTTCTCGGCCTGCTCGAACTCGGTGTCGACCGGCCACCCGTGCGGGCAGCGGTCGGGGTGGCCGAGCCGCTCGCTGACCCGCTCGACCATGTCGTCGCTGAAGCTCTCGCCGATCTCGTCGGCGTGCACGTGCGCCTCGGCCGGGGTGTAGCCCATGAAGTCGGTCAGCAGGCGCTCGATGATCCGGTGCTTGCGCACGACCTGCTCGGCGCGCACTCGCCCCGCCGGCGTGAGGATCGCCTCCTTGTGCTCGCCCCGCTCGACGAGCCCCTCCGCCTCCAGCCGCTTCAGCATCTCGCCGGCCGAAGCGCGCGAGACGCCGAGCATCTCGGCGACGCGCGCAGACGAGCGTCGGCGCGCCGGAGACGTTCGGGCGGTACTCGCCGATCGGGAAGGCGAGGAAGTAGATCGTCTCCAGGTACTCGTCGACCGAGTGTCCCTGGGCCATGGCGCCGAGTCTATGCGCCGCATATGTAAGGTGACCCTTACAAGTGTCGACCGCCCACATCCTCCTGCTCGGGGCCGTCGCCGGCCTCACGATCTTCATCGGCCTCCCGATGGGCCGGCTGCACGACGTCGGCCAGAGCTTCAAGGCCTTTCTGAGCGCGACCGCGACCGGGATCCTGCTCTTCCTCTTCTGGGACGTGCTCGTCGATGCGATCGACCCCGTCGAGAGCGCGCTCAACGCGTCGAACTGGGGCCGCTTCTCGTGGCTCGCGGCGCTCGCGCTCGGAGGCTTCGCGACCGGCCTGCTGAGCCTCGTCTACTACGACTCGTGGATGAAGGCGCGCCGGCGAAAGAGCTTCCTCGGCCCGGGCGCCGCCTCGGCGACCGAGCTCGAGCGCTCTCACTTCACAGGCCTGACCCCGGCGCGCTGGCTCGCGCTCTTCATCGCGACCGGGATCGGGCTGCACAACTTCTCCGAGGGCCTCGCGATCGGCCAGGCGGCTGCGCTCGACAAGCTCAGCCTCGCCTACGTGCTCGTGATCGGCTTCGGGCTGCACAACGCGACGGAGGGCTTCGGGATCGTCGCGCCGCTGACCGGCGACGCGGAGCCGCCGAGCTGGCGCTTCCTCGGGCTGATGGGTGTGATCGGCGGGTTCCCGACCTTCTTCGGCACCGTCGTCGGCCAGGCGTGGACGTCGACGGCGGTCTCGGTGCTCTTCCTCACGCTCGCGGCCGGCTCGATCCTCTACGTGGTGATGGAGCTCCTGAACGTGTGCCGGCTCTTCACGAGCAAGACGGTGACCGCGTGGGGGCTCTTGTTCGGGCTGACGCTCGGCTTCGCCGACGGACTTCGTGCTCGTCGCCGCCGGCGTTTAGCGCGCTACCTCGACCCGTGAGATACGGGACGGTCGTAGCCGCTCGTGACGGCGCGTGCGCTGAGCTCGCGAGAGTTCACGTACGAGCTTCCGGACGGCGCCGGAAGGGGGCGCGTCGTCTCCGTTCCGTTCGGGCGCTCGCGGGCGCGCGGCGTCGTCGTCGAGGTCGGTCGCCGCGGCGCCAGTCGGGGTCAGACCCCGGGTTGTGGAACGGGTGCTCGACGAGCTGCCGCCGAGCCTCGTCGACCTGGCCCTGTGGCTCGCGGAGTACTACGGCTCGACGCCCGCGCGCGCGCTCGAGCTGGTCGCTCCTCTGCGGCGGCGGCGCCGGAAGGAGCAGGCATCGCCGGTCGAGCGCCAGTCTCTCGCGGGCGAGGCGGCGCCTGAACGGCTGAGCGACGACCAGCAGGCGGCCCTCGCGAGGATCGCGGCAGCGCTCGAAGCGGGCGGCGGGCATTTCCTCCTCTACGGCCCGACCGGGAGCGGCAAGACCGAGGTGTACCTCCAGGCCGCCGCGGCGGCGCTCGAACGCGGGCTGGGGACGATCGTGCTCGTGCCCGAGATCGCGCTCACCCCGCAGACGGTCGGGCGCTTCCGGGCCCGCTTCGGCGAGTCGGTCGCGCTGCTCCACTCGGGGCTCACAGACGCGGAGCGGCGGGACGAGCGCCAGCGGATCGCCAAGGGGGAGGCGCGGATCGTGGTCGGCGCGCGCTCGGCGATCTTCGCGCCGCTGCGCGGCCTCGGACTCGTCTGCATCGACGAGGAGCACGACCCGTCCTACAAGCAGGAATCGGACCCGCGCTACGACGCTCGCACCGTGGCCGCGAAGCGGGCCGCGCTGGAGGGGGCGGTTGCGGTCTACGGGAGTGCGACCCCGCGGCCGGAGAGCTGGGAGCGGCTCGAGCGGCTCGAGCTCGGTGAGCGGATCGGGGGCGACCTGCCGCCGGTGCGGGTCGTCGATCTTCGCCGCGAGGCGGGGTATCCGTTATCGGCGCCGCTGCTCGCCGAGCTCGGCCGGATCGCTGAGGAAGGCGGCAAGGCGATCCTGCTCCTCAACCGCCGCGGCATGGCGCCGGCCCTGCACTGCCGCGCGTGCGGCGCGACGTTCCGCTGCCCCGACTGCGACGTCGCGCTCGTCCTCCATCGCGACGACACGCTTCGCTGCCACCACTGCGGCCACGGGCAGCCCGCGCCTCAGGAGTGCCCGGTTTGCCGCTCCGTCGAGCTCGCGCGGATCGGAGCCGGGACGCAGCGTCTCGAACGCGAGCTCGCCGCGCGCGTGCCGGAGCTCGAGCTGATCCGCCTCGACGCGGACACCGCCGGCGACCCGGAGCAGCTCGCGGCGGCGCTGCGCCGCTTTCGGGACACCGACCGCGCCGTCCTGCTCGGGACACAGATGGTCGCGAAGGGCCATCACTTCGCCGGCGTCTCGCTCGCGGCCGTGGTCGACGCCGACACCGGGCTCGCGGTCCCGGACCTGCGCGCCGAGGAGCGCACGTTCCAGCTCGTCACGCAGCTCGCCGGCCGCAGCGGCCGCGACGCTCCCGGGCGGGTGCTCGTCCAGACCTTCCAGCCGGACGCTCGACCTCTCGTCCTCGCCGCGCGCCACGACGTGCGGCGCTTCCTCGCCGACGAGCTCGACCGGCGCCGTGAGCTCGGCTACCCCCCGTTTCGGCATCTCATCCGGGTGCTCGTGACGGCGCCCTCCGAGGCCGAAGCGCTACGGCTGCTGACGGAGCTCCGGGACGGGCTCGAAGGTAAGGGCGGCGAGCTGCTCGGCCCCGCACCACTCTTCCGCCTGCGCGGGCGGTACCGCGCCCAGCTCGTCGGCAAGACGGACGAGCCGCGCCGTCTCGCGGGCGGCATCGCGCAGCTGCTGGCCGCTGCCGCGCCGGCCATGCGCCGCGCCGGCCTGACCGCCGTCGTGGACGTCGACCCGCAGAGCCTCTGACCTAAGATGGGACGGTATGAGCGACGCGGGTGAAGTCCGGGACGAGAAGCTCGACGCCGAGGCGGAGGCCAGGCGCCACATCGCGCTCGCCCAGATCCGCCAGTACCCGGATCCGGCCCTGCGGATGAAGGCGAACGAGGTCGAGAGCTTCGACGAGGAGCTCGCGCGCCTCGTCGAGCGAATGGAGCAGCTGCTCCACGACGCGAACGGCCTGGGCCTCGCGGCGACGCAGATCGGCGTCCTTCGCCGCGTCTTCATCTTCCGGCCCGACCCGGAGCAGGAGCCGCTCGCGCTCGTGAACCCGCGGCCGGTCGAGGCCTCGGACGAGCGCGTCTCCGACGACGAGGGGTGCCTGTCGCTCCAGGGTGTCGTGATCCCGGTCGAGCGGCACGAGCGCCTCACCGTCGAGGCGCAGCGACCCCGAGGGCAAGGAGATCCGGCTCGAGCTCGAGGGGCTCCCGGCGCGCGTCGCCCAGCACGAGCTCGACCACCTCGACGGGATCCTGATTCTCGACCGGACGACGCCGGAGGCACGACGCGAGGCGCTCGCGATCCTCCGGCCACAGCCGGTTCTCGTCCGGCAGTAGCTTGCGGATCGCCGTCGCCGCGACGGCGCCCTTCGGCGCAGACGTGCTCGAGCGGCTCGCCGCCAGGCACGAGCTCGCCTACCTGTTGACCCGGCCGGACCGCCCGCGCGGCCGCGGGCGGCGCGTCGGTCCGCCTCCGGCCAAGGACACCGCAGAGCGGCTCGGGATCGAGGTGCGCCAGCCCGAGCAGCTGGGCGACTTCGATCCCGAGGAAGCGACCGTGGTGCTCGCGGCCTACGGGGCGCTCATCCCGGAACAGGTGCTCGACCGGGCCCTCTGGCTCAACGTCCACCCGTCGCTGCTCCCGCGCTGGCGCGGCGCCGCGCCGATCGAGCGGGCGCTGATGGCCGGTGACGCCGAAACCGGCGCGACGATCATCAAGCTCGTCCCCGAGCTCGATGCCGGCCCGATCGCGGCGCAGCGCGCGTTCCCGGTCGGCGAGGAGGACGACTACGCGTCGGTGGCCGCGCGAGCTGCCGAGCTCGGCGCCGAGTTGCTCGAGGACGTGTTGCCCGACCCGAAGTTCACCCCGCAGCCCTCGGACGGCGTCACCTACGCCGAGAAGATCGGGCCGGACGACCGCGTGCTCGACTGGAACCGCCCGCCGGAGGAGCTGCTCAACCGGATCCGTGCCCTCTCGCCGCACATCGGCGCGCGCGCCGAGCTGCACGGCCGGCCGGTGACGATCTGGCGGGCGCGGGTCGAGGACGGCAAGCTCGTCCCGGTCGAGGTGCAGCCGGAAGGACGCCGCCGGATGACCTACGACGAGTTCCTGCGCGGGTTGCGCTGATGGCCTGGTGGCATGCGGTCGTCGATTCTCGCCACGAGCTCCAGAACCCGACGAGCCCGGAGAAGATCCTGCTCCTCGGCGAGGCGCTGGGTCTCGACGAGTCCTCGCGTGTGCTCGACATCGGAGCGGGGCGGGGCGGACCGGCGGTGCTGCTGACGCGGCAATTCGGCTGCCGGATTCTGTGCGTCGAACCTTGGCCGGAGTTCGCCGACGCTATTCGCGAGCGGGCACAGGCGGCCGGCGTCGAGCACCTGGTCGAGGTCGTCGTGGCCAAGGCGGAAGACTTCGAGATCGAGGCTGCCGGGTTCGACGCGGCGCTCTGTATCGGGGCCACCTTCGCCTTCGACGGACTCGTCCCGACCGTGCAGGCGCTCGCGGCGGCGGTGCCGTCCCGCGGAGCCATCGCGGTCGGCGAGCCGTTCTGGCGCGAGTGGCCGCTACCTCGCGACTTCGAGCTCCGCGAGGACGAGGGCTTCCTCCCGCTCGCCGAGACAGTCGACCGTTTCGAGTCCGGGGGTGTCGAGCTCGTCTCCCTGATCACCTCCTCGCAGGACGACTGGGACCGGTTCGAGTCCCTGAAGTGGCTGACGCTCGACCAGTGGCTGGCGGCAAATCCGGACCATCCGCAGGCCGAAGAGTTCCGGACGGAGGGGCGCTACCGCCGCGATCGTCACTTTCGTTGGAGACGCGACCTCATGGGCTGGGCGATCTTCGTCGGCCGCGTGCCGTGATCTCGCCGGCGCGGCGGGCCGCTTTCGACACCCTGGTGCGCGTGTTCGAAGACGACGCCTACGCCGACCGCGCGTTTCCGTCGGCCGCTCGCGGGCTCGACGGGCGCGACCGCGCTCTCGCGCAGCGGCTCGCCTACGGGACGATCCAGCGCGTTCGCACGCTCGACCACGGGATCGAGGCACTCGGGCGGCGCCCGGTGGCGAAGCTCGACGCGCCGGTGCGCGCCGCGCTGCGGCTCGGCGCCTACCAGCTCGGCTTCTCCGAGGTTGCGACGCATGCGGCTGTCAACGAGTCGGTCGAGCTCGTGCGGGCGGCGGGGCTGGAGCGGGCGGTCTCGTTCACGAACGCGGTGATGCGGCGGCTCGCGCTCGGGCTGCGGGAGCTGCTCGACTCGCTGCCCGAGGCGACGCCGCGCGAAGCGGCGCTCAGGCACTCGTATCCCGACTGGGTCGCGGAGCTCTGGTGGCGGGAGCTCGGGCCGGAGGAGGCGCTGGCGCTGATGCGTGCCCAGAACGAGCCGCTCGAGACCGTCGTCCGGCGAAACGAGCGGAAGCCGGGCGAGGTGGCGGGCAAACCTGACGCGGAGATCCCGGGCGCGCTCCACGTCGAGCGCGTGGAAGAGGAGGCTCTGCGCGAGGGCCTGATCTGGCCGCAGAGCAGAGGCTCGCAGCTGGCCGGATTGTGCGTGGGCGCCCACGACGGAGAGCGGACCCTCGACCTCTGCGCGGCGCCCGGCGGCAAGGCGACGCAGCTCGCGGGCGAGGTGACCGCGATCGAGAAGCACCCCGGCCGCGTGCGTGAGCTGGAGGAAACCTGCCGCCGGCTCGGGGCGCACAACGTGAGCGTTCTCAACGCCGACGCGCTCGAGCTCCCGACCGAGCTTCGCGACTACGACCGCGTGCTCGTCGACGCGCCCTGCTCCGGCCTCGGCGTGCTCGCCTCGCGCCCCGATCTGCGCTGGCGCGGAAAGCCGCTGCCCGAGCTGCAGCGGGCACTGCTCGCGGTCGCCGCCGAGCGCGTACGGCCGGGCGGAACGATCCTCTACTCCGTTTGCACGATCAGCAGCGAAGAGAACGAAGCGGTCGTCGATGCCTCGGGCCTCGAGTTCGACGCGCTCGGCGAGAAGTGGCCGCAGTTCGCGCACCCCCGCCGTCCGGAGTTCCTGCTGACGCTGCCGCACCGGCACCGCTCGTCGGGCTTCTTCATCGCGCGTCTGCGACGATCCGGACCGTGAGCTGGGGCGACTGGATCCGCGGCGCCGAGGTCGAGCCCTCGCTCTACGCGGCCGACTTCTCGCGGCTCGGCGAGCAGGTCGAGGCACTGCTCGGCGCGGGTTGCCGCATCTTCCATTGGGACGTCGGCGACGGCCACTTCATCCCGCCGATCACGATGGGGCCGATCGTGCTGGAGTGGATCGCGCCGCGCGTGCACGAAGCCGGCGGCATGGTCGACTGCCACCTGATGGTCGCGGAGCCTGCGAAGCACGTCCAGCAGTTCGCCGAGGCGGGGGCGGACAGCGTCACCGTCCATTTCGAGGTCTGCCCCGATCTGGCGGAGGTGGTCGGGCTCGCGCGAGAGCACGGTCTTCAGGCCGGCCTCGTCTTCAACCCGGACACGGAGGTCGAGCCGGTCGCCGCGGCCGCGATCGAGGCCGGTGTCGACCTCGTCCTCTGCATGAGCGTCCATCCGGGGTACTCGGGACAGGCATTCATTCCGGAGTCGGTCGACCGCATCGGGCGCTTGCGCGGGCTTCTTCCTGCCGAGATCCCGATCCAGGTGGACGGCGGCGTCGGCGAGGGGAACATCGGCGAGCTCCAGGCCGCGGGCGCGCGGCTCTTTGTCGCGGCAACGGCCGTGTTCGGCGGGGACGACCCCGTACAGGCGTACGAGCGGCTCGCCGCAGCTGTGCGATGAGCGTAGGCTCGACGGAGCTCATCAAGGAGCGGAGGCGACGGCTTTGCCGGCGCCGGGAGCGGGAAGCGTGAGCCTCGAGCGCGCGCTCGAGCTCGCGGAGCGGGGACGCGGGCACGTCGAGCACACGCATCCGCTGGTCGGCGCGGTCGTTGTTCTCGACGGGGAGGTCGTCGGCGAGGGCTGGTACGCGGGGCGAGGGACGCCGCACGCTGAGGTTGCGGCGCTCGAGGCGGCCGGCGAGCGCGCTCGGGGGGCGACCCTGTACGTGACGCTCGAGCCATGCTCACACCGGGGTCAGACCCCGCCGTGCGCCGACGCAGTAGTCGCGGCCGGGATCGCGCGTGTCGTCGCCGGCGTCGGCGATCCGAATCCGAAGGTCGACGGCCGGGGCTTCGAGCGACTGCGCGAGGCGGGCGTCGAGGTCGAGGTGGTCGACTCATGGGATGCGCGCCGCCAGAACGAGGCGTGGCGGGTCTGGATCTCGCGCGGGCGCCCGTTCGTGACGTACAAGGTTGCGATCACGCTCGACGGGCGCGTGACCGTGCCGGGTTCGCGCTGGGTGTCGGGCGAGGAGAGCCGCCGCCGCGTGCACGAGCTGCGGGCGCAGTCGGACGCGGTCGCGGTCGGGATGGGGACGGTGCGGGCGGACGATCCGGCGCTCACCGCGCGCGGTGTCGGAGCTGCGCGGCAGCCCCGGCGGCTGGCGTTCGGCCGCGGGCCGTTGCCCGCGGGGTCGGGGCTCGAGCTCCGTTCCGGTGGGCTCGAAGAGGAGCTGGCCGCGCTCGCGGGAGAGGGCGTTCAGATGCTCTTGCTCGAGGGAGGTCCGACCCTGGCGGCCTCGTTTCTCGCCGCCGACCTGGTCGACAAGCTGCTCGTCTTCGTCGCTCCCCGGCTGGCGGGCGAAGGCGCCGCGCCCGTTGCGGTGCTGCCGGATCCGGTCGGGCTGCGGCGTTTGGCGTGCGAGGCCAGCGGTGAGGACGTGTTGCTGACGGCGTATGTCCACGAGCCCTGAGACGCACCGGCGGATCGACGACCGCCTGGTCACGCTCATCTCCGGCTGGTTGGCCAGGCACGTCTCGGACGACGAGCTGGGGCTCGAGCTGGGCAGAGCCACACGCGGCGGGCTGGAGCAGGAGCAGGCGAAGGCCGTCGACGAGCTGCGCGTCGAGCTCGCCGGCTCGCGCGAGCGTGCGGAGCTCGAGATGGTCGCCCGCGAGACGCTGGAGACGCTCGCTCTCGGCGGCTGACTCGCGGGGTAGCCTTGGGGCGTGTTCACCGGGATCGTGCGCGAGCGTGGACGGGTGCTCGCCGCCGAGCGAACCGGCGAGGGGCAGCTTCGTCTGCGGATCGCGGCTCCGCGCACCGGGGCGAGTACCAGCATCGGCGACTCGGTGGCCGTCGCAGGCTGCTGCTTGACCGCTGTCGCCGCCGAGAACGGCGAGCTCGAGTTCGACGCCGTCAAGGAGACGCTCGAGCGCACGACCCTCGGAGGGCTCGCCGCTGGCGTCGAGATCAACCTCGAGCCGGCGCTTCGGGCCGGGGAGCCGCTCGGCGGCCACTACGTCCAGGGTCACGTGGACGGCGTCGGGCGGGTCCGCTCGTTCGACTCCGAGGGCGACGGAGCCCGCCTCTGGCTCGATCTTCCCGCAGAGCTCCTGCGCTACTGCGTCGAGAAGGGCTCGATCGCCGTCGACGGCGTCTCGCTGACGGTCGCCGAGGTCGACGAGACGGGCGTCGGCATCGCCCTCGTCCCGCACACGCTGCGGGAGACAACGCTCGGAGTGCTGCGCGCCGGCGACGAGGCCAACGTCGAAGCCGATGTGCTCGCAAAGTACGTCGAGCGGGTGACCGCCGGCGGGCGAGTACGATCCGAGGCGTGAACAGCGCCGAGCGCTCCACCGCCTTCGCGACCGTCGAGGAGGCGATCGAGGACATCCGCCAGGGGAAGCTCGTGGTCGTGGTCGACGCGGCCGACCGCGAGAACGAGGGCGACCTGACGATCGCGGCCCAGTTCGCGACGCCCGAGGCGATCAACTTCATGGCCACGCACGGCCGCGGCCTGATCTGCCTCTGCCTGACCGAGGAGCGCTGCGACGAGCTCCGGCTGCGCCCGATGACCGAGCGCAACGAGACGCCCTTCGGCACGGCGTTCACGATCTCGATCGAGGCGCGCGAGGGGATCAGCACGGGCATCTCCGCGCCCGACCGCTCGCGCACGATCCAGGTCGCGATCGACCCGAGCAAGGGGGCCGACGACCTCGTTCAGCCCGGCCACGTCTTCCCGCTGCGCGCGCGCCCAGGCGGGGTGCTGCAGCGTGGTGGCCAGACCGAGGCCGCGGTCGACCTCGCGAGGCTCGCGGGTCTCAATCCGGCCGGAGTCGTCTGCGAGGTGATGAACGACGACGGGACGATGGCCCGAGTTCCGGACCTGATCCGCTACTGCGAGCGGCACGGCTTGAAGCTGATCACCGTCGCCGACCTGATCGAGTACCGGAGGCGGGCCGAGAAGCTCGTGGAGCGCACGACGACGGTGCGGCTGCCGACGAGCTACGGAGACTTCACGGCGATCGCGTTCCGGGAGAAACTGACCGGCAAGCACCACCTCGCGCTGGTCCACGGTGACGTCGAGGGCGTGCCGGACGTCCTCGTCCGCGTCCATTCCGAGTGCCTGACGGGGGATGTCTTCCACTCTCTCCGCTGCGACTGCGGCGAGCAGCTCGAGCTTGCGCTCCGGCAGATCGCCGCCGAGGAGCGCGGCGTGCTGCTCTACATGGCGCAGGAGGGCCGCGGGATCGGACTGCTGAACAAGCTCCGGGCCTACGAGCTCCAGGAGGGCGGACTCGACACCGTCGAGGCGAACCTCGAGCTCGGCTTTCCCGCGGACGCGCGGGAGTGGGGGATCGGCAACCAGATCCTGGCCGACCTGGGCCTCTCGACGATCCGGATCCTGACCAACAACCCGAAGAAGATCAGCGGGCTCGAGGGATATGGTCTGACTGTGGTCGAGCAGGTTCCGATCGAGACGCCCCCGCACACCGAGAACGTGCGCTACCTCGCGACCAAGCGGCGGAAGCTCGGGCACCGGCTGCACCATCAGGACCTGAAGTTCGATTCGGAGGAGGGCGAGTGAGCGAAGGCCTCGAGGAAACGCGTTTCTGGCCCGCGCCTGACGAGGACGCGGAGCGAGCGCCTGCGCCACCGGCCGGCGAGGCCGACCCCGAGCTCGAGCCGGAGCCGGAGCTCGAGCCCGAGCCCGGCGAGGAGGTTCCGGCCGAGGAGGACGAGGCCCCGCGCCCGGGCGGCTACGAGCATGCGGAGGGCGACCTCCGCATCCCGGACGGCTACGGAGTCATCGAGGGTGATCCGACCGGAGCGAGGCGCGCGGTGGGAATCGTCGTCGGGCGCTTCAACGGCGGGGTCACGGGCGAGCTGCTGACGCGCGCCCTGGATGAGCTCGAGCGTGCGGGCGTCGGCCGCGAGGCGGTCACCGTCGTCCCGGTGCCGGGGGCGTTCGAGCTGCCTCTGGCCGCGATGGCGCTCGCGAAGACGAGGCGCTACTCCTGCATCGTCGCGCTCGGAGCTGTGATCCGGGGCGAGACGCCGCACTTCGACTACGTCGCGAGCGAGGCGGCGAGCGGCCTGCAGCTCGCGGGGCTCGAGACGGGCGTCCCGGTCGCTTTCGGCGTTCTGACCTGCGACGACGAGGCGCAGGCGCGCGAACGGCTGGACAAGGGCGCCGAGGCTGTCCGCACCGCGCTCGAGATGGCGGACGTCTTCGCGCAGCTGCGGGCCGCAGCAGGCTGACGCTACACTTCGCCGCCGTGTCCAAGGTCTGCGCAATCTGCGGCAAGAAGCCGTCTTTCGGCCACAACCGAAGCCATTCGATGGTGGCCACGAAGCGGCGCTTCAACCCGAACCTCCAGCGCGTTCGCGTGCTCCTCGGCGGGAAGGCCACGCGCGCCTACGTCTGCACGCGCTGCCTCAAGGGCGGCAAGGTCGAGAAGGCCCTCTAGCTCGCCCGGCGGCTCGCCGACCCCGGCAGGGCGAGATGAGCGACCTCGACCTGAACGTCCAGGACGGCGGACAGCCCCACTACCCGCTGCTCCTTTCCGCTGAATAGAGTCAGCTCGTGCCCGAGTCGATCCGGATCGTCCTGGTCGAGGACAACGACGTCTTCCGTGAGGCGCTCGAGCTCCTGCTCGGCCTGCGGCCCGAGATGAACGTGATCGCCTCGGTGGGGGACGGGGCAGAAGCGGCTCGCACCGCGGGCGAGCTGTGTCCGGATGTCGTCCTGATGGACTACCGGCTGCCGGGGCTCGACGGTGTCCAGGCGACCCAGGCCGTGCTCGAGGCGTGTCCGGAAACGGCGGTCGTCTGCCTGACCGCCTCGGTCAACGCCCGCGAGCGGGAGGCGCTCCGCGAGGCCGGCGCCGTCGCCTGTCTGGAGAAGGACGAAGGGCTCGACGCGATCGTCTCGGCCATCCGAGACGCGGCGCGGCCGGCGGCCGCGTGAAGCCGGCGCCGACCTGGCGCTGGGTCGGCCTGGCACCGTCGGGTTCTTCCGGTTCGGCGACGAGTGATGTAGGTGTACATCACCATCGATGTCGGGGTACACCTCCGCCGAGCTTCCTAGACTGAGCCGCGTGCCGAGAGGGTTCGCCGGAGAGGAGGCGCCTGCCGCCTGGCCGCGCCTTCCGGGCAGCCCTCGGCCGGAGCGGGCCGAGCTGCCTGTCGACTCGCTGCCGGGCGTCGGCCAGGCCCTGCGCAAGAAGCTCGGGGGGCTCGGTCTGCGGAGCGTCCGCGATCTGCTCGAGCACAGGCCGCACCGGTACGAGTCGGCGGTCCCCGAGCGGCGCATTGCCGACCTGCTCGCAGGGGAGGAGAGCGCGATCGCAGGCGAGGTGCGCTCGGTCTCGGTGCGCAGGCCGCGGCGCAACCTCGCGCTCGTGCAGGCGCGCGTCGCGGACGGAAGCGACGAGATCACCGCGGTCTGGTTCAACCAGGCGTGGCTCGCGGAGAAGCTCCAGCCTGGGACGAAGGTGCGCCTGCGCGGGCAGCTGAAGCGCAACGGCTTCCAGGTCCGCTCGTACGACCTGAACGGCGTCACGGCGACCGCCGACTTCGCGCCCGTCTATCCGGCCGGCGAGGAGGTGACGCCGCAGCGCCTGCGCGGGCTCGTCGAGCGAGCGCTCCCGAACGCGCGGGACCTGCCGGACGCGCTCCCAGCGGGCCTGAAGGTCGCCGAGGGGCTGCCGCTGCGGGCCGACGCGCTCTGGGCGCTGCACCGCCCGCGCTCCCTGGAGGAGGGTGAAGCGGGGCGGCGGCGGCTCGCCTTCGACGAGCTGCTCGTGCTGCAGGTCGGGCTCGCTCGCGCCCGGGTCGGGCGCGAGCAGGCACGGGCTCCCGCGCTCGGCGAGCCGGGGGAGCTGACGATCCGCTACCGGGCTCTGTTGCCCTTCGAGCTCACCTCCGACCAGGAACACGCGATCGGCGAGATCGATCGCGACCTGGCCCGCGAGGCGCCGATGCAGCGGCTGCTGCAGGGCGACGTCGGCTCCGGCAAGACGGTCGTCGCCCTCTACGCGCTCCTGCGGGCGGTCGAGGCCGGCCGCCTGGGCGCGCTGATGGCGCCGACGGAGACGCTTGCGGAGCAGCATTTCCTCACCATCGAGCCGCTCTGCGCCGAGCTGGGGGTTCGCGTTGCGCTGCTGACGGGCTCGGTCAAGTCGCCGCTCGAGGGCGCGCAGATCGTGGTCGGCACGCATGCATTGATCCAGGAGGGCGTCGAGCTCCGCGAGCTGGGCGTAGCGGTGGTGGACGAGCAGCACCGCTTCGGTGTCGAGCAGCGCCGCGCCCTCGTCGAGGGAAGGGCGCCGCACGTGCTGCACATGACGGCCACGCCGATCCCCCGCACGCTCGCCCTGACGCTCTACGGCGACCTCTCCGTCACGGAGATCGCGAAGCCGCCGGCGTCGCGCAAGCCGATCGTCACGTCCTGGGTGACCGCGGAGCGCTCGTCCGCGGCGTACACGCGCTTGCGCAGGCACCTTGACGCCGGCCGGCAGGCATACGTCGTCTGCCCGCTGATCGAGGAGTCGGAGACCTCGCAGTCGCGCGCGGCAGAGGCCGAGGCGCAGCGGCTGCGACGGGCGGAGCTGCGCGAGTACCGCGTCGGCCTGCTGCACGGCCGGCTGCGGCCGGCGGAGCGGCGCGAGCTGATGGCGCAGTTCAAGGCAGGGGAGCTCGACGTGCTGGTCGCAACCACGGTGATCGAAGTCGGCGTCGACGTCCCGAACGCAACGATCATGATCGTCCAGGAGGCCGACCGCTTCGGGCTCGCGCAGCTCCATCAGCTCCGCGGCCGCGTGGGGCGGGGGGCAGAGCAGTCGTACTGCCTGCTGATCTCCCGCGCCCGGGAGGAGCTCACCGACAACGCGCAGGCGCGGCTGCAGGCGCTCGTCGACTCGACCGACGGCTTCGAGCTGGCCGAGCGCGACCTCGAGCTTCGCGGCGAGGGCCAGCTCCTGGGAACGCGCCAGGCGGGCCTCTCCGACCTGCGCTTCGTCCACTGGCGGCGGGACCGACCGCTCCTGGAACGGGCCCGGGCGGCCGCCGGGGGCCTCGTCTCCTACGAGGGCCCGCTGATCGACGAGGTCGAGCGCGTCTTCGGCGAGCGCGAGCCGGCCGCCTAACCCCGGGGTCTGACCCCGGGGTCAGACCCCGGGGTCACGGCTTGAACCGCCTAGGCTCCCGGGAAATGCGGATCATCGCCGGCTCGCGGAAGGGCGCCCGGATCTTCGCGCCGAAAGGCCGCGAGACCCGGCCGACCGGCGACCGCGTGCGCGAGGCGGCGTTCAACCTGATCGGCCCGGGCGGCATCGAGGATGCGGCCGTCCTCGACCTCTTCGCCGGCTCGGGAGCGATGGGTCTCGAGGCGCTGAGCAGAGGCGCCGCCCACGCGACCTTCGTCGAGTCCGACCGCGAGGCCTGCCGGACGATCAACCGCAACCTCGACAAGCTCGCACTCGACCACGCGACCGTTCTCTGCCAGGACGCCCTCACGACGCTCAGAAACGATGCGCGCGCGGGCACCCGCTACGATCTCGTCCTCGTCGATCCGCCCTACCGGAGGTTTTCTTCCCTGCAAAACGCGCTGATTCAACACCTACCCGAGGTCCTCGCGCCCGACGGCCTGCTGGTGGTCGAGACCGCCGCCGCGGAAGAGCCCGAGCTGCCGCTCGCGAGCCGGACGAGCCGCCGCTACGGCGCGGCGCGGCTCACCCTCTTCGAGGGCCGATGATCACGGCCATCTACCCAGGCACCTACGACCCGGTCACGAACGGCCACATCGACGTGATCCAGAGGGCGGCCGGGATCTTCGACCGCGTCGTCGTCGGCGTCGTCGGCACGCCCCAGCACAAGCAGCCGATGTTCACGCTCGACGAGCGCGTGGGGTTCCTGCGCGAGTCGCTCGGGGCGCTCGACAATGTCGAGGTCGACGTCTTCTCCGAGCTCGTGGTCGACTTCGCGCGCAGGTGGGAGGCGAAGGTGATCGTCAAGGGCCTGCGCGTGATCTCGGACTTCGAGTGGGAGTTCCAGATGAACCAGCTCAACCGCACGCTGGCGCCCGACGTCGAGACCGTCTACGTGATGGCCAGCCCGCAGGTGAGCTTCGTCTCCTCGAGCGGCGTGAAGGAGATCGCAAGCTTCGGCGGAAAGGTGGACGAGCTCGTGCCCGACACCGTCGCACGCAGATTCGAGGAGCTGTTCCCGGACGGAAGACCGGGCACCCCGGAGAACCCGCAGGAATGAGCGAACGGTTGGAAGACCTACTCGGCACGGGCCATGACGTGCGGCTCGGCAAGCGCGACGGCTACGAGGTGCTGCAGAAGCTCCGTGCCCGCGGCGGCCGCAGCGAGGCCGCGGAGCGCCTCGAGTCGCAGCTCGCCGACGCCGACGAGATCGTCCTCCAGCGAGGCGAGGCCCGGCTGCTCCTGGACGAGCTGAAGGCCAGTGGCCGGCGCTGGATCTCCGGCACGGACGCTCCCCGGCCCGAGCCGCCACGAGCAGAGCCGCTGCCCGAGCCCGAGCCCCAGTCCGAGCCACGGGGCTGGCGGTTCTGGCGAAGGCCCTGACAGCCGAGCCCCCTCTGTAAACTCCTCGAATCATGGATGTACTCGTCCTGATCGACAAGCTCGACGACCTCGTGCACAACGCGAAGGCCGTCCCGCTCACCGACCAGGTCCGCATCGACCGCGAGGAGATCTACGACATCCTCGACCAGATGCGGGCGACGATCCCCGAGGAGATCAAGCAGGCCCGCTGGATCGTCAAGGAGCGTCAGGAGATGCTGGCCGAGGCCAAGCGCGAGTGCGACCGGGTCCTCGGCGAGGCCCGCGAGCAGGCCGTCCGCGAGGCGTCGCAGACCGAGATCGTCAAGCTCGCCGAGCGCCAGGCCGCCGAGATCGTCGAGGACTCCCGCCGCCAGGCGCGCGAGACGCGGCTCGAGATGGAGGACTGGGCCGACTCGATCCTCTCGACGCTCGAGGTCAACCTCGACAAGTTCCTGACGGCGGTCAAGCGGGGTCGCGACCGTCTGCACGAGCGCTCGCAGGAGAGCGTGGTCGCCGGCGTGGCGATGGGCGTCGCCGAGAGCTCGAACGACGACCAGCCGTACTAGGAGCCTTTTGGACACGCGCCTGGCCGTCGCGAGCAAGCGCGACTGGCGCAGCTACTCCGACCGGCCGGTGCCGGCCGACGTTCAGTCACGCATCCTCGACGCCGGCCGCCTGAGCGGCAGCTCGCAGAACAAACAGCCCTGGACGTTCGTCGTCGTCGAAAGCCCGGAGGCCAGGGAGCGCGTCGCCGAGCTCGTCTACGCGCCCGGGAACGTGCGCTCGTGCGCCTTCGCGGTCGCGATCGCGACGCCCGACGGCAAGTTCCCGCTCGACGTCGGCCGGGCGATGCAGAACATGATGCTCGTCGCCTGGAACGACGGGGTCGTCTCGTGCCCGAACGGCCTGCCCGACCGGGAAGCCGCCGCCCGGACGCTCGGGCTCGACGAGGGCCTCGTCCCGGTGAACGTCCCGACGTTCGCCTACCCGAAACGTCCGCTCGACCCCGAGTCGCGCAGCAGCGAGGACTGGAGCGCCGAGGCGAACCGCAAGCCGCTCGAGGAGCTCCTGAAGCGCCTCTGACGGTTGCTACCGTGGCCGTCGTGACCACGTTCAACCTGCGCACGCTCAAGCTTCGCTCCGGCGAGCAGTTCCAGGACGGACAGGAGATTCAGCTCGAGCCGCTCGAGCTCGGCGGCCAGCGCTACCTGCCGGTTCCCGAGACCGCGCCTGCGGAGCTGACGATCACGCGCGCCTCGACCGGAACGGTCTTCGAGCTCGCCTTCCACGTCCGCCTGCACGGGCCGTGCTTCCGCTGCCTCGAGGACGCCGTCCTCGACCTGCCGATCTCCGGGCGCGAGTACCAGGCGACTGCGCCGACGGACGATGAGATGCAAACCCCGTATCTGGAGGACGACAAGCTCGACCTCTCCGCCTGGGCGCGCGACGCGCTCGCGCTCGAGCTGCCGGACAAGATCCTCTGCAAGCCCGAGTGCGCGGGCCTCTGCCCGGTCTGCGGCAAGGATTTGAACGCCGAGCCGCACGAACACGGCGAGCCCGAGCCCGATTCCCGCTGGGCGGCGCTCGCGGAGCTCAGGGACCGGCTCTAGGAGCGAGGTTCCGTCAAGCCCTCCGGGACGCCAACCATTCGAGCATGGTCTGCTCGTAGAGCGGCGACAGGACGCCGTCCACGGTCGGCTCGTGACCCGCGCCCGGGATCAGGACGACGTCGAGCTCGCCGCCGCACGCGCTCTGCCAGCTCGCGACGCTCTTATCGACCGGGATCCACTCGTCGTGGTCCCCGTAGACAAGCAGGACCGGAACGCGGACCCGCGCGAACACCGGCGCAGGATCGAAGTCGAGCTCGGCCCGCGCCTCTTCCCGGGCGGAATCGTCAGGCACGTCTTCGGGGAAGCATGCCTTCGGCCACCAAGGCTTCACTTTCGCTTCGGCCACGGCCGTCTCCAGCGGGCTGCGGTCGCCTCCGCGCATCCAGTCGAGCGCGAGCTCCCAGACGCGCTCGGCCTCGACCCCCGCCTCGTCGCCGAACTCTCGCCTCGTCTGGAAGCCCGCCGTCCAGCGCATCTGCTCTCCGGGCGTGACGCCGCAGGAGGCGACGAGGACGAGAAAGGAAACCCGCGACGAGAGCGTCGCCGCCAGCGGCGCCACCCACCCGCCCTGGCTGATTCCCCAGAGGCCGACGCGATCGGTGTCGAGGCCGGCCGCCTCGCACACGTACTCGATCACGGCCAGAGCGTCTTCCGCCTGTTGCGTGAATCGGCCGCGCGACGGCTCGCCTGTCGAGGCGCCCTCACCTCGCCGGTCGAACGTCACGGCGGCGATGCCCGCGGGAGGCAACACCCGGTGCAGGTGCTCGTAGACGTGCCAGTCGCGCACACCGCGCTCGGCGCCGTGAAGGGCGACGAGAGTGGGCGTCGAGCCTGTCTCCGGACCGGATACCGTCGCCGCGAGGACGGCGCCGTCAACCGGGATCGAAAGATCCGTCCGCATCTGGAGCGCTGGGTCTAGTCGTCCCCGCCGCCGTGGCCCCCGCCGCCACCGGGGCCCGAGTTGCCGCCTCCTCCGTGCCCGCGGTGGTCGTCGACCGTCGTGGCGGGCGGGGGTGGGGGAGCGGGGCGTGTGGTCGTGGCCCTCGTCCGCTTGGGTCTCGCGCGTGCCCTGGCCGGCGTCAGCTCGCGCGGCTTCGGCTGCAGACGCGTGACGGGCACCGCTACGGAATCGCGCGAGACGACGTACGCGGCCACACCGACCCCGGCCGCGCAGAACAGACCGGCGAGGGCGAGCACGGTTACGAGGAGCTTTCGGCCCATCTCTCCTCGACCAGGGTAGCCGCCCTCGGAAAGCTCACCTGCGCTCGGGCGCCGCCCTCGAGCCGGTTGTGGAGCTCTGCGCGGCCGCGCCAGCGCCGCGCGAGCGCCTGCACGATCGCGAGCCCGAGGCCGGTGCCCGCCCGACCGCTGCCGGCGGTTCCGCGTGCGAAGCGCTCGAACAGCCGCTCCTCCTCGCCCGCCGCGAGCCCGGGCCCCTCGTCCAGTACCGCGAGCCAGGCCTCGCCGTTCGTCTCTCCCCAGTCGACGCTGACGGGCCCGCCGCCGTACCGAAGCGCGTTCTCGATCAGGTTGTCGAGCAGGATTGCGACATCCTCCTCGGAGGCGGAGATGCCGGCGTCGCCGTTGCCGACGAGCTCGAGTGAGCGCCCTTCCTGCTCGGCCGCAGGAAGCCAGCGCTCGTGGGCGCGCGAGGCCACCCACGCCAGCGAGACGCGCCGGCCGCGCCCCGGCTCGTCGCCCTCCCGCGCCAGCGTCAGCAGGGCCGTCAGCAAGCGGGCCAGATGCTCGACCTCGCGCTCGGCCTCCTGCAGCTCGGCACGCACGTCCTCGCCGCGCGTCTTGCCGATCGCCGCTTCGAGACGCAGGCGCAGGCCGGTCAGCGGCGTCCGCAGCTGGTGTGAGGCGTTCGCGACGAAGTCCCGCTGGGCCTCGAGGACGGTGCCGAGCCTCTCTGTCATGTCGTTGAACGCGACCGCCACCTCGCGCTGCTCGCGGGCCCCGGTCTGGTCGGCACGTGCGGCCAGGTCGCCCGCTTCGACCCGCCGCGCAGCCCGCGCGAGCCCCCGCAGCGGCTTCGAGAGCGAGCTTGCGAGCAACCACGCAAGTGCGAGGCCGACGAGCAGCGCGAAGGCTCCGATGGCGGCCAGCGCCAGCACCGCCCTCCGAATGCGCGCGTGGACGGCCTCGATGCTCTGCGTCACGCGGACGGCGCCGACGACGTTCCCGTTGTTCGTCACCGGCACGGCGGTGTAGAGGAGGTCCTCGCCGAGCGTGTCGCTGTGGCGCGTGCCCTGCGCGCTGCGGGCGCCCAGGGCGGCGCCGATCTCCGGGCGCTCCGGCGACCTGTACGGCAGCGGCCGCCCGACGTTGGTGGTCGAGTCGGCGAGCAGGCGCCCCTGCCGGTCGACGACGATCACGCGCGCGCCGAGCTCCTCACCGGAGTCGCGCACGAGGGTCTCGAGCTGCTTCGGCGCGCTCATCCGGCCCGAGGCGCCGGCGGCGACGACGAACGCCTGCGACGCGGCCTGGTTCTTCACCTCCGCGTCGATCCTGCGGGCGAGGTTGAGCGCGAGCGGCACCTCGAGCGCGACGATGATCAGCAGGAGAACGTAGGCGAAGGCCGCCAGGAGCTGCGTGCGGAGGCTCATCCGGCCTCGTCGGGCGCGGAGAAGCGGAAGCCGACTCCGCGGACCGTGTGCAGGTAGCGCGGGTTCGCAGGGTCGTCGCCCAGCTTCCGGCGGACGCCGCTCACGTGGACGTCCAGCGTCTTCGTCGAGCCGAACCAGTTCGGGTCCCAGACCTCGTCGATCAGCCGGTCGCGGGTGACGACCGAGCCTGCGTTGCGCATCAGCAGGTGCAGGAGGTCGAACTCCTTGCGGCTCAGCTCGAGCGCTTCGCTGCCGTTCGTCACCTCGCGCCGGGCCGGGTCGAGCCTGAGCGCTCCGATCTCCAGAGCGGTGTCGCCGACCGGCTCGGGGCTCTCCGCGCGCCGCAGGACTGCGCGAATGCGGGCGACCACCTCCCGCGCGCTGAACGGCTTCACGACGTAGTCGTCGGCGCCGAGCTCGAGCCCGACGACCCGGTCGGCCTCTTCACCGCGCGCCGTCAGCATGATGATCGGCACGCGGGAGCTTCTGCGCAGCTCGCGGCAGACGTCGAAGCCGGAGCCGTCGGGCAGCATCACGTCGAGCAGGACGAGATCCGGCTGCCGCTGCGCCAGCACGAGAGCGTCGGCGGCGGTTCCGGCCACCTGCGTCTCGAAGCCCTCGCTGCGGAGGGCCTCTGCGAGCGGCTCGGTGATCGAGGGCTCGTCCTCGACGAGGAGGATCGTGCGCTTCGGCCTGCTCATCGTCTGGATTGTTCCTGCTCGCCGACGGAAGCGGCGAGGCGGCCCCGGGGAGGGCGGGGCCGCCTCGCGCGCGTTGGGCGATCAGTCGTCGCCGCCTCCGCCGTGGCCGGACTGGCCGCCGCCGTCGCCGCCGCCGTGGCCGGAGCGGTCACCGCCGCCGTGGCCGGAGCGCTCGCCCGAGCCGCGGTTGCCGTCGTGGCCGCGGTCCTCGCCGGCATCGTCGTCGTCATCGGCCCGCGGGACCGCCGCGCCGGTGCAGCGCGGGTCGCTTGCGTGCTCGGCCTCGTCGCACGGGCCGCGCAGGTCCTCGCCGACTTCGTTCTCACGGCCGCGCTGCTCGAGCTCGCGACCCCGGTCCTCCTGCCGCTGCGTGGTCGTCTGCGCGGCCGGCGTCTGCTTGATCGTCGGGCTGTTCGACTTGTCGAGGCTCGTCAGCGTCCCCGCCAGTGCGACGCCCGCCATGAGGAGAACTCCTCCGATGATGGCTGCGATCTTCGTCATGTCCTTGCTCCTTTCGCCGTTGTCTCGTTGCCGTCGAACACAGGGTTGCCCGAGCGCGGTTCGGGGCGGGCAATGCGAGGCGAAGAGAGCGCAAGGCTTGGGTTAAGCCTTGGTAACGGCTAGAGTTCGGCGCGGCGCCCAGGCGCCGTCTATGAGGGCCTAGCTGACGAAACCGATTGTTCCCGCGCCCACCGGCGCGGTTTGTCCATTCGTCAGGAGGTCCCGTGCAGCCACATTCGATCGCGCTCGTCGACGTCACCGCCGCTCACGGCGTCACGGAACTGTTCTCGGGCGTCTCGCTGACGGTCGGCGCCGGCAGCCGGATCGGGGTGGTCGGCCCGAACGGCGCCGGCAAGACGACGTTGCTGCGCCTGCTCGCGGGGCTCGAGGAGCCCGAGCGCGGGCGGGTGCGGCACAATCCGCCGGACCTGTCGGTCGGGTACCTGCCGCAGGAGCTCGACGCCCGGCCGGGCGAGACGGTCCGCGGCTATCTCGAGCGGCGAACCAGCCCTGCGGAGACGCGTCTCGCGGCGGTCGCCGCCGAGCTCGAGCTGGACCTCGAGCAGACGCTGGAGTCGTGTTCCGGCGGCGAGGCCGCGCGGGCCCGGCTCGCCGCGCTGCTGCTTCTCCGGCACGAGGTCTACTGCCTCGACGAGCCGACGAACGACCTCGATTTCGACGGTCTCGAGCGGCTCGAGCGGTTCGTCCAGCGGATCCGCGGGAGCGTGGTCGTCGTCTCGCACGACCGTGCCTTCCTCGACCGCACCGTCGATCGGATCGTCGAGCTCGAGGAGGGCACGCGGCGACTGCGTGAATGGCCGGGCGGCTGGAGCGACTACGAGGCCGCCCGCGAGCGGGCGAGGACGGGTCAGTACCGGCGGTTCGCGGAGAACGACGAGCGGCGGCAGGAGGTCGAGGCGCTGCTACGCGAGCGGCGCGGTCAGGCAAGGGCGCACGGACGTGGGGCCGGACGGCGGGGGACGCAGGCGCTGAAGTCGAAGGTGCGGCACGCCGAGCGGACGCTCGGGCGCCTCGGCCGCGTGGACAAGCCGTTCGAGCCCTGGGAGCTGCATCTCGAGCTGGAGCCCGCCGCGCGGAGCGGCGACCTCGTCGTGCGCCTGGAACGGGCGGTGGTCGAGCGCGGCGAGTTTCGCCTCGGGCCTGTCGACCTGGAGATCGGCCGCGGCGACCGTCTGGCGGTGACCGGACGGAACGGCAGCGGCAAGTCGACGCTTCTCGGAGCCCTCACAGGCGCTCTGCCGCTGGTCTCGGGGAACCGCGTCGTCGGCCGCAACGTCGTGTTCGGCGAGCTCGAGCAGGCCCGGGGCCGGTTCGCCGTCGATGCGTCACTGGTCGAGGCCTTCGGCGGGCGGCAGGGGCAGGCGCGCACGCTGCTGGCGAAGTTCGGCCTCGGCGCGGACGACGTCCTTCGGCCTGCGCGGACGCTCTCGCCCGGTGAGCGGACGCGCGCGCAGCTCGCCCTCCTCTCCGCGCAGGGCGTCAACTGCCTCTTCCTCGACGAGCCGACGAACCACCTCGATCTCCCGGCGATCGAGGAGCTCGAGGCCGCGCTCGAGGGCTACCCCGGCACGATCGTCCTCGTCACGCACGACCGGCGCCTGCTCGAACGCTTCGGGGCGACGCGCACAACCGGGGTCTGACCCCGGGGTCAGACCCCGCTTTGGCCCTGGCTATACTGCGCCCGCCGTGGCCGTCCCCAAGAAAAAGCAGTCCAAGTCACGCCGCGACAAGCGCCGCGCCACCCACCGCATCTCCGCGCCGCGCCTGAACCTCTGCCCGCAGTGCGGCCAGCCGAAGCAGCCTCACCGGATGTGCCCGACCTGCAAGACCTACGACGGCCGCGAGATCGAGCCGTTGCGTACACCGACCCCGTAGCCGGATGACCACCGTCGCCGTCGACGCGCTCGGGGGCGATCGTGCGCCCGACGAGGTGGTCGCCGGCGCGGTCGAAGCTGCCTCCGACACGATCAGGCCGATCCTCTTCGGCCCGGCGGGGCTCGACCCCCAGGGGCTCGAGCTCGTCGAGACGACGCAGGCGATCCAGATGGACGAGAAGCCGGCCGAAGCGGTACGCGCGAAGCCCGACAGCTCGCTCGTGGCGGCCTGCCGCGCCGTCGGCGAGAAGCGCGCCGACGCAGTCGTCTCCGCCGGGAACACCGGCGCGATGCTCGCCGCGTGCTTTCTGGAGCTGCGCCGGCTGCCCGGAGTCGCGCGCCCCGCGATCGCGGTCGTGATCCCTGCCAAGCGGGGCCCGTCGGTGCTGATCGACGCGGGCGCGAACGCGGACAACCGGCCGGAACACCTGCTCCAGTTCGCGCACATGGGCTCGGTCTTCGCGCAGGAGGTGCTCGAGATCCAGCAGCCGGAGGTGCGCCTGCTCTCGATCGGCGAAGAGCCGGAGAAGGGCAACCAGCTCACGCTCGACGCACACGCGCTCCTCGCGGGCGCCGAGGGGCTCCACTTCGCCGGAAACACGGAAAGCCGCGATCTGCTGATGGGCTCCTCGGACGTCGTCGTCTGCGACGGCTTCACCGGCAACGTCGTCCTGAAGCTGATGGAGGGGACGATCACCACGGTGCTCGACGCGCTGCGCGAGGAGATCACGGCCACCCGCCGCGGACGGGTGGGCGGCCTGCTCGTCCGGCCGGCGGCGCGCGGGCTACGGGGGCGTCTCGATCCCGAGACCTACGGCGGCGCCTACCTGCTGGGGCTGCGCGGGCTGGCCGTGATCGCGCACGGCAACTCGTCGCGCCGGGCGATCGCGAACGCGATCCGGCTCGCCGCGCGGGGCGTCGAGCACGACGTCGTGGGCAGACTCGCCCAGCGTCTGCCGGAAAGAGTGTTAGCATCCGCGCGCTCTGACAGCCCCGGCAAGTGAGGTGACATGGCGGCATCGCGTGAGGAAGTATTCGAGCGGGTCAAGGAAGTCCTGACGGAACAGCTCGGGGTCGACGAGAACGAAGTCACCGAGGAAGCCTCTTTCCAGGAGGACCTGGACGCCGACTCGCTCGATCTCGTTGAGCTGATCATGGAGCTCGAGGACCAGTTCGGGATCAAGATCTCGGACGACGACGCCCAGAAGATCCAGACCGTCGGGCAAGCTGTCGACTACGTCTCCACGCACCAGTAGCCGCGTCCCGAGCGGCCGCCCGGAGGAGCTGGCGGAGCTCATCGCCAAGCTGCCCGAAGACCGGCTCGCGACGGTCTTCACCCATAGCTCCTGGGCGCCGGACCGCGCGTCTTCGTACGAGCGGCTGGAGTTCCTCGGGGACAGCGTGCTCGAGCTCGCGACCGCCCGCGCGCTCTACGACCGCTATCCCGACTTCTCCGAGGGCCGTCTCGCGAAGATCCGCTCCCACGTGGTCTCGCGGGCGAGTTGCGCCGTGGTGTCGCGGGAGCTCGGGCTCGGCCGGCTCCTTGCCGAGCATGCGGCGAAGCTCGTGCCGGCCGACGAGCTGGCGAAGCTCTCGGAAAACGACAACGTCCTCGCGGCGCTGCTCGAGGCAGGCCTGGCGGCCGTGTATCTCGAGCGGGGCTTCGAGGCGGTCGAGGACGCCGTGGTTGCCGCGTTCGAGGGCCGGATCAACTATGCGGTGACGACGCACGTCGACCACAAGACCGAGCTCCAGGAGGAGCTCGCCGCGCCGCCGGCGGCAGGTCGGCTACACGGTGCTGGACGTGCAGGGCCCTCCGCACGACCGGATGTACAGGTGCGCGGCGATCATCGACGGCGAAGAGACCGGCGTCGGAAGCGGCCCGTCGAAGAAGGCGGCCGAGCAGGAGGCCGCGCGGGAGGCGCTCGACCGGCTGACCTCCGGGACGCAGCCGGACGTCCGCGCCGGTCGCTAGCCTCGGCTGGCGTGCACCTGCGTGCGATCCGCATTCGTGGTTTCAAGTCGTTTCCGGACCCGGTCGAGGTGCGGCTCGAGCCCGGTGTGGCCGTGGTCGTCGGGCCGAACGGCTCCGGGAAGTCGAACGTCTCCGACGCCCTGCTCTGGGCCTCGGGCAGCCTGAGCCCGCACGAGCTGCGGGCCGAGAAGCCCGACGACGTCCTCTTCGCGGGCGCGTCGGGCCGGCCGCCGGCCGACTTCTGCGAGGTGGAGCTCCTGTTCGACAACGAGGACGGCGCGCTCGAGGAGCTCGACTTCTCGGAGGTCTCGATCGCGCGGCGGTTGCACCGCGGCGGCGAAGGCCAGTACCTCGTCAACCGGGCGACCGTCCGCCGGACCGACCTCGTCGAGCTGCTCGCGGACGTGGGCCTCGGGGGCAGCCACGGCTCGGTCATCAGCCAGGGCAAGGTCGAGCAGATCCTCGCGAGCAAGCCCGAGGAGCGGCGCGTCCTGCTCGAGGACGCAGCCGGCCTCGGCAAGTTCAAGCGGCGCCGGCACCGGGCCGAGCTCAAGCTCGCGCGAGTCCAGCTGCAGGTCGAGCGCGCCCGCGACCTCGAGTCCGAGGTCAAGGCGCGGCTGCGGCCGCTCGCGCTCCAGGCGAGCGCTGCGGAGCGCGCGGAGAAGCTCCGGGGCGAGATCGCAGGCCTCCGCGCGAGGCTCGCCGAGCTCGAACTCGCCCGCGTCGAGGAGCGGCTCGGGGAGGTCGAGGAGCGGCGGACCGCCGCCGCGCTCGTGCGGAAGCGGGTGAACGAGCGTCTGGAGGCGCTGCTCACCGAGCGGAACCGGGTCGAGGACGAGCTCGCCCAGGCGGCCGGCCGCGGCGAGGGCGCGACCTCGGCGCTCTACCGCCTCAAGAGCGTGGGCGAGCGGCTCGAGCTTCGCCGGGAGTCCGCGGGCGATCTCCTCGCCCGGCTGGGGGCGGAGCCGCTGTTCCCGCGGCTCGCCCGCAATCCCCGCCGCGAGGCGCTGCGCGAGAAGGCGCGGGTGGCTCGCGAGCGCCTCGCCGTCCTGGAGCAGTCGCTTGCCGAACGCGAAGGTCTTCCTCCCGCCGCGCGGGCGCTTGCCGAGGAGGGCGAGCGGCTTGCGCTCTCGCTGCTCGAGGTCGAAGCCGGTTACGAGCGTGCGGTCGCCGCGGCGCTGCGCAGCCGGGCGGCCGCGGTGCTCGCCGGGGACGCATCGCAAGCACTCGCGCTGGTCGAGCGCGCACGGAAGGGTGGGCTCGGGAACCTGGCCGTGCTCGTCCCGCTTCGGCCGGGGGCGTCGCGGAAGGCCCGTCCGCCGCTGCTCGGCGCGCAATTGCTGTCGAGCCGGGTCCGGGCGCGGCCGGGCGGGGAGCGGGTTGCCGAGCTGCTCACCGACGTCTGGCTCGCGGAGCCGAGCGATCTCGCGCGCGCGGAGAGCGGCGTCCTCGTCACGCGGGACGGCCACTGCTACGACGCCGACCGGGGCGAGCTCTGGTTCGCCGGCGAGACCGCCGAGGCCGTGCTGTTGCAGCTCGACGCGCGCCGCCGGGCGCTCGCGAGGGAGGCCGAGGAGCTCACCCGCCGGGCCGACGAGCCTGTCAGCGAGGCCGCGGCTCCGTCGCCGGATGGACGGCCGATCGCACTCGCGGAACGGCTGACGGAGCTGCTGGAGGGAGCCGCGGCACTTGCCGCGCGCTTCGAGGCGCCCCTCCAGGCGCGGGTGGACGTCGGGGCGACGAGGGCCGGCGAGCTGGCCGCCGAGCTGCGGCGCCTGGGAGGCGAGGAGGCCGAGGCGAGGCGGGCCGCCTCCGAGTCCGCCGAGGCCGGCTCGGCGGTCGATGTCGAGCGCGCCCGGCTCGAGGCCGAACGGGACGAGGCCCGGCGCAGGCTCGAGGAGGCCGGCGCCGAGCCGGGGGAGGGCGACGACCGCGAGGAGCTCTCGGCCAGGATCGAGCGGCTGGAAGGCCGCCGCGAGGCCCTCGGGCAGGTGAATCCGCTCGCCAAGGAGGAGCACGAGCGCGAGAAGGAGCGGCTGGCCGAGCTCGTCGCGCAGCGCAGCGACCTGGAGGCGAGCCTCGAGGAGCTCGAGCAGCTCCGCGCCGACCTGGCCGAAACCGTCGAGCGCCGCTTCGACGAGACGTTCGCGGCCGTGAGCGCACGCTTCGAGGAGGTCGCCGCAACGCTCTTCCCGGGCGGCCACGGGAAGCTCCGGCTGACCGAGCCCGAGGAGGAAGGCGCGGAGCCCGGAGTCGAGGTCGAGCTACGCCCGGTCGGCAAGCGGGTGACCCGCCTCTCGCTCCTTTCGGGCGGCGAGAAGGCGCTGGGCGCGATCTCGTTCCTGTTCGCGCTCTTCCTTGCGCGCCCGTGCCCGTTCTACCTCCTCGACGAGGTCGAGGCCGCCCTCGACGACACGAACATCGGCCGGTTCGTCGAGCTCCTGCGCCGCTACTCCGACCGGGCGCAGTTCATCGTCGTCACGCACCAGAAGAAGACGATGGAGGCCGCGGACGTGCTCTACGGGGTGACGATGGGTGGCGACGGCGTCTCCCAGATCGTCTCGCGCCGCCTGCCGCGCGAAGACCAGCTCGCAGCCGCCGGCTGATCCCGTGACGCGGTCGCTGCTCGGCGCCGTATAGGCAGCAGTGACCACGTGCGCTGCTCCACTGCTGCTCGTGTTGCTGGCCGCCGGCTGCCATAACGCGCACCACGCGGCGAGCTCGTCTGTGCCGCCGCGCCCGGCGGAGAACGCGGCGCCGGCTGTCGTGCTCCGGTCGCCACAGGGAAGGGCTCTCGGCTTCTTCCCTGCTCGACGCAGGTGTCGAATCGCCCGGGCTACAGCGGCCAGGTGCTCGTAGTTCTCACCGAGAGCTGGCCGTGGCGCTCGTTCCACTACTCCGGCTCGCCTCGGCGCATTCAGCGCCACAGTTGGAGCTTCGTCGTCCTGCCTTCCCGGAAGGTGATCCCCCGCGGCGAGAGCGGCGACTTCCCGCCCCAACGGGTGAGGTAGGGCGCGGCCGCGGCTATCGTCCCCGGCCGTGGCGCGGTCGTGGGCAGAGCTACTCGGAGACGAAGCGCGGGCCGAGCCGGAGGCCGAGGGCGCGGGCTTCTTCGCGCGCCTGCGCGACTCGCTCGGAAAGAGCCGCCGGGCCCTGACCGAGGAGCTCGCGTTCGGGAGCTTCGATCCCGCCGAGGAGGCGTCCTGGGAGCGGCTCGAGGAGGCCCTGATCCGAGCGGACGTCGGCGTGCCGGCGACGGCCGAGCTCGTGCAGCGGCTGGAGGCGCGTGGGGTCGCCGGCGACCTCGGCCCGGCGCTGCAGGAGGAGATCGCGCGGATGCTGGGTGATCCGGGCCGCTTCGAGCTGACCGGAACACCGAGCGTCGTGCTCGTCGTCGGCGTGAACGGCACCGGCAAGACGACGACGATCGGGAAGCTCGCCGCCCGCCTGAGCGAGCACGGCCGCAAGGTGCTGGTCGCCGCGGCCGACACGTTCCGCGCCGCCGCAGAGGAGCAGCTCGAGATCTGGGCCGAGCGTGCGGCGGCCGACTTCGTCGGCTCCGAACGCGGAGGCGACCCGGCAGCGGTCGCCTACGACGCGATCGGGGCGGCCGAGTCGCGCGGCCGCGACGTCGTCATCGTCGACACCGCTGGGCGCCTGCACACGCAGACGAACCTGATGGAGGAGCTCGCGAAGGTCCGGCGCGTGATCGGCCAGCGCCTCGAGGGCGCGCCGCACGAGACGCTGCTCGTGATCGACGCGACCACGGGGCAGAACGGCCTCCAGCAGGCCCGTCTGTTCGGACAGTCGGTCGACGTGACAGGCGTCGTCCTGACCAAGCTCGACGGCTCGGCGAAAGGCGGCATCGCGGTCGCGATCGCCCACGAGCTCGGCCTGCCGGTGAAGCTGATCGGCATCGGCGAGCGCCTCGACGACCTGCGCCCGTTCGACCCGGACGAGTTCGCCGCCGCTCTCGTCAGCGGCTAGCGCTCGACGCCGAACGCGCGGGAGCTCTGAGGGACAGTCCCCGGGCGCGGGCCAAAAGCGACTGCTCAGTGGAGGGGCCCCAGCCAGCCAAGCGGCGAGCGGCGCCCTCACCGTCCGCTGCGGCCGCGGCCGAGGGACTGTCCCTGCAGCCCCGGCCCTTCCGGACGGGTTGCGAGGACCGGCGCCTTACCTCAGCGCTCGACGGCGAACGCGATGTTCACCGTGGTGCGGAACTCGGTGATCCGCTCGTTCTCGACCACGGCGCTCATCGAGACGACGTCCGCCCCTGTGATCCCGCGCAGCGTCTTCGAGGCCTCCTGAACCGCTGCGTCTGCCGCCTTCGCGAAGCTCTCCGGCGACGACCCGATGATCGTGATCACCTTCGCGATGTCCGCCATGACTCTCCTTCCTCTCGACAGGGTCGCAGGACGATAACGCCTCACCGCCCGACCCCGAACAAGACCTGCAGGACACCACGCTGCCCGGGTGCGGCGTCCTTCTGCAGCAGCTCGTCCAGCTCGATTCCGACGAGCAGGATGATCGAGGACGTGTACACGTAGCCGATCAGGACGAGGAAGACGGTCAGGCTGCCGGTCGCCGTCTTGAAGTTGGCCACGTGCGAGACGAACAGCTCGAAGATCAGCGAGGCCCCGATCCACGTCACGATCACGAGGGCCGTGCCGACGCTCGCCCAGCGCTTCGACTCGTGCTCGGTCGGCGCGAAGCGCACCAGCAATCCGAGCGCGAGCGCCAGCAGCAGGATGCCCGCGAGCCAGCGTCCGATCCCGACGAGCACGCCCAGAACGCCGTCCGCGAGCCCGGCGGTCGCGATGATCACAAGCGCGGAGCCGACCACGCCGATCGCGACGCAGGCCGCGAGCGCGACCGAGATCGCGTAGCGCACGAGCCAGGGCCGCCGCTCCTCGACCTCGTAGATCTGGTTCATCGCCCCCATCACCGCGCGCACCGAGCCCGACACATACCAGAGCACCATCACCGCCGCGAAGACGATCAGGCCGGTGCTGTTGGTCGTGAAGATCTTCTCCACCGCCACGTCGATCGCGTGGAACGTGGGCTCTTGGAGGTGAGGCTTGATCGTCGGCGCCACCGACTTTCGCCAGACGTGCTGATCGCCGAGCGCCCCGAGCACCGCCAGCCCGAAGAGAGTGAGCGGGATCACCGCCTTCAGCACCGCGAACGCGATCGCGCCGGCGTGGTCGAGCAGAGCGTGCTTCGCGAACAGGTCGATCCAGAGCCGCACGAAGCGGCGCAGGCGATTCTTCATACGCACCGAGTACCCTGGACGCGTGTTCGACACGCTTTCCAACCGGCTTCAGGGCGCGCTCGGCGACCTTCGCAAGCGCGGACGCCTCGACGACGAGGCGATCTCGCGCGCGATGCGGGAGGTTCGGCTCGCGCTGCTCGAGGCCGATGTCAACTTCGAGGTCGTCAAGAGCTTCGTCGCGACCGTGCGTGAGCGCGCGCTCGGCCAGGAGGTCGTGAAGAGCGTCACGGCCGGCCAGCAGGTCGTGAAGATCGTCCACGAGGAGCTGACCGCGCTGATGGGCGCGGGCGACTCGCGACTCGCCTTCGCCGCCCGTGCGCCGACGGTCGTCCTGCTGGCGGGACTCCAGGGCTCGGGCAAGACCACGGCGGCGGCGAAGCTCGCGCTGCTCCTGCGCAAGGAGGGGCGGAAGCCGGGTCTCGTCGCTGCTGATCTCCAGCGGCCGGCTGCAATCGACCAGCTCGAGCAGCTCGGCCGCGAGCTGCAGGTGCCCGTGTTCAGCGAGGAGCGCGAGGACGCCGTCAGGGCAGCGACGCAGGGGCTGGAGCAGGCGCGCGCCGAAGGGTGCGACACGGTCATCCTCGACACCGCCGGCCGGCTGCACGTGGACGAGGACCTGATGGCCGAGCTCGCCGCGGTGCGGGACGCGACGCGCCCGACGAACGTCCTGCTGGTGCTCGATGCGATGACGGGCCAGGACGCGGTTCGGGTCGCCGAGGCCTTCGCCGAGCGCGTCGCGTTCGACGGGATCGTGCTGACGAAGCTCGACGGCGATGCCCGCGGCGGCGCCGCGCTCTCGGTCAAGGCGGTCACGGGGAAGCCGGTCAAGCTCGTCTCGGTGGGCGAGCGACTCGACCAGCTCGAGTACTTCCACCCGGACCGGATGGCCTCGCGGATCCTCGGCATGGGCGACGTCCTCACCCTGGTCGAGAAAGCCGAGGCGGCGGTCGAGGAAGACGAGGCAGCCGAGCTCGAGAAGCGGATGATGCAGGGCGACTTCACCTTCGACGACTTCCTGCGCAGCTACAAGATGATCCGGCGCATGGGCCCCCTCCAGGGCGTGATCAAGCTGATCCCGGGCCTCGGCGACAAGCTCGACGGGCTCGACCAGGTCGACGACCGCCAGCTCGGGCGGGTCGAGGCGATCGTGCTCTCGATGACGCCCAGGGAGAGAAGCCTTCCGCACGTGATCGACGCCTCGCGCCGGCAGCGGATCGCCAAAGGGAGCGGTACGACCGTCCAGCAGGTGAACCAGCTGCTCGAGGCCCGCAAGCAGATGGCGAAGATGATGAAGCAGGTCGGCAAGGGCAAGCTGCCGGCGCTGGGAGAGCTTCCAGGGCAGAATGGCCCCACGCGTTCCGCAACCAAGAAGAAGAAGAGCAAGCGCAAGAAGAAATCGAGATCACGGAGGTAATCGTTTGGCCGTCAAGCTGAGACTGACCCGCGTCGGGTCGAAGAAGAACCCCGTCTACCGGATCGTGGCGGCGGACTCCCGCTCGCCGCGCGACGGGAAGTTCCTCGAGATCGTCGGGCGCTACAACCCGCAGACCGATCCGTCCACGATCGAGCTCAACGAGGAGAGGGTGCGCGACTGGCTCGCCAAGGGCGCCACGCCCTCGTCGACCGTCCAGCGCCTGTTGAAGGTAAAGGGTGTCGGCTGAGCTCGTCGAGTACCTGGCCCGGCGGCTCGTGAACGAACCGGACGCCGTCCGCGCCGAGGAGGTCGAGCGCGAAGGAGACATCGTGATCGAGCTCCACGTCGCGCCCGCCGACGTCGGCCAGGTGATCGGGCGCCAGGGCCGGATCGCCCGGGCCCTGCGCACGGTCGTCCGCGCGGCCGCCGCCCGCCGCGACCGGCGGGTCATGCTCGAGATCGTGGAGTAGCCCTGGTGCGGGTCGCCGCGCTCTACGACGTCCACGGCAATCTGCCGGCGCTCGAAGCGGTCCTCGCCGAGGTCGAGCGCGAAGGGGTCGCTGCGATCGTCCTCGGCGGCGACTGCATCCACGGGCCTCAGCCGAGGGAGACGCTCAACCGTCTTCGCGGCCTGGGCGAGCGAGCCTTGTGGATCCGCGGCAATACCGACCGTCTGATCGCGGGCGACGAGAACAGCGACGACCTGCACCGTTGGGTCGCCGCGGCGATCGGGGACGAGAACGCCGCCTGGCTCGGCGCACTCCCGCTGACTCAGCGGTTCGAGGTCGACGGACTCGGGGACGTGCTCTTCTGCCACGCGACGCCGCGCGACGACGAGGAGATGGTCACGCCCTTGACGCCGGACGAGCGGCTCGCGTCGATTCTCGAGGATGTCGACGCCGATGTCGTCGTGACCGGGCACACGCACATGCAACAAGACCGGGCCGTCGCCGGTATTCGCTGGGTGAACGTCGGCTCGGTCGGCCTGCCTTACGAGGACGACATCAAAGCCTTCTGGGCGTTGCTCGGCCCGGACGTTGAGCTGCGCCGGACTCCGTTCGACGCCGCCGCGGCGATCGCTGCCTTCGAGACGGTGGGGCACGAGGACGGCGCGCGCTTCGCCGACAACTTCCGCACCGCCCCTTCGCGCCGCGAGGCGGCGGAGTACTTCGAGTCGCTTGTCTGACCTCGTCCCGGTCGGCCGCGTCGGCAAGCCGCACGGGCTCGACGGCTCGTTCTTCGTCGAGCGCGCAAGCGAGGACGAGGCCCGCTTCGCAGTAGGGGCGACACTGCATGTCGACGGCGAGCCGGCCGACGTGGTCGCCTCCAAGCACTCGCGCGGCCGCCCGGTGATCCGGCTCGACCGCGAGGTGCCGCGCGGTGCCGAGCTCGCCGTCCCGCGCTCCGAGTTGCCGCCTCCCGGCGAGGACGAGTTCTACGTGTTCCAGCTCGCCGGGCTCGAGGTCGAGGAGGAGGGCGGGCGTGGGCTCGGCCGCGTGTCCGCCGTCCAGCCGGGAATCGCCAACGACGTGCTCGAGCTCGACTCCGGCCAGGCGCTGCCGCTCGTGGACGCCTGCGTGCTCGGCGTCGACCTCGAGCGGGGCCGGATCCTCGTCGCGCGAGGGTTCGCCGAGTCTCGCTAACCTGATCCGCCTCCCGTCCCTTGCAACTCGACGTCTTCACCCTCGTCCCGCAAGCGTTCGCCTGGCTCACGGAGCGGCGACCCGTCGCCGCCGTGCTCGGGAACGAGCTCGATCTGCGCCTGTTCAGCTACCGCGACTACACGCCGCTCAGGGCCGGCCAGGTGGACGACGAGCCCTACGGCGGCGGCGCCGGGATGGTGCTGCGGGTGGACGTGGTCGCCGCCGCGCTCGACGCCGTCTACGGCGGCGTCCCGGGCCACCGCGTCGTCGCGCTCACGCCGCAGGGGCGCCAACTGACCCAGGCGGTCGTCGAGGAGCTCGCGGGCGAGGAGCGCCTGACCCTCCTCTCGGCCCGGTTCGAAGGCTTCGACGAGCGTGTCCTCATCCACCTCGCCTCGGACGCGATCTCGATCGGCCCCTACGTGCTCTCCGGCGGCGAGCTGCCGGCGATGGTGGTGGTGGATGCAGTCTCCCGGCTGCTCCCGGGCGCGCTCGGGAGCGAGGAATCCGGACTGGTGGAAAGCTTTTCCGCCGAGCTCGACGGTGGTCTCGAGTACCCTCATTACACGCGCCCGGCGGAATTCCGAGGATGGGGGGTGCCCGAGATCCTGCTCTCGGGCGATCACGGGAGAATCGACGATTGGCGGAAGGAACAGAGCCGGTTGAGGACGCGGTCGTGACGGACCACTACGACAAGCTGGGGATCTCGCGCGACGCGACGGTCCACGAGATCAGGGAGGCCTACTGGCGGCAGGTCCGCTTCCACTCGTTCGGGATCGACGCGGGCGACCGGCTGGACGATCTGCGCGACGCCTACGAGACGCTCACCGACCCCTCCCGGCGGGCCGAGTACGACGCGACGGGAGACGGTTCGCCGGCGCCGGTCGCAACGACGTCGCCGTCCGGCTGGCCACAGCTGGGGCCGCTTCCCGAGCCGGTTCCGATGGAGCCCATTCCGATGGAGCCCGCTCGCCCGTCGCGCAATCCACTCGACCGCCTGACGGCCGGGCTTCCGCGCGCCTGGCGGATCGGAGTCGACTGGGTGGTGACGATCGCCGGCGCGATCCTGATCGTCATGCTGATCAAGCTCTACGTCGTGAACCCGTACCGGATCCCTTCGTCGTCGATGGAGCCGACGCTCCACTGCGCGCGCTCGAGAGTGGACGGCGGCTGCGAGGCGCGCCTCTCCGACCGGGTGCTGGCGAACCGGTTCATCTACCACTTCCGCAGCCCGCACCGCGGCGAGATCATCGTCTTCAACACGCCCACGGTCAAAGCCCAGCAGGCCTGCAACGCGAGCGGCACGTTCGTCAAGCGCCTGATCGGCCTGCCGGGGGAGACCGTCAGCGAGAAGAACGGCTTCATCTCGATCGACGGCAAGCCGCTGGACGAGCCGTACATCAAGCCGGACCGGCGCGACAAGGGTGCGGTCGCGAACGGAACCTGGCCGGTGCCCAAGGGCCAGTACTTCTTCATGGGCGACAACCGTCAGGAGTCGTGCGACTCGCGTCGCTGGGGGTCGGTTCCCAGGAAGAACCTGATCGGCGAGGTCTTCATGACCTACTGGCCGCCGAACCGGATCGCGTTCCACACGATCGTCCCGGGCGTCGCGCTGGGGCTGCTGCTCGTCCTGCCGCTCCGCCGCCGACGCCGTTCCGGCGTGCGCTAGCATGCCGACCGGCCCGGAGTGGGCCTCTTTTCATGAACCGCGTGATCCAGAGCCTCGAGCAGCGCCAGCTGCGGACCAACCTGCCGCCGTTCAAGGCGGGCGACAGCGTGCGGGTGCACTTTAAGGTGATCGAGGGCCAGCGCCGGCGGGTCCAGGTGTTCGAGGGGATCGTGCTCAAGCGCCAGGGCGCCGGAGCCCGCGAGACGTTCACCGTGCGGAAGCAGTCGTTCGGCGTTGGCGTCGAGCGGACGTTCCCGCTGCACTCGCCGAAGATCGAGCGCATCGAGGTCGACCGCGATCGGCGACGTGAACCGCGCGAAGCTCTACTACCTGCGCGGCAAGGTCGGCAAGCGGGCGCGCGTCCGCGCGAAGCGCGGGATCGCGCTGCCGGCATCGGAGCTCCTGGTCGGCGCGGCGCCGCCGGAGGACGAGGTCGTGGAGGAGGAGCTCGTGGACGGGGCCGAGCCGACGGCGGAGGAGCCCGGCCCAGAGCCCGAGTCCGCGGTCGAGCCCGAGCCTGAGCCCGAGCCGACGGCGGAGGAGCCCGGCCCAGAGCCCGAGTCGACGGTCGAGCCCGAGCCTGAGCCCGAGCCGGCCGAGGCCGAAGAGCCCGAAGCCGAGCCCGTCGCCGAGTAACAAGACTGTGCCGATTGCTGGGCGCCGGGTGGCGGCGGCGCTATCCTCGCGCTCGTGGCGCGACGACCGGCCGGAAGCTCCTCCATTTCGACCGCAGGCTGGGTGCACGCTTCGTCGCGGGCGCCGATGAAGCAGGACGGGGCCCGCTCGCGGGCCCGCTTCGTCGTCGCGGGCGTCCTGCTCGACTACGCGCGGCTGCGCGACCACCGCGCCCGGCCGCTCGCCTGGCTGAACGATTCGAAGCAGTGCCGCGCGCGCGCCGCGAGGCGCTCTTCCGCGCGGTGCTCGGTTGCGCGGAGCGGATCGTCGTGCGCGCGTCCCACCAGCGAGATCGACCGCGACGGCCTTCACCGCTCGAACCTCGCCGGGCTGCGGGCCGTGCTCGCCGAGTTACGCCGCCGGCGGAGGTGTGCCTCGTCGACGGCTTCCGTCTCGGCCCGACTGGCGCCGGAGCACCGCGCGGTCGTCGACGGAGACGAGAAGAGCGCCGCGATCGCCGCTGCGTCGATCGTCGCCAAGGTCATGCGCGACCGCTACGATGAGGCGCCGACGCGCTTTATCCGGCGTTCGGCTTCCGCTCCCACGTCGGCTACATCACGCCGGGACATTCGGCCGTCGTCGCGCGAGATGGCCCGTCGGAGATCCACCGTCGCTCCTTCCAGGCGCTCTGCTACCGCCTGTCGCGTAATGCGGACGGCCGGCCGGGCGGCGAGCGCCGCGCGTGTTCTACCGGCTGCGAGGCTATCGCATGCTCGAGACAAACCTCTGGGCGGCGGCAACGAGCTCGACCTGGTCCTGCGCCGCGGCGGCGGCTCGTCTTCTGTCGAGGTGAAGGAGAAGGGCGGGCCGGCTACGGCGACCCGCTGGAGATGGTCGACCGGGAGAAGCAGCGTCGCCTGCGCCGCGCCGCGGAGGCATGGCTCGCCCGTCATCCCGAGCTGGCGCGGCTCGACGCGAGCTTCGAAGTCGGTCGCGCGCTGACCGGCGCCGGGCGGGCCGCCTCGTGCGTCGCGGCCGGTCAGGCCTTCGGAGCCCAGGCCCCGCCCCGGCAGAACTCGAGGCCGTGGCCTCGACCCAGGATGCGCTCTACCGCCGGATCGATCTCGCGCTCTCCTGGTCGGAGCGCGAGCTGCCGCAGCGCGAGCGGACGACGCACGTCCACCGCCTGCATCCCTACCTGGGCAAGTTCATCCCGCAGCTCGTCGAGCAGCTGCTCGCGCGCTACGTGCCTGGCGGACGCGTGCTCGATCCGTTCGCCGGGCTCGGGGACGACGCTCGTGCAGTCACTCGAGTCCGGGCTGGATGCCAGCGGCGTCGACATCGCGGCGTTCAACTGCCTGCTGATGCGGGTGAAGACGCGGGAGCTACAACCCGTTCGTGCTCGAGTCGCGAGCTGCGCGACGCCTGTGCACGGCTGGAGGCCTTCGAGGGCACGCGGCCCGAGGGGCCGAGTTCCGCGCTACGTGCGCGACCTGGTTCGCGCCGCGCGCGGTGTCGAGCTGCTCTCCTTCCGGGGCCTCGTCTCCGACTACGAGCACGCCGACGTGCTGCGGGTCGTGCTCGCCAGAGCGGCCCGTTCGGCGCGGCGGACGACCCATTTCGACCTCGATTTCCCGCGCGCGCCTCAGCGCTCGCCCTACTGGTGCCACAAGCACAAGCGCGAGTGCCGCCCGGTCGGCGAGGCGAGGCAATTCCTGCGGCGCTACTCGCTCGACACTCTGAAGCGGATCCGCGAGTTCTCGCGCGTTCGCGGGCGAGGGCGTGGGGCGGAAGTCGTGCACGGCGACGCGCGCGAGCTCGATTTCGGGCGACGGTTCGACGGGGTCGTCACCTCGCCGCCCTACCCGGGCCTCATCGACTACCACGAGCAGCATCGCTACGCCTACGAGCTGCTCGGCCTGGAGGACTGCGGAGCGCTCGAGCTCGGCAAGGGGACGAGCCGGGCGGCGCTCGGCGCCTACGTCGAGGGCGTCGCGGCGGTGCTGCGCGAACGTGCGCGGGTCGCTGCGGCGTGGGGCGCCGGTGGTGATCGTGATCAACGACCGGCGGAGCTCTATCCGGAGATCCTCGAGCGTGCGGGCCTGCGGCTCGAGGAGCGCTACCGCCGCCACGTCAACCGCCGGACGGGCCGGCGGGCGGGCGAGTTCTTCGAAGACGTGCTCGTCGCCCGTTAGTTCCAGTTTCGTCACGGTTTCGTAGCAGAAGGCAGCACGTCGTTGTTAGCGTGGCGACGTGCTCGCACGAACGGTCACGCACGCGCTGGTCGGGCTCGACGCACGCCGCGTCGACGTCGAGGCCCACCTCGAAGACGGTCTGCCGGCCTTCACCATCGTCGGCCTCGCCGACCGCGCCTGCCAGGAGGCGAAGCATCGCGTGCGCAGCGGCATCGCCTCTGCCGCGCTGAGCTGGCCCGGCCACCGGATCACCGTCAACCTCGCGCCTGCGGAGCTCCGGAAGGAGGGCTCGGGCTTCGATCTGCCGATCGCGTTGGCGTTGCTGGCCGCGTCGCGTCAGGTGCCGCCGGAATCGCTGGCTGGGCACGCAGCCGTGGGCGAGCTCGCCCTCGACGGCAGCCTCCGGGCGGTCGGAGGCGTGCTCGCGGCCGCGGAGGGAGCCCGTGGCGGCGGGCTTACGACAGCTTCTCTGCGCGCGCCGAGTCGCGCGGCGGAGGCCGCGCTTGCCGGGATCGAGCCGGTCCCGCTCACCACCTGGCGGAGGCGGTCGCCTACCTGCGCGGCGAATGGCTGCCGTCTCCGCCCGACGAGTCCTCCCTGAACGGAGACGGGGCCGGGCCGCAGCCACTCGACCTCGCCGACGTGCGCGGCCAGGAGCGGGCACGGCGGGCGCTCGAGCTCGCCGCCGCAGGGCGCCACAACCTGCTGCTCGCCGGGCCGCCCGGCACGGGCAAGACGATGCTGGCCAGGCGCCTCCCAGGCATCCTCCCGCGACTTCAGCCCGAGGAGGCGCTCGAGGTCACGCGCATCCATTCCGTGGCCGGCCTGCTCCGCCCGGGCGGCCGCTCGTGACCTGCCGCCGTTCCGGGCGCCGCACCATACGGCGTCGGTCGCCGCGATCGTCGGCGGGGGCCCGAACCCGAAGCCCGGCGAGGCGAGCCTCGCTCATCGCGGGGTGCTCTTCCTCGACGAGCTGGCGGAGTTCCCTCGGAATGCGCTGGAGGCTCTGCGGCAGCCGCTCGAGGACGGCGCCGTCTCGGTCGCGCGTGTCGGCGGCAGGCTTGTCTTCCCGGCGCGCTTCCAGCTGGTGGCGACGATGAACCTGTGCCCCTGCGGAGCGCGCGGCGATCCGGCAGCCGAGTGCTCCTGCTCGACGGCGCGGCTCACGGCCTATCGGGACAAGCTCTCGCGCGCGCTGCTGGACCGCTTCGACCTGCTCGTGACCGTCCCGCGCGCCCGCGCGCGAGGAGCTCGAGGCGCGCCGGCGGAGCGCTCGCAGGCGGTCCGCGCCCGAGTCGCAGTGGCACGGCCGCGGGCTCGAGGCCGGCAAGTCCGCCTGCGCCGGTCGACAGAAGCCGACGACCTGCTCGCCGCGGGCCGTCGAGCGGCTGCCGCTCTCCGGCGCGGACCGCGCACGGGTGGCGCGCGTCGCCCGCACCGTGGCCGCCCTGCTGGCCGCCGACGCGAGTTCGGACTGAGCACCTGGCCGAGGCGTTGTCGCTCCGCTCGCCGACGAGCTCGGGCCGCGATGAGCGATCTCGCGCTCGCCGCCTTCGCGGCCGCATCCGGCACGCATGTGGTCGGAGTCCCCCGCGACGCCGGGTCGCGCCTTCACGCGCACTTCGACGCGGCTGCCTACCGCGCCGGCCTCGAGGCACGGGGCCTCGCTGCGTCGGCCGCTCCGAGCCGGCCTTCCCGGCCGCTTCTGGGTCGATCCACGATCCGCCGCCGGGCCTGTTCCTGCGCGGCGCCGGAAGCGTGTCGAGCTGCTCGCCCGTGCCGGCGTCGCGATCGTCGGCGCCCGCTCGTGCTCGCCCTACGGCGAGCACGTCGCGCGGATGCTGGGCCGGGATCTGGCGGCGGCGGGCCTGGTCGTCGTCAGCGGCATGGCGCGAGGAGTCGACGGACGAGGTACACCGCGGCGCGCTCGAGGCGGGAGGCGCCACGGTTGCGGTGCTCGGCTGCGGCGTCGACCGCGACTACCCGGCCGCACACCGGCACCTGGCCGGCGAATCTGCGGAGTCGGGCCTCGTCGTCGCCGAGTACGCGCCGGGGGTCGAGCCGGCGCCCTGGCGCTTCCCGGCCCGCAATCGCATCATCGCCGGACTCGCCGCGGCGACGGTGATCGTGGAGGCGCGGGAGCGAGCGGCGCGCTGATCACGGCCGATTCGCGCTCGAGGCGGGACGCGAGGTCCTCGCCGTTCCGGGGGAGATCACGAGCCTCGCTCTCCGCGGGGACGAACTCCCTGCTCCGGCAGGGAGCGACGCCCCTGACGTCGGTCGCCGACGTCCTCGCGAGTTCGGCATCGAGCCCGCGCGCGCCCGGCGCCCCGAACTCGGGGAGCCGCGGCGGCGGTCCTTGCGCGTCTTCGGGCAGCAGCCGGCGAGCGCCGACGAGCTGGCCCGCTCCACCGGGCTCGAGGCAGCGGCGCCTGGCTGCCGCGCTGGCGGAGCTGGAGCTCGCGGGCGTCGCGCCGAGGCGGAGGGTCTACAGAGGGGTGATGCGCCGACTAGGATCGCTGACTCGAGTGGCGCTTCTTCTGGCTTGCGAAGAGCCCGTGGAGGCGCTCCCGCGGGTTCGGCACGACGGCACCGCGGATGCCGCGGTCGTCGGCGGCGGGGTGACGGGCTGCTCCTGCGCGCTCGTTCTCGCCCGGGCCGGCTGGCGCGTCCGGCTGTACGAGAGCCGCTCGATCGCGGGCGGCGCGAGTGGGCGGAATGGCGGCTTCGCGCTCCGCGGCGGCTCGACCCGCCTACGACGCCGCCCGTGGGCATTCGGCCGCGACCGCGCGCAAGACGTTCTGGGCGGCCACCGAGCATACGTCGATCGGCTGCCGACCTCGCAGGCGACGCGCTTCGCCGACGTTGGCAGCCTTCGGCTCGCGGCCGATACCGCGAGAGCGGGCGGAGCTCGAGGCCGAGTACGCGGCGCTCAGGCGAGGACGGCTTCGAGGCCGAGTGGCTCGAAGAGCTCCGGCCGCCGCTTCGCGGCCGTTCGACGGCGCCTTCTTCCATCCCACCGATGGCGCGCTTCAGCCCGCGCGCTGGGTGCGGCGCCTGGCGCTCGCGCCGCCGAGGCAGGGGTGGAGCTGCGGGAGCACGAGCGGGTCGAGTCGCTCGACCGCTCGACGCGGCCAGGTCGTCATCGCGACCGACGGCTACACGGGGGGCCTCTCCCGGAGCTCGACGCGGCCGTGGCGCCCACCGCGGCCAGGTCGTCGTCACCGAGCCGCTCCCGAGCGGCACTGTTCCCCGCCCCCACTATGCGCGGCACGGCTACGACTACTGGCAGCAGACGCCGGAGGATCGCCTCGTCGCCGGAGGCTACCGGACAAGGCGCCGGACGAGGAGTAAACGGCAGAGGAGGGGACCACGGCGCTGATCCAGGGCGCACCTCGAGCGCTTCCTCGCCGAGTTGCTGGGCGAGCCGCCGCGATCGAGCCATCGCTGGGCCGGAATCTTCGGGACGACGGCCGATCGACTTCCGCTTGCCGGCGCCTCCCCGGCCGAGACGGGGTCTGGGTCTCCTGTCGGCTACGCGGGCACGGCAATGTCATGGGCCTCGCCTGCGGCGAGCTCGTGGCGCGCGCGATTCTCGGCGAAACCGTCCCCTAGCTCGACCTGTTCGACCCCGCCCGGCTGCTGCCCGCATAGGGTTGGCCGAATGGAGCGCTGCCCGTTCTGCGAGATCGTCGCGGGTCAGAAACAGCACGACGACGTCGTCCACGCGAACGGGTCTGTCGTCGCCTTTCTCTGCGAGCCGCCGGCGACGTCGGGTCACACGCTGATCGTCCCACGTGCCCATCGCTCGGACATCTGGGACGTCGAGCCGGCGGAGGCAGGGGCGGCCGTGGAGCTCGCCCGCCTGCTCTCACACGTGATGCGCGAAGAGCTCGGCGCCGTCGGCGTCAACCTGCGCCAGAACTCCGGCGAACGGTCGGGCCAGGACGTCTTCCATTTCCATCTGCACATCGTGCCGCGCTACGAGGACGACACCGTGCAACCCGGCTGCGTGTGGGCAGCCCGCCCTGGCGGCCACCTCCGAACGGGGCGGAAGAGCGGCGACGTCTGGCCTCGAGGCTGCGCAGAGGGCTGGCGGCCGCGACGTAGAGTGCTCCGGATATCGACCGGAGCAGATCGTTCCGAACTGGCGAATCGTCGACAAGATCGGGACGCGTACATCCGGGTCGACGACGCCGACGCCGTCTACGCGGAGGTCCGGGAACGCGGCGCACCGCTCGACTACGAGATCCACGACGCACCGCACGGCTTCCGCGAGTTCGGCGTCCAGGACCCCGACGGCCACGACATCGCCTTCGGCCAGCCGCTCGATGCCTAGAGGGCGATCGTCGGCAGATCCAGCTCGCCGCCGCGTTCCATCGCTGCGAGCGCAATCGCAAGGTCCTGGATCGCGAGACCGGTCGAGTCGAAGGTCGTAATCTCTCGGTCCGAGCGGCGCCCTTCGGCGTCGCCGCGCGAGCACCGCGCCGAGCTCGGTCACCTGCCTCCCGAACGACGGCGCCGGCCTCGACGGCGTGCGCGAGCTCTCCGTTGTGGCTCGCCTGCTCCCAGTCGTCGCAGAAGACACGCGTTCGGACAACCTCGGCGACCGCGATCTCGGCCTTTCCGGGCCCGTCGGCGCCCATGAGGCTGACGTGCTGCCCGGGTTGCAGGGCTCCCTCGGGGAGCAGTACCTCGTGGCCCGGCGTCATGGTCACCACGAGATCGGCGGCCAGAGCCTCCTCACGCGAGCCCGCTACGGAGCAGCCGAGCTCAGAAGCTGCAGCGTCGGCCCGCGTCAGGGTCGACGTCCCAGAGAGCGACTTCCCGGCCGCGGGCGAGGAACGTGCGTGCCGCCGCCGCGCCCGTTCACTCCTGCGCCGACCACGGCCGCGCTCCGCGCGTCCGGCGACCGAGCGTCTCCGCCGCGAGCACGGCCGCCGCTCCCGTGCGCAGGGCCGTCACTGCAGCCGCGTCGAAGACGGCCGCAGCGAGCCGGTCGAGGCGTCCGAGAGCAGCACGAGCCCGGTCACCGTCGGCAGTCCGCGCGCCGGGTTGTCTGGGAACGAGGTCACCCACTTCAGCGCCGCGTGGCCGCCGCCGAGGGCCGGCATCGCCCGGAAATCTCCGGCCGGATACGCCGGCACGTAGACCTTCGGCGGCATCGACCACTCGCCTCGGTGATAGGCGACGAACGCGTCGCGCACCGCCCCGAGCGCGCGCTCGGCTGAGACCGCCGCATCGACGTGCCGTGCCAGGAACACCGGGACCATCGCCGTCAACCCTAGATACTGGGCTCGTGGCGGTGGAGCCGGGAATCGTGGTCGACCGACTGCACGTCGTCCGCAACGGGACGGACGTGCTCCACGGCCTCTCGCTCTCTGTCGCCCCGGGTGTCGTGACCGGGCTGCTGGGGCCGAACGGGAGCGGCAAGTCGACGCTCATGCGTTCGATCGTGGGCGTCCAGCGCGTCGCGAGCGGCACGATCGTCGTCCTCGGGAGCCCGGCCGGGTCACCCTCGCTCCGCCGGCGGGTCGCGTACGTGACCCAGGCGCCGTCTGTCTACGGCGACCTCACAGTCCGCGAGAACCTGCGGTTCTTCTCGCGGATCGTCGACGCCCCTCCCGCGAGGATCGACGCCGCGCTCGAGACGGTCGACCTGCTCGGCATAGCCGAGCGCCTCGTCAGCCGCCTGTCCGGTGGCCAGCGCGCCCGCGTCTCGCTTGCCACTGCGCTCCTTGGGGATCCGGAGCTGCTCGTCCTCGACGAGCCGACCGTCGGGCTTGATCCACTCTTGCGGCGCGATCTCTGGGACACATTCCACGAGCTCGCCGCAGGGGGCCGGACGGTGCTCGTCTCGAGTCACGTGATGGACGAAGCCGAGCGCTGCGACGAGCTCCTGCTCCTGCGCGAGGGCCGGCTGCTCGCTCAAGGCCCTCCGGCCGACTTGCTGAGGCAGTCGGGTGCAAAGGATCTCGAGCAGGTTTTCCTCGGCCTGATCGAGGAGCAGCAGGCGTGAGCATCCGCGTGACCGGAGCGGTTGCCATGCGCGTGCTCACGCAGCTGCGCCGAGACCCCCGGACAGTCGTGCTGCTTCTCGGCGTGCCGTCCATGCTGATCGTGCTTCTCCACGAGCTTTTCGCCGGCCGAACGCTCGTCTTCCAACGGGTCGGTGGGCCGTTGCTGGGGCTCTTCCCGTTTGTATCCATGTTCGTCGTCACGTCGATCACGATGTTGCGCGAACGCACGAGTGGAACGCTCGAGCGGCTGATGACGCTGCCACTCGCGAAGCTCGACCTCCTGGCCGGGTACGGCATCGCCTTCGCGGTGCTGGCCGCTGTCCAGGCCTCGCTCGTCTCCGCGATCGCGTTCGCCGGTCTCGACCTTCACACGGACGGGCCGGTCGCGGCTGTCGTCGCGCTCGCGATCGGGAACGCGACGCTCGGGATGGCGCTCGGTCTGTTCGCAAGCGCCTTCGCTTCGACCGAGTTCCAGGCGGTGCAGTTCATGCCGGCAATCGTGCTGCCGCAGATGCTCCTCTGCGGGCTCTTCGTCGCCCGCTCGGACATGGCCGGCTGGCTGCGCGGGGTCTCGGATGCACTGCCGCTGACGTATGCGTACGACGCGCTGGTCCACGCGACTGGAGACGTCTTCGACGGCCGGTTCGCGGCCGATCTCTCCGTGACGGTCGGAGCGACGCTCCTCGCGCTCCTGTTCGGCGCGCTGACGCTCAGGCGCAGAACGCCCTAGAGAGTCTTGACGTCGGCGATCAGCTTCGTGATCGAGTCCTTCGCGTCGCCGAACAGCATCACCGTCTTCGGGTCGTAGAAGAGCGGGTTCTCGATCCCGGCGAAGCCCGGGTTCATGCTCCGCTTGAGGACGACGACCGCGTTCGCCCGGTCGACGTTCAGGATCGGCATGCCGTAGATCGGGCTGCCCTGGTTGTTCCGGGCGTCCGGGTTGACGACGTCGTTGGCGCCGACGACGAGGGCGACATCGGTGCGCGAGAACTCCGGGTTCGCGTCGTCCATCTCCTTGAGCTGCGGATAGGGGACGTTGGCCTCGGCGAGGAGCACGTTCATGTGCCCGGGCATCCGGCCCGCGACCGGGTGGATCGCGTAGGAGACCTCGACGCCCTTCTCCTCGAGCAGGTCGGCGAGCTGGCGCACGTCGTGCTGGGCCTGCGCGACGGCGAGCCCGTAGCCGGGGACGAAGACGACCTTGTGCGCGTAGGCGAGCATCACGGCCACGTCCTCGGCGCTCGCGGAGCGCACGGTGCCGCCGTCGCCCGCCGCAACCGCGGCCGCCTCCGCGGTCACCTGGCCGAAGGCGCCGAAGATCACGTTCGCGATGGAGCGGTTCATCGCCCTGCCCATCAGGAGCGTGAGCAACGTCCCCGACGCGCCCACCAGCATGCCGGCCACGATCAACACGTTGTTTTCGAGCTCGAAGCCGCCGATCGCGACGGCGAGGCCGGTGAAGGCGTTCAGCAGCGAGATCACCACGGGCATGTCGGCACCGCCGATCGGGAGCACGAACAGGACACCGAAGAGCGCCCCGCCGCCGATCACGATCCAGAGCAGCCACTCGTCCTGGACGCCGGAGACGAGCGTCACGCTCAAGGCGACGCAGGCCGCGAGCAGCGCGAGGTTGCCGATCTTCTGGCCGGGATACGTGATCGGCCGGCCGCGGATCAGCTCCTGGAGCTTGGCGAACGCGACCATCGATCCGGCGAACGAGATCGCGCCGATCAGCCCGGAGAGCGCGATCGCCAGCGCGATGTCGATCTTGGGACGACCGGGGTCGGGGAGGATCCGGTGCAGCTCCGCGAGCGCGATCAACGCCGCCGCGCCGCCGCCGACGCCGTTGAACAGCGCAACCATCTGCGGCATCGCGGTCATCTTCACGCGACGCGCGGCGACGGCTCCGAAGCCGCCGCCGATCGCCATCCCGATCACGATCGCCCACCAGCTCGCGCCGCCGGCCTTGATCCACGTGACGACGACCGCGACGAGCATGCCGGCAGCGCCGATCTGGTTTCCGCGCCGCGCGTGCGCCGGGTTGGAGAGAAAGCGCAGCGCGAGGATGAACCCCACGATGGGGATGAGGTAGAGCAGATTCGCGAGGTTCGTGCTCATCCGGCGCTCGCGCCGCCGTCGCTCCCGGCGTCGGGCGGCTTCGCCGGCTCGCGCTTCTTGAACATCTCGAGCATGCGGTCGGTGACGACGAAGCCGCCGACGACGTTGGCCGAGCCGAGCACGACGCCGAGGAACCCGACGACCCACTCGAATGCGCCCTTGTGTGGCTGGGCGAGCACGATCATGGCGCCGACGAGGACGATTCCGTGGATCGCGTTGGTGCCTGACATCAGGGGCGTGTGCAGCAGCGTCGGCACCTTCGAGATCACCTCGAAGCCGAGGAAGATCGCGAGCAGGAGGATCGTCAGCTCGAAGACGAGCAGCGTGTTGTGGCTCATCGAGCCGTGCCCTCCGCAGCCGCGCCGACCGCAGCCATCGCCTCGCACCCCCCACCCTGGGTGGGGTGTGCTGTCCCGCCGCCCTCGCGGCTGACGATACCGGCTCGATTCGCGCGTGTCTGTGACGTGTTTGGGCCGGGTTCGTGACGGTGTTTCAACAAGCCCGCGCGGCCGGCCGGCGACGGCCTCACCCGGGCGCCTCCTGAAGGCGCTCCTGAACGCCTCACGCGGGGGTCAAGGCCTCTCGCCGCGCCTCTCGAACGCCCCACGCCTGCGCCTTTGAACGCCTCATGCCGGGTCCGGCGCCTCTCGCCGGCGCCTCCTGGCCGCATCACGCCGGAACTTCCTCCTTGCGCGTGACGCAGGCGCCGGAGGTGATCTCGTCATCGAAGTCCAGAGCGAGCTCGCCCTCGGGCGCGAGATGGTTCAGCAGCGCGCTCACGTTCCGCGCGTAGAGCTGGCTCGCGTGCTGCGGCATCGTGCTCGGCAGGTTCGTGAGGCCGACGATCGTCACGCCCTCGCGCACGACCTCCTCGCCCGGCTCGGTCAGCTCGCAGTTGCCGCCGGCCTCCGCGGCGAGATCGACCACGACCGAGCCGGGCCTCATCGCCGCAACCGCCGAGGCGGGGATCAGCCGCGGAGCCGGCCGGCCCGGGATCAGCGCGGTCGTGACCACCACGTCGAACTCCGGCAGCCGCGCCTCGAGCTGCTCCTGCTGGCGGCGCTGCTCGTCTTCGGAGAGCTCTTGCGCGTACCCACCGGCGGTCTCCTCGCCGACGACGCCGAGGTCGAGCCAGCCGGCGCCGAGACTCTCGATCTGCTCGCGGACGACCGGCCGGACGTCGAAGCCGGTCACGACGGCGCCCAGCCTGCGCGCGGTCGCGATCGCCTGCAGGCCCGCGACCCCAGCGCCGAGCACGAGCACCTTCGCCGGCGCGACCGTTCCGGCGGCGGTCATCAGCATCGGGAAGAACTTCGGGAGCCGCTCGGCGGCCAGCAGAACCGCCTTGTATCCCGAGACCGTCGCCTGGGAGGAGAGGGCGTCCATGGGCTGTGCGCGCGTGATCCGCGGGATCGACTCCATCGCGAACGCGATCACGCCGCGCCCGGCGAGGAGCTCGATTCCCTCCTTGTCGGTCAGGGGCTGGAGGAAGCCGATCAGCACCTGGCCGTCGCGCAGGCGGGCGATCTCCTCCGCGGCCGGCTTCTGCACCTTGACCAGCGCCTCGGCGTCGTAGGGGTCGGCGACGATCGTCGCGCCGGCCTCCTCGTAGGAGGCGTCGGAAAACGCCGCCGCATCGCCCGCGCCGCGCTCGACGAGGATCTCGAAACCGCCGGCCGCAAGGCGCGAGACGGCCTCGGGGACGAGCGCCACGCGGCGTTCCCCGGGAGCGCTCTCTCTTGCGACTCCGACTTTCATGCCGCGCCAATGCTAGTGCCCTGGTCGGCGCGGCTGCCCGCTTGACACCCGGCGCCCGGCGACGGAGGATCGAGGCGCAGGGCGGACGACCGCCACGGGTCGGGGTACCAGGACGAGGGGAGAAGGACTTGATGAAGGCGCCATCGCAGACTGCCCGCGGCCGGCTCCCGAGCGTTCCGGCGAAGGCTGCGGGCATGCTCGCCGCGCTCTGCCTGCTCGTGCTGGTCCCGCTCGGCGCTTCCGCTCCGACCCCGGCACGCGGCACGTTCCCGGGGCTCGTAGAGGCGAGCCACGACGACTGCGCCAGCCCGCTGTCCTACCACGCGAGCCAGGTCGAGCCGATGATCGCCTCGCACGGCACGACGATCGTGTCGAGCTTCCAGGTCGGCCGCGTCTACGACGGCGGCTCCTGCGACATCGGTTGGGCGACGAGCACGGACGGCGGCCGCACGTGGCAGCACGGGCTCCTGCCGCTGACGATCTTCGGCGGCCAGTCGACCACCGCGGCAGGGCCGCTGACGCGCGCGAGCGACCCCGCGGTCGCCTACGACGCCCAGGACGGCGTCTGGCTGATCAACACCCTCGGCCTCGCCGGCAACGCCAACGTCCCGGGGATGTTCGTCAACCGCTCCACCGACGGGCTGGCGTGGGGGCCGCCGATCGCCACCCACGTCTCCGCGGGCGACTCGCCTGACAAGAACTGGATCACCTGCGACAACTGGCCCGCAAGCGCGGGCTACGGAAACTGCTACGAGGAGTACGACAACAGCAACGCCGGCAACCAGATCAAGATGCAGACCTCCACTGACGGAGGGCTGACGTGGTCACCGCCCGTCAACCTCGTCAACGGACAGGGAGGGGCGATCGGCGGGGTCCCACTTGTCCAGCCGCCTCCTCCCAGCGCCCCGGCGGGCAGTGTCTGCGGGCGAGTCGTCGTTCCGATCGAGCTTGGCGGCATGAGCTGGTACACCTCGAGCGACTGCGGCACGTCGTGGTCGGCGCCCTCGCCGATTCTGCCGAACATGACCGCGGAGCACACGGTCGCCGGCGGCCTTCGCACCTCGCTCCTCCCCGGCTCGGCGATGGACGGCACCGGGGCGATCTACACCGTCTGGCAGACCCGGAGCTTCCGCACGCAGAACACGACCCTCGCCGCCGCGGCTGCCGCCGGCGACACCTGCGTCCGGCTGGGCAGCATCAGCGGACTCACGGCGGGCCAGACGCTGAGAATCGACCCGAACGGCCCGCACCCCGAGGTCGTGACGATCCAGACCGTCGGCGCCACGGCCTGCAACGGCTCGAACGGAGCGACCTTCACGCCGGCACTCCGCTACGCCCACGCGACCGGCGCGTTCGTCACCAAGAACAACGTCGCGAACAACTCGTCCGCCGACCCGAACGACATCGCGATGAGCGTGATGCCTGCTCCGACCGACGCGAGCGCGAACCCCAGCTTCGGCGCGCCGGTGCGGATCCCGATCGAGCCCGACAGCGGGGGAACCTCGAACACGAACGACCACTTCATCCCGGGAATCGGCGCCGACCCGAACACTTCGGGGAGCACGGCGCACCTCGGCCTCTTCTACTACGCCTATCCGGTCGCCGCCTGTCAGGCCTACAACTACGACAACCTCTGCTCGCTGAGGGTCGGCTACGTTTCCTCGACGAACGGCGGGGCGACCTGGTCGCCGGCAACGAGGCTCGCGACGATGACGATCGCCGGGATCGCGCGCTCGAGCCAGGGGCCGATGGTCGGCGACTACTCGACGGCGGCCGTGATCCCGGCCGGGCCCTGCGCCGGGCGGGCGATCGCGACGTTCGCGGTCGGGCCTGCGCCGGAGCCGGACGACAACGCGCTGGCCGAGGCGATGTACGCCCCGGCCTGCGGCCTCCACATCGGGAGCGGGGTCGCCCCGGGACGGCCCGTGACGAAGCCGCCTACGGGCCGGGCCCCCGTGAGACCGCAATCAGTACGCGCGTACCCGACCGCACACTGACCCCGGCTCCGGGCCTCTGCGCGACCACGGTCCCGACGAGCCGAAGCGACTCGGCATAGCGGACACGCGCCCTGAGCCCGGCCCCGTGCAGCCGCGGCACGGCCGCCTGTCGCTGCAGGCCGACGACCCTCGGGACGGCGACCTTCCCGGGTGCTGTGCGCACGGCGGGTCCGTGCACACTGGAGGAGCAGGAGGCGAGCGCCGCGACCGCGACGACGGCCGGTGGCCCGGCGCGGAGGAGAAGAAGCTCCATCGCCCGTACGGTACGGTAGCGCCCGTGGCCCGGCCGCTCGCGGAGATCGCGGACAGTTTCTTCAAGCCCGCGGTCAACGACCTCGTCCCCTACGAGCCCGGGAAGCCGGTCGAGGAGGTGCAGCGCGAGCTCGGTCTCGAGCGGGTCGTCAAGCTCGCCTCGAACGAGGGCCCGTACGGCCCGTTCCCGCAGGCCCGCGAGGCGATCGAGCGCTGCGCCGGCGAGCTGAACCGGTACCCGGACGGCGGGGCCTACCGCCTCCGGGCGGCACTGGCCGAAAGGCTCGACCTCCGCTTCGAGGAGGTCGCCGTCGGCGCCGGCTCGGACGGCCTCGTCGACTGCCTGAGCCAGGCGATTCTCGATTCCGGCGACGAAATCGTCTGCGGCTGGCCCTCGTTTCCGAGCTACGCGATCGACGCGCGCAAGCTCGGCGCGGCCCCGCGGATGGTGCCGCTGCGGGACGGGCGCTACGACCTCGACGCGCTGCTCGACGCGGTCGGCCCCCGCACGAAGATCGTCTACGTCTGCCTGCCGAACAACCCGACCGGGACGGCCAACACGCGGGCCGAGCTCGATGATTACTTCGGCCGCGTTCCCGACCACGTCCTGACGGTGCTCGACCAGGCCTACCTCGAGTACATCGACGACCCGGACTACCCGGACGGGATCGAGGAGTACGTCAAGGGCGGGCAGCGGGTCGCCGTGCTGCGCACGTTCTCGAAGATCTACGGGCTCGCCGGCCTGCGCGTGGGCTACGGGCTCGCCCCTCAGCCGGTGGTGACCGCGATCGGCAAGGTGCGGCGGGCGTTCGACATCACGACGCCTGCGCAGGAGGCGGCGCTCGCGAGCCTCGACTCGCCGGACGAGATCGCCGGGCGGCGGGCCCTGAACGCGGAGGGCCGTGTGCAGCTCGAGGAGATCCTGCGCGCGCACGGCCTGGAGCCTGCAGGCCCCGCGGTCGGCAACTTCCTCTTCGCAGAGGTGGGGGAGGACTCGCGGCCCGTCTTCGAGCGGCTCCTGCGCGAGGGCGTGATCGTCAGGCCCACGCACGGCTTCGGCGCACCGGGAGCGGTCAGGGTGACGGTCGGCACCGAGGACGAGCATCGCTTCCTCGCCGAGGCGCTCGACCGCGTCGGCCGTGTCGCCGCTGTGACCTAGGCACCCGGCGAAAGGCTCGTCGCCGGGCAGGGTGGTACCGTAGGTTGATGGACGGCCGCCGCCCGTCCGGGGGCCGGCTCGGGCTTCTGGGACGTGAGCCCGGCTTCCGGCGCGTCTTTCTCGCGACCCTGGGCTCCGGGGCCGGAACCTGGCTGGCGCTCGTCGCGCTCGAGGTGGACGTCTTCGAGCGCACGCACTCGTCGGCGTGGATCGCCGCACTCCTGATCGCCGACTTGCTCCCCACCTTCGCGATCGGGCTGCTCGCCGCCCCCCTGGTCGACAGGCTCTCGCGCCGGGGCTTGCTGATCGGCGCGGACATCACCCGCTTCGGTGCCTTCGCGGCGCTCCCTTTCACGACGAGCGCAGCCCAGATCGTCGGGCTCGCCGCCGTGGTGGGCATTGCAACGGGCTTCTTCCGCCCGGCGGTCTACGCCGGGATCCCGAACCTCGTCCAGGATCGCGACCTCGCCGGCGCAACTCGCTCCTGCAGACCGTCGACAACCTGACCTGGGCGCTCGGCTCGGTCGCGGGCGGGGCGATCGCCGCGGCGGCAGGCGTCGATTTCGCCTACTGGCTCAACTCGGTCACGTTCCTGCTCTCCGCGGCGCTCCTCGCCGGAGTCCCGCGGCGGCTCCTGCAGGCGGGGGAGGCCGCGAGCAAGGGCCACTGGCAGGACCTGAAGGACGGCTTCAGGCTCTCCGTGCGCTCACGGGCGCTCCTGACAGTGCTGATCGCCTGGAACGTCGCGATGTTCTCGAGCGCGGCGGTCAACGTGGCCGAGCCGCGGCTCGCCATCGGGACGTTCTCGGCCGGCCGCTTCGGGCTCGGGCTGATGATGGGCTGCGCCGGCGTCGGGCTCGCGCTCGGCGCCTACCTCGCCGGTGCGTTGATCGAGCGACGCGGGCTCTCGAACGTGTACGGAGTCTCGCTCGGGCTGATGGCGCTCGGGCTGGGTGTGGCCGCCGGCGCCCCGAACGTCTGGGTCGCGGCGGTCTGCGTCGTCGTCTCCGGCTGCGGCAACGGGGCCGCCGTGGTCTGCAACGCGCTCCTCGTCCAGCGAGGCGCCCCCGACGCGCTGCGAGGGCGGGTCTTCGCCGTGTTGATGAGCTCGAACGTCGCGCTGCTCGTGCTCGGGATGGTCGTGGCCGGCTGGCTCACGGACGTGGTTGGGCCGCGCTGGGTCTGGGCCGCGGCCGCGGTCGCCGCGGGCCTCGCCGGCATCGTCGGCTTCGCGCTCCTGCGGGGGGTCGGGGTGGGGGAGCAGCCGCCGCAGCTAAAGCCGGAGCCGGCGCTTACTAGCATCCGCGTGTGGCCGCGCGCCGCGACTTCACCCGCGAGTCCCTTGCGGCCGGCGTTCGCGCCGGCGACAAGCGGGCGCTCGCGCGGGCGATCACGCTCGTCGAGAGCTCCGACCCGCTCGCGTACGACCTCGTCCACGACATCTACCCGGAGACGGGCCGCGCCTACGCTGTCGGCGTCACAGGCCCGCCCGGCGTCGGCAAGTCGACGCTGATCGGCGCGCTCGTCCGGCACGTCCGCGAGCGAGGACCGCACCGTCGGCGTGATCTCGGTCGACCCGTCCAGCCCCTTCACGCAGGGAGCTCTCCTCGGCGACCGCATCCGCCTCTCCGACCACTTCCTCGACCCTGGCGTGTTCATCCGCTCGATGGGCACGCGCGGCCACCAGGGCGGGCTCGCGGAGGCGACGCTTCAGGCCGTGCTCGTGCTCGACGCGGCTCGGAAGGACTCGTCTTCCTCGAGACGGTCGGCGCCGGCCAGGGAGAGGTCGAGGTGATCGGGATCGCGGACACGGTCGTGCTCGTGCTGATGCCGGGGTCGGGCGACTCGATCCAGGCGCTGAAGGCCGGAATCATGGAGATTCCGGACGTGATCGCGATCAACAAGCTCGACCATCCCGCGGCCAAGACGATGCTCAACGAGGTCCGCTCGGTGCTCTCGCTCGACACCGACAGCGCGTGGCGGCCGTCGATCGTCCTGACCGAGGCCGCTCGCGGGGAGAACGTGCCCGAGTTGTGGAAGCAGGTCGAGGAGCATCGCGCCTTCCTCGAGAGCGAAGGCCGGCTGGAGGAACAGCGGCGGCGGAACCTCGCCGGCGAGGTTTTCGCGGTCGCCTCTTCCCGGGCGAAGCTGCACCTCGAGCAGGCGGTCGCCGACGATCCCGAGCTCCGGCGGCTGCTGGACGAGGTTCAGAGCCGAAAGCTCGACCCGCTGAGCGCAGTTCGCGAGATCATGCAGAAGGTATTCAAGGTTGGCGGTGAAGATGGCACCCACCCTGAGTGAGATCGAGGAGGCGCGGACGCGGCTCGAAGGGGTCGCGCGCGTCACCCCGGTCTACAGCTCGGAGACGCTCTCGAAGCTGATCGGCCGCGAGGTCTGGCTGAAGGCGGAGAACCTCCAGCGCACGGGCTCGTTCAAGATCCGCGGGGCGTTCAACAAGGTCGCGACGCTCTCGGACCGCGAGCGCCGCGCGGGCGTCGTCGCCGCGAGCGCGGGCAACCACGGGCAGGCGGTTGCCTGGGCGGCGCGCGAGCTCGGGACGAAGGCCAGGATCTTCATGCCGCAGGACGCGCCGATGGCGAAGGTCGAGCCGACCAGGAGCTACGGCGCGGAGGCCGAGCTCACGGGCGCGAGCTTCGAGGAGGCGCTCGCCGCCGCCCTCAGGTACGCGGAGTCGAGCGGCGCCACGTTCGTGCACCCCTACGAGGACGAGCTCGTGATCGCCGGCCAGGGCACGATCGGCCTGGAGATCGCGGAGCAGGTGCCGGACGCGGGGACGGTCGTGATCCCGGTCGGCGGCGGCGGCCTCGCGTCGGGGATTGCGCTCGCCCTTCGTGCGGTCAAGCCGGACCTGCGGATCGTCGGCGTCCAGGCCGGGCTCATAGGCCGGACGATCGCCGACGGGATCGCGGTCAAGTCGGTCGGTGAGCGCACCGGCCGCATCCTCGAGGAGACGGTCGACGAGATCGTCAGCGTCACCGACGAGGAGATCTGCGAGGCGATCGTGCTCCTGCTCGAGCGCGCGAAGCTCGCCGTCGAGGGGGCGGGCGCCGTCGGAGTCGCCGCGCTGCTCGCGAACAAGACGGGAGGGGAGGGGCAGGCTGTCGCGCTGCTCTCGGGTGGAAACATCGACCCGACCGTGCTGATTTCGGTGATGCGGCACGGGCTCACCCTTGCCGGCCGCTACCTCGTCCTGCGCACGCGTCTGCAGGACCGGCCCGGCGAGCTGCTCAGGCTGCTCCAGCACGTCGCCCAGCAGCGCGGGAACGTCGTTTCCGTGGAGCACCACCGGGAGGGCGTCGACCTGCCCGTGAACGAGAGCGAGATCGCGCTGACGCTCTCGATGCGGGACGAGGAGCACTGCGCGGTGCTGCTCGAGTCGCTGCGCAGCCTCGGCTACCAGGTCGAGCGGCTGAGGTAGCCGTGGCCGACAGGGCGCAGCGGGAGCGCAAGGTCGTGACAGTGTTGTTCGCCGATCTCGTCGGCTTCACCTCGCGCGCCGAGTCGCTCGACCCCGAGGATGTTGACGCGATCCTGCGCCCGTACCACGACCGCCTGCGTTCCGAGCTGGAGCGCCACGGCGGCACGGTGGAGAAGTTCATCGGGGATGCGGTGATGGCCCTCTTCGGTGCGCCCACGGCTCACGAGGACGACCCCGAGCGTGCGGTGCGGGCGGCTCTCGCGATCCGCGACGCGATGGCGGACGACGGGCGCCTACAGGTGCGGATAGCGATCACGACCGGAGAAGCGCTCGTGTCACTCGGCGCGCGGCCGAGCGAAGGCGAGGGCATGGCCGCGGGCGATGTCGTCAACACGGCGTCGCGGCTGCAGAACGCGGCGCCGGTGAACGGAGTCCTGGTCGACGAGACCACCTATCGCGCCACACGCAGCCGGATCCGCTACGAGCCGGCGGAGCCCGTAAGCGCGAAGGGCAAGGCGGAGCCGGTGGCCGTCTGGGAGGCGCGAGAAGCAATGTCGCACTACGGCGCCGACGTCGTGCAGGCTGGGGCGCCGCTCGTGGGACGCCGGCGCGAGCTCGACCTGGTCGGGGACGCGCTCGGACGGGCCCGCGAGGAGCGCTCGCCGCAGCTCGTGACCCTTGTCGGGGTTCCGGGGATCGGGAAGAGCCGGCTCGTCTACGAGCTCTACCGGTTCGTCGAGGCCGAGGAGGAGCTGACCAACTGGCGGCAAGGCCGCTCGCTTCCGTACGGCGAGGGCGTCACCTACTGGGCGCTGGCCGAGATGGCGAAGGCCCAGGCCGGGATTCTCGAGACGGACGGGCCTGAGGCGGCAGAGCACAAGCTGGTCGAGATGCTGCAGGGTCTCGGCGCGGACGGGGCCGGGCAGCTGCTCGAAAGCCTGCGCCCCCTCGTCGGCCTCGGCGGCGAGGGCGAGACCGGCGGCGATCGCTCCGAGCGCTTCGCCGCGTGGCGCCGGCTCTTCGAGGCGCTCGCCGAGCAGCGCCCGACGGTGCTCGTCTTCGAGGACCTGCACTGGGCAGATGACGACCTGCTCGATTTCGTCGACCACCTCGTCGACTGGGCGACGCGACGTGCCGCTGCTCGTGGTCTGCACGCGCCCGGCCCGAGCTGCTCGAGCGGCGTCCCGGGCTGGGGCGGCGGCAAGCCGAATGCGCTCACGCTCTCGATCTCGCCGCTCTCCGACGACGACACCTCGCGGCTCCTGGCCACCCTGCTCGAGCGAGCCGTGCTTCCTGCCGAGCAACAGGCTTCGCTGCTCGCGCGGGCGGGCGGCAACCCGCTCTATGCGGAGCAGTTCGCGCGCCTGCTCACCGAGACCGGCGGCGCGGAGCTGTCGCTGCCGGAGAACGTGCAGAGCATCATCGCCGCACGCCTCGACGGTCTTCCGCCGAACGAGAAGCAGCTCCTCCAGGACGCGGCGGTGCTCGGCAAGGTGTTCTGGCTCGGCGCGGCGTGCGCGGTCGGCGACATCGGCCGGGACGACGCGGAGGAGCGGTTGCACGCGCTGGAGCGCAAGGAGTTCGTGCGCCGCGAGCGGCGCTCGTCGGTCGGCGGGGAAGAGGAGTACGCCTTCCGCCACGTGCTCGTCCGCGATGTCGCCTACGGCCAGATTCCCCGCGGCGGGCGGGCGGAGCGCCACGAGCGCGCAGCCGCCTGGATCGACGCGCTCGGGCGGCCCGACGATCAGGCCGAGATGCTCGCGCACCACTACGTCGAGTCGCTCGAGCTGCGGCGCGCCGCCGGTCAAGAGGAGCCTGCCGAGCTGGTCGAGCGGGCTCGAGTCGCGGCGCGGGACGCAGGCGATCGTGCGCTGGCTCTTGGCTCCCTTCCCGCAGCGAGGCGGTTCTACGAGGCCGCGCTCGAGCTCTGGCCGCACGACGATCAGCGCCCCGGGCTGTTGCTGACGTACGCCCGCAGCCGTGTCGATGAGGTTTCCCTCGACGACGGCGTTCTCACCGAAGCGATCGAAGGGCTCCTCGCGACAGGGAAGATCGAGGATGCCGCCGAGGCCGAGGCGCGGCTCGGCGGCGTCTGGCTGATTCGAGGCGACCGCGACCAGGCATTCGAGCATCTCCATCGCGGCCGGCAGCTCGTCGAGGAGCGCGGGCCCTCTCCAGCGAAGGCGTTCGTCCTGCAGGAGCTCGCGCGCGCGCTGATGATGGCTGACGATGACGGTGCCGTCGAGATCGCTTCGGAGTCCCTGCGGCTGGCCGAGGAGCTCGGCCTCGAGGCTGCCCGCGCACGAAACCTGAACACGATCGGCTGTTCGAAGGTGACGATGGGCGATCGCAGCGGCCTAGTCGATCTCGAGCACGCGATGGAGATCGGCGCCGCCGCGAACTCCCACGAGCACGTCAGCGCGCTCGGGAACCTCCACTCGATGACGGCGTTGCTGGGCGACATGCGACGGGCGGACGAGCTGTCCCACCAGACCATGGCGGCGGCGCGACAGCAGGGAATTCTCAGCTACATCCGCTGGCAGGAGGCCGAGCGCGTGATTCACCACTACGCGAACGGAGATTGGGATGAGGCGCGTGCGAGTGCACGGCGGGTCCTGAACACCGCGGAAGCAGGCTCGTCCCACTACATGGATGCGAATTGCCGGTGCGTGCTCGGCGCGATCTCGCTTGCGCGTGGGGACGTCGAGGCGGCGCTGGTCGAGGCCCGGCTCGGAACCGAGCTGGCCCGGGCAGTCAAGGATCCGCAGTCCCTGAACCCGGCGCTCGCGTTCGAGGCGCGCGCGGAACTGGCAGCAGGAGACCGCGAGCGTGCCGGGACGCTGGCGGACGAGCTGCTGGAGGCCTGGGCGGAGAAGGGGGTCCGCCCACTGGCCGAGTCGGTGGACTCCGCCTGGGTGTTCGCGGAGCTGAACCGGAAAGACGAGCTGGACGCAGCGATCCGGCTCTCGCGCTCCCAGACGCTCTGGCACGAGGCCGCGCTCAGCATTCTCTCGGGGGATTTCGGTGCTGCGGCGGAGACGTATGCCGAGATCGGCTGGATCCCGGACGAGGCCTACGCGCGCCTGCGTGCGGCAGCCGAGCTCGTCGGGAGGAATCGCCGAGCCGAGGCGGACGCGCAGCTCAGGCTCGCGCTCCCTGTCTTCACCCGCCTCGGCGCGAGCGCCTGGCGGGCCGAGGCCAAGTCGCTGCTCGCCGCCACGGCATGATCGTCTGTCCGGCCTGCGGGAAGGAGACGCCTGAAGGCTTTCCGCGCTGCGCTCACTGCGGCGCGCCGCTTGCCGACGCGGCCGAGCCCTCCCGTGAGGAGCGCAAGGTCGTGAGCGTGCTCTTCGCGGACCTCGTCGGCTTCACCTCCAAGGCGGAGCAGCTCGACCCCGAGGATGTGCGAGCGACCCTCTCGCCCTACTACGCGCGCCTGCGCGAAGAGCTCGAGCGCCACGGCGGCACCGTCGAGAAGTTCATCGGCGACGCGGTGATGGCGCTGTTCGGGGCTCCGGTCGCGCACGAGGACGATCCGGAGCGGGCGGTGCGTGCGGCCCTCGCCATCCGCGACTGGGCGCGCGAGGAGGAGCGGCTGCAGGTGCGCATCGCCGTGAACACGGGCGAGGCGCTGGTGACCCTCGGCGCGCGGCCGTCCGAGGGCGAGGGCATGGCCGCAGGCGACGTCGTCAACACCGCCGCCCGCCTCCAGTCCGCCGCGCCGGTGAACGGGATCCTCGTCGGCGAGCGGACCTACCGGGCGACCCGCCACGCGATCGACTACCGGGAGCTCGAGCCGGTCGCCGCCAAGGGCAAGGAGGAGCCGCTGCCGTCTGGGAGGCGCTCGACGCTCACGCCCGTTTCGGCGTCGACGTCCCGCACGACGCCCGAACGGCGCTCGTTGGCAGGGAGCGCGAGCTCGAGGTCCTCGCGCCGCCGCTCGATCGCGTGCTCGAAGAGCGTTCGCCGCAGCTTGTCACGCTGGTCGGCGTTCCCGGGATCGGCAAGTCGCGCCTCCTCGTACGAGCTCTTCGCAGATCGCCGAGGCCGAGCCGGAACTGATCTCCTGGCGGCAAGGCCGCTCGCTCCCCTACGGCGAAGGTCTGAGCTTCTGGGCGCTCGCGGAGATCGTGAAGGCGCAGGCGGGGATCCTGGAGACCGACCGAGCAGGAAGTCGCGGAGCACGAAGCTGACGGCGAAGCGTGGCCGACGCTCGTGCCCGACGCCGCGGAGGCGATTGGGTGCGCCGCCACCTGCCGGCCTCGCCGGCCTGGGCGGCGACGAGAGCATGCCCGGCGGCGACCGGCGCGGCGAGGCGTTCGCCGCCTGGCGGCGGTTCCTGGAGGCCCTTGCCGAGCAGCGGCCGCTGGTGCTGGTGTTCGAGGACCTGCACTGGGCCGACGACGGTCTGCTCGACTTCGTCGACCACCTCGTCGATTGGGCGAGCGGCGTCCCGATCCTGCGTGGTCGCGACCGCGCGGCCCGAGCTGCTCGACCGCCGGCCCGGCCTGGGGCGGCGGCAAGCCGAACGCGGCCACGCTCTCGCTGTCCCCGCTCTCCGGACGACGACACGGCGCGGCTCGCTCGGCTCCTGCTCGGCAGCCGCTGCTCGACGCGAGACAGCAGGCCGAGCTGCTGGAGCGGGTCGGGGGCAACCCGCTCTACGCCGAGCAGTACGTCCGGATGCTCGGCGAGCGGGGGACGGCGACGAGCTGCCGCTCCCCGACTCGATCCAGGGCATCATCGGCGCTCGGCTGGACGCCCTGCCGCCGCCCGAGAAGCAGCGCTGCAGGACGCGGCGGTGATCGGCAAGGTCTTCTGGCCGGGCGCGGTCGCCGCGCTCGGCGATCCGACCCGGCGGCGGGAAGAACAGCTGCACGCGCTCGAACGGAAGCAGTTCGTCCGCCGCGACCGCCGCTCGTCGGTCGCCGACGAGAAGCAGTACGCGTTCCTGCATGTGCTGCTCCGCGACGTCGCCTACGCGCCAGATCCCCCGCGCTCGCCGCGGCGAGATGCACGTTCGCGCGACCGGCTGGATCGAAGCGCTCGGCCGGCCCGAGGATCAGGCCGAGATGCTCGCGCACCACTACTTGGCCGCGCTCGAGGTTGCGCGCGCGGCCGGCCAGGAGCCTGGCGAACTGGCGCCGCGGGCCCGCGCCGCGCTTGCGGTGGCAGCCGAGCACGCTCGCCGACTGAACGCCTACGCCGCCTCCGTCACTTCTACCGCCAGGCGCTCGAGCTGTGCTCGGAGACCGCCCCGGAGCGCACCGACCTCCTGTTTCGGCTCGCTCTCACGGCCTTCGACGCCGATGACGACCAGCGCGGCGAGCTGCTCGAGGACGCGCGCACGGCACTGCTTGCGGCGGGGGACCGTGCGCGGGCCGCGGAGATCGACGCTCTGCTCGCGCAGTTCTGGTGGGCGCGGGCAACCGAGAGCGCTGCTTCGAGCACCTCGACCGAGCCGATGAGCTCGCTCGAGCCGAGCCGCCCTCGCCCGCGAAAGCGCGTGTGCTCGGCCAGGTCGCGCGCTACCGAAGGCTCGCGGGGCACCCCGACCCGAGCCCTTGCTCAGGAGGCACTCGACCTTGCAGAACAGTTCGGGCTCGGCGAGCTCCGAGCGCACGCGCTGATCACGTTGGCGCAGATGGGCGGCGCCGATGCTCAGTCACTGGCCGAACAGGCCCTCCAGATCACCCTCGACGGCAACCTCCTACCGGTCGCGATTCGCGCCTACACCCAACTTGCGGTAGGGGCCGAGATTCGGGGCGACGTCCGAGAAGCCCAGCGCTTGATGGAAGAGGCTGCGCAGGTCGCCGAGCGCCTCGGCAGCATGGCGAGACGCTGGGTGCGAGGAAACATGATGTTCGGCTGGGTCGAGCTCGGCGAGTGGGATCGGTTCGCGTCCGCGGCCGACGAGTTCCTTGGTGAGTCCGAGCACGAACCGAACTACCACGATGCTCATGTTCACTCGACCCGCGCGATCGTCCGACTGGAACGGGGCGACGTCGACGGTGCGCTTGTCGACCAGGAGAAGGGATTGGAGCGGGCGCGCGAGGTGAAAGATCCTCAGTGTTTGAGCCCCGCCCTTGCCATGTCCGCCTACGTGCTCGCGGAAGCGGGCCGGCTTGAGGAGAGCAACCGCTGCTTCGACGAGGCGATTCCGGCGATCGCCGGGACCATCGACGGATTCGAGGACCTCGTCTGGGCCGCCGACCTGCTCGACCGCCGTCAGGAGCTGGCGGCCGCCGGGCAGCACGTGCCGGACACACCGCGCTTCCGGGCTGTCCGTGCGTTTCTCGCGGAGGATCTCGTCGGGGCCGCCTCGATGTTCGCATCGATGGGACTGAAGTACCGCGAGGCGCTCGCCCGGCTGCGCCTTGCCGACCGGCTCGTTCAGGAAGGGCGCCGCGCCGAAGCCGACCGGGAGCTGACGTCTGCGCTGGCGTTCTTCCGCTCGGTCGGCGCGACCCGAAAGGTCAGAGAAGCCGAGTCGCTGCTCGCGGAATCAGCTTGAGCCGCAGCGGCGGAACTCGGTCAGCGCGTGGCCGCGCTTTTGCAGGTCCGGGATCCCGCCGTCAATGACCGGGCGGGCCGGAACGCCGTGGGCGGCGAGGACGCTCGCCGCGACCGCCGCGCGCGCGCCGCTCTCGCAGATCGTCACTACCTGCCGGCCGTTCGCGAGCTCGTCCGCGTAGGCGCCGACGAGCCGGTAGGGGATGTGGCGGCTCTCGGGGATGAAGCCCTCGTCGCGCTCGTCCTTCTCGCGCACGTCGATCAGCTCGACGCCGTCGGCGGCCAGCAGGCCCTCGAGCTCGTGAAGCCCGATCGGATCCACGTGCTCGCCCGCATCCGGCTCGAGCAGGAAGCCGGCCAGATCCAGGATGCCGACCGCGCGCAGGCGAGCCGCCGCGGTCTCGGCCTCTTCCCGCGAGGATGCGTGGAGCGCCACCGGCTCGTCCGGCTTCAGCAGGAAGCCCGCCTTCGTCCCGAGCGAGGAGCCGCCGACCGGGACGTTGAGGGCGCCGGCGACGTGGCCGCCCGCGAACTCGCGCGCCGAGCGGACATCGAGCACCTGGCCCTCGAAGCTCTCGAGCGGCTCCAGAGGCGGCTGAGCCCCGACGAAGGGCCCGCGGTTGAGCGCGACCACCCGCTCGACGGTCGGCGGTCTGGGCGCCGAGATGCTCGCGTGCGCGGCCACGAACTCCTGCAGGTCGTGGAACGAGAGCGCGCGGTTGGTGCGCAGCTCGGCGCCGATCGTCGAGGAGCGCTCGGCGCTGATCCCGACCGCGCAGAGCGAGCCGGCGACGTGGCCGGGGTAGACATCCGTCTCCTCGGGCAGCGCGGCGAGCTTCTGCAGCGAACCGTAGAGCCCCTCGGCGCCCTCGCGGGCCGCGACCGCGAGGTCGGGCCTCGCGGCGTCGCCGACGAGCAGCGAGTCGCCGGTCAGCAGGCGCCCGTCGACGAGGTAGCAGCAGTGCTCGGGCCGGTGTCCGGGCGTGTGCAGGACGCGGATCGAGAGGGAGCCAAGCGCCACCTCGTCTTCGTCCCCGACCGCGTCGAACGGGTACTCCGGCTCCGCGAGGGGATGAATGGACACCGGCACGCCGTGCTCGAGCGCGAGCCGCCCGTGCCCGGAGAGATGGTCGGCGTGGGTGTGAGTCTCGAGCACCCGCACGATCCGCACGCCGGCGCGCTCGGCCTCCTCGAGGTAGGGCTCGATCGCGTACGCCGGGTCGACGACGATCGCCTCGCCGGCCGCTTCGTCGCTGATCAGGTAGGACGCGCAGCCGAGATCGTCGTCCACGAACTGGCGGAAGAGCACTCCTGGGAACCTAACAACCCGGCGCAGATTTGCAACCATCCCGCGGCTCGTAAACCATACGAGGGGAGGAGCCCGTGGAAGCGGCTGCCGGTCGGCGTGAGTTCCTGATCTCGAAGGCCTGGATCCAGGCGGTCGTGCTGGTGGTGCTGTGCGGCTTCTTCGTCCTCGGCCTCCTGGCCTACCGGACCTACATGGCGCATCCGCCGGTCCCGGTGCGGGTGGTCGACCAGAGCGGCAACGTGCTCTTCACGGGCCGCGACATCAGCAAGGGCCAGCAGGTGTTCCTCCACAACGGGTTGATGGAGTACGGCTCGGTCTTCGGCCACGGCGCCTACCTCGGCCCCGACTACACGGCCGACTACCTGCGGCGCTCCGCGGACCTCGTGCGCGACTCCTACGGCGGCGCGAGCTCGGAGGGCTCGGCGCGGAGGACGATCGAGGACCTGCGGTCGAACCGCTACGACTCCGGCTCCCGGACGCTGACCCTGAGCGCCGCCGAGGCGGGGGCCTTCCGGAAGCTCGTCGGGCACTACACCACCTTCTTCTCCGATCCCAAGACCGAGCACGGCCTGCGGCGGGGGGCGATCACGAACACGACCCAGCTGCGCCAGCTCACGGCCTTCTTCGCCTGGACGGCCTGGGCGGCAGCCGCGAAACGGCCCGGCCACAACTACTCCTACACGAACAACTGGCCGTCCGAGCCGCGGGTCGGAAACCGGCCGACGGCGAACGTGATCGTCTGGTCGGTGCTCTCGCTGATCGCGCTGCTCGGCGGAATCGGCCTCCTGTTCGGGGCCTTCGGGCGCTGGGGCCGGGGGCTCGGCTGGCACGGGCGCGAGCAGGCGGTCCTCTCCTTCCGGTCGCCCGGCGACGTCGCGCTGACTCCGGCTCAGCGGGCGACCGCCTGGTTCTTCTTCGTGATGGCGGCGCTGTTCCTGCTCCAGACGCTCGTCGGGGCCGCCTCGCAGCACTACCGCGCCGACATCACGGACTTCTTCGGCATCGACATCGCCCGCGTCTTCCCGTACAACCTGATGCGCACGTGGCACATCCAGCTCGCGATCTTCTGGGTCGCGACCTCCTTCGTCGCCGCCGGCATCTTCCTGGCGCCGATGATCGCGAGGCGGGAGCCGAAGCATCAGGGCAAGCTGGCGTTAGGCCTGCTCGCGGCGCTCGCGGTCGTCGTCTTCGGGACGCTGATCGGCTCGTACCTGGACGTGCACGGCGTGCTCGGGAACGTGATGGCGAACTGGTTCGGGCTGCAGGGCTTCGAGTACCTCGACCTGGCGCGGCTCTGGCAGATCCTGCTCACGGTCGGGATGGTCGGCTGGGTGTACATGCTCTGGCGGGTGCTGCGGCGGCGCCTGGCGAGCGAGCACCCCGGCAACATGCCGTGGCTCTTCTTCCTCGCCGCCTGCGCGATCCCGGCCTTCTACGCGGTCGGCCTGCTCGCTCGCACCGGCGACAACTTCACGACCACGGAGTTCTGGCGCTTCTGGGTCGTCCACCTCTGGGTGGAGGACTTCCTCGAGCTCTTCACGACGGTGATGGTCGCGTACATGTTCGTGCTGCTCGGCGTCGTCCGCGAGCGGATCGCCCTGACGGTCGTCTTCCTCGACATCCTGCTTTACTCGGTCGGCGGCGTGATCGGGACGATGCACCACCTCTACTTCTCCGGCGAGCCGGCCGAGCACATGGCGCTCGGCGCGTTCTTCTCGGCCGCCGAGGTGATCCCGCTCACCTTCCTGACGGTCGAGGCGTGGTCGTTCCTGCAGCTCGGCGCCGCCCAGGAGTCGCGCTCGCAGACGCCCTTCCCGCACCGCTGGGCGGTGATGTTCCTCGTCTCGGTCGGCTTCTGGAACTTCCTCGGCGCGGGGATCTTCGGCTTCCTGATCAACCTGCCGATCGTCTCCTACTACGAGATCGGCACCGCCCTGACCGCGAACCACGGCCACGCCGCGATGATGGGCGTCTACGGGATGCTCGCGCTCGGCCTGGCGATGTTCTGCCTGCGCTACCTGATCCCGGCCGACAAGTGGCCCGAGCGCTGGGCCAAGGTCTCGTTCTGGGCGACGAATCTCGGCCTTGCCTGGATGTGCTTCGCGACGCTGCTGCCGCTCGGGATCCTGCAGCTCTACAAGTCGGTCGACTCCGGGTACTTCGAGGCGCGCGAGCTGAAGTTCCTGACCAACCACACGAACGCCGTGATCGAGTGGCTGCGCTTCCCCGGCGACGTCGTCTTCATTACCGGCGGCGCGATCCCGACGCTCTACATCGCCTGGCTCGGGATCCGCCACACGGTCAAGCAGGTCACCTACGACGAGCCGGACGACATTCTCTTCACCGTCGTGAGCGAGCCCGAGGGCGTGAGCGCGTTCGGCGACGACGAGGCCGCGGCTGCGAGGCTCGCGTGAGCGCCGAGACGATCCTCGCCGTCGCGTACGCGGGCTTCCTCACGTGCGCCGCGTTCGCACTCGAGTGGCTCTCGGCGCACACGCACCGGCGCGCGCTCCGCTTCCGAACGGCGGGCTTCGACTACAACGCCGAGCACGACCACTGGCGCTGCCCCGAGGGCGAGCACCTCTGGCCGCACGAGGTCGATCACGAGCTGCGGCTCGTGCGCTACCGGGCCCGCGCTCACGTCTGCAACGCGTGCCCGAGCAAACACCGCTGCACTGACTCGGACCGGGGGAGGGAGATCGTCCGCCCGCTCGACCCGTGGCCCCACTCCGAGGCCGGCCGCTTTCACCGCGCGATCGCGCTCCTGCTGGTCGCGGTCAGCGTCCTCGTCCTCCTTGCCGAGCTCGCGCGCCACCACGCTCCGGCCGACCTGGCTCTGCTCCTCGCCGTGCTCGTATTCGTCGGCTCGGCCGGCCGCTGGCTCCTGCGCGACCTGCGACGGCATCCGGCGAACTTCCCGGCCATGGAAAGGGGGCCCGTTGCCGGGCCCCCGCTTCGACCTTCGTAAGTCCGCGTCGTCTTCGTCCGCTCGCCGGGAAGGATTCGGGGGGAGGGGTCCGTCCTTGGCCCTTCTCGGCGGGTTTCTACTAGGAGACAACCCGGTCTTTGCACAACGCACATTCCGCCAACGGGCGAGCTGAGCCATCGGGGAATTCCCTGATCGGGCCTGCGGGTTTCGGGCAGCACTCCGGCCGCTACGGTTCGGGAAGTGAATGCACCCACGCAGCGGGGCCTCCTCGGCGGCGCTGCCGTTCTCGTCGGCGTGCTCGTGGCGGCCGTCGTGGCGATCGCGTGGCTCGGCTCGGGGAACGGCTCGCCGGTCGCGACCGCGCCCCTGACGGTGGGCGTCTCACGGCCGGCCGCCGTGCCGCGCGGGGCGCTCGTCCTCGCGGGCGAATCGGGAAGCCTCGCCGTTGCTCTTGCCGTGACCCCCGGTCGGCTGAGGGCGACCGTGCTCTCCTCGAGCGGGCCGCCGAAGTCGGGGCTCTCGCTCTCCTTCCTGACCGGCGGCCACGTCGTCAGGGCGCATCCCTGCGGGGCAGGCTGTTACGGCGCGGACGTGTCGGTGACAGGACGGGTCGAGGTGAGGCCCGGCGGGAGCCCGCCGGTCGTCTTCCACATCCCGGCGTCCGCGAAGCCCGCCGGAGCGATCGTCAGGCGGGCAGACAGGGTCCTCCGCCGGCTGCGGAGCCTCGTCTACGTCGAGTCGCTGCGTTCGAGCCCCACGGCCGGGCTGCACACGACCTGGCGGATGGCGGCTCCCGACCGCCTCTCCTACCGGATCAAGGACGGTGCGGCCGCGGTCGTGATCGGAACGACGCGCTGGGACCGGGCGCGGCCCGGTGCGCCCTGGACGCGAAGCCCGCAGGAGCCCGCGCTGCGCGTGCCGCAGCCGGCCTGGGGCGACCGCTTCGAGAACGCGCACGTGCTCGGCGAGGGCCGCGTCGACGGGCGGCCGGTGTGGATCGTCTCGTTCGTCAACCCGACGATCCCCGCCTGGTTCACCACCTCGATCGACCGGGAGAACTACCAGACGCTCCGTCTGCGCATGACCGCCGCAGCGCACTTCATGTTCCATCGCTACGTGAAGCGCGGCGGCCCGCTCGAGATCGCTCCGCCCGCTTGAGCTTCGGCTCTTCGTAGTGCTCGAGCACGTCGAAGAAGACGACGACGCCGAGGATCGCGGCAGCGGCGCCGGCTCCGATCGCGACGACAACCGCGAGGCGCGCGAGCTGTCCGGGTAACGCGGAGAGCACGATCCCGTGCCAGAGCACCGGCAGCCGGGTGAGGCCCGCCGCAAGGGCGACCAGGCCGAGGAAGCCGCCGGCGATTGCTCTCGCGCCGCGCGAGCCCCGGAAGAGGAAGATCGCGCCGGCAAGCAGGAAGACAGCCTCGTTGCCGCTCTCGGCCCAGACTCCCTCCGAGGCGGTCGATGCGGCCGAGGAGCCGATAGCGATCGCGAGGGCGGCGGCGGCCGAGATCGCGCCGAGGACGATGCAGGCCGTGCGCAGGGTGCTCTGGCGCCGGCGCGCGAGCAGCAGCCCGGTGAACGCCGCGAACAGCGCCCCGAGAACGAGCCAGGCCACTTTCGACGGGGCTGACACGCGCTCGATCGTCCCCTGAAGCCGGCCGGGCCGCCCGTCCACGACCAGCGGAACGCTCCACGCGCCTCGGTCGACTCCGCCTGGCAGGCCCCGTACCCGCCTGTCGTGCCAGGTGACGCTCGGGCTGCGTGCCAGCACGCGCCAGCCGGCGCCGCTTCGCGTCAGTCCTGCGCCTGCCGCCGTCGGCGAGGCCGCGTTCACGAGCACCTCGCCGTGCTCGAGCCGCAGGAACGGCTCGCCGGCGTAGCCCAGCACCACCACCCGGTGGCCGCGCGCGACAGTCAGCCTGAGCGCGAGGTCGGCGCGATAGAGCCGGGCCGAGAGCCCGCGGGGCACCCGCGAGACCGTCCCGCGGTAGCCGACCGCGACGCGACTCGTGCGCAGGTGTGCGGCGGCCGGTGCGGGCACGGCGAGCGCGACGCCGGCGACGAGAACGGTGACCCGGACGCGCATCTAGATCGTCCGGCGGATCGCCTCGATCACGACGACCCACGGCGCCGCGGCGACGGCCAGGCCACGAGCGCGAGGAAGAGGCGCGTGTACACGCTCATCCGTTCGCCCGGTCCAGGAGGGTGACGACGAACGGCTGCTGGCCCGGGCACGGTCATCTCGAACTGCAGCGCCCAGTGCCCGACCATCACGAGCGCGGGCGCGGACTTCGTGAACGAGCCCGGGACGCGCCTCGCGGAAGCGGAAGCTCTGCGTCGGCCATCTCCATGTCCAGCATGTCGAACCGGGTGACGACCTGCGCGCCGCGCACCGGCTGCCCGTCCTTCGTGACGGTCACCGCGAAGTCGTTGTTGACTGCGGCCTTGTTCGGGCTACCTGTGACGCGCACGCTGTACGGCCCCTTCTCGACCACTTTCGAGACCGGGCCCGGGCCGACGCGGGCGGCGATGTTCTTCACGCGGGCGAGCGCGCAAGCCGGCGGCGGCAGGCTCGTCAGCACGGCCGCCGCGAAGAGCGCACCCGCGACGAACAGGATCTCGCCCTGGACGAGCCGGCGAGAGCACGAGCGCGGCGCCCGGGCCGACCGACGGGCGCACGCCGGCCGCCTCAGCCGCGGCTTCGTGCTGCGCGAGGTTGACCGCCGCCAGCCGAGCGCCGCGAAGAGCAGCACGATCTTGACCACCAGCGCCTTGCCGTAGTTCGTCTGCCAGAGCGAGCCGAAGCGTCGGCAGCTCCAGCAGCGACTGGCCGATCCCGGAGCCGACCAGTGCCAGCACGGAGACGAACGCGACGTTCGAGAAGCGCGGGACGACGACGGAGAGCGCGGCCACGCGGCCCTCGCGCCCGACGTTCAGCCAGAAGACGACGAGGCCGATCAGCCCGCCGAGCCAGATCGCCCCGGCGCCGAGGTGGAGCCAGTCGAGCGGCAGCGCGAGGCCCGCGCGGTGAGCGCTGGCCGGCGTGTCCGGCGAGGCCGGGCAGCACGAGGGTCGCCGCCGCCGCGCCGAGCGCCGCCGTCAGCGCGAGGCAGCTCCGCGACCGAGCGCTGCGGCCGCTCGGGCCGGTCGAGCGCGAGCGCGACCCCGGCCGCGACCGCGAACAGCGCGAGCACCAGCTCGAGGTCGAGGTAGTTGCGCCCGAACCCCGAGGCGCGTGCGACGGGGAGCAGGGCGCCCGAGGTCGAACGCCGAGCGCAGCGAGAACTGCGCGGTCGCCAGCACGACGTAGACCGGGATCGCGACGAGGGCGACGCCGCGAGCGCGACGCCGAAGGCGACGGAGACGCGGCCGCAGCGAGGTGCCGCTGACCAGCCGCGCGACCGGCCGTGCGATCACGGCCCGCAGCGCGAACAGCCCGAGTGCTGGCGAACAGCGACAGGAAGACCAGCCCAGCGCGCGATCAGGAGCTGCGGCGTGTGCGCGGTCTCGCTGAGCGACGGGCACGCGGAACTCCGGCGGCGGCCCGGGGTTCGGCCCGACCGCGAAGGTGAACGCTCCACGCACCGGGTGCCCGTCGGCCGAGATCACCCGCCAGAAGACGAGGTACCAGCCCTCGGGCACCTTGCGCAGCGGCGTCACGAGCGTTTGCGGCGCGCCGGGCGCGGCGCTGCGGCGGAGCCGGAGGTCACCTGCCGGCCGGCGGCGTCGGTGACCGAGACGATCGCGAAGCGCGGCTCGACCGGCTCGCTGTAGGTCAGTCGCACCTCGGGCGGCGGCGTGTTCACCGTACGGCTGGCCTCCGGGACGGTGCGCAGCAGGGCGGCGTGCGCCCAGGCGGCCGCGGGCGCGGCGAGCGCCGCGGCCGTCAGCCGCCGCGAGGACGCAGGCCCGTCTCACGCGAGCGAGCGTCCTCTCGTCGCGAGCGCCACGATCCCGAGCACGATCGCGACGCCGCCGACCACGAGCGCGATGATCGAGAGCAGTGTCGTCCCGCCGCCGGCGAGCGACGAGACCGCCTCGATCCGCGGCGCGGGCGAGTCGGAGCTCTCGGCCCCGTTCCAGTCGACGATCTTCCCGTTCGAGTACGTCTGCCGCACGTTCGACGACGTACGTCTTGTTCGATCCCAGGCTGGCGTTGAAGTGGAAGACGGAGTCCTCGCCGGTCGGGACCTTGCCGCCGCTCCAGGTCACTTTCTGGACGACCGCCTCCTCGCCGGAGCCCGTCGTCTGCGCGCTGCGCTTCCAGCCGGGCGCGGGCTCGAACGAGTCGATCGCGAAACCGTCCGGCACGGTCAGCTCGATCTGTGTCGTCGTCGCGCCCTCCTCCTCGGTCGGTACCGAGAGCGTGAGCTGCTGCAACACCTTCGACTTGGCCACGGGCGGGCTCAGGATCGCGTGCGCAAACGCGCTCTGCGCGAGCACGAGCGACACAGCCGCCACCGTGGCGAGCACCACGGCCCTCTTCATTCGAATCTCCTTTCGCGTAGTGGGAAAAAGCGGCTACGCGGGGAGCGGCGGCCCGCGCGGGCGGGCGACCTGAGCGCGTCGGGCGCGGGAGCGCGCGGTCGCGGAAGGCGGGTGTTGCCGAGAGCGGCTGGGCGGCGAGCCGCTGCCGCAGGAGCTCGCGGACGACCGCGCGTATCCAGGCGAGCACGTGCGCGACGGCCTCTGCGAGCGCGGCCGCCGCGAGGGCAAGCGCGCCGAGGACCGGGATCGCGTTGCGGTGCACCGGCCCGACGAGGCAGGAGAGCCCGTGGAAGCCGATCCCCGCGCGCCAGTGCAGGTACGACTCGAACAGCGCGAACGCGAACGAGCTCGTGGCGTACAGAACGGCGAAGCGGAGGCCGAGCCGGCGCAGGCGGATGCGTCGGCGCGACGCGCTCGGGCCGCAGGCGCGCGCGCTCGCGCACGCCGAGCGCGGCCAGCCACACCGCGAAGGCGGAGACGCCCGCGGCGAGGCCGAGCGAGACCAGCGTCACGACGACGAGGCGGGGTCCTCCGGCCGAGGCCTCGAGCCGGCTTCGCGAGCGGGCTCGGCGCGGCGAGCGCGTAGCAGAGCCAGCGCGCCGCGAGCACGAGCAGCGCGACGAGCCGGCAGCCAGAGCAAGCCGCCTCATCGAGACGCTTGAAGCGTAAACGGCGCGGTCACGGATGCGCCCGTCCGCCAGGAACTGCAGGAAGAGCCGCCAGGTCCCGGCGACCGGCAGCAGCACGCCGACCTGGAGCTTGCCGGGCTGTCGAGGAAGTGCCGGTGACGCGTCGTCGCGCCGAGGACGCTGGTGCAGCCGGGCGCGTCGGCCCGCAGACGTGGGTGTGGAAGTAGTCGAGCGAGCCCGTTGCGGAAGAAGACGGCGTGCGCGAGTGCGCCGTACCACGGCGTGAACGGCTGCGGGCCGCCCGGACGGGTCGTCACCGTCGCGGTCAGGTGCGCGGGCTCGATCGCATGCAGGCTGCGCGGCGCGCGGAGCGTGACGTGGTAGCCGTCGACGGTCACGCTTGCGGAGATACGGCGGCAGCGGCTGCGGGTGGTAGGCGCCGCCGACGCGCATGTCCTCGTGAAGCTGGAAGTTGCGAGGCGCGCCCTTGACCGCCGGGTAGGCGTCGACGAGCACGCGGTAGGGGCCCGGGGAGGGAAAGTCGATCGCCTGCGTGATCTCGCCCGTCGGGGCCGATCGGCGGGTGGCGGTGGATGATCACCGAGAGGTCGTGCCGGACGACGATCAGGTGGACGCCCGTGTGCGGGCCGGCGCCGCGGCGGTACGAGGTGAGCGGCGCGCCGGACGGCTGGCTGATCGTGAAGGAGAGCCTCGTCGTGCCCGGGTGCGCGATCCGGCGCGGCGCGAAGCCGGTGAGCGCGAACGTCCGTGCGGCGCCGGATCGTCGGCACGTTCGGCCGCGACGACGAGCAGCCGGCCGCGACGAGCACGGCGAGAGAGGCAGAGAGCCCGGCCCATTCGCAGGCAGGATCACGACCGCGGCTCCGTCGTCACCGCAGGCTTGCTTCGCTGCCGACCGTGCCGAGCGCCCACCTCTCCACGTCCTGGCAAACGCCGCCGGCGGTCCTGCTCGCCGCCGCTGCTCGCCGTCTGCTCTCTTCCTCCAGGCGTTCCTCCGCCTGCGCCGCCGCCGTCCCGGCCATGCGCCCTGGACCCGCGCGCTGCTCTTCGCCGCGGGTCTCGCGCTGCTCGTGCTGCCGCTTGTCTCTCCGCTCGACGAGGCGGGCGACGAGCGCCTGCTCTCGGCGCACATGCTCCAGCACGTCCTGATCGGCGACGCCGCGGCCGTGCTGCTCGTCCTCGCGGTCCGCGGGCCGCTGCTCTTCTTCCTGCTGCCGCCCGCGCTGCTCCGGCCGCTCGCCGGCTTCCGGCCGCTGCGCGTCTCTCCTCTCGATGCTGCTGCGCCCGCTCGTCACCCTCGGCCTCTGGGCGGCCGCGATCCTCGCCTGGCACGTTCCGCGCCTCTACGACTACGCGGCCGCGCACCCGTTCGTTCACGACCTCGAGCACCTGAGCTTCGTCGTGACGGGGCTGCTCGCGTGGACGCAGCTCGTCGACCCGGCTCGCCACGAGCGCGCTCTGCGGCGCCCGCAGCGGATCCTCTTCGCGCTCGCGATGCTGGTTCTCGCCCAGCCGGTCGTGGACGTGCTCCTCTTCAGCTCGAGCGCGCGCTACGCGAGCTATGCGCAGCCCCGCCGACCGGCTCTTCGGCCTCTCGCCGCTCACCGACCAGCGCCTTGCAGGAGCGGTGATGATGGTCGAGCAGCTGCTGACGCTCGGGATCTGCGTCGCGCTGCTGCTGCGCGCCCTACTTGCTGGGCGCGCCGACCGGTGCCCGTCGGCGCCGCGCTTTCCCAGCGATGAGCGCGCCCGCCTCGACGTCGTTCAGCTTCGAGTGGATCTTCCTCGCGCTCTCGGCCCTCGCCGTCTACGGCTACGTCCGCCTCGCTCGCACCGTCGAGCGCCCGACCCCGGTTCGCGCGACGATCTTCGGGCTCGGCATCGCCCTGATCTCGTTCTCGCTCAACTCGCCGCTGGAGACGATCGCGATTCACTACCTGCTCGTGATCCACCTGCTCCAGAACGTGATGATCGCCGATTGGGCGCCGCCGCTGCTCGTCCTCGGGCTCACTCCCGCGATGCGCGACGCCGTCGCCGCGCGCGGGGGGCGGCCGCTGGAGCTCGCGACCCGGCCGCTGGTCGCGCTGCCCTTCTGGCTCGCCGTCTGGTACGGCGTGCACCTGCCGCCGTTCTACGACTGGGCGCTCCGAACGGGGTGGCCGCTGAATCTCGAGCACGGCCTGCTGATCCTGGCCGGGCTCGTCTTCTGGTGGCCGGTTTTCGCCGACGAGCCGCACCGGGTCTCGACCGCCGTCCGGCTCGCCTACCTCGGCGTCGCGTACATCGGCTCGGCCTTCCTCTCGCTCGCCTACATCTTCTCGGCGCGGGCCTTCTACACGTTCTACGAGCACGCGCCGCGCCTCTGGGGGCTTCTCGCCGGCGAAGGACCAGAATCTCGGCGGGATCCTGATGAACGCCGAGCAGCTGATCGTCTTCTTCGCGGCCCTCTCCTTCTTCCTCCTGCGCCTGCTGAGCGAGGAGGACGAGGCCCAGCGGGCCCTGGAGAGTCGATGAGGCGCGCACTCCTCCTCCTGCTGCTGGTGCTCGTCTTCGCCGTGCCCGGCAGCGCGCGGGCGAACGGCGACCCGGCAAGCGACGTGCTCCTCTCCGAGCAGGTCTTCCTGCCCTTCGAGGCGCCGATCTCCGACTCGGCCGCGAACGAGCTCAGGCAGACCGTCTCCGCCGCGAACAGCCACGGGTACACGATCCGCGTCGCGATCATCGCCTTCAGCAGCGACCTTGGAACCGCCGGCAGCCTCTTCGGCAAGCCGCAGCCGTACTCGAAGTTCCTCTGGAACGAGCTCTCGTTCCAGTACTCGAACCGGCTGCTCGTGGCGATGCCCGCCGGCTTCGGCTTCTACAACGGCAACGGGAAGACGGTCGACAAGGAGCTCGGAGTCCTGAAAGGCGTCAAGGCGGGGCAGATCCCGACCGACCTGACGGAGTCCACCGCCGAGGCTGTGCGCAAGCTCGCAGCGGCGAACGGCGTCGAGGTAGCGAAGCCGTCCGGCGGCGGCTCGTCGACGCGCGATCGGATCCTGATCCTCGTCGGCGCCCTGGTCGTCCTCGCGGTCGTCCTGCTCTTCCCGACCCGCTGGGTCAGACGCCGTAGGCACGCCGGAGAGCGGTCGGTTACGTCCGGCGAGGAGAGCTGACGGGAGAGCCCGCTCCGGTGAGCGCGCGGCGGCGCTAACCGCCCGTGAGCCCGAGTGGCGGGCGATGACCATCCGCTGCACCTCGTTCGTGCCCTCGCCGATCTCGAGGATCTTCTGGTCGCGGTAGAGCCGCGAGATCGCCGACTCCTCCATGAAGCCGTAGCCGCCGTGGATCTGCAGGGCCGCGTTGGCCACGCGGTGTGAGAGCTCGCCCGTGAAGAGCTTCGCCATCGCGGCCTCCTTGGCGAAGGGCCGGCCCTCGTCCTTCAGCCACGCCGCCTTGTAGGTGAGCGCGCGGCCGGCCTCGATCTCGACCGCCATGTCCGCGAGCTGCGAACTGCACGGCCTGGAAGCGGCGCGATCGGCTTGCCGAACTGCTCGCCGCTCCTTCGCGTAGGCGACCGCGAGGTCGTAGGCGCCCTGCGCGAGGCCGACGCCCATTGCCGCGACCGAGATCCGGCCGCCGTCGAGGATCTCGAGGAACTGCCGGAAGCCCTGGCCGCGCTCGCCGAGCAGGTTCTCCTCGGGCACCGCGCAGTCGCTGAAGGAGAGCTCGCGCGTGTCCGAGGCGCGCCAGCCGAGCTTCTCCATCGGCGCCGAGATCTCGTAGCCGGGAGTGCCGTTCGGGACGATGAGGTTCGAGATCTCCTCGTCGCCGGTGCGCGCGGTGATCGTCACGCAGCGCCGTGATGTCCGTGCCCGCGTTCGTGATGAAGATCTTCGAGCCGTTGACGACCCACTGCCCGTCCCGCAGCTCGGCGCGTCGTGCGCGGCGCGCCGGCGTCCGAGCCGGCGCCCGGCTCGGTCAGCCCGAAAGCGGCGAGCTTGCTTGCCGGAGGCGAGCTCGGGCAGCCACTGCCGCTTCTGCTCCTCGCTGCCGAAGAGCAGGATCGGCATCGTCCCGAGCGAGGTGTGCGCGGCCATCGTGATCGCGACGGACGAGTCGATCCGCGTCAGCTCCTCGACCGCGATCGCGTACGAGAGCGTGTCCGTGCCCGCGCCGCCGTAGCTCCTCCGGGACCGGCATCCCCATCAGCCCGAGCTCGGCCAGCTCGGAGACGAGCTCGTACGGAAAGCGGTGCTCGCGGTCGAGCTCCGCCGCCACTGGCGCGACCTGCTCGCTCCGCGAACTCGCGGACCGTGCGGCGGAACGAGCTCGTGCTCGGCCGAGAGGTCGAAGTTCACGCGGAGAGCTGCGACGCCAGCTCGACGATCAGCCGGACGCCGTAGCCGGTGCCGCCGGCTGGTACAGGTAGTCGCCGCGGGAGCGCTCGAGGAAGGCGGGGCCGGCGATGTCGCGGTGCGCCCAGGGCCCTTCGCCTGCGAACTCCTTCAGGAACTCGGCCGCGAGGATCGCGCCCGCCTGCCGGAGGTCGGACGAGTTCTTCATGTCGGCGAACGCGGAATCGACGTAGCGCCGGTAGCGGGGGTGCATCGGAAACCCCCATGCGAGGTCGCCGCTCGCCTGGCCCGCCGCCGACCACCTGGTCGCGCCAGCCGTCCTCGTTCGCGAAGACGCCGGCGTACAGATCGCCGAGCGCGACCTCCATCGCGCCGGTCAGCGTGGCGAGGTCGAGCAGGTGCGTCGCGCCGTTCTCGCGCGCATACCAGAGCGCGTCCGCGAGCACGAGGCGGCCCTCGGCGTCGGTGTTGGTGACCTCGATCGTCTTCCCGTTGGCCGCGGTGAGAATGTCGCCGGGGCGGTAGGCGTTCCCGCCCGGCATGTTCTCGCAGGAGGCGACGACGCTCAGCACGCGGATCGGCAGGCCGAGGTCGGCGATCGCCCCGGTTGCCTCGATCACGGCGGCACCGCCGGCCATGTCGCCCTTCATGTCCTCCATGTGCAGAGACGGCTTGAGCGAGATCCCCCCGGTGTCGAAGGTGATCGCCTTGCCGACGAGGCCGAGCACGAGCTCCGGGTGCGCGGGCTGCTGGCGGCTCGTAGCGCAGGACGATCAGCCGCGGCTCCGTGTCGCTTCCCTGCGCCACCGCGGCGAGGGCGCCCATCCCCTGGGAGCGGATCTCGTCCGGCCCGAGCGCCTGCGCCTCGACGTTCTCGAGCTCGCCCGCCATCTCTGCGGCCCGGGCGGCCAGCCACGCGGGCGTGGCCTCGTTCGGCGGGCTGTTGACGAGATCGCGCGCCCCGTTCACCCAGCCGGCGACTCGGCCGGCGCGCTCGACCGTGTCCTCGAGGGCGGCGCCGCCGCAGACGGTCAGCCTGGCCAGCTTCGACTTCGGCTCGTCGTTCTTCCAGCGCGCGGGCTCGTAGCCGCCGATCAGCGTGCCCTCGACGATCGCCCGAGCCTGCTCCCCGGGCCCGATCGGGAGCGAGTCATCGACCGCCCACGCGATCGACTCCGCAAAGCCGCGTGTCTCCCGGGCGACGGCGGAGGCCGCGGTGCGGAACGAGTCCGCGTCGATCCGGTCCGCCTTGCCGATCCCGGCGAGGACGACGCGCTTGGCCGGCAGCTTGCCGTCCAGGTGCACCACCCGGGCCGAGCCGAGCTCGCCGCGCAGCTCACCGTCCTGCACGAGTCGCGCGATCAGCCCTTCGAGCTTGCCGTCGAGGGCGGTCGCGGCGCCGGGCGGGCCTTCGCCTTCGACCAGCGGAAACGCAACGACGTCGGCCTCGATCTCTCCAGGCGCAACCGCCTTCAGCTCGACCTGCATCGCGGGGCGATGCTAGCCGACCGCCCTCGTACCCTGCGTCCGGTGGAGGGGCTTGACGTCCGTCGCTTTCGCACCGATAAGGAGAGCATGGCTCGCGGCCCCTCACTTCGGCCCCTGCCCAGGTCCCGCTTCCGGCGAAGCTGGAAGCCACGCTCGGTCGAGTCGCTCGTCGTCCACATCGCCGAGCTGGTCGCCGAGCGGCAAGACCTTCGCGGCTCGAATGCGTCCGTCGGCGCAATCGAGCGCAACCGCATCCGGATCGCACGCGCCCAGTGGCAGCTCGCTCACGCGCTGATCGACCGCCACCTGTCAGCCGAGCCGGCCCGTAACGCCGCGTAGCTAGGCTCGGCCCGTGCGGGCCGAGGTCGACAAACGAGCCATGGCGGCTCTCTCGGCGGGGCACCTCGCGACCGACTTCGCCAACGGCGCGCTTCCCGCGCTGCTTCCGTTTCTCGTCGAGCGCTTCGACCTCTCCTACACCCTCGCCGCCATGGTGATGCTCGGCTCGGCCGCTCTCTTCCTCGCTCGTCCAGCCGCTGTTCGGCCTTGGTCCGACCGGCGCGGCGCGATCTGGCTGCTGCCGGCCGGCGTTGCCGTCGCCGGGGCCGGAATCGCGCTCGCGGCCTCGGCGCCTGCGTACTGGCTCGTGCTCCTGCTCGTGGTCGTCTCCGGGCTCGGCGTGGCCGCCTACCACCCGGAGGGCTCGAAGTTCGCCGCCTACGCGAGCGGCCGGCGGCGGGCGAGCGGGATGAGCCTGTTCTCGCTCGGCGGGAACGTCGGCTACGCGCTCGGGCCGACGGCGACGACGCCGCTCGTGCTCGCGCTCGGCCTGACGGGCGGGCTGCTGCTCGCTCTTCCGTGCCTCGCCGTCGCCGCGCTCATCCTCGCGGCCGTGCCGTTTCTCTCCGGGCTCGCGCCCGAGCCGAACGCGGCGGTCGAGGAGACCGGCCCGGACCGCCCGGGCGCTCTGGTGCTGCTGCTCGGCGTGATCGCCTTCCGCAGCGTTGCCTGGTTCGGCCTGGTGACCTTCGTCCCGCTCTGGGAGGTCTCGCTCGGCCATTCGAAGGCCCACGGGAGCCACCTGCTCTCGCTGATGCTGCTCGCCGGCGGGCTCGGGACGCTGGCCGCCGGGCCGATCGCCGACAGGCTCGGCCGCCGGCCGGTGCTCGTCGCGAGCATGCTCGCGGTCGGTCCGCTGATCCGGTCGCCTACGTCGCGTGTCGGCGGAGCGCTCGGCGCGGTCGCGCTCGCGCTCGTCGGCGTTTGCGTGATCGGCACCTTCGGCGTGACGATGGTGATGGGCCAGGAGTACCTGCCGCGGCCGGATCGGGATGGCCTCCGGCCTCTCGATCGGGCTCTCGATCGGGCTCGGCGGGATCGCCGCGGTGGGGCTCGGCGCGGTCGCCGACTCGATCGACCTGCGCACCGCGATGTACGCCGCCGCGGCTGCCGCCGTCCCGGGCTTCCTGCTGGCGGCCCTCCTGCCCTCGACCGGCGCTCGACGTCCGTTCGCTCCCGAGCCCGTTGTGTAGGCTCGCCGGCGATGGACAACCCGCGCGAGTTCTTCGAGACCTCGAGACCCGGATCGACCCGGCGAAGGCCGCCGGCCTGACCACGTCCTACCGCTTCGAGATCGACGGCGCCGGCACCTGGACGGTCGACGTCGACGACGGCAACGTTGCGGTCAGCGAGGACGGCGCCGACGCCGACTGCACGATCCAGGCCTCGTCGGAAACGTTCATGAACATCGCGAACGGCGAGCAGAACCCGACCGCCGCCTACATGTCCGGGAAGCTGAAGGTGAAAGGCGACCTGGGCCAGGCGATGAAGCTCCAGAAGCTCTTCTAGCTACTCCTCGAGCTCGACGAGCAGCTTGCCGCCCGCGACCCGGTCGCCCTCGCTCGACGTGGACTGCGCGCACGACGGCCTCGTACGGCGAGACGACCGGCGTCTCCATCTTCATCGCCTCGAGCACGACGAGCGTCTGGCGCGGCTGCACCGTGTCGCCGCGCGGACGAGCACGCTGCATGACCGTTCCCGGGCATCGGCGCCGTCAGCGCGCTCTGCTCGCCCGCGGCCGGTGGTCGCGGGCAGCGATCCAGGTCGGGCGGCGACGCGGGCGCGGGGCGCGGGCAGGTTGAGCCGGAACGCCCCGCCAGGGCCGGTCCGGCAGTCGCAGCGGTGGCTGCCGAGAGCGGCGGGTGCTCGGTCAGGAACGCGGTGGTCGTCTCGCCGGCGCGAACGGCGGGGTGGGCGACCAGCCAGCGCAGGAACGGCAGGTTGGTGACGACGCCCTCGACCTCGGTCTCCGGCGAGCGCGCCGGCGAGTCGCTCGAGCGCCTCCGCGCGCGTCGCCCCGTGCGCGATCAGCTTGGCGATCAGCGGGTCGTAGGCGAGTCCCGATCTCGTCGCCCTCCTCGACGCCGGCGTCGACCCGGATGCCGTCCGGGCAGCCGCAGCCGCTCGACGCGCCCGGCCTGCGGCAGGAACGTGCGCGGATCCTCCGCGTAGAGCCGGACCTCGACCGCGTGCCCTGTGGAACACAGGGCTCAGGTCGCAGCGGCTCGCCCGCGGCGATCCGCAGCTGCTCGCGGACGAGGTCGACGCCCGTGACGAGCTCCGTGACGGGGTGCTCGACCTGGATGCGGCCGTTCAGCTCGAGGAAGAAGAAGTCGCGGCCGTCGAGCATGAACTCGGCCGTGCCGGCGCTGCGGTAGCCGATCGCGCGTGCGCGAACGCGACGGCGGCCGCGCTCATCGCGCGCCGCGCAGCTCGACGTCGAGCGCCGGTGAGGGCGACTCCTCGAGCACCTTCTGGTGGCGCCGCTGGATCGAGCACTCGCGCTCGCCGAGCGCGACGACGCTCGCCGCGCGCGTCGGCGAGCAGCTGGATCTCGACGTGGCGCGGCCGCTCGACGAAGCGCTCGCAGAAGACGCGCGTCGTCGCCGAAGGCGGCCTTCGCCTCGCGGCGCGCCGCCGCGAGCGCCTCCTCGAGCTCGCCCGCCTCGCGCACGACCCGCATCCCGCGCCCGCCGCCGCCCGCGGCCGCCTTGACGAGCAGCGGGAACCCGAGCTCGCCCGGCTCGCCCTCGCTCGACGACCGGCACGCCGGCCTCGCGCGCGATCCGCTTCGCCGCGAGCTTGTCGCCGCCGGCGCGCGAGCGCGTCCGCGGGCGGCCCGACCCAGACGAGCCCGGCCGCCTCGACCGCGGCGGCGAAGTCCGGGCTCTCCGCGAGGAAGCCGTAGCCGGGATGAATCGCGTCCGCGCCGGTCTGCTTCGCGGCCCGGATGTGCTCCTCGGAGTGGAGGTAGCACGAGATCTCGACCGTCTCGTCGGCGGAGCGGGCGTGGAGGGAGCCCCGGTCGTCCGGAGGGGCGACCGCGACGGTCGCGATTCCGAGCTCGCGGCAGGCCCGGAAGACGCGCAGCGCGATCTCGCCACGGTTGGCGACCAGCAGCTTCTCGACAGGCACTGTGGGGAGGCTAGTCCCGGCGAGTATCTACTGCGAGCCAAGAGCCGTTGTAGTCCCGCACGACCTGGCGGAGTCGTTTGACGGGCGAACGGCCGTCTCGCCAGGAATGGAAAGTCAACGCAAGGAGGAGTATCCGATGCCGATTTGGGCGTGGATCCTGATCGCCGTGGGCGCAGTAGTGCTTGTGGCGCTGGTCGTCGGAGCGGCGCTGACGCGGCGCCGGACGTCGAGCCTGCAGCAGCGCTTCGGACCGGAGTACGACAGGACCGTGGAACGGCGGGGCGGCAGACGCCCGGCCGAGGCTGAACTGACCTCGCGCGTCGAGCGGCGTGAGCGGCTGCAAATCCGTCATCTGTCACCCGCCGCCCGCGAGCAGCACCTCGAGTCGTGGAGGCAAGTGCAGGCGGACTTCGTGGATCATCCCGCCGGCGCGGTCAAGAGAGCCGATCAGCTCGTCACGTCGGTCATGAGCGAGCGGGGTTATCCGATGGATGACTTCGAGCGACGCGCCGACGACATCTCGGTCGACTATCCGCAGGTCGTCGAGCGGTATCGCTCGGCGCACGGAATCGCAGACAAGAATGAAGAGGGAGAGGCGACCACCGAGGACCTGCGCCAGGCGATGAAGCACTACCGGGCGCTGTTCGAGGAGCTCCTCGAGCCGGCCGAGGACGAACCTCTTCATCGTGATGAGACCGAGACCGCGGAAGGCGAGAGGAAGGAAGGTGTGACGCACCGATGAGTCAGCGAGAGCAGGATGTGACGCACGAAGACACGGGACCCGAGTTCGCCGACCGGGAGCAGGAGCACACGACCGACGGAGGGCCGGAACCTCGGCAGGAGCCGGAATCCCGCTCGGCGACAGCACCGGGCTCGTCCCCGCAAGAGGAGGACGCCGCCGAAGAGACTTCGCGGCCGCAGGCGGCCGCAGACGTGGATTCGGGCGATGATCGAGCCCCGCTCCTGGCAGGCGAGGAAGCACAACGCTTTCGCCGGCGCTGGGAAGACCTGCAGGCGGGCTTCGTCGACGAGCCGCGGCGGATGGTCGAAGAGGCCGACGACCTCGTGGGCGAGCTGATGAAGCAGTTGACCGCGGGTTTCAGCGACGAGCGCTCGAATCTCGAGGCGCAGTGGGAGAGGGGCGAGGACGTCTCGACAGAAGAGCTGCGCGTCGCCCTGACGCGCTACCGCTCGTTCTTCAACCGCCTGCTTTCGGCGTAGCGGACGAGGGCCGGGCGTCCGCGCCCGGCCCCTCGCCCTTCAGCTCGCCGATCACCCTTTTCTCGACGGTGATGTTGCGGTAGCGCCCGCCCGGCTCGGGCTTCGCCGGAAGGCCGCTTCGAGACTCCCGGTGCGTGATTGCTACGCCCTCGCCCTCGCTCTCGGTTTCCGCGTCAGCCGGGACGTGTGCCTCGAGGCTCCGGGCCTTCATGCGCCCCGACGCCTCGAAGTCGGGCAGCATCACGAAGACTTCCGCTTGCTGCTGCGGGATGACGAGGACGAGCGCTTGCTGGAGCCTTTCGAAGAGGAGCGGCTGCTGGCCGAACCTTTCTTGCTCGACCGTGTGGATCCGCGTTTCGAGCCCCGCTTGGTCTGGCCCCCGCTTCGTTTCCGCCTGGTCGTACCGCCGCCGTCACCTGTTTGGGCGCCGGTTGCCGCGTCTTGAGCTCCGGCCGCCGCGGCATCAGGCTGTTGGGCGGCGCCGGCCGCGCCCTGCCCGGCCTGCTGGCCCGCCTGACCCGCGGCGCCCCCGGCCTGTTGGACGGCGCCGGCGGCGCCCTGCCCGGCCTGCTGGCCTGCCTGACCTGCAGCGTCGGCGGCCTGTCCCACGCCGCCGGCAGCCTGCTCCGCTGTCTGCCCGAGCCCCTGCCCGACGCCCCCGAGCCCCTGACCGATCCCGCCGAGTGCCTGTCCGGCGCTGCCGGCGAGCTGGCCGACCGCACCGCCGGGGCCGAGCGCCTGTCCGGCAGCATTGCCCAACCCACCCAGGGCCTCGCTTGCCGCGCCTCCCGGTTGGACGGCCTGCTGAGCGGCTTGACCGACGTCGCCGAGCGTCTCGGTCAGGGCGCCGCCTTGACCGAGCGCCTTCTGGCCGATCTCGCCGACGCTTCCGACCGCGTCGTCGACGGTGTTCACGAGGTTCTCGAGGATCTCCGGGTTCCGGTCGAGCGTCGAGAGCGCCCGGTCGAGGATGTCGTAGAGGTTCTCCAGCCGCACCTTCAGCTGTGCCTGCGCCTCGACGCCCTTGATGTCGATCTCCACCTTGCCGAGATGGACGTGGACGCCGGCGACCACCTGCAGGAGGTTTGCGAGCTTGGCCCGCAGCGCCAGGTGGGCCTCCAGCTGCTCGACGTCGACGTAGATCTCGTCGACCTTGACCTTGGCGATGTCGACGAAGACGTCCGGGTCGTGGCTCGGCTCGCGTCCTTCGAGCTGGCTCGTGGCCGCGTTGCTCCCCTTGGCCCGCGCGGAGGAGCCGGATCCGTTCTTGCTGTTCGATCTGCTCGAGCTGCGACTGTTCTTCGAGCGCTGTGACGCCATTTGCCGCTCCTTTCGCCGATGGTCCCCGACCATGGCTCGTTCCCCGGCGTCGCGCTCGTTAATCGTCTGGCGGCGGCTTCCATTCCGGCCGGCGTTTCTCGAGGAAGGCACGCAGGCCCTCCTGGCCCTCCTCGCCGGTCCGAAGACGGGCCGCGATCCGCGCCAGCGCCTCGCCCCCGCCCGGCCTTTCGCGCACGAGCTTCTTCGCCGCCCGCGTCGCACCCGGCCCGGACCGCGCGATCTCGCCGACGATACGCGCCACCGTTTCGTCCAGCTCGTCCGTCACCTCGTGCACGAGACCGATCCGCAGGGCGGTCGCCGCGTCGAAGCGCTCGCCCGTCAGGAAGAGCCGCCGCGCGGCGCCGGTCCCGATCTTGGCGAGGACGAACGGCGAGATGACCGCCGGGATGATTCCGAGCCGCACCTCGGTGAAGCCGAACATCGCATCCTGCCCTGCCACGGCGATGTCCGCGCAGGCGACGAGGCCCGAGCCGCCGCCGAGGGCGTAGCCCTGGACGCGTGCCACGACCGGCGCCGGGCACGAGTCGACGGCGACGAGCATCTGGTGCAGGCGGAGCGCGTCCTCAACGTTTCCCTCCTCGCCGAGGTCGATCGACGCCCGCTGCCACTCCACGTCCGCGCCGGCGCAGAAGCTCTCGCCTTCCCCGCCGAGGACGACGGCCCGCGCGTCGCCGATGTCCGAGAAGGCCTCGGTCAGCTCGCGGATGAGAGCGGCGTCGAACGCGTTGCGGCGCTCGGGCTTCGAGATCGTGACCCGGAGGACGTCTCCCGCTCGCTCGACTCGCAACGAAGCCATCGCTGCGCATCGTAGAGTTGTGGCTGATGCTGCGCGGAGCGCTCGCGGCGACCGTCACGCCTCTCCGCGACGGCGGTGCCGCCCTGGACGAAGAGGCCTTCCGGCCCTATCTCGTCTTCCTCGCGGCCGCGGGGCTCGACGGGATCCTTGCGCTCGGGACGACGGGGGAGGGGATCCTGCTCTCGGCGGCGGAGCGGCGGCGCGCAGCCGAGCTCTTCCTCGAGGGGCCGCTGCCCGTGATCGTCCACTGCGGCGCGCAGACCACCGCGGAGACCGCGGCGCTCGCCGAGCACGCCAAGGACACAGGCGCGGCGGGCGTGGCCGTGATCGGGCCGCCGTACTTCGCCCTCGACGACGATGCGCTGCTCGCGCACTTCACCGCGGCCGCACGTGCCTGTGCGCCGCTGCCCTTCTACGTATACGAGTTCAGGGCCCGGAGCGGCTACGCGGTGCCCGTGCCCGTTCTCGAGCGGCTGCGCGAACAGGTCGACAACCTCGCCGGCCTGAAGGTCTCCGACCGTCCGTTCGAGGCCGTCGAGCCGTACCTGCTCGAGGGCCTGGACGTCTTCGTCGGCGCCGAGGACCTTCTGTCCGCCGGCCTCGAGCGAGGAGCCGCCGGCGCGGTCTCCGGCCTCGCGTCGGTGTACCCGGAACGGGTGGTAGCGCTCGTCCGCGAGGGCGGTCCGGGAGTGGGGGAGCTGCGGGCGGCGCTCGACCGCTTTCCCTTCCAGGCTGCGGCCAAGTACGTCCTCGGACGGCGCGGCGTCCCGATCCGCGAAGACGTGCGCGCGCCGCTCCGCCGCCTTACGGATGCCGAGAAACGCGAGCTGGACGAGTTGCCGGCCTAGGCAAGCTCGAACTCCTCGCCGATCTCCGGATCCTTGCCGATCAGGTCCCGGACCCGCTCGACGTCGTCCAGCTCGCCCGAGAAAGAGATCAGTCCGAAGCGCTCACTTGCGGAATCGGAGATCCAGTGGTCGCCTTCAGGCAGCTCCGGGAGCTTCGCCTTCAGCTCGTCGAGCGTCGTCTTCGAGTCGGCGACGTTCCAGAGCAGCAGCCGGACGACGCCCGTCACTCGTCGGGCACGCCGGGGGTCGGCAGCCTCGTGAGCAACTCCTTGATCCGCCGCAGGACGTCAGCCTCTTCGTGCCCGAAGTCGTCGAGGTACGAGTGGAGCGCGGCCTGCAGCAGGCGCAGGTCCTCGTCGTTGAGCCGGAGCGTGTGATCCATCGGCCTACATTCTGAACACGCCGAAGGTCGTCTCGGGGATCGGGGCGTTCAGCGCCGCCGAGAGCCCGAGCGCCAGCACGCGGCGCGTGTCGAGGGGGTCGATGATCCCGTCGTCCCAGAGCCGTGCCGTCGAGTAGTACGGATTGCCCTCGGCCTCGTACTTGGCGCGGATCTCCTCCGGATCGGCGTCGCCGACCATCGTCAGCACCGTCGCCGCCTGCTCGCCGCCCATCACCGAGATGCGCGCGTTCGGCCACATCCAGAGCTGGCGCGGCGAGTAGGCGCGGCCGCACATCCCGTAGTTGCCGGCGCCGAACGAGCCGCCGACGATCACGGTGAACTTGGGCACCTCGGCGCAGGCGACGGCGGTCACGAGCTTCGCGCCGTCGCGGGCGATGCCGCCGGCCTCGTACTCCTTCCCGACCATGAATCCCGTGATGTTCTGCAGGAAGACGAGCGGGACGCGCCGCTTGCAGGCGAGCTCGACGAAATGCGCGCCCTTCGCGGCCGACTCCGCCGAAGAGCACCCCGTTGTTGGCGAGGATCCCGACGGGGTAGCCCTCGAGCCGGGCGAAGCCGCAGACGAGCGTCTCGCCGTAGAGCGCCTTGAACTCGTGGAAGCGCGAGCCGTCGACGAGCCGCGCGATCAGCTCGCGCGGGTCGACCTGCTCGCGGAAGTCGGCCGGGATGAGGCCGTACAGCTCCTCCGGATCGGCCGCGGGCGCTCCAGCCGGGGTCAGACCCCAGGGCAGGTCCTTCTCCGGCGGGTTCAGGTTGCGGACGATCTCGCGGACGAGGGCGAGCGCGTGCTCGTCGGAGGTCGCGTAGTGATCGGCGACGCCCGAGAGCCGCGCGTGCACGTCGGCGCCGCCGAGCTCCTCCGCGCTCACCTCCTGGCCGGTCGCCGCCTTCACGAGCGGCGGGCCGCCGATGAAGATCGTCCCGGTGCCCTTGACGATGATCGTCTCGTCGCTCATCGCCGGGACGTAGGCGCCGCCGGCCGTGCACGAGCCCATCACCGACGGCGATCTGCGGGATCGCGGCGGCCGACATGCCGCGCCTGGTTGTAGAAGATCCGTCCGAAGTGGTCGCGGTCGGGGAAGACCTCGGCCTGGAGCGGCAGGAAGGCGCCGCCGGAGTCGACCAGGTAGATGCACGGGAGGCGGTTCTGCTCGGCGATCTCCTGCGCGCGCAGGTGCTTCTTGACCGTGAGGGGGAAGTAGGTGCCGCCCTTGACGGTGGCGTCGTTGGCGACGAGCACGCACTCGCGGCCCTCGATCACGCCGATCCCGGTGACGATCCCCGCGCCGGGGGCCTGTCCCTCGTACATGTCCCAGGCGGCCAGGGCGGAGAGCTCGAGGAAGGCGCTGTCCGGGTCGAGCAGCCGGTCGATCCGCTCGCGCGCGGTCAGCTTTCCGCGCGAGCGGTGCCGCTCGAGCGCGCGCTCGCCGCCGCCGCGGGCGACCTGCGCCGGTGCGCTCGCGCAGCTCGGCGACGAGCTCCTCCATCCGCTCCCGGCGGCCCTCGAACGCGTCCGAGCGCTCGGCCTGCGAGGTCAGCACGGCCACGGGAGTGAGCCTACCGCGGATGCGTTAGCCTCGGTCCATGCCGCTCGTGGTCGACCCGGACGGGGTCGAGCTCGCGACCATTCGCGAGCTGGTCGAGCTGGGCGGGCGCCGCGTCCTGGACGTCGGCTGCGGCGACGGGAGGCTCTCGTTGGCATGCGCGGGCGAGGGTGCGCGTGTCTTCGGCTTCGACGGGGACGAGGAAGCGATCGCGCAGGCGCGGGCGGAGACGCCGAACGCGCTGCGGCGGCGCGTCCGCTTCGAGGTCGCGCACGCGCGGGAGATCGAGCTGCCCAAGGGTGAGTTCGACCTGGCGCTCTTCTCCTGGTCGCTCTGATGAGTGGAGACCGAGGACGTCGTGCACGTCCTGCGCAACGTCCACCAGGCGGTTCGTCCCGGCGGGAGCGTCCTCGACGCGCATCCGCTAGGCATTGACATGCCCGTCCGGGCCGGGTCCCGCGGGCTCGGGTTCATCGACGCGAGTGAGTTCGCGCTCGTGATCGAGGCGATGGACGAGGCGGTCGCCCAGGTCGTCGCCGAGGGCCTGCTCGAGGAGCGGCGCGTCGCCAGGCGTCAGGTCGTCGAGCGCCTGGACGACGCCGCCGAGGCGCTCGAGCACTTCGCCGAGTGGGAGAACCTGCGCGCGCCGCCCGCGCTGAAGCGGCGCCTGAGGGAAGCGCAGGAGCGACCGGTCGAGTGCGTCGACACCATTCGCTACCGGCTGTTCAGCCGGCGCTAGCCAGTCGCGGCAGGCGATCCGCCGAGCCGTCGGGACAGGTCCGAGGGACTGTCCCCCGGGCCGCGAGGGACAATCCCTGGGACTCGGCTTGGGAGGACACGACTATCCCTGGTCAGGGAGGGCCGGCGCGTGCTAAGAACTCCACATGAATACCGAGAAGCTCATCACGCGCACGGACTTCGTCTTTCTGCCGATCACCAGCTTCGAGAAGGCGGAGGAGTTCTACGTCGGTGTGCTCGGCCTGGAGTGCTCGAAGCGCTACGACAACGAGCTCGGCGGCGAGTTCGAGACCGGGAGCCTCACGATCCAGGTCGTCGACACGGCCAAGATCGGTCGCGAGTTCAGCCCGAGCACCGGGGCGATCGCGCTGCATGTCGAGGACGTCGACGCCGCCCGCAAGGAGCTCGAGTCACGCGGCGTGGAGTTCCAGGGCGAGACGCTGGACAGCGGCGTCTGCTACCAGGCGTACTTCCAGGACACCGATGGCAACGCCCTGATCCTCCACCACCGCTACGCACCGCCTGGGGCAAAACCCTCCGCCGGCTAGAACAATTTCGTTGCAACTGTTGCTGCCGGGTGGGAAGATCGAAGGCGAGCTGTCCGTCTTGCGGTTGTAAGCGCGTCGATCTCCCTCGACGTGCAAGGAGAAGGAGGACATATGGACGAGAGAAGCGGAACCATCCGTCTCGTCGATTCCCGGGACAGCGAGGCGCGCGGCCTCGTTGCGACGATCTCGCGGAGCGAGGTGGAGAAGGCGCTGCACGCGGACGAGGGGGTCGACCTCTTGCTCGACGTGGAGCGGGCCGCCGCCGAGGGCGACGGCCGCGAAAGCGAGCGCGTCGCGCTTGCATGGGAGCCGGGAGACCTCGAGCGTCTGCTGGCGGCGTCGAGCGCGGATGAGATCACGCTCACGTTCGACGAGGCCGAGCTTCAACGGCTTCTGGACGAGGACGTCGATGCGCACGGCATGCGCGAGAAGCTCGCCGCGATCACCGTCGTCGCCGGCCTTGCGGCCGCGGGTGCGGGATCGGCGGCTGCGTACCCGGCGATCGAAGGTGGCGGATCGGCGGTCGGCACGCCGGCCGCAGCGGTCGCTCCGGCGTCCGAGATCAGCACCGGGCTCGGCAGCACACAGGCTGCGGCGCCGGCGTCAGAGGTCAGCACTGGGCTCGGCGATCAGTCGGCGCCCGCCGAGGCCAACCTCGCGAGGGCGTCCGAGATCAGCACGGGCATGGTCGGCGAAACGCCGGCCGCCCCCGCGGAGGTCGTCTCCGGTCTGGTACAGGAGCCGTCTGCGTCTCCAGCCGAGGTGACGGCCGGGATCGTGCAGCACCCGACCGCCGAGCCGGTCTCCGCAAGCCCGGGCGACTCGACGTGGTCCCCGAGCCCAGCCGAGGCAGCTGGGATCGCCGGAACGATCCTCGCACTGACCGCCGCAGGCTTCGCCCTGCGCTCGCAGCGGCGACGGCCCGCGCTGCCGTAGAACATGCCCCAAGGGGAGCCCGGGCTCGGCCCGGGCTCCCTGTTGCGTGGCCGTCCTCCCTCGGCGGACTGCGTCCTCTGCGACCTCTCGCACGTATGCGCGGCGGGTCGGCGCACTTGCGCGACCGGAGCCGAAGGCGGAAACTGGCGTCGTGCCGGCCGCCGTCACCGAGCACGTGGAGGCCGACGTCGTCCTCGACGTCGAGTTCGAGCGCGGCCTGCTCTTCCTCGTGCTCGAGAACCTCGGCGAATCGCCGGCGCACGCGGTGCGCGTTCGCTTCGAGGGGCCGCTGACCGGGCTCGGCGGTGAGCGGCGGATCGACCGTCTGCAGCTGTTCCGCCGGCTGGAGTTCCTGGCGCCCGGCCGCCCGATCCACGTCTTCCTGGATCGCTCGGCGCTCTTCTTTGCGCGCAAGGAGGCCACCGAGCTCACGGCGCGGATCACCTGGCGGACGGACGAAGGCGCCCGGCGCTCCCGGACGATCCGCCACGACCTCGGCGCATACCGCGACTTTCCCTACCTGGAGGTGCCGCCCGATGCCTAGCTCCAAGCGAGACGACCCGTACCTGAACTTCAACTTCCTGGTCGAGATCGACGGAGAGACGGCTGCGGGCTTCAGCGAGGCCGACCTGCCCGAGGGCCGGATCGAGGCCGTCGCCTATAGGGAAGGGACGGACAGGACCTCGGCCGCCCGCCTGCTTCCCGGCCGGGTCGAATACGGGCGCCTCGTCCTCCGCCGGGGTTTCGCCGGCGACGCTGCGCTCTTCCAGTGGTGGCAGTCCGTCGCGCAGGGAAATCTCGACCGCCGCAACCTTTCGGTCGTCCTCCTGGACGAGAAGCGGCAGCAGGTGGCCCGCTGGAACCTCCGCCGAGCCTGGCCGACGAAGTACTCGGCTCCGTCGCTGAGAGCCCTCGGAAACGACGTCGCGATCGAAACCCTCGAGCTCGCCCACGAGGGCATCGAGCTCGAGTAGGTACGGCCTTGAAGGCGCGGGCGTGGGCGGCGAAGCTGAGCAGAAGGAGCCGAGCGACCTCTCTCCCTTAGGCGAACTGGTCGCCTAGCCTCCTAGAAGACCGCTCGGCTCTACTACTGTCGATCCGTTTGCGGCCCGTATCTTGCGTCGAGCCGACGCGTCCGCGGCCCGACGACGGGACGCGCAGTCGCGTCGTAGACTCTTCGCGATGGACGATCGCCACGAACGCATCGCCAAGAACGAGGCCATGTTCCGTTCGGTCAACCGCGAGATCGAGCAGACGAGCGAGCAGTTCGGAGAAGGCCCGGAGGATTCGATCGAGGTTCTTTGCGAGTGCGGCAAGGACCCCTGCTCCGCGACGATCGAGCTCACGATCGCCGAGTACGACGAAGCGCACCGAGAACGCGACCGCTTCGTCGTCGAGCCGGGCCACGAAGACGAAGGGATCGAGCGCGTCGTGAAGAGAGACGAGCGCTACCTCGTCGTCGACAAGTTCGGCGAAGCCGAGGAGATCGCGGAAGACGAGGAGCGCCGCGAGGGGACCGATTAGCGCCGACAGATGTGCGAGACGGAGGTCGCTGAGCGATCGCCTGGGTGGGATCTGGGCGACCCTGCGCGGAGCTCCCCGCCTTCGTGTTCCTTCGCACGGCCCTGCTGACGAGGGGGACGACCCGGACGTCTAACCGAGTCGCGTGTTCCGGTCGGCCCGCCACCGAGGCCGCGGCTGTCGGACGCCGTCGCACTACCGCTGCCGGAGCCGGAGCGCGGGAACCTGCACGCCTACGGCCGACCCGCCGAAGGCACGAGCTAGCGCCGGACGGCATCCGAGCAGTACAGCGAATCAGAGCGTCTTGAAGGTGGTCCGCTCGCGCTTGAGGGCGGCGGGCCTGCCGCTGCCCTCGTCGGCAAGCCACCCTGGATGACCGACCTTGCGGGAAAAGCCCCAGGGCGTAAGCCCGCGCGAGTAGTGAGCAAGACCTCGAAGTTGGCCGCCGCGCCCAACCTGCGCGGGCGCGGCTCGCAAACGCCGGGATCAAATACGGAAACCCTCGAAAGTCGTCATGGCCCGCGCAGCGGGCCGGACTTTCGAGGGTGACAGGGGCGGCAGGACTCGAACCTGCAACCCCCGGTTTTGGAGACCGGTGCTCTGCCAATTGAGCTACGCCCCTAAGGAGTTGCGGGCCGATTGTAGCCACGGCCCTCCTAAAATCAGGTTGTGCCTCGCCGCCGCCTGAAGCACTCGTCCGGTAGCCGCACGCCGCCGCGACCGACATGGCGGGCGCGGCTCACTCACGCAGGAATCCGGAGGCGAAACCCTCGAAAGTCGTCATGCCCGCGCCAGCGGGCGGACTTTCGAGGGCAACCCTTCTAGAGTCTTGGCGTGGCTCCGCCTCCTCCGCGGCCGGCTCTCGGTGCGCTCTTCCTGGTGCTCGCGATCGCGTTCGTCGGGATCGCGACGGCGGCCGCGGAGGCGATCGACACGAACCGCGGTCTCGTCGTCGTCGTTCTCGCCGCGGGCGCGCTCGCGCTCTGGCTCCTGACCCTTGCGCTACGCAACCTGAGGAGAAAGCCACCCTAGGTCGTATCCTCTGCCCGTGGTCCAAGACGAGACGCAGGCTCTTTGGCGCCAGTTCGTGCAGTCGCGCGACCAGGCGGTCCGAGACCGACTGATCCTCACCTACGCGCCCCTCGTCAAGTACGTCGCCGGCCGGCTCGGCAGCGGGCTCCCGGCGCACGTGGACGAGAACGATCTCGTCTCGTACGGCCTGCTCGGCCTGATCGGCGCGATCGAGCGCTTCGACCCGGAGCGGGACATCAAGTTCGAGACCTACGCGATCGCGCGGATCAAGGGCTCGATCATCGACGAGCTGCGCGCGCTCGACTGGGTGCCGCGCTCGGTGCGCTCCCGCGCCCGCGACATCGAGCGGGCGATCGGCGAGCTCGAGCGCAAGCTGATGCGCGCGCCGACCGACGAGGAGATCTCGGAGAAGCTCGGCATGACGACGGACGACCTGAACAACAGCCTCTCCGAGATCGGACGTTCCTCGATCGCCGCGCTCGACGAGCTCTGGACGGTCTCCTCGGGCGAAGGCGACCAGGTCGCCCTGATCGACACGATCGAGGACACAGTAGGCCCGGAGCCGCAGAGCGAGCTCGCGCAGACCGAGCTCAAGGAGGCCCTCGGCGAGGCGATCGCGCGCCTCCCCGAGCGCGAGAAGCTCGTGGTCACGCTCTACTACTACGAGGAGCTGACCCTGCGCGAGATCGGCGAAGTGCTCGGCGTGACCGAGTCCCGGGTCTCCCAGCTCCACACGAAAGCGATCCTGCGGATGAAGGCGCGCCTCGGCGGCGGCTCTCCGGCTCGCGAGCCACTCGGACGGTAGACGCTCCCGCACGTTTCGACTCCCCTTAAGCTTGGGCACTTCATAGCCGTCCACAGAGAGGAGCCCAAATGCCTTTCAGAGGGTCACTGGGCATAGCCGCGACAACTCTCGCCGTGCTGATGCTCGCCGCCTGCGGAGGCGGCGGTAGCAGCGGTGGAGGAGGAGGGGGCGGCGGCAAGACGCTCTCCGAGAGTGACGCGAAGAACCCGAAGGGCAACATCAGCTGGTGCATCGGCAAGGACACCACCGGCGCGTTCGCGTCGATGGTGAAGCTGTTCAACGACCAGAACAGCGGTGCGAAGGTCAAGCTGACCGAGCTGCCCACGTCCGCGGACGACCAGCGTGCCCAGCAGGTGCAGCGCCTGCGCGCAAAGTCGTCGGAGTGCGACGTGCTCGGCATCGACACGATCTGGACCGCGGAGTACGCCTCGCAGGGCTGGATCTACGACCTCTCGGATGTGATGAACTCGCGCAACGGAGACTTCATCGGCTCGACGGTCGCAAGCGCGAAGTTCCAGGGGAAGTACTGGGCGGTTCCGTTCAACACCAACGCCGGCTTCCTCTACTACCGAAGCGACCAGATCGCCTCAGCTCCGACGAGCTGGCAGCAGGTCTACTCCGACGCGAAGTCGAAGGACGGCCTCGTCTACCAGGGCGCCCGCTACGAAGGCTTGACCGTGAACTTCCTCGAGCTGCTCTACAGCGCGGGCGGGAAGGCCATCTCCGACGACGGCAAGACGGCGACCATCGACTCGCCCGAGGCGAGGGCAGTCCTGCAGTTCATGGTCAACGGGATCAAGGACGGCGCGGTCAAGCGCTCGGTCAGCACGTATCAGGAGGAAGAGTCCCGTCGCGCCTTCGAGGCGGGCAAAGCGAGCCTCGAGCGCCAGTGGCCGTATGCCTACTCACTCGGGCTGCAGTCCCCGGTCAAGGGCAAGTTCAAAATCACGACGCTGCCGGGTTGGGAGGACAAGCCGGGGGGCGGCGTGATCGGCGGCTACAACCTCGCGATCAACGCGTACTCGAAGAACCCTGGCACGGCGCTGGCGTTCGCGGACTTCGTGACGCAGCCGAAGCAGCAGGAGTTCATGGCGGCGAAGACGTCGCTGCCACCGACGCTGAGCGAGGCGTATGACGCCCCGGACGTCAAGAAGGCTCTCCCCTTCGCGAGCGAGCTGAGGAAGGCGGTCGCGCAGGCCTCACCGCGGCCGATCTCTCCCGTCTACCCGCAGATCAGCGAGGCGATCTACAACAACGTCTACAGCGCACTCTGGGGCGGCGCGAGCGTCGACTCCGCCCTCAAGAAAGCGAACTCTCAGATCAACACGGCGCTGAAGGCCTTCTGAGAGACATGGCGGCGGCGGCCGAGTCAGTCGCTCGTCCGCGCAGGCGGCGCTTCGACCTTTCGGAGCGTCGCCTCGCCGCCTTGATGATCTCGCCGTCGGTTCTCGTGATCCTGCTCGTCGCCGCGTACCCGATCGGCTACGCGCTCTGGCTCTCGCTGCACCAGTACAGCCTGATTCACAAAGGTCTTTCGCGCTGGGCCGGTTTCCGCAACTACGGCGACGCGCTCTGGGGCAACCACCACGCCGAGTTCTGGCACGCATTCCAGACGACCTTCCTCTTCACCGGGATCTCGGTCGGGCTCGAGCTCCTGATCGGCCTCGGCATGGCCGTCGCCATGCACCAGGCGTTCCGCGGCCGCGCGGTCTTGCGGGCAACGGTGCTCGTGCCCTGGGCGATCCTGACCGTCGTCACCGCGATGACCTGGAAGACGATCTTCGATCCCGATCTCGGCTTCGCGAACAGCGTGCTCCGGACACTCCACCTCCCGGGCGGCCACGTCGTCTGGCTCGGGCAGAGCGGCTACGCGCTGGCGGCGATGATCTTCGCCGACGTCTGGAAGACCGCGCCCTTCATGGCGTTGCTGCTTTTGGCCGGCCTGCAGGTGATCCCGGAGGACGTCTACGACGCGGCCAAGGTCGACGGGGCCACGGTCTGGCAGCGCTTCCGGAGGATCACCTTGCCGCTGCTGACCCCGGCGATCCTCGTCGCGCTGATCTTCCGCACGCTCGACGCCCTGCGTGTCTTCGACCTGCCCTACGTGCTCACGAAAGGGACGAACGGCACCGAGACGCTTTCGCTCGACGCACAGCGGACGCTCGTCAACAACGGGATCATCGGCCTCGGCTCGGCGCTCTCGGTGCTGACGTTCGTCACGGTCATGATCGTCTCGTTCCTCTACATCCGTTTCGTCGGAGGCAACATCCGAACCCTGGCGGAGGACTAGCGGATGAGCGCGACCGCGGTCCGAGAGCGAGTGCCGGCGAGAGTGCGCGAGGCGCGCCCGCGCGGTCCCCGAATCGGCTTCTCCTGGCTGATCTGGGTCGGCGTCGCGGCGATCATGATCTTCTGCCTGTTTCCGTTCTACTGGTTGATCAACACGTCGCTGAAGACCGGCTCGGATCTCTCCAGCGCCAATCTCGTCCCGCCGCACCCGACGCTCGACAACTACTCCTCGATCTTCAGGAACGCGGATTTCGTCAAGGCGCTACGCAACAGCGCGATCATCAGCCTCTCGACGACCGCGATCGCGCTTGCGATCGGCTCCTTCGCCGGCTACGCGCTGGCGCGCCTCCGCTTCCCGCTCAAGTTCCTGCTGCTCGCGGTGATCCTGTCGATCTCCACCTTCCCGCCGATCGCGGTCGCGGCGCCGGTCTTCAAGCTCTGGACCGACCTCGGGCTCTACGACAGCTACCTCGGGCTGATCCTCCCCGACCTGACCTTCACCCTGCCGCTCACGATCTACATCCTCACCTCGTTCTTCCGCGAGATCCCCCGCGAGCTGGAGGAGGCGGCCCTCGTCGACGGAGCGACCTACTTCCAGTCGTTCCGCAAGATCGTGCTGCCGCTCGCCGCCCCCGGGCTCGTCACCGCGGGCCTGCTCGCGTTCATCTTCGTCTGGAACGAGTTCCTGTTCGCGATCACGCTGACCTCGTCCGCCGAGCACCGGCCGGTGCCGGCGGCGATCGCCTTCTTCACCGGTAGCCAGCAATTCGAGATTCCGCTCGGGACGATCAGCGCAGCCTCCGTCGTCGTCACGGTGCCGCTGATCGTGCTGGTGCTGATCTTCCAGCGGCGCATCGTCGCCGGCCTCACCGCGGGCGCGGTGAAGGGCTGAGAATGCGCCTCAGGCGGGCGTCGCCGACGGGTCGCGGCTGTCGGCGGTAAGCGAGCGGCCGCTCTCGACGTCGAAGAAGTGCAGCTTCGAGACGTCGAGCCAGAGCTCGGCCTCCCGATCCTGCCGCACGCCGCTTTCCGGGGAGAGGCGCGCGATGATGTCCTCGGCGTCGCCGCCGGCGATCTCGGCGCTGCCCGATTCCTCGGCGAGCTCGCGCAGCTCCTCGGACTCGATTCCCTGCTTCTCGAGCGAGAAGTGCGCGTACAGCTCCGACCCCATCGACTCGAGGACCTCGATCTTCGTCGTGAAGCCGGCTCCCCGGTCCTTGTTGTCGCCGACGAGCGCGGCGTCCTCGAAGTCCTCCGGCCGGATGCCGGCGATCAGCCGGTCGCCCTCGATGCGGCCGCGGAGCGAGTCCGGAACCTTCGCCTCGACCATCGGCAGGCGGACGGTGTCGCCCTCGACGTGCGCGGGCACGAAGTTCATAGACGGCGAGCCGATGAACCCGGCGACGAAGAGGTTCACCGGCCGGTCGTAGAGCTCCTGGGGCGGGCCTGTCTGCTGCACGACTCCGCCCCGCATGACGGCGACGCGGTCGCCGAGCGTCATCGCCTCGACCTGGTCGTGGGTCACGTAGACGGTGGTGGTCCCGAGCCGGCTCTGCAGGCGCGAGACCTCGGCCCGCATCTGCACGCGCAGCTTCGCGTCGAGGTTCGACAGCGGCTCGTCCATCAGAAATGCCGCGGGCTGGCGGACGATGGCGCGGCCCATCGCGACCCGCTGGCGCTGGCCGCCGGAGAGGTTCGCCGGTTTGCGTTCGAGCTGCTCAACAAGGTCGAGGATGTTCGCCGCGTCCTCCACCCGCCGGCGGATCTCATCCTTCGGCACCTTCGCGAGCCTGAGCGCGAAGCCCATGTTCTCGCGAACGGTCATGTGCGGATAGAGGGCGTAGCTCTGGAAGACCATCGCGATGTCCCGATCGCGAGGTGGCAGGTCGTTCACGACGCGGTCGCCGATCCGGAGCTCACCTTCGGTGATCTCTTCGAGCCCGGCGATCATCCTGAGCGCCGTCGACTTCCCGCAGCCCGACGGTCCGACGAGAATCATGAACTCGCCGTCCGCGATCTCGAGGTTCATGCGCTTGACGGCCTCGGTCCCGTCGCGATAGCGCTTGCTGACCTCGTTCAGGACGATCTCCGCCACGCTTCGCGGAGATTACCCCGAAGTCGCGATCCGGAACTCGTGTACCCCGCGCTGGAACGCGAGCACGCCCGGGCGGTCGTCGAGGAATCGCAGCCCGTCCGGAAGCTCCCGGCGCAGCGCTATCAGCCGGCGGTAGTGGTTCAAGAGCGAGTCTGGGTCGCGCCGTTCGGTCTCGACGTTGCGCTCGCTCGGATCGACGAGCGGGAGCCACGGCGTACCGGTCGTGAAGCCGCCGGACGGGCTCCCGTCCCATTGCATGGGGTGGCGGTGGGCGTCGCGACCGGCGCGGTCGAAGGGCGGATCCGAGCCCGGGCCGTCGCGCAGCCCGATCTCGTCGCCCTGGTAGACGAACGCCATCCCCGGAAGCGTCAGCAGCAGCGTTGCCGCGGCGCGGGCGTTCTCCGCCCCCAGGCGGCTGGCGAGCCGGGGGAAGTCGTGGTTCGAGAGCACCCAGGCGACACGCTCGAGCTCCAGCGCCGGCTCGATCGCAGCGCGCAGCCGCCCGGCCTCCCAGGGGGCGAAGTAGAGCTCGAAGCCGAAGACTGCGTCCACGTGCTCGAGATAGCGCGGGTACTCGCTGGTGGGCAGGTAGACCTCGCCGACGAGCAGTGCGTCTCCGGCCGCCTCGCGGATGGCATGCAGGGCGTCCGCGGCCTCTGGACGATCGCCGGAGTAGACGTGATCGACCTCGGCGTTCTCGCCGACGAGCGGCAACGGAAAGTCGCCCGAGGCGGGTGGGTCGTCTCGCAGCTCGGCGTCCTTGACGATCACGTTGATCGCGTCGAGCCTGAAGCCGTCGACGCCCCTGTCGAGCCAGAACCGGATCACCTCCTGCATCGCCCGGACGACGTCCGGGTTCCGCCAGTCGAGATCGGGCTGCTCGGGATAGAACGTGTGCAGGTACCAGCGGCCGCTCTCGTCGTCGCGGCTCCAGGCGCGGCCTCCGAAAGCCGCCCGCCAGTTGTTCGGCGGCCCGTCGACGGGCGACCAGATGTAGCGGTCCGGGTGCTCGCGGAACCAGGGGTGCTCGATCGAGGTGTGCGAGGGAACGAGGTCGAGGAGCACCTTGAGACCCCGGTCGTGCGAGGCGCCGACGAGCGCGTCGAAGTCGTCCAGGGTCCCGAAGACGGGGTCGACGGCGGTGTAGTCGGAGACGTCGTAGCCGAAGTCCGCCAGCGGCGAGGGGTAGATCGGCGAGAGCCAGAACGCGTCCACGCCGAGGTAGGTCAGGTGGTCGAGCCGCTGCAGGATCCCCCGCAGGTCGCCGACGCCGTCGCCGTCCGAGTCCTGGAACGAGCGCGGGTAGATCTGGTAGACGACCACGTTTCGCCACCACATGGGCGGCGCGGAGGATAGACGCGGCCGGGGTAAGATCGTCTCGCCCGTTACCGTGTCTCCAGGAGGACTTGCCCGAGATGCCAATCGAGCCAGGAAAGATCCGCAACGTCGCAGTCACCGGCCATCGGGGCACCGGCAAGACCTCGCTCGTCGAGTCGATGCTCTTCCAGGCAGGAGCGATCAACCGGCTCGGCACGGTCGAGCAGGGATCGACCACCTCCGACTGGGACGAGGACGAGCAGCGCCGGCAGATGTCGCTTTCCTCGTCGCTCTGCCGCCTCGAGTGGCAGGGACGCAAGATCAACCTGATCGACACGCCGGGCGACCCCGGTTTCGGCGGCGAGACGGTCGCTGCGATCAGGGTGGTCGAGGGCGCGCTGGTGGTCGCGAGCGCGGTGATGGGCGTCGAGGTGCAGACGACCCGCGTCTGGGAGCGCTCCGAGGAGCTCGGCCTTCCCAGGGTGTGTTTCGTGAACATGCTCGACCGCGAGCGGGCCGACTTCTTCCGCGCGCTCGAGCAGTTCCGTTCGCTCCTGTCCGACCGCTGCGTCGCGGTGCACATCCCGATCGGGGCCGAACACGAGCTGACCGGGATCGTGGACGTCCTCCACATGAAGGCGTACATGAGCGGCGAAGGCGAGCGCGAGGGCGGGCCCGTCGAGATCCCGGCCGAGCTCGCGGACACCGTCGCCGAGTACCGGGAGAAGCTGCTCGACACCGTCGTCGAGACCGACGAAGGGCTGATGGAGCGCTACCTCGAGGGCGAGGAGCTCGGCGCCGAAGAGGTCGCACACGCGCTCAAGGACGCGGTCACGCGCGGCGAGCTGTTCCCGGTCGCCTGCGGCGTGGCGACGAAGAACCTGGGCACGACCGCCCTCCTCGACCTGCTCGTCGAGGGCGTCCCCTCGCCGGCCAAGCGCCCGCCCGCGATCGAGGTCGAGGACTCCGCCACGGCGGCGTTCGTCTTCAAGACCGTCGCCGACCCGTTCGCGGGCCGCATCAACCTCTTCCGCGTCCTGGCCGGGACGCTCTCCTCCGACTCGACGGTCGTGAACGCGCGCTCGCGCGGCAAGGAGCGCGTCGGCCAGCTGCTCATGCTCCAGGGCAAGGAGCACGAGCAGGCGAAGGAGTTCGGCCCCGGTGACATCGGCGCGGTCGCCAAGCTGAAGGAGACGACCACGGGCGACCTCCTGCTCGACCACGAGCGCGAGATCGAGACTCCGAAGCTCGACTTCCCCGAGCCGGTGATGAGTTTCGCGGTCACCCCGAAGGCGAAGGGCGACGAGGAAAAGGTGGGCACCTCCCTGAGACGCCTCTCCGAGGAGGACCCGACGCTTGTCCTGCGCCGCGACCAGCAGACGGGCGAGCAGCTCCTCTCCGGGATGAGCCAGATGCACGTCGAGGTCGCGGTTGACCGGCTCAAGCGCCGCTTCGGCGTCGACGTAGAGCTGCACCAGCCGCGCGTGCCGTACCTGGAGACGATCCGCAAGGAATCCCGCGCCAGGCACCGCTACAAGAAGCAGACCGGCGGCCGCGGCCAGTTCGGCGACTGCGCGATCGTGCTCGAGCCGCTGCCGGAGCGCGCCGGCTACGAGTTCGTGGACGAGATCGTCGGCGGCGTGATCGCGCAGGGCTTCCGGCCCGCGGTCGACAAGGGGATCCAGGAGGCGATGCAACACGGCGAGCTCGCCGGCGCGCCGGTGCAGGGGGTGAGGGTGCGGCTGGTCGACGGTCAGCAGCACCAGGTCGACTCCTCCGAGATGGCGTTCAAGATCGCCGGCTCGATGGCCTTCAAGGAGGCCTACCAGAACGCCGATCCGGTGCTGCTCGAGCCGATCATGGAGGTCGAAGTTGCCGTCCCGGACGACAGCGTCGGCGCGGTCAACGGCGACCTCAACTCGCGCAGAGGGCGGCTGCAGGGAATGGAGCCTCGCGGGGGCATGACGCAGATCAAGGCCGAGGTGCCGATGGCAGAGATCCTCACCTACTCGCAGGCGCTGACCTCGCTCACAGGCGGCCGCGGGGATTACCACATGCACTTTCTCCGCTACGAGGAAGTGCCCACGCACATCGCCCAGAAGGTGATCGCCGAGTCGAAAAAGGAGCCCGAGGAAGCGAACGTCTAGCCGCTCTGGGCTAAGGTCCAGGTATGCGGATCACGCGTCAGGCGGTGCTCGCAGTGCGGACGTGCGCAGTCTGCGAGCGAACGCTGCTCGTCGGCGAGCAGACCGTCCGCTATTCGCCCAACGAGGGGGAGAGCTTCCTCGACGTCTGCCCGCTCTGCCAGGAGACCGCGCTCGAGCACGGCTGGCTGAAGGAAGGGAGCCCGACCTCGCCGGTCGTCCCAGACACCCGCCGGCGCCGGCTGGGGCCGCTCGGTGCGCTGCTGGAAACGCGGCGCCCGGCCTCGGAACGGGTCGTGGAGGAGCCGATCCTGCGCCGGCTCTCCCAGCGCGAGCGAACGATGGTCGAGGCGGCCGAGCTCTTCAACGCCAGCGCCTTCCGCCGTACGGTCTCCGGGATCGCGAAGAGCCTGGGGGAGCCGCAGGCCAGCATCGTCCCGCTTCCGGGCGTCAACACCGAGGTCGTGCTCACGGTCGTCTGGGAGATCTCGTGGTACCAGTACCGGATCGCCCCCGAGTCGGGGCAGCCGGTGCGCCTCGAGGAGCGCGGCCACGACCCGCACGAGCTGGACGCGGTGTTCACGAGCTGGAACGCGCGGCTCACGCCCGACGGACGAATCGTCCCGGACATCTCGCCGGTCTAGCGCCTGCCTCCGGCCTCCATACAATTCGAGAGACGATGATCTACTGCGTGATCCCGCGTGAGCTGGCCGACGACCTCTACGACAAGATGGTCGAGTACTACAAGGACAACCCGCACGTGGAGGTGATCGTCGACCGCCGCGAGGGCGACGACCGCCGCAGGGGCCGGGAGTACGGGGGCAAGCGGCTGATCCGCGACCGGCGCCGCGCCCGGGCACCGGGCACGTTCCCGAGCACCGATCCGCCCGAGAGCGCCTGACCGAAACGGCAGCGCCCGAGGGACTGTCCCTGCCCCGCAGCTAAGATCGCTTCGATGGCGACAGCGACGAAGTCCTTCCAGAATTTCATCGGCGGCGAGTGGGTCGACGCTGCCTCCGGCGAGACCTTCGAGACGAAGAGCCCCGCGACCGGCGAGACGCTCGGCGTCTTCCCGCGTTCCGGCGCCGAGGACGTCGACCGCGCCGTCGAGGCGGCGAAGGACGCGTACCAGGAGTGGCGGCTCGTGCCCGCCCCGCGCCGCGGCGAGATCCTGTTCCGCTTCGCCCAGCTCTTGACAGGTGAGAAGGACGACCTCGCGCACCTGATGGCCCGCGAGATGGGCAAGGTGCTCCCAGAAGCGGCCGGTGACGTCCAGGAAGCGATCGACATGTGCTTCTACATGGGCGGAGAGGGGCGCCGGCTCTTCGGGCAGACGACGCCGTCGGAGCTCCGGGACAAGTTCAACATGAGCGTGCGCCAGCCGATCGGAGTCGTCGGTGTGATCACGCCCTGGAACTTCCCGATCGCGATCCCCTCGTGGAAGATCGCGCCGGCGCTCGTCTGCGGGAACACGGTCGTCTTCAAGCCGGCCACCGACACGCCGCTCCTGGGCGAGCGCTTCGTCGAGCTGCTCGCCGAGGCGGGAGTGCCGGCAGGCGTCGTCAACGTCGTCCACGGGGGCGGGGGGCAGGTCGGCGACCGGCTCGTGCGCCACCCGGACGTGCCCGTGATCACGCTCACGGGCTCCCGCGAGACGGGCGTCGAGGTGATGCGGAACGCCGCGGACAACCTCAAGCACATCCACCTCGAGCTCGGCGGCAAGAACGCGATCATCGTCCTCGACGACGCCGATCTCGACCTCGCCGTGGACGGCATCATCTGGTCGGCGTTCGGCACCTCGGGCCAGCGCTGCACCGCGGCCTCGCGCGTGGTCGTCCAGGCGGGTGTCTACGACGAGCTGCAGTCGCGCCTCGTCGCCGCAGCGGAGAAGCTGCGTCTCGGCCCCGGCTGGGAAGAGGACGTGGACGTCGGCCCGGTGATCAACCAGGGCGCGCTCGAGAAGATCCACTCCTACACCGGAATCGGCGTGGACGAGGGCGCAAAGCTGCTGACCGGCGGCGAGGTCGCCGGCGGGAACGGGCTCGGCGACGGCTTCTTCTACCGGCCGACGATCTTCGGCGACGTCGAGCCGGGGATGCGCGTGGCCCAGGAGGAGATCTTCGGCCCGACGACCGCGCTGATCCCGGTGCGCGACGTGGACGAGGCGATCCGCGTCTCGAACGGGATCGAGTTCGGGCTCTCCTCGTCGATCTTCACGCAGGACGTGAACACGGCCTTCCGGGCGATGCGCGACCTCGAGGCGGGGATCACCTACATCAACGCCGGCACGATCGGCGCCGAGGTGCACCTGCCCTTCGGCGGCGTCAAGGGCACCGGCAACGGCCACCGCGAGGCGGGCCAGGCGGCGCTGGACGTCTTCACCGAGTGGAAGTCGATCTACGTCGACTACTCCGGGAAGCTCCAGAAGGCCCAGATCGACACCGCGCAGTAGCGCCGCCTACCATCAGCACCGTGGCCGATTCCTGGCAGCCCAAGCTCCAGCTCACGCACGACGTGGACCACCACGCGCTCGTCTCCTCGGCCTTTCTCGACCGTGCCCTCGAGGCCGGGCTGAAGGAAGTGCGCGCCGACGGCTGGGCGACGAGCGCCGATTCGCTCGCGTCGCTCGGCGAGCCCGTCCTGCGGACGTCCTCCGACTCGGGCGAGAGCGGGCTCTACGAGCGCGATGGGGTGCTGGTGCAGGTCGACCTCTGGAATTCCCACCTGAATGTGTCCGTCGCGGCGGGCGACCGCGCCACCGCCGAGCGGGTCGTCGAGGGCGTGAGGGAGCAGTTTCCGCTCCCGGACCCGAGCGCCTCGCACGAGGTCCCGATCACCTTCTGGACGTACACGCCGAACGGCGCGCAGCCCTCCTTCCGGACGATCGGCGTGCCGGAGTGGGAAGAGATCGAAGACAACTACCCGGCCGCCGCACGCGAAGACCTGCGCGTGATGATGTGCGAGTTCCAGCCCTCCCGCGGCGGGCAGCTGGCGCTCTGGCACGGCCAGGCCGGAACGGGGAAGACGTTCGCGCTGCGGGCCCTTGCGTGGGAGTGGCGCGAGTGGTGCCAGTTCCACTACATCGTCGACCCGGACGCGTTCTTCGGCGAGCGGGCCGACTACCTGATCTCGGTGCTGCTGCGCCCCGCCGTCCCGATGATGGCCGGCCAGGGCGACTTCATGGACTTCGCGGACGTGGACGAGCCGGCCGAGACGGGGGAGGCCGAGAAACCCTGGCGCTTGCTCGTCCTCGAGGACACCGGCGAGCTGCTCTCTGCTGACGCGCGTGAGCGCTCGGGACAGGGCCTGTCGCGCTTCCTGAACGTAGTCGACGGGCTGATCGGCCAGGGTCTGCGGGTGCTCGTGCTCGTCACGACGAACGAGGAGATCCGGCGGCTGCACCCCGCGGTCGCGCGCCCGGGCCGCTGTGCCGCGAACGTCGAGTTCGGCCCGCTCAGCGCGAGCGAGGTCTCCTCGTGGCTCGAGCGGCACGGCCTCGAGGCCGAGGGGCGCGGCTCGCGAAGCCTCGCCTCCCTCTACGCGCAGCTCGAGGGGCGCGGCCCGACCGAGACGGTGCTGGTTGGCTTCGGCGACTGAAAACCGCAAGCTGGTCGTCTTCGTGCCGCGCGAGGCGCTCGACCCGGTGCGCGAGGCGCTGTTCGCCGCCGGCGCCGGCCGGATCGGCGATTACGAGCGCTGCTCCTGGTACACGGAGGGGACGGGCACGTTCCTCGGCGGCGCGGGTACCGACCCGAGCGTCGGTCAGCCCGGCCGCGAGCAGCGCCTCTCCGAGCTGCGCCTGGAAACGGTCTTCCCCGAAGAGCGGCGAGCCGAGGTCGTCGAGGCGCTCCGCCGCGCGCACCCGTACGAGGAGCCCGCATTCGACGTCTACCCGCTGGTATGAAGGCCCGGCTCTCGACGGACGGCGGTGCGCGCGGCAACCCCGGCCCCGCCGCGTACGGCTACGTGCTCGAGAGCGAGGACGGCCACGTGCTCGACGCGCACGGCGAGACGATCGGCGTGGCCACGAACAACGTCGCCGAGTACCGGGCGCTGGTCGCCGGCCTCATGAAGGCGCTCGAGCTGGGCCTGACCGAGCTCGAGGTCGTCTCCGACTCGGAGCTCGTCGTCAAGCAGATGCGCGGCGAGTACAAGATCAAGAACGAGGCGCTGCGCGAGCTCGCCCGCGAGGCGGCCGCGCTGGCCTCGAAGCTCGACCGGATCAGCTACACCGCGGTGCGGCGCGCCCACAACGAGCTCGCCGACAGCCTGGTGAACGAAGCGCTCGATTCAGCCGTCTGAACCGCGGCTATACTGGCCGCGCTCGCGGATGTAGCTCAGTTGGCTAGAGCGTCTGCTTGCCATGCAGAAGGTCGTGGGTTCGAATCCCATCATCCGCTCTCTCTTCTCCAGGACGCGCTGTAGCGTCCGCCCGTGGAAACCGCTCGGCTAGGCCGGACCGGCCTCGAGCTGTCCCGGCTGGGGCTCGGTTGCGGGAACTTCGGCGGGATCGGGTCCGACCCGGCGCTCTTCGGGCAAGGCGAGAGCGAGGAGGAGGCGTTCGCGCTGATGGACGCCGCCCTCGCTGCCGGGATCACCTTCTTCGACACGGCCGCCTCCTACGGCGGCGGGCGCAGCGAGAGCTGGGTCGGCCGCTGGCGCGAGGACCGCGGCGCGCCGGTGCTCCTGAGCAGCAAGGTCTACTGGTCGGTCACGGGCGACCCTTCCGACCGCGGTCTCTCACGCGAGCGGACCCTGCGCGAGGTCGAGGGGAGCCTCGAGCGCCTGCGGACCGACCGGCTCGACCTCTACCTGACGCACGAGCCCGACCCGCGGACGTCGATCGCGGAAACGCTCGGCGCGCTCGACGAGCTCGTCCGAGCGGGGAAGGTGCGGGCGATCGGCGCGAGCAACGTCGATGCAGAGCAGCTCGAGGAGGCTCTCGAGACGAGTGAACGGGAAGGGCTCGCCCGCTACGGTTGGGTGCAGAACGAGTACAGCCTCCTGCAGCGGGCCTCCGAGGACGGCGTGCTGGAGATCTGCGAGCGCGAGGGGCTCGCGTTCACGCCCTTCAGTCCGCTCGCCGGCGGCTGGCTGACCGGCAAGTACCGGCGCGGCGAAGCCTATCCGGCCGGCTCGCGGATGACGCTGCGGCCCGAGCCCTACGAAGATCTCGACACGGAGCGCACCTTCGACGCGCTGGAGGCCTTCGCGGCGGCTGCCGCCGAACGAGGCGTCGAGCCGGCGACGCTCGCGATCGCCTGGGTTCTGTCGCACCCGCAGGTGACGGCGGTGATAGTCGGCCCGCGCCGCCCCGAGCAGCTGCGGCCGGCGCTCGCGGCCCTCGAGCTTCAGCTCTCGCTGCAGGAACGCGACGAGCTGGCGAAGCCCTTCCGGTGAGCCGCTCGACAGTAGACTCGGGATGGTGAGCGGGGCGGGCGCTGCTGCAGCCAGGGTGATGATCGTCGGGCTCGATTGCGCCGAGCCCTCGCTCGTGCTCGAGCGCTGGCGCGACGAGCTGCCGACACTCTCGGGGCTGATGGCGAGCGGCACTTCCGGCCGCCTGACCTCGGTCGTGCCGCCGATCACGGTGCCCGCCTGGTCGTGCATGATGGCGAGCCGGACGCCCGGCGACCTCGGCGTCTACGGCTTCCGGAACCGCTCCGACCACACCTACGACGGAGCTTTCGTCGCCGACGGCAGCGCGATCAAGGCGCCGCGGCTCTGGGACCTCGTCGGCCGCGCCGGGCGGCAGCTCGATCGTGCTCGGCGTGCCGGGGACGTTCCCGCCGCGTCCGCTCCGCGGCGTCCTCGTCAGCTGCTTCCTCACCCCGTCGCTCGAGAGCCGCTACACCTACCCGCCCGCCCTCCGCGACGAGGTCGAGCAGGTCGTCGGCGAGTACCTGTTCGACTGCACGAACTTCCGCACCGAGGACAAGGACGACCTCCTGCGGCAGGTCTACGAGATGACCGACCGTCGCTTCCAGCTCGCCGAGCACCTGCTCGAGACGCGTCCGTGGCAGCTCTTCGCGTTCGTCGAGATGGGCACCGACCGGATCCACCACGGCTTCTGGAAGCACATGGACCCGGATCACCGAAAGCACGAGCCGGGCACGCCCTACGCCGACGCGATCCTCGACTACTACCGGCACCTCGACGGCCTGATCGGTCGGCTGCTCGAGCACGCGGACGAGCAGACGCTCGTGCTCGTCGTCTCCGACCACGGCTCCAAGCGGCTCGACGGCGGCATCCGGGTCAACGAGTGGCTGCGCCGCGAGGGTCTGCTGGCGACGCTCGCCGAGCCCGACGGCGTCTGCAAGCCGGCCGACGTCGGCATCGACTGGTCGCGGACGACCGCCTGGGGCGAGGGCGGCTACTACGCGCGGGTCTTCCTCAACGTCCGCGGCCGCGAGCCGGAGGGGACTGTGCCTCCGGAGCGCTACGAGGAGGTCCGCGACGACCTGGCAAGGCGGCTCGCAGCCATCCCCGACGAGAACGGGAAGCCGCTCGCGACCGCCGTGCACAAGCCGGAGGAGCTCTATCCCCGGGTCGAGGGCGTCGCGCCCGACCTGATCGTGATCTTCGGCGACCTCCTCTGGCGCTCGGTCGGGACGATCGGCGGCGACGAGGGCATCCACACGTTCGAGAACGACACCGGCCCCGACGACGCGAACCACGCCCAGGACGGCCTCTACATCGCCTCCGGCCCGGGCGTCGCGGCCGGGGCGCGGCTCGACGCGCACCTGCTCGACATCGCGCCGACCGTGCTGGAGGTGCTCGGCCTCGAGGTGCCGGAGGAGATGCGCGGGCGGAGCCTCGCCTCCAGTCTCCTTGTAGCCTGAGCCGCGATGAACCTGATCGTCTACGTCTCCGACGCGCTGCGGGTCGACCACGTCGGCTGCTACGGCGCCCGCTTCGTGCGCACGCCCACGATCGACGAGCTGGCGGCCTCGCGGTGCCCGCTTCGACCAGGCGATTGCCGCCGCCCCCTGGACGGCCCCGTCGACCACCTCGATGGTCACGGCGCTCGCTCCGCACCGGCACGGCTTCCTGCACTGGGACTCGCCGCTCGACCCGGCGCTCGAGACGCTGTTCACGATCGCGGCCGCCGGCGGCTACGCGACCGCGAGCTTCGTCTTCGACGAGGACTACCTCTTCAAGGGCTTTGCGGACGCGAACGTCGCCGGCCGCAGCGACACGCTCGACGGCGCCGTCGAGTGGCTGCGGTCGCACCGCTCGGAGCCGTTCCTGCTCTGGTTCCACAGCTGGGCGACGCACATGCCCTACGACGTCGACCACGCGGCCCGCAAGGAATGGCGGGCGGCGAAGGACCAGATCGTCGGCGGCATCCAGTCCGACAGCGCCTCGGCGCTCGAGCAGGTCCGCGAGGACTACTGCCGCGCGGTCGAGCGTTCCTCCGAGGAGCTGCTCGCCCCCTTTCTCGAGGAGCTCGAGCGGCTCGGGCTGCGCGACGACACCGCGCTCGCCTTCCTCTCCGACCACGGCGAGTCGTGGGGCGAGCGGTTCGCGGACAAGCACGAGGTCAAGGGCACGTTCCACATGCACGGGGCCCGGCTCGACGAGGAGATCGTGCAGGTGCCGCTCGTGCTCTCGGCGCCGGGCCGCGTCGCGCCGGGCGTCGTCTCCTCCCAGGTCGGGGCGGTCGACCTCACGCCGACGCTGCTCGACCTCGCCGGACTGCCGCTCGACGGGCTCTCCGGCGCCGACGGCCGCTCGCTGCTGCCGCTCCTTGACGGCCGCGAGACGGGCGACCGCCCGGTCGTGATCGCGGGCACCGACCGGGGCGCGCTCTCGCAGCTCGCCCTCCGGGAGCCGCCGTGGAAGCTGATCCTCCACGTCGAGTCGGGCGAGGAGGAGGCCTACCGGCTCGACCTCGACCCGCGCGAGCGGCGGAGCGTCCCGGACGAGGTACCCGGGGAGCTGCGAGAGCGGCTCTACGCCGAGCTCGAGCGGGCGGAGCAGCGGTCGCTGAGCGCCGGAGGAGGAGGCGAAAGTGACCTCGCGACTCTCCGACCTCGGCTATCTCTGAACGCCGCCGGCCGATCGGTGGCTCACCGTGGCTACGGCAGGCGGGAAAGGGTACGACGGGGACGGCGGCCGATCGAACGTCAGTACGCGGAAATGTTCACGATCCGGCGTTTCGAGGAGACGCTGCTCGACCTCTTCTCGGCGGGGAAGATCGCCGGGACGACGCACACCTGCATCGGGCAGGAGGCGAACGCCGTCGGCGTCGTCGAGCACCTCGACCCCGAGCGCGACGTCGTCTTCTCGAATCACCGCTGCCACGGCCACTACCTCGCCTTCACCGGGGACGTGCCCGGCCTGTTCGGTGAGGTGATGGGAAGGGCAAACGGCGTCTGCGGCGGCAAGGGCGGCAGCCAGCACCTCTGCAACGGCAACTTCTACTCGAACGGCGTCCTCGGCAGCACCGTCCCGGTCGCGGCCGGGATCGCGCTCGCCGAACGGGAGCGCCGGAGCGGCGCCGTGACGGTCGCGTTCGTCGGCGACGGCACGCTCGGGCAGGGCGTCTTCTACGAGAGCCTCAACCTCGCCTCGCTCTGGCGGCTGCCGCTGCTCGTGGTCGTCGAAGACAACGGCTACGCGCAGTCCACGCCGCGGCAGCTCAACCTCGCCGGAGACATCCGCGCCCGAGCGACCGCGTTCGGGATCGACTCCGAGGAGCTCGACACGACCGACGTGACCGAGATCTCCGAGGCCGCCGCCGGCGCCGTCGAGACGGTGCGGACGACCGGCGCGCCGTTCTACCTCGTCCTTCACACCTACCGCTTCAGCCCGCACAGCAAGGGCGATGACACGCGCGACCCGGAGGAGATCGCCGAGCGGCGCCTGCGCGACCCGCTGACCGTCGCCGGCCGCCGCCTCGAGCCCGGCCTGCGGGAGGAGCTCGAGGCGGCCTGCGAGCGACGGCTCGCCGAAGCGCTCGAGCTGGCGGAGCGCTCGCCCATCGCCGGGCAGGAGCCGGCGACGCCGTGACCTCGACGACGCAGGCCCCGGAGCGGTGTGTCACCGTCCTCAACCGGGCGCTGCACGACCTGCTCGATCGGCGTGAGGACGTCTACCTGCTCGGCGAGGACGTGCTCGACCCCTACGGCGGCGCCTTCAAGGTGACGCAGGGCCTGAGCAGCCGCTTCCCGGAGCGCGTGCTGACGACGCCCGTGAGCGAGGCGTCGATCTTCGGCGTCGCCGCCGGCCTCGCGCTGCGCGGCTTCCGGCCGATCCTCGAGATCATGTTCGGCGACTTCGTCACGCTCGGCTTCGACCAGGTCGTCAACGGCATCGCCAAGTTCGCCGAGATGTTCGACGAGCAGGTCTCCGTCCCGCTCGTCGTCCGCACGCCGATGGGCGGCCGCCGCGGCTATGGGCCGACGCACAGCCAGTCGCTCGAGAAGCTGCTGCTCGGCGTGCCGGGGATCGCCGTCGTCGCCGCGAGCGAGTGCCACGACCTCGGGGCGCTGCTCTCCGAGGCGGTCGACGACGACGGGCCGGTCGTCCTGATCGAGAACAAGCTGCTCTACGGGCGCCCGAACCGGCGGCCCGTCGACGGCCACGTCGACCAGTTTCGCTGCCTCGAGGGCGGCGGCCGCTACCCGGCGCTCAGCTTCTCGGGGAACGAGTTCCGGGCCGCGACCGCGACCGTCTGCACCTACGGCGGCATGCTCCCGCTCGCGCTGGAGGCGGCGACGGAGCTGATCCTCGAGCACGAGCTCTTCGTCGAGGTCGTCGCGCTCGCGGGTCTGCTGCCGCTCGACGTCGAGCCCGTGCTCGAGTCGGTCGGCCGCACGGGTGCGCTCGTCACCGTCGAGGAGGGGACCCTGACCGCGGGCGTCGGCGCGGAGCTCGCCGCACGCGTGCAGGCCGACGCGTGGGACGACCTGCGCGCGCCGGTCCGGCGGGTGGCCGCGCGCGACGGGATCGTCCCGGCTGCGCCCGAGCTCGAGCGGGAGGCGCTGCCCTCGGCCGCCGACATCGTCGAGGCGGTCGCCGCGCTCGAGCGGAGCCCGTAGTGGCCTGGATCGTGCTGACCAGGGACGACGCGAACACCGAGTCCGCTCTCCTCGCCGGCTGGCTCGTCGGCGACGAGGAGGAGGTGAAGAAGGGCCAGGCCGTCTGCCTGGTCGAGACGACGAAGGCGACGGTCGAGATCGACGCCCCGGCGAGCGGCACGCTGCTCCACCTGCACGCCGAGGGCGCCGAGGTCGAGCTCGGCGGCCGGATCGCGCTCGTCGCCGAGAGCGGGGAGGAGCTCGAGCGCGAGCGCGAGCGGCGCGAGCAGGCGCGGGCAGAGGCGCCCGCACGGCCGGCGGGGCGCGCGAACGCGACCCGCAAGGCCGTCGAGCTGGCGGAGCGGCACGGCATCGACCTCGGCGCGGTCGAGAAGTCCGGCTTCGTCACGGCCGAGGACGTCCAGAAGCTGATCGAGCGGGGGGCGGAGGCGGCGCCCCCGGCCGCCGACCCGGTGCTGGCCGGGATCTCGACCGAGAACGTGACCCTCCCGGCCCTCTTCTCGCTCGACGAGGCGGACGGGAGGCTCGACGAGGGCTTCCTCGCGGAGCTGCGCGCCGACCCCGGCTCGTTCCGGGCGCTGCCGGCGGAGGAGAAGCTCGCGGCCTACCGCAGCCACGGCGCCCGTGTCGGCGATGGCGTCGAGCTCGCTGAGGGAACGCTCCTGGTCGCTCCGCGGATCGTGCTCGAGGACGGCGTCGAGATCGGCCCGGGCGGCACGGTCGCGTGCGACGAGGTAGTCGCGATCGGCGCGCTCTCCCAGTTCGGGCTCCGGGCTCGACCTCTCGTGCCGCCGCGCGTTCATCGGCGAGAACGTGTACGCCGGCCGCGGGGTTCGGATCGGCGGCGGCGGCAGACACGATCCCTGGGCGACCCTTGTGCTCGGAGACCTCGTCTTCGTCGGCGACGAGGCCTTCGTCAATGTCTGCCGGCCGGTGCTTGTCGGCGCCGAGGTGTTCCTGACGATGCGCTCGATCGTCGTCACGCACAACGTCGGCCATTCACTGCTCGAGGGGTTCGAGAACCGCTTCGCCGGCGTCGTCCTCGAGGACCGCTCGCAGATCGGGATGGGGACGATCGTCTACGCCGGCTGCCGCGTCGGCCGCGAGACGATCGTCGGCTCGGGCTCGTACGTCGTCTCCGACCTGCCCGCCGGAAAGCTCGCGATCGGCGTCCCGGCCCGCGTCGCGGGCTCGGCGCGGCGCGAGCTCAGCCGCCCTCGCCGCGACGCACTCGCCCGGCGGATCGTCGAGGAGCTGCACGAGCTGCTCGAGCTGAAGGGCCACGAGGTGACCCCGCTCGCCGACGAGGACGGCGCCTACGGGTTCGAGCTCCGCTCGGCGGACTCGCCTGCACGGATCGTCTACGTCGAGAAGCTCGCCGAGAGCGGGCGGGTGGCAGCCGGCGCGGGCGAGACGATCGTGCTCACCCTCGGCCTCGACGGCACGCCGCCGGCGGGCTGCACGGTGCTCGACCTGCTCGCGCGGGAGGTCGTCGGCGGCCAAGGAGGCGGCGTCGTCCTCGACTCGGTGCGCGAGTTCTGCCGTAAGCGCGGCATCCGCTTCCGGCCGCTCCCGTGGCGCTACCGCGGGGGACTGATCTGAGCCGCCTGGCGCCGGCCCGGGCGTGGCCCGCGGCGGCGCTCGCCGTGCTCGCCTGCGCCGCCTGCAGCAGCGCGTCCGATCCGGTCCCGCCGTCGCAGCACGTCCACTCGCGGCCGGACCTGCGCCCGCCGCTCGTCGAGGTGCTGACCCCGGCGCACGGCACCGCGCCCGGCTACCTGTTCCTGGCGCCGAAGAAGGAGGTCGACCAGACTGGGCCGCTGATCCTCGACGACCGCGGCCGGGTCGTCTGGTTCGACCCGCTCGACACGGGAGGGGTGACCGACTTCCGCGTCCAGCGCTACCGCGGCCGGCCCGTCCTCACCTGGTGGCGAGGCCAGACCGAGAAGGGCGTCGGCGACGGGCGCTACGTGATCGCCGACTCCTCCTACCGTGTGATCGCGAACGTGCGGGCCGGCAACGGCCTCTCGGGCGACATCCACGAGTTCCGGATCACGCCGCAGAACACGGCGCTCTTCACCGTCTACCGGAAGGTGCCGTACGACCTGTCGGCGCTCGGCGGCCCGAAGGGCGGCAAGGTCAACGAGGGAGTCGTCCAGGAGGTCGACATCCCCACCGGCCGCGTCCTCTTCGAGTGGCACAGCCTGCGGCACGTCGGCGTGGGCGAGTCGTACGCGCCGCTCCCGAAGGACGATTCGGATCCCTACGACTACTTCCACGTCAACGCGATCGAGGTCGAGCCCGACGGGAACCTGCTCGTGTCGGCGCGCCACACCCACGCCGCCTACGAGATCCGCCGCGGCGACGGCGCCGTCCTCTGGCGACTCGGCGGCAAGCGCAGCGACTTCAGGATGGAGCCCGGGACGCGCTTCGCCTGGCAGCACGACGTGCGGCGACAGCCGGACGGGACGATCACGGTGTTCGACAACGACGCCGATCATCCGCAGCCAGGACGCGAGTCGCGCGTGCTCGTGCTCCGCGTCGACGAGCGACGGCACACGGCGACGCTGGTGCGGAGCTACGCGCACCCGCAGCCGCTGCTCTCGACGAGCCAGGGCAACGGGCAGTTCCTGCCAGACGGCCACCTCGTCGTCGGCTGGGGCTCGCAGCCGTACGTGACCGAGTTCGACCCCGCCGGCCACGTGCTGCTCGACCTCCGCTTCGGCTCCGGAGGCGCCGATTCCTACCGCGCCTACCGCTTCCCCTGGCGCGGTAGTCCGTCCGAGCGGCCCGCCCTTGCGGTCGAGGTGGGCGGCGGCGGGACGACGGTGTACGCAAGCTGGAACGGCGCCACGGAGGTGGCGAGCTGGCGGGTTCTCGGGGGAGTCGACAGGCAGCATCTGGCGCCGGTGGCCACGGCGCCGAGAACGGGGTTCGAGACGGCCGTCCCGGTCGTCTCCGCGGCGCACTTCTTCGCGGTGGAGGCGCTCGACGCCGGCGGTCGAATGCTCGGCCGCTCGCTTCCGCGCAAGGCGCCTCCGGCCCCGGCCCCCGGGTCGTGAGGGCTGCGTAGGATGTTCGCCTTCGCCACGAGGAGGGTGACATGAAACAGCGGAAGCTCTTGGTCGCGGTTGCCTTCGCAACATTGGCCGCGGCGGCCGTCGCCGCCGCCGGTTGGGCGACTGCGACGAGCGGGACGTCCTCGACACCGGTCGACGTGACGAACGACGTCTACGCGAACAACGAGGAGTCGCTCGGGATGAGCCCGAACGGCCAGTGGCTCGCGGGCGCCTGGAACGACTGGGAGTACAACGACGGCTGCGGCTTCTCGTACTCGACCGACGGGGGCGACACGTGGGCGCACGAGAGCTTCGCGCCCTTCACCGCCTTCTCGAACACGCCCGGCGTCGACCCGATCTTCCCGACCAGGTTCGCGGTCGCCGGGGATCCCGCGGTCGTCTTCAATCCTCGCTCGAACCGGTTCGACGTCATCTGCCAGGCCTTCGGAACGCGAACCGGCAACCAGATCCAGCTGCTCTCCGAGACGTTCGACCCGACGCTGGCCGACCCGAACGCGGACGAGAATCTCAGCTACGGCCGCGCCGCCTGGACGCCTCCGGTGGCGATCGCGACCGGGCACTCGAACGGCAGCCAGAAGGGCTCGAACGGCCAGTTCCCCGATCACGAGGCGGTGACGGTCGACACGGGGACCGGGGCCGGTCATCACTTCGGGCGGCTCTTCGTGGCGTGGGCGGAGTTCAGCGGCCTCGGCCGCTCTCCGATCAACATCTCGTACTCGGACGACGACGGCGCGCACTGGACCGGGCCGATCCGGGTCAGCGACAACGGCCATCAGTTCGACCAGGACGCGATCCCTCGCGTCGGGCCGGACGGCGCCGTCTACGTGAGCTGGATCAACGGCCCGAACGAGAAGAGCCTCAAGAACAACGTCGCGATGATCGACAAGTCGACCGACGGCGGCGCGACGTGGGGGCCAGATCGAGTCGCCGCCCCGATCGTCACCCCGATCGACGGGGTGCTGCCGAACTCGAACTACCGCGTCTTCACGGACGTGAACCTGGCGGTCGACCAGCAGAGCGGCACGCGTCGTCCTCGCCTACACCGACCGGGTGAGCGGCGCCTCGAACATCTATGCCGTCCACACCCTGACGGCGGGCGACATCGCGCACTGGTCAGCGCCGGCCGCGGTCAAGGCGAGCGGGCAGGAGCAGTTCTTCCCGTGGATGTCCTCGGCGCCGAACGGCAGGGTCGATCTCGTCTTCTACGACCGCAGCTGCGATCCGGCAGGGGACAAGCTGAACTGCGTCACGCTCGCCTCGACGACGAGCTCCGGGGCGAGCTGGGCAGACACCCCGCTGCTCTCGGCGCCGTTCGACGGCGATCTGCACCACACGTGTAGCGCGCCGGGCGATCCCGAGGCCTGCGGGAGGAACTTCCTCGGTGACTACATCGCCGTCGCGTCGACGGACGCGAAGGCACAGGCGCTCTGGACCGGCAACGGGGCCCAGACGATGGATGCCTTCTCCGGCCGCGCGACATTCCCGTAGATCGAGCCGGGCAGGGCGGGGGCGCATCCCCGCCCTGCCCCGTACGATAGGCGTGTGGAGATGACGACCGGCCCCGTCAAGCCGAGACTTCGGGGCGTCTTTCACGAGATCGGCTTCTACGTGTCCGTCGGGCTCGGCATCGCGCTGGTCGTCACGGCCGAGCCGGGAAAGGGACGGGCAGCGGGCGCGATCTTCGCGAGCTGCGTCGCCGTCTGCTTCGGCGCGAGCGCGCTCTACCACCGGCCGACCTGGACCCCGCGGGTACGGGCCTGGCTGGCCAGGCTCGACCACGCCGGCATCTATCTGCTGATCGCCGGCACCTACGCGCCGTTCGGATTGATCGTGATGTCGAGGGGCTGGGCGATCCCCGTCCTCTCGATCGTCTGGACGGGCGCATTCCTCGGGATCGTCTTGAAGCTGTTCTGGGTGCAGTCGCCGAAGTGGCTGTCGGCGGCGATCGCCCTGACCCTCGGCTGGGTCGCGGCCGCCGCCTTCCCGCAGTTGCTGAAGCTCTCCGCGGCGGCGCTCGCGCTCGTCGTCGCGGGCGGCGTCCTCTACACGGTGGGAGCGATCATCTACGCGCGGCGGCGTCCCAATCCGGTGCCGCACCTCTTCGGGTACCACGAGCTCTTCCACGTGCTGACGGTCGCCGCGGCCGGCTGCCAGTACGCAGCGGTCGCGTTCTATGTCCTTCCGCGAACCTAGGAGGGCTCGGAATCGAGCGCGCGGCGTACCTTGCCGGCGACGGTTGCCGGGAGAAGGCCGAGGAACGTCGCCCGCTGAGAGGAGCTCAGGTCTCTGCGCAGAGCGGCGCCGAGCTCTCCGGGCGCGCAGCGGCCCTGTTCGAAGAGGACCAGCCCGTCCCGAAAGCCCAGGTAGGACATGTCGGCCGGGTAGACGGTTGTCCCGCCGTAGTGCCGGACCATCGAGGTGGCACGCACCGCGAGCTGCCGCGCCTGCCCGCGGCATCGAGCCTGCGACCAGCCTGACTTGCCGCCGCAGCCGGGTAGCACGAATACCGCGAACACTGCGCAAATGGTGGTGATCGCCCGCACGAGCCCGGCCAACACGACCTCGACCTCCTAGAGGAGCTTCGCCACAGTCTCGAGGTCGCGGACGAGCTCCCGGTACTCCCGCTCGCGCGTCTCCTCGTCGGCGCGCAGGACCGAGCTCGGATGCACCGTCGCGAGAACGTGCTCGGCGAGGTCCGACTCCACGAGCTCCCCGCGCTGACGGGAGACCCGGAAGTCGCGTCCGAGCAGCGCCTGAGCGGCGGTTGCGCCGAGACAGACGAGCACGCGCGGCTCGACGACCTCGAGCTCGGCCTCGAGCCACGGCCGGCAGGCCGCGACCTCGGACCAGTTCGGTTTCTGGTGGATGCGCCTCTTCCCCCGGCCCTGCCACTTGAAGTGCTTGACGACGTTCGTGACGTAGACCTGGGAGCGGTCGATGCCCGCGTCCTCGAGCGCCTTGTCGAGCAGCTTGCCCGCGGGCCCGACGAACGGCTTGCCCTGCAGGTCCTCCTGGTCGCCGGGCTGCTCGCCGACGAAGACGATTTCGGCTTTCGACGTGCCCTCGCCGAAGACGGTCTGCGTGCCCGTCTCGTGCAGGGGGCAGGCGGTGCAACCGGCGGCGGCTTCCCGGAGCTTCGGCAGGCTCGGCCGCTCCGGGACGAGCGGCGCGGCGGTCTCTTCGAGAGTCAACTGGCGCGGCACGGTTCGACTGCTACCCGCCCCGGGCGCGTGAGAATCACCCCGCTACGATGAGCCGGCGCGGCGCCGTGGCCGAGAGGTTGGGCAGGGCCCTCGCCGCTCGAAGTCCGGCACCGCTGGCGCGGAGCCATGACGACTTCGACCGGCTTGTCCTTTTCTCAGTGAGGGACGCGGCCGATCCCGGCAAAGCCCCGATCGGCGGGATTTGCATGTCGGTTGGAGCGCTACGATGGCCGCTCCCGGCGCCGTGGCCGAGAGGTTAGGCAGGGGCCTGCAAAGCCCCGTACAGCGGTTCGAATCCGCTCGGCGCCTCTTCCCGCTGTCCATGCGTGTTTGCGGAACGGATTGATTCCGCAGACGACTTTCCGAGCGGCCGTCACCCCCCGCGTCATGCCCCGAAAGAACCAACTCGGCTGATCCGGTGGGTCCATTGAGAGAAGGCCCGCAACCGCGGGCCTTCTCTCTTAACAGCGAACGGGCCGGCGCGTTACGCGCGGACGAGCTCGTTCGTCTTGTGCACGATCACCTCTCCGCCCGTGATCTTCGGCGGAGTCGGGAGTGCGGTCTCGAGCTTCTCCTCGCGCACCCAGTTGGCGGCGATGCGAGTCGACTCGTCGGCCTGGGTCGACGAGTCGAAGAGGCCGATCGAAGGAGCGGGGGTCAGGTCTTGCATTCGCGCAGCTGCGCCTCCTCGCGACGCAGGCGGCGGCTGACGGTCGAGTAGTGGCAGCCGAGATGGGCCGCGATCTGAGCGAGCGTGTAGCCGTGCCGACGGTAGGCGGCAGCGACCGGGAGCCGCTCGCGGGCGAAGAGCTCGACCAGCGCCGGCGGCAGCGGCTCGACCTGCAGGCGCGGGATCTCCGGCAGCGGCGGCTCGTAGCCGAAGGACTCGCGCAGGAAGGCATCGCCGCCGAGCCGCTCGCCTTGGACGCGCTCCGTCAGGGCGCCGGCGATTCCTTCCTCGACGTAGGCACGGTAGGCGGCCCGCGCCCGCGCGAGCCCGGGCCCGAACAGCTCGAGCAGGGGCGCGCGCGCGAGCGTCACCTCCGGCCTGGCCTCGCCCACCGTTGCCCGGTAGCTGCTCCAGCGGTAGTCGCCCGGGCGGTCGCAGATGCCAGCGCGGACCGGGTTCAAGACGATGTAGCGGGCGCAGCGCAGCAGGTGCGTGTCGCGCTCGATCAGAATCGAGCGGTAGCGGCCCTGGAAGACGTGCCCGCAGCGGCCGTGGCGGCGGTTGAAGCGGCTGCAGTAGAGCCCGTTCAGCTGACGCATGCCGCTCGGCAGGTTCGGCAGCCGGGTCTCGAGCTCGAGGTGGTAGTGGTTGTCCATCAGGCAGTAGGCATAAGGCAGCCAGGAGAAGCGCTCGCGCACCTGCTCGAGGCAGTCGAGGAAGAGCAGGAAGTCCCCCTCCGCGAGGAAGCAGCGCTCGCGGTTGTTGCCGCGCGCGATCAGGTGGTAGACGGCACCTGGGTAGAGGATCCGCAGCGGCCGGGCCACAGGCCCACGCTACGTAGCCGCAGGCGGGCGGAGGCGGAGGCGTCGGAGCTTTGTTTCAGCCGGGCGCGCGGTTTGTCACACTTGCCTCGCAGGTGCACGAATGCAAGACCTGACCCCAGACTTACCCCAGACTTATCACACTTGCCTCGCAGGTGCACGAATGCAAGACCTGACCCCAGACTTACCCAGGCAGACCTCGACTTGGCGCTCGACCCGCTGAGCGCGAACCGCTACGCCTTCGCGGCGGGCAACCCGCTCAACTTCGTCGAGACGGACGGGCACTACGTCGCCAAGTCACGCTCGCTCGACCCGCATCACCCACGCAGCGGCGCGGCACTCGGCGGAGACGACGGCGCAGACGCAGTCTGCCTATGCAGCCGACGAGCGGCGGCTGGTGTCGCGCGAGCACGGGCTCGACCCCGGCATCGGGCGCAAGCCGGTACCGCTGCCATCCGACTGCAACTCGACGCACATCACCCTCACTCAGAGGGACGCCTGCGCGACTAGCTGCACGATCGATCCGCAGGGATGCCCGGGAGGGCTGCAGGACCTCGGGGGCGGCGCGCGTCTAGCTGTAACGCTCATCGGCTACCACGACTTTGTACGTTGTCGTCACGGCGACGCCCAGAGCTGCGCCTGGGCGGCCGTGGGCGTCCTCCCCGTCGGCAGAGCAGCCCGAGTGATCAAGGGCGGGCGCGATCTTGCCGTAGTCGGCCGGGCGGAACACGACATCGACAGGGCGGAAGAACTCTGCCGGGCCAACAGCTTCACTGGCGAGACGAAAGTCCTGCTCGCAAACGGCAAGCAGAAGCCGATCAGCAAGGTACGGGTCGGGGATAAGGTGCTTGCCACCGACCCGGCGACCGGCAACACCGGGGCGCGTCGGGTTGAGAAGGTGATCGTCCACCGTGGCCGCCACACGCTCGTCGAGCTTGCCTTCGCCGACGGCAGCGCGCTCAGCGCAACGAACCACCACCCCTTCTGGGACGCGAGCACGGGTCGGTTCGCCTACCGCAGCCGACCTGAAGCGCGGCGACCGCGTCCGGGAACCCGAACGGCCATCTCCTGACGATCGCGAGTATCCGGAACCCGACAGTGAAACCGTCACCGCCTACAACCTCGCGATCCGCGGGATCCACACCTACTACGCCGGAACCACGCCTGTCCTCGTCCACAACAGTTGCAGGCCGCTGGATGTCGGGCTCAAGATTGATCGCCGGACCGGGCGTTCGATTCTCGACGGTGATCTCACCAGCGCCCTACCGAAGTCCCGTGCCGACCTTGAGGAGCTTCGCGAAATGCTGCAGACGAGCATCGCGAACCGGACGGCTAACCAGTCGCAGCTCGGCGAGACCACCGTGCTCCCCGGCGGGTACCAAGCTGGATATAAGCACCGCCTGAGAATCCAGCAGGAGCGCGATCTCCTCATGCGAGTAAACGAACGGTTGGGAAACTAGATGAACAATCCGTATCGAGACGTCGCCACGTACGTGGAGGCCGTGCTCGCTGGCGAAGCGCCATCGATGGAGCACGTTCCGTACTGGTCGTTGCTCGCCGTCGTCATGGATAGACGCGTCGCCGACGTAGGAGAGGAGCGGCCTGACGAGACCATCGACACAGTCGAAGTGGCTGACTCGAAGACAGTATCGGGAGCAGTCCTCGTGCGCCTAAGAGCCTCCACGTTTGTCGGTCGCTGGTATCCGGTGAAATTGGAGCTACGGCCCTCGGGTGAGTGCCGCATGTGGTTCGGCGCACCTGACCTTGCCGTGGACCGAGGAAGACTCGGCAAACTCATGTGGCCGGAAGACGATCGGGGCTGGCCAGTGATATACAGGTTCGAGCTAGCCCCGCTTGCAGCTGAAGCCGACAGCTGACACCCGACGACGTTTCTGCTCCTCGAAGGACTGGGGATGCTTCTATGAGCGTCAAGCCGCCATCGGACCTGCCTCGAGCACGCGAAAGACGATAAAGGAGCGTTATAAAGGAGCGGGGTCAGGTCTTGCATTCGCGCAGCTCCGCCTCTTCGCGACGCAGGCAGCGGCTGACGGTCGAAGAGTGGCAGCCGAGGGGGGCCGCGATCTGAGCGAGCGTGTAGCCGTGCCGACGGTAGGCGGCAGCAACCGGGAGCCGCTCGCGGGTGAAGAGCTCCTCGAGCCTCGGCGGTAGCGGCTCGAAGGCCGGCATCAGGTCTTGCTGTGAGGCGTCTTGAGAGGAATGGCGGCGCCCGCGAGATGAGTCGTCCTTGCGCCTCTGGGCTCAGTGCTGAAGTCGACGGACGAGCTGTCGCAGCTCCTCGATCGCCTCGGAAAGATTCTGCACCGACAGCGCCGAGGCGCCCGACAGCGGTTCGAATCCGCTCGGCGCCTCTTCCCGCTTGTCCATGCGTGTTTGCGGAACGGATTGATTTCGCAGACGACTTTCCGAGCGGCCGTCACCCCCGCGTCATGCCCCGAAAGAACCACTCGGCTGATCCGGTGGGTCCATTTGAGAGAAGGCCCGCAACCGCGGGCCTTCTCTCTTACAGCGAACGGGCCGGCGCGTTACGCGCGGACGAGCTCGTTCGTCTTGTGCACGATCACCTCTCCGCCCGTGATCTTCGGCGGAGTCGGGAGTGCGGTCTCGAGCTTCTCCTCGCGCACCCAGTTGGCGGCGATGCGAGTCGACTCGTCGGCCTGGGTCGACGAGTCGAAGAGGCCGATCGAGCTCATGACGCCGTTGCCGGCCTCGATGAGGTAGTAGCCCGCGAAGCCCGGCAACTTGCTCAGGCTCGGGAGCAAAGTCTCGCCGACCTTCCTGGTCAGCTCCTCGGTGCGACTCTGGTCGACACCCTCGTAGCGTCTAACGGTGGCATGCATAGATGCTCCTAACTGTCACGGCTCAGGGCGGAGGACCGGCTCCTTGCTCCTCCCAGTGCACTCAGCGCCCGGTGTGACAGTCGAAGAGGAATCTCGGAGCCTCGACAACTTCCGCGTGGGGACCTCGCGCATCGCCTAGTGTAGCAGACTTCTTGACAACGTGTCTTTACGGCGCTACGTTCATATACGTTATCAAGGTAGGAGACGGTGTGTCACCATTCTCGGTCACCCTTCAGAGCGTCCCGGATCGCGAGCTCGGTCCTCTTCTGATCCGGCTCGGGCAGGCCGGCTTCCACGATCCGATCATCGAATCGGTCGGCGCCGACGGCGCTCCCTCGGCGGCCGCTCCCGCGGGCGGGCGGACGGGCCGGCTCCCCGACGATTGGCGGCTCGTCGGCGAGCGGGAAGGCCAGTCGTATCAGTGGCCGGGCACGCACGAGCACTATCGGCGGTACCGCATCTTCGCCGGCACGACGCGCCCCGAAGGCGCCGTTCACATCGGGCTCGGCGAGACGATTCGCGAGAACAAGTGGGGGCGCGACCGCAAGTACGTCGTCGCGTTTCTGAGCGGCGGCTCCCCGCAGCAGCCGCTGGCCGAGTTCGTCGCGGCCGACGACTATGCGGAGACACGCGAGCTTGTCGCGGTGATTCGCGGGAGCGACGGCGGCCGGCGTATGTACGGCGCCGGCGACGCACTTCCGGACGTCTACAAGGAACGCTTCCGAACGCAGATGTACAGCGAACGGGTCGACTTCCAGGGCGTCTGGAACAAGGCCGTCGTGGTCGCTGCCGAGGACGACGACGCAACGATCCTCAACCACGCCTTGATCCAGAGCCGGCGGCGCTACCGGAGGTAGAGTTGAGCGACATGCCGAGCGGGAAATCCGAGAGTCATGGATCCGCAGACCAAGCCTGAGCAGAAAGGCACGCGAGAGCCTCGCGGAGACAGCCTCCGCCGCCACGGGCGTGCCACCTGGCTTTACACCTGGGTCTCCGCTCTCGTTGCTCTGCTCGTGATCCTGATCGCGCTCATCGTGGCCAACACCCGCAGCGTCAAGGTGAGCTGGGTGCTCGGCTCCACGCGCCAGTCGCTCGTCTGGATCATCCTCGTGACGGCGATCCTCGGTTGGCTCCTCGGAATCGCGACGAGCGTCATCTTGCGCTTTCGGACGCGGCGCAGGGACTGAGCGTCCTGAATTTGTAACCGTTCGCACAAATCTCGTGTATCCTGGGTGAGCGCATAGTCCTAGCGCGGAAGCCGTCGAGGCTCCGAACCTCCTCTCCGACTACCACACCGGGCCTGGGTGCCGAGAGACCCGGTCCGGCTCTCTCGCTTCGATCGAGAGGAGCACGAAGATGAAGGAAGCCACTGAAGCCCGCGAGGCGCAAGGCGCGGCCGATGACCGCCAACGGGAGCTGACCAGCAAGGTTGGCGCGACGCTGGCGCCACGAAGCAAGCAAAGCAACAGCACGAAGGGCACATGGCGGGGGCGACTCGGAATGCGCAGCAAGACGGAGGCGTAACGAGCATCGAAGCGTCGTAGCTCCTCGTATCCGTCAGACTTCCCGCGATGGCCGACCCGGTTTCCTGGTTCCTGATTGAGCCCGGCTGGAGAGTGGTCGCTGCCGACGGCTCGGAGATCGGCAAGGTCGACGAGGTCGCTGGAGACAGCAACCAGGACATTTTCAACGGCCTGGCGGTCGCAACCTCGGCGCTCGGGAAGCCCCGCTACGTACCGGCCGAGCAGGTCGCGGAGATCACCGAGGGAACTGTGCGGCTGTCGCTGACCCGCGAGCAGGTCGAGCGGCTCGGCGAGTACCTCGAGCCCGCGACCAGCGCCCAGATCGAGCCCGACAGCAAGGGCGGGCTCGGCGAGACCCTCGCGTCCGACGCGCGCGAGCTCGAGGGCAAGGTCCTCGCCCCGACCCAGAAGCACGAGCACTCCATGAACGTCTGGCGCCGGATCGCGTTCTTCTTCCGGCGCTTGTTCCGCTAGCCGGCTCGATCGGCGACGACGACCAGTCTCGTCTCGGGCGTCAGTCCGGGAGTCCGCACGTTCTCGAAGCCGGCTTCCTCCACCCAGCTCCGCAGCTCGGGCGCGGTGAACCAGCGGACGGTGAAATGCGCCCTGCGCGCGCGGCCGTCACGCACGACCAGGCGCTCGGTGCGCAAGCGGGCGTTCTCGGCGTCCATCTCCCAGCGATCGATCATCAGATCGCCGTCGCGCTCGCCGACGACGTGCACCGGCTGGGGGTCGAGCAGGATCCGCACGATGTTCTGGGTCTCGAGCACCAGCCGGCCGCCCGGCTTGAGCGCGTCGTGGAACTCGCGCAGCACGGCCTTGTTCTCCTCGTCCGAGAAGTAGCCGAAGCTCGTGAACCAGTTGACGAGGCCGTCGAACCGGCCGCGCCAGGCGAGCTCGCGCATGTCGCCGTGGACGTACTCGACCTCGACCCCGCGTGCGGCCGCGGCCTCGCGCGCCCGCTCGAGGAAGAGCTCGGTCGCGTCGAGGCCGGTGACGCGGAAGCCGCGCTCGGCGAGGGCGTTCGAGATGCGGCCGTGGCCGCAGGGGCAGTCGAGGACCTCGACTCCCGGTTCGAGGTCGAGCAGCTCGACGATCCGCTCGACCTCCTCCGGTGTTCGCTCGTTCAGGAACGTCTCGTAGAAATAGAGGTAGTCCTCGTCGAAGACCCCCTCGAACTCGAACTCGGTCACGAGTCGAAGCGGTCCATGAGCATGTGCACCTCGCCGACGCGCTCGAAGCCGAGTCGCTCGAGGATGGGTCGCGACATCGTGCCACCCTGGGTGATCAGCGCCGGGGTCCCGCGGGCGACCGCGTCCTCCCAGCGGGCGCGGTTGAGCGCTCTGTAGGCGCCGCGGCCGCGGGCGCGGGGGAGGGTGGCGCCTCCGTAGAGCAGGAGCCCGTGCTCGGTGGGGGCCGAGGTCCCGGCGGAGACGATCTCTCCGTCGAGCCAGACCGCGTGCATCACGTTGACCGTCTCGCGGTAGCGGTGCGGGAGCTGCTCACGGTTCTCGGCGACATCCTCCTCGGCCATCTCGAACGCCTCCCACTGGACCGCGTTCGCGGCTGCGTACTCCTCGAAGGTCTCCACGCGGCGCGCGACCAGGCCCTCCGGGACCGGCGGCGGCTCGTCCGTCAGCACGAGCGCGACCGCGTAGGGCTCCTTGTCGCGGACGACACCGCGCTCGAGCAGCGCCTCGACGAGCCCGGCCGGCGCCGAGCTGCCGACCTCCCACTGGGTCTCCGGGCGTTCTCGCTCACGCAGGGTCGCGCGCACCTCGGCGAGCACCTCGTCGAGCTGGTCGAGCGGGAAGCGCTGCCGCTGGACGGTGTTCCACCTCCTGCCGGAGCCCATCCAGAGCGTGTAGCGGCCGGTGTCGACCCGCTCGTCGCGGGGCCCCAGCGGGCCGAAGGAATTCGGGTACTCGGCGATCTCGCGCAGCACGGGCCGCAAGCTACCGGCTCGCGTCAGTTGCGGTTCGTCACTGGCCGGAAGAACATCGTCCACGGGCCTACCCGGGCCCGCGCAACGGACGAATCAGGGCTCTACGGCTGCGAGAGGCGCTGCCAGACGTTCTCGAGCAGCGTCCGGAACGGCGGGTAGACGAGCGCCGCCGGGAAGGTCAGGGTCCCGGCGGCGAAAACCTTCGCGCCGCCGCGCTCGTAGAACGTCATCTCGCCGCGCAGGCGCCGGTCGCGCATGTGCGGGTTGACGCGGCCGAGCACGCGGATCTGCCGCGGCGACGCGCGAGTCGTCATGTCGTACTCGATCCCGAGCCAGCGCCAGCCGGCGAGGAGGCGCTCGTCGACGCCCGCAAGCTCCCAGGAGCGCCTGGCGAACGGGCTCAGGACGTACCGGCCCCGGTGCTGGCCCTCGTCGTTCCCGCGGTACTGGACGCCGACGAGGCCGGCCTCCGGCCGCCCGAGGTTGCGCCACCGCGCAACTCGCCTGATGCGCCGGCCGTGGCGGTCGATGCGCCACATGAAGTTCGTCGCCGAGAGGAACATCAGGTTGCCGCCCCGGTTCCGGAAGCCGGTCACGAGGTCGTACTCGTGCCGCGTCGCGTACTCCTCGTGACCGGGGAATACGATCAGGTCGTAGAGGCGGGCGAGCGTTCGTCCGCGCCGGAAGCGCGTCAGGTCGTCGTCGGTGAGGAAGTCGACCTGCTTGCCTGTCCGGTAGAGCCAGCGCAGGAAGGGAAGGTCGTAGTTGCGCCACTTCGGCGGCGCGCCGCCGCGGATGTAGCCGCGCGAAAGGTCGACCCTGCGGATGTCGCCGGTCGCGTACCACGTGTCGCCCCAGCCGTCTCCGTCGACGTCCTGGTGGTTGTAGGCCTGCCAGGTGTTCGTGTGCAGGACGACCGCGACGCGGTTCAGCCCATACCGATGAGGCCGTAGGACGAGCGGCGCGTAGTAGCTGCGGCCGTCGGGGGCGGTCAAGCGGGCGAAGTAGATGCCGTTCGGCCAGTCGCCGAGTCGCACGCCGATCGTCCGGGGAGCGTCGCGGTTCGTCGACCAGTCCACCTGCCGCGGCTCGTCGACCGGCACTCCCTCCATCGCGGAGCCCGCGGTCGCCTGCTGCTCGGGCCCGGCCTGGAAGAGCTGCAGCGTGAAGGAGGGCACGTCCGTTGCGACCCGCAGCCGGGCCAGGGCTCCCGGCGCGTAGCTTCGCTTCGTGAAGCCGGCGTCGACGCCCCGCACGCGAACGACCGGCGCCGGCTGCCGTCGCTCGAGCCTGTGGTTCAGGCTCCCGTAGGCGCGGCGCGCCCCGTGTGCGCCGGTCGCCGTCATCAGCAGCAGATACGTGCGCGGCGGCAGGCTCGGGCGCGGTGCCCAGACCATGCCGTGCCAGCCTGGGCCGAACCGGCGCCTGAGGGTGCGGATCTGGCGCGGGTGCTTCCCGGCGACGAACACGTGAACCGCCACGGTCGCCGGCTTGTCGAGGTGGAAGCGCACGAGCGCCCGGTCGCGGCTGCCGTCGCCGTTCGGGGTCACGGTGGCGAGCAGCCGGCGGTCGCCCGCGAAAGGGCGGCCGCTCGAGACGCTCAGGCCGTCCAGGCGCGGCGCGCTCGTCCTCTGCGAGGCGGAGGTCGCGGCGGGAACCGCGATCAGCAGCAGGAGAGGCGTGAAGAGCAGGCCCCGCTTCACCAATGGTGACGCTAGCGCAGGCCGCCGCGCTCGTGGTGGGCGCGGAAGAACTCGGCCGAGCCGGCCGTGGCCATCGCCGCCGACGCCGAGATCTCGAGCGCGAGCGTCGCCGCCGCCACGATCTGGGCGAAGCGGTAGACCTTGCCGGCGCCCGCGCAGCCGAGCACCTCGAGCCAGCGGCGCGCGAAGGGCAGCGTCGTCCCGCCGCCCACGGTCGCGACTTCCAGGCCAGGCAGGCGGATCGAGACGCTCAGCCCGCCCTCGACCCGGCGCGCGGACCCGTGCGCCATCGAGCTCGTTCCGACCATCCCGAGGTCCTGGCCTGTGGCCGCGAAGATCGCTGCGATCGCCGAGGCCGGCGTGAACGCGACCGACTGCATCCCGGATGCGACCGCGCCGTGCGTTCCCGCCCAGGCGAGCTCGAGCAGGTCGTCCACGCCGGTCCGCAGCACCCGCCGCACCGCCTCGTCGGTCAGCGTCGTCTCGGCGAGCACCGTCTTGCCGTGGCCGCTCTGGAAGTACTCGAACGACGGCTTCTTGTCGCCTCCCATATTCGCCTCGAGGATCGTCCGCTCCGGCTTGACCGGCGCGCGCTCCAGCACGTAGCCCATGTTCAGGACGTACGAGTTGCGGGTCATCATGTTCGCCCCGACCGCGTCGCCGGTCGTCCAGCGCCAGAGGACGTGGCACATCGAGCCGACGACGTGGGTCTTCACCTCGCGCAGCCGGGCGAACTTCGAGAGCGACGGATCGTCCTGCTCGGCAAGCCACGCGCGCATCGAGTCGAGCTCGCCCTCGAGCCAGCGCGCGAGCTCGATCGCCTCGGCCGCTGACGAGCAGACGAAGCACGAGGCGCGGGTGATCCGGTCGGCGAGGACGTACGTCCGGAACCCGCCCGACTCGGAGACGGCGAGCGCTCCGCGCTGCAGCGACGCCGAGAGCCCGCCCTCGGTGTGCGCGAGCGGGACGAAGACGGAGTCGCGGGTGCGGCCCGTCTCGACCACCGCTCCGTCCGGCTCCCGCAGCTCGTACTCGCCGAGCTCGAGCTCGATGGGGCCGACGACCGAGACCGGGATCACGGCCGCGCCGGTCAGCATCTCCTGCGCGCGCGCGAACGGCTCGAGGTCGATCCCGGTCACCTCGCCGTCGAGCCCGAGCGCCTGCTGGCGGGCCCGAATCGACTCGGGATCGTTCTTCCGAGGCCACTTCATGCCGGTGAGCTTAGAACGGCTGCGAAGACGTCTCGCAGTTCGTCGCCGAGGAAGACGAAGCGAATCAGCTCGAACTCGTTCTCGAAATCGCGGGCTACGCGGAGCGCCACCGCCGCTGCCAACTCGGGCGGATAGCCGAAGGCACCGCATGAAATCGCCGGGAACGCGACCGTTCGCGCGCCGAGCTCGCGCGCAATCTCGAGTGCGCGTCTGTGGGCAGATTCAAGCAGGGCGGTCTCGTCCCTGTCGCCGCCACGCCAAACGGGGCCGACGGCATGGATGACCCAGCGGGCCGGAAGCTGACCCGCCGTCGTCGCCTTGGCGTCTCCCGTCGCGCAACCGCCGAGCCTGCCCGACTCACGGAGAATTTCGGGGCCGCCTGACTCGTGGATAGCCCCGTCGACGCCTCCGCCGCCCAGCAGTGACTCGTTCGCAGCGTTCACGAGCGCGTCCACCTCTTGCTTCGTCAGGTCACCGACGACGAGTTCGATCGCCATGGCGGGACCATATGATCCTGTCGTGGAGACGGGCGCCGTCATCGACCAGGAGCGCGAGGCGCGCGAGGCGTTCGCGGGCGTCCTGCGCTTCTACGAGCTCGCCAAGCGCCAGGAGTGGCAGGTGCGCGACCTGCCTTGGGGCGAGATTCCGCCGATCCCCGAGGGCAAGGGCACCCCGCAGCGAAAGGCGCGCCGCCGCGACATGTGGCGCTCGGTGCTCACGCAGCAGCTGCAGGCCGACATGCTCGCCTGCGAGATGGCCTCGCAGCTCCTGAACATCGCGCCCGACCCCGAGGCCAAGCTCTACTACTCGACGATGGTGCAGGACGAGTCGCGCCACACCGAGGCGTGGCTGAAGCTGATCGAGGAGGCGGGGGGGACGGCCGAGCGCGACCCGTACCTCGACGAGCTCGCGCACATGACGCTCGAGGCGGACAGCCTCGAGGAGAAGGTCTTCCAGATGCAGGTCTTCTACGAGCGGCTGATCATCTCCCGCTTCCGGATGATCGCGCGCGCCTCGCGCGGGACGGTGCTCGAGGACCTCTGCAACCGGCTGACGACCGACGACGGGATCCACCACGGCGCGGGGATGGCCTACGAGAAGGTGCTTCTCCAGAACGCCAGCAAGAAGACCAAGCGCGCGCTCGTCGAGGCCGCGAACCGGCTGCTGCCGACCTTCGTCAAGCACGCGCTCTGGCGGCCGAAGGAGCGCGCCTTCATCGGCACCGCGATGCGCTCTCGCGACATCGAGAACCTGAAGAAGGACATCGAGATCGGCGTGCGGTTGGCCGAGTCGCTCGGGCTCGAGGTCGGCGACGTGGAGCTCCCGCTTCCCTAGTAGTGCCCCATCCAGCAACACATACCGGCCTCCGGCCCGCGGTCACACGGCGGCGTCACTGGACGGGACACTGACGGCCACGCTGATGAGGGGCGACCCGCTCGCGGAGCGAATCCGCGGCGAGGTCGCCGAGGCCGTGCAGGAGCTCGGCCGGGTCGGGCTCGCGACCGTGCAGGTCGGGGAGGACCCGGCCTCGTCGATCTACATCCGCCTCAAGCACGGGGCGGCCGCCGAGGTGGGAATGCGCTCGGTCGACCGCAAGCTCCCGGCCGAGATCTCGCTGGAGGAGCTGGTCGCCGCGGTCTCCGAGCTGAACGACGACGACTCGATCGACGGCATCCTCGTGCAGCTTCCGCTTCCGGGCGATCTCGACGAGGCCGCCGCCGTCGCCGCGATCGACCCGGTCAAGGACGTCGACGGCGTCCACCCGTTCAACGCGGGCCAGCTCTACCTCGGCCGGCCGACCCACGTGCCCGCGACCCCGCTCGGGATCATGGCGCTGCTCGCCGAGCACCAGGTGACGCTCGACGGTGCCCGGGCTGTCGTCGTCGGGCGGAGCGACATCGTCGGCAAGCCGGTCGCGCATCTCTTGCTGCAGCAGCACGCGACGGTCACGATCTGCCACTCCCACACGCGTGAGCTGGCGGCGGAGACGCTCGAGGCAGACGTGCTCGTCGTGGCCGCAGGCGTTCCCGCGATCGTTACGGCCGAGATGGTCAAGGCCGGCTCGGCGGTCGTCGACGTCGGCATCAACCGCACCGACGCCGGCCTGGTCGGGGATGTGGATCCGGGCGCGGCGGACCGTGCGGCGTTTCTGACGCCGGTCCCGGGCGGAGTCGGCCCGTTGACGATTGCGATGCTGTTGCGGAACACGGTGCGCGCCGCCCGCTTCCGCCGTGGGCTCCATGCCTTCCCGGGGCTTCGGCGCTAGGGCCGCCCTCCGCAAAGGAGCTTGCCGTGCAGGGAGATAGCGTCTAACCTACGCGCCGCTTCACGTAGGTCGGCGGCTCGGTGCCCGGGCCGTCGTTGTTTGTTGCAGGAAGGGAGTACGTTTTGCCCAAGGGCACCGTCAAGTGGTTCTCGAACGAGAAGGGCTACGGCTTCATCGAGCGCGAAGGCGGCGAAGACGTCTTCGTCCACTTCTCGGCGATTGCAGGGGAAGGCTACAAGTCGCTGACCGAGGGTCAGCAGGTCGAGTTCGAGGTCGTGCAGGGCGACAAGGGCCTGCAGGCTGCGAACGTTCAGCCGGTCTAGCTAGACCCGTATCGGAACCGTAACGAGGCGGGCCCCGGAAGGGGCCCGTTCTCTTGGGCGGCTCCGCGTTTGGCAGGATTGGTTCGATGGCGATCTCGAGGGAAGAGGTGCTGCACGTGGCGCGGCTCGCGCGGCTCGAGCTCTCCGAGGAGGAGGTCGAGCGCTTCGCCGGGCAGCTGAGCGCGATTCTCGAGGCGGTCGGCAAGGTCGGCGAGCTCGATCTCGACGGCGTCGAGCCGACTGCCCATCCGCTCGAGCTCGCGAACGTCTGGGCCGAGGACGAGCCGCGGCCGCCGCTCGACGTCGAGGAAGCGCTCGCGAACGCGCCCGATCGCGAAGGCGGCTCCTTCCGCGTCCCGGCCGCGTGAGCGGGACGCGCCGCCGGACGGTGTCCCACTTTCGGCCCACTTCCGTGACAGAGACGTGCATCCAGCCCAGGTACCGTGTCTGTAGGGGTCCCGGGGGACCCCTGGGGGCAGTTTGGGGTTTGGTCGCAGGACGAGATCACGGGTCGCGCCCAGGGGCGGGCTCATGATCGACACGCTTCGACTGACGGCCGAGGATGCCGCCGGCCTGCTCGACCGCGGCGAGGTTTCGCCCGCCGAGCTGCACCGCGCCTACCTCGATGCTGCGGCGGCCCGAAACGACGAGCTCAACGTCTACCTCTGCACGGTCGAGGACGGCGCCGAGGGCGCCACGAGCGTCCCGATCGCCCTCAAGGACCTGATCTCCACGAAGGGCGTCGAGACCACGGCAGGCTCGAGGATCCTCAGCGGGTACCGCCCGGTGTTCGACGCCACCGTCGCGACCCGCTGCAAGAACGCGGGCCTGGCCCTGCTCGGCAAGACCAACATGGACGAGTTCGCGATGGGCTCGTCGACCGAGAACTCGGCCTACGGCCCCAGCCGTAACCCCTGGGATCCGACCCGGGTTCCGGGCGGCTCCTCCGGCGGCTCGACGGCCGCCGTGGCCGCCGGCCTCGCCCCGTGGGCGCTCGGCTCCGACACCGGGGGGTCGATCAAGCAGCCCGCCTCGCTCTGCGGAGTCGTCGGCCTGCGTCCGACGTACGGAACCGTCTCGCGCTACGGGATCGTCGCCTTCGCCTCGAGCCTCGACCAGATCGGCCCGATCGCGAAGACCGTTCGCGACTGCGCCCGCCTCTACCGCCTGATCGCCGGGCGCGATCCCTGCGACACGACCACCGTCGAGCTGCCCGAGCCGGTCGAGCTCCCCGGCTCCGGCGACCTGAAGGGCCTCCGCATCGGCGTGCCGAAGGAGCTGAACGAGGCAGAGGGGATCGAGCCGGGAGTCGTGGAGCAGGTCGAGCGGGCGCTCGGACTGGCGGCCGGCCTCGGCGCCGAGATCGGGGAGTGCCGCCTGCCGCGCTCGGTGGAGTACGGCCTGCCCTGTTACTACCTGATCGCGCCCTCGGAGGCGTCCTCCAACCTCGCCCGCTACGACGGCGTGCGCTACGGGCTCCGCGCGGAGGCCGGCGAGGACGTGCGCGCGATGTACGACCGAACCCGGCACGACGGCTTCGGCGACGAGCCGAAGCGCCGGATCATGCTCGGCACGTATGCGCTCTCGGCCGGCTACTACGAAGCGTTCTACGGCCAGGCGCAGAAGGTCCGGACGGTGATCCGCGACGAGCACGCCGCCGCCTTCGAGCAGTTCGACGTGCTCGCCAGTCCGACCTCGCCCACGGTCGCCTTCGAGCTCGGCGCCCGCACGGCGAACCCTCTCGCGATGTACGCGGCCGACCTCCTCACGATCCCTTCCAACCTCGCAGGCCTACCCGGGCTCTCGATTCCGTGCGGCCTCTCCGAGGGCCTGCCGGTCGGGCTGCAGCTGATCGGCCGCCAGTTCTCCGAGAACCTCCTCTTTCGCGCCGGCCACGCGCTCGAGCAGGCGCTCGCCTTCGACTTCGTCCCGGAGCGCCTCCGGTGAGCTGGGAACCGGTCATCGGCCTCGAGATCCACGTCCATCTGAAGACGCGGACGAAGATGTTCTGCCGCTGCCCGGTCGCTTACTTCGAGCCGCCGAACACGCAGACCTGTCCCGTCTGCCTCGCGCTCCCGGGATCGCTGCCGGTGCCGAACCGAAAGGCGGTCGAGTGGACGATCCTGCTCGGCCTCGCGCTCGGCTGCGAGATCGCCCCGCACGCCGTCTTCCACCGCAAGAACTACTTCTACCCCGACAACCCCAAGGGCTACCAGATCTCCCAGTACGACGAGCCCCTCTGCGTCGGCGGACGCGTGCCGCTGCCCGGGGCCGACGGGCCGAGCGAGGTCGGCATCGTCCGTGCACACCTCGAGGAAGACGCGGCCAAGACGGTCCACGTCGGCGGCGCCGAGGGCCGAATCCACGGCTCCGAGAGCTCGCTCGTCGACTTCAACCGCGCGGGCACCCCGCTCGTCGAGATCGTGAGCGCGCCGGATCTCCGCTCGGCCGAGCAGGCCAAGCGGTTCCTGCAGGTCCTCCGGCAGACGGTGGTCGAGCTCGGGATCACGGACGCCGAGATGGAGAAGGGCTCGCTCCGCTTCGACGTGAACGTCTCCGTCCGCGAGGTGGGGGAGACGACCCTCCGGACGCGGACCGAGCTGAAGAACATGAACTCGTTCAACTTCGCCGCCAAGGGCATCGAGCGTGAGATCCGCCGCCAGGTCGAGATCTACGAGGCCGGCGGGGTGGTCGAGCAGGAGACGCTGCACTTCGACCCGGGCAACGAGTCGGCTCCGCCGCTGCGTTCGAAGGAGGAGGCGCAGGACTACCGCTACTTCCCCGAGCCCGATCTCGTGCCGCTCGAGCCCGACCGGGAGCTCGTCGAACGCCTGCGCGGGGAGCTGCCGGAGCCGCCCTGGGTGCGGATCGAGCGCCTGGAGGGCGAGATCGGGTTCACGCTCGCCGAGGGCCTCGTTACGAGCGGGCGAGACGACCTCTACAGGCGGACGCCCGGCGAGCGCGAGGCCGTTGCGAACGTGCTCATGAACGAGCTCGCCGGCACCGGGGTCGAGCCGGCGACGGTGAACGCGGAGGAGCTCGGCAAGGTGATCGCCCGGCGCTCCGAGATCCCGCGGTCCGCGTTCATGGAGGCGCTGGCGGCGAGCGGCTCGGAGGGCTTCTCTGCGGAGCGCTACCTCGCGGAAACTGCGATCGCAGACGTCGGCGAGCTGGATCCGGTGATCGACCGGATCCTGAGCGAGAACGAGCAGCAGGTGGCCGCGTACCGCGGCGGTAAGGAGGGCCTGCTCGGGTTCTTCGTCGGCCAGGTGATGAAGGAGACCGGCGGGAAGGCAAACCCGCAGGTCGTGAACGAGCGCCTGCGCGAGAAACTGACTGCCTGAGGAGGCCGGCGACCCGGAAGACCGCGCGATTGGCACGCCCGCGCAAGGGGAATCGTGATCTCGATGGAGGAACGCCGTGGCTCCTTGATCGACCGTTTCGCACGCCTGGCCGGGCGCGGCCGGGAGGAGCCGACGCCGGCCGCGCTGTACACCCTCGTCATCGTCCCGGTCGGCCTCCTGGCCGGGATCGTCGTGGTCATCGCTCTTGTGGTCTGGCTCATCCTCCGGTAGACCTTCCTGCGCCCACACTCGAGGGAACACGTGTCCCAGCCGAGAACTCGCATCCGCCGTCCCGGTGTCGCGGCGCTCTTGCTCGCCGTGACCGCCCTCACGCTCGCCCCGCCGGCGTTCGGCTCTCGCAATGCCGGAATCGCCGCGCTGCAGGTGGCGCTGCGGGCGCGTGGCCTCTACGGAGGCACGATCGACGGCGTTCGAGGGCCGCTGACCACCCGGGCGGTGAGGCGCTTCCAGGTGCGGGCCGGACTGCCCGCCGACGGGAGCACGGGCCCCGCCGTCAGGCGCGCGCTCGGCCGCTACGGGCGCCACCTGCTCGGTAGCCGCCCGCTGGCGCGGGGATCGACCGGCTGGGACGTCGCGGCGCTCCAGTTCGAGCTCGCCTGGCACGGCTTCCCGTCCGGAGCTTTCGACGGCGGCCTGGGCGCACACACCGAGCGCGCCCTGCGCCGCTTCCAGCGCTGGGCCGGGCTGCCGCCGGACGGCGTTGCGGGCGCGGTGACGATCGCGGCGCTCAGGAGACCGCTGCCCGTCAGCCCGCTGCCGCTCGCCTGGCCGCTCGAGGGCGCGGTCGGCGATGGGTTCGGCCCGCGCGGGAACCGCTTCCACTCCGGGATCGACATCCCCGCGGCGACCGGCACGGCCGTCCACGCCGCAGCCCCGGGTCGGGTCGTTTCCGCCGGCTTCGCCGGCGGCGGCTGGGGGAAGCTGGTCGTCGTCTCGCACTCGGACGGGGTCCAGTCTCTGTACGCGCACCTCTCGGCAGTTGCCGTCCGTCGCGGGGAAAGCGTTCTCGCTGGCGCCCGGGTCGGGCTGGTGGGCGCGACCGGTGAGGCGAGCGGCCCCCACCTCCACTTCGAGGTCCGCCTCCGAGGGGCGGCGGTCGATCCGCGCAGCGCGCTGCCGTAGAGACAGCACGCCGAGCTTGTACTCTCGGGTCGTGCCCGAAAAGCGCTACCTGATGACGCCCGGGCCGACCCCGGCGCCGCCCGAGGTCCTGGCCGCGATCGCCCAGCCGGTGATCCACCACCGCGGGCCCGACTTCAAGAAGCTCTACGCCGACTGCCTCGGCCGGCTGCGCGAGGTCTTCCGGACGGCGTCGGAAGTGCTGCTCTTCGGTGGCTCGGGCTCGGGCGCGATGGAGTCGGCAGTCTCGAACCTCTGCTCGCCCGGCGAGCCGGTGCTGGTCGTCTCGGCCGGCTACTTCGGCGAGCGCTGGGCCGCCATCGCCCGCGCGTACGGCGCGGACGTCGACCACCTCCGCTACGACTGGGGCGAGATCCCGTCCGCGCAGGACGTGGCGACGAGGCTGCAGGAGCGCCCGGCAACCGCGGTCTTCCTGACGCACTCCGAGACCTCCACCGGAGTCGTCGCCGATCTGCAGCCTTTCGCCGCCGTCGCGCGCGAGGCGGGCGCGCTGAGTGTCGTCGACGCGGTGTCGAGCCTCGGCGCGGTCCCGCTGGAGACCGATGCCTGGGGGATCGACGTCGTCGCCTCGGGCGCCCAGAAGGCGCTGATGACCCCGCCGGGCCTGGCGATGCTCTCCGCGTCGGAAGCTGCCTGGGAGAAGACGACGAGCGCGACCTCGCCGCGTTACTACTGGGACTGGGAGCGAACGCGCAAGGGCCAGTCGACGCTCGACGCACCGGTGACTCCGCCCGTCTCGCTCGTCGCGGGGCTCGACGTCGCGCTTCGGATGCTGCTCGAGGAGGGCCTCGAGTCGGCCTGGGAGCGACACGTCCGTCTCGGACGAGCCTGCCGCGAGGGAGTCAAGGCGCTCGGGCTCGAGCTCTTCTCGCCCGACGACGACAGCTCGGCCGTGGTGACCGCCATTCGCGCCCCCGAGAGCGTCGACTCGGACGAGCTCGTGCTCCTGCTCCGCGACCGGCACGGCGTCACGCTGGCGCCCGGCCAGGGCGAGCTGAAAGGGAAGGTCTTCCGCATCGGCCACATCGGCTACTACGACGTGTTCGACATCACGACGGCGCTCGCGGCGGTCGAGCTCGCGCTGGTGGAGCTGGGCGCCGGGGTCGAGCGCGGAGTCGCGGTCACCCGCGCGCTCGAGGCCTTCGAGCACACCCCGGTTTGACGCGCCCGCGAGTCCTGATCCGCGAACCGATCGCGGAGGCCGGCGTCGAGCTGCTGCGCGACCGTTTCGACGTGGACGTGGACACAAACGGCGACCTGGCCGGCAAGATCGGCGCCTACGACGCGCTCGTGATCCGCTCCGCGACGAAGGTGACCGCCGAGGTGTTGGAGCACGCCCGCCGCCTGAAGGTGATCGGCCGCGCCGGAGTGGGGGTCGACAACGTGGACGTAGAGGCGGCGACCCGCCGCGGGATCGTCGTCGCGAACGCGCCGGAGTCGACCGTCACCTCTGCGGCGGAGCACACGATCGGCCTGCTCGTCGCCCTCGCGCGCAACATCCCGCAGGCGCACGCCGCGCTCAAGCAGGGGCGCTGGGAGCGGTCGTCCTGGGGCGGGGTCGAGCTCGAGGGCAAGACACTCGGCGTGCTCGGCTTCGGCCGGATCGGCCAGCAGGTCGCCCGCCGCGCGCTCGGCCTCGGGATGCGCGTCGTCGCCTACGACCCGTTCGTCGCCAAGGAGCGCTTCCGCGAGCTCGGGACCGAGCGTGCCGAGAGCCCCGAGGACGTTCTCCTAGCGGCGGAGTTCCTGACCCTCCACCTGCCGCTGACTCCCGAGACCCGCGGCTTCCTGAACCGGGAGGCGATCGCGAGGCTCCCGGACGGCGCCCACGTGATCAACGCCGCGCGCGGGGAGCTGGTGGACGAGGACGCGCTCGCCGAGGCGCTTCGCTCGGGCAAGCTCGCGGCGGCCGCGATCGACGTCTTCTCCGAGGAGCCCTACGCCGGCCCGCTGCTCGAGCTCGACAACGTCGTCGTCACCCCGCACCTCGCCGCCTCGACCGAGGAAGCGCAGGACCGGGCGGGAGTGATCGTCGCCGAGCAGGTCGCGGCCGCGCTCGAAGGGGCTGTCGTGACGAACGCCGTCAACATCCCGGCGATTCGCGCGGAGGACCTCGAGCTGCTGGGCCCGTTCATTCCGCTTGCGGCAAAGCTCGGCCGCCTGGCGATGGAGCTCGCGCAGGGGCGCGCGGAGCAGATCGAGCTCTCGTACTACGGCGCGCTCGCCGGTTACGACACCCGGCTGCTGACGGTCGCGGCCCTGAACGGAGGCTTCCAGGGTTACTCCGAGCAGCGGGTCAACTACGTGAACGCGCCGCTGATCGCCGCCGAGCGTGGGATCGAGGTGCTCGAGCAGAGCCGCCGGGCAAGCCGGGACTTCACCAACCTCATCCGCGTCGAGGTGCGCTCGAACGGCGAGCAGGTCCGAGTCGCGGGCACGACGATCGGGAACGACAACCGGCAGTGGCTCGTGAGCGCGCTCGGCTTCGAGCTCGAGACCGAGATCGCGCCGCTGATGGTCTTCTTCCGCTACGACGACGTGCCGGGCGTGATCGGCCGCGTGGGGACGCTGTTCGGCGAGGCCGGCGTCAACATCGCGAACATGGCCGTCTCCCGCACCCGGCGCGGCGGCAAGGCGCTGATGGCGCTCTCGCTGGACGCGCAGCCGCCGCCCGAGCTCGTCGAACAGGTGCGCGAGCAGGGCTTCGACGACGCCCGCGTGATCTCGCTCGGCGCTACGGCGTAAGGCGGCTCCGGTCGCGCGGGAAGAGCGTCGTCTCCCTGATGTTCCGCGCGCCGACGAGTTGCGCCGCCCAGCGTTCCAGTCCAAGAGCGAACCCGCCGTGCGGCGGCATCCCGTGCCTGAACGCCTGCAGATAGCCCTCGTACGGCTCGAGCTGCCCGCCGAGTGCGTCGACGTAGTCCTCGTAACGGTGGAGCCGCTGACCGCCGGTGACGATCTCCATTCCCCGGAAGAGGAGGTCGAACGAGTTCGAGTACTCGGGCCGGCCCGGCTCGGGGTGGGTGTAGAACGGCCGCTTCGCCAGCGGGAACCCGGTCACGAAGAGCCACTCGCCGTGCTCCTCGCAGAGGCGCCGCTCGTCCGCCGGCGCGAGGTCGACGTCGTCGACGCCCGTGTCGGCGAAGTGCACCCACGGGATCTCTCTCGGAACCTCCGGCGGGGTGAGCTCGAGCAGCTTGAGCGCCCGGCCGGCGCGGGCTCGGATCCCTTCGACCATCCCCGCGAGCGCCTCGCGGACGACGGCCATCACATCGAAGTGGTCGCGGACGAAGCCGAGCTCCGCGTCGAGCGAGGTGTACTCGGCGAGATGGCGGCCGGTCTCGTGAGGCTCGGCCCGGAAGACCGGACCCGTCTCGTAGACCCGCTCGAAGACGCCGACCAGGATCTGCTTGTAGAACTGCGGGCTCTGCGCCAGGAAGGCGGGCCGTCCGAAGTAGTCGAGCCCGAAGACGCTCGCTCCGCTCTCCGTCGCCGAGCCGACGATCTTCGGCGTGGAGATCTCGGTGAAGCCGAGGTCGTCGAGCGCGCCGCGGAAGCCGGCGAGCGACGCCGCCGCGAGCTCGAACTTCGCCCGCTCGCGCGGATGCCGGAGCGCGACCGGCGCGAAGTCGAGGATCGTCGGCAGCGTCTCCTTCAGGAGCGGACGCCGCAGCTCGATCGGCGGCGGCTCGGCCGGCTCGGAGAGGACGCGGAACGACGGTTCGTGCAGCTCGACTCCACCGGGCGCCTGAGCCGTTGCGACGACGAGGCCGTCCAGCTCGACGACGGTCTCGGCCGGCAGTTCGAGCGCCTCCCGGCCCTGTGCTGGATCGATTACGGCCTGCGCCAGGCCCGCGCGGTCTCGCAGAAGCACGAACGAGACGGCGCCCAGCTCGCGTTTGGCGTGCAGCCAGCCCGCCAGGGTCACGCGCTCGCCGGCGTGGGCCGCGAGGTCGCTCGAGAGAACACGCATCCAGGTCACCTCCTTCGCACAGTCGCCCTACCTGTGCGGGCGGGAGGCGTCCCCGCGGTGCCACCGCACTTCGCCGCCCGAGGCGGCCTCGTTACGACCCGTTGACGGGGGCCGGCCGGACGGCTCGGCGGGCGTCACTCCGCGTCGTCGCCGTCACCCGGAAGGATACGGAACGCGGGTCAGGTCGTCTCGGGCCGCGGGTTGAGCCGCCTGGCGATCGCGGCGACGACCCGGTCGACCTTCTCGATCACCGAGTACTTCTTGCGCGTGGCGACCACCGTCTCGACAGGGCCCTTGACGTGCCCTGGGCGGACCACGAAGCGGGTCGCGTGGCGCCGGACGTCCTCGTAGTCGGCGAGCGGCAACTCGATGTTCGCGGTGCAGGCCGGATCGCCGCATTCGCAGACGAATGCGCCGACCTCCGCATCGAAGCGGTCGGCGGCGTCCCTGATCTCCTCGTTCACGTTGCGGAAGAGGGCTTCGGTCTTGGCGATTCGCTCTCGTGTTCGCTCCATCCCGAAGACAACGGAGGAGCACCCGTTCTGGTTGCGCGAGTACCCTCCCTGCAGTGGCGACGAGCGGATGGCCGGAGCCGGTCGAGCGGGTCACGGAATACCTGCGCGAGGCCGGAGCGGAGGGTCGAGTGGAGGAGTTCCCCGAAGGGACGCCGACAGCCCAGGCGGCCGCGCAGGCGGTCGGCTGCGAGCTTGCACAGATCGTCAAGTCGCTCGTCTTCGACTGCGAGGGCCGGCCGGTCGTCGTGCTCGTGCCGGGAGACCGCCGCGCCGACTCGGAGAAGATTGCCGCGGCCGCCGGTTGTCGGCTCGCGCGAATCGCGGGGGCCGAGGAGGTCGCGGAGACGACCGGATTTGAGCCGGGCGCCGTTGCTCCGTTCCCGCTGCCGCGGGTCGAGCTGCTGCTGATCGAGCGGACGCTGCTTGCGCACAGCGTGGTCTGGATCGGCGCGGGCTCGGACCGGCACATGGCCGCGCTCTCGCCCGCCGAGCTCGTCCGGCTCTCCCGCGCACGGCCGATGGACGTCGTCGAGCCCCGCGCATAACATTCCCGGCCAAAGGAGGCTTTTGCAGATGCGCGAGACCGAGAAGATCTGGATGAACGGCGAGCTCGTCGACTGGAACGACGCCCGGATCCACGTCGGCTCCCACGGGCTGCACTACGGCTCGGGCGTGTTCGAGGGCATCCGGGCCTACGAGACGCCGAAAGGCACAGCGGTCTTCCGGCTCACGGAGCACCTCAAGCGCCTGGAGAACTCGGCGCGCCTCCTCGGCATGGAGCTCGGCTACTCGGTCGAGGAGCTGCGAGCCGCCTGCAACGGGCTGATCGCGGCCAACGGCCTGCCCGAGTGCTACCTGCGCCCGATCGCCTTCTACGGCTACGGCGAGCTCGGCGTCTCCGCGGTCGGGAACCCGGTCGACGTCGTGATCATGAGCTGGCCGTGGGGCGCGTACCTCGGTGAGGAAGGCCTGAAGAAGGGCATCAGCGCCAAGATCTCGAGCTGGCAGCGGATCGGGCCGAACGTGATCCCGCACGTCGCGAAGGCGACCGGCGTCTACCTCAACTCGATGCTGGCCGTGACCGAGGCGAACCGTGCCGGCTACGACGAGGCGATTCTGCTGACCGCCGAGGGCCACATCGCCGACGGCTCGGGCGAGAACGTCTTCATCGTCTCCGACGGCGAGCTCTACACACCCGATCTCTCCGCCTCGATCCTCCCGGGAATCACCCGCGACACGGTGATCCAGATCGCGCAGGACCTCGGCTACACGGTGAAGGAGAAGCCGCTGATCCGCTCCGACCTCTACCTCGCCGACGAGGCCTTCATGACGGGGACGGCGGCCGAGGTAACGCCTTTGCGGGCGGTTGACGACGTCGAGATCGGAGTCGGGCCGATCACGCTCGAGATCCAGGAGAACTACCTCGACACCGCGCGCGGGCGCAGCGAGCGCTGGGCGCAGTGGCTCGAGTACGCGACTCCCGCGCCTGCCGAGGCGTGAAGGAAGCGACCCGCCGCGTCCCGCTCGCGGGACCGTGGCTCGGCGAGCGTGAGGAGGAGCTCGTGCTCGAGGTGCTGCGCTCCGGCTGGCTCTCGCTCGGCCCGACCGGTCCGCGCTTCGAAGAGGCCCTGGCCGAGTACGTCGGGACTCCCTGGTGCGCGGCCGTGTCGAGCGGCACCGCCGGCCTGCACCTCTGCATGCGGCTCGCCGATGTCGGTCCCGGGGACGAGGTCATCACCACGCCCTACTCGTTCGTCGCCTCGGCGAACTGCGCGATCTACGAGGGCGCGACGCCGGTCTTCGCCGACATCGACTCACGGACGCTCAACCTCGACCCGGCTGCCGCCGAGGCGGCGATCACGGAGCGGACGAAGGCGATCGTCGCCGTCGACATCTTCGGCTACCCCTGCGAGCTCGACCCGCTCCGCGAGCTCTGCGAACGGCACGGGCTCTTCCTCGTCCAGGACGCCTGTGAGGCGCTCGGCGCCGAGTACAAGGGCCGGCGGCTCGGCTCGCACGGACACCCGACCACATTCGCGTTCTACCCGAACAAGCAGCTGACGACGGGCGAGGGCGGAGCGGTCACCACCGGCTCCGAGGAGCAGCACCGGCTGCTCGCCTCGCTCCGCAACCAGGGCCGCGCCGACTCCGGCGGCTGGTTGCACCACGCGCGGTTCGGTTACAACTACCGCCTCGACGACGTCTCGGCGGCGATCGGAATCGGCCAGCTCGAGCGGTTGGACGAGCTGCTGGACGCCCGTGCCGAGGTCGCCGCCCGCTACACGGAGCTCCTCGCCGGCGTCGATGTCGAGGCGCCGCCGCCCGACGACGCCGACCACAAGCGATCGTGGTTCGTCTACGTCGTCAAGCTCCCGGCCGGGATCGACCGCGACCGGGTGATCGCGGAGCTCGACCGCGCCGGCATCTCGACCGCGCCCTACCTGCCGTCGATCCACCTGCAGCCGTACATGCGCGAGCGGTTCGGCTTCTCGGAGGGTCTGTGTCCGGTGTCCGAGGACGCCAGCAGTAGGACGCTCGCCCTGCCGTTCTTCCCGCGGCTCGAGCGGGAGGACCAGGAGCGCGTCGTCGATGCGCTCCGCGCTGCCCTCTGACGCCGTGTGGTCGAATCGTCGCGGAATCGTCGCGAATTCGTCACACCCGCGTGAAGGCCCTCCAGGTAGCGTAAGCCGCGAGGGCGGCGGGCAAGAACACCCCACCCTGGGTGGGGGTATGAGGTTGTCGGGCGCGTGTGAGCCTCATGCCCTCGGCGCACCGCCCGGCGCGGGATAATCCCCTCGTGGCGAACGGCAACAGGATGGTGTTCCTCGGCTTCGGCAAGTACGCCCGCGCCGACAAGATCTACGCGGTCGAGCCGATCCGCGACGAGCGACGCGGGCACGGCCGCCGGACGCTCGTCTGGGTCGAGGGCGTGAGCGAGCCGATCGTCGCCTCCCGCACCGAGCGCACGATCCTCGCCGAGATGGGGCAGGACGCCGCGCTCGGCAAGCCGCTGCTCGACGACGCGATCGACCTCGCCGAACGCCTGGCCGAGCAGTCGAAGACCGGCAGAGTCGGACCTCGCCGACCTCGGGCGGCGCGCGCGCCGCCTACTCGAGGCGACGACCCGCTCCGACGAGAACGAGAAGCTCTTCTAGCGCTTGGACCCGTCCGAGATCCGCGAGCCCGGCCTCGTCCGGCGCCTGGCGATCGACCTCGGCCCGCTCCGGCGCTACCCGGCCTTCCGGCGCCTGTTCGTCGGCCAGACGATCTCCACCTTCGGCAGCGAGATCGCCGCGGTCGCGGCACCCTTCCAGCTCTACGGCCTGACCCACTCGACGCTCCAGGTCGGCCTGCTCTCGCTCTGCGAGCTCTTCCCGCTCCTCACCCTGACGATCGCGGGCGGAGCCATCGCCGATGCCGTGGATCGCCGCCGCCTGCTGCTCCTGACCGAGACCCTGCTCGCGCTGGTCGCCGGAGGCTTCGCCTTCAACGCGAGCCTTCCGCACCCCCGCGTCTGGGCGATCTACGTCCTCGTCACGCTGGCGATGTCGATCTTCTCGCTCGGCGTCGCCGGCATGAACACCGTCATCCCGCGGCTCGTCGAGCCACACGAGCTCGTGCCTGCGATCGCGATCGAGAACGTCTACGGGAGCACCACCAGTGTCGCCGGCCCGGCCCTCGGCGGCGCGCTGATCGTCCTGCTCGGCCTGACCGGCGCCTACGCGCTCGACGCCGCGACGTTCGCCGCCTCGCTCTGGTCGATCTGGCGGCTGCCGTCGCTCGCACCGCTCCACGATGCCGAGCGCCCGAGCCTCCGGACGATCGCCGAAGGCTTCCGCTTCGTGAAGCAGAAGCGCGTTCTCCTCGGGATGTTCCTCGTCGACTCGAACGCGATGGCCTTCGGAATGCCGCGCGCCCTCTTCCCGGCGATTGCTCTGAAGCGCTTCCACGGCGGGGCGGGAATCCTCGGGCTCATGTACGCGGCGCCCTACGCCGGGGCGCTCCTCTCGTCGCTCCTCTCCGGCTGGATCGGCCACGTGCGCAGGCAGGGCCTGATCGTCGCGATCGCCGCTGCGCTGTGGGGAGTGGCGATCGCCGCCTTCGGGTTCGCGGACAGCCTCTGGGTCGCCCTGCTCCTCCTCGCGGCGGCGGGCGCGGCGGACAACGTGAGCGCCGTCCTGCGCGGGACGATCCTCTGGGCGGTCACGCCGGACCGGCTGCGCGGCCGGGTCTCGGGGATCGAGTTCGCGCAGGTCGCGGCGACGCCGGCGCTCGGGAACGTCGAGGCAGGCGCCGTCGCGTCGCTCACGAGCCTGCGCTTCTCGATCGTCTCGGGCGGTCTCGCGAGCGTGGTGGGTACTCTCGCGATCGCCCTTGCCGTCCCGGCACTCATCCGCTACGACGCGCGCGCTCCCGACTGAGTTCTTCGCCCGCAGCGTGCACGAGGTCGCCCCCGACCTGATCGGGGTCACCCTGCTCGTGGACGGAGTCGGCGGGCGGATCGTCGAGGTCGAGGCCTACGACCAGGAGGATCCGGCGAGCCACGGCTACCGCGGCCGCACCAAGCGGAACGCCTCGATGTTCGGCACGCCCGGACACGCCTATGTCTACCGCTCGTACGGTATCCACTGGTGCCTGAACCTCGTCTGCGAGCCGGAAGGTGTCGCGAGCGCCGTCCTCGTCCGCGCGCTCGAGCCGACGCACGGGCTCGACGAGCAGCGCGCCCGCCGCGGCCTGGAGGACGCCCGCCTCCTCTGCAGCGGTCCCGGCCGGCTCTGCCAGGCGCTCGGGATCACCGGCGAGCTGGACGGCCACCCGCTCGACCGGCCTCCGTTCGAGCTCCGGGCGAGGGAAGCGACGGTCGAGACGGTCGCGGTCCCGCGCGTCGGCATCACGCGGGCGGCGGACCTCCCCTGGCGCTACGTGCAGACCGGCTCGCGCTTCGTCAGCCGCCCGCCGCGCGCAGCACCGCCAGCCTGACGACGAGCCCGCGGGAGGCGGCGGTCGACCCCTTCGGGCTCTGCCAGATCACCTTGGCGCTCGACGGCGGGTGCCCGCCCACCTTCCAGCGCAGGTGGAGGCGCTCGAGCCGCGCCTTCGCCCGTTCGAGCCGCAGGCCGACGACGTTGGGAACGGCGCCGTGCATCGCCCTGGGCAGGACGAGCGTCACCTTCTGGTAGGAGGACAGCGTTCCCCTGGCCGGGTACTGCCTGAGGACGACACCGAGGCGCTGCCTCGGCTTCGCCGCCTCGTAGACGTAGTGCGGTCTGAGGGGCGTCGAGGCAAGGCGAGCGTTCGCCTCGGCCACGGTGCTCCCCACCACCCGCGGGACTTCGACCTCGTTGACTTTGCAGTCGGCCACCCGGGCCGGACCCCGCCCGCTGAAGTAGAGGAGCTGCCGCGGGCTGTGGCAGTTACCGTTGTCGAGCTCGGTCCGGCCGTGCCGGTAGACGACGAGCTTGGGAACCGGATACGGGAGCGAGGGCTGCGGAAAGTACTCGGGCTCGTCGTGCAGGTACGGGAGGGCTTTCTCCATGAAGGCCTTCCAGATCAGGGCCGGGTATGTCCCTCCGGCGACCGGGTCGCCGTGGTACTCGGTCAGCATCGGCCGGAGCTTGTTCGGGTAGCCGACCCACACCGCGGTGACGAGCTGCGGGGTATAGCCCACGAACCAGGCGTCGCCGTAGTTTTCGGTCGTGCCGGTCTTGCCGGCGACCGCGCGGCCGTCGGAGAGCTGCGCCTGCACTCCGGTTCCTCCCCTCACGACGTTCTGGAGCAGCGAGGTGACGATCGCGGCGTTGTTCGCCCCCAGCACCGGGTGGCGCACCGGCAGGTTGTCGTCGACGAGAGTCTTCTTCTGGTTTTGCACGAACCGGATCGCGCGCGGCCGGTTGCCGAACGTCGCGCCGTCGATCCGGCGGCCTCCGTTGGCGAAGGCCGAGAATGCGCGTGCCATCTCGAGCGGGTTCACCGCCTCGGCGCCGAGGCCGATCGCGAAGTAGTTCTTCAGCGGGCTCGTGATCCCGAGGCTCTTGGCCGTCCGCACGATCTCGCCGGGCCCGACCACCTGGGTGAGCTGTGCGTAAACCGTGTTGTCGGAGTACTGCGTCGCGTCGACGAGCGAGATGCGCCCGAGATCGGAGCCCTCGTAGTTGTGCACGCTCCAGACGCGGTCACCGAGCGGGATCTGCACCGGCCCGGAGACGAACTCGGTGTCTGGCGAGATCCCCTCCTTGAGAGCGGTCGCGAGTACGAACGGCTTGAACGAAGAGCCGGGCTGGCGCTCGCCCTGGACGGCGAGGTTGAACTGACTCTTGCGGTAGCTGTTCCCGCCGATCATCGCGAGCACCTTGCCGTTCCGCGGATCGATCGCGACCAGGGCAGCCGAAGGCCCGTGCGGGTCGGGCAGCCACTTCGTGATCGCCCGGCGGGCGAGCTGCTGCACGTTCAGGTCGATCGTCGTGTGCACACGCAGGCCGCCTCCGAACACCCGCCCCGAGCCGTAACGGTCGACGAGCTGCTGCTTGACGTAGTTCGTGAAGTACGGCGCCGGCCCCTGCTTGCCGGGAAGGTGGACGTCCTGCGGCCTCGGTAGCGGCCGCCGCTCGGCGAGGACGAGCTCCGTGCGGGTGATGTCTCCCTGGTCGAGCAGGTCCCGGAGCACGAGATCGCGCCGCGTGCGCGCCGCCCTCGGGCTCGCGACGGGGTCGTACAGGGACGGGTCGCTCGGAATCCCGGCCAGCAGTGCGGCCTCGGCCCACGTCATGTGTTCGGCCGGATGGTGGAAGTACGTTCTCGCGGCCTGCTCGACCCCGTACGCCCCGTTGCCGAAGTAGATGGTGTTCAGGTAGGCGGTCAGGATGCGGTCCTTCGACCAGCGCTGCTCGAGCTGCCACGCGAAAGCCGCCTCTCTCAGCTTGCGTCCGATCGTGCGCTGCTTCTTCAGGTAGCTGTTCTTGATGAGCTGCTGCGTGATCGTCGAGCCGCCCTCGACCACCTTCTTGTGCCGAGCGTCCTGCCAGACCGCGCGCATGATCGCGTGGACGTCGACGCCGCGGTGTTCGTAGAAACGCTTGTCCTCGACCGCCACGATCGACACCTTCATCCGGTCGGAGATCTTCTGGGAGGGGACGATGATCCGGCTCTCGGAGCCGCGAAGGATCGCGAGGACACGCTTGCTCGGCTTGGCCGCGTAGACGTAGCCGTCGACCTCTTGCTTCTGCTGGCGGCCCGGGTCGAACTGGCCGATCCCGCTCGCGAGCGCGGTCACGAGCCCGAAGGCGAACGAGGCGAGCCCGAGCAGGAAGAGGATCAGCAGGAGGCTGAACAGGCGCAGCTTGCGGATCCTGCGCCGCGGCTTGGCAAAGGCCTGCTTTCGGGCGGAACGCGGCACCAGAAGCGCAGGATTGTAGCGGTAGACTCGTCGCAGGATGGGCCTCCCGGAGCTCACGCGTAACGCGGTCCACGTGCTACCGGAGGGCGGCCTGGAGAAAAAGCTCGCGCTCGGCCGCCCGCTGCGCGTGAAGCTCGGGATCGACGTCACCTCCCCCGACATCCACGTCGGCCGTGGGATCCCGCTGCAGCGCATGAGGGCGTTCCAGGACGAGGGCCACACCGGCGTCCTGATCGTCGGCGACTACACGACGCGGATCGGCGACCCC
>CAWAAD010000001.1:0-110000 GCA_963779895.1 uncultured Actinomycetes bacterium | reverse complement strand
ACCCAAGCCCCGGTAAACGGCGGCGGTAACTATAACCGTCCTAAGGTAGCGAAATTCCTTGTCGGGTAAGTTCCGACCTGCACGAATGGCGTAACGACTTGGGCGCTGTCTCAACGAGGGATCCGGTGAAACTGTAGTCTCGGTGAAGATGCCGAGTACCCGTGGTTGGACGGAAAGACCCCGTGAACCTTTACTACAGCTAGATGTTGGAGTCTGGGGCGTGTTGTCCAGGATAGGTGGGAGGCTTTGAAGCGGCGGCGCCAGCCGTCGTGGAGCCACCCTTGGGATACCACCCTTCGCGTTCTGGGCTTCTAACCCGATGCCGTAATCCGGGTCGGGAACAGCATCTGGTGGGTAGTTTGACTGGGGCGGTCGCCTCCCAAAATGTAACGGAGGCGTGCAAAGGTTCCCTCAGCACGGTTGGAAATCGTGCGTAGAGTGCAAAGGCAAAAGGGAGCTTGACTGCGAGACTGACAAGTCGAGCAGGTGCGAAAGCAGGTCTTAGTGATCCGACGGTAGAGAGTGGAATTGCCGTCGCTCAACGGATAAAAGGTACTCCGGGGATAACAGGCTTATCCTTCCCAAGAGTCCACATCGACGGAAGGGTTTGGCACCTCGATGTCGGCTCGGCGCATCCTGGGGCCGGAGTAGGTCCCAAGGGTTGGGCTGTTCGCCCATTAAAGCGTTACGCGAGCTGGGTTCAGAACGTCGTGAGACAGTTCGGTCCCTATCCACCATGGGCGCTGGAAGCTTGAGAGGAGTCGTCCTCAGTACGAGAGGACCGGGACGAACAGACCTCTGGTGTATCAGTCGTCGTGCCAACGGCGCTGCTGATTAGCCACGTCTGGATGGGATAACCGCTGAAAGCATCTAAGCGGGAAGCCCACCTCGAGATGAGGCTTCCCATCCCCTTCGAGGGAGTAAGGGCCGTGGGAGACCACCACGTTGATAGGCGGGACGTGTAAGCGCAGCAATGCGTTCAGCGGACCCGTACTAATTGCCCGAGGTCTTGATTTGAACACGTTGTGTCGCTATGGAGTTTTGAGGGTGCGCTTGCGTTTAGGCGCCCGACAATTTCGGCGGTGATAGCGGCGGGGGTACACCTCTTCCCATTCCGAACAGAGAAGTTAAGCCCGCCAGCGCCGATGGTACTCGGAGGGCAACCTCCCGGGAGAGTAGGTCGCCGCCGAATTCTTCAAGAGGCCGCCGCGAGGCGGCCTCTTTCATGGTCCCGTACCATCGAAGGCATGGAGCTCCGAGACGATGACCTTCTCCTGCGGCCACTCGAGGCCGCGGACGCCTGCCGTCCTTGCAGCCGAGCTCAACGACCCGGAGATCGTCGCGCTTCATCCCGACGCTTCCGTCGCCCTACACCCGGGCCGACGCCGAAGCCTGGATCGAGCGCTGCACTCAGGTGTGGCGAGACGGCACGTCGTACCCGTTCGCGATCGTCGACGTCCGCCAGCGGCGAGTTCCTCGGCTCGATCGAGCTCCACGGCGGCAAGGCGACAGTCGGCTACTGGATCGCCGCCGACGCGCGTGGGCGTGGCGTCGCGACGCGTGCTCTTCGCCTTCTCTGCGGCTGGGCGAGCCGGCGTCCGCTCTGGCTGACGACCCACCCAGAGAATGTCGCCTCGCAGCGCGTCGCGGAGAAGGCCGGGTTTCCGCCGCATCGGCACGAGCACCGAGCAGCTGCGCTTTCGAGGACGGACGCGCGAGGCGACATCTTCAGTTGCGAGCTCGAGCCTCAGGCCGCGCGCAGCTTGTCGCGCCAGTCGGGGTCGAGCTCGCGCAGACGCCGGACGCGCTCGCCGACGGGCGGGTGGGTGACGAAGAGCGCGGCGAGCCCCTCCTCGGCGAACGGGTTGAACGTGTAGAGCGGCTCCGTGGCGGGGTTCGCCCGGAACTCGACGAGCTCTGCCGCCTGCTCGAGCCGGATCAGCGCGTCGGCGAGGCCGTGCGGCGAGCCGCAGAGCGCCGGCGGCCGCGCGGTCGGCCGCGAACTCGCGCTTCGGCGAGAGCAGCAGATGGACGAACGCCGCCGCCATCGGCCCGAGCACGAAGAGCAGCGCCCGTTGGAGCCAGCCGCCGACCCGGCTGAGCTCGATCAGCGCGGCGGCGAGCACGACGGCGGTCGTCTGGACGAGCACGTCGCGGTTGCGGATGTGCGCGAGCTCGTGGGCGAGCACGACCCTCGAGCTCGGCGGGCGGCGCGGCGCCCAGGAGCCCGCGGCTGACGGCGATCGCCGCACCGCGCGGGCCGCGGCCGGCGGCAAGCGCGCGCGGATGGCCGTCGTCCAGAGGTAGAGCCGCGGCTTCGGCACGCCGGCGACGCGTGCGCGAGCCGCTCGACCGTCGCGTGCAGCGCCGGGCGCCTCGCCGAGCGGCAGCTCCCGCGCGCCGACCATCCCGAGCGCGACCCGATCCGCGTACCAGTACGCCGCCGCGGCGACCAGCAGCGCCGAAGAAGACGAGGAGCGAGGCGAGCCGGTAGCCGCCGAGCGGCCAGCCGATCGCGCCCGAGCGCCGCGCAGACGCCGCAGCAGGAGCCAGACCTTGAGACATGTTCCGGACGCCGACGAGCAGCCGCCGCAAGTCAGCTCTCGTCCTGCGGCTCGTCCTCCTCGAGCCCGCGCGGCGGCCAGTCGGGCTCGGGCGCGTCGCAGCGGCTCGAGCAGTGGAGCGAGGCGATGTTCTGGAGCGGGATCAGGATGTGCCCGTTCAGCTCGATGTGCGCGACGTCCTCGACGAGGCAGTACGCGGTCAGCACGCCGTCCTGGTAGTCGCCGCCGAAGAGCGCGACCTCGACCTGCTCGCCCTTGTACTTGTTCGTGTAGTCCTCCACCGGGGCCCGATCAGTCTATCCGCCGAGCGAATCGCCGTCCCCGACCTCGAGCCGGTACGACCGCGCAGTTCTCGAGCCGGCGGACCCCGATTCCACGCCGCAATGCGTGGCGGCGGACGGCTCGCAGACGGGCCGCCGTGCGAGACGACGAGCACGCGCTCGCCGGCATGGTCAGCGGCGATCCGCTGCGACGCGTCGCAGTACTCGCGCGCCATCGGTGCTCGTCTCGCGATCTCCCCGTCGTGCTCGCTCGCGTGCCTCCGGGAAGCGGTCCTCGATCTCCTCGTCGGTGAGGCCCTGACCACGTGCCGAAGTCGATCTCGCGCAGGCCCCGGATCGCGATCACGTCGAGCCCGCGGCCGGCGCAGCGATGATCTCCGCGGTCTCCTGCGCGCGGCGCAGGTCGCTCGAGTAGACGGCGTCGAGCTCGCTCGTCCGCGAGCCTTCGCGCGACCAGCGCCGGCCTGGGCGCGGCCGAGCTCGTTGAGCGGCGTGTCGGCGTGGCCCTGCGAGGCGCCGCTCGAGGTTCCAGTCGGTCTCGCCGTGCCGGACCAGGAGGATCGTGGTCACGACGGCTAGGCTAGCGGCGCGTGGACCTCGGGCTTCGCGACCGTCTCTGCGTCGTCACCGGCTCGACCGGCGGGATCGGGCTGGAGACGGCGACGCCTGCTCGCAGCGGAGGGCGCCCGCGTCGTCACGTCCGGCCGGCGAAGCGACGCGCCGGGGGTCGGCGAGGCGCTCCACGTCGCGTGCGACCTCGCGCAGCCGGGCGAGCCCGAGCGGCTGGTCGACGTGCCGCAGGCGAGCTCGGCGGGCTCGACTGCCTCGTCAACAACGTCGGCGTCGCCCGTGCGGCGCGGCTTCGAGGAGGTTCCCGACGAGGAGTGGGACGCGTACTGGCAGCTGAACGTGATGAGCTACGTCCGTGCGATCCGGGCCGCGCTGCCTGCGTTGCGGGCGCACGGCGGCAGGCGACGATCGTGAACGTCTCGTCGACCGCCGGCAAGCGGCCGTCGACGGGCATGCCGCACTACTCGGTGATGAAGGCGGCGGTGCTCTCGCTCTCGCGCCTGGTCGCCGACCTCTACGCGAAGGACGGGATCCGCTGCAACGCGGTCACGCCCGGGCCGACCGCGACCGAGGCCTGGCTCGGCGAGGGAGGGCTCGCCGACCAGCAGGGCGATCGCGACGAGGTGCTCGCAAAGGTCGGCGCGGGCCGGCCGCTCGGCCGGCTCGCCCAGCCGGAGGAGATCGCGGCGGTGATCGTCTTCCTCTGCTCCGACCGAGCCTCGTACGTGACGGGCGCCGCCTGGAGCGCCGACGGCGGCACGGTTCCGATCATTGTCTAGCGGCTGCGCCGGGGGCATGCGGCCTGGGAGAGACCGGCGCACAATCGGCCCAGATCGGTGACGAGCCGTGACGCGGGAACCGCTAATGTCGATCGCGAGGGAGGCGGGAAGCCTCCCCACCCAGAGAAGGGTGGGGGTGCGGCCCGAGGCGGATGTCCGAAGCGGGAACGGGTGGAATCTCGCTGCCCGCGGCCAGCGACTAGCATCTGGCGTCGTGCCAGAGCTCGCTGGGAAGACGGCGGACGCCTTCGAGGCACGGGTGCGCGAGCACGAGGAGCGCTGGCTCTCGCCGCTCGCCGTGCGCTCGTACGAGACGCGGGGGCGTTCGGAGCCGGAGGAGGAGTGCCGGTTGCGGACGCCGTTCCAGCGCGATCGCGACCGGATCGTGCACTCGAAGTCGTTCCGGCGCCTGATGCACAAGACGCAGGTCTTCATCGACCCGGCCGGCGACCACTACCGCACCCGCCTCACGCACACCCTGGAGACGAGCGGGATCTCCCGCGGCGTCGCCCGGGCGCTGCACCTGAACGAGGACCTCGTCGAGGCGATCGGGCTCGGGCACGATCTCGGCCACACGCCGTTCGGGCACGCGGGCGAGGAGGCGCTCGACGAGGTGCTTCGCGAGCGCTTCGGGCGCCGCTTCCGGCACAACGAGCACTCGCTCCGCGTGGTCGACGTGCTCGAGCGCGACGGGCGGGGACTGAACCTCACCGCCGAGGTGCGCGACGGGATCCTCAATCACACCGGCCCGAACGAGCCCGAAACGCTCGAGGGCAGGATCGTCCGTGTCGTCGATCGCGTCGCCTACATCAACCACGACATCGACGACGCCGTCCGCGCCGGCGTGCTCGACCCGGACGAGCTGCCGCGTGAGGAGATCGAGCTGCTCGGCGCAACCGGCTCGCGCCGGATCGACGCCCTCGTCCACGACCTCGTCGAGACGTCGGCACGGGAGGGCGACATCCGCCAGAGCGAGGAGATCGGCACAGCCATGCTGACCCTGCGCTCGTTCATGTTCGACCGTGTCTATCTCGCCGAGGGGACACGCGCCGAACACGTGCGGGCGCGCGCGGCGGTGCAGCAGATCTTCGACCACCTCGTCGAGCGCGGCGACCCGGTCGACGACGCAATCGACTACGTCGCCGGCATGACCGACCGCTTCGCGCTCGGCTACGCCGAGTCGCTCGGGTAGTGGCGAGAATCAGGGACGCATCGGTGCGCGAGGCCGTCGAGGCGGCCGACATGGTCGAGGTCGTCTCGGCCCGGACGCAGCTTCGCCGGGCGGGCGCACGCTACACCGGGCTCTGCCCCTTCCACGACGAGAAGACCCCGAGCTTCTCGGTCAACCCGGCGGACAAGCTCTTCTACTGCTTCGGCTGCGGCAAGGGCGGCGACCTGATCACGTTCGTGCGCGAGACCGAGCAGCTCGACTTCGCGCAGGCGGTCGAATGGCTTGCCGAGCGCTATCGCGTCACGCTCGAGTACGAGGAGTCCTCACCCGAGCAGCGACGCCGAGCGGAACCGGCGCGAGCGCCTTCTGGCGCTGCTCGAGCAGTCCGCCGCCTACTACGAGCGCTTCCTCTGGGAGTCGCCGGCCGGTGAGGCTGCGCGCGTGTACCTGCACGAGCGCGGGCTCGGCGAGGAGATCTGCCGCGAGTACCGCCTGGGGCTCGCCCCCGGCGGCCAGAACGCTCGCCCGCAAGGCCGGCGAGAAGGGCTTCACGGTGGACGAGCTGCGCGCCGCCGGCCTCGTCAACCGGCGCGGGAACGACTACTTCGCCGGGCGGCTGCTGTTCCCGCTCGCCGACGCGCGCGGCCGCGTGCGCGGCTTCCAGGCGCGGAAGCTGCGCGAGGACGACCCGCTCCGAGCGAAGTACGTCAACTCACCCGAGGGCGAGCTCTTCCGCAAGGGCGACCTGCTCTACGGCCTCGACCGGGCGCGCGCGTCGATCGCCAAACAGGAGCGCGCAATCGTCGTCGAGGGGAACCCGGACGTGCTCGCGCTGCGGCAGGCCGGCGTCGAGCCCGTGGTCGCGTCGATGGGGACGGCGCTGACCGAGCGCCAGCTGAAGGAGCTCTCGCGTCTCACCCACAAGCTCTATCTCTGCTTCGACGGAGACGCCGCGGGCGAGGCCGCGACGCTGCGCGGGATGGACCTCGCGGCCGGCCAGGGGCTCGACGTGCGGGTCGTCGCGCTTCCGCCGGGGACAGACCCCGCCGACCAGCCGGAAGGGTTCGAGGAGCGCCTCGTCCGTGCCGAGAGCTACCTCGGCTACAGGGTCCGGCTCGAGATCGAGCGGGCACCGGACCGGCAGGAGGCCTTCGTGCGCGTGCGCGAGGTGCTCTCCCGCTTCGAGGACTCGCCCGAGCGCCAGGACGCGGCACGGCTCGCGGCCGACAGGCTCGACCTGCCCAAGGAAACGCAGGCCGGGCTGGTTGCCGGCCGCGGCCGTCAAGCGACCGGCGCGATCTCGCCGAGACTGCTCGAGGCGGGCGATCGGCTCGAGCGCGACGCGCTCGCCGGCGTCGCCGCGCATCCCGAGCTGCGCGAGCTCCTCGCCGAGCTGGCGCCCGAGCACTTCGACTCGGAGCTGCACCGCCGGGCACGAGCGCACCTGCTCGAGGAGGGGGAGTCGGCCGACGAGGAGCTGGTTCCACTGCTCGCCGAGCTCGACGCCCGCGCAGCCGAGGGCGGCATCGACGACGAGACGGCGAAGGAGCTGCTCCTGCGCCTGCGCGAGCGCGAGCTCCGCCGGGAGCTCGCCGGCGCCGATCTCGAGCGCACGAAAGAGCTCCAGGAGCAGCTCGAGAAGATCCGCGCGACCGCGGCCAACCTCGCCTGAGGCGAGATGGCCCTACGGCGGCTTCAGAGTCGCGCCTAGTGGATGTGCAGGTTGATCCCGAGCAGGATCAGCGGCCAGAGGATCGTCGCGAGCACGCCCGAGACGAACGCCTTCAACGAATGGATGTTCGACCAGTAGTGGTGGGTCGCGGCGACGATCCCTCCGACGACGAGATAGACGACGAAGAGCAGACTGAAGCCGGGTCGAGCCCTCGAGGCTGAGGGTGCGTAGTACGCCATTCGGGTGAGAGACCTCCTTTTGGGTGAACCGATTCGGTACCCCCTTTTCGTGTTCGGAAACCGGCGGTTTGCCGCCGCCGATCCGCGGGCAGACCAGCCCACCCGACTTCAGGAAGGAGGAATCGTGCCCCTACTCTGGCTACTGGTCATCCTGTTGGTGATCTTCGCGATCGCCGGCGGCGTGGCGATCAACAGCTTTCTCTGGCTGGTTCTCGTCGTCGCGCTCGTCGTCGCGGTCCTGGCGATGCTGTGATTTACCGAGGCCGCCCGCCTTGCGTCCCGGAGTTACGGCCGCGGGCGGGCGGCGCTTCACCGGCCCGCCACTGGAGCCCGGCTACAATCGGGCTGCTGAGCACCGTTCCCCGGTAGCTCAATTGGCAGAGCATCCGGCTGTTAACCGGAGGGTTGTTGGTTCGAGTCCAACCCGGGGAGTGGAGAACGGGGGGACCGGCGGTTCCCCCGTTGGCCCTTCCTGCCCGGCACGACGAAAACCGCTAGCGGGCGCCGGGAGACCACCGAACTTTCCGCCCGGGCCGCTCGGGTGACGTTGCTGACGCTAGAGAGGCGGGGGCCGATTACTTTCCCCGCTTTGGCAAGTCGTACTCCCAGCGAGCCGACTCGGGCTCATCATCGACACGGGAGAGGGGTGTGGTCAGAGAATGGGCGGTGAAGAGTGTGGGTTCGATCACGATGTTCATCCAGGACACACAGCGGTCGAGGGCGTTCTACGAGCAGGTCTTCGGCGCAGAGGTGGTCTACGAGGACGAGAATGCGGTCGCGTTCAAATTCGAGAACATGGTCGTCAATCTGCTCCGCGTCTCGGCTGCGCATGAGTTGATCGCGCCGGCCCCAGTCGGCGGCCTCGACGCAGCCAGGCGGTTTCAGCTGACGGTCTGGGTTCAAGACACAGACGTCGTTTGCGAACAGCTGGCGGCGCGCGGCGTCGAGCTGCTGAACGGTCCGATGGATCGGCGAGTGGGGCCTGCGCACGGCGGCGTTCAGCGATCCCGATGGTCATATCTGGGAGGTCGCGGCGCCGATCCCGTCGTGAGCTGAGAGGGTGCTGTTCTCCGAAGGCCTCCCTTCGGTTTCCTCGTCTTCCTCCGCAGGCGCCGGTAATGTAGGTCGGCATGCTCCGGTCGGCAGCGCTGGCCTTCGGGCTCGCTCTCGTCGCCGCGGGTTCTGCCTCGGCCGAGCTCGTGGCGCGCGGCGTGCAGGACGGCGCGCTCGCGCTCGGGCCGAAGGGCACGCCGTACGTCGCTTACGTGCGCGGCAGGAGCCTGGTGGTCGCGACGCGCAGCGCGACGGGCTGGCGCGCCCAGACGGCCTCCACCGTGCCGAGCGGCTCGAGAGTGATGGCCTTCGAGGCCGGCTCCACGGCGCCGGTCGCGCTCGTCCAGAGCGCCGACAGCAGGCGGCTCACTCTCGTCCGGCGCGTGACGATCGGCTGGCAGTCGATCCCGGTCGTCAGCCGGCTCCCCGCGAAGATCGCGCTCGGCTGGCCGGGCCTGGCGCTGGACGGGCGGGGCGGAGCGCTCGTCGCCTATGCACGGTGGAACGCGGCGACCTTCAGGACGCAGCTGATCCTTGCCACGATCGGCGCCTCAGGGCGGCTCCGCACGGAGAAGATCACCGCCCTCGGCTTCCCGCAGAGCTACGTGCCGCCGCCGGCCGAGCCCGTGATCGTCGGGAAGAAGGTCCACGTGCTCGAGGCGTCGGGGTGGCGCGGCACGGTTGCGACGTTCGAGTGGTTCCCACACGGCAAGACCTGGACCGGCATCGGCGTCGACGTGAGCCGCGGTGACTGGCCGCTCGGCCCGATCCTTGCGCGGGAGCGTTCCCGGACCGTTTACGCGGCGTGGACGAACTCGATGCTCGGGTACGGCTTCGTCCCGGTCACGCTCGCCCAGCACGGGACGCACGGCCTCACGGTGCACGCCGAGTTCGTCCTCGACCGCGCGTTGACGACGGCGCTGGCGCTCCCGGCGTCGGGCCCGGAGGTCGCCGCGAACGAGTGGGTCGACGACGAGGATCTCGGGCTCGAAGGCGATGGGCAGGCCTGGGCGGGCGTGATCCGGAATGCGCATCGGGTCGAGCTCGACGGCTGGCTGGCCGGCTTCGCCGCGGGCTCTCGCGGTGGGCGCGACCTCCTGCTCGCCGGACCGGCCGGCCTCTCCTCGTTCCACACGCCCGGAAGGCTCTCGACGCTCGTCACGATCGCCGCGACTCCTCAGCCGGACGGCGTTCACCTGAGCGGCAAGATCGAGGGCGTCAGGACGGGGAGGGTCGCTCTCTACCACGAGGTCCCAGGCGCGACCCGCCGGCTGCTCGGCATCGTCTCCCTCTCGGGCGGCTCCTTCTCCTTCGTCGACCGTTCGCCGGTCGAGCCGCTCCTCTACAGGGCCGTCTACACGGATCCGGCGACCGGGATCCCGTACGCGGCGCTGCTGCGGCCGTCCGAGGACTAGGAGGGCTCGACGACGGCTAGAATGGCTGCGTGACCTGGCTCTCGGTCGCTCTCCTTGCCTGCGCCGTCCTGGCGGTGGTGGGCGCCGAATGGCCCAGGCTCCGGCAGCGGCTCGGGATCGACGCGCACCGCCGCCGCCGGCGAGCGCGGCGGAAGTCGCAGCTCAAGCTCGTACAGGGCCGGGCCGAGGACGTCGACGCCGAGGACTTCGCCGCCAGCGTCGAGCGCGACCTCGAGCAGCTGCCGACTCTCGACGAGTTCGACCGCCGCTAGCGGACCACGAAGGTCGTCGCGACCCTGCGCGTGTTCGGCAGCGTCCTGGCCCCGTCCTCGTTGTTCTTCGTCTCCTGGTAGTCGGAGGCGCTGAACACGAGCCTGTGCCGGCCCCGGGTCAGGTGTCCCAGCAGCACGACCGCAATCCCGGTCGCCCGGTTGTAGCGAATGCCCGGAAAGCCCCTGTCGACCTGGGCGCGAAGCGACTGCGGATCGACGCCGGAGCCGCCGTCGCGAACAGCGAGCCGAAGCGGTGCGCCGCCGGCGACCGTGCGTGCGAGAAGCCGTGCCGACGGCGGTGTCGTGTCGTTCACCCAGAAGCGAAAAGTGAAGGTTCCGGCAGCACGGCGGCTTGGCGTGTCGAAGACGAGGTCGTAGGCACCGGCTGCCGGCCGGAAGACGCCCACGGCAGGCTCGATCCCGTAGAAGCCGGGCTGGTACGGGTTGACCCGGATCGGGAGGCCCGTGAGGCCGGCGAGCCGGTCCTCGTCGCCGGCGCGAACGAGTCGCGGCGAGACGCGCACGCCCGGCCCGTGCGAGCGTACGAGCGCGCCGGCGTTCGCGGCCGGCCTGCGCAGCACGAAGCGGAACACCTGCTCCGGGCCCCGCAGCCGGTTCCGGACGCCGATCCCCGCTGGGCCGCTCGGGAACCTGTAGCTCGAGACGAGCGTCCGGCCCCGCCGGGTGTCGCCGTGGTAGCTCCCGGGGCGGCGCAGGAGCCTGTGCGGCTCGCGGGAGAGAGCGCGCGCGCTCACGTGCAGCCAGTAGGGGATCCGCCGCACGTCCGGCCCGCGGGTGAGGACGAGGAAACCGCTCGTGTCTGTGGCGGCCGCCCGCCGGCTCGCGGCCGCGCGCAGCGAGATTCTGCCCGGGACGACCGTCGCCGCGGGCGCCGCGAGCGTCACGCCCCGTCCGCCGACGCTGCGCTGCAGCGAGACGCTCCACGGTCCGGCGCCGCCCCCTGCGTCTGCGAGGTCGACAGAGAGCGTGCGGGCGCCGCCGCGCCTGAGATAGCCGAAAGAGAGGCTGGACGGGCTCGCAAACACGAGCGGCTGGTCGGCCCGGGGGAGCCAGATCATCCCGCCGCCCTCGCGTGTCGGCGGGACCTCCTTGCCGCGGGCGACGACCGGGTTACCCGTCAAGACGAGCGCGGATTTGATCTGCGCGACGCTCCAGCCGGGATGGCGTTGCCGGAGAAGCGCCGCCGCGCCCGCGACGTGGGGAGTCGCCATGCTCGTGCCGTCGAACTCGCGCCAGGAGCCGAACCGCGCCGGGACCGAGGAAAGGATCGAGACACCCGGTGCGGCGACGTCGGGCTTCAGGCGCAGCGAGTAGGGCGTCGGCCCCGCGGAGGAAAAGCCGGCGATCGCGCGGTCCTTCGTTGCGGCGGCGGCAGTGATCGCCCCTGTGGCGGAGCCCGGCGAGCTGACCGATCCGAATCCGAGCGCTCCAAACTCGTTGCCCGCGGCGATCACGGGCACGACTCCGGCCGCGGCGGCGCCGTTGATCGCCTGAACGACGATGTCGCGCGATGGAGTGATCTCGGGCTCTCCGAGCGAGAGGTTGATGACGTCCATGCCGTCCCGTACCGCCGCCTCGATCCCGGCGACGATCTCGGGTGAGTTGCCGTCGAGCCCGAACTCGCCGGTCGGGATCGTCAGCACGCGATAGTTGCCGAGGTAGGCTCGCGGCGCGATTCCGGAGACGCTCACCGAGCCGGAGCCGCCGGGGTTCGGCGCGCTCGTTCCGTGGTCGCCGGCGGCGATGCCGGCGACGTGCGTCGCGTGGAAGGACTGTGTGGGGTGGAAGGGCAGCGCGGCGTAACGGTCGTTCCGCCCGGCCGCGGGGAACGAGCGGGCGACGATCACCTTCGCCGTCGTGTAGGCGGTATTGCCCTTCGGGAAGCCGGGCGGCATCGTGAACCCGGTGGGGGAGAAGAACCGGTGCGTGCGGTCGATCCCGTCGTCGACGATCCCGATCTTGATTCCCTGGCCGGCGGTCTCGAGGGCCGGGCCCCAGAGCTGAGGCGCGCCGATCACCGCCGGGCTGCGGTAGAGCGAGCGGTGGTAGCGGACGCTCGGATAGACGCCGGCGACGCCCGGCAGCGCGGCGATCCGGCTGCCGGAGCCCGGCGGGACCAGCAAGGCGAAGCCGTTGAGGACGAGGCGGTAGCGCCACCGCACGCGTGCCCCCGGCACGGCCCGGCGCAAGGCGGTCAGGAACTGCTTCTGGCCTTCCGAGTGGCGCAGCGTCACGACCACCTCCGCGCGAGGCGGCTCGACCGGGGTCGGACCCCGGTTTGCGGCGGCCGCGGGCAGCGCGAGCGCCGCGGCCGCAATTGCGAGAAGACCCCTGCGCAAGCCGAAAACTCTACCGGCCGTCGCTACACTGTCCCTCCGCGCGGATGTGGCGGAATTGGTAGACGCGCACGGTTCAGGTCCGTGTGGGCGAAAGCCCGTGGAGGTTCAAGTCCTCTCATCCGCACCTCGCGACCTCACCACATCGTGCGTGCAGCTCTTTGGGCCGGGCGGCCGGGCGTCGCGTCAGCCCGAAAGCGCGGCGAGCACGTCGTCCGCGTGGCGGTCGGGCTTCACGCGGCGCATGATCTTCGAGACGTTGCCCTCGGCGTCGATCACGAAGGTCGAGCGCTCGTACGAGCTCTTGCCCTCCTGCCCGACCCCGTACGGCTCGGCCAGCTTGTGCTCCGGGTCGGCGAGGAGCGTGAACGGGAGCGAGTACTTCGACCGGAAGCGGTCGTGTGAGGCCTGCGTGTCGGCGCTGATCCCGTACACCGCCGCGCCCGCACGCTGGAACTCGGCCCAGGAGTCGCGGATGCCGAGGGCCTGGCGCGTGCACCCGGGCGTGTCGTCCTTGGGATAGAAGTAGAGAACGACGGGCTTGCCGCGCAGCTCGGACAGCTTGACCGTCTCGCCGCTGTCGCTCAGCAGCTCGAAGTCCGGCGCCGGTTGGCCTTCCTCGACCACGCCGCGATCGTAGCTACGCTGACTCGCGTGAGGCGCGCCCTCCGCGACATGAACCCGACGCTGCGCGGCTTCCTCGTGATCGCGCTCATCGCGGCGGTCGTGGTCGTGCTCCAGCTCGAGCAAACGCTGTCGGCCCTTTTCATCCTCGCCCAGGTCGCCTTCTTCCTGGCGATCGCGTACTTCCTCTTCCTGACGTGGCGCGACCGGCGCGAGGAGATCTCGATGTGGTCGACGCGCTCCAGGGTGGTCTTCTACGGCTCGGCGCTGCTGATGGTCGTGAACGTCGGCGTCCGCTACTTCACTCCGGTCGGAAACGGGCTCAGCCTGATCGCGTTCCTCGCCGTCTTCGCCTGCGGCGGCTTCGCCATGTGGCGCGTCTGGCGAGACGAGCACACGTACGGCTACTAGGCGTTTGACGACGGCTGCGCGCGGTTCGGCAAAGCCGGTGGGGCAGGCTCGCAGCGGGGTGGGGGATGGCGCGGACGACCGAGGCTAGCGGCTACGCGGACGCGCCGACTCGGGCGCGCGCGCCGTCGAGCTCGTCCAGCGCATCGCGAACCGTGCAGTAGCGCCCGACGAAGATCGGGGTGTCGCGCTCGGTGTAGCGGCTCGCCTCCGAGTCGCGGAGGGTCAGCATCAGGTGCATGAAGTCGGCCGGCTCCTCGCACTCGAAGGCGGTCATGAACTCCTGGTCGTCGATCCCGAACGAGTACGTGGTGTGGTTCGTGATCGTCGAGAACTCGTGGCCGATCCGCATGTGCTCGTCCATCGCGCGCTGCCGGTCCTCGTGCGGGAGCGCGTACCACGGCCGCACCTTCACGAACGGGTAGACGACCAGGTACGGCGAGCCCTTCGGGACGACCTGCCGGGGCCTGCGGGCCTTCGTGTACTGCGAGGCCTTCGTCGTCGCGAGGTACGAGTACGGCGTCTCCAGCCACCCGGCCAGCGGCGTCGCGTTCAGCGCCGCGCCCAGCTCGCCGAGATCCTCGTAGCGCTCCGTGATCTTCCAGAGGAAGAAGTCGGCGTCGGGCCGGACGCCGGTGAGGGAGTAGGCGCGCAGCGAAGCCATCCGCCCGGCCCAGTCCTCCACGACCTCCGCGAAGGCGTCCTTGCCCGCCCGGCGCTCGTCGATCGGCAGCCGCCGCCAGGCCGCATCGAGCCTGTAGAAGGTGTAGGCGACGTACTGCCCGGCCACGCGCGGAAGCCTAGCGGCACCTCGTCAGCGAGCCGTCGCGAAGGTCGGCGACGGCGCGGCGGAACGGCGCCAGGCTGGGCTTCGGGGTGCGGTCGGCGTAGTAGAGGCCCGACTGCCAGCCGTCCAGGCTGAACTCGTCGAACGTGTGGTAGATGAAGAGGCCATTCACCGTCGGCTGGCAGTACGCGAGAGCGAGCGCCCGCCGGTAGTACGCCGCCTGGGTGGCCGGGCTCACCCGTTTCTCCGGCGAGCCGCTTGCGGCCTCGTACGCCGCCAGCTTCCCTCTCGGCACGGTGGTCTGCACGCCGAACTCCGCCGTAGAGGTCGGCAGCGTCCTGCCTCGCTGCGGCGTTCCGCGGAAGGCCTCGTCGAGCAGCGTCACCAGCTTCGGGTAGTCGGCGACCGTGATCTCCCTGGTCTTTGGGTGTTTCATGGTCGGAGGCACGGCGGCGCTGATCATGTAGGGGTGGATCGCGAACGCGTCCATCAGCGGGCGGCGGCGGTGCCTCGCGCGGTACGCGAGGCCGAGATCGCGGATGAAGGTCGTGGGCGAATGGGTCTGCCTGGCCCCGTTGGGGCGGTCGGCGCCGCGCGGCGAGACAGTCCCGCCGATCACCCGCAGGTTCGGATCGACCCGCCTTGAGCGCGTCGTAGGTACGCGCGAGCAGGTCCTCGTAGCCGGCCGCCGCCAGGTCGCGCCCACCGGAGCCGAACTGCGGCAGCCAAAAGGTGTTGAGGTTCGGCTCGTTCCCCACGATCACCCCGTATGCGCCTGGAACGGCTCGCGCCAACTCGGCGGCGAACGACGCGAACTGCGCCCGCTGGGCCGCAGTCCTCGGCGTGTTCCGTGCCAGGCCGTTCCAGGCGACCAGGAAGAGCCGCATGCGCTCGTGCCGCGCCGCGGCGCCGACGTTGTGGATCCCGCGGAGCACGCCTGCTGGTGGCTTCGTCAGGCCCCGTTCCCAGGCTGCAGTGAGAACGATTGCGTCGAAGCCGGCGCGCTTCGAGATCTCGACCCGATTGCGGGCCGCGGCCGGATCGCGTTGAGCCAGTGAGTCGTCCACGACTCCGACCGTGAACGAACGCTGTCTGGGGCTCCGGGGTCCCGGCGGCGGCTCGAGCGCTGCCGTCGTCGCGGGCACCGCAGAAGTCGTCCCCCCCGCGGCAGGAGGCGGGGGTGGCGGCGGCGGAGGCGGCGGCGGGGGGAGCGGCAGGGTCGTGGTGCCGGTCTGCGCCGGAGCGGTCGTCACCGAAGGCGCCGAAGCCGCGGGCAGCGCGCCGCTGCCGTCGCCCCCGGAGGAGACGACGACGCCCGCGATCGCGCCTGCTCCGGCGACGACCGCAACCCCGGCCGCAAGCAGGTCTTTCCTCACGAGGTCGGAGGCTACCCTTGCCGAACCGTGGAGAGGCGGCTCGAAGAGCAGTTGAAGGGGCTTCCGGCCAAGCCGGGCGTCTACCTTTTCCGCGGCAGGCGCGGTGAGGTCCTCTACGTGGGCAAGGCCAAGGTCCTGCGGCCCCGTGTGCGCAGCTACTTCCAGGCGGGGAGCGACACCCGGGCGACGATCGCGAAGCTCCCGGAGAGGGTCGCCGACATCGAGGTGATCGTCACGGACACCGAGGTCGAGGCGTTGCACCTCGAGCAGAACCTGGTCAAGCGCCACCGGCCGCCGTTCAACGTCCGCCTGCGCGACGACAAGTCGTTCCCGTACATCGCGGTGACGGTCGAGGACGACTACCCGCGGGTGATGTTCACGCGCGAGCGGCACCGGCGCGGAGTCGTCTACTTCGGGCCCTACGCGAACGCGAAGAAGGTGCGCGAGACGCTGGACGTGCTCAACCGGGTGTTCCCGTACCGGCCCTGCGAGGGGCCGAAGCCCGGCCGCCACTCAGGGATCCCGTGCCTCGATTACCACATCGAGCGCTGCCTCGCGCCGTGCGTCGGCTACGTCTCGCAGGAGGATTACCGGAGCATCATCGACGACGTGATCGTGTTCCTCTCCGGGGACACGAGGCCGATCCTCCGGGAGCTCGAGCGCAAGATGAAGGACGCCGCCGAGAACGAGCGCTTCGAGGAAGCTGCGCGCTACCGCAACCGGCTTTTCGCGGTCCAGCATCTCGCCGAGCGGCAGGCGGCGGACAAGCGGGCGGTCGGAACGGTGGACGTGATCGGGATCGCCGCAGACGGCAACCGCGCGGCAGTGCAGGTCTTCCCCCTGCGCGACGGGCGGCTGATCGACCGCTACGGCTTCCACCTCGAGAATGTGCAAGGCCAGGACACGGCGACGCTGCTGGAGGCATTCGCGACGGAGTACTACGGTGGGGCGCCGAGCATCCCACCGCAGATCGTCGTCCCGCCCGAGTCCGGCGACACGAGCGCGCTGGCGGAGTTCCTCTCGGCGCGGCGGGGCTCGCGCGTCGAGGTGCGGGCGCCCGTGCGAGGCGAGAAGCGGCGACTGCAGGAGCTCGCGAGCGAGAACGCCCGGGTCGCGCTCGAGTCGGACGCACTGCAGGCCGAGCGCCGGCGGCTGCGCCGCGTGGAGGCGCTCGAAGAGCTGCGCGAGGCCCTGAACCTCGAGAGCCTGCCGCTCCGGATCGAGTGCTACGACGTCTCGAACATCCAGGGCCAGGCGGTCGTCGGCTCGATGGTCGTCTTCCAGGACGCGCTTGCGAAGAAAGCCCACTACCGCAAGTTCGGCGTGCGCGGGCTCGACGGACAGGACGACTATGCAGCACTCGCCGAGGTGATCTCGCGGCGGTTCGCACGCATGGGCGACGCCGCTGCGAGTGAGTACGACGAGTCGTTCGCGGCCGTGCCGAACCTGGTCGTGATCGACGGCGGCAAAGGCCAGCTCGCGGCGGCGCTGCAGGCGATGCAGGCCTACGACCTGCCGCGCGTGGCGGCGATCTCGCTGGCGAAACGGCTGGAAGAGGTCTTCGTCCCGGGCCGGTCGGACCCGATCGTGCTCGAGCGCGACTCCGCCGGCCTGCAGCTCCTGCAGCGGATCCGGGACGAGGCCCACCGCTTCGCGGTCGAGTTCCACCGGCAGCGGCGCTCGGTGCAGGCGCGCGAGTCGATCTTCGACACGCTCCCGGGCGTAGGCCCCGCGCGGCGGCGGGCGCTGCTGAACCACTTCGGCTCGGCCGAGCGCTTCCTGGCGGCGTCCCAGGAGGAGCTCGAGGGCGTCCCGGGCATGCCGGCGAAGACTGCGCGCTCGATCTACGCCCAGCTCCACAAGGCAGGGCGGGCGTGACACGCACTCCCAAGTAACAGTCTGTTACAAGGTCGGTCGTGAGCTCCGCCGTCGGACCGGCCGCCGCGTTTGCTCTCATCCGGCACCGCACGTTCGGGCCGTACTTCTTCGGCAACGCGCTCTCGGCGAGCGGGACGTGGTTCCAGAACCTGGCCGCCGCGCTGCTGATCTACCGGCAGACGCATTCCTCGTTCCTGCTCGGCGTGCTCAACTTCTCGCAGTTCCTCCCGATCCTCCTGCTGGCGCCCTGGGCCGGGGCGGCCGCGGACCGCTGGAACCGGCGCGCGCTGCTCCTGGTCAGTCAGAACGCCGCAGTCGTGCTCGCGGGCGGGCTCGGGCTGCTGGCGCACTGGGGCCTCGCCTCGCCGGGCGTGGTGATCGCGGACGCGGTCGCGCTCGGCGTCGTGAGCGCGTTCTCCGCCCCGGCGCAGCAGGCGCTGATGGCGAGCCTCGTCGATGAGCGTGACGTGCCGACCGCGGTGGCGCTGAACTCGATCACCTTCAATCTTGCGCGCGCGGTCGGGCCGGCGACGGCCGCGCTGGCAGTCGAGTATCTCGGGATTCCGGCGGCCTTCGGGCTGAACGCCGCGTCGTACCTCGTCTTCGTCGCCGCGCTGCTGCTCGTCGGGCCGCAGGCACAGCAGCTCGCCGACCGCTCCGTCGGGCACCTGCGGGCGAGCCTCGAGCTCCTGCGCCGCAAGCCGCAGCTCGTCGTCTTCCTCCTGATCGTCGCGGCCGTCGGCTTCGCGTCCGATCCTGTGAACACGCTCGCGCCGGCGTGGGCGCATGCGTTCGGCCGGAAGGACACGGTCGCGGGCTACATCATCGGCGCCTTCGGCGCGGGCGCGGTGACGGCGGGCTTTGTCGTGGCCGGGCGGGTTGGCGGGAGCCGCCGGAGGATGTTCTCGACGCTTCTCCTGCTCGGCGGCGGGATCGTCGGGTTCGCGCTGACGCCGTGGCTGCCGCTCGCGCTGCCCGTGTTGTTCCTCGCGGGAGTCGGCTACCTCGCGTCGAACACGCACGCGACCTCCCGGCTGCAGCTCGGCGTCGAGCCGTGGGAACGGGGCCGGATCATGGCGCTCTGGAGCGTTGCGTTCCTCGGCTTACGGCCCTTCGCGAGCATCCTCGACGGCGCGATCGCGGGGGCGCTCGGAGTCCGGTCGGCGGGCGTCCTGCTGGCACTGCCGGCGCTGGCCTGCGCCGTCTGGATGGTCTTGCGGGCGCGGACGCGCGGCTGGGGACCCGCGCCCGCGGAGTTGCCGCCCCAGCCCTAGCGGATCGGAAGCGAGCTCGCGAACATCGACTCGTGCAGCCGGCCCCTCCGCGGCCGGAAGCCGAGCGCGAAAACGGGGACGGCCCGGCCGCCCGCAAAGGAGGTCGAGATGTAGTCGCCGACCATCGAGTCAGGCGCCTTTGCGAGCCAGGAGAGGGGGACGGAGCGAGAGCTCAGCCGCTGGGGCCGCGTCCACGTCGTCCCACCGTTGCGGGACGAGACGAGGTAGACGTCGAGCCGGTTGCGGCGGTCGACGTAATAGGTCAGCGCGACCCGGCCGGCGCGCGTCGTGTCGGCGGCGACACCCGGAAGCTCCGCGTCTCCCGCTCCCGTCGGAACCCGGACGGCCGGTTGCCAGACGACGCCGTCCGCCGAACGCGCGACGACGATGTCGTTCGGGTCGCATCCGGACAGGCGGGAGCAGTCGCTCCAGGCGAGGTAGAGGCTCCCGTCCGCGCCGACCTCGGCCGACGGCAGCGGACCGGCGCGCAGGAAGGGCTGGGGACGATATGCAGCGGGCGCGATCGGCGCGGCCGCCAGCCACGTCACGCCGCCGTCCAGCGAGCGGATCGCCGACATCTGCGTGTTGTCGAAGTACGGGATCACGACCATCCCATCCGGCCGGACGACCGGCTGGACACCCGGCGCGTACGGCCCCTCGATCGCCGCGCGCCCCGGAAAGCCGGGCGCATGGGCGGGCGCCGACCAGGTGACCCCGCCGTCGGCGGACACCTGCGTCTCGATCTGGTCGCTCTCGAGGTCGTCGTAGCTCAGGTAGCACCTCCCGCGGAAGGGGCTCGCGCCCCAGTCGTCGCAGGCGAGCCACTGCTTGTCGAGCTGGAACCCGGCACGGAGCGTTGCCGTGACGGGCGCCTGCCAGTGCTGCCCGTCGGCCGAGCGGCTCACGACCAGCGCCGAGTCGGCTCCACCGAACGTGAGGGAGGCAACGAGCCAGACGACGTGCGCGGCGTCGTAGGCAACCGTGGGATCGGTCGCCCGCGGCCACGGCCCCGCCGGCCGCGAGTCGAAGGTCAGGCCGGGCAGGAACCCGTGCTTCCAGGTGCGGCCGGCGTTGCGCGAGACCGCGAAGCCGATGTTGGCGGCGCCGCCGTCGAAGACGCGGCCGACCTGGAAGGCGGCGACGACCGTCGATCCGAACGAGGCGGTGTCCGGCTCGACCTCGCTTCCGTGCTGACCCACGCCGCGGTACGGATCGCGGGAGATCTCGCGCGTGACCGCCTCGCAGTCACGCGCCGCTACATCGCGCGCATCCACCGTGGCGAGATCGTGGCCGCGCCCGCAGGAGACGACGTCGCGCACGTTGTTGACCGTCTGGATCCGGTCTGCGTGCCGTGTGCCCCGAACGCGCCTGGCGTTCGCGGCAGCGGCCGCGACCAAAGCGACCCCGATGAGGACGAGGGCGATGCGCCTCAGCGCTTGCCGTCCCCGGAATCCAGGAATGGATACCGGTAGTCCCGCGCCGGGACGAACGTCTCCTTGATCGCGCGCGGGCTGACCCAGCGGATCAGGTTCCACATTGAGCCGGCCTTGTCGTTGGTGCCGGACGCGCGCGCGCCGCCGAAGGGCTGCTGCCCCACGACGGCGCCCGTCGGCTTGTCGTTCACGTAGAAGTTCCCGGCTGCGTAGCGAAGCGCCTCCTGGGCCTCGTCGATCGCCCCCCGGTCCTGCGAGAAGACGGCGCCCGTGAGCCCGTAGGAAGCCGTCTGGTCGACGAGCTCGAGCGTCTGCTCCCACTCGTTCTCGGGGTAGACGTAGGTGGTGACGATCGGGCCGAAGAACTCCTCGCTCATCAGCCTGTCGCGAGGATCCTTCGTCTGGATGACCGTCGGCTCGACGAAGTAGCCCGCGCTGTCGTCGGTGCCCCCGCCGGCGATCAGCTCGGCGTTGTTCGCGCGCGCGTGCTCGATCGCCCCTCGCTGGCGGGCGAACGACTTGTCGTCGATCACCGCGCCCATGAAGTTCGAGAAGTCCGCGACGTCGCCCATCTTGATCGTCCCGATCTCCTCGACCAGCCGCTCGCGCAGCTCCGGCCAGAGGTTCGAGGGCGCATACACCCGGGAGGCGGCGGAGCACTTCTGGCCCTGGTACTCGAACGAGCCCCGGAGAATCGCCGCCGCGACGGCGTCGACGTCCGCGCTCGGGTGGGCGACGATGAAGTCCTTGCCTCCGGTCTCGCCGACGATCCGCGGGTAGTTGCGGTAGCGGTCGATGTTCTCGCCGACCGTCTTCCAGATCGAGTGGAAGACCTCGGTCGAGCCGGTGAAGTGGACGCCGGCGAGATGCTCGCTGGCCAGCACCGGATCGCCGACGGCGGCGCCGCTGCCGAAGACGAGGTTGATCACGCCGGGCGGGAGGCCCGCCTCCTCGAGCAGGCGCATTGTCCAGTAGGCCGAGTAGGCGGCGGTCGAGGCCGGCTTCCAGAGGACGACGTCGCCCATCAGCGCGGGGCTCGTCGAGAGGTTGGCGCCGATGGCGGTGAAGTTGAAAGGCGAGACCGCGAAGACAAAGCCCTCGAGCGGGCGGTACTCCATCCGGTTCCAGACTCCCGGCGAGGAGACCGGCTGCTCTTCGTAGACCCGCACCATGAACTCGACGTTGAAGCGCCAGAAGTCGATCACCTCGCAGGCCGCGTCGATCTCGGCCTGGTGGGCGGTCTTCGACTGGTTCAGCATCGTCGCGGCGACGAGGGTCGGCCGCCAGGGGCCTGCAAGCAGCTCCGCCGCGCGGAGGAAGACGGCGGCCCGTTCCTCCCAGGGCACCCGGTGCCAGTCCTCCCAGGCCTCGGCCGAGGCGGCGATCGCGCGCTCGACCTCTTCGGCGCCGCCCCTGTGCACGTCGGCGAGAGCGTGGGCCTTGTCGTGCGGCATCACGGCCTGGAAGGTCTCGCCCGTTCGGACCTCCTCGCCGCCGATCACGCACGGAAGGTCGAGCCGCTCACCCCTCATCTGCTCGAGCCGCTGCTCCAGCTCGGCGCGCTCCGGGGAGCCCGGGGCGTAATCGCGGACGGGCTCGTTCACCGGCGGGGGCGGACGGAAGATCCCGGGTCGGCTCATCCCGATGATTCTACGATTCTGGAGATGATCGAGCGGGTCGCGTACGAAGTCGAGAGCTGGGGCGTGGGGGAGCTTGCGTTCGACGGCGCCCTGCTCGTCTGGCACGAGCTGCCGCGGCCGGTGATGCAGGGGGATGTAGATGTAGATGTAGATGTAGATGTAGATGTACGCCTACATCACCCGCTGGTCGGTCGCGTGGCGGCGTACCTCTGCGGGGCTCGTGACGGGTTCCAGGACGTCGAGCTCGAGCTCTCGTGGTGCACACCTTTCCAGCGGCGTGTCGTCGAGACTCTCCGTTCCATCGAGTACGGCGAGACGGCGACGTACGGCGAGGTTGCGGCTCTGGCCGGCCACTCGAACGCGCAGCGGGCGGTCGGCTCGGCGTGCGCGGGGAACCGGTTCGCGCTCGTCGTCCCTTGTCATCGCGTGGTCGCCGCGGACGGGCTCGGCTCGTACGGCACGCTCGGCCCGGGCTACAAGCGCCGGCTCCTGGAGCTCGAGGGTGTCACTTTCTGAGGACGTTCGGAACGAGCTCGCCGCGATCGTGCCGGCCCGCGAGTGCGACCGCATCGCCGAGCTGTCCGCGCTCTTCCACTTTGCGGGGCGACTTCACCTGCTCGGCCGCGGCGAGGTGTCGCTTCACCTCGATCTGGCGAGCGCCGCGGTGGCGCGGCGCGCCTTCACCCTGCTGCGCTCCTTCGGGGCCGCCTCGGAGATCCGCACCTACCGGCGTCGGGCGTTCGGCAGGGAGACCCGTTACCAGTTGCACGTCGAGGGAGAGCCCGGCCTGCTAGCCCTCGCCGGCGTCGTCGACTCGAGGCTCGCCCCGAGAGAGCGTCCCCCGCGGCGACTGCTCGGGCGAGGCTGTTGCCGCGCCGCCTACCTCCGCGGCGCCCTGCTTGCGGCGGGGTCGGTGAGCGGGCCGCCGTCGCCACATCTCGAGGTGCGCTGCGAGAGCCGGGGCGGGGCGGAGGTGGTCGCCGAGGCGGCGGCCGCGGAGGGAGCCGAGTTGCGGGTCACCGGCCGGGACGAGCAATCGGTCGCCTACGCGAAGGGCATCGATCGGATCGCGGGCGTCCTCGCGGTGGCGGGCGCGAGCGACGCGGCGCTTGCCCTACAGGAGCGTGCCGTCGTAGCGTCGACAAAGGCTCGCGCGAACCGGCTCGCGAACGCGGACCACGCGAATCTCGTTCGCTCCGGCAGGGCCGCACACGACCAGCTCGAGGCGATCCGCCGCCTGCAGCGCGCGGGACGGCTGGACGAGCTCTCCAATCCGCTGCTCACCGTCGCGGAGGCGCGACTTGCGCATCCATCCCTCTCGCTGCGCGAGCTGGGCGCCAAATGCAGGCCGCCGATCAGCAAGGCCGCGGCGCACCGGCGGATGCGGGCGGTGCTGCGCATTGCGCAGCGATGATGTGGATTGTTAGCGGTTCCATGTTTACGACTTCAAAGGCACGTGGCTTTTCTGGCGGCCATTGAGTAATACTCCTCCAGGGCGGGTTCGCGCTCGTCCGGCGATGGATTCAGACCCCGTCCGTCGCCAAGGTCCGGAGCGCGACAATGCGGAGGGGGAGGTCGTCCTCGGAGCTTCCCCTCCGGCCCGCCCCTGCTGCTCTGAGACGCTCGACCACTCGGTAGACTCGATCACAGCGAACGAAGGGGGACTTGCGTGGCTACACGGGTTGGGATCAACGGGTTCGGGCGGATCGGGCGCAACCTCTACCGGGCCTACCTGAAGCGGCAGCCCGGGTACGAGATCGTCGCGGTCAACGACCTGGCCGACGCTGAAATTCTCGCGCACGTGCTCAAGTACGACTCGACCCACGGAGTGCTCGATGCCGACGTCAGTGCCGGCGACGGCGAGCTCCGCATCGGCGACGAGACGATCAAGGTTCTCTCGGAGCGCGATCCCGCAGCCCTGGGCTGGAGTGAGCTCGGCGTCGACGTCGTCGTCGAGTCGACCGGCTTCTTCACGGCCCGCGACGGAGCGTCCAAGCATCTCGAGGCTGGTGCCAAGAAGGTCGTGATCTCGGCGCCGGCGACCGATCCGGATCTGACCGTCGTGCTGGGCGTCAACGACGCCGAGTATGACCCCGACCAGCACAGCATCATCTCGAACGCCTCGTGCACGACGAACTGCGTCGCGCCGATGGCCAAGATCCTCCTCGACACTTTCGGGATCGAGTCGGGCTTCATGACGACGGTTCACGCCTACACGACCGAGCAGCAGCTCCAGGATCAGATCGCGCTCACGCGGAAAGGGAAGCCCGATCTCCGCCGGATGCGCGCCGCTGCGGTCAACATCATTCCGGCGTCGACGGGAGCGGCCAAGGCGACCTCGCTCGTGATCCCCGAGCTGAAGGGGAAGCTCGACGGGATGGCGCTGCGCGTCCGGTTCCCGACGGAAGCGTTACCGATCTCGTTTGCGTCCTCGAGCGCGAGGCCTCGGCCGAAGAGGTCAACGACGCTTTCCGCGGAGCCGCCGGAGAGGACCCCTGGCAGGGGATCCTCCAGTACTCGGAGGACGCGCTCGTGTCCTCGGACATCGTCGGCAACTCCTACTCGTGCATCCTGGACAGCCTCTCGACCATGGCGAGCGGCCGGATGGTCAAGGTGATCGGCTGGTACGACAACGAGTGGGGTTACAGCTGCCGGCTCTCGGACGTCGTCGAGCGCGTCTCGCAGTCGGTTCCCGCCGCAGTGTCCGCCTAGCTAGTTGCGAACGCCGCGCTCCGTTCGCGAGGCCGAAGTGGCCGGCAGGCGCGTGCTGGTGCGCGCCGACCTCAACGTGCCGCTCGAGGCCGGCCGCGTCACCGACGACACGCGAGTCCGCGCCTCGCTGCCGACCCTTCGGTACCTGCTCGAGCACGACGTAAAGGAGGTCGCTGTCTGCTCGCACCTCGGCCGGCCGAAGGGCCCCGATCCGGCGTTCTCGCTGACGCCGGTGGCCAGGCGCCTGCGCGAGTTGCTGCCCGACGAGCGGATCGACGTCCTCGAGAACACGCGCTTCGACCCCGGCGAGACGAATAACGACCCCGACTTCGCGCGCCGCCTTGCGGAAGGGCGTGACCTGTTCGTCGAGGACGCCTTCGGGTCGGTGCACCGTGCGCACGCCTCGACGGTCGGCGTCGCGGAGCTGCTGCCCGCCTACGCCGGGCTCCTGCTCGAGCGCGAGCTGGCGGAGCTCGGCAAGCTCCTCGGAGAGGTCGAGCGGCCGTTCGTGCTCGTCTCGGGCGGCGCTAAGGTCGAGGACAAGCTGGGCGTGCTGCAGAACCTCGGCGGCAAGGCGGACACGGTGCTCGTCGGCGGCAAGATGGCCGAGCAGCTGCGCGACGAAAACCCGCTCGGCTTCCCCGTCGAGCTGCCCAGCGACGTCGTTGCGGCGGCCGCGTTCGAGGCAGGCGCCGAGAGCAGGGTCGTGCCGTACCACGAGCTGCCGGACGGCTGGCTCGGCCTCGACATCGGCCCCGAGACCCGCGAGCAGTTCGCAGCCGCGCTTGCGGGCGCACGCACGATCTTCTGGAACGGCCCGATGGGCGTCTTCGAATGGCCGCGTTTCGCCGCGGGCACGAAGGCCGTCGCCGAAGCCGTGGCAAGCGCCGATGCGTTCTCGGTGGTCGGCGGCGCCGACTCGATCCACGCGCTCAACGATCTCGCCCTGCTCGACCGGGTCTCGTGGGCGTCGACCGGCGGCGGCGCGGCGCTCGAGCTCCTCGAGGGCAAGGAGCTGCCGGGCGTCGCCGTGATTCCCGGCTAGGGCAGAGTACGCCCGAGCGGGACGATCTGCCGGTGGTAGACGGCCCGCGCCCGCGGCTTCGTCGCGAGATCGAAGCGAGACCCGGGCGCGGCGTAGTAGTACGAGACGAACTCGAGGCGCGCGTGCGTCCGGATGAAGCGGGCCATCTGCGCCACGTAGGCCGGGTCGTCGAAGCCCCACATCCCCCACTCGGGGACTGCGAACGGCTTGCCCGGGTGGGCGCGGTAGAGCGTCTCGGCGGCGGCCCAGGCGGCGCCGCTGCCGGGCATGTCGTAGAGGTCGTCGCCGACGACGTCGACGTACGCGTTGCCGGGGAAATAGGCGGCGGCCGAGTTTCCCCCGACCTTGGGAGCGCCGTAGCCCTGCGGGTTCCAGACGATCCGCAGCTTCGGCCGCGTCGGGGTGAGGTCTGTGCCGACCCCTGGCAAGCGCAGGCGCGCGAGCCTCGCGCTCATCTGCTCGGCCGTCCCACCGCGGGTGATGATCGCGATGCGCGCGAGGGCTCTCCGCGTCCAGGCCGTCGAATGGGCGCCGTTGCGCCGCGTCCCGTCGGCGTTGTAGGCGCAGACGTTTTCCCAGTACGCGTTCATCTCCGGGAACGGCCGCAGGTAGAAGCGTGGCCCCGCCCAGTCGGCGATCGCCTGGTTGAGCTCGAAGAGGAACTCGTCGACGCCGCCCTTCGCGATCGCGCGCGGCGAGGCAGTCTCGGGCCGGCCGTACGCCCCGCTCGTGAGCGCGAGCAGGGGAACGGGGCCGAGCTTGGAGATCGCGCCCTGGATGTACCGGTGGTTGAAGCCCATGAAGGTCTGCCGGACCTGGGAGCGCTGACCGCTCTGCGTCTGGAAGTAACCGGGCGGTCCGTAGACGCCGAGCAGGACGTGGTGCGACGCGGCGCCGGCTCCGGCGGGGAGCAGCAGCAGCGCGACGGCGACGAGGAGGGCGGCTCGCTTCACCGACTCAGTGTAGGGCGGCTCTAAGATGGCCGATCGGTGCCGCTGTTCGCCGCCAACTGGAAGATGTACAAAGGCCCCGCCGAGACCCGGGCGTTCTGCGAGGCGTTCGAGCCGCCGGACGGGGTCGACGCGGTGCTCTGCCCGCCCTTCGTCTCGCTGGCCGCGGCGCTCGAGAGCTCGCACACGGTCTTCGCGCAGAACGTGCACTGGGCCGACGAGGGCGCCTTCACCGGCGAGATCTCCGCGCCCATGCTGCTCGAGCTCGGCGTCGACGGCGCGATCGTCGGCCACTCCGAACGGCGTCAGTACTTCGGCGACACCGACGAGACCGTCGCGCGCCGAACGGTTGCCGCGCTCGAGGCGGGGCTGCGCGTGATCGCGTGCGTCGGTGAGTCGCTCGAGGAGCGGGAGTCAGGGCAAATGGAGCTCGTCCTGCGCGTGCAGGTCGAGGCGATCGCGGACGCGGCCGGCGCGCGCGAGGGGCTCGTGATCGCCTACGAGCCGGTCTGGGCGATTGGTACCGGCCGGACCGCGACGGCGAAGCAGGCCCGCGAAGCGCACGCGTTCATCAAGGGCGTGCTCGACGTGCCGGTGCTCTACGGGGGCTCGGTCAAGCCCGAGAACGCCGAGGAGCTGCTCTCCCAGGAGGGCGTCGACGGCGCTCTCGTCGGCGGCGCCTCGCTGGACGTGGAATCGTTCACCGCGATTTGCCAAGCCGCTTCCCCCTCGTAGCACTCGTCATCCTCGACGGCTGGGGGTGTGCGCCCGCGGGCCCCGGCAACGCCGTCCAGCTCGCGCAGACACCTGTGTTCGACCGGCTCTGGGACGAGTACCCGCACACGACCCTGAAGGCCTCGGGAGAGGCGGTCGGGCTGCCGCCCGGCCAGATGGGCAACTCCGAGGTCGGCCACCTGACGATCGGCTCCGGCCGCGTGCTCGACCAGGACCTGCAGCGGATCAACCGCTCGATCGAGGACGGCTCCTTCTTCGAGAACCCGGCGCTCGGGGCCGCCTTCGACAGGGGCGGCGACGTCCATCTGCTCGGGCTCGTCTCCCGCGGCGGCGTCCACTCCCACCTCGACCACGTCAAGGCGCTGCTCCGCTTCGCGCCGGAGCGGACGTGGATCCACGCCTTCACCGACGGCCGCGACGTCTCGCCGTACGCTGCCGAGCGCGACCTCGTCGAGCTTCCGCCCGAGCGGATCGCCACCGTCGCCGGCCGCTACTACGCAATGGACCGCGACCAGCGCTGGGAGAGGACGCGACGGGCCTACGACGCGATCGTCGCCGGCGAGGGCGACAAGGCGGACGACCCGGTCGAGGCCGTAAAGGCGTCCTACGAGCGAGGAGTGACCGACGAGTTCATCGAGCCCGTGGTGCTCGAAGGACGGCCGCGCCTCACGACGGAAGACACCGCGATTTTCTTCAACTTCCGTCCAGACCGGGCGCGGCAGCTCACGCAGAAGCTGCTCGAGGGCGGCTTTGCCGTCACGACGATGACGCGCTACCGCGACGACCTCGACTGCCCGGTCGCCTTCAAGGAGCGGCAGGTGAGCGAGACGATGGCCGAGGTGCTCGCCGAGCACGACGTGCGCCAGCTGCACGCGGCCGAGACCGAGAAGTACGCGCATGTGACGTACTTCTTCAACGGCGGAGTCGAGAAGGAATGGCCGGGGGAGACCCGGATTCTCGTCCCGAGCCCGCGCGAGGTCGGCACCTACGACCAGAAGCCCGAGATGTCGGCGCCCGGGCTCGCGGAGCGCTTCTGCGGCGCGCTCGAGGCGGACGGCTACGGCTTCGCCGTGGTCAACTTCGCCAACCCGGACATGGTCGGGCACTCGGGCGTGATCCCGGCCGTGGTCGCGGCGGTCGAGACAACCGATACGTGCCTCGGCCGGGTCGTGGAGACGGTCGGGCGCCTCGGCGGCGTCTGCCTGATCACCGCCGATCACGGAAATGCCGAGCAGATGCTCGAGGCGGACGGCACGAGCGCGCATACCGCGCACACCTCCAACCCGGTGCCGCTGATCGTCACCGATTCCTCCGCAGAGCTCCGCGACGGAGGGGAGCTGCAGGACCTGGTCCCGACGGCACTTTCGTACCTGGGGATCACGAAACCCTTACAGATGACGGGCCAAAGTCTCTGCAACTGACGCCTTTCGGGTCTATACTCCGCCTCTGCCTTGAGCCTGGCCCAGCCTGATCCCGGCGTCCTGCGGAAGGCGCAACGTGGAGACGAGCGTGCTTTCTCGTTGATCCTGCGCGCCTACGAGACGCCTGTCTTCAATTACGTCCTCCGTCTGGTGAACGGCGACCGCTCGCTCGCCGAGGACCTGACGCAGGAGGTGTTCCTGCGCGTCTTCCAGGGGCTGCCCAAGTTTTCGCTGCGCTGCAAGTTCACGACCTGGCTCTTCCAGGTCACCAAGAACCGCGTGCTCGACGAGCTCCGCGCTTCGGAGCGGCGCCCGCGTGCGCTCGTGGCGCTCGAGGACATCGCCCCCCTCGAGGTGCTCGACGCGCCGGTCGAGCGGCTCGAGGAGATCGACACCCTCTGGCGCTCCGTCGAGGCCCTGAACGTCGACCTGAAGATGGCGCTGCTCCTCCGCGACGTGGTCGGCCTCTCCTACACCGAGATCGCCGACTCGCTGGAGATCACGCTCGCCACGGTCAAGTGGCGGATCTACAAGGCGCGCGAAGAGGTCCAGATCGCGCTCGTGCGCGAGGGCGTCTCCTTCGCGACGCCGGCCGCCGCCGAGGCCCAGGTCTAGTTCGTCCAGCTCCGCCGGCGGTGTTCTCGCTGCCGGCGACGGCTAGCGCTGCGGGCCCGAGTGCCGCCTGAGCCAGCCGGCGATGTTGCGGGCCTGCTCCTCCGGGCTCGAGCCGCGCGGGATCGCGGGAGTCGACGCGGGCGGCGGCCGGGTTGCGCGTTTGCCTGACCCGCGCCCCGCCAGGGCGACGGCCAGCAGAACCGCGGCCAGGGCGATCACGCCCGCCAAGGCGAGCCAGAGCAGACGCCTGTCCGTCTCCGGCGCGGGCGCCACTCGCGTCGGGACGGTCGCCCCTCCCGAGAGCTCGTCCTCGAGCTCCCGGCCCGAGGCGGGGCGTGCTGCGGGGTCCCGTGCGAGGCAGCGCCCGACCACGTCCTCGAGCTGCCCCGGCACGCCGGGTGCGCGCTCTCGCACGGGCGGGATTACCTGCTTGCGCTGGCGCTCGGCGAGATCGGCAAGCGATGCCGCCTCGAACGGCGGCCGGCCCGTCAGCAGCTCGTAGAGGACAGCGCCGAGCGAGTAGACGTCGGCAGCGGCAGTCACCTCCTCGCCGAGTGCCTGCTCCGGAGCCAGGTAGGCGGCCGTTCCGAGAATCGTCCCTGCCTGCGTGAGGGCGGTCGCCTCGGCCGCCCTGGCGATGCCGAAGTCCGCGATCTTGAGCGTTCCGTCCGCGCGCAGGATCAGGTTCTGCGGCTTGACGTCGCGGTGGACGAGCCCGGCCCCGTGCGCGTGGGCGAGACGACGCGCGGCCTGCAGCGCAATCCCGCGCGCCTCTTCCGGCGGGAACCGCCCACGGCGGGCGACGACGTCCGCGAGCGTCTCGCCCTCGACGTACTCCATCACGATGTACGGCCGGCCGTCGTCCTCGCCGGCGTCGTAGACGCTGACCACGTTGGGATGGGAGAGCCGGGCCGCCAGCCGGGCCTCGCGCACGAACCGCCGATGGAAGGTCTCGTCATCGGAAAGGCCCTCCGCAAGCAGCTTGACGGCGACCCGGCGGTCGAGCTCGGTGTCACGGGCGAGGTGAACCGAGGCCATGCCGCCGCGCCCGAGCGGCCGCTCGAGCCGATAGCGGCCGCCTACCAGCGCCGGCGCGCTCAGTGGTGCCCCTTGCCGTGCTTGTGGTGACCGTGCTCGTGGCGGCCGTGATCCTTCTCGTGCCCTGTCTCCTTCTTCGGCGGCCCGCACTTGGGGATGCGGCTCACGAGGTCGGAGATCGAGCTCATCAGCGGCTCCTGGTAGCGGCCCGGGACGCGGCCGATCAGCCTGATCGCGTCGGTCTGGAGCCTGGTCGCGGGCTCGCGGGCGGCGCACCCCTGGGCCGCGGCGACCGCGTCGGCCTCGGCGGCGAGCCGCTGGGCGACCGCGGCCGGAACCCGGGGCGGAGGCTTCCGGGGAGGCGAGGACGTGCCGCAACCTGCGAGCACGATGCTAGACGCCACGAGCCAGGCGCTCCGCCAGCGCATCCGGCAAACCCCTTTCGCGGATCTCCTCCTGCGTTCGCTCGATGGCGTAGGCGACGCGCCGAAACGAGGCCCGCCCCGCGCCGAAGTCCAGCAGGAGCCAGGCCGCACGGGGGTCTCCGTCCCGCGGCTGGCCAACCGAGCCGGGGTTGAGCAGGAGCCGGGCGCCGGCGCCGAGCTCGGCTTCGGTGCCCTCCGGCGCCAGGCCTCCGGCGAGCCGGCCGTCCGCGAGCGCGACGGCGAGCGGGATGTGGCTGTGCCCGACGAGCACGACGTTCGCCTCGGTCAGCTCGTAGGCGGCTTCGACTGCCTCGGCGGAGAGCACGTATTCCCAGACCGGGTCGCGCGGGCTGGCGTGGAAGAGCTCGACGCCCCGGCGGCGCCCTTCGGGCCTGAGCGATTCGAGGTAGGCCCGGGCCTCGTCCTCGAGCACGCCGCGCGTCCAGCTCGCACTCGAGACCGCGTCCGGCGCGAACTCCTGCAGATCGACCTCCCCGAGCACGCCGAGATCGTGGTTTCCGGCCAGGCAGAACGCCGCGCGCTCCTGCACGGAGGCGCAACAGCGGTTGGGCCGCGGTCCGTAGCCGACGAGGTCGCCGAGGCACCAGAGCTCGTCCGGTCCTTCCGCGTCGACGGCGGCGAGAACCGCGTCGAGCGCGTGCCGGTTAGCGTGGACATCCGAGATGACCGCGACACGGCTCGCCAAGCTGGGGACCTTAGTGATGCTCGCCGCGGGCTGGGTCGTGGCCGGCGCCCTACTCTGGCAGACGACGGTTCCAGGAGACCTGAGACGCCCGCACGTCGACCCGAACCGCTACTGGAGCGACCGGGCGCTTCGCCGGGCGGCTCATTTCGACGGCTTCCTCCGCTGGGACTGGGTGGCCGCGACGCTCGCAGCACTCGCGGTGCTGCTCGTGCTGGTTCGCCTCGGGCCTCGGATCGCGGCGGCCTGGGAGCTCGGACGGGTCGGGACGGGCGTCATGGTCGGGGCCGTCGCGACGCTCGCGCTCTGGGCGGCCGGCCTGCCGTTCGGGCTCGCGGCGCTCTGGTGGGGCCGCCGCTACGGCATCGAGAAGCAGAGTTACCTCGGCTGGCTCCTCGGCCAGTGGCCGGCGCTGCTCGGGGAGGTCGTCGGCCTCACGGTCGTGCTCACGATCCTGCTCCTGCTCGCAGGCCGGTTCCCGCGAGCCTGGTGGGCGATCGCCGGCCCGCTGTTCACGGCCGTCGCGTTCGTGCTCGTGCTCGTCATCCCGTACGCGGCGACGATCGGGACGCGGCCGCCGCGGGAGACGAAGCTCGCGGCCCAGCTACGCGAGCTCGAGCGGCGCGAGGGAATCTCGGGCACGCCGGTCAGGATCGAGACCGCAAGCGACCGGACGACCGCGGCGAACGCCGCGGCGATCGGTATCGGTCCTTCGGCGCGCGTGGTGATCTGGGACACCCTCCTCGACGGACGCTTCAGCGCGGGCGAGATCAGGGTCGTCGCCGCCCACGAGTTCGGCCACGTCGCCCGCCGCCACATCTGGAAAGGGCTCGGGTGGTATGCGCTGATCGAGATCCCGGGCTTTCTCGTGCTCGCCCTGGTGACGGCCCGCCGCGGCGGGATGGCGCGCCCCGGGGTCGTCCCGCTCGCGCTGCTCGTGATCGCCCTCTTCCACCTGGCGGTGACGCCGTTCACGAACGTCGTCTCGCGCCGCTACGAGGGGGAGGCCGACTGGCGCGCGCTGCAGGCGACCCACGATCCCGGTTCGATGGTCAGGCTCTTCCGGCACTTCGGAACGTTCGACCTCCAGCAGCCGGACCCGCCGGGCTGGTCGTACGTCTGGCTCGACGACCACCCGACGCTCGCCCAACGGATCGCCATGGCGAAGGCATGGGCGAGCCGGGGTAAGCGCTAGCTCGAGTCCCCCTCGGTCGTCTCGGGGAGGTTGCGGATCCCCTCGCGGGACGACCATTTCGACCACGAGTCGTTCATCGCCTCGAGCAGCTCGCCCATGAACCGGGTCGACATGTTCACGCGCGCGACGACGACGCCCGGGACGTCGCCCTCCTCGACCTCGTGGTCGATCCGCGCGAACGTGATCGTGAACTCGTAGTTCGAGAAGCTGATGTTGGCGAAGTTCGCGTAGACGCCGCCCAGATGCTCCGGGTCGAGGTGGATGTTGAGCTGGCGCTCCTCGCCTTCGCCTTCCACGGCTCGAGAATACTACGGAGCATGACGGAGTCGTTCAGCCCGCGCCGGGTGGCCTTCGCGGTCGCGGCCGTGCTGGTCGTCTTTGCGGGCGGGACGGTCGCCTTCCACGAGACCCTCGACGAGAGCTGGCTGCAGTCGTTCTACCGCGCGGTCGTGACGGCCTCGCTGACGGGTCTCGACACGGTGCCGCCGACCGACGCAGCGCGCGTGATCTCGATCCTCCTCGTCCTCGCGGGACTGACTATCTTTGCCTACGTGGCCACGATCCTCGTCGAGGGGATCGCGGGCGGCGTCTTGACGGGCGCGCTGGCGGAGCGAAGGAGGCGGCGGAAGATCGAGCGGTTGAGCGACCACTACATCATCTGCGGCTACGGGCGGGTGGGACGACGCGTGGCCGCCGAGTTCCGCGAATCCGGGACCGACTACGTCGTGCTCGACTTCAGCCCGGAGGCACTCGCGGCCGCGCAGGAGAACGGCGACCTGTTCGTCGAGGGCACCGGCATCGAGGACGAGGACCTGGACGAGGCGGGTCTGGGGCGCGCGCGGGGCCTCGTCGCCTCGTCCGACTCGGACGCGGACAACCTCTACATCACCCTCTCGGCGCGGTCCGCGCGTCCCGATCTGCTCATCGTCGCGCGCGCTTCCGACGAGGACGCGGCCCGCAAGTTGCGCCTCGCCGGCGCCGATCGCGTCGTTCAGCCCTACTCCACCGCGGGCAAGGAGATGGCGAAGCTGGTCCTGCGGCCGCAGGTCGCGGCCTTCCTCGACATCATGTCGACGAGCGGCGGCCCGGAGCTTCGTTTCGAGGAGATCGAGGTGGACCCGACGTGCGAGCACGCCGGGAAGTCGATCCGCGACCTGCGCGTGCGCGAGTACACGGGCGCGATGATCGTGGCTCTCCGCAAGAGCGACGGGACCTTCGACACGACCCCGTCGCCGGACGCCGCGCTGGAGGCGGGGGACGTGATGATCGCCGCCGGCACGCCCGACGAGCTGCGCCGGCTCGAAGAGCTGTTCGCGCCCCGCGAAGCCGTTGTCTGACGCCACCGCGAGGCTGGAGGCGCGCCTCACCGAGCTCGCCGGTGCGCCGGTCGAGCTCGAACGGCCCGGCGACCCGACGCACGGGGACTACGCGACCAACGTCGCGATGCGGCTCGCGCCCACGCGGAAGCGCTCGCCGCGGGAGCTGGGCGAGGAGCTGGCGGTGGCGGCGGCCGCTCTCGACGACGTCGAGCGCGCCGAGGTCGCGGGGCCGGGATTCGTCAACCTCTGGCTCGCGGCCTCGTGGTACGGCGACGCGCTCGCCGAGCTGCTCCGGGCGGGACGCGACTACGGCGCGGGCTGGGCGGAGCGGGAGGAACGGGTGCAGGTCGAGATGGTCTCGGCAAACCCGACCGGCCCGATCACGGTCGCGCACGGGCGGAACGGCGCGATCGGCGACTCGGTCGCGAGGCTGCTCGAGCTCGGCGGGCACCAGGTCGAGCGCGAGTACTACTACAACGACGCCGGCGCCCAGATGGACAAGTTCCGCGAGTCCGTTGCGGCCATCCGGCGGGGGGACGAGCCGCCCGAGGACGGCTACCACGGCGAGTACGTGCGCGAGCTCGCCGCTGAGGACGGCGACCCGGTCCCGAAGATGCTCGCGCAGATCGAGGCGTCGCTCGAGCGTTTCCGGGTCCACTTCGACTCGTGGGCGCTCCAGAGCGAGCTGGAGCAGCGGATCGCGGAGTTCCTGCCCCGCCTCGACACGTACGAGCGCGACGGGGCGGTGTGGGCCCGCTCGTCCGCCCACGGCGACGACGACGACCGTGTGCTGATTCGCTCGCCGGAGCGCGGCGGGACACCGACGTACCGCGCGGCCGACGTCGTCTACCTCGCCGACAAGCTCGACCGGAGCTTCGACCGGGCGGTGTACGTCCTCGGCGCCGACCACCACGGCACGCGCCGCTGGTACGGGGCGGTGGCGCGCATGCTCGGGTACGACGAAGAGCGGGTCGAGGTGCTGCTGTACCAGCTCGTCCACCTGACGCGCGGGGGCGAGCAGACGAAGATCTCCAAGCGCCGCGGCGACGTGGTCTTCCTGGACGAGTTGATGGACGAGGTCGGCGTCGACGCGGCGCGCTGGTACCTCGTCAACCGTGGGCCCGACCAGACGATCGAGATCGACGTCGACCTCGCGGCCGAGCGGAGCGAGAAGAACCCCGTCTACTACGTCCAGTACGCGCACGCGCGGATCGCCGGGATCCTGCGGAATGCCGGGAAGGCCGAGGTCTCCGCCCAGGTGCCGGCGACGCTCGCGCTGGAAGAACGTAACCTGATCAAGCGCCTGGCCGAGTTCCCCGGCGTCGCCGCGGAGGCGGCCGAGCGGCGCGGCCCGCACGCGATCCCGCACTACGCGATCCGCGTCGCCGACGACTTCCACCGCTTCTATCACCACCACCGCGTGCTCGAGAGCGACGCGCAGGCGTTTCGCCTCGGCCTCTGCACGGCGACGCAGGCCGTGATCGCGCGCTGCCTCGATCTCGTCGGGGTCGAAGCGCCGGACCGAATGTAGGATCGGGCCACGTCTCCGCGCACCCCCGACCGGAACCTCGCGCTCGAGCTCGTCCGCGTCACCGAGGCGGCGGCGATGGGCGCCGGCCGCTGGATCGGCCGGGGCGACAAGGAATCCGCCGACCAGGCCGCGGTCGACGGGATGCGCGCGATGCTCGACACCGTCTCGATGAGCGGCGTCGTCGTGATCGGCGAGGGCGAGAAGGACGAGGCGCCGATGCTCTACAACGGCGAGGAGGTCGGCGGCGGAGGCGGCCCCGAGGTCGACGTCGCGGTCGACCCGCTCGAGGGCACACGCCTCACCGCCATGGGCCAGCCGAACGCGATCGCCGTGATCGCGGTCGCCGAGCGCGGGACGATGTTCTTTCCCGGCGCAGCCGTCTACATGGACAAGATCGCGTGCGGGCCGGAGTCGATCGGGGTGGTCGACATCGAGGCGCCGCCGCGCGAGAACGTGGAGCGCGTGGCGAGGGCGAAGGGCAAGAAGCCGAGCGAGGTCACGGTCGTCGTCCTCCAGCGGGACCGCCACGACGCGCTGATCGCGGAGCTCCGCGAGGTCGGCGCGAAGGTCTTGCTGATCCTGGACGGCGACGTCGCGCCGGCGATCGCCGCTGCGCAACCTGCGACGGGCGTCGACCTGCTGATGGGCGTCGGCGGCACCCCTGAGGGCGTGATCGCGGCGGCGGCGCTGAAGTGCGTCGGCGGCGGCGTGCAGGGGAAGCTCTGGCCGCGGAACGACGAGGAACGGCACCAGCTCGTGGATGCGGGGCTCGACCCGGACCGCGTGTTGACGACCGACGACCTGGTCTCCGGGGAGGACGTCTTCGTGGCGGCGACCGGCGTCACGACGGGCGCGCTCCTCGGCGGCGTCCGTTACACGGCCGAGGGCGCGGTCACGGACTCGATCGTGATGCGCTCTCGCTCCGGCACGGTGCGCCGGATCGCGGCGACGCACGCATTCGACAAGCTCGAGCGCTTCTCCGGCCGCGAGTACCGTCCGTAACGGTCGGGGGCGCTCGTGGGACAGATCGTCATGAAGCTCGTCCTGACTCTTGTGGTGGCGCTGGCATTCGTTCCCGTTGCGAGCCCGGCCTCGAGCCCCGTCCTGACCGCTCGTTCCTCTTCGTATGGCAAGGCGCTCTTCGACGGGCGCGGCTTCGTCCTCTACGCGTTCACCCGCGACCAGCGTCGCAGCGCCTGCTACGGCGCTTGCGCGAAGGCCTGGCCGCCGTACTTCGCACCGAAAGGGACGCTGCGGGTAGGCCCGGGCGTGAACCGCTCCTTGCTCGGAACGGTGAAGCGCCGGAACGGCCGGCGCCAGGTCACCTACGCGGGACGGTCGCTCTACTACTACATCGGCGACACCGCGCCGGGCGTGATCCGCTGCCAAGACGTCGTCGAGTACGGCGGCCGCTGGCTCCTCGTCCGCCCGAACGGCAAGCTTCTGCGTTAGCGGCGCCGGGCCTCGAAGCTATCGAGGATGCGGAGCACGGTCGCCCGCGTCGCGGGGCCGACATGCGGGCCGAGCGCGACGTGGATCTGGAACCACCTCCCGGACTCGCGGAAGTGCAGCACGTAGCTCGGTCCAAGGCACTCGTACCGGGCGAACCCCGTCAGCTTGAAACGACTGGGCTTCAGCGGGGGGCGCGACGACCGGGCGGCCCCGTACTCCCAACCGAAGATGAACGCGCCGTCCGCGGGAAGGCGGTCGAGTGCTTGCTTCGGCTCGCAGCCGTCGGCGCCGCGGTTGTTGTGCGGGAGCGGGTACGAAGCGACGGCGAGGATCTGCGCGGGGCTGGTGACCGGCGTCAAGGCTCGGCTCGTCGCGAACCAGCCCGGCGGGTAGCGGACACTGACGCCGTTTGCCCGGAACGTCTGCCAGTTGCTCGAAGAGCAAGAGGTGGCCACTGCCAAGGAGCCGAGGAGGACGAGAAGCTTCATGTTCCGGAAGTACGCCGGCACGTCGCCCCCAGGTCCGCGGAAGCCGTCCTAGTAACAGACTGTTACTAAGTCAGACGGCAGCCGTCTCCATCTCGGGAGCGTAGGAGCCTGTCCGGGCGGCGCCGTTGAACTTGGCGCGGCGGTAGAACGCCTTCTGCGCCTCCTCGGCCCTGTCAGGGTCGCCGCCCCAGGCTTTCAGCGCGGGCGCCTGCAGCGCGCGGCCGTACGAGAACGACAGCTCCCACGGGTGCGGGCCGCGGGCGTTCATCGCGTTCAGGTGCGCAGTCGCGTCCTCGTCCGTCTGTCCGCCCGAGAGAAACACGATCCCCGGCACCGCGGCGGGCACGTGGCGGTGGAGGACGTCGAGCGTCGCTTCCGCGACCTCGTCCACGCCGGCCCGGTCCGAGGCCTCGTAGCCGCTCAGCACCATGTTCGGCTTCAGCAGCGTCCCGTAGAGGTCGACCCGCTGGTCGTGCAGCTCGGTGTAGACGGCCTGGAGCGCGCGGCCGGTCGCCGTCGAGCTTTGCTCGAGTGAGTGTCCGCCGTCCATCAGCACCTCCGGCTCGACGATCGGCACAAGCCCGGCCTCCTGCGAGAGCGCGGCGTAGCGGGCCAGCGCGTGCGCGTTCGTCCAGACGCAGTACTCGCTCGGCACCCCGTCGCCGACCGAATAGGTCGCACGCCACTTCGTGAAGCGCGCGCCGAGCCCGCGGTACTCCTCGAGCCGCTCGCGCAACCCGTCGAGGCCCTCGGTGATCGTCTCGTCCTGCGCGAGCGCGAGCGGCTTCGTGCCCTTGTCGACCTTGATCCCCGGGATGATCCCGCGGCTTTCGAGCAGCTTCGGGAACGGCGTCCCGTCCGCTGCGCTTCTGCTGGATCGTCTCGTCGAACAGGATCACGCCGCTGATGTACTCCTCGGCTCCGTCGGTCGAGAAGAGGAGCTCACGGTAGGCGCGCCGGTTGTCCTCGGTGGACTCGACTTCGATCGAGTCGAAACGCTTCTTGATCGTGCGGTCGCTCTCGTCGGCGGCGAGGATCCCTTTGCCCTCGGCGACGAGTGCTCGCGCGGTCTCGTGGAGCTCGGTTCCCATGTTTCCCCCTTGGTTCGCTGCCGGGATTATGGCTCAGCGTCGCCGCCGGAGAGCAGCAGGCGGGCCGCGCGCAGCTCCTGCTCCGACGCGGGCTGGATCGTGCCCGCGCTGACCCACCAGGCGGGATGAATCTCGTTCCAGCCGTGCTGCGTGTCGTCGACCCATGGGCCGACGACCTCGATCCGCGCGCCCTCCTCGGGCACCGCGACCCGCGAGCGATCCTGCGGGATGATCTCGACCACGAGGTTGCCGCCGAGCCGATCGTTTCCGTCGGAGAGCAGCTTCTCGTAGGGCGGATCCGGGCGGAGGGCGATGTGGACGTCGCCGTCGTACTCCTCGAACTTCACCTTGCTGACCGTGCCGGTCGCGACCCGGCAACGGCTCTTCACCCGCAGGCGGTGCGAGTGGTAGACGCCGGCCTCCGGATTGCCGCCGCGGCAGTACGGGGAGGGAAGTGCGACCTGCCGCCGGAGACTGCAGGCGGCGACGCAGAACACGAGAAAGATCCCGAGGACCGCCGCGGGCCGCCGCATCCTCCGAGCATGCCTGCGTCCGCGGCGCGACGAAAGTCGCTCTTTCGGACTCGGCTAGAATCCGGCGCGCGCGGACGTAGCTCAGTTGGTAGAGCATCAGCTTCCCAAGCTGAGGGTCGCGGGTTCGATCCCCGTCGTCCGCTTCCCGCTGTTCGAGCCGAAACCCGCTTCGTTAGGCGGGTTTCGGCGTCTCAGGACGGTTCTAACGCTTACCGTCTGAAACCGCTAGAAACCGCTCCGAATTGGCGCTCACTGGCGCGCAACTGGCGCGCTGCGCACGGTAAGCCCGTCTGGTCTTACGGACTCGCGTCGCGTGGAGTATCAGTTCCTCGAGAGACCGTTACGACCTCGACCTCGCGATCGGCGAGGTCTCGGCCAAGCTTCTGCTTGACAATCGCCGCCGCGCGCTGACGACGCTGGGACTTGGCTGCCGTTAAAGGCGTAGTCGTCTTCCTCGAGCGCAGCCGAGACGCCTTGAGCGGCCCGGGAAGGCCGGCGACTCTTACCGCTGGAAGTCGGCTACCTGGCGCTTCAGGTCGGCCAGTTCCACTTCGATCCGGCGCAGAGCCGAAACGACCTCATCGGTTCCGGCGTCGGTCTGGACAAAGCGTGAGGCGATCGTTGCTGTCAGAACCGAGAGGAAGCCGATCCCAAAGAGCATGACGACCATTGCGACTATCTGGCCTTCAACCGTCGTCGGGGCTAAGTCGCCGTAGCCCACAGTCGTCACGGTTACGACCGACCACCAGATGCCCTCCCAGATCGACGGAAACTCTTTGGCATTGACCATCGACTCCACCGCGCCGCTGAGCACGACGACAAACACGGTCAGAAGCGCGACGAAGCGGAAGACCACCTCGCTCGACATCGTGCGCTCCCGCTGAAGCGCGCGGGTCAAGACCGCGCCAAGACGGAGCAGCCGCAGCAGCCGTGCGAGACGGACGAGCCGGAGCGAGGCAAGGAACCTGCCGAACGCGGGCACGGTAACGAGGACGATCACCTCGTCGAGCCAGTGCGCCCGAAGTGCGGCCCGCTTTCTCGGCGCGACGGAGAAGATGAAGATGAGTTCGGCGAAGAAGACCGCCCAGATTGCCCAGTTCGCCGCGACCGCGAAGTCTTGCCAGAAGCTGGACTTCGCATCCGTCTCGATGACGAGGACGGGGATGAGCGCCAGCGTCGCTGCGAGCACGACCGGCTCGAGGCGGTGAACTACGCGACCGGAGTCAAGCTGTTCCCACATGCACCGTTCCGTTCGGCTCTACGGTTCGGCTCCCTGCCCCGACCGAAGGGTCACGTGACTTAGCCGCGAGCCGGGCTGCGGACGTGCATTGAAGGCCGACGACCAGGGCACGACCGCCTCTCGTTTCACGGTAACTGGTCCGAAGGGCCGAACGCGCGCTCGTCGCACTCACCGCAGAAGGCAGCAACCTCGCCGAGATCCGACAAACGGAGGTGCCGGAAGAGGACCGCTCTGCCTGTGGTGGACGGCGGCGCTCGCGGGCCTCCGACGCGGCGACTACGTGGCCTCAGGTGGAGCGACGTCGACCTCGACGCAAACGTGATCGCTGTCGAGCGTTCCTGGGACGAGAAGGACGGCGAGATAGCGCCGAAGTCGCGCAAGGGTCGGCGCCGCGTCCCGGTCCCAGCATCGCTACGGAGGCACCTGCTCGAGCACAAGCTGCGTACGGGACGCGATGGCTTGGACTTCGTTCGGCCGCACGGCCTCGGCGCCGTTCACTCCGACGCATGTGCGCGACCGAGCGCTCGCATCCTGGCGGCGACGGCTGTCGGCGCTTCCGCGGCGAATCTTTCGACCTCGAGCCGATCGGGCTACACGAACTGCGGCATAGCTACGTCTCGCTGATGCACGGTGCCGGGCTGAGCCTCGAGCCGATCGGTGACTACGTTGGCCATAGTTCAGCGTACATGACGGACGCCTACAGGCATCTGCTCGAAGGTCATGAGGCCGAGGCCGCCGACCCCTTCGAGAACTAACGTGACCGCGGCCGTGCACATAACGAAACCCGCGGTTGGCCGGTGAGCACGCAAGGCGATCACGGATTCGCTGGGAGCTGTACCTAACCGGTAGCGTCCGCACTGGCCCTGGGGAAGGCACGTCTTGCGGTCAGTCGGGGCCGGACGGCGTGGGACTCAGCGCGTCACGCAGCGGCGGACGGCTTCCCGCTGGCCGGACGTAAGCACGGTCGTCGTCGTTGTGCACGCTGTATGCCTGCCTCGGAGGCTGAAGTGCGGCCCAATCTTCCAGAACACACCGGTGAGGGCGATGCTGACGATGACCGCCAAAAACGCCGGCCATCCCGGCTCAAGCGGCCCACGTAAAGGCGAAGTCGTCTCCAGCCAACCGAGCGGTCGCTCGCGGATCCAGTCGCGGTCTTCGACGCTCACGCCGGTCTTATCGGCGGACATCGACCGAAGCTCAACTCACTTGGGGACTGCTTGCGGCGCCCGTGCCTACCGTTTCAGCTCGCCGCCAGGCACACACTTGAGGCCTGGCGGCGAATTGCCGACATTCACGTCAATGCGCAAGCTCGCACTTACTGGAGTCGTCGCCCTCTCCCTAACGACGGTCGCCTCCGCCGCCGTGCGCATGAATGGCTACGGCGCTACCCGCAAGGCGTGGGCTGCACATCACGTGCGGGACCCGAACCCCAAACTCATCAAGGGCTGCTGCTACCTGCCTCGGCAGGCCGACGGGAGGGACCGGTACTACGCGGTCTTCCAAGACGGCGGGCGCGTGTACGGCTACTCGATGCATTTCGCCCCGAGGTCCCCGCGAGCTTCGCACGCTTTCTGCTGCGTCGAGACGAGCTTCCTGCCGATGCCCGACTCGTCCGTAGTAAGCGCAGGGCCGAGTGCCTCATCCTCCAATACCGCAGCGACGCCGCGAAACGAGCGCTGGGAGGCGCGACGGTCGGTGTGACGCTCTACTCCAGCGAGACTGGCCGCTACACCGGGCAGGTGTACGAGGTCATCATCATGATCGGCATGACGACCAGCATGGGCTGCTAAGACCGTTCTCGCGCCTTCGGCCCCTCGGCGGTCGTCAGGCGAGTCGGGCGCCGGTCCCCGGGCCCCAGGCCATAGCGCGTCCCCCTCAGCGATCTGCGGCTTACTGCCGATGAAGAAGCCGTGGCCAGGTGCCACCGTAGGCGATGAGAGATCCCACCCCCGAGGAGGCTCCTTCACGTGAACAGTTCAAGGATTCGGATCGCGGGCGTGCTGACCGCGGGCCTGCTTGCCCTGACCTTGGCCCCGATGGTCGGAGCAACCGGCACAACCCTGTGGCAGAACTGCACGAGTGTCCACACGAAGTACCGCCACGGCGTTGGTCGGGCGAACGCCCACGACCACACGACCGGCACGCCTGTCACGAACTTCTACCGGAGCACGCGGCTCTACAACAAGGCGATCAGCTACAACCGCGACCTGGATCGCGACAGAGACGGAATCGCCTGCGAGAAGCGATGACGCAAGCAGTCCGGCAAGCACTCCAAGGGAAAGCTATGAAATTCGCGGCGGCGATGATCATTCTCGCCGCGCTACTGGCGGCCGGCTGCGGCCAGCAGACTGGAGGCGGCGGCCAGGTGGCTACTAGCACCAAGAGCGATCAGGCGGCTAGTACGAAAAGCAGTGGGCCGAAGAAGGCTTCGAACGGCGACGACGCCAAGGACCTGCACAACAGAGCCCAGCAGGCAGTGAACCGGGCAGAGGTTTGCCTCGCGAGTCTCTACCTCGCAGCGAAGTCGACCAAGAACGTCAACACGATGGCCTCGAGCCTTCAGGACGCGCGAAGCATCTGCAACGCCTCGCGGGACTACCTCTCGACGAACAGCACCCATGGCTTCACGGACCAGGACACGGAGCTGTTCGCGGCTGCCGACTACGCCAAATCAGCAACGAACGCCGGCCTCGCGTATCTCGATACCCAAGCGCCCTCTAAGCTGGCCGACTTCGTGAGCCACGTGCGTGACGCGAACAGCGCGTACAAGCAAGGACTCGAAGACCTCAACGCTCGCCTCTCCGAGCTAGGCGTGGCACACGTCAAGGGCTAGAGACCGCCGACGCCTCTGCTGAGCTAGTTGGCATGAAGGACCGGCCGATCCTGCTGGCGGACCCGGCCGGCCACCGTCGCTCAGTTGACCAGCCTCCCGCGTCCCGCATATCTCCCGGCCGCCCGCCGCCTCCCGATCGAGCGCAGGGTCTATAGCGTCATCGCCGCGGTCACCCTCGACCGCACCGAGGCCGACCTCGATCATCACCTTGTGTTGCGCGGCTCGCGCACGATGATCGCTGAGACGCCCTCCCGCCTTTGCCTGGCCGGCGCGACGGCTACTCGACGCAGGCAGATGACCGCGGCTGGAGGGGTCGCGAGTGGCTGCGCCAGGGCCCGGGTAGTCGGAGTCGCCTTTTTCGCCTTCCTGCGTGGTCAGACCGGAGTTGCACCCAACGGGATCGAGCTCCACCGGTCCTCGGCTTCGCCTGCCTGCGAGGACGGCGACCACGACGGGATCGGCTGCGAGACCTGACAAAGACCGGCGCACATACTGGCGCGCAGTGGTCGCAAACCGTACCGTTGAGCCGAACATGACTAGCTTCCCAAGCTGAGGGTCGCGGGTTCGATCCCCGTCGTCCGCTTGGCGAAACGAAGTCGATCCCTAGGGTCTCCGAAAAGCCTCGAGGGCCGCCCTGGGAGCGGCCCTCGAAGTGCGCGCAGCTCCCACCGGGAGCCAGCTCGTAGGCCTAGACGAAGACCTTGAAGAAGGTCTCGACGTCCTCTGCGGGGAACGTCTCGGTCTCGAAGATCTCGAACTTCGCGATCTCGCCGAGGACGCGGAATGCGGCCTCGTTGTCGGGATACGTGAAGATCCCGAGGTACTCCCACGGGCCCATGACGGCCATGAAGCGATCGAGCTTCCCGCCCTCGTGCTCGACGATCTTGTGGATCTTCTCGAGGTACTCGGGGGTCTTCTCGAGGTGCTCCCGAGCCATCGGGGTCAGCCGGAAGAAGCCGACATACGTGAACATCCCAACCTCCCTGCTTTACCGGGGCACCCTTGAGGCCCCGCCAACTCGCCAGCCTCCTACTCGGGCGGCCCGCGTAAATCCGCGGAACCCCTGATTCGCCCTTCCTCTTTCTACTGATCCGGGCGCTGAGCGAGCCCGGGGGAGGGTCCGGCGGGACCCTCCCCCGGCAGAATCGCTTACGCCGTTCCTACAGCCCTACGCACTGACCGGTCTCGCGGCCGGTCACGTGGTTGGGCTCGCCCCCGGAGTCGCCGACCTGCGGCGCCGGGTCGTTGCCGCGGCAGTTCAGGCTGCCGTAGATCGTGTTCGTGACGAACTCGTTGCCGTCCGGATCCTCGAGCACGTTGTCGTTCAGGTTCACGGAGCCGCGGACGGTGTTGCGGATGAACCCGTTCCAGAACCCGTTGTAGCCGGACTCCGTGACGCCGCCGCTGATGTTGCTGTCCTCGATCGTGTTCCAGGTGACCTCGAACGGTCCTCCGAACGGGCCGGAACCGCCTTGCAGGTTCACGCCGCCGTGGATCGTCATGAAGTGGATTTGTACCGACATCGCGTTCGTCGAATGAACGCCGCCGTTGATTGTCCCGTTGTCTCCGGGGTTCTCCTCGCTGCCGAGCACGAACGTCGCGCCCTGGAGGACGAACAGGCCGGACCGGATGACGACCGGGCCGTCACTCAGGCAGACCGCATCCGCCGGGACGACGACTCGCTGGTAGGTACCGGGTGCCAGCACGCCGTCGCAGTACGTGGTCGCAGAAGGCGCCGCGTTCGCGACTCCCGCTGCGGCGATGCAAGCCGCAGCAGCGAGCGCGCCGATGCCGAACAGAAGACCAAGCCTCCTCATCTGACTCCTTTCGTCGAATACATATGACCCGCCGACGATCGTCAGACGAGCCGCAGGTGATGCCCGTCCACCCTAATCGAACGCACGAGGCCGATCAATGCGTTGCGGATGGGGTAGACGGAGTACCGTCCGGCGATCGCAAGGTTGCTCGTCCTCTCGTATTTCGCACCGAGTGTTCTGCCCCGGCTGCTCCGCGCCGCCCGCGCCGCCGGGCTACCGGAGGGGGCGCCCGTCTACATCGGCAGCTACGGCGTCGGGCGCGCGCTCGGGGATCAGATCGACGGGGCCGGGTACCGCTACGCCCCGATGTTCCACATCCAACCCGGCTGGTACTGGGAGCGGCGGCGTCTTCCCGGCGAGGCGGAGAGCGCGCTGTCGGCGGCCTCGAGCCGGTCGAGCGGACTGGCCGGCCCCTTGCCGGAGCTCGAGCGCCTGCTGCGCCTTCCATCGGCGCGCCGGGTCACCTGGGGCGTCGAGCTCGGCGCCCGCTTCCGCGATGAGCTTCGCGCCGCGAAGGACGCAGGTGTGCCCGTCAGAAGCTGGCAGCTCGACGAGATCCAGGCGGAGGCGGCGGAGGGCCTTGGGCGCCAGTACCGCGAGTTCACACGCGGCGTCCTGCGCGGGCTCCACGCCGGGCGGCAGTCTCTGGGCGACCGGTCCCAGCGAGGCATCGTCTGGTGGGCGCATACCGCCTTCACGCTGCCGGGACGCCGGATCACGCCCGAGCTGAGCGCGTTCTGGCGGATCCTCAACCGCGCCTCGCTGGCTGTGGTCGGCGAGGAGTACCCGGTCTTCGCCGGCGATCCGGCCGCGGCGGCCCGCGCCGAAGCGGCCGGCCAGCGCGGGCTGCAGCGCGGCGGCCCCGTCCGCCGGGCGCTCGCGCGCAAGTACGTCGCAGGCATGACGCCGGGTTATCACCTTCTGCCGGGGCTCGGCGGGAACACCGGCCACCGTCCTCGTGCGGAGGTGAATCGCTGGCGCGAGGGCTACGTGCGGACGCGCGCGCGTGCCGGAGTCGCGGGCTTCGCCGAGTTCGACTTCCGCGACGGGAACAACCGCGCGACGGTGATCGGCGACGTCGTGGGCACCCTCGCCCGGTTCGTCTAGGGCTTGCCGCGGGCCTGGACGCGGTAGACGACGCCGCGGTCCCAGTCGGCGACGAGCAGGCCGCCGCGCCGGTCGACCAGGAGCGCGAGTGGGTGCGCGAAGCCGGAGGCGAACGAGCTCACCCGGCCGGTGCGCAGGTTCACCCGCACGACCCGCCGGCCGAAGCGGTGGCTCAGGTACTGGCCCCACTCGGCCACGAACACGTCGCCCCGGTAGGAGCTCGGGAAGGAGCGACCGGTGTAGAAGGCGATTCCGTCGGCCGAGGAATGGGGCTCGAGGTACGCGGCGGGCCGGGCGACGCCGGCGCAGCGGCCGCTCAATCGGAGCGTCCTCGCGTTCGGCCAGCACCGGGGCCAGCCGTAGAAGGCGCCCCGGCGGACGCGTACGACCATCTCGGCCGGCTCCGGATCGGCGTCCGAGCCGAGCTTGTCCTGGCCGTTGACCGACGCGAAGAGCCGCCCGGTTCGCGGTTGGAAGGCGAGCCCGTAGGGATTCCGCAGCCCTCGCGCGAAGACGCGCAGGTCGCTGCCGTCGGGACGGAGCGAGAGGATCGCGGCGCTGCGCGCGCTCTTCTCCCGGCAGGCGTCGCAGGTCGACCCGCTGCCCCAGTAGAGCCTGCCGTCCGGGCCGAGCACGACGTTGTCCTGCTGGTGCTCGCCGAACGGGATGCCCTTGACGAGGACGTGCCGGTCGACCAGCCGTCCGTTTCGGAGCGTCAGCCGCTCGAGCCGGCCCTGCTCCGAGACGAAGAGCGTACTCGCGCGCCAGGCGAGCCCGAGCGGCGTCCGCAGCCCCCGAACGAGCACGGCCGGCTTCCGTGTGCCGCGCACGATCGCCACGATCGTGCCGTTGGACTCGGTCACGAAGATGCGCCCGTCCGGTCCGTAGGCCATGGCGGTCGGCTGCGTCAGACCGCGTGCAAAGGTCTCGACCCGGAAGCCGGGCGGCACCTGGATCCCGGTGACCGCCGCCGCACCGTTCAGGCAGAGCGTCGCCGCGATCGCGACCCCGAATGCGAGCGTCCTCGACAGACCCTCGAGTCTACGGTGGAGCCCTGCCCTCGACCAGGTAATCGTGAATGCCCGACAGGCCCTCGAGGGCCGTCTGGATGTCGTCGCGCTCGAGCTGCGTCGTCTCGGCGGTGCGGGAGTCTCGCGCGCGGCCCGGAAGCTGCGGATGATCTCGGCCTCCTCGCCCTCCTCGACGACCGGGTTTTCCGGTCCGGGCTCGCTCATTTTCGGCCCCCTTTCAGGTCGCAAGGTAGGATCGGCTGCGGTTCACGTGCCCATGCGGGATTTCGACGCAACAGCAGACTTGCTCGGCATCGGCGTGTCGCACCGGCACGCGCCGCTCGAGCTGCGAGAGCGGCTCTACCTCGCCGACGGCCATGCCGTTGACCTGGCGAAGGAGATCGGTGGGGTCGTGCTCTCGACCTGCAACCGGACGGAGGTCTACCTCCTGGACGGAGACCAGGCGGCTGCGCGAGCGGCGCTCGAGCGGCACTCCGGCCTCGACCTCGACGGGGTGCTCGCGACCTGGGAGGGGGGCGAGGCCGTCGAGCACCTGTTTCGCGTGGCGGCCGGGCTCGACTCGCTCGTTCCCGGCGAGGCGCAGATCCTCGGGCAGGTGCGGCAGGCCTACGAGGCCGCGCTCAGCGCGGGCGCGACCGGACCGGAGCTGAACCGGCTCTTCGAGGACGCGCTCCACACCGGCAAACGAGTGCGCACCGAGGCCCGGCTGGCGGAGATGCCGGAATCCGTCGCCTCCTCGGCCGTCGAGCTCGCGGCGAAGGAGCTCGGCGGCCTCGAAGGCAAGCGCGCGCTCCTCTTCGGGGCGGGCCGGATGAGCGAGCTCACGTCCCGCGGCCTGCAGGCGCGCGGAGCCGAGGTGGTCGTCTCCAGCCGCACACTCGAGAGCGCGCAGCAGCTCGCCGAGCGGGTGGGCGGCCGGTCGGCACCTTTCGACGCCGTGGCGGTCGAGCTGACGGGCGCCGACCTCGTCGTCTCCGCGACGCGCTGCCCGTACCCGATCCTCCACGCCGAGGCCGTGCAGCCGCGCGAGAAGCCGCTCGTCCTGATCGACATCGCGGTTCCGCGGGACCTCGACCCCGAGATCGGCAAGCTGGACGGCTGCACGCTCTTCGACATCGACGCTCTCGGCGACGGGCTCGTGGGACGCGAGGAGGACGTTCGCGAGGCCGAGCGGATCGTCGCCGAGGAGGCGGCGCGTTTTGCCGAGTGGCGGCGTTCCCGTGGGGCGGCTCCGGCGATCGCGGCGCTGCGCCGGCATGCGGAGGAGATCCGCGCGGAGGAGCTCGCGCGGGCCGAGCCCCGCCTGTCGGACCTCTCCGAGCGCGAGCGCAAGACGGTCGAGACGCTGACGGCGCAGATCGTGAACAAGCTCCTGCACGCGCCGACCGTCCGCGCGAAAGAGGCCGGCTCGGAGCCCCTGCGCGAGCTCTTCGCCTTGCGTGACGACGGCGAGTGAGCTGTACGCCCGGGCGCTGCGGCTGATCCCGGGCGGAGTCAACTCGCCGGTGCGGGCGATGAAGGCGGTCGGGCTCGAAGAGCCGCTCTTCGCGGCGCGTGGGGAGGGGGCGTATCTCGAGGACGTCGAGGGCCGCCGGTATCTCGACTGGGTGCTCTCCTGGGGGCCGCTGATCTTCGGGCACGCGGACCCCGAGACCGTGGACGCGGTTGTTGCCGCGGCCCGTGACGGAACGACCTTCGGCACCGCGACCGAGCGCGAGGTCGAGCTGGCCGCGGAGATCGTGGGCGCGGTGCCTTCCGTCGAGATGGTTCGTCTCGTCTCGTCGGGAACCGAGGCCGCGATGACTGCGCTGCGCCTGGCGCGTGCGGCGACCGGGCGCGAGCCCTTCGTCCGCTTCGCCGGCTGCTACCACGGCCACGCCGACCCGTTCCTCTCCGAGGCGGGCTCAGGCGTGAAGACGCTGGGGATCGAGGCTTCGGGCGAAGGCCGGGTCGTTCCCTACGGCGACCTCGACGCGGTCGAGGGCGAGATCGAGGGCGCGGCCTGCATCTTCGTCGAGCCGGTGGCCGGGAACATGGGGGTCGTCCCGCCGCCGGACGGCTTCCTCGAAGGATTGCGGCGGCTCTGCGACGGGAGCGGAGCGCTGCTCGTCTTCGACGAGGTGATCACCGGGTTCCGCGTCGCGCGCGGCGGCGCGCAGGAGCGCTACGGCGTGCTGCCCGACCTGACCGTTCTCGGCAAGATCGTCGGCGGCGGGTTGCCGCTGGCGGCCTTCGGCGGGCGCGCGGAGCTGATGGAGCGCCTCGCCCCGGCCGGCGACGTCTACCAGGCGGGAACACTCTCGGGCAACCCGCTTGCGACCGCCGCGGGTCTCTCGGTCCTGCGCCGCCTCACGCCGCAGGTCTACGAGGAGCTGGAGCGAAAGGGCGAGCGGCTCGACGCGCTGGCTCGCTACGGCCGCTTCGAGCGCGTCGGCGCGATGGCGACGTTGTTCGTGGACGACTACCCGGCGCTCTTCCGGCACCTGCTCGAGCGCGGGATCTACATCGCGCCGTCTCAGAACGAGGCGATGTTCCTCTCGACCGCTCACGGGGAGTCCGAGATCGACGCGCTGATCGAGGCAGTCGCGGAGGCAGACGAGCCTACGAGAATCGTTTAGAACTCGCAGGCGACTCCTTTTGAAGTCGGACGCAGACGTCCCCTTTTTTAAAGTCGGAAATTTGGTGCTAGCTTGGGAGGCTCACCACAGCGGGGAAGGAGGGCCGCCGCTCTGAGACCGCACAGCGCCTTCTCGGGCGCAGCACGACTGCGGCTGCGGTCGCGAAAACTGAAACTCGTGCTGCTCGTCGTGCCGCTGGCGCTCGGCTTCGCGGCCGCGTACCCTTTCGCCGCCTCGCGTGCAGCGAGCGCCGGGACGACCACACCGAGACCGGATCCTCCGCCCAGGACGACCACGAGGGTGCAGCCGCATCCCCGGCGCCGCCTCCACCGCCTGCGCCTGCGCGTACGTACGCCCCGCCGCCGCCGGCTGTCCGCACGTATGCGCCCCCGCCGCCGGCTCCGGTCGTACCCGCACGTCCCCGGAAGCGGGTTGTCGTCAAGCATCGCCACGTCGCCGGCCACCGTCGGCGTGCAATCGCAAAGGCGAGCACCAAGACGCTTCGAGCCAAGGTGTCGCGACCTCGGTCGCCGAAACGGCCTGATCGCCGCCAGCTCGTCTCTGCGGGCATTCCCCGGGCAAGCGCTTCGGGGTCGACCGGGATCTCCGTCGGCGTCGAGCTGCTGCTGGCCCTGGGGCTCGGTCTCTCGCTGCTCATCGCCGTTGCTTTCGGACGCGTTCGGGCGCTGCCGCAGCCTGTCGTCGAGCGGCTTGACGGTCATCGCGAGCTCCTCCTGGAGCTCGCGACCGGCGTCGGCGTCGGCGTCGCCGTCGGACTCGTTGTCGTGGGTCTCACATGAGCCGCCGAATCGCCTGCGCGCTGTTCGCCGCGCCGTGGCTCGTGCTTGCGCTCGTGATCTCCTCGGCTCAGGCGACTCCAGGCGACCGCTTCAGCGCCACGATCGCTCCGGCGGCGGTGCAGCCGCTCTCCGGTAACGCCTATGCGGTCCAGATCTCGAATCTGGGGTCGTCGAGCCACGCGGCGAACAACGCACACGTCGCGGTTCCTGTCGGGTTCCTGGCCGACCCGGCGTCGCTGTCCGCGACGACGACCGCGTCCGGGAGCTGCTCGGCGGCAACCTGGGAGGCCACCCTGGACCCGCTCACCGCGACGATCGACGCCGTCGCTCCGGCGGACGCCGCCAGTGAGCTCTGCCCCGGAGGGCGGCTGACCGTGAGCTTGGCGGCAACCGCTCCCGAGGCCGAAAGGCGGTACAACTGGACGACGACGCTCTTCGACGACTCGAGCCCGTTCGGGGTACAGGGTCAGCAACCGTCGGTGACGGTCGACGGCACGGCCCGCCGCCCCCCAGCCTCGACGCGGTGCCTCCGGATCCTTCCAGCAGCTCCTCCGCGAGCTTCGGTTTCTCGGACGGCGATTCCACCGCGACGTTCGCATGCCGGCTCGACGGCGGCGCGTTTGCCCCCTGCTCGAGCCCGAGCTCCTACGGAGGCCTCCCCGAGGGTGCGCATGCGTTTGCCGTAAAGGCGGTCGACCCTGCAGGAAACGAAAGCGCGGCGGCGTCCTACTCGTGGACGATCGACCTGACGGCGCCGCCTCCGCCGACGATCACCTCGGCTCCCCCGATCGTGACGGCGTCGACGAGCGCGACCTTCTCGTTTACCGACGCCGACCCGACGGCAACGTTCACCTGCCGGCTCGACGGTGGGGCGTTCGCCTCTTGCGCGAGCCCGATCTCCTACAACGGCCTGGCGGAGGGATCGCACACCTTCGGGGTGAAGGCGCGTGATCCCGCCGGAAACGAGAGCGCCGTGACCTCCCACACGTGGTTCGTCGACCTCACCAATCCGGTCGTCACGATCGATCCGGCGAGCGAACCGCCCGATCTGACCAACCGGACGACCGCGAGCTTCGTGTTCACGTCGAACAAGGCGGGGGAGTACCTTCGAGTGCCAGCTGGACAGCGCTGGATTCTCCCCTTGCACGAGTCCCAAGGGGTACTCCAGCCTCGCCGGGGGGAGGCACAGCTTCGGGGTCAGGGCGACCGATCCGCTCGGTCACGTCGGGAGCCCGACCGTGTGGGAGTGGACGATCGACACCGTTCCGCCGGTCACGACGATCACGAGCGGCCCTCCGGCGACCACGAACAGCTCTTCCGCCACGTTTGCGTTCACCAGCACAGAGGCTGCGACGTTCGCCTGTAGCCTCGACGGCGGCCCCTTCGGCCCTTGCGCATCGCCGAAGGCCTACGGAGGGCTTGCAGATGGGCACCACCTCTTTCAGGTGCGGGCGACAGACCGTGCGGGAAACACCCAGCCGACACCGGCCTCCTACTCCTGGCAGGTGGTCACGCCAGTGCCTCCCGACACGACGCCTCCGGGGACGGTGCAGGGACTGGAACGCAGGGTTGGCTATCGGCTCCTGAAGCTCACGTGGTCGCTCCCGACGGATCAGGACTTCGACCACGTCGAGGTGCTCAGGGCTCGCGGCACGAAGGCGGCGGCGCGAGCACCCGTCTATGTGGGCACAGGCACCGTCTACACGGACAGGCGGTTTCAAAACGGCACGTACTACCGCTACGAGATCCGGACCTACGACACTTCGGGCAACGCCTCTTCGATGCGCGTGGTCATCCCGACCAGCGTTCTGCTTCGCTCGCCGCGCGACGGTGCGGTCGTCAGGGTCCCGCCGCTCCTGCTCTGGGCAGGAGTGGCGCGCGCGTCCTACTACAACGTCCAGGTCTACCGCGGCTCAAAGAAGGTGCTGAGCGCCTGGCCGGCGAAAGCCAGGCTGAGAATGTCGCGGGCCTGGGTCTACCAGGGCCACCGTTTCCCGTTCCGGAAGGGCGCGTACCGCTGGTGGGTCTGGCCCGGGTTCGGTCCTCGCTCGAAGGCGGCCTACGGCCGGCTCCTCGGCACCGGCAGGTTCGTCGTCCGCTAGCTCAGCCAGGCCAGGTGTCCGACAGACGGCGGCGGGTTTCGAGGAGGTGCTCGGGAAGCACCTTCACGTCGGCGAGGACGGGCATGAAGTTCGTGTCTCCGGCCCAGCGCGGGTACGACATGGAGGTGGACGTGGTCGACGACACCGGCGCCGGCGATGCGGCCGAGGTTCCAGCCGAGGTTGAAGCCCTGGGGCCGTAGACCTCGGCGAGCGCGGCCATCCCGCGCTCCGCGAGCCGGTGGACCTCGAGCGCCTCCTCGTCCGTAAGCTCGCCGAACTCTCCGACGTGCCGGTAGGGGCGACCAGCAGGTGTCCGGAGGCGTACGGGAACTTGTTCAGCAGCACGAACGCGCCCGTCGCCGCGGTGGACGACGAGCCCTTCGTCGTCTTCGGACTCGGCGGCCCGGCAGAAGATGCAGCCCGTTTCCTCGTCGGCCTGGGCGATGTACTCCAGGCGCCACGGCGCCCACAGCGGCTTGGCCATAGCGCCGAGACTACTCTCCGTACACCAGAGCGCGTACCATTCGCTACGTGAAGCGCATGGTCTTCGTGCTCGTGCTCGCCGCCGTGGCCTCGGGGGCGGCGGCGCCCAGCGCGCAGCGTGGCGGCTTCGTTCCTCTCGGAGTCACCGTCGGCGGGCTCAAGGTCGGCGGCCTGGCCGCGGAGGAGGCGCGCGCCAAGATCTCCTGGTCGTACAACCGGCCGGTCCCGATTCGTCTTCTACGGCAAGCACTGGAAGGCGCGGCCGGCGGGGCTGGGCGCGAGCCTCGACGTCGAAGCGACCGTCCGGCGCGCGCTCGACGCGCGTCCCCGACAGCACCTGCCGGTGGACGTGCGGATCGACCGTGCCCGCCTGGCGCGCTACGCACGTGCGCTCGACAGCAGGCTTTCCGTTCCCGCACAGGATGCGACCGTGACGCTCTCGCGTCGGCTGACGCCCGTGCTGCACCCCGCGAAGGCGGGTCTGGAGATACGTCAGCGCGCGACCCGCCGCCGCCTTCGAGCCGTGCTTGCGCTGGCCGCGGCGCGGCCCCTGCAGCGGCCTGCGGCGAGGACGGTTCCGGCAGACCTCACCCGCGGCAACTTCGGTCCCGTCGTCGTCATCCACCGCGGCGCCAATCGAATGGACGTCTACAGCGGTACCCGTGTGCTACGCACCATTCCGGTCGCCACGGGCCAGGCGATCTACCCGACCCCGCTCGGGAACTGGCACGTCGTCGACATGCAGCGGAACCCGTGGTGGCGCCCGCCCGACTCGGACTGGGCGAAAGGCCTGAAGCCGATCCCGCCGGGCCCCGGGAACCCTCTCGGCACGCGCTGGATGGGCCTCGACGCGGCCGGGGTCGGCATGCACGGAACGCCCGACGACGCGTCGATCGGCTACTCCGCCTCGCACGGCTGCATCCGCATGCACGTTCCCGATGCGGAGTGGCTGTTCACCCAGGTCCGCATCGGGACCCCGGTCTTCATCGTCTCGTAGCCCCGACCACATGATGGTGGCGCCCAGCCTCGTCGCAGCTTCCGGCGACCAGGCGATCACGGCCGTCGTCCTCGCTTCGATCGTGATTCCGCTGGCGGTGCTCGGCTGCCTGTGCTGGTTCTTCTGGAAGCACCGGCACGACGAGTAGCGGGTTTACTAGAGCCAGCGCTTGAGGCGGAAGAACGCGACCAGCGAGGCGGCGATCCCGAGCATCGCACCGCAGATCACCCAGAACGCGGTCGCCGTCTCGAAGCCGGGGAAGTGGACGTTCATGCCGAAGAGGCCCGTGATCAGCGTCAGCGGGAGGAGAATCACGCTGACCATCGTGAGCAGGAGGAGGACACGGTTCTGGCGGTGCGAGATCACCGACTCGTTCGTGTCCTCGAGCGCCTCCACGACCTCTTTGTAGTTGTCGAGCAGGTCCCAGATCCGTTCGCTCGCGTCGACGATGTCGTCGAAGTAGAGCTCGAGCTCCTCGGGCAGGAAGCGCTCGACGCGCCGCTCGAGCAGCCTCAAGGTCGAGCGCTCGGGCTTGATGATCTTGCGGTAGGAGATGATCTCCTGCTTGACGTTGGAGATGTCGCGGACGACGTCCTCGGCGCGCTCCTCGAAGAGCGCATCCTCGAGCGAGTCGAGCTTGTGCCCGATCTTGTCGAGGATCGGGAAGCAGTAGTCGAACAGGTCGTCGAGCACGTGGTAGAGCAGGTAGCCCGAGCCTTTCGCGAAGAGCTGGTCGCGGAGCTCGGAGTCCTCGCGGCAGCGGTGGAAGAGCCGCGTCACCGGCAGGAGCTCGACCGTCGGCAGCGTCACGAGGTAGTCCTGCCGGATGAAGGCGTCGAGCTCGGCCGCGTTCAGCCGCTGGACAGCCTTGTCGTAGACCGGGAAGTGGAGCACGACGAACAGGTAGCCCTCGTCAGCGTACTCGTCGATCTTCGGCCGCTGGCGCTTCGAGAGAACGTCCTCGATGTCCAGTGGATGCCACCCGAAACGCTCGGCGAGGAGGGTTGCCTCCTCGGTTGTCGGAGTGTCGAGATGGATCCAGGTCAGCCCGTGGGCGCTCTGCTCGGCGACCCTCGGCTCAGGCCGTGGAGCGCTCTCCCGGCCGGGGGCCGGGGGCCTCTGGCGCTTGATGCGGGGGAGGCTGGGCATCGGTACCGAGCGGGTCGTCGGGGCTCATAGGCGGGGTTCGCCATGTTAGCGGGAACGCCTTCCGCGGAACCCGCTCGCGGCCTGGGGTGACGGCGGCCGGGAGGGCTGTCGTGCGCCGCCCCAGCACGAGGAAGCCGACCGCGGCGAGGACGCAGGCACCGGCCGACCCGAGCCAGAGCCCGGCGGGCGACGCCGCGAGGAGGACGCTGCCGACCGCCGGCCCGACGAGGTACCCGAGCTGGAACGACGACGTGCGCAGGCCCATGTACCTCCCGAGGAGCTCCGGCGGCGCGAGGTCCGCGATCAGGGGGTTGTTCACGCCTCCGTGGATGCACTCCCCGACGCTGAAGACGACGATCACCGCGCAGAGAACGATGACGGCCGTGGTTCCGTCGAAGGATCTCCCGACGAGGAGCACGGCCGCGCAGGTCACCGCGAAGAGCCCCGCGGCGAGGGCGAGGGCGGGGAAGCGCCTGCGCCCCTCCAGCGCTTTCGCGAGCGGCAGCTGCGCGATGACGAGCACGAGTGTGTTGACGAAGAAGATGACCCCGATCCCGGTCTCGCTGACCGCGGAGTGCTCGGGCGCGTTCACGTACGGCGGCAGCATCGTCGTGATCGGTGCGTAGGCCGCCGCGACGAGGACGGCGGTGAGCGCGAGCACCCAGACGAAGGTCCGGTCGCGTGCCACCTCGCGGAAGCCCGCAGCGGCGCGGGCCGCCACGGAAGCCCGCGCGGGAGAGGGTACGAAGAACAGCAGCCCGATGAACGCGAGAAACGTTGCCGCGTCGAGCGCGAAGAGGACGTCGAAGGTGACCGGCAAGGCGGTCGATGCGATCAGTCCGCCGATCAGTCCGCCGAGGCCGAAGCCGAGGTTGTCGGTCACGCGCGTGAGCGCGTAGGCGGCCATCCGCTGCTCTCGCGAGGTGAGCGCGGCGAGCAGGCTCGAGTGGCTCGGGGCAAAGCCGCCGTTGCCGGCGCCCGCGATCGCCGCCAGGCCGAATGCCTGCCAGCCGTGCCGGACGAAGGGAAAGCCGCCGTAGCCCGCCGCGAGGAGCGCGAGCGAGCCCATCAGCGTCGTGCGGGCGCCGATCCGGTCCACGACGCGGCCGGCGAGCGGGCTGCCGACGATCCCGATCCCGAGCAGGCAGGCGACCACGAGGCCCGACTCGGCGAGGCCGAGGTTGCGCACGCCGTGCAGGTAGATGATCAGGAACGGGATCACGATTCCGTTCCCGAGCGAGTTGGCCACGCCGCCGGCTTCGAGCAGCCAGACGGGCCGGGGCAGCTGGGGCCTCAGGCTGCGGAGGTACGCAGAGGCTGCGTTCACATGTCGCAGCAGGGTAACGCGGAACAGGCTCACTGCCTAGTGTCCTCACTGCCTTGTGTCCTGACTGACTTGTCAATCAGAAGCAGGGAGGCTCTTCGCGGAGGAGGCTTGCACCCGCCGGTCAGAGCGCATACTCTCTCCCTTCGGCGCGAGGGGCATGATCAACGTTCTCAGCTATATCGATCCCGGCAGCGGCAGCCTGTTCCTGCAGGCTCTCGCGGGCGGCATCGCGGCCGTAGGCGTCCTCGCGAAGGTCTACTGGCGCCGTCTCAAGCGCTTCCTCCACATCGGCAAGCCCGAGGAGGAAAGCACGCCTCGCATCGCAACGCCCGAGGACGAAAGCACGCCGAGCTGACGGCGCCGCGCGAGGAGATGGCCGCGGCCGGAACGCTTCCGGGTCTCGAACCAGGCTCCTTCCGCGACCCTGACAGCAGGATCTTCAGGGCCGACGGCCGAGTGCTCCGGCTCCTGAGCGAGCAGGGGCTCGCCGACTGGCGCGAGCTCTCCTCTTCGAAGCTCTTCGGCGAGCTGGTGCAGGAGGGGGCCCTCGTCGGGACGCGCGAGGCGGAGGGAATCTCCGATGTCCCGGAGGGCATCCACGGCGGCGTCGCCGCGGTGCTCGAGCACGACGTGATCCCGTTCGTGTCGTACCCCTACGAGTGGACGTTCTCGATGCTCCGCGATGCCGCGCTGCTCCAGCTCGGCCTGCTTCGGCGCGCGCTCGAGAACGGGATGATCCTGAAGGACTCCTCGCCCTTCAACGTCCAGTTCCGCGGCGCCAAGCCGGTGTTCATCGACGTCGGCTCGTTCGAGCGCCTGCGGGAGGGCGAGCCCTGGGCGGGCTACCGGCAGTTCTGCATGCTCTTCCTCTACCCGCTGCTGCTGCAGGCGTGGAAGGACGTCCCGTTCCAGCCCTGGCTGCGCGGAAGCCTCGACGGGATCTCGCCGCAGGAGTGCCGCAACCTGCTCTCGGCGCGTGACCGCCTGCGGCGCGGTGTGCTCACCCACGTCGTCCTGCACGCGCGGCTCGAGAACCGCTACGAGGAGCGCGACGACGACCTCAAGGGGGAGCTCAAGAAGGCCGGGTTCAAGCGCGAGCTCATCCTGGCGAACATCAAGGGCCTGGAGCGGCTGATCGGGCGCCTCGAGTGGGAGCCCGAAGGCTCCACCTGGTCCGGGTACGGGCTGGAGACGACGTACACGAGCGACGACGCCGAGCGGAAGGCCCGCTTCGTGGCCTCGGCCGTCGAGAGCGAGAGCCCGCGTCTCGTCTGGGACCTCGGCTGCAACGAGGGCGCCCACGCCCGGATCGCCGCGGAGAAGGCCGGCTACGTGGTCGCGATGGACGCCGATGCGCTGGTCGTCGACCGGCTCTACCGCGCACTCGGGGAGCAGACGAGGAACATCCTGCCGCTCGCCGTCAACATCGTCGATCCGCCGCCGGGGCTGGGGTGGAGGGGCGCGGAGCGGCGTCCGCTGGCCGAGCGCGGGCGGCCCGACCTGACGCTTTGCCTGGCACTCATCCACCACGTCTCGATCGCCGGGAACATCCCCGTCGCCGAGTTCCTCGACTGGCTCGCCGCCACGACCGGGTCGCTCGTGATCGAGTTCGTCTCGCCCGAGGACCCGATGGCCCGCCGGCTGCTCGCCCGCAAACGGCCGGGCGACCATCCGGACTACAACGCCGAATGGTTCGAGCGCTGCCTGGCGGAACGATTCGACGTCATCCGGTCGGAAAAGCTCGCCGGCGGCCTGCGCACCCTGCACCTTGCCCGCGCCAAGACCTGAACCTGAACCGACCTTCGCCCGCACCGCGCTGACGCACGGAGCCCGGCTCGCCGTGCTCTCGGCCTTCGCGGTGGCCCAGCCGCTGCTGGACATCCTGGGTCGGGATCCGGAGTTCTTCACGGCCAGGCGCTCGTCGAGCGCCGAGATCGTGCTCTTCGCGCTCTTCCTGGTCTTCGTTCCACCTGCGGCGCTTCTCGCGGTCGAGCTGCTCGTGCGGGCCGCGAGCAAGCGCGCGGGGCAGGCGCTCCACCTCGTTTTCGTGGCCGGCTTCGTGGCGGTGGTCGTGCTCCATGCGCTTGCGAACCGGGCGGCGCTCTCTGGGGTGAGCGCGCTCGTGGTGGCCGCGGCGGTCGGCGTGGTGGGAGCCTTCCTCTACCTGCGGCTGGCGCTGGTCGGCTCCTTCCTGACCGTGCTCGCTCCGGCTCCGCTCGTCTTCCTCTCGCTCTTCCTGTTCGACTCGGGGGCGTCGAAGCTCGTCTTCGTCCGGACGCCGCACGTCGCCGAGCAGCGTGTGCACTCGCGGACCCCGGTCGTCCTGGTCGTCTTCGACGAGTTCGCCCCGGTCGCGCTGATGAACGGGAAGCAGAAGGTGGACGCCGAGCGCTATCCCAACTTCGCGGCGCTCGCACGCGGCTCGACGTGGTTCCGCAGCGCGACGACGGTGCAATGGCTGACCGAGCAGGCGGTGCCGGCCGTGCTCACCGGGATCCTCCCGCCGAAGGATCGGACCCTCCTGCCGATCTACGCCGACCATCCGCACAACGTCTTCACGCTTCTCGCGGGAAGCTATCGCGAGCGGGCGGTCGAGTCGCTGACGCAGCTCTGCCCGGAGAAGGTCTGCCGGGAGTCGCGCGGCGCCTCCCCGGCTGCGGTCTCGGACGCGACGAGGTCGATCGCCTCGGACGCCGGAATCGTCTACCTGCATCTCCTGCTGCCCCACCCCTACGCCGAGCGGATCCCGGCGATCAGCGACAGCTGGGGAAACTTCGGGCAGCGCGAGGCGCGGCGGGCGCCCACGGCCGGAACCGCGGCGCTCGAGCCGTGCGCGCGCAACATCTGCCGGTTCGCGTCGCTCTTCTCCCGCGACCGCACGCCGACGCTCTACGTCCTGCACTCGCTGCTCCCGCACGTGCCGTACCTCTACCTGCCCTCGGGACGACGCTACGGCGCGGCGGCGCCTGCTCTGAGGGGGATCCGCGGGAACGTCTTCAGCGAGGCGTGGCCGGCCGAGCAGGGCTACCAGCGCTTTCTGCTCCAGACCGAGTACACGGACCGCGCGCTCGGCTTGCTGCTGCAACGGCTGAAAGCGAAGGGCATCTACGACCGCGCGCTGGTGATCGTCACCGCCGACCACGGGGTCAGCTACCGGAACGGCGAGCCGCGACGGCGGCCGACGCCGGGAAACCTGCAGGACATCGCCTTCGTGCCGCTGTTCGTCAAGCTCCCGGGGCAACATCGCGCGCGGATCGAGGACGGCTTCGCACAGACGATCGACATCGTCCCGACGATCGCACACGTGCTCGGGGCCCGGGTCCCCTGGCACGTCGACGGCCGGCCCCTCGTCGGGAGGCGCCTGGCCCCCGACGCGACGGTGTCCGTGCGGCTCGGAGACGGCACGGCTGCGCGCGCTCGTCTCTCCGACCTGCTTGCCCGCCGCGCCCGGGCACTGGCGGAGCAGCTGGCGAGATTCGGCTCCACCCGCGCATCGGTCTTCCGGGCCGGCCCGGAGCCCGACCTGATCGGGAAGAGCCTCACGGAGCTGCCGGTCGCGCCCGCCGGTGACGCCGGGGTGGAGCTCGACGGGCAGGAGCTGCTGAGCGTCGTCGACCGCCACACCGATCTCCTGCCGACCTGGGTTCAGGGGCGGCTCACGGGACCGCACCGGCAGCACGAGGAGCTCGCGATCGCGGTCGACCGCCGGATCGTCGCCACGACCTGGAGCTTCGAGGGGACGGACGGGGCCGGGTTCGACGCGATGGTCCCCGAGGCGGCTCTCCGGAACGGCCGCAACGACGTCGCCGTCCTGCTCGTCCGCCACGACGGCGGAACGCGCACGCTCGAGGAGCTTCGCGGCTCCACGGCGGGCGCGACGCTCGTGGCGCGAGGAGGTGCCGAGGAGATCCGGTCGTCCGACGAAACCGTGACCCCGGTGCGTGCGGGCGCGCTCCGCGGCTTCGTGCAGGTCGCTCCGGGCGCCCTGCTCCGCTTCAGCGGCTGGGCCGCGAATGCCGGGCTCACGCACCGGGCCGACCGCCTGGCCGTCTTCGCGGACGGCCGGCAGGTCTTCGCGAGCCCGACCGGCAAGCTCGAGCCCCACCGGGTGCTCGGCTACCACCGCAACTTCGGGTTCCAGTTCGAGCTGCCGCCGGGGCTGCTCCCGGGCAAGGGGGCGGGGCACAGAGTGCGCGTGCTCGGGATCAGCGGGAACGTGGCCTCGGAGCTCCGCGTCAAGGGGGAGTGGCCCTGGGGTTGACGTTTCCGTTCCACGGCCCAGGAAAGACGAACCGCATGGCGTACGGGCTTCTCCTCGTCCGCGTCGTCTTCGGGCTGACGATCGCAGCGCACGGGGCGCAGAAGGTCTTCGGCTGGTTCGGAGGTGACGGGCCGCAGGGAACGGGCGGCTTCTTCGGAAGCAAGCTGCGCTTCCGGGCTCCGGTCGTGATGGCCCTGACGGCCGGAGTCGCAGAGCTCACCGGACTGCTCTTCGCGTTCGGGCTCCTGACCCCGCTCGCCGCGCTCGGAATCGCGGTCGTGATGCTGACCTCGATCGCCACGGTGCACTGGCCGAACGGCTTCTTCGCCACGAACGGCGGCTTCGAGTTCAACCTCGGGATCCTGGCGGTGGCTGTCGGGATCGCGGCGACCGGGCCGGGCCGCTTCTCGCTCGACCGCCTGATCGGCTGGGACGGAAGCATCTCCGGCCTCTGGTGGGGAGTCGTGGTCCTCGGGGGAGCGGCGCTGATCTCGCTGGTGACGGTGACTCTCGGCCGCCGGCGTCCGGGGGAAGCGAGGCCCGACAAGCTTCGCCAAGCCGCGTAGCGCCGGACGTTTCCCCTCGTTCGAGGGTTGCACTCGCCCGGGGCTGACTCACACTCCGATCAGAGCTTCAGTCGAAGCTCCTGTGTTCGAGAACACCTTACGCATGCGCCTGGCAGGAATCGAACCTGCCTGCTAATCGGCACCTTTTCGCCGCCGAGGTCTGCACCGGGGTCTGCGCCGCGCGAGCGCGTCCGGTCACAAAGCCAGACTTGCGACGGATGTCGATGACCATCGTTATCGGCCTCTCGCTCGAGCTCGCCGGTGCGATCTTCCTCGCGGCCGAGTTGCTCACGCTCGATCCGGCCGTGCTCGCTGCTCGCGGCAATACCTACGTGCAGTCGGGCGAGCCTCACTTCGAGGCTCAGGTGCCTGCTGCACGCGCCTTTGTCGGCCTCGGTCTCCTGCTGGCCGGTTTTCTCGTGCAGATCGGCAGCTACGTCGTCGACGGGTCGACTTGGCTCGCGCTCCTTGCTGCAGCCGTGGTCGTTGCCGGCCTGCTCGGCGGCCGCCTGCTGGCCGACCGCCTCTTCGCGTCGTGGCTTTATCGCCGCGCGGTTCGCTCCCGGCACGGTCACGACACGAGCACCCCGGCGTAATCGAGCTCGCGCTCGTCGCTGAGCACGTTGCGTGAACGTGCCGGCCGTCACGCGCAGGCTCCGCTGCCCGACGTGCTCGCCGATCCGTGCCCACGGAACGCCCGAGAGGTGGAGCAAGCTGATCCGCCGGTGACGGAGGTCGTGCGGGCTGAAATGCGGCACGGCCGCGGCGGCGCAGGCCCTCGTCAGCGCCGTTCGGAAGCGATCGGCGCCTCCCCCGGCGAATCGTAAAGCGATGCGTTAGCGTTCTGTCACCCTCACCGCAGGAGGCCACATGACCGCCCAGTCACTAGCCATCGCCGCGACACCGTTGTTTGTCCTCGCGATCGGCGTGCTCACCATCAGCGTGACGCTGCAGAAGATCAGCAGCGAGTTCCACGGCGTAGAGCTCCTCTGACGCCGCAGCTCGACGGGAGCCCGTAGCTCAAACTCAGCCCCAGCGAGCTAGTCCCGTTCCTGCTCGACGATCCGGAAACGCTCGTCGAACTTCGAGCGCAGGCTCTCGGAGCGGCCGTCGTCCCACTTGACGAGGACCTGGAGCTGGTCGACGTGCCAAACGGTGCCGCGCACGCCCTTAGGTTGCTGAAGCAGCTCGATCCGATCGCCCTTGCGTGGGATTCGCCGAGGCTCCTCGTGCGCCGACGAGCGCTCACGTGTGTATTCCATTGACACCCTTTCCCCGGAGTCGCGAAAACGAGCATGAGGGCCGCAGAGCCCGTAACCGCCGGGGCAGGTTTTAACCGACGTTCGGCTCGGCAAACATGGGCGAAACGAGTCGCGAACTAGCGGTCGCCGAATTCGCGCTCCGCGCACCACGGGCAGTAGAACGCGAGCTCCGGCGGCTCGTCGCAGGCCACGCCTGCCAGCGCTCCTCGTCAGCCGGCATCCAGGGCCGCTCGCACTCGACGCACTCGGGGATCAGCGCGACGTCCTCGGCCTGCATGCGGCGAGTCTAGTCCGCGTTCTTTCGCGAGGTATCACCGGGGTCTGCACCGGACGCGCATTCGCGCGTCTCGCGGACACACCTGACCGCTTGACTAAGCGGAATCCCGCTTGTGGAAAAGCCTCAGATGCGCCTGGCAGGAATCGAACCTGCGACCTCGCGCTCCGGAGGCGCGCGCTCTATCCCCTGAGCTACAGGCGCGTGCGGCCAGTCTAGCGCCGGGGCTATAGGGGCTTGTCACCGAGAGCCCGTACGCTCTACCTTGTCGCCATCGGACCGCCCGAATCGAGTCTCCTCCGCACAGCCCTGAGAAACGGCGCCCAGCTCGCCGTGCTCTCCGGGTTCGCCCTCGCTCAGCCGCTGCTCGACATTCTCGGGCGGAACCCGGAGTTCTTCGCGATCCGGCGCTCGTCGGGCCTGGAGATCGTCCTCTTCGCGCTCTTCCTGGTGCTCGCTCCCCCGGCCGCCCTGCTCGCCGCCGAGCTGCTCGTCGCGCTGGCGAGCCGGGCCGCGGCGAACGTCCTGCACACGGTGTTCGTGGCCGGCCTGGTCGCGGTCGTCGTCCTGCACCTGATCGTCGCCGACTCGGCGTTCTCCGGCACCGGCGCGCTCGTCGTCGCGGCGATCGGGGGAGTGCTGGGCGCGGCGCTCTACGCGCGGACAGCGCTCGCCCGCTCGTTCCTGATGGTCCTGACGCCGGCGCCGCTCGTCTTCCTCGCGCTCTTCATCTCGAGCTCCGGGATCTCGAAGCTCGTCTTCGCCAGCGCACCGAAGGTGCAGAAGACGCACGTCAGCGCGAAGACGAAGACCCCCGTCGTGCTGATCGTCTTCGACGAGTTCACGCCGGTCTCGCTGATGGACCGCAACGAGCGGATCGACGGCAAGCGTTACCCCAACTTCGCCGCACTCGCCCGCACGTCGACCTGGTACCGGAGCGCCACGACGGTGCAGTGGCTGACGGAGGTCGCCGTCCCGGCGATCTTCACCGGGATCCTGCCGCCGCCGCACAAGAAGCTCCTTCCGATCTACTCGGACCACCCGAACAACGTCTTCACGCTCCTCGGCGGCGGCTACCACGTGCACGGTGTGGAATCGCTCACGCACATGTGCCCCGCGTCGATTTGCAAGGAGGAGAAGGGCGCGGCCTCGGGGCAGGCGGTCCAGGACACGACCGGCTCGCTCGCCAACGACGCCGGGGTCGTCTACCTCCATCTCGTCCTCCCGCCGCCCTATTCGGACCGGATCCCGCAGATCAGCGACAGCTGGGGCAACTTCGGCCAGGCCGAGCACGAGACGGAGGTCCGAACGACCCATTCCGGGCCGCTGCTGCCCTGCGCGCGGAATGTTTGCCGGTTCACCTCGACCTTCCGGAACGACGGCAGGCCGAACGCCTACGTCCTGCACACGCTGCTGCCGCACGTGCCGTACCTCTACCTGCCCTCGACGAAGGCGTACACGATCGAGGTTCCCATCCTGCGTGGGATCCGGCAGGGGGTCTGGAAGCAGACCTGGCCCGCGCTGCAGAGCTACCAGCGCTACCTGCTCCAGGTCGAGTACACCGATCGTGCGCTCGGGTACATGATGCGGCGCCTCCGCGCGGCCGGGATCTTCGACAAGGCGCTCGTGATCGCTCTCGCCGACCACGGCGTCAGCTTCCGGCACGAGCAGCCGCGGCGCTACCCGACGCCGGGGAACCTGCAGGACATCGCCTTCGTGCCGTTGTTCGTCAAGCTCCCCCACCAGCATCGTGGGCGGATCGACGACGGTCTGGCTCGCACCGTGGACGTCGTGCCGACGATCGCGCGCTACCTGCACGTCCGCATCCCGTGGCACGTGGACGGCAAGCCGCTGGTCGGGCGGCGGCTTCCGCGGGACGGGGAGGTCTCGCTGCTGATCGGCAACGGCCAGTACGCGACGGCGCGCCTCTCCGCTCTGCAGGCGCTCCGCAGGCAGGCGCTCGCGGAGCAGCTCGCCGCCTTCGGCACGACTCCGGCCGATCTCTACCGGATCGGTCCGCACCGCGAGCTGCTCGGCCGCCTCGTCTCGAGCGTGCCGGTCACACCGAGCCGCTCGGGCGGGGTTCAGATCGCCAACGAGAACCTCCTGCGGACTGTCGACCTGCGCGCGAACCTGATCCCGACCTGGATCCAGGGAGACCTCACCGGCGGGCAGCAGCCGGAAGAGGACCTGGCGATCTCCGTCAACGGCCGGATCGCCGCCGTCACGCAGTCCTTCGACGCGGGCGGGCAGGCGAAGTTCGCCGCGTTCGTGCCGGAGGGGTCGATGCACGACGGGCGGAACGACGTCTCGGTCTTCGTCGTCCACGACAACGGTCTCGAGGAGCTGCGCGGCAGCAACGTGACGACGACACTTCGGGCGCGGGGCAGCGGCGAGGTGATCGCGTCGTCGGGCGGCAAGGCCGTGCCCGTGCGACCGGGAGCGCTGCGCGGGCAGGTGCATCTGTCGACCGGGCGGGACTTCGGGTTCACCGGCTGGGCGTCCGACCGGGCGCTGAAGACGAAGGTCGACGCGGTGATGGTCTTCGTCGACCGCCAGCAGGTCTACGCGAGCAAGTTCAGCCTGATCCACGCGAACAGCAAGCTCGGGCAGGCCGTGGCGAAGCAGAAGTTCGCCTTCCGGTTCGAGCTGCCGCAAGCGCTCCTGCCCAGGCCGGGCTCGGGGCACGAGGTTCGCGTCTTTGCGACGCGCCGCGGGATCGCGTCGGAGCTCCGCTACACGGGCTCCTATCCGTTCTCGCGCTAGCGGGCTTGCGGGGCGAGGTCGAGCGGCGCCAGGGGCGTGGCCGTGACCGATTCCGTTTTCGGTGTGCGCCGAACTCCCTCCGGAAGCCGGCGCTCGAGCGCGAGGCAGCCGGCCGCGGCGAAGACGGAGACGGCCGCCGCGATCGGCCAGACGGCAAGAGGCTGCCAGCCGAGCAGCGGCCCGCCGACGGCCGGCCCGAGGATCGAGCCCGCGCTCCAGGACATCGAGCCGAGCGCGAAGTAGCGGCCGCGGAGCCGGTCGGGCGCGAGGTCGGCGACGAGCGGCGCCTGCGTCGGTCCCTGGAGCGTCTCGCCGAGCCCGAAGACGAGTGTCGCGGTGATGAAGACGAGCGCGGCCGACGTGCCGTCAGGAGATCTCCCGCGGCGAGCACGATCAACGCAGCCACCGCCCAGAGGCCGTTCATCAGCGCGAGCGCTGCCATCCGCCGCCGGCCCTCGAGCAGCTTCGACACCGGCAGCTGGATCACCACGATCAGCAGCGTGTTCGCGAGCCAGATCAGGCCGATCCAGCGCTCCCCGACCCCGGCATAGTTCTTCGCGAACGGCGGGAGGAGGGCGAAGACTTCGTACCCGACGGCGACGAAGAGGACGTTGAGCCCGAGCAGTCCGAGGAAGTTGCGGTCGCGCACCACCGCCCGGTAGCCGCCGGCCTGCTCGTCGGAGGCCTCCTCGGCGTCGGGAGGCGGCTCCGAGACGGTCGAGAGCACGGCGACGAAGACGAAGAAGGTGGCCGCGTCCAGCAGGAAGAGGGTCGTGAAGCTGCTCGGATGCCGCGTGGTCGCGATCAGGCCCCCGACGACCCCGCCGAGGCCGAGGCCGAGGTTCATGCTGATCCGTTGGAGCGCGTAGGCCGAGTGTCGGTCAGCCGGTGGAGTCAGCCGCGAGAGCAGCGTCGACTGGCCCGGCCAGAAGCAGGCGGTCCCGGCGCCTTCGAGCGCCAGCAGCCCGAAGGCGTGCCACGGCTGCCGGATCAGCGGAAGGAGCGCGAACGCCGCCGCCTGCAGGAGCAGGCCGAGCAGGAGCGTGTTGCGCCCGCCGATCCTGTCCACGGTCGACCCGGCGGCGAACCCGGCGAGGAGCGCCGCAACGCCGCCCGCCGAGAGCGCGAAGCCCGCCTCCGCGAACGAGATCCCGCGGACGTTGTGCAGGTAGATGACGATGAACGGGAATGCGACTCCGTTTCCGAGCGAGTTGACGACCCCGCCCGCCTGGACGAGCCAGACGGTCCGCGGCAGGCGCGGATCCAGTGTCCGGAGGTATTCCCGCAAGGGCTCTAAGGTATCGGCGTGGAGCTCGAGGCCCGGATCGCGACGCTGCGGATGGCCGAGACGTTCGTCATCTCCCGCGGCGCGGCCGACGAGGCGGAGGTCGTGTTCGTCGAGATCCGCCACGACGGCGTCAGCGGCTGCGGGGAAGCCACTCCGATCGACCGGTACGACGAGTCGGCCTCCTCGGCGCTCGCGTTCGTCCAGGAGGCCGCGGGACTGCTCGGGGACGATCCCTTCGCGCTCGAGGAGATCGAGGCGCGGCTGCGGGAGCGGCCCGGCGAGCAGGCGGCCAAGGCGGCGATCGACGCCGCGCTCCACGATCTCGGCGGGAAGCTCACGGGCCTGCCGGTCTGGCGTCTGCTCGGGCTCCCGCGGGCAGGCCCGCCGACCTCGTGGACGATCTGGCTCGGCGACCCGGACGACATGGCGCGGCGGGCCGAGAAGGTACGCGGCCGCTTCCGGCGGCTGAAGCTGAAGCTCGGCGGGGGCGACGGGCTCGACGTCGAGCGCGTGCGCGCTGTGCACGGTGTCGCAGGCGTCCCGCTGCAGGTCGACGTCAACGAGTACTGGTCCCTCGACGAGGCGCTGGAGGCGCTGCCGCAGCTCGCCGAGCTCGGCGTCGAGTACTGCGAGCAGCCGCTCCCGGCCGGCGATCCGGACGGGCCCGAGCTGAAGCGCCGCTCGCCGCTTCCGATCTACGTCGACGAGGACTGCCACACGCTGACCGACGTCCCCGCCTGCGCGGAGCGGGCGCACGGGCTCACCGTCAAGCTGGCGAAGTCCGGCGGCATCCGCGAGGCCGTGCGGATCGCGCACGCCGGGCGGGCGCTCGGGCTCGGGCTGATGCTCGGCTGCATGAACGAGTCCGGCCTCGCCGTCTCGGCGGGCGCGCAGGTCGCGAGCCTGTTCGACCACGTCGACCTCGACGGCAACCTCCTCCTGGCCGAGGACCCCTGGCCCGGCGTGGAGCTCCGAGACGGCGTGCAACTGCCCCCAGACGCGCCCGGCCTGGGTGTCCGGGAAGCGGTACCTCATCCTGGCTGAGGGTCGCTCCGGCGACCCTCACTACGGGAAGACGGCGCGCGGAGTGATCCGCTACGGGCCGCACCCGGCTGTGGCGGTGCTCGACTCGACCCGGGCGGGAGAGACTCTCGGCGAGATCCCGATCGTCGCCTCTGTCCGGCAGGCGCTCCCCTTCGAGCCGACGACGGCGCTCGTCGGCGTCGCGACCCAGGGCGGCCGCTTTCCGCCCGCGTGGCGCGAGCTTCTCAAGGATTGCATCGGGGCCGGGCTCGACCTCGAGAACGGCCTGCACGAGTTCCTCTCCGACGACGCGGAGCTCGCCGGACTGGCCGCCCACCGCGGCGTCGAGCTGCGTGACCTGCGCAGGCCGCCGCCCGATCTCGACGTCCCGACCGGCGAGAACCTGCGGATCCCGGCCCGGATCGCGCTCACGGTCGGCTCCGACTGCGCGATCGGGAAGAAGACGGTCGCGCTCGAGCTGGACCTCGAGGCCCGGCGCCGAGGGCTCCGCTCCGTCTTCGTCCCGACCGGCCAGACCGGAATCGCGATCGCGGGCTGGGGGATCGCGGTCGACGCGGTCGTGTCCGACTTCCTCGCGGGAGCGGCCGAGCGCCTGGTCGTCGAGGGCCACCGCCGCGGCGGCGACCTGCTCTTCGTCGAGGGCCAGGGATCGCTCGCGCACCCGGCCTACTCCGGCGTCACGCTCGGTCTCATCCACGGCTCGGCCCCGCACGCGTTCGTTCTCTGCCACCGCGCCGGCGCGACCGAGGTCGAGGGCTATCCGGGACACCCGCTGCCCAGCCTGCCCGAGCTGGTGGAGCTCCACGAGCGGGTCGCGCTCGTGCTTCGCCCCGCACAGGTCGCCTGCCTCGCGCTGAACACTGCCCACCTGGAGGAAGAGGAAGCCCGGAGCGCGATCGCCGAAGCAGCAGAGGAGACGGACTTGCCCGCCGGCGACCCGGTTCGCTTCGGCGCGGGGTCCCTGCTCGACGCGCTGCTCGCCGTGCTCGAGCCTCAAGGCTGAATGCAGGCGGCCGATGAGTGATCTCGAACACCACTACACATCGGCCGCCGAACGTGTAACCCTGGGGTGAGTTTGCGCCTGACGAAGATCCTGAGCCTGACCGCTTCTCTCTGCGCCGTCCTGGCGCTGGCAGGCGCCGCACACGGCGGCGTCTCGTTCGGCGTCAGCGAGGACCGGGGGAGAGGCGGCGACACGTCGGCTTTTCTCGCGACGTTCGCCGACGTGGGCTTGACCCAGAACCGCGCGTCAATCGTCTGGGACCCCGCCGAGCCGAACGTGATCTCCGGACAGGAGGAGCTGACGGCCTGGGTGCCCGCGGCGCAGGCGGCGGGAGTCAGGATCGTGTTCGCACTCTCGGCGAAGCATCCGAGAGACCTCTCTGCGCCGGGGGGCGCTGAGCGCTTCGCGGAGTTCGCCCGGCACGTCGCCCAGACCTTCCCGCAGGTCAAGGACTTCGTGATCGGCAACGAGCCGAACCAGCCGTACTTCTGGCAGCCCCAGTTCGACGACCTCGGCAGGCCGGTTGCCGCAACCGCTTACGCGCACGTGCTGGCGCGTTCCTACGATGCGCTCAAGCAGGTCGACCCGACGATCGACGTGATCGGGCTCGGGCTCTCGCCGCGCGGCAATGACAACCCGTTCGCCCGGAGCAACGTGTCGCGTTCGCCAATCCGTTTCCTGTACGACCTCGGCGTGGCCTACCGGGCCAGCTTCCGGACGAAGCCGCTGATGGACGAGCTCGCGTTCCACGCGTACCCGCTCGCCAACACCGACTCGCCGGCCAGGGGCTACCCGTGGCCGGACGTAGGCCTCCCGAACCTCGACCGGATCAAGCAGGCCGTCTGGGACGCCTTCAACGGCACGGCACAGCCGACGTTCGCCGAGACCGGTGGGACGTTCGGCTCGCCGCTTCGGCTCGAGCTCGACGAGCTCGGCTGGCAGGTCGCCGTGCTCCCGCCGCTTGCGGGCCTCTATTTCGGGACGGAGACGCTGCCCACGATCGACGAGACGACTCAGGCCCAGTACTACGCCGACTCGATCCAGCTTGCGGAGTGCGACCCCACGGTCGTCTCGCTGAGCTTCTTCCTGCTGAGCGACGAGCCCGATCTGGCGCGCTGGCAGAGCGGCCTCGAGCGGATCGACGGCTCGCACCGCCCTGCCTACGACACCGTCAAGCAGGCGATCGGCCAGACGCACGGGAACTGCCAGGGCGCTTCTGCCACGTGGAAGCACCTGACGCAGGTCGTCTCGCCCTACGCCGCCTGGGGCAACCTCAAGCGCGCCCGCTCGTGGCGCAATGCCCGCTGGACCTTCGTGGCCGGCGCGAGGGAGGAGGCGCTCTTCCGCGCGGGCATCTTCCCCGCCAAGACCTCCAGGAGCGCGATCGCGAAGCGCCTGGCCGGACGTCGCCCGAAGCCGGTTCTCTCCGCCTCGGGCACGATCAAGGCCAAGAACCGGGTAGTGAGGTTCCCCGCACGCCGGCTCGCCCCCGGGCGCTACGTCTTCGGTATCCGCATGAAGGCTGCGACCAACCCGGCGCGTACACGGGTGCTCGTCAGCAGGCGCTTCGTCGTGCGCCGCCGCTGACCGACTTGACACGAACACGCGTTCGCGTTACCATGGCGAACGTATGTTCGGAAAGATTCTCCTCCTCACGGCCCTGGCGCTGATCGCCTGGGCGTTCGCGGCCCGGGTCTCGCACGGCGCGGGGCCGACGGTTCGCTACACGGTCAAGCCGGGTGACACGCTCTGGTCGATCGCCGCCTCGCACTACGCGGGCGACCCGCGCGATGCCATCTACCGCATCGACCGGCGGAACCACCTGCACGGAAGCGTGATCGTCCCCGGCGAGCGGCTCGTCCTGCCGTCAGCCGACTAGCGGCAAGGGGAGGCCGGCCGTGTAGACGCGCTCGCCCTTGAACAACTGCTGCTCGCGGTCCCACGGAAAGAAGATCGCGACCTTCCACTCGAGGCTCTCGCCGGACGGCGGGATGCCGAGCCACTCCGCCTCGTGCGTCCCGGTGACGTCGGCCTCCTCGCACACGCCCTGCGGCCCGATCACGATGCCCGTAAGCCGGAAGTCGATGTCGGGGAAGCCGCCGAGCAGGCCCGCGTAGAAGCGCGCCGCGCCCTCGTGGCCCTCCCAGCGATGACCGGTCTGGACGAGCTCGTAGACGCAGTCCTCGGTCAGCGTCGAGATCAGCCCGGGCAGGTCGCGGCTTTCCTCGGCGATCGAGTGCCGTTTCCAGAGCTCGCGGATCGCGTCGTGCTCTTCGCCGCTCGGCTCGCGGCGGATCAGGGCGAGCAGGTCGTCGCGCGGGTTGCTCATCGCTCCAACCCTACAATCGGGGCCGTGGACCTCGATCTCGTCTTTCTGGGGACGTCCGGCTCCGTGCCGACCGCCCAGCGTGCGCCGTCGGCGCTGCTGGTGCGCCGCGGCGGGGAGCGGCTGCTCTTCGACTGCGGCGAAGGCACGCAGCGTCAGCTCCTGCGCTCGACCGTGGGGCTTGTCGAGCTGCAGGAGATCTTCGTCTCCCACTTCCACGCCGACCACTACCTCGGCCTGCCGGGGATGCTGAAGACGTTCGCGCTGCGAGGGCGAGAGGTGCCGCTCACCGTCTACGGCCCTCGGGGGCTGCAGGACCTGTTCGGCACGTTGCGGCGCGTCTTCGGGAAGGTCGGGTACCCGCTGGAGGTGGTCGAGCTCCATCCGGGCGACGTCCTCGAGCGCGACGGCTACGACCTCGTCACCTTCACCGTGGCGCACGGCGTGCAGTCTCTCGGCTTCGCTCTGGTCGAGCACCCCCGGCCGGGACGCTTCGACGTCGCCGCCGCGGACGCGCTCGGTGTGCCGCCGGGGCCGGAACGCGGCCTGCTCCAGTCCGGCCGGCCCGTGACGCTTCCGGACGGCGGCACGATCACCTCGGCGGAAGTGCTCGGCCCGGCGCGGCCCGGGCGGAGGGTCGTGCTGAGCGGCGACACCGCCCCCTGTCCGACGGTCGTTGAGGCCGCGCGTGGCGCAGAAGTCCTCGTCCACGAGGCGACCTTCCTCGACGAGGAGAGCGAGCGTGCGCGCGAGACCGCCCACTCGACCGCCCTCGAGGCGGCTGAGGTCGCCCGGGAGGCCGAGGTCGGCCTGCTCGCGCTCACGCACCTCTCGAATCGCTACTTCGGCCCCGAAGTGGTGCGCGAGGCGCGTACGATCTTCCCCGAGACCGTGGTACCGAAGGATTTCGACGCGATCGACGTGCCTTTCCCGGAGCGGGGAACGCCGCGCCTCGTCAAGGCCGCGGTGCTCGAGCCGGACCGCGAGCGTGTCCGCGAGGCCGAGGTCGTCTCTTGACTCAGCTCGTTCAGGTCGCGCTCGCCGAGGACGTCGCAGAGGCCGAGGAGATCCAGGGCCTCCTGCGGGCCGCCGGGATCGAATCCGAGCTCGAGACCGCCGTCGACCATCATCCCCAGTCGATCGAGGACTCGCCGCAGAAGGTGCTCGTTGCCGAGTCGCAGGTCGAGGCGGCCCAGCACGCGATCGAGTCGCTGACGGACCCGGACGATCTCATCGCGGACGCCTGAGGTCGCTTCAGCGACACAAGGCTCAGGCCGAAGTGAGCTCGAAACCAGATTTCGCCCGGCTGGCGGGCTCCTACGACCGGATCCGGCCGGTCGACGAGAACTGGTGGGAGGTCTTCCGGTTCGTGGAGCGAGAGGCCGATCTCCCGGGCCGGCGGGTACTCGACATCGGCTGCGGCACGGGACGGCTCGAGGCTGCCCTCGTCGACCGCGCGAAGGTCTGGGGCGTCGACGCCTCGCCGGAGATGCTCGAGGTTGCGCGGGCGAACGTCCCCGGCGGGACGTTCAAGGAGGCACGCGCGGAAGAGCTGCCCTTCAAGGACGCCTGGTTCGAGCGCGCCGTCATGTGGCTCTCTTCGCACCTGGTCGACCGTCCGCGAGCCTTCCGGGAGGCTCGCCGGGTGCTCGGGCCGGAGGGCCGCCATGCCGTCGTCACGTTCGACCCGTCCTACTTCGCGACGTTCTGGCTGAACCGCCTGTTCCCGTCGATGGAGGAAGTCGACCGCGAACGGTTCTCGACGGCGGAGGAGCTCGAGGCTGAGCTGCTCGGCGCCGGTTTCGCCCATGTCCCGCTCACGCGCGTCTCCCAGACCGGCATTCACGAACGCGAAGCGGCACTCGAGCGGATCCGCGGAAAGCACATCTCCACCTTCGACCTGATCTCACGGGAGGAGTACGAGGAAGGCCTCGCGCGCGCCGAGCGCGAGCTCCCCGAGCGGATCGAGTACCCGATCGAATGGCTGATCGCGGTCGCATACGTTCAGCGTGTCGGTTCGAACGAGCGAGCGGCCGCCAGCGCTTGACGGACCTGGCGCCTCTCCGGCTGTCGGTCTCAGCTACCTCGACGGGAGCTGGGTCAAGGAGCCGAGCTCCCCGATCCGGTCGGGTGCGTTGACGCTCGTCGTCTCCGCCGTCGTTGCCCCCATCGTGCTCCTCGGCTGAGCGTCCTATGATCGCCCGCATGAGCGACGAGCCGTTCGCACGAGGGCGCGACTTCGTCTACCGCGAAGGGAGGCTGCTCGAGCGGCGACTCCTCGCCGCATTGTTCGAGGGCGGCCCGCGCGAGGCGGTGGTCGACTGCGTCCGCGCCTACCGCAATCCCGACGGCGGCTTCGGACACGCGCTCGAGCCCGACAAGCGGGCGCCGGAGAGCCAGCCTCTCGACGTCGAGATCGCCCTCGAGGCGCTCGACCAGGCCGGCGCCTTCGACGCGGAGCTCGCCCTCGGTGCCTGCGAGTTCCTCGCGACCGTCGCCGACGAGCGTGGGGCGGTGCCCGTCGTGCTGCCGTCGGTCGCGGGCTATCCCCGCGCCAACCACTGGGAGGCGGCCGAGTTCCCGCCCGGGCCGGTCGCGACGCTCGGGATCGCAGCGCTGCTCTACAAGAACGGCGTCGAGCACGCCTGGCGCGAGCACGTCGCGAGCTACTGCTGGAGCGTCGTCGAGGAGGAGCCGGCGGACGACGCGCATGCCCTGCGCGAGTGTTTCGCGTTCGTCGAGCATGCGCCGGACCGCCGGCGGGCCGAGGCCGCAGCCGAGAAGCTCGCCGCCCTCCTGCCGCGGGCGCGGTGGCTCAACGCCGACCCGGAATCCGAGGGTTACGGGCTGACGCCTCTTCACTTCGCCCCGAGCCCGGACAGCCCCTGGCGCAAGCTGTTCGGCGACGAGCAGATCGACGGTCACCTCGACCGTTTCGCCGGCGAGCAGGAAGAGGACGGCGGCTGGCCGCTCGCGTGGGAGCCGCCGAGCATGGCGTCGCGGCTCGAGTGGCGCGGGATCGAGACCCTGCGCGCGCTGCGCCTGCTCGTGGCCTACGGCCGCGCCCGGCCTTCCTGACCGGCGCGACGTCCGCACGACGCGCTACAGTGCCGCTCGATCACGAAGCCCTTTAACTCGGTCCCGTGAGGCCGGAAAGGAGTTCGAAGGTGAGCAAGGCCCTGAGCGCGCTCTGAGCGCGCAGACCTCTCCAGCCAGGACCGTCCTCGACGCCGATGCGATCGAGCGCACGCTGTCGCGGATCGCGCACGAGATCGCCGAGGGCAACCCGGACCTCGAGCGCGTTGCGCTCGTCGGCATCCACACGCGCGGTGTGCCGCTCGCGCAGCGGCTGCGGCGCCGGATCGCCGATTTCTCGGAGACCGAGGTCGCGCTCGGCCAGCTCGACATCACCTTTCATCGCGACGACGTCCACGTCCGCGCCGGCGAGCCTCCCCGCCACGCCCAGCCGCTCGTCCGCTCGACGGCCCTCGACTTTCCGCTCGAGGGGATGACCTGCGTCCTCGTGGACGACGTCCTCTACACAGGCCGGACGATCCGCGCCGCGATCGAGGCGCTCTTCGGCTACGGCCGCCCCGACCGCGTGCAGCTCGCCGTGCTCGCCGACCGCGGCCACCGCGAGCTCCCGATCCGTCCCGACTACGTCGGCAAGAACCTGCCAACCGCCCGCGACGAGCGCATCCAAGTCGAGCTCGTCGAGGTGGACGAAGTCGACCGCGTCCTACTCGTGCCAAAGGAGACAGGGGTGACCCATGGGTGACATCCACGTGATGCGGGAGGAATTCCTTCCGCCGAAGCAGCCGCCGCGGCGGCACCTGATCTCGATCGGCGACCTCACGCGCGACGACGTCGAGCGGCTACTCGCCACGGCGCGGAGCTTCTCGCGTTCCCTCGAGCGGGAGGTCAAGAAGCTGCCGACGCTGCGCGGCTACACGGTTGTGAACGTCTTCTACGAATCCTCGACGCGCACCTCTTCGAGCTTCGAGCTGGCGGCGAAGCGGCTCTCGGCGGACACGATGTCGATCAAGGCCGCGGGCTCGTCGGTCGACAAGGGCGAGTCGCTGAAGGACACGGCGCTCACCCTCGGCGCCTACGACCCGGACGTGATCGTGCTCCGCCACCCGCAGATCGGCGCGCCGCAGCTCGTGGCCCGCTACACCGGTGCGCACGTGATCAACGCCGGCGACGGCAAGCACCAGCATCCGACCCAGGCGCTGCTCGACCTCTACACCATCAGGGAGGAGGTCGGGCCGCTCGACGGCCTGCACGTCGCGATCGTCGGCGACGTCCTCCATTCGCGCGTCGCGCGTTCCAACATCCAGGCGCTGACGCTGATGGGCTCGCGCGTCACGCTCGTCGGCCCGCCGCCGCTGATCCCGCGCGGGATCGAGGCGATGGGCTGCGAGGTCTCGCACGACATCGGCTCGATCGCGGCGGCAGACGTCGTCTACATCCTCCGCATGCAGCAGGAGCGGATGCAGGAGGGCGCCAACTACGTCCCGTCGCTCCGCGAGTACAGCGCGCGCTGGGGAGTGACGCCGGAGCGGCTGCGACCCGGCCAGAAGGTGATGCACCCCGGGCCGATGAACCGCGGCGTCGAGATCGACCCCCGCGTCGCGGATGCCGCGGACGCGCTGATCGAGACCCAGGTGCGCGCCGGCCTGGTCGTGCGGATGGCGGTGCTCTACGACCTGCTCACGACCGGCCCCGCGTCCGTCCGCTCGCCCGAGCCGCTCGAGGTCGCGTGATGCTCTGGGCGAAGAAAGGTAGGCAGGACGACCTCGTCGTTCGTGGCGCGCGCGTCGTCGACCCGGTCGAAGGAATCGACCAGGTGTGCGACGTGCGCGTCGACGGCGGCGTCGTCGCCCAGCTCGGCACCGGCCTGGACGCGAACGGCCACCGGGTCGTCGAGGGCGAAGGGCTCGTTCTCGCGCCCGCGTTCGTCGATCCCCACGTGCATCTGCGCGTGCCGGGCCGGGAGGACGAGGAGACGATCGCCTCCGGAACGGCCGCGGCCGCCGCCGGCGGCTACTGCGCGATCCTGGCGATGCCGAACACCGAACCGGTCGTCGACTCGGCCGCTGTGCTCGGCTCGCTGATCGAGGACGCGCAGGCGCAGGCGCAGGTGCCGGTCGGCTTCCTCGCCGCGATCACGCGCGGGCAGGAGGGAGCGGAGCTGACCGAGATGGCCGAGCTCGCGGACCAGGGGGCAGCGGGCTTCAGCGACGACGGCCGCCCGATCGTGGCGCCCGGACTGATGCGCCGCGCGCTCCAGTACCACAGGATCACGGGCAGGCGGCTCGCGCTCCACTGCGAGGAACCCACGTTGAGCTCGCGCGGCCAGATGCACGAAGGCCCGGTCTCGGCCGAGCTCGGGTTCACCGGCTACCCGTCGGTGGCGGAAAGCTTGATGGTCGAGAGAGACCTCGCACTCGCCGCCTACGAGCGGGCGCCGCTGCACGTCCTGCACCTCTCGGCGCGCGAGTCGGTCGAGGCGCTGAATCGTGCTCAAGCCTCCGGCCTGGCCGCGACAGGGGAGGTGACTCCCCACCACCTTTGCCTGACGGATGAAGCGGTGCGGACTCTCGACCCCAATCTGAAGATGAACCCTCCGCTGCGGAGCGCGGAAGACCGCGAGGCTCTCATCGCCGGCCTGAAGGACGGGACGATCGCCGCCGTCGCCACGGATCACGCGCCACACGCGCGGCACGAGAAGGAGGTCCCGTTCGAGGCGGCGCCGTTCGGCGTAACCGGGCTCGAGACCGCCTTCGCGGCGCTGTACACGAATCTCGTCGAGACCGGGCTTCTGCCGCTGGAGACGCTGCTCGAGCGGATGTCGGCGGGCCCCGCTCGCGTCTACGGGCTCGAGCGGCCGCGGATCGCGGTCGGTGCACCGGCGAATCTCGTCCTGCTCGACACCGCCGGAACCTGGAAGGTCGAGGAGGACGGCTTCCGCTCGCGATCGGTCAACTCCTGGCTCCTCGGCCAGACGCTCAAGGGCCGCGTCCGGATGACGGTCGCCGCAGGCCGGCTGGTGCACGGATGAACGGCTTTCTCGCACTCGAGGATGGGACCGTCTTCCGGGGTGAGTCGGTCGGCGCCGAAGGGTTCGCCTTCGGAGAGGCGGTTTTCACCACCGCGATGACGGGCTACCAGGAGGTGGTCACCGACCCGAGCTACGCGGAGCAGGTCGTCTGCTTCACGGCGCCGATGGTCGGCAACTACGGCGTCGCCGCCGACCGCTGCGAGTCGGGCCGGCCGCACGCACGCGCGGTCGTCATGCGCGAGGCCCGCGGTCCCGCCTGGACCGACTGGCTGCACCAGCACGGTCTCGTCGCCCTGTCCGGCATCGACACGCGCTCGCTCGTGCTCCACCTGCGCAAGGCCGGCGCGATGCGGGCGATCGCCGTCTCCGGAGAGGCCTCGGTCGACGAGGCGCTCGCCGCGGTGAGGGAGCAACCGGCGATGCAGGGGCGCGCTCTCGCCGCTGCGGTGTGCACGCGCGAGCCGTTCGTCTTCAGCGACGCCGGCGTCGCCCGCGTCGCCGTCCTCGACCTCGGTTGCAAGCGCTCGATCCTGAACCGGCTCGCCTGGGCGGGCGCCGCGGTCACCGTCTATCCGCACGATGCCGCCGCGGACGAGCTCGCCACCTACGACGGGGTGCTGCTCTCGAACGGCCCCGGCGACCCGGAGCCGCTCGCGGCGGAGGTCGAGACCGTGCGCGCACTGCTCGGGCGAGTGTCGCTGCTCGGGATCTGCCTGGGCCACCAGCTGCTCGCGCTCGCGACGGGGCACGAGACCTTCAAGCTCCCGTTCGGCCACCGCGGCGCGAACCACCCGGTGCTCGACAAGCGCACGAACCGCGTGCTCGTGACGAGCCAGAACCACGGCTTCGCGGTCAGGCCCTCGGCGGGCAGGGAGGCGACGCACGTGTCGCTCTACGACGGCACCGTCGAGGGGCTCGACTTCCCGGATTTCCGGGCCCGTTCGGTGCAGTTCCATCCAGAGGCGAGACCCGGGCCGCACGACGCGTGGGCGATCCTCTCGAGCTGGGTCGAGGAGGTTGGCGGGCTTGCCCAGGCGGCGTGACCTGCGCTCGATCTGCCTGATCGGCTCCGGCCCGATCGTGATCGGCCAGGCCTGCGAGTTCGACTACGCCGGCTGCCAGGCGCTGAAAGTGCTGCGGGAAGACGGCTTCCGCACGATCGTCGTCAACTCGAACCCGGCGACGATCATGACCGACCCGGGTTTCGCCGACCGCACCTACGTCGAGCCGCTCGACCTCGAGTCTGTCGCCGACGTGCTCGGCCGCGAGCGGCCGGACGCGCTCCTGCCGACAATGGGCGGCCAGACCGCGCTCAACCTCGGGCTCCAGCTCGCCGAGGAGGGCGTGCTCGAGGCGCTTGGGATCGAGCTGATCGGCGCGCCGCCGGAGGTGATCCGCCGGGCCGAGGACCGCGAGCTCTTCCGCGAGACGGTCCGCGACGCCGGGCTCAAGGTCCCCGAGTCGCTCGTCGTCACCTCGCTGGCGGATGTTCCGGAGGAGCTCTCGTTCCCGGTGATCCTGAGGCCGGCCTTCACGCTCGGGGGTCACGGGGGCGGCACCGCCCATTCCCGGAACGAGCTGGAGGCGCTGCTCGACCGCGCTCTCAGCGAGAGCCCGGTGCGACAGGTTCTCGTCGAGGAGAGCCTCGTCGGCTGGGACGAGTTCGAGCTGGAGGTGATCCGCGACCGAAGCGACAACGTGGTCGTCGTCTGCTCGATCGAGAACCTCGACCCGATGGGTGTGCACACCGGTGACTCGGTCACCGTCGCACCGCAGATGACGCTTCCCGACGAGGCCTACCAGGAGCTGCGCGACGCCGCCGCCGCCGTGATCCGGGCGGTCGGGGTCGAGTGCGGCGGCTCGAACGTCCAGTTCGCGCGCGACCGCGAGAGCGGCGACGTGCGCGTGATCGAGTTGAATCCGCGCGTCTCGCGCTCGTCGGCGCTCGCCTCGAAGGCCACGGGGTACCCGATCGCGAAGGTGGCCGCGAAGCTCGCGGTCGGCTACACGCTCGACGAGATTCCGAACGACCTGACGGGGACGACGCCGGCGAGCTTCGAGCCGACCCTCGACTACGTCGTCGTCAAGGTGCCGCGTTTCGCGTTCGAGAAGTTCCCCGGCGCCGACTCGACGCTCGGCACGCAGATGAAGTCGGTCGGCGAGGCGATGGGAATCGGGCGGACCTTCGGCGAGGCGCTCCTGAAGGCGATGCGCTCGCGGGAGCTCGAGCCCGGCTCCGCCTCACCCTGGGAGGGGCTGGACGCGCTTCCGGAGGGACTGCACCCGTGGTTCCGCGCGGAGATCGAGCGGCTGCGGCTGCCCGGGCTGGACGTCGACGAGCTCGTCGCCGACGACTGGCTGCGGCTGAAGCGGCTCGGACACTCCGACTCCGACCTTGCGGCCGCCTGCGGGAGCACGGAGGAAAACGTGCGGGCGAAGCGCGTGGGGTGGGGAGTACGGCCGGCCTACCGGCGGGTGGATTCCTGCGCCGGCGAGGTCGAGGCGGCCTCGAACTACCTCTACTCGACCTGGGGCGAAGCCGACGAGCTCGAGCCGAAGGGCGGCTCCGTGGTGATCCTCGGCTCCGGCCCGAACCGGATCGGCCAGGGGATCGAGTTCGACTACTGCTGCGTGCACGCGGCCCAGAGCTTCCGCGAGCTCGGCTACGAGGCGGTGATGGTGAACTGCAACCCCGAGACCGTCTCGACCGACTACGACACCTCCGACCGGCTCTACTTCGAGCCTCTACGCGTCGAGGAGGTGCTTGCGATCTGCGAGCGGGAGCGCCCAGCGGGAGTCGTGATCCAGTTCGGAGGCCAGACGCCGCTCAAGCTCGCCGGCGCGATCGAGGCGGCCGGATTCCGGATCCTCGGCACGCCTTTCGAGGCCGTAGACCTCGCCGAGGACCGCGAGCGCTTCGCGGCGCTCTGCGACGAGCTCGGAATCGAGGTGCCGGCGTGGGGGATGGCCGCGTCGCCCGACGAGGCCGCCGAGGTGGCCGCGCGTGTCGGCTACCCGGTCCTCGTGCGGCCTTCGTACGTCCTCGGCGGACGGAGCATGCGCGTCTGCTACGACGAGGACGCCGTCCGTGACGCTGCTCTGGCCGGCGGAAAGCTGCTCGTCGACCGCTTCCTCGAGAACGCGATCGAGCTCGACGTGGACGCGCTCTGCGACGGGCGCCACACCTACGTCGGCGCGGTCATGCAGCACGTCGAGGAGGCCGGGGTCCACTCCGGCGACTCGAGCTGCGTGCTCCCGGCACAGTCGCTCTCGGCGGTCGAGCACGACCGCGTGGTCGAGGCCGTGACGAAGCTCGGGCCGGCACTCGGGGTGGTCGGGCTGCTGAACGTCCAGCTCGCGCTCGCCGACGGAACGCTCTTCGTGCTCGAGGCCAACCCGCGCGCCTCGCGCACGGTTCCATTCGCGAGCAAGGCGACGGGCGTCAACCTCGTCCAGGCCGCCTGCCGCATCGCCGCCGGTGAGAGCCTGCCCGACCTGGCGCTGTCCCAGGGACAGTCCCTCGGACATGTCAACGGACAGGTCTCGGTCAAGGCGGCCGTCCTGCCCTTCGCACGCTTCCCGGGCGCAGATCCGGTCCTCGGCCCCGAGATGCGCTCGACGGGTGAGGTGATGGCGAGCGCCTCCGACCTGCCGACGGCCTTCGCCAGAGCCGAGCGCGCGGCCGGCCGGCGCCTGCCCTCCGGCGGGACCGCCTTCCTCTCCGTCCGCGACGAGGACAAGGACGCCGTCGTCCCGGTGGGCCGGACGCTCGCGGCGCTCGGCTTCAAGCTGCTCGCGACCGCGGGCACCGCCCGAACCCTCGCAGCCGCCGGGCTCGCGGTCGGGTACGTCCGCAAGGTGACCGAGGAGCGCCCGGGCCCGACGGTCGTCGACCTCGTGCGCCGCGGCCGCTGCGACCTCGTGATCAACACGCCGCAGGGATCCGGCGCCCGGACGGACGGTTACCTCATCCGGGAGGCGGCGCTCGCCGCGCGCGTCCCCTGCGTGACGACGCTCTCCGGCGCCGCGGCCGCAGTCGAAGCGATCGCACACGCCCGCGACGAGGTCGCGCTCAGCCTCCAGGAACGCATCGATGCTCAGGCGCGCACCGCATAGAGGAGAACGGGGGAACCCATGGTTCCCCCGTTGGCCCCCTCCTTCGCGGTCCGGCCGAGGCCGCTCGAGAGGTGGTACCCGCCGGGCAAAGCCCGGCTCCGTCGGCCGGGCACGGGACTTCCGAGCGGGGAGAACATGAGGCGTGACCCGCACAACGTCGTCGCAAGCGAGGGCGTCGGTCCGTACACGCTCCTTCGGGTCGAGCGGGGCCGCACCGAGCCCGGCATTCCGGGACAGTTCTTCATGCTCGAAGCGCCCGGGCGGCTGCTGCCGCGGCCGATGAGCCTCTGCCTGGCGGCCGAGGACGAGCTTGCCTTCTTGATCGACCCGATCGGGCCCGGCACGCGCGCGCTCTGCGAGCTCGGGGCCGGCGACCGGCTCGCGATCCTCGGCCCACTCGGAAACGGGTTCCGCCTCGACGTTGCGAGTCCCCTGCTCGTCGGCGGCGGAATCGGGATCGCGCCGCTTCCGTATCTTTCCGAGCGCCTGGGAGGGCCGCCGGCCCTGCTCGGCTTCCGGAGCGCGTGGCAGGCCGAGGCCGCCGTGCTCGTACCGAACGCCGAGGTCGTCCTCGAGCCCACCTACGTGACCGAGGTGCTGCCTGCGGATCACGACGTGCTCGCCTGCGGCCCCGCGCCGATGCTCGAGGCGGTCCGGCGCCTGAGCCCGCACGCCCAGCTCGCCTGGGAAGCGCCGATGGCCTGCGGCTACGGCGCCTGCTACGGCTGCGCAGTCGAGATTGGCGGGGAACTCAAGCGCCTCTGTGTGGAAGGACCGGTCCTTGAGGCTGCTTAACGCGAGCGGGTGCCTCGACGCCCTGACCGCGCCGGAGGTCGCGCGCTCGCTCGACGTCTTCGTGACGAAGACCGTCACGCCTCTGCCGCGCGAGGGCAACGAGCCGGTGCGGATCGCCGAGACCGACGGCGCGATGCTGAACGCGATCGGGCTCGCGAACCCGGGAGTCGAGCGGTTCCGCGCCGACGTGCTCCCGCGGCTTGCCGGCCTCGGCGTCCCGGTCTGGGTCTCGGTCGGCGGGTTCGGCGTCGAGGACTACGCGTCCTCGTGCGCAGCTCTCGACGGCTGCGACGAGGTCGAAGCGCTGGAGCTCAACCTGTCGTGCCCCAACGTCGACGAGGTTCCCGAGAACGTCGGCGAGGTGGTCGCCGCCGCGCGCGCCGCGACGACGAAGCCGCTCTACGCGAAGCTTTCCCCGGCCGCCGACGTGGCCGAGGTTGCCCGGGCGGCGGAGGCCGCCGGCGCCGACGGCCTCAGCCTCGTGAACACGGTCAAGGGCCTCGCCCTGGACGACTCGCTGCAGCCGGTCCTCGCCCGCAGGATCGGCGGGCTCTCGGGGCCGGCGCTTCGTCCGCTCGCTCTGGCGGCGGTCTACGCCTGCTTCCGCACCACCGCGCTGCCGATCGTCGGGATGGGAGGAGTGATGAGCGGACGCGACGCGCTCGAGCTGCTGGCCGTGGGCGCAAGCGACGTCGCGCTGGGCACCGCGCTCTTCACCGATCCCGGCGCGGCGGGCCGGATTCGGGCCGAGCTGGAGGCCGAGCTTTCGGCTCGCGGCTTTGCCCACGCTGACAACGCGGTTGCGACGGCGCACGGTGCCGACAGCCACACCCTCGATCAAACGTCGAGGGTTGCTCTCACAAAATGCCTGCATACGGGCGCAAACATGACGGGTTGACCCACGCTCCGAGCTTGTTAGTATCACGCGCCGTGAGCGCGCTCAAGACTCAAGCGCAGGCGCCACTGCGCTCGCTCGACCAGCGGATGGAGGCGCTCAAGCGGGCAAACGACATCCGGGTGCGCCGGGCGAAGCTGAAGAAAGACCTGAAGTCGGGGTCCGCGCGGATCGAGGAGGTCCTCAGCGATCCGCCCGAGTACGTCTCGACCGCGAAGGTCTTCGACATGCTGATGGCCGTGCCCAAGTTCGGCCGGGTCAAGGCCGCCCGCTTCCTGAACCAGTGTCGCATCAGCCAGTCCAAGACCGTGGGCGGGCTCTCCGACCGCCAGCGGACGGAGCTGATTGGCCTCTTCAACCGCTAGACCGGTCTTCGTGATCACGGGCACCTCCGGCGAGGGCAAGAGCACGCTCGCACGGCTGCTCGTGGAGCGGATGCCGGAGGTCGAGCTCGCGGTGTCGGCGACGACGCGTCCGCGGCGGCCGGGCGAGGTCGACGGCCGCGACTACTGGTTCGTATCGGAAGAGGAGTTCGACCGGCGACTTGCCGATGACGGCTTTCTCGAGTGGGTGGAGCTGCCGTGGGGCCCCGGCTACCGCTCGGGGACACTGTGGTCGGAGCTGGAGCGGATCCGGGCCGGGGGCCACTCGCCCCTGCTCGAGATCGAGACCGGCGGCGCGCTCGCCGTCCAGGAGCGGATTCCGGAAGCCGTGACCGTGTTCGTGACCGCGCCGAGCCGCGAGGCGCTCGAGACGCGGCTGCGCGCCCGGGCGACCGAGAGCGAGGGCGAGATCGAGGAACGGCTCGACGTCGCGCAGCGGCAGCTCGAGCTGGAACCCGAGTTCCGCCACCGGATCGTCAACGACGATTTGGAGCGGGCTCTGGGCGAGCTTCAAGAGATAGTCCACGGCGAGCTCGAGCGTGCAGGTAGCATTCCCGCCCGTGATCCATCCCCGCATTGACGAGCTGCTCGAGAACGTCGATTCCCGCTATGCGCTGGTGATCGTCGCGGCGAAGCGTGCCCGGCAGATCAACAACTACCACCACCAGCTCGGCGAGGGCACGTTCGACCAGTTCCTACCCCCGCTCGTCGAGTCGCGCTCGAAGAACTACTTGACGATGTCCCTCGAAGAGATCGGCGAGGGCAAGATCAAGTACACCTACCAGAAGTAACGAACGGCCGCCTTGCGGGCGGCCGTCCTCGGGTGGGGCTCGGGTTACCTGACCGTGAAGTTGTGGTGCATGGTCGACTCGTGCGGGGCGCAGAAGTACTCCCAGCGCCCACGCGTGAGCCTGACGGTGACGCTCTTCCTGCCCATGAACGAGACGGTCGTGATGCGCTTCTCGAACTTTCCGCCCCTCGTCTTTTCGAGCACGAAGTTGTGGATGCGCGACCGGTCGCGCACGGTGATCGTGTAGGTGCCTCTGCGGATCGACGTGAACCGGTGCCCGGCTTTTGTGAGCGTGATCGTGAAGCCCGGGCCGACGGTGCCCTTCAGCGTCGTGGACGTGCGGCCGGAACCCGTTCCGGCGGACACGAGCGCGCCGAGGGCGACGACGATCAGAATGGCGAGGGCTGTTCTTCGCATCGCGCTCCCTTCGGTCGTTGACATGTCCCTGTACGGGCCGCCGCCAGGTGCGGATTTTGCTGCTGAGGGCACAATGTGCGGGTGGCGCGGGTGCTTCTGGGAGTAACGGGCGGAATCGCGGCCTACAAGGCGTGCGAGCTGACGCGGTTGCTCGTGCGCTCCGGTCACGAGGTGACGCCGATCCTCACGCCCGAGGCCGAGCGCTTCGTAGCCGCGCAGACCTTCGAGGCGCTGGCACGGCGGGAGATGCCACGCGAGCTCTACCCGCACCTCGTCGAGGCCGACCTGCTCGTGATCGCTCCGCTCTCGGCGAACACGCTCGCCAAGCTCGCACAGGGGCTTTCGGACAACGTGCTCACCCAGACTGCGCTCGCCTTCGCCGGGCCCGTCCTCGCCGCGCCCGCGATGAACCCGCGGATGTGGGCGCACCCGGCGACGCAGGAGAACGTCGAGACGCTCCGCCGGCGCGGGATCGAACTCGTCGGCCCAGAGCAGGGAGACACCGCCGAAGGCGAAGTGGGCGTCGGGCGGATGAGCGAGCCCGACGAGCTCTACGAGCGCTGCGCTTCGCTCCTGGAGAAGGGCGCGCAACTGCGCGGCAGGCGCGTGCTCGTCACCGCCGGCGGGACCCGCGAGCCGCTCGACGCGGTGCGCTTCGTCGGCAACCGCTCCTCGGGCCGGATGGGTGCCGCGCTGGCCGCCGAGGCGCGGCGGCGCGGGGCGGAGGTGACGCTCGTCGCGGCGAACCTCTCGGTGCCGCCGCCCGTAGGAGTGGATGTGGTTTCTGCCCCTAGTGCCGAGGCCCTCGCCCGCGAGACGCTCTCTCGGGCGGACGCCGACGTCGTGCTGATGGCGGCCGCGGTCTCGGACTACCGCCCGGCCGATGCGAGCCCGGAGAAGCGTCCAAAGGACGGGAACACCTGGACCGTGACCCTCGAGCCGACGACCGACGTGCTGAGCGAGCTCGGGGCACGGAGGGCGAACGGCCAGGTTCTGGTCGGGTTCGCCGCCGACACCGGCGAGCGTGGGCTCGAGCGCGCACGCGAGAAACTCGCGGCGAAACGGGTCGACCTGGTCGTCTTCAACGACGTCTCGCGCGACGACATCGGCTTCGACGCCGTCGAGAACGAGGTCGTGCTCGTCGCTCCCGGCGGGGAACTGCGTCTCGAGAAGGCCCCGAAGGAGCGGATCGCCGCGGCTATCCTCGACGCCGTGACAGAGCGGCTCGAAAGGGCGCTTTGATGGACGAGCGCGCCGTCGGCGCCGAGCCCGCGGTTCCGGAGAGCGCGGGCGCCGAGACGATCCGGCAGATCGCCGAAAACCTGGCTCTCGTCGTCCACGCGCCCGACGAGACGCTGCGCCTCGTCGTCCTCTGCCTCGCGGCGGAGGGCCACCTGATCATCGAGGACTTCCCCGGCGTGGGGAAGACGATGCTGGCGAAGGCGCTCGCCCGCTCCGTCGACTGCTCGTTCTCACGCCTCCAGTTCACGCCCGACCTGCTGCCCTCGGACGTAACGGGGGTGAACGTCTTCAACCAGAAGACCAACGAGTTCGAGTTCCGGCCCGGCCCGGTGTTCGCGAACATCCTCCTCGTCGACGAGATCAACCGGGCCTCGCCGAAGACCCAGGCGGCGCTGCTCGAGTGCATGCAGGAGAACCAGGTGACCGTCGACGGGATCAGCTACGAGCTGGCGCCGCCGTTCCTCGTGCTCGCGACGCAGAACCCGATCGAGTACGAGGGGACGTACCCGCTGCCTGAGGCGCAGCTCGACCGCTTCACGCTGCGGGTCGAGATCGGCTATCCGCCGCTCGGCGAAGAGGCGCGGATGCTGACCGAGCAGACGAGCGACCCGCCGCTCGAGCTGTTGCGGCCGGTCGCGACCGCGGAGAGCGTTCGCCGCCTGATCGCCGAGGCCGCCGAGATCTTCGTCGAGGAGAGCGTCAACCGGTACGTCGTCGCGCTCCTCGGCCACACCCGGTCGGACGGCCGGCTCTACCTCGGCGCGAGCCCGCGCTCGGGAATTGCGCTCCTGCGGGTGGCGAAGGCGCGCGCGCTTGCCGAGGACCGCAGCTTCGCCACGCCGGACGACGTCAAGGCCTGCGCGGAGCCCGTGCTCGCGCACCGGCTGATCCTTGCGCCCGAAGCCCGTGCGGAGGGCATCACCGGCGCCCAGGTCGTACGCGACGCGCTCGAGCACACACCGGTCCCCGTATGACGCAACGGGGGAAGCTCGCGCTGCTGCTCGGCTGCGCGACCTACGTCGGCGCCTGGGCGTTCGGCTCGAAGCCGCTCTACCCGGTCGCGCTCGGGCTTCTGGCGGCCGTTCTGCTCGCGCGGCTCTGGACGCGGCTGGCCGGCCGCCCCGTGGCATTGCGGCGGCGGCTTCCGGACGCTGAGCGCTTCGAAGGGGACGACGTCCAGGTCCGGCTCGAGCTCGAGCTCGAGCGGGCCCTGCTGCCGACGACGATTCTCCTCCGCGAGCGGATCTCGAAGCTCGGCGAGCGGGAGACCGCGGTGCCCGCGCACGACGGCTCGTCGTACCTGCTGAGGGCCTTGCCGCGCGGCCGCTATGTCTTCGAGGAGAGCGTCGCGGCGATCGAGGATCCGCTCGGGCTCGACCGGGTCGAGCAGCCGCTGCCCGCGCCCGGCGCCCTGCTCGTCTACCCGCGCCTCGTCGAGCTCGACCGGCTCTTCTCGGCGTCGGGCAGGTTCGGCCGGGACGGCCGCCGGCTGCTTCTCCGGCGCCCTTCCGGCTTCGACCTGCACAGCGTGCGCGAGTACGAGCAGGGCGAGTCGCTGAGGAAGGTGCACTGGCGCTCGACGGCCAAGCGGGGCCAGCTGATGGTGAAGGAGCTCGAGGACTCGCCGCGGGACGAGGTCGCGGTCGTGCTCGACGCCGACCCGGCGACGGTCGTGGGCGAGAGCTTCGAGCTCGCAGTCCGCGCGGCAGGATCGATTCTCCTGGCTCACGCTCGCGGGGGGCGGCGGGCGGTGCTGGTCGTGAACTCGATGCGGCGGGAGCAGCAGCGGGTCCACTCCCCTGATGGCGACCGCCGCGCGGCACTCGATCTCCTGGCGGCAGTCGAGCCCGAGCCAGGCCCGCCCCTGGCGGCGCTCCTCGCCGACGAGGCGGGCGCGGCCGCCCGGTCGGAGGAGATCGCGGTCGTGACGGCGGCGCTTCCGGCTCGCCTCGTCGAGAGCCTGATCGAGCGCGCCCAGAGCCACGGCAGCGTCGCGGTCGTGCTGGTCGACGCGGCCAGCTTCGCGTCCCGGGCCGGGGTCCGAAGCGTTTTCCCCGAGCTGCTCAGGCTGCAGTCAGTCGGTGTCGCCGTCGCAGTCCTGCGCCGGGGCGACGACCTCGCGGCGAAGCTGGGCGCCCAGGCGGCGGCAGAGGCTGCTCGTGCCTAGCCGCTCGAGAACGGTCGCGCTCGGCGCCGTCGCCGGCTTGCTGATCGCCTGGAACTGGATCAGGGTGGAGGAGGCGCCGCGCTCGGGGCAGGCGGCGTTGCTCGTGCTGCTGGCGCTCCTGCCGGCGCTCGCGCGCGGGCTGCGCTCCCGCCTCGCGATCGCGGCGGCCGCGTTCCTGGTAGCCGCGGGCAGCGCCTTCGGCATCGGCCCCGGGCTCCACTACCCCGGGCGGTTTCTCTCCCGCTTCTGGGGCGGCTTCCTGGAGTTCTACGACGTCCTCCTGCCCTTCGACCCCGCGTCGCATCCGAAGATGCACGGGGCGGTCGTGCTCGCCGTGTTCGTCTTCACTGCGGCCGTCGTGCTGGCCGTGGCCGCGAGACGGCCCGGGCTCGCCGCGGTCGCCCTCCTCGTCGGCGCCGGGTGGCCGGCGACGCTCCTCGCCGGGGGCGAGCTCCTGCGCGGCTCGGCGATTCTCGGGGGCCTGCTCGCCCTGCTCGCAGGGCTGCGCGAGCGGCCGCGCGGGCCGGTCCACGCCGCGGCCGCGGGCGCCCTCGTAGTCCTGGCCGGGCTCGCGGCATCCACCTCGCCCGCGCTCGCGCGGCACGGCGTGCTCGACTGGCAGTCCTGGGACTTCTACACGCACCCGGACAAGGCGGTCACTGTGAGCTACGTCTGGACGTCGAACTACAGGGGCCTCTCGTTCCCGCGCAAGCGGACGGTCGTCCTCAGGATCGCGGCGCCTCACAAGCCGCAGTACTGGCGCGTCGTCAACCTGAACACGGTCGTCGCCGGCCACTGGATCGAGGATCAGGAGCTACAGGCGCAACCGGGCAACCTGGTCGGCGAGCCGGGCCTCGTGCCCGCGCGGGCGAGGACCGTCCCTCCGGTGAACCAGCACGTCTCGGTGGAGGCTCTTCGGGACGTGCATCTGCCCGCGGCGACGGAACCGGTGGAGTTCGATGCGGGCCGGCTCGGCACGATCCAGTACGACCCCTCGGGAATGGCGTACCTCTCGCGCGGACTGCGGCGGGGGGACGAGTACCGCGTCTCGAGTTACGAGCCGAACCCGACCCCCGAGGAGCTCGCGGCCTCGAAGCCTCTCTACCCAAAGCTGATCTCCGACCAGAAGAAGTACCTGTTCGTCGACTCGCGCGTCTGGGTCCCGCCGTTCGGGACGCCGGAGCGGGAGGCGGAGATCGACTGGCTGTTGACGAAGTCCGCCCGGGCCGACGAGCTCGGGCCCTACAGGCCGCTGTACCGTCTCGCGCGGCAGGTCGCGGGAGGAGCCCGGAGCCCTTACGCGGCCGCGGTCGCGCTCGAATCCTGGTTCCGCACGGGTGGCGGGTTCATCTACGACCAGCACCCGCCGCAAGCGCACGACCGGCCGGAGCTGGTCGACTTCGTCGCCCGCACCCACAGGGGTTACTGCCAGCACTTCGCCGGCGCGATGGCGCTGATGCTTCGCTATCTGGGGGTACCCGCGCGCGCCGCCGCCGGCTTCAGCAGCGGGCGCTACGACCCGAGCTCGGGGCAGTGGATCGTGACCGACCACGACGCCCACGAGTGGGTCGAGGTCTGGTTCCAGGGCTGGGGCTGGGTTCCATTCGACCCGACGCCGGGCCGGGGCGGTCTCGCGGGCGCCTATTCCTCGTCCTCGCGGGCCTTCGACCCCGTGGCGGCGGCGCTCGTCCTCGCCGGCAAGGAGGGCCTGAACGCCTTCTCGCACCGCCGCGGCCAGCTCGGCTTCCCGTTGGGGGCTGCCCGCGTCTCGCCGGACGTGCGCAATTTCTCGCTCGGCCCGACCTCATCCGCTCCGGGCCGCTCGCGGGCTCCCGGGTTCCTCCGCCTGCTGGCGCTCCTGCTGGGGGGTGCGCTCGTTCTCGTCGCCGGGGCGAAGCTCGTGGTGCGGCGGGCGCGGTACCTGACCCGCGACCCACGCCGGCTCGCGGCGGCGTCCCGCCGGGAGCTCCGCGACATCCTCCTCGACCAGCTCGTCGACGTGCCTCCAAGCGCGACGCTCGTGGAGCTGGCGGGGCTCGCACGGAGCGAGCTCGGCGTGCAGACCGCGGGCTTCGGGCAGCATGCGACGGCGGCGCGCTTCGGGCCTCCGGCGTCGGCCGGTGAGTCGGCGCGGGAGACGCGGCGCGCGCTTCGCGACCTGCGCCGCAGTCTCCGCGAGGAGCTGACGCGGGTCGAGCGGGCGCGCGGTCTCGTCTCGCTGCGGTCGCTCGGCCTGACGTAGGTGCGGGAGATTTGACGGACCCGCTTCACTGGGAGGAGAAGGCCATGAGCGACACGTTCGAACTCTTCCAGCTCGGGCGGGAGCACCTCTCCCGCGGGATGGCGGCGCAGGCGACGGTCGCCCTCGAGAAGGCGAAGGCCCGCGAGCCCGAGAAGGCCTCGATCCGGGAGGCGCTGGGCATCGCCTACTTCCGCATCCACCGCTACGAGGAGGCCGAGTTGGAGTTCCGCAAGATGCTCGAGCTCGCGCCGGTCGACGACTACGCCCATTACGCGCTCGGGCGCTGTCTCGACAAGCTCGGCCGGACGGAGGAGGCGAACGGGCACTACAAGCTCGCGAGCTCGCTCAGGCCCGGCCGGCCCGCCTACGAGTCCCGCATCCGCCACCCGACCTGAAGGCAGTCGTGCAGCGGGTCTCGCACGCGCGCGTGCGGGTGGGGTCGGAGCTCGCCGGAGAGATCGGGCCGGGCCTCTGCGTCCTGCTCGGCGTGGCGCGCGGGGACGACGAGGCGGCGGCCGCGCGTCTGGCGGAGAAGGTCGCGCGCCTGCGGGTCTTCGAGAACGCCGAGGGCCGGTTCGACCGCTCGCTGCTCGATACCGGCGGCGAGGTGCTCGTCGTCAGCCAGTTCACGCTGATCGCCGACACCGAGAAGGGCAACCGCCCGAGCTTCGGCCGGGCCGCCCCGCCGGAGGAGGCCGAGCCGCTCTACGAATCGTTCTGCGCGGCGCTCCGCGAGCTCGGCGTGCGCGTCGCCACTGGAGCCTTCGGCGAGCGGATGGCGGTCGAGCTCGAGAACGACGGGCCGGTTACGATCGTCCTGTGAGCGCTCGGCACCTGCCGGAGCTCGGGCCCCGCGGTGAGGGATGGGTGGTCCTCCAGTACCTGCTCTTCGCAGGGATCGTCGCGTGCGGCTTCGTGGGCGTTTACTGGCCGCGGTCCGTGGAGTCGTTCTTCGTAGTGCTCGGCCTCGTCGTCGGCATCGCCGGTCTCCTGCTGCTCGTCCTCGGTGCATATGCGCTCGGCCGCTCGTTCACGCCGTTTCCCCGCCCGCACCGGACGGCGCAGCTGCGCCAGGGCGGGATCTACCGGCTCGTCCGTCACCCGGTCTACGGCGGCGTCCTCGTGCTGGCCCTCGGCTGGTCGCTTGCCGAGGCGCCGCTCGGGCTCGTGCCGACGCTTCTGCTGGCCGGGCTCTTCGACCTGAAGGCGACGCGAGAAGAGGCCTGGCTCGTCGAGCGCTACCCCGAATACGCGGAGTACCGGGGCCGCACCCCGCGCCGCCTCGTCCCGTTCGTCTACTGAGGGAAGCCGAGCTCGCGCGGGAGCGGCCGCGAGTGGACGAGGATCAGCGTCGTCGTCGGACGGGTCAGCGCGACGTAGAGCTCGCGCAAGCCCTGCCCCTCCGCGGCTTCTTCGACGATCAGCGCCGGCTCGACGACGATCACGTGGTCGAACTCCATGCCCTTGGCCTCGCGCGGGGTGAGCACGGCGATCCGCGTCTCGTCGAACAGGGAGTGCGCCCGGTCGCTCTCGCTCTGCAGCGAGGCCGGCGCGATCAGCGCGAGTAGGCCCTCCTCGCCCGCGAGCCGCGCGGCCTCCTCGTACGCGCCCTGCAAGGGAGACTCGTCGTGGACGGTGCGCGGGCGCTCGGCCCCGACCCGGTAGGCGAGCGGTGGCTGGACGCCCGGGGCGATCCGCTCGAGCAAGGGGAGCGCGACCGCCATGATCTCGCGCGGGACGCGGTAGGCGTGGCGGAGCTCCGCAACCTCGGCCCGCTCTCCGTCCGGCAGGTACGGCAGGAGCTCGTCCCAGCGGTCGTACGAGACCGGCCCGGTCGCCTGGGCGATGTCGCCGAGGATCGTGAACGCTCGCGACGTCCGCCTGGCGACCATGCGCAGCTGCATCGGTGTCAGGTCCTGTGCCTCGTCGACGATCACGTGGCCGTACTGGGTCGGCGGCCCGGAGATGAGCGCGCGGGCCTCGTCGAGCAGAGGCAGATCGGCGTCGCTCCAGCCTCGGGGCCGAGGCAGGTCGGGCAGGCGCCTGACGATCTGCTCGGGCTTCGGGACGGGCCAGGTGCGGTTCAGGAAGCGCGTCAGCCGCCCGTCCTTCCGGAGCGCCCGCTCGACCTCCTCGAAGTTCCGGTAGGCCTGCCCGCCCAGCCGGTGGCCGTAGTCCTCGTAGAAGCGGCGAAGGACGTCCATCCGGAAGCGCTCTCGCGCGGCCGCCGAGAGACCGTGCTCCGCGCGCGTCTCCGTGAGCAGCTCCTCGACCTCGTCAGCCTCGACGCCGACGAACCTCCCTTCCATTCGCACGACGAGCTCCTGGGGCTCGCCTTCGGAGGCCTCTTCGACCAGCCGCAGCACCTGTTGCGCGAGGCGCGTGTCCGCTTTCAGGCGCTGTGTCTCGAGCGGGTCGACGCGGGTGACCTCGACGCCCTCGACGAGCTCGCCGACCGCGCGCTGGTCGACGCTGTCCTCGCCGAGAGTGGGGAGGACGTGCGAGACGTACTCCATGAACGCGGGGTTCGGCCCGACGACGAGCACGCGGCGAAGCGCCGAGCGGTGCGCGTAGAGCAGGAACGAGGCCCGGTGCAGCCCGACCGCCGTCTTGCCGGTCCCGGGGCCGCCCTGGATCACGAGCGGCGGCTCGGGCTCGCGCGCGATCAGGTGGTACTGGTCGGCCTGGATCGTCGCGACGATGTCGCGCATGCGGGCGTCTCGCGTGCGCTCCAGCTCTTCGAGCAGGAAGTCGTCCACCGACGCCGCCGCATCCCCGAGCGACCCGTCGAGAGCCTCGTCGCTGATGCCGGTCAGCATGCGCCCCTGCGTCCGGAACCGGCGCCGCAGCCGCACTCCGTGCGGCGCGGCCGGCGTGGCGGTGTAGAACGGCCGCGCCGCCGGCGTCTGCCAGTTGACGATGAGGGCGTTCCGGTCGTCGTCGTGCACCCAGCGGCGGCCGAGGTAGATCGGCTCCGCGGCCTCCTCCGAGTCGATCCGGCCGAAGCAGAGCCCGCGCTCGGCGTCCTCGAACGTCCGGAGGCGGCCGGTCGCCCAGTTCTCGATCGCCTGGGCCGAGACCTCGGTCGCCGCCGCGCCGGAGGTGCGCAGGAGCGCCTCGCGCATCCGGTCGAGACACGCGTAGGCGCGGTCGAGATAGGACTGCTCGCGAGGAAGATCCGGGTGCGCCACGGCCCGAAAGCGTACTGACCGGTCATAGACATATGTGTTTTACCTATACTGGGAATCGATGACCCACCGCCGCCACCACGCACGCTCCCGCAGCCGCCGCCTCGTTCGCCCCGGCCACTGGGACGTGACAGCACGTGTCGAGCGCTTCGCCGAGCCCGCGCTGCTCCTGCTTCTCCGGGAGCGGCCCGTTCACGGCTACGAGCTGCTCGAGCGCCTTCCGGAGTTGGGCGTCGAGGGCCGGGTCGACATCGGCAACCTCTACCGGCTGCTGCGCGCGCTCGAGGACGAGGGGCTCGTCACCTCCGAGTGGAACGCCGACCTGCCCGGTCCGGCCAAGCGCACGTACGAGCTGACGGCCCAGGGCCGACGGTTGCTCGATCGCTGGGCCGAGGCTCTGCGGCGGGCCCAAGACACGATCAGAAGCTTTCTCGACCGTTACGAGGAAGGGAGGTGAACATGCACCGACACGGACATTCCCGGGGGCGCCGCGGCTTCGGCTACGGCCATCGCAGATTCCCCAGCCGCGAAGAGTGGCTTTCCCGGCTGGAGGAGTATCAGCGCGACCTCGAGCAGGAGATCGCCGACGTCGCCGACGTGATCCGGCATCTCAAGGGGGACCAGCCCGCAGAGGCCGCGACCGTCTAAGGGGCTTTAGAGGGCCCCGCTCCGGCGGGGCCACTCGGCCCAGCCCGCCTCAGTCGCTAGGTCGGCCGAGCGCACAGAAGATAGGGCGTGTGGCAGATCTGCAACCTCTGCGGTCCCAAGAAGAACCCGTCCGATCCCCCTGGCCACCGATCGCCGAAGCAGCGTCTGCCGTTGGGGTCTGAGGCGCAGCCGCCGCCCGTGAGCGTCGGCACGCCAAGCGTCAGAGCTGCGGCGGCGACGCTAATCGGCTTGGACACGGCACTTGCTATTCTGGCAGCACCACATTTCACCGGTTTGGCGAAATGGGCGCTCGGCGCCCATTTTCTATGAGGAGTACGAGGTGGCAAACGTCTACGACAAGGAGAGAGAGCTGGAGCGCGAGATCAGCGGCAAGGTCGCAGAGGCCCTTCCGGGCGTCGAGGTGCTCGCGGTCGAGCTGACCGGCCCGGAGCGCTTCACGGTCTTCGTCGACCGTGCCGAGGGCGTGGACCACGCCCTCTGCGAGCAGGTCACGCGCGTCCTCTGGGACTACGTGCGCACGTATTCGGTCTCCGTCTCGTCTCCGGGCCTGGAGCGGCCGCTGCGCAAACCGGAGCATTTCCGCAGCGTCGTCGGCCGCAGCGTGAAGCTGAAGACGGCCGAGCGCTCGAAGGTCCGCGGCGAGGTCACCCGGGCCGGAGAGAGCGCCGTGACCGTCGCCGCCGGCGGGGACGAGGTCGTTATCCCGTACGAGCAGATCGTCCGTGGCAACCTGATCGACGAGAGGGACCAATGAGCCGAGAGATCATCGAGCTCGTCCACGAGCTCGAACGCGACCGTGGAATCGAGGGCGACACGCTGATCGCCGCGCTGGAGGACGCTCTCCTCGCCGCCTACAAGAAGACGCCGGGCGCGACCCGGCATGCCGTGGTCGAGCTCGACCACGAGGAAGGCGACTTCCGGGTGTTCTCGATCGAGCTGCCCGCCGACATCGAGGAGCGCCTCATCGAGGAGGCGCGCGAGCGCGTGCTCACCGAGCTCGAGCAGGCGGAGGCCGAGAACGGCGAGCGCTCCCACGTCCTCGTGACCGACGATGACCTGGACATCGACTGGTCGGACGTCCCGGAGGAGCAGGTCAAGCGTGCGGACGTGACGCCGGAGAACTTCGGCCGCATCGCCGCCCAGACCGCGAAGCAGGTGATCACGCAGCGGATCCGCGAGGCCGAGCGGCAGATCATGTACGACGAGTACGTCGATCGCGTGACCGAGGTCGTGACCGGAATCGTCCAGCAGGCGGGCGACCGCAACAACGTGCTCGTGGACCTCGGCAAGGTCGAGGCGCTCCTCCCACGCTCCGAGCAGGTCGACGGCGAGCGCTACGAGCAGGGATCGCGGATCAAAGCGGTCATCACCGAGGTTCGTTCGGGCACGAAAGGCCCGCAGGTGATCCTCTCCCGGCGCGACTCCGAGCTGATCCGGACGCTGTTCGAGCTCGAGGTGCCCGAGATCGCCGACGGCCTCGTCGAGATCCGCGGCGTCGCGCGAGAGCCCGGCTACCGCTCGAAGATCGCGGTCGAGTCGCACGCACAGGGCGTCGACCCGGTCGGCGCCTGCGTCGGCCCGCGCGGCTCGCGCGTGCGCATGGTCGTCTCGGAGCTGCGCGGCGAGAAGATCGACATCATCCCCTGGAACAACGAGCCCGCGCGCTTCGTCGCCAAGGCGCTCTCGCCCGCGCGTGTGCGCGAGGTCTACCTCGACGACGAGGGGCGGGAGGCGACCGTGGTCGTCCCCGACGACCAGCTCGCGCTTGCGATCGGCAAGGAGGGCATGAACGCCCGCCTGGCGGCCCGTCTGACCGGCTGGAAGGTCGACATCAAGTCCGACACCGAGTTCGCGACCGAGGAGGCCGAGGCGGCCTTCGCCGGCGACGGCGTAGACGAGGAGTTCACCGGCCGCTGTTCCGCGGTGCTCTCGACCGGCAAGCGCTGCCCGAACACCGCGCTCCCAGGCTCGCACTACTGCGGCGTCCCGGCCCACCAGGAGCTCGCGCTCCGGGAGAACGCCCAGCCCGACGAGGAACCGATCGTCCAAGAGGCAGAGCCCGGGCTCGAGCTGGCCGCCGAAGCCGCCGAGCCGGAGGCCGAAAGCATCGGTCCGAGCAGCGTCGAGCCGGTGCGCGAGGAGGAAGAGCTCGAGAGCGAGGCGCCTGCCGATGCCGCCGCAACGCACGACCCGAGCGCCGCAGCCGTCGCCGGGGCCGAGGGCGAGGTCGATCTCGGCGTCTCCCATCCGCAAACGGCGCCGCCCGAGGAGCGCCCCGCGGGCATTCCCGCCGAGCCTCTTACCGAGGCGGAGGAGCAGACCGGCGACGCTGCGTGAGCGAGCCCACCAGGACGTGCGCCGGCTGCGGACGAAAGGCCCCGCAGGGCGAGCTGCTGCGCTTCGTGGCGCGGGACGGTGCGCTCGTCCCCTCTCAGAAGGGTCCCGGCCGGGGCGTGTACACGTGTCGCCGGCTCTCGTGCTTCGAGCGAGCGGCCGCCCGTCGCGCCTTCAACCGGGCCCTGAAAGCGACCGTCCGGGTCGATCCCGGGCTGGCTGGGCTTTACGAGGCCCCTTACACTGACGCCCATGGCTGACCGTCCGAAAAGGCCAAACCGTCCGATCCGGCCCCGCCAGGGGGCTCCGCCCGGCCGCCGCAAGCGCCGGGTCGTGATCGACACGGGCGCCGCGCACCCGCGCCAGAACGCGCGCCAGGCCCGTGAGCGGGCGGAGGCACGCCCGAAGACGCCGCGCGAGATCGTCCACCCGACCGGCCCGGTGACGGTCGAATCCGGCGTCACCGTCAAGGACCTCTCTCAGGCCCTCGGCAAGCCGATGGCGGAGATCATCAAGACCCTGATGGGCCTGGGCGCGCCGAAGACCGCGACCCAGTCGCTGTCCGACGAGGAGGTCGAGCTGATCGCGACCGAGATCGGGCGCGAGATCACGATCAAGCACGCGGCCGAGGAAGAGCTCGAGCCGGAGGTTTACGAGGACGACCAGGCGGATCTCGAGGCCCGCCCGCCCGTGGTCACGATCATGGGCCACGTCGACCACGGGAAGACGACGCTGCTCGACGCGATCCGCAAGAGCGCCGTGGTCGAGACCGAGGCCGGCGGGATCACCCAGCACATCGGCGCCTACCAGGTGCAGCACGACAGCCGCGCCCTCACCTTCCTGGACACTCCCGGGCACGAGGCCTTCACCGCCATGCGCGCCCGGGGAGCGAAGGTGACGGACATCGCCGTCCTCGTCGTCGCCGCCGACGACGGGGTGATGCCGCAGACACGCGAGTCCATCTCGCACGCACGCGCCGCCGAGGTCCCGATCGTCGTCGCCGTGAACAAGGTCGACCTGCCGGACGCGAACCCGGACCGGGTGCGGAACGAGCTCGCCACCGAGGACCTCCAGCCTGAAGAGTGGGGCGGGACGACCCAGTTCGCCGAGGTCTCGGCCAAGGAAGGCCAGGGCCTGGATGCCCTGCTCGAAAAGGTGCTGCTGGTCGCGGACGCCGAGCTCGAGCTGACGGCAAACCCGAAGGCGGACGCCTCCGGCCCGATCATCGAGTCGCGCCTCGACGTCGGCCGCGGCCCGGTCGCGACCATGCTCATCCACCGCGGCACCCTGCGGGTCGGCGACGCGATCGTCGCCGGCGACGCCTGGGGCAAAGTGCGCGCCCTCTACAACTTCCTCGGCGAGAAGCTGCAGGAGGCCAGGCCGGGCGATCCCGTCGAGATCCTCGGCTTCGACCATCCGCCGCCGGCCGGCGAGGTCGGGCGCGTGGTCGAGAACGAGCGCGCCGCCCGTCACTACGCACAGGCCCGCGGCGAGCGCCTGCGCCGGGAGCATTTCGCCCAGCGGCGTGTCGGCGTCTCGCTCGAGTCGCTCTTCGAGCAGCTCCAGGAGGGCGCAGTCCAGGACCTGAACCTCGTCCTCAAGGGCGACGTGGTCGGCTCCGTCGAGGCGGCCATCTCCGAGCTCTCCAAGATCCAGCATCCAGAGGTGCGCGTGAGCGTCATCCACGAGGGCGTGGGCGGGATCACCGAGAACGACATCATGCTCGCCTCGGCCTCGAACGCGATGGTGGTCGGCTTCAACGTGCGGCCGAACGCCGAGGCGCGGGCGCTCGCCGAGCGGGAGGGCGTCGAGATCCGCACCTACCGCGTGATCTACCAGCTCACCGAGGACATCGAGCAGGCGCTCGTCGGGATGCTGAAGCCGGTCCGCACCGAGGAGACGATCGGCGAGGTCGAGGTGCGGCAGCTCTTCCGCGTCTCTCGCCTCGGGACGATCGCCGGCTCATACGTGACGAGCGGCACCGTTCGCCGCGGCGCGAAGGTGCGCGTCGTCCGCGACGGCACGGTCATCTACGAGACCCGCATCGGCCACCTCAGGCGGTTCAAGGACGACGTCCGCGAGGTCGAGGAGGGCTACGAGTGCGGCATCCTCCTGGACGGCTTCAACGACGTGAAGGAAGGCGACGTGCTCGAGGTCTACGAGACGCGCGAGATCGAGCGCACCGACCTCCAGACGCCGGCGCCTTCCTCCGCGGGCTGAGCTCCCTCTCTGCGGCTACGCAGCTACCGGCTGCGCCGGCTCTGCTGCTCCCTTCCACACCAGGACGAGGCTGACCACGAGCACCCAGCCGAGGAAGATCAGGATCGGGAAGAACGCGAAGGCGGCGAGCAGCGTCACGGCGACGACGAAGCTCAGCCACGTCAGCCACGTCGGCAGCAGCCCCGTTCTGCGGCTGAGCAGTGCCGTTGCGACGACCAGCACCGCTGCGATCGTCGTCCCACCGAACCAGAGCGTGTAACCCAGATCGTTCAGCATCCTGTACGTGTTGGGGTCGAGCTGGAACTTGTCGGTATCGGCACCCGCAAAGGACGGCGAGACGAAGACGGCCGCCGTCGCGAACCAGAGCACGACGTTTGCGAGGCCCGCCCCGAACGCGGCTGCGGTCAGGCCGCCCGCACCGCCTTCGGCTGCAAGGAGCCGCGTGCGGAGCACGGTCAGGAACCAGATGAAGAAAAGTGATGCGGCCAGGATCAGACCCAGCGAGACGATGTCCCTGGTGCGATGTCCGCTGCTGGCGTAGTACGAAAGGATCTTGTTGTCCGAGTCACCGGAGTCCGGCGAGCCGCTGGTGATGGCGAACACGACGACCCAGAGCACAACGAAGACGATGCCGGCCCCGGGCGACCAGCGAGACCATGTGTTCATGCTTGCTCCTTGTTCGATGTCATACCCCGTGCGAGCCTAAACCGCGCGTCGGATTGTCCTCACCGGGCGGCTCGCGGTCCAGAATGAGCCCGATGCCGAGCGGCTATGTCGGAATCCTCTCCGTGGAGCTGCACTTTCCCGAGAACGGATCGCTGAAGGGCAAGCGCAAGGAGCTGCTCTCGGTCAAGGCGCAGCTGCAGCGGCGTTTCGGCGCCTCCGTCGCGGAGGTCGACCACCACGAGCTCTGGCAGCGCTCGCGCCTCACGCTCTCGTGCGTCGCGCGGGGGCACCGCGAGCTGGAGGAGCTGCTCGCCGGCGCCGAGCGGTTCCTGGCGAGTCAGGCGTTCGAGCTCGGCCTCCTCGAGCGCGAGATCGTCAGCCTGGACGACTGAGGATCCAGAGGCCGGAGTTCAGGTCCGAGGCCAGGACGTAGTGCGGCCTGGGAACGGCGGACCAGTCGGCTGTGCACGTCTGTCCGGGACAGAGCAGCCCGTGCTCGTCGCGCTCCGGCGGCGGCCGGAAGCGGGTCAGGAAGCGCGGCCGCGAGGGATGCGAGAGGTCGAAGAGCAGGAACCCGTACGCATACCAGGAGAGGTAGGCGAGCTTTCCGTCCACCTTCGGGTCGTGGACGCTGTCGGCGAGCCCGTAGAAGTTCCGGTAGCCGCCGCCCGGCCGGAGGCCTCGTGGGAGCCGGATCTCGGACAGCTTCCTCGGGCGGGCCGGCCGGGAGACGTTCCAGACGGTTGCGCGCCCGTGCGCGATCTCGTGCGTCTCGAGCAGAACCTTCCCGTGCGCCGCCAGCCAGTCCGAGTGCACCTGTCCCTGCCCCGGCTGTGTCCGGCCGAGATAGCGCGGCCGCGCAGGGTCGGAGACGTCGAGGATGACCGTTCCCAGGTCCCAGTAGGCGAGGTAGGCACGCGTCGCGGCCGCGTTCGTGATCACGGAGTGGACGAGTGTCCTCGGCTTGCCGTTCAGCCCGGTGCACTTGTGCAGCGTCCGGCAGGCGCTCCAGCCCCCGACCTCGACCGGCGCAAGCGGGCGGGAGACGTCGTAGATGTGGAAGCCGTAGGCATCCGGCGTGAGCTCGTACTCGTTTGCCCCTTCGGCTGTGTAGACCCATGCATGCCCGCGCGCGGCGGCGAGCCAGATCTCGTGCGACCCGCGCGGCTCCGTGCGCACGAGCGAGAGCAGCCGGGGATGCGCCGGCCGCGTGACGTCGTAGAGGCCGAAGCCGCCGAAGCCGTTGCCGCAGGCCTGCACGCTCGTCACGGCGAGCACGCCCGCGAATCCCGGTGTCTGCACTCTGCGGACGATCGTCTTCTCCGTCCAGGCCCCGGCGAGTTGGGGCGCGGAGTCGCCTGCGGCGAAGGTGGCGACGTACCGAGGCCTCCGGGGGTTGGCCAGGTCGTAGACCCGGACTCCCTGAGCAGGGCAGTCGCTCTTGCCGCTATGGCTCGACAGGTAGACGTAGTGACGCTCGCCGACGACGTCGCCCGAGTAGCCGCCGCCCGGGTTGACGTGCGCGAGCACGCGGAAGTGCGGCGCCGGGCGGGCTGCAGGCCGGGCCGTGCCGCCGCTCAGGGCGAGCACGGAGGCCGCGAGGACGAGCAGAGCCTTCAAGGTCGCAAAGCTACAGCTTGAATACCGGGATGAGCGAGCGCATGCGGCGGGTCAACGAGGCGGTGCGGGAGGTGATCTCCGAGGCGATGGGCGAGCTCAAGGACCCACGGCTCGGCTTCGTCACGGTGACGGGGGTCGAGACCTCCGCGGATCTCCGCCATGCGACGGTCTTCGTCAGCGTGCTCGGGACGGCGCGGAAACGCGACCGGACGCTCGACGGGCTCGCGGCGGCGCACGGCGTGCTTCAGGCTCGTGTCGCCCGCGAGCTGCGAATGAAGCGGACCCCTCAGCTGACCTTCGAGTACGATCCGACCGTCGAGCGCGGGGTCCGCATGACTCAACTAATCGATGAGCTCGCGCCAACAGACGAATGACGACCTTGGAGCGGTGGCCGAAACGCTCCGCTCCCGCGACGGCTTCCTCCTCGTCACGCACGAGAACCCGGACGGCGACGCCCTCGGGTCGCTGCTGGCGCTGAAGCTCGCGCTCGACTCGCTCGGCAAGGACAGCGTGATGTACCTCTACGGCGACGCGCCGCTGCCGCAGGAGTACGCGTTCATGCCGCTGGAAGGGCTGCGGCGCGAGCCTCCGGCGGACGCGGCCGAGCGGGTGCTGGTTGCGGTCGACTGCGCCAATGAGGAGCGGATGGGGCCCGATCCCGCATTGCTCCGGCAGGCGCCGCTGACGATCGACATCGACCATCACCACGACAACACGCGTTTCGGCGGCGTCACCCTGGTCGTGCCCGATGCATCCTCGACCGGTGAGGTGCTTCGCGACCTCTTCGCCGAGCTCGAGGTCGAGCTGACGCCGGAGATCGCGGAGGCGCTCTACATCGCGCTCGTCACGGACACCGGGCGCTTCCAGTACACCAACACGACGCCGAAATCCTTTCGCCTGGCGGCCGAGCTGGTGGAGGCAGGCGCCGACGTCCACCGGATCTTCCAGGCGCTGTACGAGTCGATCGACTTCATCAAGTTCAAGCTGATCGGGAAGGCCGCCGAGCGGGCGCAGGTGTACGAGGGCGGGCGGCTGGTGATCTCGTACCTGGAGCGAAACGACTTCTCCGAGCTGGGCGCCGCCGAGGCATACGCCGAAGGAGTGATCGATTCGCTACGGGCGATCGACGGAGCCAAGATGGTGGCGCTGATCCGCGAGCCTCCGCGCACCGACGGCGCGCTGCCGCGCAAGGTGAGCCTGCGCGCGTCGGTGGATGAGATCGACGTCTCCGCGATCGCGCGCAAGTCAGGGGGCGGCGGCCATCGGCAGGCGGCCGGGTTCTCCAGCGACGCCTCGGTCGAGGAGATCGCCCGCTTCATCCACGACGAGTTCGCTCGTGCCGCCGCGGGCGCTTAGCCCCAGCGGGCTTCTGCTGATCGACAAGCCGGCGGGGCCGTCGTCCTTCGCGGTTGTGGCGGGAGTGCGCAGGCCGAACCGGAGCGCGCACGGGTCACGCAGGGACGCTCGATCCGTTCGCAACCGGATTGCTGCTCGTGTTGTCCGGAGCGGCAACTAAGCTTGCCTCGTGCTTCGTCGGGCTCGACAAGCGGTATCTCGCGGACGTCGATCTCCGCGCCCGGACCGCGACGGGCGATCCGGAGGGCGAGGTCGTCGAGCGGCTGGAGCCGCCCGAGGCGGGGGAACTGGAGCAGCGGCTCGAGCGCCTCCGAGGTGAGATCGAGCTGCAGATTCCGGCCGCCTCGGCGGTCAAGATCTGCGGCGAGCGCGCCTACCGGTTGCACCGGCGGGGGGTCGCGGTCGAGATGCCCTCGCGGCGCTCGAGGGTGGACGCACTCGACGTCATTTCCTATAGCAACGGGGTTGCTCGCCTGGACCTGCGCGTCAGTTCGGGGACGTACGTGCGCGCGATCGCCGCGGCCCTCGGCGGGCACTGTGCGACGCTCCGGCGAACCGAGGTCGGACCGTTCCCGGTCGAGGAGGCCGATCCCGAGCGGATGATCGCTCCCGAGGAGGCGCTCGCCCGGATCGGCGTCTCGCCGGCGGGCACGAGAGGTCCCTTGAGGGTCGAACGCGACCCGGCGGCGCTCGGCACCCGTCCGCGCGCGGTCGCGATCGGGACCTTCGACGGAGTCCACCTCGGCCACCGCCAGGTGCTCGAGGCCGTGCGGGCTGCCGGGCTCACGCCGACAGTCGTCACGTTCGACCCGCATCCGAGGATCGCGCTCGGGTACGAGGTGCGGCTCCTGACGACGCTCGAACGGCGCCTCGAGCTGCTCGGCGAGGCCGGGGTCGAGGACGTGCTCGTGCTGGAGTTCGACCTCGAGCTGGCTCGGCTCGGCCCGGAGCAGTTCGCGGAAACGTTCCTCGGGCGGCTCGGCACCGAGGTCGTGGTCGCGGGCGCCGACTTCCGCTTCGGCCGGGGCCGCCGCGGCGATCTCGCCCTCCTGGGACGTCTCGGCTTCGACGTCCGGGCCGTGCCGCTGGCCGAGCGCATCTCCTCGAGCCGGATCCGCGACCTGTTGCACGCGGGCGAGGTCGAGCGGGCGGCGAAGCTGCTCGGACGTGCGCCCGAGGTCGAGGGGGTCGTCGTCGCGGGCGACGCGCGCGGGGGACGCTCGGCTTTCCTACCGCGAACCTGCGCCTGACCCGTTTCTCCTCGTACCCGCCCACGGGATCTACGCTGGGGCGGTCGGGGAAGTCGAGCTGCGATCTCGATCGGCACGAACCCGCATTACGGTGGGGAGGAACGGCGCGTCGAGGCACACGTGCTCGACTTCGCCGGCGATCTCTACGGCCGGCGGCTGGTGCTCCAGCTCTGGCGGCGGCTGCGAGACGAGCGCGCGTTCGAGACGGAGAAGGCACTCGTCGAGCAGATCGCCCGCGACGTGGAGGAGACGCGTAACGCCGAGCCGCCGATCTAGCAGGTCTCGGAAGAACACCTTGAAGAAACTTTCGAAGCCGGACGCAAGTTTCTGCAACCTCGGGAGTCTTGTCAGGTATGGACGCCGAACCGCGTCGTGTCGAACCGGCCCTTCGCGTGATCGAGACGGTGCGGTGTCTCGAATGCCGAACCGTCTACTCGCGCCTGAAGGAGTGGAAAAGCGCTGTGGGCCCGGGCTGCCCCGACTGCGGCTACGTCGGCTGGCAGCCTTTCAGCTCGGACTCAGAGCCGCTGCTCCATCTCGCCGGGGATCTCCGGCGGACCCCGCGCGTCCAACTGCGCTGACGCCTCCGAAGTAGTGGTGCGGCGCGGGCCAGCTTTGCACCTGGTAGCCGGCCGCCTCGAGCGCCGGGGCGACCTCGGGCTCGAAACCCGGCTCCAGGTGCACCCGACGCGCGACGGGGTGGAGCCGCGGGCGCGAGACGGCCGATTGCGGGCTGAGGCCCTCATCGAGGATCCCGGCCACGACCTGGAGCAGCGCGCCGCGGAGCCGGGTTCCGCCTGCAGCCCCGACGGCGAGCAGAAACCCCCTCGTCGTCGAACGCCAGGCTCGGGGCCATCATGCTCTCCATCCGGTCGCCGGGCCGAACCCGGCCCTGCACGAGGTCGGTCTCCCCGAGCATGCTGTTCAGGTGGAGGTCGAGGCCCGGCAGGAAGTCTCCCGACCCCAACCCGAGGCTCGTCGTCAAGGACGCAGGCGTTGCCCTCGCCGTCGACGACGGAGACGTTCGTCGTGTGTCCTTCGCGAACTCGCTCGTCGAGCGCTCGGGCGAGGCGAACCGCGCGCTCGCCCGCCGAGAGGCCGCGCAGGCGGCGCAGGCGCGGCAGCGTCTCCGGCACGCGTGACAGCCCTCCGCGCGTGAGGAAGCGGGTTCCGAGGTAGGGCGTCCTCGACCGGCTCGCGCCAGCGCGCCTCGTAGGCCTGCAGGTCAGCCGACGTGACGATGCCCCCGCGCTCGCGGACGAGCGCGAGCAGCGACTGCGCAATCGTTCCGTCGTATGCGCTCCTCGCTCCCTCCACCGCCAGTAGCTCGAAGGCCCGAACGAGCCCGGGCTGCTCGAGCCGTGCTCCCTCCGGCAGGAGGCCGCCCTCCGGGGCATAGATCCGCGCGCCCTCGTTCATCGTCATCACCGGCGCGAGCATCTCCAGGCAGGCGCGTGGGCCGGCGGAAACTCGACGCCGGCGCGGGCGAGCCGGAGTGCAGGCTCGACCACCCGCGGCCAGGGCAGACGGCCGTGCTCCGCGTCAGAGCTCGTCGAGGCCGGCGGGAAGGCCCGGCACGCCGCAGGAGGCGATCGCCGACCGTGTAGTGGACGAGCTCCTCGCCGAACGGCACCTCCAGCTCGAGCGGTCCGCGTGGCTCGCCGCTCCGTCCAGCCCAGGGACGGCGACGAAGCAGTCGAGGTTGCGGGCACGCCCCGTCGTCGGCGTCGAAGTAGATGGCGTGACCCGCCGCCGAGGAGCCCGGTCATGACCGTCTCGGCGACGCAGGAGGCGAGGCACGCGGCGACCGCGGCGTCGGCTGCGGAGCCGCCCTGTTCGAGCACCTCGATCCCCGCTTCGACGAGCCGCGGGGTGTCCGGCTGCGACCGCGGCCTACACCGTGGACAGATCGTGACGCTTCCGGCTCACTTTCGTCACCCACAGGCGCGTATCTCCGCGCTACGCTCGCAGTGGGGAGGAGGATGGTGGCCACCGCGCACGCGTGGCAAAGAGGGGTTCGCGGGGCAAGGGTCGACGGTCTGCTACCCTGTGGCGCCGACCGCAGTCTCGGCCGTTCGCGTCCTTCCTCGCGGCGCGCTGGGACTGCGGAGACGTCTACCCGGAGGAGCATGTGACCCTCGCCAAGGAAGCGAAACAGGAGATCGTCAACAAGCACGGCCGCGCCGAGAACGATACGGGCTCGGCCCGAGGTGCAGATCGCGCTGCTGACGGCCCGCGCATCAACGAGCTGACCGAGCACCTCCGCACGCACCCGAAGGACCACTACTCGCGCCGCGGCCTGCTCAAGCTCGTCGGCCGGCGCCGTCGGCTTCCTGAATACCTACAGAAGCAGGACCTCGAGGGCTATCGCGCCCTGATCAAGGAGCTCGGCCTCAGGCGGATAGGACCGGCCTGACCGGGCACCCGCCGAAACCGACCCAGGAGGGTGGAAGTTTGAGCGAGCTACCGCCGGCAGCGTCGGCGAGCTGACTCAAACCCCCACTCTCCGAACGCAGAAGAAGTGGAGGAACGACATGAGCATTGACGACCGAGCCCGGACAACGACGGTTCCGGTCACCGTCGGGGACCAGGAGATGACCTTCGAGACGCGGCAAGCTGGCCAAGCAGGCCGACGGCGCCGTGGTCGTGCGCTCGGGCGAGACGATGGTGCTCGCGACCGCCCAGGGCAGGAGGGAGGCCCGCGAAGGAGCGGACTTCTTCCCGCTCACCGTCGACGTCGAGGAGCGGATGTACGCCGCCGGCAAGATCCCGGGCGGCTTCTTCAAGCGCGAGGGGCGGCCGACCGAGCGGGCGATCCTGACCGCGCGGATGATCGACCGCCCGATCCGGCCTCTCTGGCCGAAGGGCTACAAGAACGAGGTGCAGGTGATCTGCACCGTCATCTCGGCCGACCTGATCACCCCGCACGACATTCTCTGCATCAACGGCGCCTCCGCGGCGCTGATGATCTCGCCGATGCCCTTCCTCGGCCCGGTGGGCGCCGTCCGCGTCGGCCGTCTCGACGGCGGCTCGTCGTCAACCCGACGCTGCAGGAGACGGAGGAGGAGAGCTCGCTCGACCTGATCGTGGTCGGCACGAAGGAGGCGCTGACGATGGTCGAGGCGGGCGCGGAGCAGGTGCCCGAGGACACGATCCTCGAGGCCTTCGAGCTGGCGCACCGCGAGATCGTGAAGCTGTGCGAGGCCCAGGAGGAGCTCGCGGCCCCAGGTCGGCAAGGCCAAGTGGCTCGATCCCGACCTGACCTCGGAGCTGGAGGAGAAGCACGGCCACGCGATCTGGGAGCGGATCCAGGAGCGAGGGCCTGCGCGAGGCCGGGGGAGCGGTCGAGGAGCTCGTGGTGGAGCTCGGCGGGGAGATCTCGATGGACTCGACCGAGGAGGACGTCGTCCGTGAGCTGCAGACGCGCTCGAGCCTGTCGCTCATCCTCGACCAGCAGCGCCTCGCCGCCGTCGAGGGGCCCGTGCGCGAGCAGTTCGAGAACGAGCTCAGGGCCCTGACCGAGGCGGAGCAGGACTCGAAGGCGCTCAAGTCCGCCAAACGTCACCTCCTCTTCGAGCGGATCGTCGAGCAGGTCGAGCTGCCCTTCCCGGTCGGTCCGGCCGTGGCCGAGGGCGAGGGGCCTGCGGCGAAGGACGCCGTCACGCGCCAGTGGATCAAGCGCGCGGCCGAGGCCGTCTACAAGGATCTCGTGCGGCGCAAGATCGCCGTCGAGAAGCGCCGCCCGGACGGCCGCGCCGCCGAGGAGGTGCGCCCGGTCTCGTGCGAGGTCGGCGTGTCTCCCGCGCACGCACGGCTCGGCGCTCTTCACCCGCGGGCAGACGCAGATCATGTCGCTGCTCACGCTCGGCACCGCGAAGGAGGGCCAGCGGATCGACGACCTCTCGCTCGAGACCGACCGGCGGTTCATGCACCACTACAACTTCCCGCCCTACTCGGTCGGGGAGACGGGCTTGATGCGCGGGCCGAAGCGCCGCGACATCGGCCACGGCGCACTCGCGCAGCGGGCGCTGGAGCCGATCATCCCGGCCGCGGACGAGTTCCCGTACACGATCCGCATCGTCTCCGAGACGCTCGAGTCGAACGGCTCGTCGTCGATGGGCTCGGTCTGCGGCTCGACGCTCGCGCTGATGGACGCCGGCGTGCCGATCAAGGCGCCGGTGAGCGGGATCGCGATGGGCCTGGTGAAGGAGGGCGACGACTACGTCGATCCTGACCGACATCCAGGGCGCCGAGGACCACCTCGGCGACATGGACTTCAAGGTCGCCGGGACGCCGCGACGGGCATCACCGCCCTGCAGATGGACATCAAGATCACCGGCGTCACGCAGGAGATCATGCGCAGCGCGCTCGAGCAGGCCAAGCGGGCCCGCGGCTTCATCCTCGACCGGATGGCTCGAGGCGATTCCCGAGTCGCGCGAGGAGCTCGCCGAGCACGCGCCGCGGATCTCGATCGATCAAGATCGACCCCGAGAAGATCGGGCATGGTCATCGGCAAGGGCGGCGAGACGATCCGCTCGCTCGAGGCCGACTACGACGTGCAGATCGACATCGAGGAGGACGGCACGATCCTCATCTACGCCACCGAGGGCACGAAGGCGGACGCCGCCATCAACGCCATCCAGTCGCTGACGAAGCAGCCGGAGGTGGGGGACACCTACACCGGCAAGATCGTCAAGACGACCCAGTTCGGCGCCTTCGTCGAGCTGAAGAAGGGCACCGACGGCCTGCTGCACGTCTCCAACGTCGGCCCAGGCCGGGTCGGCCACATCGAGGACGTGATCGGCACGCGGCGACGTCGTGGACGTGGTCGTCCAGGAGGTGGACAAGGACCGCGGCCGGATCGGGCTCAAGCTCGTGGCCAAGCACGAGAACGGCGGCCTCGTCCAGCCCGAGGAGCTGATCGAGCGCGCGAAGAACGCGCCCCCGCGCGAGCGCGAGGAACGTCCACCGCGCCGGCGACGGTGAGCGCGGGCGCGGTCGAGGCGGCGGCGGCGGCCGGGGCCGCGGCGGGCGCGACCGCTAGCCGGCGCGAGGCTTGACGCACGACGTCACGGTCGCTCTGGCGGCTCTGGGGGTCGCGGGCCAAGTGCTTGCGGCCCTCTTCCTGCTGGTCGCGGTCGCCTGGCTCGCCGGCGTGCGCTTGGCCGCGCTCCGCCTGCGGGAGCTCGTCGAGGGCTACGAGCTCTGGCTCGTCTTCCTCGTCTCGGCGATCGCGACGGGCGGAAGCCTCTTCTTCTCCGAGATCGCCGGATTCGTTCCCGTGCGAGCTCTGCTGGTTCCAGCGCATCTGCATGTACCCGCTCTCGATCGTGAGCCTGCTGGCAGCCGCCGCGAACGACCGGCGGATCTCCCGCTACCTCCTGCCGCTGCCGCTGGTCGGGGCCGGTGTGTCCGTCTACCACCTGCTGATCGAGAACACGGTGATCGAGGAGCCGCCGGCCTGCGCGGTCGGCGGCGCCGGCTGCGCGGTCAAGTGGACGACGAGTTCGGCTACATGACCATCCCGACGCTGGCGCTCGACGGGGTTCGCGCTCTGTTTCGCGTTCCTGGCGCTCGGTGTACTGCCCTCGCCGCGAGCGGCTACCGTGAGGGAGACATGACGAGCGGCAAGAAGGCCAGGCAGCAGCGGCGGACACCGCCCCCGCCGCCCGTCAGGAGCACCGCAGGGCGTCGAGCCTCGCCGAGGTGCTCGCGATCGGGCTGGGCGCGATCGCGTCGCGCTCGTCGCGGCGGTGCTCGCCTTCGCGCTGACGAACGGCGGCGGCTCCTCTCCATCGACGAACGCGAGCGCGCTTCCCGACGCCGACACCGTCACACAGCTCTTCCGCGGCCCTCCCAGCACGGCACGGTGCTCGGCTCGCCGGACGCGCCGGCGACGATGGTCGAGTACCTCGACCTGCAGTGCCCCTTCTGCCGCACCTTCGAGCTCGACGTCATGCCGGACATCCTCCGCGGCTACGTCCGCACGGGCAAGCTGAGGGTCGAGGCCCGGCCGATCACCTGCTCGGCCCGGACTCCGAGCGCGGCCGCGCCGCGGCTCTCGCCGCCGCCGCGCAGAACCGCTTCTTCCAGTTCACCCAGCTCCTCTACCTCAACCAGGGGACCGAGAACACCGGCTGGCTGAACGACCCCATCATCGCTTCCGCGTACGCGAGCATCCCGGCCTCGACATCCGGGCCGCGGAGGGCGACCGCCGCGCGAGCACGGTCAAGCTGGCTGAGCAGC